>JBCCAY010000036.1:0-1642 GCA_039814575.1 Pseudomonadota bacterium
CAGGCAGGCTGAACGAGGTGACGCGCGCCACCGAAGCCGGGCGCCCTGACGCCTGATCCTTTGCGGCGGCGAGGTCTTGGCTTCAAACGTCTCTCACAACTGCGCCGGAATCGACGAGATCGCATGCGCTTTTAGCCGCGGTCTTCCGGTCGACGGCCGCTCTATCCCCGATCGGCGCCCGGGCGATGCCCTGGGCTTGACGTGCGCGGCGAGTGGCGAAAAACGGCACTGCGGCTGCGGCGCCGAAACCAATCTGCTGACGCCCGCAGTGGGCCGCCCACGAGGGGCGGCCCTCGCGCTCAAACCTCCACCGCCTCGGCAATCTCGAGCCGCGCCGGGATGGTCCAGACGTTCTTCGGAAGCAAAGGTCGTTTCCGGCCGACAATCCGCGCATAGTCTTAGGCGGAACGGCGAGGCGGAATGGCGTGTAGGTTCGCGCTGCGCATGGCGGCTCCACCGCGCCGCCTCGCCTCATCACATCGCCAACCCAATGCTGGCGGGGGGAGCGTACGTTGGGTCCGTCGCGTTGACCGAAGCATCAGCGGATGTGACGCGCAGCCCGCCGCTGAGATGCGGTAGACTGCGTCTTGAATCTCGCCCGTAAAAATCGAGCGATACGTCTCCTTCGGTGGGCTAAACGCAGGGTCGGCTTGGTGAACGCGCCACCACGCCTGCCTTGGGCAGATAGCCGCATCAGCGCGCGAGGAAGCCGCCGTTGATGAAAAGGGTCTGGGCGGTCACCCATTGACTGCTGTCCGAGGCGAGAAAATCGACCAACGGCACGATGTCCGTGATCTCGCCCAAACGTCCGGCCACGCTCATGTTGCTGAGATAGGTGGTTGACCGCTCATTCTCTTCTTCGTGGAAGAACGCCGTATTGATCGGTCCCGGAGCCACCACGTTCACGGTCACGCCACGGCCGCCAATCTCTTTGGAGAGCGCACGCGTGAAGTCTTCCAGCGGGGCCTTGGACCCTGCATATACGCCGTACATGCCAGTGGTCGCGCCCAGAAGGGTCGTGCCCATGTTGATGATGCGGCCGCCATCTTCGATATGGCGCGCCGCTTGTTGCATCGTGAAGAACGCGGCTTTGGTGTTGACGCCGAAAGCACGGTCAAAATCGTCTTCTGTGATCTCGGCAAAGGATTTCTTGATGACGACGCCGGCATTGTTGATGACGATGTCGATCCGCCCGAACGCGTCCTTGGCGCTAGCGAAGATCGCCTCGACGGCGGATGAGCTAGACAAGTCTCCGCTGGTGATCAGGGCTCGGACGCCGTTCTCCTGAACCAGACGCGCCGTTTCCTCTGCGTCTGCTACCGAGTCGGCTGCGTGGTGGTGCACCACGATATCGGCGCCGCGTGCGGCCAGGCTGACGGCGAATGCACGCCCCATGTTCCGGGCCGAGCCGGTGATCAGAGCGACTTTGCCCTCCAAGTCGCGACCGTAGTTGGTGGATGTGTTTGTACTATTGGTCATTTTCTTTCTCCGTTTGCGGGCGACAGGATCGTTCCCGCCTTGGAGAGGAAGGTGGCGAATGACACAGAAATCATGTAGGCGGTGTTCCGTCATTCCCTAGATGTGAAAAACGCAATTAATGGTCGAAACGAACGAACAGCTTTTCCTACGTGTGGTCGACGCA
>JBCCAY010000017.1:0-75057 GCA_039814575.1 Pseudomonadota bacterium
CTTGCATACCGCAAAGAACGCCGGTCATAATCTGGTCGAGTGGTTTCAGTCCAAGGCATCGTGATACTCCGTGTTCTAAGCAAACAAAGAGAATCATAAACCGCTGAAACCACTCAACTTATTTTTCGTATGGCCTCTCAGGAAGCTTGCACTCAACAAGACGCCAAGAACTAAGATGAATAACCTATGCGGAAACTTGAAAAAATCAGAGTATGCGACCGCCCAACCCAATATCAAGCAAAGGTATAAAATCGAAGGAATAACGCCCGGATCTTCTGATATTTGAGCTTCAATATTGCTTTAATGGAAAGTTTGTTCAGCAGAAGGATAAAATAATAGGACACCAAATAGAGTGCAATTAATAGCTATAATACCAAAAACAATAGCTGCAAATTGAAGGCAGGTAAATCTAGGGGTTATCATCTTTACATTCCAACCCTACTTCTTCGTGAAGCCAAGATTCCTAAATGGATGATTCGGGTGCTCAACAATAAAGCTCTCAACGTCACTGAGCTTTTCGGGGTACTTTGGCGCTTTTGTCGAAGTCATGGGAAATCCGTATCCTGCCAACCGAAGCTTCTCTACTTTTTTCCAGTGCTCAATATTGTTCCGCTTAGGCGTTTTGAACGCTCGCCCCATATTGTAAAGTTCGCCTTTGCAATTAGGGCATTTTTTGGAACTGCGGTCAGCGTCAAGTTTGAAACTGACACGGCAACTAAAGCACGCAAGAGGCCACAAGTATTTGGGCCCACGGTTGTACGGAGGCACCTGTGGCTCGTTAATTAAGCGTGTTTCCGTCTCTTTGCGAAGTTGCATTCGACGTGCTTTTTCTTCTTTAGTAGTCATAAGGATAAAATAACTTTTTTTCTATACATCAATATTCGATGGAATACTAAGTGCATCATCCACATCGACCTCGAGATAACGAACAGTGCTTTCGATTTTGGTGTGATCAAGCAGTAGCTGAATAGCTCGCAAGTTCCCTGTCTTGCGGTAAATCTGTGTGGCCTTTGTACGGCAGAGTGAGTGCGTCCCGTAGTTTGAGGGGTCAAGACCAATCTCCGCGACCGAGCGAAGGACGATGCGATTGTATTGGCGTTCCGAAAGGTGTTCGCGAGCCGAAATACGGGATGGAAATAATGAGTCTTCGGGTTTGAGAGACTGAGTATTGATCCAAACCTTCAGCGATGTCGCCGTGGCCGCAGTAATTTCGAATTGTTCAGGACGGCCAGTTTTCTTTTGAACGATCATGGCTCGATCACGAACAGACCCTCCTACATAAACATCCTCGACGCGGAGGCGAACTAAGTCGCAGCCGCGCAGTTTGCTATCAACTGCAAGGGCGCCGACGGATCGCGCGCAAGGCGCTGAATGCGTCTTGCGCATAATCCTGTGTTCATCGTGCGTTCATCGGAGACCACGAATAACACTTCCTTGGAAAGGTGCATGATCGTGTATAACGGCGTGCATGAGCCAGATCACGTCGCTTTATGTTTACAAGGTCGTCAGTCAAGCCAGCCCGGGCGTTGAGACGCGTGACCTCGTTGAAGGCTTAGGTCTCGCGCCGGACGGTCCGATTGATCCCGCTCAAATGGTCTCGTCGCTCGACTATTATGATTTCTTCGCGGCGCTGGCGGATCGCGATCCGGATGGGCTGATCTTGCCGCTGCGCATCGGCGCGGCCATGCGCAGCGACGAATACGGCGCGTTTGGTCTCGCATGGAAGTCCGCGCCGAATTTGCGCGGGTCTTATGTCCGCTCAGAACGATACGGCCATGTCCTCGGCAGCGCTGAGACCTATACGCTTGAAGAAGCCGCCGATGGTTTTTTCTTTTCTCTCGAGAAGGCGGGCGACGGCCGCACCGGCATGCTGCTGTCGAACGAGGCCAGCCTGTCCGCCGTGGAAACAATCAGTCGGGAGGTGAGCACCGCGAAATTTGCGCCGCTCGCCGTCTACTTCAAACATGCGCCGAGGGGCGATCGGGCGGTCTATGAGAACCATTTTGGGTGTCCGGTGCATTTCGAGTCAGGGCGGGACGCGCTTCTGGTCAGCGCCGAAACGATCGACGCGCCAAATAAGCTCGGCGACGAAACTATTGCCAATTTCTTTGATCGCCATTTGGAGCAAGAGATGGCGTCGCGCGGCGCTGAGGCTGGTTTGGAGCAGCAAGTGCGTCGCGCGGTGGCGAATATGTTGAGCGAAGGCGTGCCGACGCTTTCGGTCGTCGCGTCTGAGGTGGGCGTGAGCGCCCGAACCTTGCAACGGCGATTATCCAGTCAGGGACATTCGTTTCAAAGCGTCGTCGATCTGGCGCGACAGGATTTGGCGCACCGGTTGCTGCGTGAAACCGAATACAGCCTCGCAGAAGTCGCCTTTTTGACAGGGTTCGCTGAGCAAAGCAGTTTCACGCGGGCGTTTAAACGCTGGGCCGGACAGACGCCGCGTTCTTACCGGCTCGGCGCCTGAACCGCATCGTTCTACGGCGAATTGACGTCTGATCTGCAAGTGTCGTCGTTATTTTCGAATGCTGATTCAGGCTCTTAGATTGAGAATTATTAATCTGCCGTTGCAGACCCATATTTCGCTCATCAAAAAGCATTTGGTCTGAGGCCGGATGATGGAAAACTATTCGTCTCCGAAGAGCGATGAATCGGCCGATCGAATGTCGATCTCGTTTGACGCTACCCGGTGAAGAGCATAGCATCAAAGTTGTCGTCGGTGTCCGCAAGGACGTAACAGGGAAGCCGGTGCGGCGATGAAGTCGCCAAGTCCGGCGCTGCCCCCGCAACTGTGGACGGTGAAGGGCGCTCATTGGGCCACTGGGGAGGTATCCTCGGGAAGGTGAGCCGCCCCATGCCCGTTAGCCAGGAGACCTACCGCCGCCATTGATTGTATAACCCTAAGGCCGAACGGGGTTCTTTCGGCGGAGGACAAGCGATGACTGCGGCGATCCCATACCTCGCTTCCCTATTCACCGCGCCAGAGCGCCCGGTGGCGAAGGGTCAATTATGAGCCCGTCTTCCAATAACTCAGCGTCTAATAGCTCGGCGTTCAACAGCGGTTCGGGCGCTTCACCGGCGCCGCTTGCGGCGTTGATCTACAAAAGCCGCTCAACCCGGCAGTTCGACCCTGAAACGCTTGGCGACCTCGTTTCGCGCGCCCAGGCCCGTAACGCGGCGGAAGGGCTAACGGGGGCTGTCTTTTATGGCGACGGCCAGTTTCTGCAATGGCTGGAAGGACCGGTCGACAGGCTGGACGACGTAGCGGCGTCTATCAGCCGCGACGAACGGCATACCGATATCGCGCTTTTGAGTTATGGGCTTGTTCGGACACGGATGTTTTCCGACTGGTCAATGCGGCTTCTGGCGCGCGAGCCGTCGCGCCGGGTCGCGCAGGCGCCGAATCGCTTTGACGGTGATATGCGCCCCACGATCGCCGCGCGTGAACTTATTGGCGGCGATGAAAGGGCGGCGTCCGCTTTCCTCGAACTGGCGCCTGCGACAGCGGCTGGCGCCGCGGCGCAGTGTGAGAAGATTGCCGCCGCCTATCTGCCCTTATGGCAGGCCGAGCTTTGCGATGACGCCGACATGACGATCGGGCTGTCACACTTGCTGCGCGTGTTTCGGCGTCGAACGACGTCTTTTGCGCCGGCATATCGTTCTCTAGCAAGTCGGTTTCTGGTTGCTCCCGCGCCCGGTGAACCGCACTTCTTTGGGGCCGCCTTTGTCGCTGAGTTCCTCCGTGATAAGGGGTATGGCGTGGACTATTTTCTTCCGATGGCGGAGGAAGATCTTGTCGAGCGCGTCACTACCGCGCCCTTCGAAGCTGTCGTGATCGCGACAAGCCCGGTTTTTTCCCGCACCGAGCGCGCCGGCGATCTTATGCGCCTTGTGGACGTCATGCGTAACGCTAGCGCTGACAACAAACTCAATTTCACGATATACGGACAGGCTCCCGCAACGCCGTTCCCTAAGGGCGTCGGTCGCGTAATATCACGCGTATCTGAGATCGACCCGGATCCGTCACGGCCCGTTACCGCGGGTCCGTTATCAAAAACCGGCGCCCGTCGTCTGCACTGATGGGGTGAGAAACACCACGCCTGTCGCGATCGGTTAAAACTGTGGCGTCTTCCGGCAAGAGGCGATGCCGGCTTTCTCCTAACACTTGACTTGCAGAAACCTGACAAGGAGCAAGTCAATGAGCATCGAAACCCCCACAAAAGACCTCACCCTCATTCTCGGCGGCAGCGGAAAAACCGGGCGCCGTATTGCCGAACGTCTAACGGCGAAGGGGCGTAACGTTCGTATAGGGTCGCGCTCGGCGATTCCCTCGTTCGATTGGGATAATGACAAAAGCTGGGATGCTTGCCTTGAGGGCGTGACGGCGGCCTACATCACCTATGCGCCGGACCTCGCAATGCCCGGTGCGACTGATGCGATCCAGGCGTTTGTCGACCGTGCTAAGCGGCGCGGGGTTAAACGGCTCGTCCTGTTGTCAGGCCGCGGCGAAGAAGAGGCGCAAGCCTGTGAGCGTATTGTGCAAGGCGCCGGCTTAGAATGGACCATCGTTCGGGCGAGCTGGTTCAATCAGAACTTTTCCGAAGGGGCGTTCATCGACATGGTCTTGAATGGCGCCATTACTTTGCCGGCGGGACGGCAAGTCGAACCTTTCGTAGATGTCGATGACATCGCCGACGTCGCCGTCGCTGCGTTCACTGAGGATCGCCATAATGGGCAGATCTACGAAGTGACGGGACCGCGTCTGATGTCAATCGCCGATGTGGCTGAGGACCTTTCCAGTGCAACGGGCCGTGCGATCAACTATATCGATGTTCAGCATGAGGTTTTTGTGGCGCAAGTCGCCGACTCAGGCGCGCCGAAAGACGTCGTCTGGATGTTGGATTATCTCTTCTCAACGGTTCTTGACGGTCGAAACGCGCATCTAACAGACGGCGTTCAGCGCGCGCTTGGTCGTGCGCCTAAGGACTTTTCTGACTACGCCCAAGATGTCGCCGCGACAGGCTTATGGAACAAAGACGTCTAGGCGGCGCGCATCGCCGCCGCGGATATTATTGTTCTGTGGCGGTGCGCTTTGGACGGGCAGTTCCCGATACGTCGAAACCGTGTGCCGCAACGCGCTTCGTATGGCGTGGCGGCAGCGGCTAAGATATGATTAGCTAATGACGCGCGTTCGCGTATTGCAAAGCTTCAGGCTGATCCCGTTTATTTGAGGATAACCGATAGAATGTTCAATCATCCTTTAAAAACACTGGCGGTTATCGCCGCATCGTTCGGATTTGGTCTTGCTTCGCCGGCGAGCGCTGAGGAGCCGACGGTATTGCGCGAGGGCGTCTCGCTGTCGGAGAAGTCATGCGGTGACGGCTTTTCAGAACGCGTCATGGACGCCGGTTTAACCTGCTATGACTTTACAGCGCCGGAGGATCGCGGGCGGCCCAACGGACGCGCGGTGACGATGCTGGTGGGGGTTCTGCCGGCAAGACCCGGCGCGCCGGACGACCCGGTGGTGGTCTTGCGTGGCGGCCCGGGTACAAGCTGGGTTCGAGGCGTCGAGGCGCACGTCGATTTCTGGCGCTACGCCGTCGGCGGACGATCGCTCATTCTGCTCGACCCGCGGGGCTATCTCGACAGCAGCGTTAAACTACAATGTGATGAATGGCTGCCGAACCGAGCATTGGCCTCGCCTGGTCCGAAGGAAGCGCGTTTGGACCTCATGCTCCAGGCGCTTGATGAATGTTACGACGATCTATCAGCGACAGGCGCTCGCCTCCAATTTTATGGCGATAAGGACTATGCGGAGGATTTGTATGACCTTCGTCAAGCGCTTGGTGTTAAAGAATGGAACATATATGGCCATTCCGCCGGCGGCAGTTCCGCGATTGCTGTTTTAGGGTACAAGGATGACGGCGTGCGCGCCATTGTCGCAAATGCGGCTTGGACAAATAGCGTAAAGTATACGGACTTTCCCAAGGGCGCATTCTCTTACTTCAAAGAGTTCTTGAGCTATTTTTTCGAGCTATGCGCCGAGGATAAAGACTGTGACGGCAGGTATCCTGACCTTGAGACCCGGTTACAAAAAGCGCGCGCGGTTCTTGATGAGCGCCCCTTTGTTCTGCCTATCGATGAAGCGAATCCGAGCGAAATGGCGTCCATTGAGGGCGACGATCTTATTGCTATTATCAATGGCTTTTTCTTCGACTCTCGCGATGCTCTCGAAGTGCCTTGGCTCATTGATCGTATCGCCGCCGATGATCGCGAGGCGATGGGCGACGTGTTTCGTTCGCTTATCGACGGTGCTTTTAAAACTCGGCCCTCTGATGTCCGCTACGCCAACGGCGTCACCGTTAACCAGGTTTGCGCCGACGCCGGCCCGGCGGCCCCTTCAAAAGAGGTGGCCCGCCGGATGTTGCTCACCGAGCCGGAGATGATCCACTGGGAGTTCGGCATGTCCGTATGCCCTTGGTGGCCCGTCCGCGCTGAAGGCAGTATGGGGGCCGACCCCGTTCGATCAGCGGTTCCAACATTGTTGATGGCTGGCGGCATTGATGGATCCGTTCCTCAAATCTTCATGAAAAATGCGGCGAAAACAATGAATAAGTCTCAGTACATTGAGTTTCCGAATATGGCGCACAATGTCTGGGGCGCCTGCGTTTTCACGACCATCGCGGCGTTCTTGGATGCGCCGGAAGAGGCTGTCGACAAAGGCTGCGTTCGTCGGCGAGATCTCGATTGGCGGTAAATAAGAACGGTGATCTGTGTCGCGGCAGACGTCCCGTCTTAGAGCCTGCTCCAAAAGTCCTACAAAGCACTGAGGTGGTTGCAAATCAGACGTCAGTACGCCGGGAGCTCACTCGGTTCCGACTCTAAACCTTAAAAGGTAAAAGCATGTCTTTTACGAGCCGGAACCGCATCGTTTTGTTGCAAATTGACGTCTGATATTTGCGTGTCGTCATTTTTGCGACTTTTGATTCAGTCTCTTAGACCATTTCTCCTGCTCGGGCGGCCTTTTGCATCATCAAAGAATTGCGCCTTGATCATATAGCGCTAAAGTCCCTCGGTGCTGTGCCGTTTCGGGCCTGCTCCGACCTTTCGGTCAACTGCTTTCAGCGACCAGTCTTACGCATGGGGACCAAATGAAGAAATTGCGATTTGCGGATGTCTTTCCGTTAGCGATCAGCGTTTTTGCGGCGGCGATCGTCGCCTCGCCGAGTTTTGCATTCGATGAACCCGCCTCGGGCGCTAAGGCGTTTGAACAACTAGAACGCGAATGGCCGACGGCGAATGTCTACCGCACGGCGTCGGGCGCGCCTGGTTCTCAATATTGGCAACAGGAAGCCGACTATAAAATTGACGTCTCGCTCGATGAAACGACGCGTCGGATCGAAGCTGAAGCCAGCATTACTTATACGAATAAGTCGCCTGACACCTTGCGGTATGTTTGGGTGCAGCTCGATCAAAACAGGTTCCGCGGTGATTCTCTAGCGCGCCTGTCCGAAACCGCGCCGCCGGCCGACCCGTCCGTTACAACCCCGGACATGCTCTCTTTCGCCGCGCTTCGGAAGCATCAGTCTCTATCCGAAACGGAGCATGGGTTTGAAATTCTCTCCGTCAAAGGGGCGAAGGGCGAAGATATTCCTTATACGATCGTTGATACGATGATGCGCGTTGATTTGCCGGCGGCGTTAAAGCCGGGCGCCGCGGCGACGTTCTCGATCGGGTGGGTGCATAATATTGTTGAAGACGCCGCTGTCGGCGCCCGCGCCGGCTTTGAACGTTTTGACGACGACACCTATCTTTATTCCCTCGCTCAATGGTTCCCGCGCATGGCTGCCTACACGGATTATGGCGGTTGGCTGCATAAGGCGTTCTTAGGGCGCGGCGAGTTTACGCTTGAGTTTGGCGATTATGATGTGGCGATTACGGTGCCGTCCGATCATGTGGTCGCGGCCACCGGCGTTTTACAAAACCCTGAAGCGGTGTTGACTGCGGAGCAGCGCAGCCGTCTTGCCGAAGCCGCTGAAAAAGACCGCCCGATGTTCATTGTGACGCCGGAGGAAGCCGCCGCCAATGAGCGTGAAGGCGTCGACACGACGAAGACGTGGCGTTTTAAAGCCGAGAATGTTCGCGACTTCGCGTGGTCGAGTTCGCGAAAATACATCTGGGACGCGATGGGCTTTAAGCAGGATGATGAGAAGAACCCCAACGTTCTCGTCATGTCGTTCTATCCGAAAGAGGCCGAACCGATCTGGTCGAAATATTCAAGCCACGCCGTCGCCCATACGATGGACGTCTATTCGCGCTTTTCGTTCCCGTACCCTTACCCTGTTGCGCAGTCCGTGAACGTTTGGGAGCGGGGCGGCATGGAATATCCCATGATCACCTTTAACGGTTATCGGCCCGCCAAGGAGAAAGAGGGAGAAGAACGGACCTATACGAGGGCTGTTAAGTACAATCTAATCGCCGTCATCATCCATGAGATTGGCCACATCTATTTTCCCATGATTGTGAACTCCGACGAGCGTCAATGGACATGGATGGATGAGGGCATCAACACGTTCTTGCAATATCTTGCTGAAATCGAGTGGGAAGAAAACCATCCGGATGCAGGATTTTCTGAAAGAACCAATATTCTTGATTTCATTTCGACCTATATGATGAGCGCTGATCAGGCGCCGATTATGACCCAGTCGGACTCGATTCCGCAGTTTTTTCCAAACACCTACACGAAGCCGGCGTCCGCCCTTGTCGTGTTGCGAGAGACCGTTCTCGGACGGGAGCTTTTTGACTTCGCCTTTCGGGAATACGCCGAACGTTGGAAGTTCAAACGTCCGACGCCGTTTGATTTCTTCCGAACGATGGAAGATGCCTCCGGCGTCGATCTCGATTGGTTTTGGCGCGGATGGTTCTATTCAATCGATCATGTCGACCTCTCTATTGATGACGTTCGACCCTATAAGGTTGCGAGCTTAGACCCGGAGAAAGACTTCCCCCTCGATCGCGCTGACGCTGAGCGCGACGAACCGGAGCCGCTCACCCAGAGCCGCAACCGCGCCGAAGGTCGAAAAACCTATGTGTCGCGCTTTCCGGAACTCGCCGACTTTTATAATGAAAACGACAAGTTCACGGTTTCAAACGCCGATCGCAACGCCTATTGGACGAAAATGAATGCGCCGGTCGATGAGGGCGGTTTGAAGGCGTGGGAACGCACGGTGCTCGAAAAAGCGCTCGAAAACGACGATTTCGTCTATTTTGTCGATTTCTCCAATAAGGGCGGCATCGTCATGCCGATTCCACTAACTATAACGTATGCTGATGATAGCAATGACGAAATGCTGCTGCCCGCCGAGATTTGGCGGTATAATGCGAACCGCATCACGCGCATGATGATCACGGAGAAAGAAGTTAAATCGATCGCAATCGATGACGCCCATCAGATCGCAGACGCGGACAGGCATAATAATCACTATCCTCGTCAATTAACGCCGTCTCGTCTGCAGCTTTTTAAATCGACCAGCGAGACGCGGGATCTCATGCGCGACATGATGGAAGAATTGCGTTCTGAGAAGAAAGGTGAACCTGAAAGCGGCGATTGGTCAGTGCCGTTACGACGCCCTGAGGAGACGTCCGAATGACGGTCGGGCGTCGGCGGGTGGCTTGCTTTATTGCTGCTTTTTTCGCGGTTTCAGCATTCTTTTCGTCTCCCCCGGTACGCGCCCATGTGGGGGCGTATGTGTTGACGACGATTGTATGGAACGCCGATAGTGGGACGCTTGAGGTGGTTCACCGCATCCATACGCACCACGCCCAGGATGCCGCGTCGCTGCAATTAGGCGGTGGACCAGCGACGTTCGATGATCTGAAGAGCCTCGCGGCATTGGGGCTTTACACCGAAACACGATTCGCCATAGCGGCGTTGAACGAAGAGCCAATTCCCCTTGAGTTCATCGGCGCCGAACCTCAAGGGGACTATATTTTGGTTTATCAAGAGGCTGCTTATGCGGATGAGCCAGCCGGCTTGAGAGTGAAAAATGATCTGCTGGCAGATGTTTTTCGAAACCAGGTAAATCAGGTCAATGTGTCACTAAAAGGGCAGGCGCTCACGCTCACCTTTGGGAAAACAGCAAGAAACAAATTCCTCACAGCGACTGCAGATTAGAGGGTTTCGTTCTCGTGCCAGTATTCCGCCGCCGAGATCATGACGCCTATAATTGACAGGTGCAAATCCGTGCCAACTTAAAAACTGTCATCCGTTTGCCTCGCTCAGTGAAAGATAGTCCCGCAGCGGAATACAAGGGCGGATATCGCGTGTTGGGATGTACTCCAATCCAACCAATCCCTGATAGTGAACCGCTTCGAGCGCATTAAAGATCTTCGAAAAGTCGAGGACGCCTTGTGATGGCTCATGACGTCCCGGAAAGTCAGCAAACTGAATATGCCCTAGCATTGGCGCGTATTCGTCAATGATCGCGACCGGGTTGATGTCCATTTTGAGAGAATGAAAAACGTCTAGCATCAGCTTAACGTCTGTGGCGCCGATCTCCTTGGCGAGGCGTGCAGCCTTCGCCGGCGTATCGATCATATACCCTGGAAAGCTAAGTGAACTGATAGGCTCGATGATGAGCTGCATACCGAGCGGGCGGATCGTCTCCAGTGTCTTTGCGGCGTTCTCGCAGAGAACGCCCCATGCCGACGTCGCCGACTGGTCCGATCGTCCCAATCCGGAAAACAAATGTATATAGGGCGCGCTGAGACCTGCTGCGTAGTCGACAGCTTTTTTAAGCTCCTCGTCGAATAGCGCCGACGCCTCGTCGTTAACGGCGATTCCGGGCGCGCCTTTGCGATAGGCGTCCATGCCGTCGCCGACAGGAAACCCGACATTGACGTGCTTTAGCCCGCTTGCCCCGAGGCGTTTGGGGTAATCGGCAGGAGCAAGAGACTGCGGGAAAGGGAATTCCACGGCGGAAAACCCTAATTCAAGCGCAATATCAAGTCGTTTGCCCCACGCATGATCGCCTAGGACATAGCCAAGATGGATGGAAGCCGGCCATTTGGTCATTATAAGTCTTTTCCAGATAAATCAGTATAATAATTAATTGAGCAGACGTGTTTTCACTGGGCGATTGAGTGCATTCGAAAACCTAAGTGCAGGCGCCACCGCGAGACCAGTTTTAAAGGCGACGTAATCTCTACTTCTTTCCGTTTGCCTCTCGCATGCGCGTACGGTGGCGCGAAATCGTTCGCGCCACCGATTGAAACTCATGGCGCTCCCGGTTTTCATTGGGCGTGCCGAAATAGGCGATGGTTAATCGGTTCGCCGGCGAGATATAAAGGCCTTGGCCGCCCCATCCGGCTTTAAAGAAGTCGCCGTCGCTCCAAACTTTGTCCCATTGAAGGTTTTGATAGAGCGGCCGATCTTCAGCGGGTAGCTGGCCGCCATCGCCGGCTAAATGGACTGATTCCCGTCCGGAGTTTTGTATCTCGTCCACAAAAGACGGTAAAACGGGATTGTTTTCTACCGAAGACGGCGCCGCGAAGCATAAACCAAAGCGCGCAATGTCTCGCAGCCGCGCGCAGACGCCGCCATCGCCTCCCGGGCCGCCATGGGGGGAGATTGCGCAACAAGCATCGGCTTCTGCGCCAATCGGGCGCCAAATTTCATGGGCGATGATATCCGTAAACGGCGCATCCCACAGCTCTTCCAGCATCCATGCAAGAATAAAGCTGTTGGCGGAGACATAAGAATAGGCTTCGCCGCTTGGTCGCAGCCGTTTAAGCGTCGGGATGACATCGAAGATGGACGGCGCAGGGCCGCGGCCGAGCGTGCCCATGGCCGCTTCATAGCGCATATTGGCTGAATTAAGGTCCGTTGTGCCCCCTTCGTCCTCTTCAGAGCCTTCGATTCCAGCGCACATGTCGAGCAGGTCTCGAACGGGGACATCGCACCAATCGGATGCTGACAATGATGGAAGATAGGTCGCAATTGGCGCATCGAATTCAACAAGCCCGCGTTGCCGGGCGATCATTGTCAGAAGTCCGGTTATCGGTTTTGTTACGGACATGATGATATGCCGATCAGTATGGCTCATATTAGGATAGCGTTCGAAAAGAACGGTATCCTCCTCAAGAACAATGGCGGCGTTAAGACGTTTTTCCGCCGTTGCATAGTCGGAAAACGTCATTGTCCCGATATCGGTGTTGAAGGTCATCTCTTCCAACCAATTCGGACCGTTTTTTTCTGTAAGCGGACGCTCTTTCTCGCCGCTTGCAATCAGCGCTGTCGGCATAAACTCTGAATAGTGTTTAAATATATAGTCTTGACGCGGACCGCCGGAGAATATGAAGCCTGCCCCCTCTTGCGCGAAAAAAGAGCGGATTTCCGCTATTGAATGTAAATGGTTTTTCGGCTCCATACTTAAATAATCCATAGTTTGCGTTCCAACTGCGTCAATGCTTCCGCAGGCCCGTCTTTCTTGATGAGAAATGTTTCGCTCGTCATCATCGCCCAACCGCCGACCGAGTCGAGCCAGAAACAGGGCACGGCGTGGAACGTTGAATTTGCCTCAAAAAGCGTTTCCTCGTCCGACGTTAAACCGGCCGGAGCGTCAATCCAGCCTTGACCGGGCAAGCCAATGCCAATGGAGTAACCCATCCAGGGGCGGCTTCTGAAGCCGGCCTTTTCTATTGGTGTGCGGAAGGTGCGAGTCGCTTCGCCTAGAGGGACGCCTGGTCTCGCCTTATTGAGGAGCGCCTCAATGCCTTCGAGGAGCGCGTCGCTCAAGCGCATGACATCGTCGTGCGGTTTGCCTAAAACGGCTGAACGAACCAACGCTGCGTTATAGAAATGTCGACTGCCGCCAAGTTCAATATTGGTCAGCGCATTGCGTTCAAAAAGACCGTCTGTCCAAGGCATATGGATGGCGGGGATGCTGGCGCCGTTTGTAATTCCGGCGCCTTCGGGCATGCAGCCGCCAATGTCGCGGGTTCCTGTCACCATCGCGTGGTAAGCGACGCCGGCGACATCGCACTGGCGGGCGCTGTCATTAATGTTTGCAAGCGATACGGCCATGGCGTGATCAACGATCTTTGCGCCTTCGCGCATGCATTGAACTTCGGCCTCAGATTTAACGAATCGTAGCCATTCCACGAGCGTCGTTGCGTCGACGAGCGTGCAATCCGTGAGTTGGTCCATCAAGGATTGCATTTGCGCGTGCGAAAGCAACCGAGTTGCTTTTTCTATACCGACGGTTTTTCCCGACCATCCTTTCTCGTGAATGAAATCCACGACGGCGCTCATCGCGTCTTTTGTTTTACGAGTCGCCTCGTCGACGAGAAAGTGATTGGCGAGATCTTCTGAGTAGCTAACAATATGCGATGTCGGTAAGTAACTCGATAGCCTTGCGGCCGGCATGTCCGTGTATTCTCTGCCGATCCAATAAGGCTTCTCTTCGTCAAGGGCGACAACGACAAATGTCGGGTGATAGTAAACCGAGTTTGCGAAGCCGGTCAGATAGTTCATGTTGGCCGCTTCGTTGATGATCAGAACATCAATGCCTTTTCGATCCATTGACGCTTTGACCGCGGCGTTCCGCTGTAAATATTCTTGTTCCGTGAATGCAGCCATTTCTGCCACCTTAATCAGTTTGGGCGCGTTGATGCACCAATGCTTTTTTGTTTCGATGCTTAACGGGGCGTGTGATCTGATAAGTCAACACGGTGCATCCGAACGCCGCGTGCGTAGGCGGTGTTCAACACTAAACCGGATGCCATTTTGCGGTCATTGGCGTAGAGCGCCCGCGCGGAGAAGAAATCGCCGGTTTCAGGCGTCCCCATCAACAGCGTGTCCTTGGTTAAAGCGTTGACGGGCCAACGTCCGTTCGCGCTTCGGTCCGAGTTTCGAAACCGCCACGCCCCCGCCTTAGTCTGCTCAATCCAAAAAAGCGCGCGCCACGGCGCGCAATAGTATGCGCCCGCTAAATCCTCAATATTTGAGGCTCGTATGGGGGCGGTCCTAACGAATAGCGTTGGTTTGTTGAAACCATGTCCTTCAACCATCAAACCTTGATCCGTAAGGGTAGCTTTTGCTGTGTCTCCGCCAACCACTACGGAGAAATTTGAAGCGTCAATCGGGCGTAGGCTGAAGTCTACGCCCAAAAAGGAATGTCTTAACACGCCGTCGTCGTCATTATAGGCGGCTATCACGCAGCCGTTTTCTCGTTCCAAGAAAAAATGCTTCAGCGCTTTCTTGGTTTCTCGTGTTCTTTCGTTGAGCCATGCGGCATTCAGTTTCCAGTACCGTTCGCGACGTTTGTCCTCTCGGAATTCTGAAGAGGCATCGGTGGGCGAAATGTCGACTTTGCTTTTTTCGACCGTGTTTATCACTGTCTCAAGAGCTGTCTCGGCAATGGTGTGGGCGCTAAATCTTTTCCGTTCGTTCGTCATAATAACGAGTGATAGATCTAGCGCTGGCGTGTACGAATAATGATTGCCGACATACCCCTCATGGCTGATCACACGAAATCCGCGATGCCATTTCTTGCGAACGCCATAGCCGTATCTGGACTCTGGAAAGTTCTGAAGCATTTCGGGTTCCGCCAGACGCTTGAGAGACGTCGGCCCGGTCATCTTTCGCGCTGATGCGTCGACCCACTTCAAGAGGTCGCGCGGCGTTGTTGAAATGATGCCCGAGGCATGTCCGTAAGTAAACGGATTTTCCGTTTCTATCCAAGGGGCGTCATGTCCGCCTTCGTGGCCACCTTCACTACTGTAGGCCGTCGCTGATCGTTCCGGTAAGCTCCAAAAATGGTTCTGTTTCGGGGCTTTCGTGCGCTTTAGTCCCAATGGTTGGGCGATATATTGTTGTAAAAGTTCGGGAAACGTTTTTTGCGTCACTCGCTCTAAGATAATGTCCAGCAACATATACGAGACGTCTTCATATCTTATCTTTGTCGTTCCTGGTTCGAACATTGTCGTTGGTTGGGCGGTGACGAAGTCGAGCATTTCCGCCTTCGTCATACCTGTTCCAAAGGCTCCATAAGCGACGCCGGACATCACGAGACCGTCGGCGTACTCCCACAACCCGGTGCGCATTGATAAGACATGCCACAGCCGGACTGGAGGATTATACAAAGGAAACTCATCTATATACTCATTAACAGGCGCTTCTAGAGATAAAAGTCCTTCATTACACAAATAAAGCGCGATCTGCGCGGCGAACGATTTGGCGATCGACGCGGTCCAATATGATGTGTCCGGCGTCCATTTGATGTTCCATTCGCGGTTGGCGTCGCCATAGGCGCCAGAAAAAATTAGCGAGTCGCCAAGCTGAGCCAGCACCACGCCGCCCGTTGTGTAGTCTTCATTAGGCGTTGGAAAAAAAGCCGCCATTGCGTCCGACAAGGCGTTCCAGCCGGGTTCGGCGTGGCTCCTGCTCGCATTTGCGTCAGATATCGCCGCGGCTGAAAGGGCGCCGCCCGCGACGAGCAAATGTCGTCGGTCTATTTTCATTGCGCTCTCCTGATATTCTATAGCATAATAGGGGTGAGCCTTGCTGACCGCAATATGGCCCCCGATGGATCAGGTAAAATAATAACTCGCAGGAGTCCCAGACCTTAATCCTTGTTCAAACACGATGACGAAAGAAAAAGCTATAGGAAAAAGTGTTGATCCTACAGGTGCGGTCATCTGGTCGTGTCGGTTCGAATCGCGGTCAAAAGTGATGTAAAGCCATGATTATGCAACCATATCGATTTCAGCTGGTTGCTCTGATTAGGCTTGTCTTGCGTGCGGCAGTATCTTAGGCCGCCTTGGTGAGGGGGTCGCTTTTTTCCAAAGCCCGGAATAAACCAGACCGATCAAAGCAAACAACGCCCTAGAAAACTGGCATATCGCTAAATTGGCAATGAGAACGAACACCAAGAACGCCACCGGGAAGAAATCGCCAAGTGCGAAAGCGTCAAGTGGAAAATCACAAGACGCGCCGGATCGAAAATTTCAGAATGTCCAAGACCAGGCGTACCAAGCGATCCGGTCAGCCTTGTTAGCCGGTCGGTACTATCCAGGCGATAAGCTATCGATACGTCAGATCGCCTTTTCCCTAGGCTTAAGCGATACGCCGGTGCGCGAATCCCTACTTCGCCTTGCGGCTGAGGGCGTCATCTCCATGGAGCCCTACCGGTCGGCCCGCGTGCCGCTGCTTGACACGACGGAAATCAAAGAGCTTTGGATGATCCGGCAATTGCTCGAAGGCAGAGCGGCGGCAGAAGCAGCGACGGCGTCGACGAAAGACGACATGACCGAACTGACGGGCATCGAGCTGCAATTGGATCGGGCGCGCAAGGCCGGGGACAGTGAGAGTATCGCATCCCTTAATTCAACGTTTCACCTAAGTCTTTATCGCGCGTCGCGGTTAAACCGTCTTTGTACAGAGATCGAACGTCTTTGGCTATGCGCCGCACCGGTTATGCGATTGCAGATGCAAAACCGACGTCTTGGCGGCGAGGAGGGGCAGGGTCGGCATGCGACTATTCTGAAAGCGTTGCGCGCGCGCGACGCCGCGGGTTTAGAGGCTGCTGTGGTGAACGATATCGAACTGGCCGGTGAGACGATTTTCGATGCGCTCTCCCAAATCGAAGCCTAATCTGACGACACGCACCATTGAACAAATACTGTCCTTGTTTTACCTAACAGCGCTAATTCTCAACGTTCTTTAGCTCTCATGGGGCGAGTTGGCGTTGCGTCCAGAACCAGAAAGTTAAAGGTAAAATTCTTATGCGAAAGATAGTTCTGACCTGCGCGGTCACCGGCAATATTGTTCGACCCGATCAAACCCCGCATCTGCCTATAACGCCAAAGGAAATTGCGGATTCCACATTAGAGGCCGCCAACGCAGGCGCGGCGATCGCACATATTCATGTGCGGCATCCGGATGATGGGCGCCCTTCCATGGAAACGGACCATTATCGAGAAGTTGTGGAACGTATTCGTGAAAAGAATGAGTCGTTGATCCTGAATTTAACAACGGGGCCAGGCGGTCGATTTATTCCAGGCGACGACGACCCCAAAATAGCGGCGCCCGGTTCAACGCTAATGCCGCCGCTGGAGCGTGTGCCGCACATCACGGCCTTAAAGCCCGACATTTGCACGCTTGATCTCAATACGATGAATTCCGGCGATCAAGTTGTCATCAATACGCGTCGGAATGTTCAGATTATGGCGGAAGCCATGCTTGCCGTGGGCTCAAAACCGGAGATCGAGATCTTTAATCCCGGCGACCTCGTTTTGGCGCGTGATCTCTTCAAGGCCGTCCCGTTTGATGAGCCGACCATGTATTCCTTCGTGCTCGGCATAAAATACGGCTGGCCGGCGAATATTGAATCGATAAAGCTCGGAATTGAGATGTTGCCGGACAATGCGGTCTGGTCGGCTTTTGGCGTCGGCGCTAGTGAATTTCCTGTGGTGGCTTTGGCGACCTTGATGGGCGGTCACGCCCGCGTTGGTCTTGAAGACAACATCTATTTGGAGAAAGGCGTTCTCGCCGAGTCCAATGCGGCCCTATGCGAAAAGGCGGTTCGGATCATTCGCGATCTTGGCTATGACATCGCGACGCCGGAAGAGACGCGGGAACTCATTGGTATCAAGTAGGTTGATTAAGCCCTGGACGAACGCCTGATTGATTGTTCGTTAGGGCGCTGGGGGGAAGCGTTTTCAAACTCCGTTGTCTTCTGATCTCCGTCATCCGCAAAATGCCTTATGGCTCTGGCGCAAGTTAGGAAGGCGCTAGGCGGATTGTAGGGGTACCTCGTTGTTTGCATGCCGCGTGACCTGGTTTTGGCGTAAGCGGCGGTCACGCGTCATTCAGTGGCGATCGGGGTCAACCCATTCTCTGTCAACAAACGATCGAAGGAGGAAAGAGCGCCGCTCTTCAGTGACGTCAGTTGCGCGAGCAGTTCATTCAGTTCCAGCGATAACGCGTCATAGACCTGATACTGAGATGCCGTCGGCTTCGCGTTTGACAGGGTGAGAAACCCAAGTAAGCCGGCTAAGCGGTCGTTCAGCTTAACGGAATAGGCGATTTTATCCTTCGGACTGCTGTTTTTTATCTGATAGAGTTCGCCCTCTATCGTCGTTAGGGCATCGATAAGCGAACTGGCTTCAGTGAGAACTGAAGGGTCTGCGCCTGAGGCGCTTTCTTCTATTCGCCTTTTCAGAGTCCGGATCTCCAACACCGTTTCATTGGCCCGTGAAGCAGCGTCGCGCGCTTTTAGGGCCAGCGTATGCTGGGCTTTTAGGTCATTCATTGAGACGTTTTTGAGACGTGGGTCCAACGCCACGATAATCGATGTTGTTTGTGTGACGCCGTCGGCGGTCACGCGCACCACGTAGTTTCCGGGCAAGGCCAAGGGACCGATTTCCGGCGTTTGGCTTTCCAAGATTATTCCGGGGAAAACGGTTGCGCCGTCATGGCGCAGATCCCAGGTTTCGCGATGGCCGCCGGCGGCGTACGCATGCGCTTCAACAAGCGTGCGAACGGGAACGCCGTATGAGTCAATGATATCAATTGTTACTTTGTCTGCGGCGTTTTTAAGGTGGAAATCGATCTTGGCGGGGATGATTTGCCGAACGGCGCGGCCCGGTTTGAATAAGGCCAACGCGGCGTCGGGCCGTCTCGTCGAAACCTGACGAAGCGTTGATAGGCCTTCTAAAAGATAGAGCGACCGGCCATGGGTCGCGATCACGAGATCGTCATCTTTCAGCGCCATGTCGGTCACTGGCGTGTCAGGCAAGTTCTGTGACAGCGAACGCCAGGTCTCGCCTTCGTCGAACGAGACGCGTACGCCATGTTCTGTACCGATAAACAAGAGTCCGTCGCGATCATAGTCAGCCCGTAGAACATGGACAAAGTCCTCCGCCGCTAATCCGGCGACGCCCATGCGTTCCCATGTCGCGCCATAGTCTTTCGTTTTCCAAAGGTAGACGGCGCGATCGCCCATTTCATTGCGGCGTGCGGAAAGATAAGCGACGCCTTTTCTTTGGGATGATGGAGCGACAGAAGTGACGCGGGAATTCGCTGGAAGATCGCTTGGCGTCACATTCGTCCAGTCGTCGCCGTTATTGCGCGTGACATGCACGAGACCATCGTCTGATCCTGTCCAGATAACGCTCTTTTCCAGGGGCGAGGGCGCGACGGCGTAGAGCGTTGCATATATTTCAGGCCCGTCTTGGTCGAACAGGATTTCGCCGCCGGTATCGCCAAGTGTCTCCCCCTCAGCGCGGGTAAGGTCGGGGCTGATCTTCGCCCAGGTTTCGCCTTCGTCGTCGCTGCGCCACAGGTGTTGCGAGCCGACATAAAGCGCGTAAGGGCGATGGTGTGAAAAGACGATAGGGTAATTCCAACTCCACCGTTCGCGCATAGACCCCGCCGACTGGCCCATCACAATGTAAGGGTAGGGCTGCACGTCTCGATAGTCGCCCGTGGAGCGGTCAAACCGGATGAGTTCGTTAGTCGCGCCGGTGAAAAAAACGCCCGGCTTCGTGGGGTGCGGCGCGATATGGCCCATTTCGCTGAATGAGACATTGTAGCTTGGCGCGAATGATTCTCTCATCATTTCGGGCAGAGCCGTCTGCGGACGGCTTAGAACGCATTCCGCCCAATAATCTTGCTGTGATCCGCACACGTGATAAGGAAAGTCATTGGTCGTCGCCAACCGGTAGATCTGCGCTGTCGGGTAGTCTTCCGCCGTCCATGTGTCGCCGCCATTTACTGAGACGCTGCCGCCGCCATCGTCGGCGACGACCATGCGACGGGGATTGTCCGGCGCAATCCACAGATCATGAATATCGTCATGTTGTGTTGGAATCTCTGCGAAGGTCCGACCGCCGTCAGTGGACTTTTCAAGTCGAAAGCTCAAAACATAAAGCGTGTCGCGATCTTTCGGGTCGGGGCGCACCTGCAAAAAGTAAAACGATCGCTGCCAGAGTTTGCGGTCGCCATTGATATGTTCCCAGGTTCTTCCGGCGTCGTCGGAACGATAAAGGCCGCCTTTTTCCGCTTCGATATTGGCATAAACACGGTTCGAATCCGCTGGAGAAACGGCGACCGTCATTTTCCCGAGCGTCGTTTTGGGAAGGCCCGGATTGCCGGTGATCTCAGTCCACGTATCGCCGCCGTCCGTCGATTTGAATAGGCCCGACTGCGGACCGCCGCTCCAGAGTTTCCAAGGTTTTCGATAGACCTGCCAAATCGTTGCATAGAGCACATTCGGATTGTTGACGTCCATGGAAAGATCGATTGCGCCGGCCTCTTCCGAGCGAAAAAGGATCTTACGCCAAGATTCGCCGCCGTCTTTTGATCGGTAGACGCCGCGTTCTGTGTTCGGTGCAAACGGATCGCCGAGCGCCGCGGCGTAAACGATTTCTGTGTTCTTGGGGTGCACCCTGATGGTGGTGATTGTTCGAGTCTTCGAAAGGCCGATGTTTCGCCATGTGCGACCGCCGTCGATGGATTTATAAACGCCATCGCCTTGCAGTACGTTGTTTCGCAACTGGCCCTCGCCCATCCCAATATAGACGGTGTCAGGGTTTTTGGGGTCGACCGCGATTGCGCCGATTGAAGCGCTTTTAATCTGACCGTCCGTTACCGGCGCCCAATTGGCGCCGCTGTCCGTCGTTTTCCATAGGCCGCCGCCGGTTGCGCCGAAATAATACTCATTCGGGCGTTGAGCGCTGCCGCTGGCGGCGATTGATCGACCACCTATGTCCGGTCCGATATTGCGCCAGGTCAGCATTTCATAGGCGCTGACGATATGGTCATCGGAGTGACTATCTGCATGAACCGGCAAGATCAGGCGCGTGAAGCTTAAGAGCGTCGCGGTGAGAACGATTACGAAATGACGGTGAGAGCGTCTGCGCAGAAACGATAATTGTTGAAACAATCCAGCCATAATCGACGTCCTCTCAAGCGTGGCATCCATTAATCCATGCTATATAGCTTTATAGCAAGATATATTTCAGCTACGCGATCGTTAAGCTAATGACGGAACGTATTTCTGAGGGCGCAGTTCAAAAACCTCCGAAAGTTCTGCACTCAAGGGATCAGACATTCGCTTGCTGGGAAACGATAAGACGCCGGCTCGTAGAGAACATATCGCCGCTTTGGTTCGATAATCGTCTGGCGCGCATCTCGATGTGATCAGGGTTTGAGCGTTAGATTTTCATGAGGCGTTAAAGCGGCAGAGGTCAATGTATGACTTAGCGATTACCCCGTCGGCGCTTACGGTCGAACAAGCGCCTTACGTCGAGCAACATATTTACAACGCACCCTGTATGAGCTTCATCACGCCGGAGAAGTCGAGATCGTCTTCGCCGGCGGCTTCCATCAATGCGTAAAGGGCTTCGGCCTGGGCGCCGAGGGGCGTCGCCGCTTTTGCGCCGTGTGCTGCAGATTGGGCGAGGCGCAAGTCTTTGAGCATCATCGCAGTGGAAAACCCGGCAGCGTAATCGCGGTTCGACGGCGCCGCCGGGACGGGGCCGGGGGCCGGGCAATAACTTGTCATTGACCAAGATTGTCCGGATGCGGTCGATGCGATGTCAAAAAACGTTTGTGCGTCGAGACCCAATTTTTCTGCGAGGTTAAAGGCTTCGCAAGTGGCGATCATGGTTGCGCCCAAGAGCATGTTATTGGCGATTTTCGCCGCTTGGCCGTTTCCAGCTGCGCCGGCGTGGAAGACGTTTTTTCCCATTTGTTGCAAGACGGGCCGCGCTTTTTCGAATGCTGGTTCGGCGCCGCCGACCATAAAGGTCAGCGTTCCAGCCGCGGCGGCGGCGACGCCGCCGGAGACCGGCGCGTCCACCATGTCGAAGCCCGCGGCGTCAGCCGTCGCGATGACGGCGCGGGCGGTGTCGACGTCAATTGTTGAGCTGTCGATGAAGAGGGCGCCCTTGGCCGCGTTGGCGATGACGCCGTTATCCCCTTCGTAGACGGAGCGAACATGGGCACCTGCCGGCAGCATGGTGATGACGAGTTCCGCGCCGGTCACGGCGTCGGCGGTATCGTCGGCGCGCTGGCATCCTGCTTCTACGGCGCGCGTCAACGCTGCGTCTGACAAGTCCGTTGCGCAAACGGTATGTCCCGCCTTGGCGAGGTTCGCCGCCATGGGCCCGCCCATATTACCAAGACCGATAAACGCTATCGTCGCCATTTTTCGTTTCCGCTTAATTCGCTAAGGTAGGGTGAGTTCGCCGCCGCCGAGGGGAGCGAAATAGGTCTCGATATCATCCTGATGAACGTCTTCGAGGCGCGCCGGCGACCATTGTGGATTTCTATCCTTATCCAGAATTTGCGCGCGAACCCCTTCAAAAAAGTCATGGCCTTCCATGACGCGCGAGACCATGCGGAACTCCATTTTCATCGCGTCATTGAAGGATAACTCAGCGCCGCGGCGCATTTGCTCAAAGGTTAGAGCAATTGACGTCGGCGACATGCGCGCCAGCGTCTCAAGCGTTTCGCGCGAAAAGTCGCTGTCGTCTTCTTCGAGCGCCGTGAAGACAGAACGGAGTGTTGCGCGTCCTTGGAATAGCCATGCGATGGCATCTCGGTTGCTTTCGATCGGCGCGGCGTCGGGTTCTCTGTTATGCGCGCTCAAAATGCGCTGGACGCCGGCATGGGCGTCGCCCTCTAGCGCATCCGCTAATAAATCCGTGCGCAACGCTGATTGCTGTTCTGACGGCGTATAATGGGTTGCGACGCCGATCGCGCGGCAGTCTGCGGCTTTGGCGCGGGCGCCCGTTAGGGCGTAATAGAGACCGAGCCCATCCGCGAGACGCGGCATGAAATAGCCGCCGCCGACATCAGGAAAAAGGCCGATGCCTGTTTCCGGCATCGCGAACAGCGTTGCGTCGCCGGCAATACGATAATCACCGTGTACGGATAGGCCGACACCGCCGCCCATGACGATACCGTCAATCAAGGCCACATAGGGCTTAGGATAGTGATGAATGACAGCGTTATTGCGGTACTCTTCCTGAAAGAAAGCGCACGCCGCCGCTGGGTCGGTTTTTGCGGTGTCATGGAGCCAACGAATGTCGCCGCCGGCGCAAAATGCTCGCTCGCCGGCGCCTTCCATAAGCACCGCTTTCACCGACGCATCGTCCGCCCAGTCAAGCAACGTCTCGCGCATTTGCTGCACCATGCCGAGCGTCAGAGCGTTCAACGCTTTTTCTCTGGTCAGCGTGACGACGCCCCATGCGCCGATTCTCTCAAAGGAAATCTCTTCGCTCACGAACGGTTCTCTTTCAAAAGGTCTCTTGCGACGATGACGCGCATAATTTCATTGGCGCCTTCAAGGATTTGATGCACACGCACGTCGCGGAGCATCCGTTCCAACGGATAGTCCTTTAAATATCCGTATCCGCCGTGAATCTGCAAAGCCTCATTAACCACGGAAAAACCGACATCCGTGACGAAACGTTTAGCCATGGCGCAAAAGCGCGTCGCGTCGGGCGCTTTCATATCGAGTTTCCAGGCGGCTTGGTAGAGAAGCGTCCGCGCAGCTTCCAACTCCGTCGCCATATCCGCGAGCTTGAATTGCACTGACTGGAGGTCGCTTAACGGACCGCCAAAAGCTTTGCGCTCGTCGGCGTAATCCAAGGCGAGTTTTAAAGCCGCATTTGCCGCGCCGAGCGAGCAGGCGGCGATATTTAGACGGCCGCCGTCGAGACCCTTCATCGCGAAGGTGAAGCCTTCTCCCTCGTCCCCGATACGATTGGCGACGGGCACGCGACAGTCTTCAAGCGTCACAATCGCCGTCGGCTGTGAATTCCAGCCCATTTTGCGTTCATTGGCGCCGAACGACAGGCCGGGTGTCCCTTTTTCGACAATGAGGGCTGAAATCCCCTTCGGACCGTCATCACCGGTTCGCACCATGATGATATAGACGTCGGAAACGCCGGCGCCCGAAATAAAGGCCTTTGATCCGTTAACGATGTAATCGTCGCCGTCGCGTATGGCTTTGGTGCGTAAGGCCGCTGCGTCCGAGCCGGACCCCGGTTCGGTCAGGCAATAGCTCGCTAGCACGTCCATACGGGCGAGGGCAGGGCAATATTTTTGGCGAAGCGCTTTAGAGGCGAAGCTGTCAATCATCCAACAACACATATTATGGATGGAGATATACGCCGCGGTGGAAACGCACCCCTCCGACAAGGCTTCGAAAATCAGCGCAGCGTCGAGCCGACCGAGCCCTGCGCCGCCGACGTCTTCGCGCGCGTAAATCGCAGACAGGCCGAGTTCAGCTGTTTTTTTGATGACGTCGACGGGGAAGTGTTTGGTGTCGTCCCAAGTCGCAGCATGGGGCGCCAGCGCGTCATGGGCGAAGCGGGCGGCCATCTCGCGAATGGCGTCTTGCTCGTCGTTTAAAGCAAAATCCATAATTGCCTAACCCCGCCTTCGCCGTCTTTGCGATCCTACAGCGCTGAATTGCACGCGCCAATTCTGTTCTCGATGCGTGAGAGTAGGCTAGATGCCTCAGCGATTATAGGGGATCACTGCACTGATGAGCGATTATAACAGCTGACCAGCATTTAGGCGCGTACGGTCTTGGCTAGGTTTTTCGCGCGCAACTGAGCTTGCTTTAGGCCGCGGCGATTTTTGACGCGTCCGCTGACGCGTTTTGGCGTTGCTCGGCGTCAAATTTTGAAACGCTGCCGACGAGGTCTGCGGTTTCGTGGCGTAACGCCGATGTTGATGCGTTCAGCGTATCGACCATTTTCGCATTTTGCTGCGTATTGCTGTCAACGGCGCCGACAGCGGCGTTCAGCGCCTTAATGGACTGGGCTTGGTCATTGGCGCCGGAGGAAATGACGGCGATGAGTTTCGTCATTTCGCTGACGCGCGCAGCTATGCGCTCAAGCGCGTCGCCGGTCTCGCCGACGAGATCAACACCGCCTTCGACGTCCGCGACGCTTGTGGCGATAAGCGCCTTGATTTCTTTCGCCGCATCGGTCGTTCGCTGCGCAAGGGCGCGCACCTCTGTGGCGACGACGGCGAAGCCGCGTCCGGCTTCGCCCGCGCGTGCCGCTTCGACGCCTGCGTTCAAGGCAAGGAGGTTTGTTTGAAACGCAACGTCGTCAATAACGCCGACAATCGCGCCGATTTTCGCCGATGAGTCCTCAATTTTTCCCATGGCGGCGACGGCTTGGGTCACGACGGTTTTACCGATGTCGGCTTCGTTCTTTGTTTCACTTGCCGCTTGCCGCGCCCGATCCGCCCCGTCCGCCGAAGCGGTGACGGTGCGGGTGATATGTTCAAGGGACGCCACAGCCTCTTCGACCGTCGAGGCTTCTTTCTCCGTTCGGCGCGATAAGTCCGTAGACAAATCGCCGATGGCCGTTGCGCTTTCGTTCAGCGTCTTCGCGCTTGAACGGATCGCCAAAATCGTTGCCCGCATTTTTTCTACGGCGTCGTTATAATCGACGCGAAGGCGTTCAAAGTCATCAGTAAACGGCGTTTCAATTGCGACATCGAGCGCGCCGGCGGCAAGATTTTGTAGGCTGTCACCGAGCGTGTCGATAACGGTCGTTAAATTATGCGTATTGCGAAACCGTTCTTCATGGATCGCAGTGATATCGGATGAAAACTGCACAATCTTCAAAAGTCTGCCGCTGCGGTCTTTCACAGGGTTATAGGTCGCTTGCAGCCAAACGGAGCTACCGTCTTTAGTGCGGCATTCATATTCACCCGATTGGAACGCCCCATCGCGCAAGGCGCTCCAAAACGCTTGGTATTCCGGACTATTCCGGTAAGCGGCTTGTTCGAACATTGAATGGTGTTTGCCAACGATTTCAGGGCTCGAATACCCCATCATCGCGAGGAAATTCTCGTTCGCCTCAAGAATTGTTCCGTCAGGAGAAAATTCGATAACGGCGTTTGAACGACCGATGGCGGCGACTTTCGCGGCATAATCAATGTCGCGCTTCATGCGGTCGGTGATGTTTGTCGCAAAGTTCACGACGCCGACGACCGCGCCGTCGACATCGAAAATCGGATTGTAGGACCCTTGTATCCAGATTTCTTTTCGGTCGCGTCCGAAGCGTTTATATTCCGCTGACTTAAAATCGCCGGCGCGCAGCTCTTCCCAGAACCGCCGATACCCGTCCGTATTGCGATAGGACGGGTGGACGAACATGGAGTGGTTCTTCCCCTCCAACTCGCCGGGAGCGTAACCGAGGGCGTTTAGAAAGTTCTCGTTAACGTTTAGGATCGTTCCGTCGGGGTCGTAGACAATAACGGCGGTCGAACGATTAAGGGCGTCGATTTTGCCTTGGTTTTCGATCTTGCGCCGTTCGTCGTCGGTGACGTCGACCCCCACATGAATGATCTTAGAAACCGTTCCCTGGCGGTCGATGACGGGCGTGTAGGTCGCTTGCAACCATAGTGCATCGCCGTTCTTTTTAACTCTTTTGAAACGAGCCGAGACGACGGCGCCCCCTTCTAAGGAGCGCCATAAGTCATTTTCAGCGGTGCTAACGCCGCCATCGGCGGAAACAAAAGACGCGTGGTCTTTGCCTTTAATGTCTGCGCGCCGATAGCCGAATGTCTTTAGAAAGACGGTGTTGGCGGTGATGAGACCGCCGTGCACGTCAAATTCGGCGATCGCATGGGATTGATTGAGCGCGCCAACAAGGTCGGCCTTGCTGTTGGACCAGATAGGCCGCTTCAAAGAGGCGGACAGAAGTCTCTCAAAATAAGCCATAGCCCAACATGCGCGCGCTGCGGCGCCTTAAGCGGACGTTTACGCTGTCGACGCCGTCGCAAGCGCGTCTCCCCCGAGCAAAACAACGCACATGTCATCGCGCATCAATCTAATGAAAGGGTAAATGCGCGTTAATGCTAAGCGTCGTGTCTTAGCGTTGCTTTTACGGATCGACGGCGATCGCGTGGGGGAGAGAAACGGCGCAGGGGCGCGGCGCACCCGTCAGTTTAAGCGCCGTCCGTGCGCGACTGGAACGAAATGGGCAGACCGCCGGGGCCGGCGAGGTAATAAATTTTTTCGCCATGGGCGAGGTCAGGCCCTTTCGGGTCGAGGCCGTTCTGGCGGGCGTGATCGGCGAAGGCGTCCGCGTCATCGACAATTAATTGCAGCATCACCATTTCGGGCATGTTCTCGCCGGCCGGCCAAATCTCGATCCAGGAGTTTTCCCCATTATTTTCCACAGGGAATACGGCGCCCATAAATGCGTCTTGTGCGGTCGCGGCGGCTTCATCGCCCGATAGGTCTGCGGGCGACGGGTCTGGGGGCGGGGGCGTCATGCTGCGTTCGGGAACGCCGAGTTTGCGGAAAAGATCGGCGAGCCCCTCCGCGCCGCCGCCGCCGGCCACGCGACAAAAGCGCATTCCCAAGAGTTTCATTCGCTCTCTCCTCGGCTTGTTCCCGTCCGCATTGCCCGCCATAAAAGACCAATCCGCACCAAAGCGAAACCCGGCGCCTATGGGCGTCTCGTCACGCCTCGAAACGGTCTTGCGACCACCCTCCAATTGTGAGCGCCCCCTCAATGGCTCCAGCCAAAAAGACTTCGTCCAAAACCGCCGCCGCCGATAACGCCCCGATGCGCCTCTATCTTGTTGACGGGTCGGCGTACATTTTTCGCGCCTACCACGCCTTGCCGCCGCTGACGCGAAAATCCGACGGCTTGCCTGTCGGCGCCGTCTCCGGCTTTTGCAACATGCTCTATAAGCTGTTGACGGACATGGGCGATGAGCACGACCCGACGCACTTCGCTGTCATTTTCGATTATTCGTCGAAGAGTTTCCGTAACGATCTTTATAAAGATTACAAAGCCAACCGCCCGCCGCCGCCGGAGGATTTAGCGCCGCAATTCCCATTGGTGCGTGATGCGACGCGCGCCTTCGGCGTGCCGTGCATTGAAATGGAAGGCTATGAAGCGGACGATGTTATCGCGTCTTACGCCCGCGCGGTGGATCGCATGGGCGGCGAGTGCGTGATTATCTCATCCGACAAAGACTTGATGCAGCTCGTCACGGACAATGTGTCGATGTTCGACACCATGAAAAACAAGTGGATACGCCGCGAACAAGTAATCGAGAAATTTGGCGCGCCGCCGGAGAAAGTCATCGACATCCAGGCGCTTGCCGGGGATTCGGTCGATAATGTGCCGGGCGTTCCGGGCATCGGCGTTAAGACGGCGGCGCAATTAATCGAAGAGTTTGGCGACGTCGACTCCCTGCTAGAGCGCGCTGAAGAGATCAAACAGAAGAAGCGCCGCGAGAACCTCATAGAGTTCGCCGACGATGCGCGCATCTCGAAAGAACTGGTCACGCTGAAAGACGATATCGACCTTCCGAACCCGATCGATGAATTTGTCCTGAAACCGATCGACGTTGATCCGCTCTTAGGCTTTTTCAACGAAATGGAGTTCACAACGATCGCTAAGCGCGTGACGGCGGATCTCGGGCCTGGCGGCGCTGCAAAAGAAGCGGACGCCGCGCCCACTGGCGACGCCGCCGCTTATACGACGATCTTCGATGAAGACGCCCTGAAAGATTGGGTGAAGCGCGCTTATGAGCGCGGCGTCGTCGCCATTGATACGGAGACGGATAGTCTGAACGCCATGGCGGCGAACCTTGTCGGGGTTTGTCTCGCGGTTGCGCCCGGCGAAGCGGCCTATGTTCCCTTAGGCCACAATGCTGAAGGGTTGGATTTGGCCGCCGACGAGGCCGCCAAAAGCGCCGCTAATCAAATGCCCTTAAAAGCCGCGCTGAAAATTCTAAAGCCGATGCTGGAAGACCCGTCGGTTTTGAAGGTCGGACAAAATTTCAAATATGATTTGACGATATTGTCTCGATACGGTGTGTCCGTTGCGCCGTTCGACGACACAATGTTGATCTCTTATGCGCTCGATTGCGGGCGCGGCGGTCACGGCATGGATGAACTCGCCAAGCGCCATTTGGGCGTTGATACGATAAAGTTCTCCGACATCGCCGGCACCGGCAAAAAACAGAAAACCTTCGATCAGATCGACATTGAAACCGCATCGAAATACGCCGCGGAGGATGCGGATATCACCTTGCGGCTGCACCAAACGTTAAAGCCGCGCCTTTCCGATGAGGGAAAGACAAGCGTGTACGAACGTTTGGAGCGCCCTTTAGCGCCGGTCATCGCCGGCATGGAGCAGGAAGGCGTAAAAGTCGACCGCGCGGTGCTCGCGCGTTTGTCGGGTGATTTCGCCCAGCGAATGGCGGCCTCAGAAGCCGAAGCTTATGAGCTCGCTGGCGAGACGTTCAATATGGGCTCGCCCAAGCAAATTGCGGAACTCTTGTTCGGAAAGTTGGGGCTGCCTGGCGGTAAAAAGACCGCTAAAGGCGCATGGTCGACGAAAGCCGACGTCCTCGAAGAGCTCGCCGCCGAAGGCCACGACCTGCCCCGCGTCATTCTCGATTGGCGCGGACTGTCAAAGCTTAAAAGCACGTATACGGATGCCTTGCCGCTCGCGATTAACGCTGAGACCGGGCGTATTCATACGTCGTATTCCCTCGCGTCGACAACGACGGGGCGGCTCGCCTCCAACGAACCGAACCTTCAAAACATTCCCATCCGAACGGACGACGGCCGCAAAATCCGCACCGCCTTCGTGCCGGAAGACGGCAATGTGTTGATTTCAGCGGACTATAGTCAAATCGAGTTACGGCTTTTGGCGCATATCGCTGACCTTGAAACCATGAAGGCGGCCTTCGCCGACGGCGTCGATATTCATGCGCTGACGGCGTCGGAGATGTTCGGCGTGCCCATCGAGGGTATGGACCCGATGGTGCGCCGCCGCGCGAAAGCCATTAATTTCGGCATAATCTACGGCATTTCCGCGTTTGGTCTCGCCAATCAATTAGGCATATCGCGGGGGGAGGCGAAGGCCTATATCGACAGCTATTTTGAGAAATTCCCCGGCATTCGTCGGTATATGGATGAAACCGTCGAAGTGGCGCGCGCGTCCGGCTATGTTGAGACCATCTTTGGGCGGCGCACCTATGTCGGCGGCATTAAAGATAAGAACCCGGCGATGCGCGGCTATGCAGAACGTCAGGCGATTAACGCGCCCATCCAAGGCGCCGCGGCGGATATTATCCGCAGGGCGATGGTGCGAACGCCCGCGGCGCTGAAAAAGAAAAAGCTGAAGGCGCGTCTTTTGTTGCAGGTGCATGACGAACTCATTCTTGAGTGTCCCTCCGATGCTGCTGATGAGACGTGTGCGCTGATCGTCGACATCATGTCGGGCGCTGCGGCGCCGGCGAGCGAGATTTCGGTGCCGCTCGTCGTTGATGCGCGCGCCGGCGCCAATTGGGATGAAGCCCACTAGGCGCAAGTACCGCTGAGGGCGCCGCGCGCGCGTCCTCAACAAAGTCTTAAGAGCCTTTGCAAAATGGGGTCTTTCGACGCCTAAAAATTAAGAAAATGGAAAGCTGCGGCGTCAAAACTCCGCGTCGTCGGCGACCGGGGCGGGCCGATGGAGCGAGGCGGGCTTTCGGCGTTTTCCGCCATTCGATGCCGTCCTAAACGGGTGCTGGCCAAACGGCTGTGGGCCAGGCGGCGCACGCGCTTGCCAGATGCGTGCCCGGAGACTCTTGAACGGGGACGCGTGAGCGGAGGCGCGACATGACGCTTTTATTTTTAACCTCAACGCTGCCGCGTTTTGAGGGCGACGCCCAAGCGCCGTTCGTGTTGGAGCAAGCCGCCGCCTTCGTTAAAGCGACGAATACGATGCCGGTAATCCTCGCGCCGGGCGACGCTGCGGCGCAGGCGCGCGAAACGCTCTCCGGCGTTGCTATTCGACGCTTTCAGTACTTCTTGCCGAAAAGCGCCCAGACGCTCGCTTATCCGGCGATCCTACCGAACTTAAAAGCACAGCCCTTGCGCGGTATGCAGCTGCCGTTTTTCATTGCCTCCGAATACGTCGCTGCGCGCAAAGTGTTGCGGGAGAAACCAGACATTGAGGGGGTTTACGCCCATTGGGTCGCGCCGCAAGGGTTGGTCGCCTGGGCCTTAAAGAAGGCGACCGGCGTTCCTTATGTTTTGCAAAACCATTCCTCCGACCTCGCTGTATTTTGGAAACTTGGGGGGGCGGGCCGCGCGATGGCGCGCCGTCTCGTGCGTGACGCCAGCGTTTTCTTCTGCGTTAACGTTCAGCAAAAGCGCGCCGTCCTCGGACTATTCCCGCAGGATCAACGCACGGAAATCTCCTCGAAGATAAAGGTTCTGCCCATGGGCGTCGCCCATAATGTGGGCGACGGCGATGGTGACGCCTCGGCTGAACAAGGTGGAGACGGCAAGTCCTACGAATTCGGCTTTATGGGGCGTTTATCGGCGAAGAAGGGCGTTGCGCATCTCTTGCGCGCCCATCGGCGGCTCGTCGTTGAAGGGCAAGGCCCGAAGCTAGGGGTCGCCGGCGACGGCGAAGCGCGCGCCACATTGAAAGCCGCCGCTGATCCTTTGTGCGTCAGTTTTGAAGGTTTTCTAAGCGGCGCGCAAAAATCGGCGTTTCTCGCCCGCTGCCGTACGCTCGTTTTCCCGTCAATTCGCGACGGCGATGATGTGGAAGGCTTGCCCGTCGCTGTGTTGGAGGCTTTGTCGCTTGGCAAGACCGTTATTGTTAGTCCGTCAACGAATATAAAGATGCTGCCGGAATGGTCGGAGATTGAAGACGACGTTCATATTATTGACGACCCCAGCGATGATGAAGCGCTGGCGGCGGTTATGCGCCGCAGCTTAGAGACCGTGCCCGCCGCCGTTTCCGCCCGTCACGATCGTCTGCGGCGCATTATGGCGCGCTATCGCTGGGAAAATCTTATCTCGGAATATATCGATACGCTGAGTGAGCATTCGGTGTTGAGCGGTCCGGAAATCAACAGCAAAAGTGAAAGCCAACAATCGGGGAAGAGCGCAGCGTAAACGGCGATGGTCGTCTTCGCTAAAGCGCAATCCGCTTCTTCCCGCTTGAATGACGCCTAGACCAGATGCGCTTCAGCAAAGGCGAGGCGTTCATGGTCGGAGCGCATGTCCCGTGCGTTCACGAATTGCAGTTGGTCCACATGGCGCAACGCCTTTTGGATGACGGATCGTTCCAAATCGCCGGTTTCCGGCGACATGCCGATGTTTTCCATAAGGCTGGTGTTGAGGTCCGCTGACCCGATGATGGCGTCAGTCGCCTGTTGAACGCCTTGGGGCGAGGTTAGGTCGAGCGCGGCGCTGTCCCCCTCCCGTTGGAGGAAGACGACGCGCTGCAACGGCGCCGGGCCGGAGCGGGTCGTTTCGAAGATTTCCTCCGCGTGCGCCCGGGTGGAAATCAAGAACCGTCGTCCGGTGACAACAGCGATCGCCGTGCGAATGACATCTTTAGCCGCGATCGCCAGCTGAATTCTCAAAGGCGGGCGTAGGGTTTTCAGATTGTAGGTGAACAGATGTAATGGCCGCGCATAGGGGAAGACGAGGCCCGTTTGCGCGTCCACCATCAGCAAATCGTCGCCCATCAACGCATACCCGTTCTGCATCAAGGAGAGGGACAGCGTGGTTTTTCCGGTGCCGCCTTCGGCTGGGAAAACGAAGGCCTTGCCGTCTTTCGAGACGCCCGCGGCGTGCATGAACAAGACGTCGGTTTCGAGCAGTTTTTGATAGAGGATCGGCTCCAGCAACTGACCTTGAACAAAAGCGCCGACGGCCGTGACGTAAAAACGGTCCAGCCAGTGCTTCTCGAACAGGAGAACGGGGCTCGGACCCGCCAGATCGCGAACGGCGAAATTGAACCGAAAGAGGCCTTTGTAGTGAACGGACTGTTTCTCGGCTGGGTCGATGGCGTCGACAAGTTTTAGCGTCACGTCGGGGCAGTCGGCGCTCGTGTGGTCGGTGGAAATGCGCGCGTATTCATTGCGGAAATAGGCGCGATAGCGCGCCGGCGCGTCGACGATGATCCGGACTTTGCCGTTTAAATTGTAGACGTCGCTCATTTCTCTTGTGTCCCGGTTACACACTCAATTCACCGGCAGTTTGTTAAGGAGAGATTGATATCGTCGACAAAGTGCGAAACGCGTGCATCGCGAATGAGGAGTTTCCGCATTGCGCCAATGGGCACACCAATCGGACGGCCAATGGGCGAAACGCGCCGCCGCTCTTGAAGCGGCGTTGACTGCGTTTTTGGTGACGATCAGAAAACCATGGGCCCGTTCGGTCGGCATGGCGGTTGCGGCGTGCTTGTTCGTCGGCGGCGTCATTGTGTCGATCGCCGCTGATCCGGCGCAGTTCATCAACATGCGTATGGCGCCCGTGGCGCTGGCGTTTTTTCTCGTGACGCCCCTCGTGATCTTGGGCAACGCCGCGGAGTTTGTGTTCGTAGCGCGCCTTGTGGGCCGGCGCGTAACGCCCTTCGCGGCGCTGAAAATCACGGTGTTCGGCACGGCGGCGAACCTGCTACCATTGCCGGGCGGTGCCATGGTGCGGGTGGCGGCGCTGAAAACCGCGGGCGCGAGCGTCGCCGGCGGCTCGGGCGGCGTGCTTCTCGCGGCGATTATCTGGATCGGCGTTTCGTTTATTCTGGCGGGCGGCGGCGCGTTATTGCTTGGTTTGCCAATCGCTGGCGGTGTCGGACTTTTGTTCGGGGCGGGCGTTCTTGCGGCGTGCTTGGTTTTTGCACACTTTGTTTATTCCGCCTTGCCCGCAGCGTTGGGGGTGTGTGTCGTAAAGAGTGCGACGACGCTTCTCGACGCGTTGCGGCTCTATTGGTGCTTAGCGGCGCTTGGCGTGACGGCGAGCCTCCTCCAGGCGATTGTCTTGTCCGTATCCGGCGTCATTGGCGCTGCAATCGCCATCGCCCCGGCGGGGCTCGGCGTGCGCGAGGGATCAGCGGCGCTCCTCGCGCAGTTTATTGCCCTGCCGGCGGCGCCGGTCTTTCTCGCCGCTTCGCTGGCGCGGCTTGTCGGTCTCGTGATGCTCGCGCCCTTAGCGCTTCTCTTGGCGACCGGCGAAGCGAAGTCGGCGAACGTTAACCCTTCCGCGCTAGACCCGTCTTAACGGATCGCCCATCTAGATTGTGGGCTTGCGGGAGCGCGCTTTGACGAAACTCATCGTCCAAATTCCATGCTTCAATGAAGCGGAGACCTTGCCCGAAACGGTTCGGGACATTCCGCGCGCTGTCGACGGCGTTGATGTGGTCGAAGTTCTCGTCATCGATGATGGGTCGAGCGATGACACGATTGCTGCGGCGCGCGTCGCCGGCGTCGACCACATTGTCTCCAATAAAGTCAATCTGGGGCTCGCGCGCACCTTCCAAGTGGGGCTCGACGAAGCTTTGCGCCTTGGCGCCGACATCGTCGTCAACACGGATGGGGATAACCAATATCAGGGGGCGGACATTCCCTTGCTCGTCGCGCCGATTGTGCAGGGTTCGGCGGATATTGTCGTCGGCGATCGCCAGACGGCGACCATCGCACATTTCTCGCCTTTGAAGAAAATGTTGCAGCGTTGGGGCAGTCGGTTCGTGAGAGGCCTTTCTGGCGTTGACGCCGCCGACGCTGTTAGCGGGTTTCGCGCGTTTTCTCGAAATGCGGCGATGGCGATCAATGTGCGTTCGAGTTTCTCTTATACGATTGAAACGCTCATTCAGGCGGGTAAAAAGCGACTGACCGTCCTATCTGTGCCTGTGCGGACAAATAGCGTCACCCGGCCGTCGCGGCTCTTTCGGTCGATCCCGCAATTTCTTTTTCAATCGGCGAAGACCATGGCGCGGGTCTACGCCATGTATGAGCCGCTGAAAGTCTTTCTCTTCGCCGGCGTCGTTTTCATGGTGTTGGGCGCCGCGCCGATCGTCCGGTTTGTTCTGCACTATCTGGCGGGCGACGGCCAAGGCATGGTGCAATCTCTTATCCTTGGCGGGGTGTTGTTTCTATTGGGGGCGATGGCGATCATGTTCGCTTTGATCGCGGATCTCGTCGCCTACAATCGCCAACTAATTGAGCAAACCTTAGAGCGCGTGCGCCGGATGGAGTTCGACGCCGCCGCGCAGCGGGACTTCCCGGAGAAGCGCGTGCGCGATGAACTCGCGGCGTTGCAATCCTCTAACGAAAAGTCCGCACACGGCTAACCGGCATTATTGCGGCGCGCGTGCGTTTCTAACCCCAAGGTCTGCGCTGTGGCGCGCGCGCTGACGAGGCGCCGGCATTTCCAGCACCACCCCCAAGACCACCCCCAAGACCGCCCCCAACACCGCCCATCGACATCAAGCGATCGATACGGTTTTGCGTCGCCGGGTGGGTGGAAAAGAGATTGTCACGGCCCTCTCCCGATAGCGGATTGATAATCATCAACTGACCCGTCTCCGGATGCCGCTCCGCGACTTCGTTGGGGATGCGCGCGGCGCCTTGGGAGATTTTCGCGAGCGCTGAGGCGAGCCAATCGGGGCGCCCGCAAATCTCAGCGCCGATGCGATCGGCCTCATATTCGCGGCCGCGCGAGATCGCCATCTGGACAAGGCCAGCGGCCATGGGCGCGAGGATCATGATCGCCAAGGCGCCGATGATGCCGCCATTATTGCGATTGCCGCCGCCGAAAAACATCGCAAAGTTCGCAAGCGTCGTAATCGCGCCGGCGATTGTCGCGGTGATGGTCATGGTCAACGTGTCGCGATTTTTTACGTGCGCTAATTCATGCGCCATGACGCCGGCGACTTCTTCTTCCGTCAGCATTTGCAAAAGCCCGGTCGTTGCGGCGACGGCGGCGTTTTCGGGGTTGCGGCCCGTGGCGAAGGCGTTCGGTTGGTTCGATTGAATAACGTAGATCTTAGGGACAGGCATGCCGGCGTTTTGCGCCAGCGACACCGTGTTTTCCGCATAGCGCCGGATGAGGCCTGATCCGTGCGATGCGTCGACCTCTTCGGCTTTATACATCCGCAAGACGACTTTGTCGGAGTTCCAATAGGCGAACAAATTAGTGCCTGCGGCGAAGAGGAGGGCGAGCACCATGCCGCCTGTTCCGCCGAGCATTAAGCCAATGACGCCGAAGAGGCTCGTGAGCGCTGCGAGGAGAATGCCGGTGCGTACGTAATTCATGGTTTCGAGGGTGCTTTTTCTTTCCGAAGCCGGGCGACAGGATAAGCTGCCGCAGGCGGTTTTGATCCTCAAGGACGCTCTCTATATGGAATCGCGAAAGGAGCGCTTCAATATGACCGCGAGCGACGACGCAAGCAAAGGCCAGAGCGCCGCTAGAGAGTCTGACGATAAACCCGTCGAGGCGCGGCCAGAAGGGGCGGCCCCCGATAAAGACCTGCCGCCGGCGGCGCAGCGCGCCTTGCGCGAAGCGGCCGAACGTCGGGCGAAGGCGGCGGAAGCGGAGAAGCGCGCCGAGAAGGGCGGCCCGGCCGGCCCCGAACCAACCCGCTACGGCGATTGGGAGCGCAAAGGGCGCGCGGTGGACTTTAGCTAGCGCTCTTTTATCGGTTTTATCGGCGCGTCCTGATTTCGGACCCTTGGAAAAGCCGACGAAGATGCTATCTATGAGAGTGTATGAATAAATGCACCCGCATAGGTTTTGTCCTGGTTTGTGTCGCTGCGCTGTTCAGCGGAGCCGCCTCGGCCGGGTCCGCATTGCAAGGGCCCATTCCGGCGACCGTGACCCGAGTCATCGACGGCGATACGGTTGAAGTCGACGCCCGCATTTGGCTCGATCAAACCATTCGCGTGTCCGTACGGCTCGACGGGCTCGACGCGCCGGAAATCCGTTACGCCGACTGTGCAACGGAGAAAGCTCTCGGGAACGCGGCGAAAGTTTTTCTCCGTGAACGCCTCGCCGGTCAGGACGTCGTGCTTCATGGCGTGAAAGAAGGCAAATACGCCGGCCGTGTCGTCGCCCGCATTAAAACCCCTAGCGGTGACGAACCCGCTCTTGCGCTCTTGGACGAAGGCCTCGCTTCGCCGCAGCCAAGGCGTGGTAAGGGAAGAGACTGGTGCGATCAAGCGGCGCAAGACGTCGAGGCGCGCCTCAGTGCGGCGCAAGCTGATTTTGAGGCGAGGCCCGAGCGCTCGTTCGCGCGCCTTGAAACTGACGCCGCGCCAGACGTTCCAGCGCGGTCCTTCGGGCGTGCATTTGCGCAACAGCGCTGACGCCTCCCGTCTTCCCGCTATCGGAAAAAGATAGTTTCGTCGCCGCTGAACGCCCACGGCGTCGCAAGATCCGTGCAGGATTGGGCGTCGCTGCGCGCTTCGATCCGCATTCTGACGCCCGTCTGTGCGCCGTCGCCATTCGTAGCGCCCGCATGGGTGTCCGTCGGTTCTTCAACCCGCAGCAACATCACGCCATTAATCCGTGGGCCAATAAAGTTCGCGCGTAAGCCTTCATAGCAATAGGTCTCGCCAGGCTTTGTTAGCGCGAAGGCTGTGTTGACATTGCCTTGGTTTTGTCCCGCTCCCCGCTTGCGAGCGAAGGAGAGAAAATCGCGCGCGGCTTCTTCGCGGGCTTTCACTTGTTTCGGCGTTAGGTTGACCATTTTCGGCGACAGCGACGGCAAGCGACCGTGGAGGGCGAAGATCTGCCGTTTCGGATCGATCGTGTCCGGCGCCAGACTAACGGCGCTCACTTTTGAAACGGCGGCGTTTAAGGCTGCGTCCGTGAACCAGGCGCCTTGCGCGGTTCCGGGCATGTCGAGCACGGCGGTGCGACACGCATTGTCGCCCTTCGCCCGGCGCATGCCGAACGCGTCGCCAAGGCGCGCCGACCAGGCTTCCGCGATTTTCGGGCTGTAATAATCAAGCGGGCATTGTGCGCGCGCATGATCGTGGGAGAGCGCGGCGACAAGCTCAGGATCAGCGTTTAAGGCGCGCGCTTTGACGTAAGGATTGGTCTGATAGCGGGCGGGGCGCACGAGGTTTTTCGGCGCGCGACCGCGATCCGAGAGGCCCATGTCGAAGCCGTCGGCGCGGCCGATCTCTTCGCCGGCGCGCACGCGGATTTGTGTTTTCACTGCCGTATGGTCGGCGCCGTCGATATTCGTGAAGGCTTTGACGCCGCCGGCTGCGCGAATGATCGACGGGCTGATGCTGTCGAGATCATCGATGAAGAGACTTACATCCTCGCAAACGGAGAGATAGACGGTCCAGGATTGCCCGACGCCCGTTCCGTCGAGATTGCGGCGGATGCGCCGTTCAATGGCGACGATATCGGCTTTGGCCGGCGCGAAAACGCTCGTTTCGCGGCGGTCGAAGCCGGCCTCGGCGCGCTTGGTGTTGATGCGGATATGCGGCGCCGGCAGCGGTTCTTCCGGCGCGGTGACGCCGCCAAGGGGCGACACCGAGATAACGTCGTCAATATTGGCGACCGGCGCGGTCAAAACAGAGCCCGCGATCGGACAGGCCCGCGTCGCCATGGCGGTCGGCGTGCGGTCGAAGGCCGAGGCGCCGGCGGCCGCCATGACGGCGACATCCTTCGACTCACGTGGGTGCAAGACGGTCGCGATTAACGCCGCCGCCACCAGAACCGCCGCTATCTGACGCGTATAATCCATGCCCCAAACCCTAACGGGTATCACCCCTGATCGGCGGCCCCCACGCCGCAAAGTCGAATTCTGACGCCAGAATCGCGCCCAGCCGGCCAGCCGTCAAGGTTTGATCGGGATCTTAACCATAGGTTCCGCGTTTTGCGGACTGCAAGCGGTCCTTGCGGGCCGTTTTTCCACGTTTGAGGGCGTTTTTAAGCGCTCTGGAAAGTGCGTCAGTGGAATGACGCCCATATCGAGCTGGGCTTTTTGGACGATGTGCAAACCAAGGCTACGTCAGCGCCGCCAGAATGCCGGCGATAAGACCACGAAGAAAGTGAAGAACTCGAGCCTGCCGAGCAGCATACCGAACGCCATCAGTATCTTCGCGCCGTCCGGGAGGGACTGAAAATTTCCCGATGGACCGACGACGGGGCCAAGGCCCGGCCCGACATTCGCGATCGCCGTACCGGCGGCGGAAATCGCCGTTAACGGATCAAGATCGTAAGCGCTCAAAAGGACCGCAAGCGTCGCGAAGCTCGCGAAATAGACAAAGAAAAAACTGAGCACCGAGACGAAAACATCATCGCCGATGGGGCGTCCATTATAGTGCGCGACGAACACGCCGCGGGGGTGGGCGAGGCGCCGGGCGTAAAGTTGCAAGGCGGCGATCGCCACTTGGAAGCGGAAGATCTTCAAACCGCACGAGGTCGATCCGGCGCATCCGCCAATGAACATGAGGCAAAAGAAAAAGCCGATCGCAAACGGTCCCCAGCCGTCATAGGCGGTGGTGGCGTAGCCCGTGCCTGTCAGCACTGAGACGACATTGAAGAGCGCTAGGCGAAATGCGGTGAACAGATCAATGTTGAAACGATCATAGACGAACACCATCATGAACAGTGTCAGCGTAAAAACGGTCGCGAGGAAAAACTGCGCCTGGCTGTCGCCGACGAGTTTGCCCGCGTCGCCGCGCAAGATTGCAATCAAAAACAAACCGAAGGGTAGACTGCCGACGATCATAAAGACGCTGACAATGAGATCGATCGGCGTGTCGGTCGACAGAAACGCTCCAAGCGAGGCGTCCTTCGTGGAGAAGCCTCCTGTGGCGACCGTTGTCATGGCGTGGTTCGCTGCGTCGAACGCCGACATGCCGAACCCCCATAGGAACATGAAGCAAAGAAAAGTCAGGCTCGCATAGATGATTGAGAGGGAGGCGGAATATTGCGCCGCGTTGGAGATGAATTTCTCGCTCGTGTCCCACGCTTCGCTTTTGAAGATCTGCATGCCGCCGACCCGCAAGGCCGGCAGGACGGCGAAGGCCATGATGATGATGCCGACGCCGCCGAACCATTGCAGCATTGAGCGCCAGATAAGAATGCCGGACGGCGCATCATCGAGGCCGCTGATAACGGTCGAGCCGGTCGTCGTCAGCCCCGACATCGCTTCAAAGAACGCGTCGGTGAACGAAAGCCCAAGCGGGCCGAAGCGAAACGGCAGCGCCGCGAACACCACAAGCGCCACCCAGCTTGCGACCGTCAGTAGAAACCCTTGCCGCACAGAGATTGATGCGATCGGCCCCCATCCAGCCGCAGCCATGCCGCCGCCGCTGACAATGGCGATAATCGCTGAGAGCGCAAAGGCCGCCCACTCTTTACTGTCGGCGGCGTCGTCGGCGAAGGCGTCAAAGGCAAGGGGGATCGCCATGGTGACGCCAAGCGCCGCGACGAGGGCGCCGGCGACAAGAAATACGGGTCTAAGGTCGATCATCGGGGTCAGTCATGGTGTAGGTGACGATGAGCCGGTGCCGATAAGGCGGTGACGATGGGTCTGTCATAGGCGCTAAGCTGCACCCGCTGTTTCTTGGCGAAGCAAAGATGCGCCGGTGCGCCGAGGTCCTTACCGTGCCCGCACTGGCCTTTAGAAGGTTATCAGCTTCCACGCCAGAGCGCGCGTGGTCGGACCGACGCCCATCATCTAGACGCACCGATCGTTCTAGGCGCGCCAGCTTTTAACGAGGTTAATGGACGCGGCGCTGTTCGTGGGGGCTGTCGAGGGAAAAGGCAGGAATTTCCGCTTCAAATGCTTCGCCTTCTGCGGTCTCCATGCCGTAGCGCCCGACCATGACGCCGGACGGCGTGCCGAGCGGCGCACCGGAGGTGTATTCAAAGCCCTCGCCGGGGCGAATGAGCGGTTGCTCGCCGACGACGCCTTCGCCGCGCACTTCTTCTGTTTGACCAAGGGCGTCGGTGATCAGCCAGTGGCGCGTTCGCAGACGCACAGGTTCCTGCGAGCCGTTCTCGATCCGCACCGTATAGGCCCATACATAATGGTCGTCTTCGGGATCGGATTGATCGTCGAGGTAATGGGGTTCGACCCGGATGCGGATGCCCCGCGTCGTCTGTTCATAGGCGTGGTCGTCGAGGGTTTTTGTCCCTGCCGATCCAATGTCTAAATCCTCGGTCATACGCATCTCCCTTGCCCTTGCGGCCCTCAACAAGCGACCGTCGAGCAAACAGGGACATAACCTATGGTGTAAGCCGCGACATTGCCATAGCCGTCAACCGTGGAGAGTCACGTTGTGTCGTCTTCGCCTTTTTAGGTTTTGGGATTTCGAAGGCGAAATAAACGTTTGCGGTGCGTTTGGCGACGCCGCCTTTAAAAACGCCTGTCGAACGAGCACCTCGACTTTCGCGTCAAGGGCGCCCGTCGCCTTGACGAAACGCCGCAGAGCGGGGAGAAGCGCCGGTCATGTCGAGCCATCACAAAACCGATCAATTAGGCCCATCTGGCGGTGCAACGGCGTTAACGCGCGGCGCGCCGGCTGGCGGCGTTTTGCCTGATGCAAGCCTAACGGCGTTGATCAGCGACGGCGCTGTCGTGCCGGCTGCCCGGCGGAGCCCCGTGACCGCAACTGGTGCGCACGCCAGCCCCGCAGCATTGCAGCCCGCCAGCATGGATCTAAGTCTTGGGCGCAAGGCGTGGCGGGTGCGGGCGTCTTTTTTGCCGCCGCCTGGCCGGTCGGTGCGCGAACGCCTTAATGACGGGCTCTTCATGCATGAGCTCGACCTCTCCGCCGGCGCCGTCCTGGAACGTGGCTGCGTTTACCTCGTAGAACTTGGGGAAAGCTTGGCCTTGCCGGAGGGCGTTTCCGCTGTCGCCAACCCTAAAAGCTCCACCGGGCGCATCGACGTCTTTGTCCGTTTAGTGACGGAATGCGCCGCTGGGCGCCGTGCGGCGTTTGACGAAATTCCCGCCGGCTATCATGGGCCGCTTTATGCAGAAATCAGTCCTCGGACGTTCTCCATACTGGTGCGCGAAGGGTCGCGGTTGAACCAAATCCGCTTTAAGTCCGGTGCTCCACGTCTTGATGACCAGTATCTCGCAGACCTGCATTCGGTGACGCCGCTTGTTGACGGCGCGGCGGACATTGATGGCGGCTTACGGCTTAGCGTTGATCTCAAGCCGTTTTCGAGTGGCGCGCCTATTGGGTGGCGCGCGCGGCGCCATGCGGCGCTGATCAACGTCGACGTTCCGGGTGTTCTTGATCCAGAAGCGTACTTCGAGCCGATCCCGGCGCCGTCGGACGGATTCATTATTCTTGACCCGGATGAGTTTTATATTCTCTCGTCAAAAGAGAGCCTTGTCATCCCGCCGGATTATGCCGGCGAGATGACGCCCATCAGTCCGGGGCTTGGTGAGTTTCGCGTTCATTATGCAGGGTTTTTTGACCCCGGCTTCGGCTGGTCCGAGGCGGGCGGCCAGGGCAGCCGCGCCGTTTTGGAAGTGCGCAGTCATGACGCGCCCTTTGTGCTGGAGCATGGGCAATTAGTGGCGCGGCTTGTCTATGAGCGTATGGCGGCCCGGCCGGCGAAGCTTTACGGGGCGGATCTTGCATCCCATTATCAGGGGCAAGGATTGAAATTGTCGAAGCACTTCAAGTCGGAGACGTAACGCGATGGCGATCGCCGCTTTAGTATTGTTGGCGCAAGCTGCGCTATCCGAGCCGCCCGCAGTGCGCACAATTGACCCCTATGCGGGCTGTGTTTGCGCCGAGGACGCCAAGGAGAGCGACGCTAGTTTTGTCGGCCTCGTCCAAGACGCGCGCGTCAGCCTCGCGCCGGGCGGGCGCAGCGTCCTGTCGCGCCAGCAAACGATCTTTCAAGTCATTTCATCGGATGACGATGCGATTGACGCGGCGGCGAATGGCGGCGCGCTCCGCGTGTGGCACGAAACAGAGCCCGAAGCGTGCGGCGTCACATTTGACTACGGCCGACGTTATCGTATCTCTGTTCGGAGTGCGGATGACGGTTTTGAGACGGATTATTGCTTGCAGCCGACATTAGTTGATTGAGCAGAAGCCAGTTTGCTCGGTAGGCGAAGTGTACGGGCGCCAGCTATGATCGTTTGAAGACAATCGAGAAATTGTTCGCTGGCATTTCCAATACGGCGTCGAGCGTAAGGCCCGCGTTCGCTGCGAGGGGAACGACCTCGCTCTCAAGATCGCGCACGCCCCAACTTGGATCGCGGCTCTTCAAATTTTCGTCAAAAGCGGCGTTCGACGGCGCGGTATGCGCGCCTTCTCGCATAAAAGGTCCGTAGAGGAAGAGTTTTCCGTCTTTACCGAGAAGCCGTCCGGCGCCTGCGATGAGCCCCTCCATCGCGGGGCGGGGCGCGATGTGGATCATATTGATTGAGATGACCCCTGCGAAGGGTGCATCGTCTTCGACGCCCCAGAGGGGTTCGCGCGCATCGATAGCGTGCGGCGGCGCGAGGTTTGCATGGCCTGTCGCGGCGGTCCAAGCGGCGATGGAAGCGCGCGAGGCGGCGTCTGGATCGCCTGGACGCCAATCAATATCCCGGCATGCCGCGGCGATATGAACCGCGTGCTCGCCCGTGCCGGAGGCGATTTCAAGGACTTTGCCGACCGCCGGCATATGGGCTTTAAACGCCGCGCGAATGGCTTCGCGATTGCGTGCAACCGACGGCGAATAGAGCTTGTCCGCTTCCGTCGCGCGTGTCTCCAGGGCGATCTCTTTGGGCGTTTTATCCGTCATCGGAGGGGCTGTTTCCTGAACAAGACGCGCCGCCGAGGACGCAGAAGCGCGAACAATGGGGATGGTTGAGAGCGACGGGGGCTGTCGCGGCGCTGAGGGTTTCCCCTAATTCAAAAGCGGGGTCTTCGGTGATCAGCGTGCAGGCGAGTATGGTTGGGGCGTTCGCGCCTTTGCGTTTCGCCACCATGCGCGCGCTCGCGCACATCATTGCGTCAGGAGACGCGCCCGTCAGTTCCCAGCAGGCGTCGCTGATTTCCGGCGTCGGTGCGCTTTCGTCCATTTCAGGAAATAAGACGAGTTCAGACGGCCCTGCGTCAAGGTTGAGTTTGTGGTCGGCGAAGAGCTTGGCGAAGCCTGACCGCGCTACGGTCTCATCGCCGTCAGTATACGTTATTCGGCCGGCGATCGACACCGCGAAGTCATTGTCGGTTAACCAGCGCACGCCGTCCATCGTTATGTCGAAGGCGCCAGCCCCACGTTCCCGATCGTGCGCGGTTGCGGTGGAATGATCGAGGCTGACGCGAAGTTTTAGGCGCGCGCCAAATTCGTCTTTTAGCTTCAGAAGCGCGGCTTGCACAATCGGACGCATCATTGGACGCATGGCGTTCGTCAGGACCAAGACGTCCATGCCGAGCTTTAGCGCCGCTTCGGCCATGGCCGGGGCGTGCGGGTTCAAAAAAGGCTCGCCGCCGGTGAAGCCAATTTCCCGCGCGCCCATTGCATGGGCCTCCTCCAAAAAGGGGCGGATGTCGGCGAGCGTGATGTAAACGAGCGCGTCATTCGTCGGTGCGCTTTTGATGTAACAATTAACGCACTCGATATTGCATTGGGTGCCGGTATTCACCCATAGGGTCTCCAACCTCTTAAAGGCGACGCGCGCACGCGGCGCGCCGTCAGCGGTGACAGCCGGGTCCGTAAAGGGCCGGCGTGCGTGATTTTCAAAAGGAACCAAAGGCGCTCTCCGTCGAAGCTTGGAGAGGACAAAAAAAAGCCCGCCGGCGCAATGGGTTAGGGCGCCGGCGGGCTGTCACAGTCGCTCAATTTTGCGTTAGCGGGCGATGGGTTCGCCCCAGGCCGCGTCGTCTTCATATTCATGAGCGCCGGCCGCTGAGGGCGCTTGCAATGGCGCGCCTTCTCCGGCGGGCGGTGAATAAGTGCCGCCAGGATAAGGCTCGCCAGTGACCGGATCGATGTTGGCCGAAGGGTCTAATTGGGCGGCGCCCTGAACCACGCCCTTGTCTAACGCAGCGTCGTCGACGCTAATCGCCGGCGCCACCAAGGGCGGGGCGTCGCGATTAGCGAGGCGCCACACGGCGTTCTGCAAGCGGGCCGACGCCGGATTGTACACATCGCCTTTGACGATCACTTCGTTCGGCGTCACGTCGGCGTCGTAATAAGCTTTGTTCCAGTTACGCCGTGATTTCAGATACGATCCCTCAAGGCTCAGCCCGCCATAAAGGCCGCGCGAGCGCGCGAAGGCGAGAATGTCCGTGGTCTGCGCTTTCGCGCCGGCGCCGAGCGGACCGGCCGCAATTGAGATGTCGCCGCCGAGTTTAACGCTCGAGGTTAGAAGGCTCTCCATGCCTTCTTCGGTCATCACGAGAAGGATCAGCTCGGAGGCTTCGCCGCCGGCTTGAAAGCCGAAGGAGAGGGAGCCGACGGTGAGGAAGGTCGGCTGCGACCAGGTGCCGTCTTTATTGCGCGCGACCATCACCGCGTCGCCCGCAGAGCCGCCAATGATGAACCCGGCGCGAATTTTTTCTGGAATTATCACCATTGCCTTGGCGCGGTCGGCTAGGTTCCAAAGGGGCTCAAACGCCGTGTCCGCTGCGAAATAGGCTGTTGTCTCCGCCGCGTCATTGATGAGGTCGATCGCTTCTTCGCGTCGATCGCCGGCTGCGGCAGGCGTCGCCATGGCGACGCCGAGGGCCAATGTTACGGCGGCGGCGATCCGCCGGAGGGAAAAAGAGGAGTTCGGTTTCGAGGTCGAAGTCCGCATAGGGATTGCTCCTATCACAAGGTCTCCCGCGCGCATTACGGCGCGATCAGAAGAGGCGCGAGGAGGCCCCGCGCGCACGAAGAGAACCAGTCTCGGCCGAGGTCTATTATCGATCCCAAGGCAACTTTTTGGCCTTTGGGATAGCCGGGAATTTGGTCCGATAAAGGCAAATTCGCCGGTGAAAACGGCGCGAGCATGGCGTCGCGCATGACTATTTGGAGAGGTTTGCCGCGTCCGTCGAGCCCCTAAGGGCCGCGTAGCAACATTAAGCGTTCGTCATCAAAACGAATTCGTTGCTGTACCTATGGAGGATAGCGGGCGGCCGCTTCGTTTTAGCCGGCTTCTTGTTCGCCTGGCGCAACGTCTTCGACGACGTCTTCCACCGCCTCTTCCGCGGCGGCCGACGGCGGGGCGCCCGGCGACGGCAATGGAACCGGATTGTCGGAAAGGCTCGCCAAGTACGCCAGGATCTCAGCGCGCATAGTCGCTTTTCGGATGCGTTGGTTCATCGCTGTGCCGGCGATGTAGTCTTGGGAGTTCGCCAGATACTTATCGAGGCGCTCAAAGGTCCATTCGCCGCCGAAGCTGGTTAACGCCGACGAATAGCCAAATCCGCCGGTGCTGGCGACTTCGCGGCCGACAATGTCCCAAAGATTGGGGCCCGTGCCGTTCGCGCCGCCCTTCTCAAAAGAATGGCAAGAACCGCAAACAGCGGCGCGGCGTTTACCGACATCCGCGACGGCGCCCGCCAGCAGCGTTTTAAAGTCAACTTCCGGTTTGGCGTCCGCCTTTCCTGCGCTTTCGGTTTGGAACTCGATCGGATAGGCGAGATGCAGTTCTTCGCCAGGCTTGCCATGGTGCCCGCCGCCTATTAGCGCGCTGGCCAATTGCGGCAGGCCAAAAAAGAGCAAAAGCGCCGTAATAACGGCTGCGGCGAGTTTATTGCCAAAGAGCGGGTCGTTCATGGAAAAGCGCCTTCAAAGACGGGATGCGGTCAATTTTGCTGCTGTCTAGCGATGTCGAGCCCGAAGCGCAATGCGTCAAGCGCTCCTTGTTGGGATCGAACTATTCGGATCGACGCAAGATCGAGCGCCGAGTGTCGCTGAAAACTGGTTGAGCATTGGTTTATTAGGGCGTCTCTTGTAAGCGAAGAGGTTTCCCGCCTTCATGGCGCACGCTGCTTATTCGACGGGTCATCTTGTTAATGAGGTGACGTTGACAAGGGGCGATCCAGTGTGGGGCGCCGCGCCGGAAATTCCACCGCAAGATCCACCGAAAGACCTGAGGAACAGATATGACGGACGCCAAACTTATCGCCTTCCAAGGAGAGCCTGGCGCCTATTCGGAGCTGGCTTGCGTGACGTTCGCGCCGTCCTTCAAGCCGTTGCCGTGTGCGACTTTTGAGGCGGCCTTAGAGGCGGTGTCGAGCGGCGCTGCGGAGCGGGCGATGCTGCCGATGGAGAACTCGCTCGCCGGCCGGGTTGCGGACATTCACCATCTCCTGCCGGAGACGGCGCTGCATATTATCGCCGACCATTTCTTGGCGATCCGCCACCAATTGCTGGCTGCGCCCGGCGTCGCGCTTGAGGACGTCAAAACCGTGCGCAGCCACGCCATGGCGCTCGGGCAGTGCCGCCGGGTGATTGCTGAACTCGGGTTAAAAGCGGAAGTCTCCGGCGACACCGCTGGGGCGGCGCGTCGCTTAAGCGAATTCAACAAGCCGGACGAAGCGGTGATCGCGTCCACGGCGGCGGCGGAGCGGTATGGCCTTTCCATCATCCGCGCCGATATCGAAGACGCCGGGCACAATACGACGCGCTTCTTAGAAATGAGCCCTGAGCCCGCTGACCCCGCGCCCGGCGAGGGCCGCGTCATGACGAGTTTTGTTTTTCAGGTGCGCAATATCCCTGCGGCGCTCTATAAAGCGCTTGGCGGGTTCGCCACCAACGGCGTTAATATGACGAAGCTGGAAAGCTATATGCGCGAAGGCTCGTTCAGCGCGACGGTGTTTTACGCTGATATTGAGGGGCACCCGGACGAAACGCCGGTAAGATTGGCGCTGGAAGAGCTCAGCTTCTTCTCAAGTTCGCTGAAGGTCTTGGGCGTTTATCCGTCGGGACGAGAGTGAGCGGCGTTTGAACGTCGTTCTGCGTCCCTCTCCATCCTTCGAGACGCGCTGCTGCGCAGCGCTCCTCAGGATGAGGGATAAAGTCTACATCCCGAACGCTCCCTTCCCCTCATCCTGAGGAGCGAGACGACGTCTCGCGTCTCGAAGGATGGAGAAGGGCCGTTTGGCGCAATCAACGAAGATTAAAACGTATCTTTACTCCGCCTGCGCCGTTTTGGCGCCGGCGTCAGCGAGGAGCGTATTGTATTCCACTGCGTCTGCGAGGATTTCTTTGGCGCGGTCAAGTTGGCAATCGTGCGCTTTCTTGCCCTCGTCTTCGAGGTAGCACATGAAGGGTTCAACGCCGTCGACGAGCGCCGGTTTCTCGTCTTCCTTGCTCTCATCGTCGCTTGCCGCATCCACTTGCGGCTTCGGCGTTTCGCTCGCCGCGTTCTCGGTCGCATTAGCTTCTGATGTTTCTTTTGTCTCGGACGTTTCCTCGTCTTTTACATCAAGGGCGCCGGGCAGATCGCTTTCGCTGCGGCGCTCAAAAGGCTCGTCCTGACCCGGATAAATCACCGGCATAATAACGTCCGGCATAATGCCTTGGGCCTGAATGGAGCGACCGGACGGCGTGTAATAGCGCGCTGTTGTTAACCGCAATGCTCCTTGCAGGCCGTTCTGCAGCGGGATGACCGTCTGTACGCTGCCTTTGCCGAAGCTCTTGGTGCCGAGAAGGAGGGCGCGATTACGATCCTGAAGCGCGCCGGCGACAATCTCCGACGCCGAGGCCGAGCCGCCATTGATCATAATAACGACCGGCTTGCCTTTGGTGAGGTCGCCGCGGCTGCCCATTTCGCGCAGCGTGTCTTTGGCGTGGCGCCCGCGCGTTGAGACGATTTCACCGCCTTCCAAAAAGAGGTCGGAGACCGCGACGGCTTGGTCGAGAAGGCCGCCAGGGTTGGAACGCAAATCCAGAATATAGCCCTTTGGGCCGCCTGGAATGTCGCGATTAAGTTTCTTAATGGCTTTCTTAACGCCGGACTCCGCGCGTTCCGAGAACGTCCGGATACGGATATAGCCGAGGCCGTCTTCTTCGCGCGAGGTCACCGCTTCAACGCGGACAATATCGCGCACCAGCCGCAGATCGAAGGCCTCTTGCTCGCGATCGCGGACAACTTTGATGTTCACCGCCGTGCCCTTAGGGCCTTTAAGCCGCGTTATAGCTTCGTCGATTGTGAGGCCGAAAACCGCCTCGCCGTCAATTTCGGTAATGAGATCGTTCGTCTGCATGCCGGCGCGCGCCGCGGGCGTGTCGTCGATTGGCGCGACGACTTTGACATAACCGGCGTCAGGGCCTTCTTGCTCCATTACGACTTGGATGCCGAGGCCGGCGAAGCTGCCGCGGGTTTGCTCTTGCATTTGATCGTAATCGTCGGCGTTCAAATAACTCGAATGGGGGTCGAGTTCTGAGAGCATACCGTTGATGGCGCCTTCGATCAGTTCTTCATCGTTCGGCGCTTCGACATAGTTTGCGTGAACCTGTTCGAAGACTTCGCCGAAGAGATCGAGTTGGCGGAAGGTGTCGGCGGAAATCGTCGGCCGGGCGAAGCCAAAGGACAGCACCGCCGCCGTGACAAGCGCGCCGCCAAGGGCCGAGGCGACGATCGCCGCTTTTGATCCGCTGTTTCGAGCGTTAAGGGCGATTTTCTTCATGTCACGTGCCATCTACGAACCTTCAAACCTTTTTTCAGAACCGATCCAGGACGAGCGCCCCGATAACCGGCGTTTAGATAATCGACTGTTAATCGACCGACGCACAAGCGCCTCTCATCAACGACCCTTTAGTCAACGACAAAGCGTCGAACCGCTTAAATGCGACGACGAGATGCGGGACTATTGAGAACTGCGCGTCAACCCGTGTTTCGTTTCATCCAGTGTCTCGTTTATCCAGTGTCCTTATCGAGCCACAACGCCGGGTTAACAGGTTCTCGCGCGCTGCGAATTTCTAGATCGAGCTGCGCGTCGCCTCCGGTCATCACGGCGATGGGCTCGCCGGCGGCGACGGTTTGGCCTTCATCGACCAAAAACGATCCGACGCCCATTAAGAGTATATGGTAGCCCTCGCCGACATCCAACACGATGAGATTGCCGGTCGGCCGATAGAACCGGGCGAAAGCGACACTGGCGTCATAGGGCGCGGTCACAATCGCGCCATCGGCGGCCGCGTATCTGACCCCTTCAAAAGCCCCGCCTTCCGGCTTTGGTTTGCCGAAGCGCCCAATGAGATCGCCGGCGACGGGAACGCTGACCCGTCCGCGGGCTTTTGCGAACGGGACCTTAGGGCGAAAGCGGATGCCCGGAACCCGAATGGGCGACGATTTTTGGGGTTTCGTTGCAGGGCTCGTTGTCGGCTTTTGCGAGGGCGCTGCTTCCGGCCCAGCACGGCGACGCATCGGTGGTTTGATCCGCGGAACGATGATCCGCGCCAGGCGCTCAAGGCGGTCCAAAACCCCGCGTAGGTTAGACGCGCGGGCGGCGAGCGCCGCGGTCTCGCTTTGCGCCGCGGCGGCGAGGCGTTGGGCGACGTCGCGTTCGGCTTGTTTCTCGGTGAGCAAATCCGCCAATAAACGCCGGCGCGCGCCGACTTCTTCATTGGTCTTTTGATAGGCGGCGCGCTCGCGGTCGAGGGCGTCTTTCACGGTCGCTAGTTTTTCTAAATCCGTGCGCAGGGCGTCGGCTTTTTCTTTCAGTTCGGGCGCCGCGCCGGCGAGCAGGATCGCCGTGCGGGCCGCCGTCGCAGAATCTTCCGGCGTCACCAGAATCGCCGGTGGGCGCGAGCGCTCCAAAGACTGCAGCGCGCCGAGAATGTCGCCGAGGGTTTCTTGCTCAGCCTTGAGGGATGTCGTTAACGCGGTTTCTTCCGCTGTGAGGCGCGACAACTCTGCGGAGATATCGCCGATGCGTTTTTCCGCATCCTGAAGGGCGCCGGCGGTTTCAATCATGTTTTGGCGTAAGGCGGCGATCTCTTTCGCTTTCGCCGCCGCTTCGTCTTTGAGGCGCGCCTCTTCTTTGCGGCGGGCTTCTAGGCGTTTTTCGATGGCGTCGAGATCTTGGTTCGTATCGGCCCCGCGCTGCGCCATGGCCGCTTCCGGCGCGAGCCACAAAACGCCGGCGCAAAGCGCGCTCAGGAGGCGTGCGCGTGCAGCAAAGAAAGAACGGAGCCTCATGGCTTACTCACGGTGATAGGGGTGGCCCGACAGGATGGTGACCGCCCGATAAAGCTGCTCCACAATTAGCGCGCGGGCGAGGAGATGCGGCCATGTCATCCGCCCCAGCGCTAATTGCAAACTTGCGCCATTGATAAGGGATTCGTCGAGCCCGTCCGCGCCGCCAAGAAGAAACGAAGTGCGTTTCGTGCCACTATCCCGCCGCGCCGCCAGCCAATCGGCGAACGCGGCGCTGGAGAGCGTTTTCCCGTGTTCGTCGAGGACGACAATCGCGTCCTCATCGCCGATCGCGCGGCGCAGGCGAGCGGCTTCGTCGGCCTTTCGTTCCGGCGTTGTGCGGGCCCGCGAGGCGTCAATCTCTTTGATGGCGAAAGACTTAAACCCAACGGACGGCGCGGCGCGCGTAATCCGCGCTGCGTAATCGTCGATAAGGGGCGCAACGGCGCTTTTTTGGGCGGCGCCGACCGCCGCGACCGTTATTCGCATATGGCGGTCCTATGCTCGCCAGGCGCGGCGCGCACCCGCTTCGGGCTTATTGAAGTCGCCGCGCTTATTGAGCGGCGTCGCTTGCGGCGGTCTTGGTGGTCGGGGCGTGCGCGGTTTCAGACCAGATGCGCTCCAGGTTATAGAAGGAGCGCACTTCCGGCCGGAACAAATGCACGATGGCGTCGCCCGCGTCGATCAAGACCCAGTCGCAGGCCGGCAATCCTTCGCAGCGCACGTCTTTGACGCCCGCCTGTTTGAGCCGCTTCGTTATCTTGTCTGCGACGGCGCCCACATGGCGCTGGGAACGGCCTGAGGCGATGACCATTGCATCGGCGATCTCTGACTTATCGGCGAGATTGATGGTCACGACGTCCTCGGCTTTGTCTTCCGACAAGCCATCCAGAATGAGCGCCAAGAGCGCACAGCTGTGCGCCTCGCCGGTTAGTCCAGCAAGGGGGCTTGTGACGGCTTCTCGTAAGGTTTCAGTGTCGGAGGAGGGGGACCCGCCCGCGTTGTCCGTCGCGGTTGTTGGTCCTTCATTGAGGCGTTTTTCGCCTATCTCGCCTTCTTCCGGCTCGCTCGCCGCAGGGGTGTCCCCGACAAGCGTCAGGGCGGCTTTTGCTTTCGCCGCCACATCAGGTTGGGAGTTCAGCGCCGTTCTCCATAAAAACGCGATCCGGTCGACCGCAGACCTAATTTAGTCCCGTCTGCGCCGAACGCCAACCCACAGACAAAGGTTAAGTGTTGCTTAACAAACACGTCGCGAACCAGCTCTTCGGGTCGGTGAAGGTCTCTGTGCGCCGCCACGGGGTCTCGGAAAGCAAGGCGTCCAGCCGTTCTAGGGAATATTTGTTGGAGTTCTCAGTATGCAGGGTCTCGCCGGCGGCGAAGGCGAAGCGTCGCCCGTCTAAAACTATTTCCGTCGATTTTTTCGCCCGCAAGTGCATTTCGACCCGCTGCGGGGCGTCGCCGATAAGCGCGACGTGCTCAAAAGCGTCCTCGTCCAACTCAGCGCCGAGCTCCTGCTTGATGCGCCGTAGAAGGTTCTTGTTAAAGGCCGCCGTCACGCCCTCATGGTCATCATAGGCGGGTTTGAGGACATCGGCGTCTTTCTCGAGGTCGATTCCCAGAAGAAAGCGGGCGTCCGTCCCGAGTGTCGTGTCAGCCAGACGCAAAAACCGAACGGCGTCGTCATAGGAGAGGTTGCCGAGCGTTGAGCCCGGGAAGTAGCCAAGCCAGCGCGCATCTTTAAAAGCGCCGACGGTCGGCGGCGTAATCGCTGTGTTAAAATCCGCGCAGACCGCGCCCACCGGCAAATCGACGCTTTCGGCGAGGGTCGCGGCGTTCGCGAGTAGATAATCGCGGCTGATGTCCGTCGCCACATATCCGGTGGGCTCGGTCATTAAATTGAGCAGTTTACGGATTTTCGCCGACGCGCCTGAGCCATACTCGAAGACGGCGCGCCCAGGACCGATCGCCTCGCCGATGGCCGCCGCATTGGCGTTGACGATCGCCGCTTCAGTGCGGGTCGGGTAATATTCGTCGAGGGTCGTAATGTCGCTGAAAAGCGCTGAGCCGCGTTCGTCATAGAGATACATCGGCGACAAGCTTTTTTGCGGCTTCGAAAGGCCCTCAACGACATCGGTGCGAAAATCAGCAAGCGGAGGGTCAAGGTCGAGAAAGAAGGCGAGCGGCGGGCGCGGCGCGGTTAAAACGCCTTGATCGCTCGCGTTTTGATCATTGGCGTTTGCAGCGGCTATCTTCCCCATATTCGGGGCGCGTTCGACCATGCTCATAAAATTCGATCCGTTGATTTTTCACGTTTGAGTGACGTGATTGAAAGGTAGGCTGTGTCTTTGCGCGGCTCAGAACGAGCGGCCCATAACGCGTTGCCCCAAAAGCGCCGCACAACCTAGAACGCCGTCGTGATTAACCCCTGCAACTATCGTTCCAGACGCTGGGGCTGCTTGGTTAATTCCTCGAATTGTTATCCGAAGCGTTTTTATCCGAAACAGTCTTATCCCGAGCGGCGCGCAATTCGGTCGACGAGATGGAATTATTCGTTAACGGAATAAATGTCCAAACCGGCGGCGTGCGTTCGAGCATAGCGGCCGTGTCGGTGAATTCAACCTTATGGGGCGATAATTCTTTCACCGCCGGCGCTTCAATGGGCGCATTCTCTGCGCCTGGACGATTAAAGACGGCGATGGCGACCCGGTCAGCGATGCCTCGCCAATTCTTCCAAAGGTGAAAAGACTGCAAACTGTCCGCTCCCATTAACCAAATGAACTTTATCGTCGGATGCGCGTCTTGTAATGCGGCGATTGTATCAGACGTATACTGAAGGCCATGGTCGTTTTCAAAATCCGAGATGATGATGCGCGGATCGTCGACAATCCGGGCCGCCCCTTCGAAGCGTTCCTGATAGGGGGCGTAAAGCGCCGGGTCTTTTAAAGGGTTGCCGGGCGAGACGAGCCACCAGACCGCGCTTAAGGAGAGATGCTTAAGCGCGGCGTGCGATATCTCTAAATGCCCCGCATGGGCGGGATTAAATGATCCGCCGAGGAGGCCGACGACCGTCTGCGGCGCGGCGCCGGCTGCGTCCTTGGCGCTTGTTTGCACGCCGGGCATTTAAGGCGTCCACACGTCGGCCGCGTCCGGTTCGGCGGCTTTCTTCTCGGCTGCGACCGCGTCTTGTTTGATGGTCATCAGTGTCCGTTTCAGGACCGGGACGCCGTTTCCTGTCGCGCCGGAGAGGGCGTGAGCGGGCTGTCCCGCCGCCTCGGACAGCGCCGCTAAGCGCTCCTCGCGCTCGTCGTCGGTCAATGCGTCGGTTTTATTGAGGCAGACAACTTCGTGCTTATCGGCGAGACCGCCGCCATAGGCCGCCAATTCGCCGCGCACGGTGTGATAGGCGGCGGCGACATCGTCGGCCGTGCCGTCCACTAGGTGAACGAGGCCGGCGCATCGCTCCACATGGCCGAGAAAACGATCGCCGATGCCAGCGCCCTCATGGGCGCCTTCAATAAGACCTGGAATGTCCGCCAAGACGAAGCTCTCGCCTTCGCCGACGCGCACGACGCCAAGATTGGGGTGCAGGGTCGTGAAAGGGTAATCGGCGATTTTCGGCTTTGCGGCGGAGACGGCCGCGAGAAACGTCGACTTGCCGGCGTTCGGCAGGCCCACAAGGCCGAAATCGGCGATCAACTTCAAGCGCAGCCATAACGTGCGGCTTTCGGCTGGATGGCCAGGATTGGCGCGCCGCGGCGCTTGGTTGGTGGCCGATTTGAAGCGGGCGTTCCCCCAGCCGCCATTGCCGCCCTTGGCGAGGAGCGCGCGCGCGCCGGGCTCGTCGAGATCGGCGATGAGCGTTTCTTCGTCTTCTTCAAGGATTTGCGTGCCGACCGGCACTTTGATGAGCAGATCCGAGCCGTCTGCGCCGGTTTTGTTGGAGCCTTCGCCGGGGCGGCCGTTTTTGGCGCGGTGGTGCTGTTGATAGCGAAAGTCGATCAGCGTGTTCAGATTGTCGACCGCCTCAGCGAACACATGCCCGCCGCGGCCGCCGTCGCCGCCATTGGGGCCGCCGAACTCCACATATTTCTCCCGCCGAAAGGACAAACAGCCGGCGCCGCCGCCGCCCGACGAGACATAAATCTTTGCACGATCAAGGAATTTCATGCCGGAGATATAGCGATGCGCCACCAAAGCGCCAGCCTCTTACCTTTGGCGCGGGCGAAAACCTGCCGCAGAACAGCGCCCAAAAAGCGAGCATCGCGCATGATTATTCAGGGATACTGAAGAACCGCCGCGTTGGGCGGCAGCGTACATTAGCCAGATTATCAGCCCAATTCATCAAACGAGATCATCAAACGAGATCATCGACGACGGCCGCACATAAGGAAAAAAACTATGGTCACTGTCCATCATTTGGAGGATTCGCGCTCGCAACGGATCCTCTGGCTCTTGGAGGAGCTCGGCGTCGATTATCAGGTCAAGCGTTACGCCCGCGATAAAGCCACGCGTCTCGCCCCAGCGAGCCTTAAGGCGATCCATCCGCTTGGCAAATCGCCGGTCATTGAGGACGCCGGATTGATCGTCGCGGAGACCGGCGCGATCGTGGAGTTTTTGGTCGATAAATACGGTGCCGGAAAGTTTCGGCCGACCGGCGACCCACAAGATCGGCTGCGCTATGTCTATTGGATGCATTTCGCCGAAGGCTCGGCGATGCCGCAATTGCTGCTGAAACTATTCTTTATGCAGATTAAGGCGGCGAAAATGCCGTTTTTTGCAAAGCCGATCGCGGCTGGCATCGCGAACAAAGTTCTATCGAGCTATGTCGACCCGAATATCGCGGCGCAGTTCGATTATATTGAAAATGAGCTTAATGGCCGCGAATGGTTGGCGGGCCCGGCGCTGTCGGGCGCTGATATCATGATGAGTTTTCCGATGGAAGCCGCCAAGGACCGTATTGGCCTAGCAGGCCGTCCGAACTGCACTGCATATTTGAAACGCATCCAAGAGCGACCGGCGTATCAGCGCGCATTGGAAAAGGGCGGGCCTTACGCATACGGATAAGCGTTTCGGTCCGCGATACGCCAAGTCTTCTAAACTAGGTATGCGAACCAGGCTTTTTAAAAGCAGTGTGTGTCAGTTGCCGATTTTCTTTAGATCGATAACAGTTTCATCGTCTGCTAACGGATCGATGAAGACCGGCCCTTCATCTAAGGGCGCATAGTAGGTGGGCGAGGCTGGCGTCGCTGCCGTTTCATTGTCGCTTACCGGCGCGTCTTCGGCGCTCGCGGCGGTCGATTTCGGTTCATCCACAACAACCGGCTGGGCGAGCGGTTCAGGCGCTGCTTGCGGGGCGGCCGTCGCTAACGGTTCAGCGGTTGGTTGGGATACTGGTTGCGGCGCCACGAGGGGCGCGGGTTGCGGCGCCGTGCTTGGGGCGTTCACCGGTGCGGCTTTTAACGGCGCTGCTTGCGCCGGAGCGGGGGCTGCATCGAATGCCGGTAAGTCTAGATCGTCCGCAGCGAAGTCCTGCCAATAGGCCGGCTGCACCACGAGAGAGCGATAGTAATTGATATTGCCGTCAGCAATTTGCGGCGGTAGATCGGAGCGCGCTAAGCGTTCCGCTTCCAGCATATCGCCTTTGATGGCGAGAACGAGCGCAAGGTTCTGGCGCACGCGGGCGTCGGCGCCGGGGGCGGAGGCGGCGGCGCGTAAAATGCGTTGGGCTTCCACAAGATTGCCGTCAAGGGCGTAGGATAGGCCTTTATTGTTCAGAAGGCTGACGACGCCCGGTGCAATCGAAAGGGCGAGCTCGTATTTTGCTTGCGCTGATTTGTGTTCGCCAATCTGGTCAAGCGCAACGCCGTAGACGGATAATACCCGCCAATCGCGCGGATCGGCCTCATGGGCGACTTGCACATGGCGCACCGCTTCAAAAGCGCGGCCGGCCTCGATAAGCGCGCGCGCGGTTTCAATGGCGACGGCTGGCTCTTCGCTGTGGAAATTGGCGGCGGCGGACATCACCTTCACGGCTTGTTCTACAGAACCAATTCTCCGCAACGCCATGGAATAGTTGACCGCGGCGTTCCAATCTTTCGGATCTTGGTCGTAGCGAACGCTCCAAAACGCGGCGGCGGCGACCGGGTCCATGCCGTTCGGATCGGCTGCGGGGTTGGAGTAAACGCCGATCTGCTCGCGATAATCAGCCTCTTCGCCGGCGACGTCGAGAGACTTTCCCCCACTCATGCAGCCCGCCGCAGCGAGCGCAGCGCACGCGGCGCCGGCGAGCTTCGCCCGTGTTTTTATTGTTTGGACGTTCTTCGTGTCGGATGGGAGCGTGCAGGGTGCGCGGTCAGCCATGGGATTCCTCGCCGAGCGTTTGTTTTCGGCGCGGACCATCGCGCAATCTCATCAATAAAGACTTAACCCTAGCGTCGCCTGACAAGCGCTTTCATGGCTGGGGAGCGGCGTTGCGTCTCGCAGAGCGCGGCGAATCGCCGACTTTTGTTAATGCCAAAAAATTGCATGCATTTTAAGTATCGATCAGCACTGCGCGGGGCAGTGCGACCGCCTTTTGAGGATTACTGTTGCGATGGATATAGACCGCCTCACACCTTACGCCGCTGACGTCCACGAAACCGCAAAGCCAATCATCGCTTTTAAAGAAGACGATGATCGATCCAGCATTCCGAGCGGGTTGGCTGAGCTGGCCGAGGCGAACGGTTTCAAGGGCGACATCGGGTCAGTGCTCGTTGGCGCCGAGGGCGTTCTTGTGGGCGTCGGCAAGGGCGACGATCCCTTCGCGCTCGCTGCGGCGTCGGAGAAATTGCCGGCGGGCGATTATCGGCTCGACGCTTCTTTCGATGACCATGCCCTTTATGGCGGCGAGGCGGCGCTATTTGCTTGGTTGCTCGGCGGCTATCGTTTTGATCGGTATAAATCAGCCACGGCGCGTCCGGCCCGGCTCGTTGCGCCCGAAGGCGTCGACATCGCGGCGGCGCAGCGCCAGGCTGAAGCCGTCGCGCTCGCCCGGGATCTTGTGAATACGCCGGCCGTGGACATGTTGCCGGACGCCCTAGAAGCGGCGGCGCGCGGCGTTGCTGAACGTTTTGGCGCCAGCTTTGAGGCGATCGTCGGCGACGATCTCTTGACGCAGAACTTTCCGATGATCCACGCGGTCGGGCGCGCCTCCGCCGTTGCGCCGCGGTTGTTGGACTTCAGTTGGGGGCCGGTTGATGCGCCAAAACTCACGCTTATTGGCAAAGGCGTCTGCTTCGACAGCGGCGGTCTTAACATAAAGCCCGGCGGCTCCATGGCGTTAATGAAGAAAGATATGGGCGGCGCTGCGAACACGCTCGCTTTGGCGCATATGATCATGGCGAACGACTTGCCGGTTCGTTTGCGCGTGTTGATCCCGGCGGTGGAGAACGCGATTTCTGGATCGTCCTTCCGCCCCGGCGACATCTTGCAAAGTCGCGCCGGTCTGACGGTCGAGATCGGCAACACCGACGCGGAAGGGCGCCTCGTTCTCGCCGATGCGATGACGTATGCGAGCGAAGATCCGCCGGAGATGATGTTCACGCTCGCAACATTAACCGGCGCGGCGCGCGTCGCCTTGGGGCCCGACGTGCCGCCGTTTTACTGTGACGACGAGGCCTTGGCCGCCGGGATTATCGCCGGCTCCGAGGCGGCGCACGATCCCGTCTGGCGGATGCCTTTGTGGCCCGGCTATCGTTCCATGTTGTCGTCGCCGATTGCCGATATGAACAGCGCGCCGGCGAGCGGTTTCGCCGGGTCGATCACCGCAGCGTTGTTCTTAAAGCGCTTCGCGTCGGAGGATGTTCCTTGGGCGCATTTTGATATGTACGCTTGGCGGCCAAAAGCCGCGCCCGGCCGCCCCATTGGCGGCGAAGCCCAGGCGGTGCGCGGGCTTTATCATCTTTTCGCGGAGCGATACGCCAGCGCCTAAGCGCTAAAATGACGTCTTGTTCAGCGCTCACGATTGCAATCGGGGGTGGAGACAGCCCCCCTTGCGCGGGCCGACCGAACACTTGCAATGTCGAAATCGATACGAAGCGATGGGTCGACTTCGTGCAAGTAAGATCGGCGGCGGCGACAATGGCGAGGACAGATTCACTTCTTTTGTGGCGCGAAGTCATGGCGGATGCGGTGCGTGCGGACAATCCGGACCTATCGATGCGCCAATGGGCGATTTTGCTGACGGTGTACCTTCACCCCGGTCCGCATACGGTGCGTGGACTGGCGCGCGAGTTGAACGTCCCGAAGCCGGCGATTTCCCGTGCGCTCGACGCTTTGTCTATTTTAGGCTTTGTCCGCCGTGTCCGCGACGCGGAAGACCGGCGCATCGTCAATGTTCAAAAAACGCCGGAAGGCGCGCTTTTCGTCGATGAATTCACCGCGATTGTCGACGCGCGGGCGGGCGACCCGGTGCCTGGAACGGCGCTTTACGCATAAACCCAAGGCGTTGTTGATTTCGACGGCTCGGAGCGTGACGCTAACGTTTCGGTTTTTCTCGCTAGCGACGAATACGTGGCGCTTCGCCGAGGCGAAAACCTAGAAACGACATCTCTCCATTTTCAAAACTCAGCGGTGCGCTGATTTCACCACCGCTCGCCAAAGCCGCTAGCGCCGTTGCGCCGGCGAAGGCGCTGGCTTCTTGCGCGCTCAAAACGCCTGCCTCTTGCAGCGCTTCAGCGAGGTCGGCGGGTTTTTCCAAGCGCGTCGACAGTTGACCAACGAGATACCCTTGGCGGTCGATGCGTAAGTCGCCGGTCGCGTAGAGGCGCGAGTCGCCGATCGCCGCCGCTGCGCCGTTTAACGATAGGCGCGGTCCGTTCAGCGTCTCTAAATCACTAATTTGGAAGGCGGTTTCGGTTCGATCGATGCGCAGCGTTCCATCGTCTTGCTCAACGACAATATCGTTTGCGGTAAGGCTGACGTCGATCGCTTGATTAGAACGGTTTTGATCGGTCGCTGGCGCGGCGGCCGGCTTCACGTTCATTAAAAACGGCCCCATGGTGAATGCCTCGGACGCGCCGTCGATCTGCGCTGTCGTTGCGCGGCTGGCGATTTTTGCGAGCCAGCCTAAGTCTTTATCGCGTTCCACTGAGGCGCGGCCGTCGTCATTCTCCAGGCGCACGGTCGTCGCGCCAATTGTTATGGTTTGCGGCGCTGGGGATGAAAAAATGACGCGGTTCAAATCGTAGGGTAGGGCGTCGATAAAAACCGTGTCAGCGCCGTAGGCGATGTCGCCGCTTCTAACGGTTACGGTTTGAAAAGCGCCGCGCCAGAAGAACGGGAAGCCGCGGGCGGAAAAGTCGCCATAGTCAATCGTGACGCCGTGCTCGGCTTCTCCTGCGATAAACGCCTCCGCCGTATTCAAAATCTCAGCGGTTCCTGCGCGCCACACGCCCCACCAGCCTGCGAGCAACAGCCCGCCGACGGCTAATGGTCCGTATAAAAACAAGCGATTGGGTCGGCCGGTTGCTTTCGGAGCGCCGCCGCCGTTTGGTTCTTGCGTCGTGCGCATCAGGCCGCGCCGCCTGACTGTGCGAAGGGCTGGGACTCGCCTGGCGGATCGCGCCGAGACGTCGATGACGACGTTTCGTCGTTCGCGGGTTGCAGGTCGGCGCGCGCGGTGCGCAGGGCCGTCGTTAAGCGATCAAGAAACTCGCCTTTAGGAAGACCCGGCTCGATCGGCGGCGCCACTGAAACGCTTATGATCCCTGGTTTTTTTGCAATGTCTGGATGTAGCCAAAAGCGGCCGCTGTCGTGCCCGACCGCGACGACCGGCGCTGTCGATTTTTTATAGAGCGCAGCGACGCCGGGTTGAAGGCGCGCGGTTTCGCCGGGCGCGGTGCGCGTGCCTTCCGGAAAGATTACAATTTGCGCGCCTTCGGCGAGGCGCGCTTCGGCCGCTTCGGTCATTGACCGGAGCGCTTTCACGCCAGCTTTGCGATCAACGACAATGCTGCCGGAGCGCACCAACCACCAACCGAACACCGGCACTTGGGCGAGTTCTTTTTTGAAGATCACGGCGGGCTTCTCGAGACGCGCAAACAAGAACAGCGTCTCCCACATGGATTGGTGATTGGCCGCGACGATAGCCGGTCCTTTTGGGAGGCGCGCATCACTGACATAGCGCGCGTCAACGCCGCAGATGATTTTCAGTTCCGCCAGAACAACGCTCGCCCAAAACCGGCCCACGGCGCGGGCGGCGCTTTCGCCCATCAAGAGCGTCGGCGATAAAACGATCCCCATAAGGATCGTTGTCAGGGCCATCAATGTGAAGAAAACTGCGCCTCGAAGAAAATTCATAGCCTAAGTCGTTAATTTGCGCCCGTAGGACGCTGTCCTTGATGGTTCGCCGTTTGGAACGGCCTAGGGTCTTTTTTGCAGTCGATGCTTCAGTTTGTTGTCGTTGGTTATGAAAACATCGTGTCGGCGCGCACAAGCAGATATTTGGTGTACTCTGCGGCGAGCCGGCGAAATCGTTTCAGCGGACGGTTCGTGTTTCCCGCTTCCACGGCTACGGGATAGGGCGCGATCGTCAACTTTGGCGCACGGCGTTTCGCTTCCAGCATGGCGCGCGGCATGTGGTAATCGGACGTCACCAAAAGAACGCTCTGAAATCCGTAAGTGTTCGTCCAATCCTGCAATTCGGCGGCGTTGCCTTGGGTGGTGCGCGCTTCAAGGCCGAGATCGACGCAGCACTCAAAACGATCGATATTGCCGGGCCACATCGCTGCGATGTGTTCGCGGCGCGTTTCCGGATGCACGCCTGAGATCAGTAACCGATCGCCGACGCCTTCATTTAAGAGCGCAAGGCCCGAGGTCACCCGTTCCTCGCCGCCGGTGAAAACGACGACGGCGTCAACCGGCGCTGCGAGCGGCGCGGCGGGTTTGCCGATGGCGGCCGCGAACGCGGCGAGGCCGGCCGCCCAGGCCGCCGCTGGGGCAAAAAGTATCATTGCTAAAATCCGAACCATTCGAGCTCCTGCGGGCGCCCCAAAACAGAGACGTCGGATGCGCGCCGTCCCACTCCATTCCGGCCCGCTCCATTAGAGCCTTGCAAGCGACGTCAGCCTGCTCGCGGTCGTGCGACGCAACCATTGGAGATCTTACGCGATATCGTCGCAAAACGATATCCGCGTTCGCCGGGTATTGTTTTGCGGTTTGGACCTGAATTCGGGGGGTGAAACGCGGTTAGAGAGCTTTTTTGAGGGCGTTTAGAACCGTGATGCGGGCTGTGGCGGCTGTCGCAACGCATATTGCTAAGGGAACGATGATTAAGGGCGCGGCCATAAGCGGTGTTAAACCGACGCTGGGCGCGAGATAGCCGCCGCCGGTGCCCGCGCCGGCGCGGGCGATGAGGCCGGTGGCGACCGTAGCGAGCGCCGCGACGCCGACGCCGACGAGCGATCCTTTCAAACCAATGGCGAAGAAACGTCGCTGAACTTCGCCAGCGATGAATTGATCGGTGGCGCCGATCAAATGCAAAAGAGCCACGATATCGGCGTTGGCCGCAAGGCCGGCGCGGGCCGCGAAGACGGCGACAGCGCACGCTGCAGCGGTGATTACGAGAAAAATTGCGAAGACTAGGGCTTGGCCGGCGTTCGCCGCTGACGCGAGAGATGCGTTCCAGGCGCCATGATCGTCAAGGCTCGCATCAATGGCGGCGCCCTCTAGAGCGCGTTCTAGCGCAGTTCGATCGGGCGGCGCGGCTGCATCCGTGCTGACTTCGATCAACGCAGGAATATTCAGATAGGTTTCCGCGCCCTCGCCAAGCCAAGGCTCTAACAGGCGCGCCGCCTCCGCCGGCGTTCGAATGTCAGCGCTGACAACGCCCGGCGCTGCGTCTAGCACGGCTTTCGCCGTGGCGGCGCGCGTGGCGATTTCGGTGGCGTCGGCGCCCTTTATTTGTACGGTCATTGATGTTGATAAGTCCGTCGTCCAACGGTCCGCAGCGACGGCGATGGCGATAAAAGCCGCTAGAGACAGGGCCGCAAGCGCTGAGATGACCGCGATGACGGCGGTGAGGGGCGCGCCTTCGGCGCTCGACTTGGGTAAGATCGGCGCCCGCCCCCATTTTCGCCGCGGTGGCGATGTTTCTAAATCGTCCGGCGCGGCGCCGACGGAGGAGGCGTCCGTTAAACCCTTAGCCGCTGTCGTCGGCTTTATGCCTTCGGGTATTGGCGCTTCGGCTTCGCTGGCGGCGCTATGGATGGGGGCGGAGAAAATGAGCGACATTGAACGGCTAACGTGTTTTCTTCAGATGGGTCATTTCGTTGCCGAGCGGGCGGCGAGGTGTTGGCGAACTGAATGCAGGCCCCGTTAAGAGCGTGGTTAAAGCGGCGCCGCGCCGACGGCACGCTTACCGGCGGCTGCGGCGGTGTCCGGCGGGCGTTCGACAATGCCGCCGCCTTCTAGGCGCAGCGTCGGTTTGCCGAGGACATCTACAAGATGCAGATCGTGGGTGGCGACGATCACCGAAGCGCCGAGGCGGTTCAACTCCACAAAAAGCTTCATAATTTTCTCGCCCATGGCCGGGTCCACATTGCCCGTGGGCTCGTCCGCCAAAATCAAATCCGGTTTCGAAACGAGGGCTCTTGCGAGCGCGACCCGTTGTTGTTCGCCGCCCGACAAGGTGGCCGGTTTGGCGTCGATACGATCGCCAAGGCCCACCCAGTTTAAGAGTTCCCTTACATCTTCCCGATAATGATTTTGGTTAACGCCCGCAATCCGCATGGGCAGAGACACGTTTTCGAAGGCCGTCAAATGCGCAAGCAAACGAAATTCTTGGAAAACGACGCCGATTCTGCGTCGCAAGGCCGGCAAGGCTTCGCGCGGCGCGTCCGTCACGTCCTCGTCAAACAGCGACAGGCGTCCGCCGGTCGGTTTATGGGCGAGATAAATCAACTTCAACAGCGAGGTTTTGCCGGCGCCCGATGGGCCGGTGAGGAAGCGAAATTCGCCCGCGTCCAGATTAAAGGAAATATTGCGCAGAACGTCGCCGCCCTCGCCATAAGCGAGGCTGACATCTTTGAAACTTACGACCATGCGCTGTCACCGCCTCCCAATGTTTCGACGCCACGCTGTCCGCTGGCGTCGTCTGTCGCACCCTGTCCGCGATCATCCGTTCTTGCGGAAACCGGATTTCACTAGCCCTGATTCTGGTCGCATATGATAATCACCTGTCCCAAATGTTCTACGCAATATGAAGTCGAGGAGAAGCGTTTCTCTCCCGATGGTCGAACTGTGCGGTGCGCGGAGTGCGACAACAGCTGGTTTGTGCCGGCGCCGGAGCCGATTGAAGACCTCGCCCCGATTGGCGCGCGGCGCAGTGAGCCGTCGGACGCCAACGAAAACGAAGTGTCGGCGTCGCAGAAGTCCGGCGACGCTAAAAGCAAAGTGCGCGCCGCCGCAAAGGACGCGCTCGCTGAAAAAAACGCCGACAATGACCCTGAGGATGGTGACGACGATATGTTCGACGCCCCGCGCTCTGCGTCGCGAGCCGATAAAAAGGGTAAGAAAAACGGCGATCGACCGCGCGATTCCAAAGGGCGCTTCGTGCGCAACAAAGATGACGAAGAGGAGAGCGGAGACCGTCCGGCACATTCTAGCCGGCGCGAGCGCGCTGCGCGCGACGATGCGCGCGATGATGTTCGCAGTAACGCGCGCAGTTACGAGCGCAGTGATGAGCGAAATGAAGAGTTTGACGATCGCGACCGCGCCAAAAGCGCCTCAAGAAACGCGTCAAGACGCAGTTATCGTGATGACTTGGCGCCGGAGTCTGATTGGGACGATGACGACGACGTTCTCTTCGCAAAGCCTGTTCGAAAGCGCCAGCGCGATGAAGACAATGACGATGAAGACCACGTTGATGAAGAAACTGGCGGCGGCCGATATCGTGCGCGCGGCGGTCGCAAACGCGTCGCGTCAGATGATCGCGCGCGCGACGATGCGGAGCCCCTAGAGCGGTCCGAGCGCGCCGGGACGCGAGACGGAAAATTGCGCGAAACCGTCGTCGACGCGGACTTCGAAGATATTGGACCGCCTTTAAAGCGCGACGCCCGCGAACGCGATGACGGCTATGAGGACGATTTCGACGATGACGATCGTGGCGCGCGCCGATTTGGGCGCGGCCGATACGATGAAGACGACGCTGATTTTGAGCTTGATCGGGCGGATCGCGCTGATCGCTATAAAGCCGATCCGTATGATGATCGCTATGATGACGGTCGCGCTCGAAAAGACGGCGGCGTGCGTTCCTTCAAAGAAGATTACGACGACGCCCCTGCAGAGCGTCCGCACCGGGATGGTGCGCGCCTGAGGGAAGAGCGTCGACGCGCGACGGCGCTTATGCGCTTGGACGACCTCGATCCAATCGCGGAGCGTGTCTTTAATGATGAATTCTTCACCGCCTTGCGGGTGCAGCCGAAAGAGCTTGAAAAAGCTATTCGCAAAGCACGTCGCAAAGCCGAGGCGCGTGAGAAAAACCGCATGACGCCGTGGAAGGCGATCGGTTGGTCCGTATGGGCGAGCGCGGTCGTCGCTTTGGTTTTCGTCAGTTATGCGTATCGGGATAATGTCGTCGCGATGTTCCCCAACGCCGCGCGCGCCTATAGCGCCGTCGGCATTGACGCTGCGCCCTTTGGCTTAAAAATCGAGAACGTTCGCCATCGGGTTGCGATGTCGACAAACGGGCCGACGATTGAAATCTCCGGCCGGCTTGTTAATGCGGGCCGTAAAGCGGTGGTTCCGCCGATTTTGCAGGCTGAAGCGTTGGGCGCTGACGGCGGACTTTTGTCACGCTGGACGTTTGAGGCGCGCGCCGACATGATTGATGCGGACGGCGCTGTAGAGTTCAATACGCGCGCTCCGGCGCCGGATGGCGTTGTAGAAGTAGCTTTGACATTTGTCCCTGTGGGTAGCGTAAAAGTGCCCGTCGGCTCGGCCTTCGCCGATACGATTTCGTCGCAGTAGTCACTGCTGTCGAAAAATAATGCGAACGGGCGCTTCTTATAAGTTCACTTAACGGGCGCATAAGCGCCGGAGCGGCGCATGAAAACACTTTACACGGAACAAGATATTGCCGCGCGTATTGACGCGATGGCGGAAACGCTCGCCCACGACCATGAAAATGGTTTTGTGCTGGCGCCGGTGCTCACCGGCGCTTTTATGTTCGCGGCTGATCTAATGCGCGCTTTGTCCGCCAAGGGGGCCGACCCGGAGATCGATTTCGTTCAGCTTTCGAGCTATGGCGGCGCGCGCGCGTCGTCCGGCGTCGTGAAACTATTAAAGGATTTCTCCGTCGATCTCACCGGAAAGCCTGTCGTCATTGTCGACGACGTTCTGGACACGGGCCGAAGCCTGCACTTTGCCGCGGCGATGGCGGTGGAGCGCGGGGCGAGCGCGGCGAAAATCTGCGTCCTCGTCCGCAAGGCGACCGGGCGTTCGGTCGATGTTGACGCTGATTATGTGGGGTTCGAGGCGGGGGCGGATGATTTTCTCATCGGCTACGGCATGGACGATGGCGGCCGCGGTCGCGGTTTGCCTTTCATTGGCGCGCTTTAAAAGCTAGCGCCGTCTCTTATGTTCGGCGTGGCCGCACGCGCTTAATCGTTCTGTCATCAATGGTATGTTGAGTAAGCGCTAATGGGGCCTCGCAAACCCAAGCAGGCTCGAACGCCACGTAAGCTTCTGCAAGTTCTATGGCTTGCCGATGCGATGGATTTTATCAAATATCCGATAGGCGACAGGAAATTGGCGTGGAGGACGCAGCTGTCATGTCCAATGATTTCGATGCGCTAAGGCTTATGACGCCGGGCGGTGATGACGGCTATGCGCATTTCAACGCCGCCGGCGCGGCGCTAATGGACCAATCCGTCCTTAATGTACTGACGGAACACCAACAGCTCGAAGCGCGCATTGGCGGATATGAAGCGGCACGGCAGGCGCGCGACGCTATTGAGAGCTTTTATCCCACATTCGCCCGACTGCTAAATGCCGCGCCGGATGAGATCGCGTTCATGGAAAACGCGACCCGCGCATGGCAGGCGGTGTTCTATTCACTGGCGTTCAAGCCGGGCGATCGCATTCTGACGTGTGAGAACGAGTACGCCAGTAATTACATCGCTTACTTGCAGCGCGCCCGCCGCGACGGCGTCGAGATCGACGTCGCGCCCACGACTGACACCGGCGATATGGATGTCGCGGCGCTGGAAGCGATGGTGAACGATCGTACACGGCTAATCTCCATCACCCATGTTCCCACGAGTTCCGGGAGCGTTGCGCCAGCCGCTGAGATTGGCGCTGTGGCGAAGAAATACGGCGTTCCTTATTTGCTCGACGCCTGCCAGTCGGTGGGGCAGATGCCGATCGACGTTGCGGCGATCGGCTGCGACATGCTGTCGGCGACGGGCCGGAAATATCTGCGCGGTCCCCGGGCGACAGGTGTTCTTTATGTTAGCCGCGCAATGCAAGCGACGCTTGAGCCGTACGTGCTTGACTTGCATTCTGCTGAATGGACGGCGAGGGCCGAGTATGACGTTCGCAACGATGCGCGTCGATTTGAAAATTGGGAGCAAAACATCGCCGGCAAGCTGGCGCTCGCCCGTGCTGGGGAAAACGCCGCTAAGATTGGCCTCGATCGGCTCTATGACCGTATTCAAGACTTAGCTGCAACGTTACGGGCGGCGTTGAGACGCACGCCAGGCGTTGAAGTGTTGGACCGCGGCGCGGCGCTATGCGGCATCGTTGCGTTTAACGTCGATGGTTGGGCCGGGGAGGCGGTGCGCGCCGCACTCTTTGAACGGGGTGTCGCCGTTTCCGTTATCGACGGCTGGAACACGCGCATCGATGCGGAACGTCGCGGTCTTAACGAGGTCGTGCGCGCCTCGGTTCATTACTATACGAATGAAGCCGATATCGAGAAACTGATCGCGGCGCTAAGAGGGTTAATGCGCTCGTAACCACTTCGAGCATCGTGAATTGCAGTGGCGTCTAGGTGTCGCAATACCTCTCGCGGTGAATTCTCGCAGATGAGACGCAAAGACGCGGAATTATTCTGAAGGTCGCCGAGGGCTGACTTAGATTGTCGTTCTGTAATGTCTGTCTTTGCGAACTATCGATGTGTTCGATGCAGAAACGTTTGTGCTTGAGATTGGCTTTCTCCTTTGGGTAAAAATCGAACAAACGTTTTGAGCGCCCTTCAAGTTTTTCAACTCAATTCTAAATCGCGACCGGCGCTGCGTACCGGCGTCGCATGAGTGCAATTGAGGCAAGGGGCCGTCTCCATGGTCACGGAAGTCCGTCAGATCAATTTCGGGTCGGCCGATCTTATTGACGCGCTTGTTGCGTTCCGTGAGAGCCATGCGGACTTCTTGCCGGCGGGACGTATCTTTATCCGTGGCGTCGCGAAAAGCGGCATGTTGCGGATTCAGGTCAGCATGAACTATGGCGAGAAAGCGCAGAACGCGATCTTCGACATTGGCGATTCCGACGTGCTGCGGGTCGTTATTCACGCCTGTGAGGTGTTGGAGATTCCGATGCCGCGCATGGGCAAGAAATCCATCGCCGGATCGGTGAAAGGCGTTTGTCTAACGATCAAGGTCGATCCGGACGCGATGGACAAGAGCCACGATATCGGACTTGGCGAATTTTCCGGCGCACGGCGTTTGGATATGGCGCAGCCCTGACAAAGTCCTTCTTTCACCGTTTTGCAAACGTCAGAATAAATTAGGGTACGGAGTGAGCTCTCCCGCAAACCATACCCGAGAGGGACGCTGAGCTTACTTATCGTCTTTTACGTTGGACGTGACCATTGTCCAGTGGGCGGCTTCCTTCGTCGCGTAGTCGTAAAGCAATCGGGCTCCGTCGCCGCAGCCGAAGAACCCCGCGGCGCTCATCTCCTGTAAAGACCGCATCTGGAGCGATTCCGTAAAACGTTCCGCTTCCGACGGAGAAACGCCGTCCGTATTTCTAAACAGTTCCCGCATGACAGTCGTCGCGACGGCGACATGACCTTCAAATAAGGTTCCCGAAGCGCCTTCTGTTTGGTCCGAAAACTTGCAACGCTTATAAATCCAAAAACCCTTTGCGATATGGGTATACGCGCTCGCGATGTTCAGTGTTTCTTGATCAAACCTTTGATCGTCGCCCAAGGCCAACTGACGAGCCTTTGACGTCAACAATTCCTTCACACGGGCATTTTCATCGGACGCTTCAGCGGATGTAAAATATACACCCATTAAACAAAATGACAGCGTAAAGAAGCGTCTTACTCGATTCCAAAGCACGTCAGTAAGCATGAGAATATTCCGTCGTGGCGTCTGAATAACCCTACATATAGTCAACTCTTCATCGATCGCCAAATACTTGGCTTCGTAAGCGTTTTGGAGCGTATCCGATGTTCAATGGTGACGGATTTTATATGCGCCTGATCGCTGCGGCGACTTGCTGTGCAATGAATGAAGAGAGCATGTTTGACGGATACCTTTGGTAAGTTACCATCATAAATGTTTCAGCACTCTTATGTACTCATTATGCAGATTGAAAGCCCTTCATGACAACACTACTGTACTCTCACGCCGCTTTCGCAGGCCACGAGACGCCGCCCGGCCATCCCGAACAATCGGCGCGCATGGACGCGGTGGCGCACGCTTTAGCGGCGCCGGAATTCGACATCCTAGAGCGCCTCTCCGCACCCTTGTGCGAGGCGAAAGTCGTCACGGCCGTTCATGCGTCCTCGCACTTGGAGAGAATAGAGGCCGCCGCGCAGATCGCGGCGGAAGGCGACGGGCTCGCCGCCCTTGACCCCGATACGACGATGGGCCCGACCTCGTTCGAGGCGAGCCGCCGCGCGGTCGGCGCGGCGCTCGACGCCGTCGACGCGGTATACAAGGGCGCCGCTCGCAATGCGTTCGTCGCGGCTCGCCCGCCCGGGCACCATGCTGAGCCGGGCCGCGCCATGGGCTTTTGCTTGTTCAACGCCGCGGCGCTCGCAGCCGTCCATGCGCGCGAGGCCCACGGCGCGCGCAAAGTGGCTGTGGTCGATTTCGACGTGCACCACGGCAATGGCACCGAGGCGGCGTTTTGGTCCGATGAAGCGACTTTCTTCGCCTCGTCCCATGAATTCCCTCAATACCCAGGAACCGGTAAAGAGGACGATCGCGGCGTCGCCGACAATATCGTCAACGCGCCCTTGCCGACCGGCGCCGGAAGCATGGCTTTTCGGCGGGCATGGGGCGATAAGATCTTGCCGGCGCTTAGCGATTTCAATCCGGATTTTATCATCGTATCGGCCGGGTTCGACGCCCATAAAGCCGATCCGCTTGGCGGGCTCCTCCTCGACGAAGCTGATTTCGATTGGGTGACGGCGCAGCTCATGGGCGTCGCTGATGACGTCTGCGATGGGCGATTGGTCTCGCTATTGGAGGGCGGCTATAATCTCGATGCGCTTGGGTCGAGCGTCGCGGCGCATGTGGCGCGCCTCGCCGGCGCCCGTCTCTAAAACGCCATATCCAGAGCGATCACTGCGATCATTTCTGTTGTTGAAATGTCCGCGGTTGAAATCCAGTGAGCAAACGCGGCATAACGATGCGATCTTATGTGCGGCCATCGCCGCTCTCAATCGCGGGACTCGCGGCGACGAACACCATGGCGGGACGGATTATCACTGCGCGGCACGGCCGTCCGGACCTCGCCCGCGATAAGAAAATCACGGCGAAAGAATACGGGCCCTGGTGGGCGGCCTATGACCAAAGCGGTTTGGTTCCCGGCGAAGACCCTCCGGACAGTCTCGTTAAACTCGCTGCGTCGGCGACGACCGTGCTCTCCTCGACATTGCCGCGCGCGATCGAAACGGCTGCGCGCTTGACGAACGACGCCCGCGAGGTGCCGGCTGACCCGCTTTATGTTGAAGCGCCCTTGCCGCCGCCGCCGGTGCCGTTGTTGAAATTGCGCCCCGGCCCTTGGGGCGTCGTCTCCCGTAGCTTTTGGTTTTTCGGCTATGCGCCGGCCGGCGTTGAAACCCATCCGGAAACTTGGCGGCGGGTGCGGAAAATCGCGGACCGTTTGGAGGCTTATTCGGCGGACGGCGATGTTTTGCTCTGCGCCCACGGCTATTTGAATTGGATGATTGATCGACATTTGCGCAAAAACGGCTGGGCCCGAACGGACCGCGAGGGCGCGAACAATTACTGGTCGTGGCGAATTTATGAGCCGGTTGGAACGCCGGCGGCCGCCCCTGGACCCAATACCCAATCTGCCCCAGAATCAGTCCCTGAATCCGCTGTTGCAACAGGGTCGGCCCCTGGGCGTTAGCGCGCAACGTCCGATGGTGTTTTTCGCGACCTTGAAGCGTTGCAATTCCTCCCCGGTTCACGGAGAACGATGATCCTATGGCGAAATCACCTGCAAAATTAGACGGCGTGCCTTTTGAGAAAGCGCTCGCGGAACTGGAAGAGATCATCCGGCAGCTGGAAAGCGGCGGCGTGGAGTTGGAAAAGTCAATCGAACTCTATGAGCGCGGTGCGGCCTTAAAAGCCCATTGCGAAGCCAAGCTGCGATCGGCTGAGGAACGCATTGAGAAAATTGTCGCCGCGGGCGACGGCGCTCCGGCGAGCGAGCCGGCCGCCTTCGACTGAGCTTGACGGCCCCGTAACCGAAGCGCCAAGAGCCTGACTCAAAAGTCGCAAAAAATGACGACACTTGAAGGTCAGACGTTAACTCGCAGCAAAACTATGCGGGTTGGACGAATTTGTCCAACGGCTCTTATCTATTAAGGTTTAGAGCCGGAACCGAATGAATTCCCGAATGGCCTCTGGCGGCGTACTGACGTCTGATTTGCAACCACCTCAGCGCTTTGTAGCACTTTGGAGCAGGCTTTAAGGGCTCGCTCGTAGATTGACCGTGGCTAATGCATCTCATTTGACGCACCGTCTTCACAATTCGATCAAAATACCGCCCTACGCGTTTGTTCTCTGCGCTGCGATGCAGTAGACAGAAGGGCTTGGGGCAGGCGCGGAAAGAAATTCCGACAATTGGCGAGACAACAAGCCGCCGCGCTTCAGGCCATTCGTTACGGCGCTTTGGACGGCGCCCACCATGCCGCATCACTTGGTGATTCACTAATGGGTGCAGCTTGGCGCACCTAGAGCGCTTTCGCGGCGCATTTGAATATTAAAGGGGACCTCGATGACCGTCGACACGCCTTTGCTGGACACCGTTAATTCTCCGGCTGACCTGCGGAAACTCGAAAAAAGCCAGCTGCGCCAATTGGCAGATGAGCTGCGGGCGGAAGTGATCGACGCCGTCTCCGAGACCGGTGGACATTTGGGCTCGGGCCTTGGCGTGGTCGAACTCACGACGGCCATCCACTATGTCTTCAATACGCCGGACGATCGGCTCGTCTTTGACGTCGGCCACCAGTGCTATCCGCACAAAGTTCTGACAAACCGGCGCGATCGCATCCGTACGTTACGTCAGGGCGGGGGCCTTTCCGGGTTCACCAAACGGTCTGAGAGCGATTATGATCCGTTCGGCGCCGCGCACGCCGCGACGTCGATTTCCGCGGCCACCGGGTTCGCCGAAGCCGCCAAGCATCTGAAAAAAGACGCAACGGCGATCGCCGTCATTGGCGACGGCTCCATGTCGGCCGGCATGGCCTATGAGGGGCTGAACAATGCCGGGCATTTGGGTTCGAAGCTCGTCGTCATCCTCAATGACAACGACATGTCGATCGCCCCGCCGGTCGGCGCCATGAGCGCCTATCTCGCCCGCGCTTCTTCGTCGGGCGTTTATCAAGGCTTCCGGAAATTCTCCAAACAGCTGACCAAGCGCTTGCCGCGTCGGATTTACGAGAGCCTTGCCAAAGCCGAAGAATACGGCCGCGGCATGGTGACCGGCGGCACCCTCTTCGAAGAGCTCGGCTTTTATTATGTCGGCCCCATCGATGGCCACAATCTCGACCATCTGGTGCCGGTCTTAGAGAACGCCCGCGCCATGGATGACGGCCCGGTGCTCGTGCACGTCGTCACCCAAAAAGGCAAAGGCTATTCGTACGCTGAAGAAGCGGCGGATAAATACCACGGCGTCGCGAAATTCGACGTCGTCTCCGGCAAGCAGAAAAAAGGCACGCCGAACGCGCCGGCCTATCAAAAAGTTTTCGCCCAATCGCTGGTTAACCTCGCTGAAACGGACGACAAAATCATCGGCGTCACCGCGGCGATGCCGTCGGGCACCAGCCTCGACATGTTCGAAAAAGCCTATCCAGACCGCATGTATGACGTCGGCATCGCCGAGCAGCATGCAGTGACGTTCGCCGCCGGCCTTGCTGGCGACGGCATGCGCCCGTTCTGTGCGATCTACTCGACCTTCCTGCAGCGCGCTTATGACTCGGTGGTGCACGACGTCGCCATTCAAAACTTGCCTGTTCGCTTCCCGATGGACCGAGCCGGCCTTGTCGGCGCAGACGGGCAAACCCATGCCGGCGCGTTTGACATCGCTTATCTCGGCTGTTTGCCGAACATGGTCTTGATGGCGGCGGGCGATGAAGCCGACCTCGTCCATATGACGACGACGGCCGCAGAGTTTGATGAAGGGCCTATCGCGTTCCGCTATCCACGCGGCGAAGGCATGGGCGTTGAATTGCCGGCGATCGGTAAAGTCTTGGAGATCGGCAAAGGCCGCATCCTCCGCGAGGGAACGAAAGTCGCGCTCCTCAGCTATGGCGGCCGTTTGGTAGAGGCCATGAAAGCGGCGGAGACGCTGGAGGCGCAAGGTCTTTCAACGACGCTTGCCGACGCCCGGTTTGCAAAACCGCTCGATACGGACCTTATCGCGCGGTTGGCGCGCGAACATGAAGTGCTGATCACCATCGAAGAAGGCTCCATCGGCGGTTTCGGCGCGTATGTGCTGCAATACCTCGCCGGCGCCGGCGCTCTTGATGGCGGCTTGAAAGTCCGCACCATGACCTTGCCGGACATCTTCCAAGATCAAGACACGCCTTACAATATGTACGAAGCGGCGCGCCTTAACGCCTCGCATATCGTGGAGCGCGCTCGCGAGGCGCTCGGCGTGTCGGCGGAAGTCGTCAATTTAAGGGGCTAGCGACGCGCCCTCGGTGGCGTCAGTGCTTATTCCCGGCCGCTCTTCTATTGAACGCGCAGTCGTCCAATGCTTGGGCCGCGTAAGAAGTCGGCCGATTGGCTGCTGACGTAAAGTTGCGCCAGCAGGGAGAAAACAGTGCTTGTTCGGTCAATCCGGCATTCGGCGTTGTTATTCTCCGACAGACGTTGAACGGCTGCATATGTCGAACCGGCATGTTCGGTTATCGCGGCATACTCATTTTTGAGATTAGAGGTTAGGCGTTGGAGACGCCGTTTTTCATAGACTGACAGTAATTTTGTGACGCCCTGCGCAGCGCTTGCCGCGTTGCAATCAGAATCGGCCAGCACGGCTTCTCCAGCTCTCGGCTAAGTCGTCAGGTGATCGTCTTTATACTCTCTTTTCCATTCACCAAGAAAGTATATCGCGTCATTAATCGATCGTAATTCAATCGTAATCCGGGTCCATCTGTAGTGGGCGCCGTCTTTTTGTGGTTCTGCCGTTAATCCGTCGCGAAGTAGCGTAGGCCCGGCGGTGGAGTTTTGGGGTATAGTGACGAATTCATAGCCGTCATCTTTCGTTCCAGATTCGCATAAACGCACGCGTATAACGTCTGGTCGGTCAATTTCTTTATCGTGTTCTTTGTAGTCGAGGTGAATTTTCCCGCCATATATTGATTTCAGTTTTTCGATTTGCGCCACAAGGCCCATCGAGCCCTTATTGCGATTTGTTAGAATAGAAAGACGGTTGAAACGCTCCAGGACCATGCATTCGTCTTCTAAAACGTCCCTTTTCTTTTTGGCGAACATAAGTCGACAGTTCCAGGGGGCGGTCGTATTTGTTTTATCCAAACGGCAAGGGGGAAATGCGGCTCAGAGGCCATACGAAAAATAAGTTGAGTGGTTTCAGCGGTTTATGATTCTCTTTGTTTGCTTAGAACACGGAGTATCACGATGCCTTGGACTGAAACCACTCGACCAGATTATGACCGGCGTTCTTTGCGGTATGCAA
>JBCCAY010000034.1:0-11266 GCA_039814575.1 Pseudomonadota bacterium
TAAACACGCCGTTCGAGCAGGCGTTCCGGCAACGAAGTGTTCAAGCAACTTGTTCGTTTGAATATGCGTGAGTTTTGAATGCTTTAGCCGCATTCCGCCATCCTAGATGTGTCAAACATCTGGGACAGCCCCTTAGTTTTTTAACAGGCGGGCAGGTCTCCTAGCCACCACCGCCTAGCGTGCTACCCCGCCAAAGCCCCCAACTCCGCGCGCAACTCCGCCAACCCCTTCCCCGTTTCCGACGACGTAGGCATGATCACCGGATGGGCCGCTGGGCGGCGGACGATACTCTTGGCGATGGCGTCCATCAAGCCGCCGAGGGCCGATGGCTTTATCTTATCCGTCTTGGTGAGAACGACCTGATACGGCACGGCGGCAGTGTCGAGCATGTCCATCATCTCTTCGTCGGCTTCTTTCAGGCCGCGCCGGGAGTCAATCAACAACGCCACACGTCTGAGTGCGCTCCGGCCCCGGAGGAAGTCACGGGTGAGGGCCGTCCAGCGCTCAGCTTCGGTGCGCGAGACCTTCGCATAGCCATAACCCGGTAAATCGACGAGGCGTAATACGCCGCCAAGGTCAAAGTAATTCAGCTCGCGCGTGCGGCCCGGCGTGTTGGAGGCGCGGGCCAATCCCTTGCGGCTAGTGAGCGCATTCAGAAGCGAGGATTTGCCGACGTTCGAGCGTCCCGCGAAGGCGATCTCCGGCGGGCCTGCGTCGGGCAAAGTCTCTAGGGAGACAACGCCCAACATGAAATCGCATGGGCCCGCGAAGAGCTTGCGCGCCGCTTCAATCGCTTCAGGCGAAAACTGAGCGCCTTCGTGTGTTGATCCCGTGTCCATGTCAGTTTCTGGCAAGTCTCGCGGGCGCCTATTTGTCAGCGCCGGAGGCGGGCTTTGCGCCGCCGGAGGATTTCAAGAACGGCATGCGCTCGGTCCAGTCGATGGTCACGCCATTGCGCTTCATGATGTACCATTGCTGCAGGATCGACAGCGCCGTGTTCCAGAACCAATAGAGGACGAGACCCGCCGCGAAACCGGCGAAGAGGAAGGTGAACATGATCGGCATCAGGGTGAAAATCTGCTGCTGGATGGGGTCCGTCGCCGGCGGGTTCAGCTTCATCTGGAACCACATGGAAACGCCCATCAGAAGCGGCAAAACGCCGATGCCGAGGAAGGCGCCCAAAAGCGGTAACGCCATCGGGTCGTAGGGCAGAAGACCAAAGAGATTGAAAACGCTCGTCGGGTCCGGCGCGGAGAGGTCTTTGATCCAGCCGATGAAAGGCTCGTGGCGCAATTCGATCGTGACAAAGAGTGTTTTATAAAGCGCGTAGAAGATCGGCATCTGGATCAAAATCGGCAAACACCCGGCGAGCGGGTTCAGCTTCTCTTTTTGATAGAGCGCCATCATCTCCTGCTGCATCTTCATTTTGTCGTCGCCGAAGCGGCCTTTCATCTCCTCGATCTTCGGCTGCAGCTTTTTCATCTTGGACATGGATTCGTAGGCTTTGTTCGCCAGCGGGAACAACAGCGCTTTAATGACAAGCGTGAGCAAGAGAATGGCGACGCCGAAATTGCCGGTGAGGTCGCCAAAGAAATTCAACGTGTAGAAGATAGGCCGTGTCAGGACGAAGAAATTGCCCCAGTCGACGGCCTTGTCGAAGTCACGCACGCCAAGACCGCCGCTATCGACGGGCTTTTCATAAGCCTGCAAAACGTCGACACGCTTTGCGCCGCCAAACATATGGGTCGAAAGGCTCGCTTCGCCGCCAGCCGGCACGGTCATTGCCTCAATTGTATATCCGGCTTGGAAAATCGGAGCGTCCAGCGTACCCAGATTATTAATTTCCGCCTCAAAGCCGCGGCCTTGCGGCGGGATAACCGCGGCGAGCCAGTACTTATTGGTGATCCCGACCCAGCCCTCACTTCCCGACTGGTCAACGACAGATTTACGGGCTTTTTTGTACTTGCGCTCAAACTTATCGCCATCGACAACAGTCATAGGCCCCTCATGGAGGATGAGGAAGTCTCGGAAATCTTCCGGGATGCCGCGCTGAATAACATTCGCCCACGGGATTATAACCGCCGGTTCCGCGCCGGCGTTACGCACCACGTCGGTGACGGCGAACATAAATTTATCGTCGACCGAAATCGTTCGACTGAACGTCAAATCCCCAACCGTGCGGGTTAGGGTTACAGGACTCGTGGTCGTCAATTGCGCATTCTCGGGCGCCGACCACAAAACGCCAACACCGACATCGCCGCCAACGGCCCAGCCTTGCTCAATGTAATGGCCATGGTCGCTTTCAACCGGACTAAGGAAACGGATCTGCGGGCTATCGGGATCTAAGGTCTCGCGATAGTTCTTTAGTTTCAGATCGTCGATGCGTCCGCCGGCGAGATTGATTGAGCCCACGAGTTCGGGCGTGTCGATCGGCAGACGCCCTGGCGCACGGTCCAACGCATCGTCGATCGTTAGCACCGCATCGTTCGCAGCCGCCGACGGCGCAAGACCGCCGGCCGATTTAGCCGCCTGAGGCGCGAAGCCACTTGTTGGCGCAGCATTCCCCCCCACTTCGGCGGGCGCGGCGGTTTCAGCCGCAGTGGCCGCTTCTTCCGCGGCGGCTTTGCGGGCCGCTTCATAGGCCTCGCGCTGGGGGCCGGCGACTAGGAATTCCCAGCCGATAAGAACGGCGGCGGCGAGCGCGAACGCCAAAATCGTATTACGATCCATGAAAATCTCTCGCGGAATAGCGCCGCTTTGAAAGCGGCGTCGATGTGCGCCTTATCAATCAGGGGCGCCCTGGAAAGGCGCGCCGAACCGCTTGTCCTTTTAACAAGCTGACGATCGGCGGTTCCTCGTTATTTAGGCCTCTTGGAAAGCCTTAAAAGGCCGCGCTTCACATCGTCAAGGAGCGAAGCGAAAGATCGCGTCGCGGCGGCGCTGCGGGCGATGAAAACATAGTCGACGCCGGCCTCGGCAGATACGGGGAACACCTCAGCGGCGGCGGCTTTCAGGCGGCGGCGAATACGATTGCGCAATACGGCGGACCCAAGCTTTTTCGTGACGGTATAGCCGATGCGCGGCGGCCCAGCATCGCCTCGGGCGCGCTTCACCAGCAAAAAGCCGGGCGCGCCAAATGACGGAGCTTTACGCAACCCCGTGAAATCGCGTCGGTTTTTTAGGGTTTCAATCGGAGGCAAGCCGCCAAGCGCTTTTAATAAGCGCGCTTACGCGGAGAGCTTCTTACGGCCGCGGGCGCGGCGGTTGGCGAGCACTTTACGGCCGCCCTTGGTGGCTTTGCGCGCGCGGAAACCGTGGCGACGCTTGCGCACGAGTTTACTCGGTTGATATGTGCGTTTCATAGCGACCTCGAAGCGCCTCTAAAGGGCGACAAATCTTTTATCGGCCGCGGGGTCGACCCCCGCGCCAAGTAAGCGCTGGCGTTTAAACAAGCGGGACAGCGCCGTCAAGAGGGTGCTCGGCAGCGCGCTGGAGGCCGCCCGAATGAACGGATTTCGCGCCGGCGACCAACCGCCTCGGTTTTGGCCTGGCGTTTCACTCCACCGATACGCCCGACCTCTATCGCGCATATGTGACGCAATGCGCCACAATCGTTAGCAGCGCCTTTCTTCTGCGCCTGATATCTCCCACCATGGAGCGAGATCGCGCGCGAACACAGAAAACGAAATATTCCTTCAATGGGGGCGTAACATGGCGGAGATGGATGAACAGGCTCGAAAGAGCACGCTAATGAGGTTCGTCCCGATCCTCGTGATCGCGAGCGTCGCCGGATTGGTTTTCGCAAGCGGTCTGCACCGGCAGCTGTCGCTCGATACGCTTCAAACGCACTATGAGACGCTCACCGCCTTCGTGGACGCACGGTTCTGGGTCGCGCTCGCCGCGTTCTCGGGGCTCTATATCGCGGCCGCTTCTTTGTCTTTGCCGGGCGCCAGCCTCCTATCCATTCTCGGCGGCTTTCTGTTCGGCGTGCCGATTGGGTTCGCGAGCGTTCTTGTCTCGGCAACTATCGGCGCAAGCATCGTTTTCATTGCAGCGAAAACCGCGTTCGGCGACGTTCTCAAAGCGAAAGCCAGCGGCTTCGTGCAACGCATGGAGGAAGGCTTTAACAACAACGCCGTCTCCTATCTCTTATTGCTGCGCTTACTGCCGATTTTTCCATTCTTCGTCGTCAATGTCGCCCCGGCGTTTTTCGGCGTGCCAACACGTGTCTTTGTCCTAACGACTTTTATCGGCATCATTCCCGGCGTCTTCGCCTATGTGAGCGCCGGCAACGGCCTTGGCGCGGTTTTAGAGGCGGGCGGCGAGCTTTCCTTGCAAGGATTATTGCTGCAACCAGAAATTCTAACGCCCATCATCGCGCTGAGCGTCTTAGCGTTGCTGCCCATCGTCGCAAAGGCGTTCGGGATTGGAAAAACCGAACCCTCCGCAAGCGACGCGTAAAGATCACGAAAGTCGAACCATGATTAAAGCAGATCTTTGCATTATCGGCGCCGGCTCAGCAGGGCTTTCCGTCGCCGCCGGCGCTGCACAGCTGGGGCGATCGGTCGTACTCATCGAAAAGGGCGAAATGGGCGGGGATTGCTTGAACTATGGCTGCGTGCCGTCAAAAGCGCTGCTCGCCGCCGCGGCCGCCGCTGAAGACGCGCGCCAGGCGTCCAAATTCGGCGTCCGCGCTGAGCCCGTTGTCGATTTCGCCGCCGTCATGGCCCATGTGCGCGGCGTCATTGAAACCATCGCCCCCGTCGACAGCCAAGAACGGTTCGAAGGCTTCGGCGTCAACGTCATCCGTGAGAAGGCCGCTTTTATCGACCACCGCACCGTCAAAGCGGGCGAGCATACGATCCGAGCGAAGCATTTCGTCATCGCCACAGGGTCATCGCCTATCATTCCCCCCATAGACGGGCTCAATACGGTAGAATTCGAGACGAATGAGACAATCTTTACCCAGACGACAGCGCCGCGCCATCTCGTCATATTGGGGGGCGGGCCGATCGGCGTTGAAATGGCGCAAGCCCATCGCCGCCTAGGCGCGGACGTCACCATCATCGACGCCGCCGCAATTCTCAGCCGAGAAGACGCCGAAGCCGCCGCCCTCGTCAAAGAGCGTCTTACGACGGAAGGCGTCCGCTTGATCGAAAACACCGCGGCTGCTCAGGTCGCGCAAACCGGCGAGACTAGCACTGTCACCTTGCAGACCGGCGATATCATTTCGGGCGATCGACTGCTTGTCGCCGTCGGACGCCGCGCCAACACAGCCGGGTTAGATTTAGAGAAGGCGGGCGTTAAGACCAATAAGCAAGGCGTCGTCACCGATGCGCGACTGCGGACGGACAATAAGCGCATATACGCGGCGGGCGACGTCGCCGGCGGCAAACAGTTCACTCACGTTGCGGGTGATCATGCTTCGACGCTCGTCCGCAACATCCTTTTCAAAACGCCCGCGAAGCGTCGCGACGACCTCGCGCCCCACGCAACCTATTGCGACCCGGAACTTGCGAGCGTCGGCCTCACCGAAACGGCGGCGCGAGAAAACGGCGAACGCATCACCGTCTCTCGCTGGTCCTTTGAAGAGAACGACCGCGCCCAAGCGGAACGCCGCACCGACGGCTTCATCAAAGTCGTCACACGGAAAAACGGCGTCATTCTCGGCGCCGCCCTTGTCGGGAAAGGCGCCGGCGATCAGATCACCGCCTGGGCGCACGCGATCGCTAATCGTCAAAAAATTGGCGCGTTTACAAAAACCATCGCGCCCTATCCGACACGCAGTGAAATCTCCAAACGCGCCGCCGGCGCGTTTTACACTCCAACACTGTTCTCCGCGCGCACACGCGCGCTCGTCAGCGTCTTGTCCCTCTTCGATTAGAGCGATAGGAACAAAGCACCAAGCGAATTCAATTTTGGGCTTCGCCAATGACAGACGCCGCGCCATTGACAAACGCTACGCCCCCCGGCGACAATCGTCCGCATGCCGCGCCTCCCGTCGACAAAACGGAGGCGCCCAGCGCGACGCGCGAAGGCTTGCGACATCGCTATAGGCGTTCGCTGTCATTCAAACTATTTGCTCTAACGATCGTCTGCGTCCTTATTGCCGAACTCGTCGTTCTCGTTCCATCGATCGCCAACCGCCGCATATCGTTTCTGAAAGACCGTGTAGAGGCGGCTTACATCGTCGGCCTGGCGCTGAATTCTGATAGCGGCGCGATGATCGACGAAGCGGAGATGGAGCAACTCTTCGCCACCGCCGGCATCCTCGGCGTCGTTCTCACCCATAGCGACGGCGCCCGCGAATTGATCAAGGCGCCAGCGTTGCGGGGCGACGGCGCCGGCATACGCCATTTCGTCGACATGACAGACGGTTGGTCTATCGAGGATTTCGCCGCCCCATGGATGACGCTCGGCTCGCGCGGCGACAATCTCGTACAAGTCTCCGGTAAAGCGCGCTACGGCAATGACGACGTCGTCGACGTCATTCTGTCACAAGCCGCCATGCGTCGCGATTTAATAGTTTATACACGGAATGTATTTCTTCTATCATTGTTAATTTCAAGCTTAACGGCGTTCTTCGTCTATACGCGGCTTGACCGAACCCTTGTCGCGCCCGTTAAATCCTTAAGCACTGCAATGATGGCGTTCGAGGACAATCCGGAAGACCCCCGCAATATTGCAAAGCCTTCAAAACGCGGCGACGAACTCGGCGTCGCCGAACGCAGCCTGGCGGATCTACAAGAACGCGTTCAAGCGCTGTTGTCAGAGCGTCGTCGTCTCGCCGCCCTCGGATCCGGCATTTCGAAAATCAGTCACGATCTCCGGAACATTCTCGCATCGGCCCAATTAATGTCTGATCGCCTCGCAAAGAGCGACGACCCCCGCGTCGCGAAGCTCGCGCCGCGTCTCATCAGCGCCCTCGACCGCGCCGTCGCGCTCAGTCGCGATACGCTGAGTTATGCGCGCATGGCGCCCGAAACGCTCAAGAAAAAGCCGGTCAATCTCCATGATTTGATGACGGACGTTTTCGAGGACGCAGCATCCATGCATGTGGCGTTAAAAAACGAAACGCCGGACGATCTCGTCGTGAATGCCGATCCGCACCAACTTTATCGTGCGTTCTTTAATCTCGTTAAGAACGCGGTCGAAGCGATGACATCCGATGCAAGCGAAGTGTTAGAGGCGCTCGACGCGCCCAGCGCTCCCGTCACAGCCACTTTCACAGCCACTGTCACGGCGACTGCGCGCCATAGCGCCGACGCTGTCTTTATTGAAATCGCCGACAATGGTCCGGGCCTGCCGGAAGCCGCGCAATCCTATCTGTTCGAACCCTTCAAGGGATCGCAGAAACCAGGCGGTACAGGCCTCGGCGTCGCGATCGCCGGCGAAGTCCTAAAAGCCCATGGCGGCGCGTTACGACTCCTAAAATCAGACGCTGCGGGCGCCACGTTCGAAGCGCGTCTTCCGACTCGAAATCCCTCGATAGACTGATCACCGCGAAGACCCGACCATCCGCCAAGGCTGTACGCAAAGATCGCACGAAAGGAACGCCTAATGACCGCCAAGAAACCAATGCCATCCGGCGGTCCCGGTCCACATAACGATCTAACGGACATTTCCGGCGTACTTGTGGGTCACGCCGAAGACGCTTTGGCGAAGACGGGCGTCACCGCCGTGCTTTTCGATAATCCGGCCCTAATCGCCGGCGACGTCCGCGGCGGCGGCCCCGGCACGCGGGAGACGGACCTCCTCGACCCGTCAACCCTTGTCGAGCGCGCCGACGCCGTCGTCTTGTCAGGGGGCTCGAGTTACGGCCTCGGCGCAGCCGACGGCGCAGCGGGCTTTCTCGGCGCACGCGGACGCGGTTTTCAGCTGGTCCCAAGAGAAGGCGTCCCCCCTTCGCCTATTGTGCCGGCAGCGATCCTCTACGACCTCGCCAATGGCGGCGATAAGAATTGGGCCACCCGTGGAGACGGCAGGCCGCCATATGTTGCGCTCGGCGAAGCGGCGTGTATGGCGGCGAGCGCAGAACCAATTCGACTAGGCCGCGCCGGCGCCGGGTTCGGCGCCCAGGCGGGCGCGGCGCCGGGCGGCGTCGGCTCGGCGTCCTTTGTCACCGCGGACGGCCTCCGCGTTGCAGCGCTCATCGCCGTGAACAGCTTTGGGTCTGCAAAAATGCCGTATAGCGATGTTTTTTGGGCATGGCCCTATGAGTGGGACCGGGAGTTCGGTGGGGCGAGACCCGAACCCAACACAGCGCCGGCGGCCGACCTGCCGGGCGACACCAAGCTCGGCCCCCTCGCCGCCCCCACATCAACGCCGTCCGGCGACACGCCGAATGCGCCGACAAACACCACGATCGGCGTTATCGCCATCGACGGCGCAAATTTACCGGCGGCTCTGACGCAAGCGTCGCTCACCCGCATCGCCGTTATGGCGCAAGACGGCCTAGCGCGCGCCATCCGACCGATCCACGGGCCGACCGACGGCGATGTTCTATTCGCCGCAGCAACGACAACCGCCGGAACGAGCGACGGGATCGCGGCTGGCGCGCCAATCGATGCCGTGACGCTGACCCGCCTTGGCGCGATCGCCGCTGATGTCTGCGCCCGCGCCGCGGCGCGTGCAGTGTATGAAGCCGAAAAAGGAGACGCTGTTGAAACCTGAACTCCCCAAAACGCCCAAGACGGCGGCAAAGCCGCCCCTTCAGCGCACACACTACACCAAAGCGCTGCTGTAATGCGTCACAGGCGCATTCTAAGGGCGCAATTCAACACTCGGGCACGGCTGACACCAGAGGGTCGGACGGTCAGTTGCCGGCCCCTTTCGATCGCAGCGATGCGGTTCCGGCTCGCAAAAGACATACGTTTACTTTTTTGATTCAGAGTCTGAGCGGCATGGATTTGTCGCCAACCGACGTCTGTTTCGAGGGCGCGCGCCAACATTGCAGGAATTTCCAATAGGGCTTTAGGAGTTCTGCCGACGCTCTTCAAAAAAGGGGTCTGGAGAGGTAGCGACCAAGCCCTGTGGAAAATGCACGCGCCCGACCATATGAAATGGACGCTTGTCAATAACTTGGCGGTTTAAGGCTGCTGGCAAGCAGGACAGAACCATTGAACGCTTGCGTTTTTGTCGGCGATGCGCTTAAACCGCGATCTTCGCGTTGACGTCGGCAACCCGACTTTAAGGCGACACGCACCGGTAGCTCAGCTGGATAGAGTACTTGACTACGAATCAAGGGGTCGGGAGTTCGAATCTTCCCCGGTGCGCCATTCCCGTACCAAACTGCGAACTGGTCCAGACGTCGCTGCGATGTTTGGCAGCGACTCTCCGACAACAGCCTCCGCCAGCGCATCTTTGGGTCCGGAAATAACGATTTCGGATTTCCCAACGACGATTTCGGAGACCAATGCTCGGATGTAGCGCTTTTTCAACGCGGCCGGCGCGTCTTTGATCAGCCGTTTTAGGTTTGCCGAAGCGATCTTGGCCTGGTCAATCGAAATCGGCTCGAGCGCCTCTTTCACTTGGGCTTCTTGAACGTCGATCAACCGAAGCAGTTCAGTCCGCTCTGACTCAGCTTCCGCCATCTTCTCTTTGAAGAGATCGGTCTCGCCAGCAAGACCGTCAGCCAGCGCATCAATGAGATTACGGATTCTGTTGTTCACTTGCCCGAGTTGGCCGCGCAGCTGATTGAGCGCGTGGCTCGCGTCGCTCCGACCGTTTTGCCGTCGTTCTGCAACAGCCGAGACTATCGCTTGCACGCGCTTTGGCGTCATCAGCCTTTCAGTAAGTGCCGATAATATGAGTTCATCGAGCTTTTCTTCGCGGATCGAAATTGAAAGGTCAGAATCGCACTTTCGGCCTAGGTGCTTGCCTGAGCAGCGGTAGTAGCGATAAGCGCCTCCCTTGCCCGTGGTCATCATAAGCGGCCGACCGCACCCCTCACACAGCGCAAGACCCGACAAAAGGACTTTACTGTTAGCTAGCCTTGGCGGCGTTTTTGAGGGACGTTTGTCACTCAAAAGTACTTTCACTCTTTGAAAGACGTCGTCTGGAATAATGACTGGAACATCTAGCTTAACCCAATCCTCGCGCGGACGAATTTCGCCGGTCGCCGTATTCTTCTTATTGAACCATGCCGTGCCAGTGTAGGTTTCATTCGTCAGAATGTCATAGACCCGACTCGTATAGTAAGATCCGCCGCGCGTTGTCTTGTATCCGCGCGCATTCAGCCATTTAGTGATGTTCTTGACACCGAGCGGACCTGACTCGCCATCACCCTCTAAAAACAGCTTGAATATCAGTTTCACCGTTTCGGCCGCAGACGGATCGATAGCGAGTTTCTTCTTAACCTTGTCGCCCCGCTTCTCCGCAGCAAAAGTCACATAGCCCAAGGGCGGCACCGACCCATTCCAAAAGCCCTGGCGTGCATTCTCGGTCATTCCGCGATGGACATGCTTGGCGTCTTCTTTGCTGCGCATTTCATCCATAAGCGCAATAAAACGCCGGGCTATTTCTCCGCCCGGGCCATCGCTCATTTCCTGAGTAATGGACACAACCGCGACGCCGCTCTTTGCCAGACGACGACGATAAAGCTCAAAATGCACTTCATCGCGGAAGAAGCGGGAAAAGCTATGAACCAAAATCACGTCAAATGCTTTTGGCGTTGCAAGCGCTGCATCAATCATCATTTGAAATTGCGGCCGACGATCATCGCGCGCGCTGGCGCCCCGCTCTAAATATTCGTGGACCATCTCGAATCCGCGCGATTCTGCGTATTTACGGATGCGATTGAGCTGGTCCGGTATTGAGATGTTTTGCTCAGATTGCCTGGCTGTCGAAACGCGAGCGTAAGTGACGCAATGAATAGAATTTCCCTTCACGCGTCGTCTTCAACGGACTTCGCGTTATCATTAGCCGTTAAGCATTCCAGACTCGAGATCAGCTGGTCGAAAAGTTCGACCTCAACTATGGAAATCGGCAGATTTTTCGGGAAATCGACGACAATGCGTTGCTCACCGGGTTGATTGTCATTAGCGGCGGACAGCACTCGCTTTTTTGGGTTTTTACGAACTGACATAACTCAACTGCCTCATGAGGCGTTACAAACAATACGACGCCTTAGAGGCCATACGAAAAATAAGTTGAGTGGTTTCAGCGGTTTATGATTCTCTTTGTTTGCTTAGAACACGGAGTATCACGATGCCTTGGACTGAAACCACTCGACCAGATTATGACCGGCGTTCTTTGCGGTATGCAA
>JBCCAY010000028.1:0-36471 GCA_039814575.1 Pseudomonadota bacterium
CTACAAACCGCCAGCGCCTGAGACCGTCCGCCCGGCCGACCTGGCCTCCGCTGTGTGGAGGCTCCAGCCAGATCGGCCTTCCATCAGAGACAATCTCATGGTTACATGAAAAGTGGCTGCGCCATCGGGGTTTCGTCAAGCCGTTCCCCGATTGGTGAACGCAAGCAGGTCATGGGCGTTGATGCGAATTCGCCGGCTGACTTGTTCGCCTTGTTTAAGTTTCGCGAAAACCTGGGAGATCGCGTAGATAAGGATATCCTTATCGTAGATCGTCGCCTGTCCTTTGACGCTCGGGACAATTTCTAGCCATGCGCCCTTGTGCTCATAACGCCGGACGGTTGTTTCTGGCTTCATTGAGAGAGAATAGAAGGGGTGCTCCATCTGTGGCAGTATGTCTTTAAGTGCCGCGTCTACCACATCGCAGATGAAAAGATCATGCTGCAGATGACGTTCGGGTAAAAGGCTCAGTTCTGTATTCGGGGTTTCGAGAACCATGCGCTAAGTTTCGGGGTTTTAAGAACCGGGCGCAACAGAAAATAAGTGTACGAATAAATATTGATGGTGGTTTGTGGATAACCCAGATTTTAGGAACCAGAATTCGGGGTATTAAGAACCAGTTTTCGGGGTTTCGGGAACCAATTATGTCCAACGGCGGGCGCGACTCGGCGAAAGCACTTGGAGTCGCAAGCGAGCCTCTTGGCTCTAACACTCTAATTAACTCAATTTAACACCATTACCTCTGTTAGGGATATAGTCAGTACTCCCTGGATAGCCGACTGGAAGGATACCAACGTGCTCCTCCGGTCAACGCTTCCGCGTTCTCCACTGCGCTACGCTCCGTTTCGCCCCCTTATGGGGTGGCTCTCCGTGCGCGCGTCGGTGTTCTGGACGTGTCGGCTCCGGGGGAATGTCGTATGACGCGAAGACCCACGCCTCTGGCGGGTCTTCCAAGGGAATATCATCGGATAAATATTCTCTTGAGTGCATCAATATATTCGTATGCATACTTAACAGTGAGAGTTTGGTTGATATCGGAATGTATTGGGGAGCATATTCCTGCGTGTGAAGTGATTAAGTTTGAACGCATTGGGTATCGGATGGGTGTGAGGCGGCGGCAAAGCTATGGCGAGCGCCTTGGACCGTCATTGAGACAACCAAGCTCAACAACGTCGATCCGCAAGCCTGTTGACCTGTGGGAGCCCGGCTAAATTGCAGACCACAAAATCATATCGCATTATTGGAGGTGGCCACGTTCTCTGCGCCGCTGGCACGCCGAAGTCTGAATGGATCGCTAGGCCCTCAAAATGGTGCTTGCCATTCTTTACAAAACAATTGATATCTTCTCTTTTATAATTCCATCGGAGAAGATATGAAAAAGTTTGCTAAATTGTCGTGTGCCGGAGTGTTTGCTTTGTGCGCCGCCACCACTGCATTTGCGCAAGAAGATTCAGGCAACGATCTCAATCCCTGGCAAGATTGCGGGATCGGCGCGATGGTTTTTCCTGATAATCAGACAGCTGCTGCAATCTCAAATGTCATTTGGGATCTCGGCTCCACGGCTGTGACTTCGAAAACGATGTCTCCAGAAAGCTGCGAAGGTGATAATGCAAAAACGGCATTGTACATTCGCATGAACTATGCGCGCCTCGAAACTGAGATCGCGCAAGGACAAGGTGAATATCTCCTTGGCATGACCGACGTTATGAGCTGCGGCGAGCAGGCGAAAGCGCAGCTTATCGCACACACGCGCCAAGAAATGGCGACACGAATGTCTCAGGCGACTTTTGCGAGTGCAAGCGATGCGGAACGCGCCGAAGCGCTCTTTTATGCGGTTGACGCTGCTGCGCACGGCGAATTTGCCGGGCAGTGCTACGCTTCTTAATTTTTGATTGGTTCTAGCTGGCGCTCAGCTTTGCTGCAGCGCCAGCCTTATAAAATACCCACTTATATTGACAGGCTTATGCGGCTTGTATTGTTTGCTTGTTGCTTTTTGATGTGGCCCGGCGTGGCCTCGGCGTCTGCAGCGGCATTGAGTGATATTACCCTCAATGACTTGGCCTCAAATGCCACCTGGCAGCGGTTGACCGGTTTTTCTGGCCGTTATTCAGATTTTAGCCCCAGGTCTGATATCGCCAATAAGGATTATTTCTTATCGGAAAATGGGCGCAACGCGCCCGTCGATGAGCTCATCGCCACAATTGACGCTCTAAACGCAGACGCGCCCGAAGATCATAATGAACACGCCGCCTGTATGTTCCCTGCGCGTCGGTTATGGTTGGAGCAAAAACTAGCTGGGCGAATCAAAATCCCGCCATTGACATGCACAGAGTTTAAAGATTGGCGTGGAGACGTTGCCCCAAACGAAATCAGTATCATTTTCGCCTCGGGCTTTCTCGGCAATCCGGGGTCGTTTTTTGGACATTTTCTTCTTAAATTTGGCATACCGGACGAGGCGAACATTACTCGGTCAGAGCTCCTTGATACGACCATTAATCATGGAGCTTCGTACGCCGAAGCCGAGAACCAGTTGCTCTATATCATTCGTGGGCTGACGGGGCGTTACGAAGCATCGTATACAAAGCTGCTCTTTCATCAACAGCGTCGGCGATATAATGAGCTAGAGCTACGAGACGTTTGGGTCTACACGCTGAACCTAACCCAGCGGGAAGTTGACTTCGTCGTCGCTTTCGCTTGGGAAAGATCCAGAGCCCACCATCGGTATTACTTCTTTGATCAGAATTGTGCGTTCAGAATTACTGAACTCGTTGAGCTCATAGCCGATGGCAAAATCACGCCAAAGCGAAAGCCGTGGATCTTACCGTCCGACGTCCTTAGCCGCCTAGCGCATGCACAGAAAAATGGCCGCGCGCTCTTGCGGAGCGTAGAGCGTTTGCCGTCGCGGCAGACCTTATTCCGCGAAGCATTCTATGAATTGGAGCCCGCAGAACAAGAAGCGGTCAAGTTAATCGTTTCTGGAAGGCGTGCGGATCAGTTGGAGGAACTGGAAGACCTGCCAGAAGAGTCAACGATCCGTGTTCTGGATACCGCCATAAACTATGCAGATTTCAGTGCTGACGATGGTGTACTGCAGTCCGGCGTGAAGCGGATTGATTTGTTGGCTGAGCGAATTGCGTTGCCGCCTTCGCAAACGACATCGAAAAGAGCAGATCTGAAAAAACCGCATCAGGGTCAAAAATCGAGCATGCTCCAATTGAGTTCGGGATATCATGACACGTTTGGCGCCGGGGCGAGAATAAGATTCCGGGCCGCCTATTATGATTATTTGTCAATGTCTGCAGCAGTATTGCCGAACTCGGAGCTTGCTTTTCTGGACGCTAGTTTTGAAGTCTATGACGGTAATTTCTCAGTCCAACGCATAGATTTTGTGAACCTCCAAACACTCAATGTTTCGCCGACGGGCGTCCCTGGGGATGGCGGCTTGGCCTGGGGATTTCGCATGGGCTTCGAAGAAGAGAACATTCTTTGCAGAAACTGCTTGCAAGGCTTCTTGGAAGGTAATGTCGGTAAAGCTGCTCAATCCTTTTCGGGACAGCTGACGCAATACGCGTTATTGCAAGGCCGAGTTAACACGAACGCCGATACAAACGGCATTGTCAACCTTGGCGCAGGGGCCGGCGCTATTATTGATCTGTCGAAGGCCGTGCGCGCTCATGCGAGTATAGGGTTTTATACGGACGTATCAGACGACTTAGCCTTATATCCTCATGCAAAATTAGATGCTCGCTATGGCGTCAGTGATGCCTGGGATATTCGTATCACCAGCACCTATGAACGAGTTGATGGTGAAGATACTTTTCAAGCTCTACTCGGCGTAGGACTGTACTTTTGAAGGTTTGTTTTGCCTCATAATGGAGCCATGGGTGTTTTACTTCTCTAAATTTGGATGCCTCCAGAAACGCCAAGTAATAGATTTTTTGTAAAGAACAACATTGTCCAGTCCCCTTTGTATTGGCCATTTTTTAAATCGTTTTCGGAACAGGTGGGCGCATGCCCTATTCTTGCCCTATATGCAGGAAGTACCGCGTTGATTTACGTTCGCCTTCGCGTTTCAGCGCGCCTTTTTTAACAAGGTCAGCAAGGTCGCGTGTTGTGGTCGCTGTTGGCGCGTCAGTTATGGTCATATAGTTTTTGGCGCTGAGACCGCCTTTAAAGCCGTCAACGCCTTCTGCGAACATGCGCAACAGGGCTTTTTCCTGGCGGTCGTTTAGCTGGCCTTTCAAGCGGTCGATTAGCTTAGTCTTGGCGAGCAAGAACTCAACATGCTGCTGGCTTCTGTTTTGCGCTTCAATCGCAATGTCAGCGAACCAATTCAGCCATTGATTGGCGTTTAACGATCGACTCGCCGCTTGCAGTCTATCGTAATAGGCTTTGCGTTTTTTCAGGAGAACGCCCGCAAGCGATGTGAAAATCGGTCTTTGCCGTCCCTGTGATAAAGCCTTCTCGGCAATGGCCCGGCCAATACGGCCGTTCCCGTCTTCAAAGGGGTGGATACATTCAAACCATAAATGGGCGACGCCGGCTCTTTCCAGAGCAGGTAGGGCATGCTTGCGGCCTGGGGCGGTATCATTGAACCATCTGATGAATGCTTTCATTTCTGCGTCCATTCGATTTGAGGGCGGGGCCTCATAATGGACGCGCGGCGCATGCAGCGCGCCAGATACAATCTGCATTGGCTCGTCATGTTTTCTGTAAGCACCAATTTGATCTATATCTCGGCGGCCATTCATCATCATTTCATGCCAGCGAAAGAGCATTGCGCGCGTCAGCGGTTTTTCCGCCGTTTGGAAAAGGTCGACCATCATTTCAGCAATGCCGTTTTCCGCTGGAGAGGGGCGACGGGCTGGTGTCTTGATCCCAAGGGCGCGTTGAATTGAGGATTGAACGCTGTCGCGATCCAGAATCTCCCCCTCGATACTGGATGTGTCGAGTGCCTCCATGCTCATGATGGAGATGCCAAGCTTCTGCTTATCGGTCTCGTTCAGGTGAGAGGAGATGCCGATCATCACGCCGGACTGCTCGATAAACTGGGCCTCGCGCTGCGCGATTGTCGCCGCGTCGCGAGTAAATTTAGGCCAGTCCGGTAGTTCCCAGTTCCATGTCATGATCGATAAACGCTTCCTTTATCGATCATAATATAGTGAATATTGATTAATAAAAAGCACTTTTATCAATCACGAAATAATGCCGCATCGATCAATATCATTGAAGATGAGGCGTGACATTCACCGTGAGCGTTCGGCGACCCTGACCTTACGTGACGTAATGTTGGGGGCTAAGTGTCCACTTTTTTTATCGGACACTTAGCGGACGGGTTATGGTCACACGACGCAAGCGCCGATCCTGGTCTGCTGATGAGAAGCGCGAGATTTGCCAGCAGACGACTGCGCTCGGCGTTTTGATTGCTCAGGTGGCGCGGCGGTATGCGACGATATAAATGGGGTTCCCGGTTTCATTTCCTCCGATGCGCCATGCCCCTTCTGATGCCTTAAAATTCCGACGCGAACATGTCGTCGCCGCGACGGTTCGCCTCGCTGGTTGCTTCCGCGCAGGCGATAGGGGATACCTCCATCCACCCGGCAGGCGACGCGAAACGTTGCGCGACGGCGGGCAAAGGGACCAAAAACATTTCCAGTACGACCAGCAATATGGGCCGTGGAAGCGCCGCGACGGACAGCAGCGCTACGGACGAGACGGACGTATCGGCGTCCTGGGACGCGGATAATCAGGCCTGGTGGGACTGGTACGTCGGGCTTGCGGAGAATGCGGACACTGGCGGCGAAGCACGATCTTTAGCGCGCGCGGTACTTTTAAGGCCAGATCCGGCTACGACCTCGCAGATAACCGCATCGGAACTCGCCGAAGAGTTGGGCACGCCCTATCCCTTGAGTGATGCGGTGATCGAGCAGTTTCGCGTCCGGAGCTACGTCAAGCTGAAGAACGTCCTATCGCCGCGCGCCGTCTCGGCTCTGCGTCGCGAAATCGTCTCGGTTCTAGAAGCGACGTTCCAAGTTGCGCTCGATAACGACGCGGGATTAGCGGACGGCGACGGCCCAAGCGCAGGGCGGCGGTTCTACTCGGCGGAGATGGCCTGGCTCAACAACCCGATTTTGCGACTTTTCGTGCTCAGCCCACGGATCGCAAAGATTTGCGCGGATCTCCTAGGCGTTGAAGCCGTCCGGCTTTACCATGACAATCTTCTGTCGAAAGAGCCTGGCTGCGGGCGCACGCCGTGGCATTATGACGATCACCATTTTCCTCTCGCTACGAACGAAGTGGTGACGGCGTGGATCGCCGCGCAGGCGATCCCGACGCAGATGGGCCCTCTCGCCTTTGCTCATGGCATCGAGACATGGCGACGCGTCGCCGACGTGCCGTTCAGCAAAGCGGACACGAGCTACGACCGCCTCGTTGCAGAGATATTCGCCCGCGACGGCGTCTTGGTAGACGACGGGCCGTTCGATGTCGGCGAGGTAAGCTTCCATCATAATTTGAACTTTCATACGGCAGGCCGAAACCTGACGCCTTTTAGCCGCTGCGCGTTGGCGAATACTTTCTATGCGGATGGCGCACGCGTTGTTGAAGCGCCGACGATGGTTTCCGGCGACTGGAGGAAGTTTCTCCCAGGCGTCGAACCAGGCGGTCGCGCCGCCAGCCCGTTGAACCCGATTTGCTGGCCGGCCGTAGAAGAGAGGGGCCACCCGCCCGTAAACAAAGATCCTGAGCCGACAGATGACCGCTGACACGTTCGAGCGCAGTTGCGCCCACTGGAGTGAAGGCGGGCGCGCGGAGATGGAGCGCTTCTACGAGATCGCGTCCGTCGACTATCGCCACCTCGCCGAAGCGCGCGACTGGCGCGCATGGCTGGCGTCGAAGTCAGAAACGGTCGGCGAACGACCTTTGCGCGTGCTCGACGTGGCGTGCGGCTCAGGAAAATTTCCGCAGGCGTTGGCGCGCTATGGCGGGATTACAGGCCTCGCCGTCCCAAAAATCGAATACGCGCTGCTTGATCCGTCTCGATTCTCAATAGACGAAGCGCGCGCGGCGCTCGCGCCGCCGTTCGAACCGTCGACGGAATTTGAGACGACACTGCAGGATCTAAATTGCCGGGACGGCGCATTCGACGTCGTTTGGGCGACCCATGCTCTCTACGCGATTCCGAAAGCCGAGTTGAAGGCGGGCCTGCGCCGGTTGGTCGATGCGTGTTCAGGCGAGGCGTTTATCGCGCACGCCTGCGCGGACGCCCACTACATCAAGTTTCAACGCCTGTATTTAGCGGCCTTCGACCGAAAGGCGGAGACCCCGTACACTGCAGCGGAAGATATCGCGTCGGCCCTCAAGGCGATCGGCGTCGACTTTGAGGCGACCGACATCGTCTATGAAAACGGCGCGCCTGAAACTGAGCGGACTGTGATCGAAGGCTATCTCCAACGATGCGTATTCGATGACGCCGCTTCGCTTGACGACATGGAAAGCTCCGACATTCTTCGGGCTTATCTTGACAGCTGCAAACGGGACGGCGCGTGGCGCTTCGCTCAACGGGTGGCGCTTTTTTCGATTTACCCGTGAGCGCCGCCGGAACGAACGCGGGCGTCGCCCAGGCCCGTTCGAGAGAGGATGTTGGCGCAACGTTCGACGCCACGGCGCTCGGCGCCGGCCTATTGCTCGCGCTTTCCTCAAGTTTTGGCCAGACATTCTTCCTGTCTCTTTTCGGCGGGGTTTGGCGCAGCGATTTCGAGTTGAGCCATGGCGCGTTCGGCGGCCTTTACGGCGCGGCGACGCTCGCGAGCGCGGCGAGCCTTATCTGGCTCGGAAAGGTTGTCGATCACGTCGCTCCGTCGCGCATCGCCATCGTGCTCCTTACCCTGACGAGTGTCGCGGCGGTTTGGCTTAGCTCGGCGAAAAGCGTCTATGCGCTTGGCGTCGGCCTTTTCGCTATGCGCGTGATCGGTCAGGGGTTGTTGAGCCATTTGGCGATGACGACAATCGCAAAATGGTTCGACGCGGCACGCGGACGCGCGCTTGCGATCGCGATGCTGGGATTTCCGATTGGTGAGGCGGCCCTGCCGATCCTGGCCGTCGCCGCCATGGAGACGCTCGGCTGGCGCGGCGCTTGGCTCGCCGTCGCCTCTTTCTCCGCCCTATTCTTGGCGCCGCTCGTCTTTGTCTTGACGTCTCGCGCTGAGAAGCGGGCCGCCGTCAATACCGGACCGGCCGGTGGAAATGCGCCAGCCCCAGACGCGACGTCCTGGCGTCGGAGCGACGCCGTTCGAGACTGGCGCTTTTACGCGCTCGCTCCCGGTCTCCTAGCAACGCCGTTCATCGTAACGAGCGTTCTTTTTCACCAAGCGCACCTGGTGGAAAGCAAGGGCTGGGCGCTTAAGGCTTTCTCCAGCTTGTTTCCAATATATGCGACGGCGGCGACCGCTGCCGCATTGTTCTGTGGGCGAATGGTCGATGCGTTTGGAACGCCGCGCGTACTCACATACTTTCTGACGCCGCTCGCGGCGGGGCTCGTCTTGCTTTCATTGTCCGGCGATTTCCTCGCCGGCGCTCTGTTCATGACGCTGGCCGGCGCGACTGGCGGTATGGCGACGATCGTCTATACATCGATCTGGCCAGAGCTCTACGGAAGCGGCCACCTTGGCGCGATCCGCGCGCTCGCGATGAGCGCGATGGTGCTTGCAAGCGCGATCGGGCCCGCGCTGACCGGCGCCTTGCTCGACGCGGGCGTCGACCTCGACGACCAATTGCTCGCGATGTCCTGCTACGCCACGCTCGGGGCCTTATCGCTTCTGTTCCTGCGACCAAGCCTTAAACGGCTGGAACGGCCAAACGCTCCCTAGAAAGAAGAAAACTATGAAGACGCCACCCGCCGTCCGAACATCCTGGACGGACGCTCTCTCCACAGATGACATGCCGTGCCCAAACGCGCTGAGGGAGCACCTTCAGGAGGTTCACAGACGCCATCCGGGCTTTACGGAACGCTGTGCGAGCAAGTGCGTCGACGACAACGGCCGCACCTCTTACGAATGGCTCAGCGAGGCCATCGATCCAGAACGACATAACGCGATACTTGATCTCGCCTGCGGCAGCGGCTTCTTCTTAAATCTTTGTGCTGACCGCTTTCCCAATACGCAAACCTTATGCGGCGTCGACATGAGCGGCGCGGAGCTCGCCCTCGCTGAAAAGCGCCTTGCCGGGAAAGGGGTCGTTCTTTATGAGGGCCTCGCCCAGGACCTCAGTTTCTCTGACGACGGCGCGTTCAATGCGGCTCTTTGCCATTGGGCGCTGACGTTGATGGATCCGGTGGAGCCGGTTCTGCGGGAGATCCGTCGCGTGGTTGCGCCCGGGGGCGTCTTCAGCGCGATTGTCGACGGCGACCCGGCCGCGGCTGAAGGCTACACCGAGATCAACGAGATTGTCTTCGAACATGTCCGCAGCGAGCTGCCGGCATATGTCGGGAAAGACCTCGGCGATCCGCGCACACGCCAACCTGAGCGCCTAAAAATGCTCGCTTGCGATGCGTTCGAGACGACGAGCGTGTCAGTCCAGTCCGCACCATTCATGCTTCGCGGAGCGCCAGCGCGACTGGCGGAGGAAGTCGTCGGCTTCTTCTACGCCGCCTATGTCCTTTCCGAGCCGGCGCGCGAACGTTTGATCGATGAACTTACGCGTTTATTCGACAAGGAGGCCAAGGGGGGTATCGCCACCTTCAGCATGCCAGTCTGCCGGCTCGTCGCTTCGCTTTGAGCGACAGGACCAAGTCGCCGTCGCCCGAACAACGGGCCTTGGCGAAGCGTGTTTTTTGGCCCATGGCATAAGCGTAGACGGGGCAGTATCGTTGCGACGGAAGCCTACGCCAGCGCAATCCATCGGGGGCGTGAGATAAGCGCCTGAGTGTAGAAAAATCGCTCGCCTCGGCGGCTATCGTGACCGAAAAATGATCCGCAGCCGGGAAATATAGTCCTATGGCGAGGCATGATCCACCTAATAGATATCTATCTCGGCGCCACAATCGGGGTGAAACTGTTGGTTAATTGAAACGTTCTCCGGGCGCTAACCATTTATCGCTCATTTTCAAGCATATGAAGAAACTCAAAATGCCGGGCCGCAGATCCGATTTTTGACCGAGCAAATTGAAAGCAAAACTTTCGATTTACGAGATTAATGTCGCTGGTCGCTCTTGACCTCGACGCCTCAGCGCCATTACAGATTTGTACACGCACAAAGCGTTAAATACGTTTCTTAGGAACTTGCTTGCCAATTAAATCAATGATTTAGCGGCAAAAATTTTGGGCGAATCGGACCTCTCGACCTCACCATTCACTTATTTTATTCAATTGAATCAGCATAGTAGCTGGGATGTGCGCAACAGTGGCGTTGGCTTGGCGCGCAACCGGGCATTGACGCGCGATTTCGCAATGGCGAGGCGACAGCGATCCGAGGATCGATGTTTTATGAATTGGCCTATGTTGTCGTTACGTCGCCGGTTGGCGCCTTTGTCATCCGCGCTCTAAGCGCGTTGACCGAATAGCCGGTGGTGGGGCGAAGAAACGAAAATCGGTTAGTCCGTTTGACAAGGCGGCGCTTTGTGTAGCGTCGCAATGAGCGATCCGTAAAGCCTGCTCAGTGACCAATGTCGTCGTCGCTGATGTCTTCGACAGTCAACACCCAGATGCGCTTTTGGTATAATTAGTAAAGGCGTGTGCTGATAAATTGCATGTTCGCACACCTTTGTGTGTCTGGCCGTTATTCAAGCGCAAGATCAAGCGTCGTTACTTAACAAAAGAAGCGCCGGGGCTGACGCCTTTGGATTTCTTGTATTTACTCAGTCATCGGCGAATTCTGCAGCGTCGAGAATCCGGCCCATGCCATCTAAGATGTCTTTCTTTAGAAACTTCCCGGCGGTCGCGCCGTCACCTTTTTCCAAAGCTGCAATAACATTTTCTTCGTAGGTGTAATCCGATGCTTCGCCCGACGCATCGTGCGGATCATGATGAAATACCGGACCAACGCGAAGCCACAACAGGTCGATAAAACGCAAAAGAGTCGGCGATTGGCACTGCTCGTAAATCGTGTGTTTGAAAGCGTAATTCTCTAAAAGGTTGACCTTCACATCAACGATCGTATCCGTTTTGGATTTGTTGAGAACTTTATTTAACTTTCGGATGATCGCCGGCTTCATGTTCGGCCCGGCAAGTTCCGCGGCGCGCGGTTCTAAGATTGAGCGTAGCTCCATCCATTCTCTGAACTGCGCACGGGTGACATGGGGTAAGATGCTGGTGCCGCTCGGCACGCTTTGGACGAGCGCCCCTTCCGTCAGTAGGCGGTTTAAAGCGACACGAACAGGCATTTGGCTTGTGCCAAGTTTTTCAACGAGTTTGCGAACGGTGAATTTATCGCCGGCCCTGAATTGCCCCGACATTATCGCTTGTTTGATCTCGTTATAAACTTGATTGTTTAGAGATTCTGCTGAGACCTTCTTCAAAAGACCCTCGTCTCGTTCGATTGATTTTTTGCGCCGCTAATCTTCGGTGTTTGCTCGAACGGCGCTGAAACGGCGACGCGCGCTACGCCCTATGTGGGTGTTAACGAATTTCATATCGGACGTAAACAACAGCCTCGTATATCGAGAGCCGTTGTCGGCGTCGCGGTGGCTGCACGTTGTCGATAAGGGCTCTGGCTGCGCATTAGTGGCGCAGGCGCTTGCAGCTGCGGCTTGTTCCTTGCCCGATCTTTGTCCTTTCAAGGTCCGTGATCCGTTGTAACGGCGACATGCCTTCAAAGAATAGGTCTCGGATTTGGCATGTCGCCTTCGGCGACGCCTCAAGGGGAGACTTCAGGGTTTGTCAGTGACGCATTTCGATGATAGTTCTTGATCAAAGATACCGGTATCATTCTACCTTCGGCGTTGCGAGCGCGTATCATGGTTCGCGAGCGAAGCTGCTTTGGGCGCGTATTCTCGCCCAGTAACGGCGTGCTTCGGCTATTGAGGGAGGTGATTTGCGAACGGCGCCTTTGAGTGGTGAGTTATGATATTTGAACTTTATATCCCTTGGCTTATTTGCGCTGGGTTTATCCTGTTTTTTATGTCTGTCGGCCTGTTCGCCGGACGCGATGTCGACAGCAAGAGTGATGAATTTTTGACCGCCGGGCGGCGCTTTGGACCGCTAATTGTGGCGTTGAGCGTTGTTGCGACGAGCACGACCGGTTTCATGTTCGTCGGCGCCGTCGGCACGGGATATGCTCAAGGTGTTTCCGCCATATGGGTTCCCGCGGCGTGGCTCATGGGCGAAATCGCTTTCTGGCTTGTGATGCCTGTACGGATTTATCGGGAGTCGATAAAGCGTACGCCATTATCCGTACCCGATTATATCAGTCGTGTCATCGAACCTTCAGGCCGACGCAGCGTACAGATCGCGGCCGGCGCTGTAATTTTTATCGCGACAATGCCTTATATCATTGGCCAGAACATTGCTGCAGGAAAAGCGTTTGCAAGCATTACCGATGTTGAACCGCGCACGAGCGTTATCATCGCGGGCGGTTTCATTACCCTGATCGCCTTGATTTATTGTCTAAGGGGCGGCTTGCGCTCATCTATCCTAACAAACGCGTGTCAGGGAGCGACCATTTGGTTTGTCGCTGTTATTCTAACCGGCGCGATTACGCTGGAGTTAGCGGCGACGGGAGACCCGATCGGACGAATTCTTGCGTCGAACCCAAAGGCGTTCGATCTCTTCGCCGTGCATCCACCTTTGTTGGTGGTGTTCTTTTTTCTAGGCGGCGTTACGGCAGCTTTTGGGTCAGCGCTCAGTTTGCCGACATTCTTAATGCGGTTAAGCACGATCGAATCAGAGGCGAAAATTGATGACGCCCGTTGGATGACGATCTCTATTGGATATGGCTTCTGGGGGTTGATGGTCGTGATCGGCGTGATGCTTTCCGGGGTTGCGCCGTCAATCGATGACCCGGAGCGAAGCTTATTCGAATTTGCGGAAAACACATCGCCTTGGTTGCTTGGTCTCGCGCTGGGCGGCGTTAGCGCATTGATTCTGTCGACCATTGATGGGACGACCCTGGTCGGCGGTTCCGCCTTGTCAGACGATATGGCCAACGCCCGAAGCGCGCCGCCGGTGCGGCGGCGTAATTTGAGGCTTTTGGGGCTTGTCGCGTTTGGCGGCTCCGCTTTGGGGCTGGCGGTCGTCCTATCAACATCAAGCGTTTACGACATCGTGCTCTTTGGCGTTTCTGCCTTGGCGGGCGGTATTGGGCCGGCTGTCCTTATTTCAACGTTAAACTGGCCGACAAGCGCGTCGGCGCTTGTCACGACAATCTTACTTGGGATGGCGACGGCGATTGCGTGGGCCGCGCTTGGTTTGTCCGCTTATGTTGCTGAGGCTTTGCCAAGTTTTATCGTGGGGCTCAGCGTTCATTGGCTTATGACACGCCATATGCCGGCGAACAGAGCAAACGAGGAGGCGCGGGAATAGGCCTTCCATCAGCCCAGATGGACACCGACAAATTACGCAAAAGGCGTTTAGTCTTACGTCCTTATAGGCTGCGTTGGCGCTCAGCGATCCTCTAAAACGCCAGTTGCGTTGCCGATTTTAAGCACCTCTTGCATAATGCGTGACTGGTATTGCTTTATTTCGACGCCTTCCACGAGGCGTTTCAGGATCAGGAGATAGGCGTCGAAGTCTGGCGCCACGGTTTCAAAAGCGTAGTCAAAGTCTCCCGAAGTGCGGTGAGCACGGACAATTTGTGGGATATCTGGCAGCCGATTATTGATGATCTGAAACTGACTGATATCTTGTTTCTCAAGCATGACAAGCGTCAAAACCCTGATCACCGGCGTTACTTTTGCAATGTCGATATCCGCTGTGAAACCTTTGAGCACCCCTAATTTTTTTAAGCGTGCCGTGCGCTGATGGCAGGCGCTTGGCGATAAGCCGACGGCGTCCGCGAGGTCGACATTCTTGAGGCTGCCGCGCGCGCCAAGCGTGCGAAGGATCTTAAGATCAAAGGTGTCGAAAGCCTCGTCAGGACTCGTCATCAATTTCTGTTCTCAATTTGCGGTTATGTGTCGTTTCGATGGTTCATCCATCACCATCGTCTGAGCTGCTATAAAAAACAATCTTCGCGTTTCCGCCGTTTCTGCCGAATTTTCGTCTTCGAACGCCTCCGTCTTTGAGCGCCTATCCGGCTGATTGTCGCTATAACGACGCCAAAGCTTGCAACGCTGCTAGCCGGTTGGCCGTCGCGCGTTAAGCACAATTCAGCCACCGCAGAGTGTTCAGGAAGGGTGATTTAAAAGTGAGCGAAACCGTTTCGTCAATTCCGCCAAGCGGCGGCGCCTCCGCGGCTGCGCCGGACGCTGCGCTATTCTCATCGCCGCCCCCGGTTTTGACGTCAGACACAGCGGCGGAGATCGTTGCAGAACTATATGGCGTGAAGGGCGTCGCTCGGCCTTTGCATTCCGAGCGCGACGCTAACTTTCTCATCGAAACCGATGAAGCCCGCTACACGCTCAAGATTTCGAACGCCGCCGAACCCGCCGAGCGAATTGATTGCAACACGGCCGTACTGCTTCATTTACAACGCAGCGCCCGAAACGCGCCGACGCCGCGCCTCGTCCCTACGAAAGACGGCGCCGTTCAAGCGTCGTCTGAGCGTTTTCCAAATAACATTATCCGTTTATTGACCTATCTGGACGGTGTGCCTCTATCAGCTATGTCTCCTACTGATCGGCCGTTGCGGTCTATCGGCGCCTGCCTTGGCGTCATTGATCAAGCGCTCGCTGACTTTCGCCATCCGGCTATGCATTTTGAGCTGATATGGAATTCGGCGCGCGTTGAGGCCCTTACCGTTCTTGCTGAGCATATTACTGATCCGGAGGCGCGACGCTTCGCTGAACGCCAATTGCAAAGCTATTGCGAAACAACGGCGCCGGCTTTGTCGGCTTTGCCTCATCAAATGATTCACAACGACGCCAATCTCGGGAACATGTTAACGGCGATGAACGACCCAACGACCATCGCTGGTTTATTCGATTTCGGTGACATGGTGGTGGCGCCGTCGATCAACGAGCTTGCGGTCGCAGCTGGCTATCATATTTTCGAGGGACAAGACCCTATCGCGGTGCTTTGTGAGCTGGCGTCCGGTTATCACTCGGAGCGTCCGTTGGCGTCGGCGGAATGCGCCGTTTTACCCGGCCTCATCCGTGCACGTCTGTTAACGACAATCCTTATCACCCATTGGCGAGCGAGCCTCTTTCCTGAAAACCAGGACTATATCCTGCGTAACAACCCGTCCGCTTGGAGCGGACTTCGATTGCTTGACGATGTTGAAGACGGCGCCTTGGTGGACAGCGTTTGCGCCGCCTGCGGCCTTGACGCTTAACCGTTGGAGATCCTTATGAGAACCGATACGACGCCGAATTGTTACCGCCCTGGTCAAGCCGATCTCGATGCCGAGACAGAGGCGAAAATTGAGCGCCGTCAGCGTGTTTTGGGGCCGGCCTATCGTTTGTCCTACGCCAATCCTTTGCATTTTGTACGCGGCGAGGGCGTTTGGCTTTTTGACGATGAAGGCGATGCTTATCTCGATTTTTACAATAATGTCGTTTCGCTCGGTCATTGCCATCCGCGGATTGTTGAGGCGATGACGCGCCAGGCGTCGGCTTTATGCACAAATACGCGCTATCTGCATGACACGATCATTACGTATGCAGAGCGGTTGACGGCGTTGTTCCCCGAGCCCTTGTCCCAGGCGATGTTCGCTTGCACTGGCAGCGAAGCGAACGATTTGGCGTGTCGCATCGCTAAGTTTCAAACCGGCGGCGAGGGGTTCATCATCACCGACTTCGCCTATCATGGTACGACGTCGCTGATCGCCAGTTTGTCCGCGAACCTCGGTCCTAATATGCCGCTGGGCCCGACAGTCCGGACCGTGCCGGCTCCAGCGCCGGCGCGCACGTCGCACGCGACGAGCGGCGATGTTGCGGATGTCGCGCGGGGCTTCACGCAAAACGTTCAGTCGGCGATTGACGATTTGCGACGCCACGGCATTAAACCGGCGGCGCTTTTGGTGGATTCGCTGTTCTCAAGCGACGGCGTTTATCCGGACCCGCCAGGTTTTCTTGCCGGCGCAGTCGACGCCATTCGAAATGCGGGCGGCCTCTTCATCGCTGACGAAGTTCAGCCAGGGTTCGGGCGCACAGGCGAGGCGATGTGGGGATTTGAGCGCCATGGCGTCGTTCCGGACATCGTCACGCTCGGCAAGCCCATGGGCAACGGGTACCCGATGTCCGGCGTCGTCCTCCGGCCCGAGATCGTTGAAGGCTTCGGCGCGTGCGCGCGCTATTTCAACACGTTTGGCGGTAATACGGTCGCGGCGGCGAATGGGCTGGCGGTGCTCGACGTCATCAAAGACGACGATATCCTAAGCAATGTGCAATCCGTCGGTCGTTATCTCGGCGAGGCTCTACGCTCGATCAGCGACGATCATTTCGGTCAAGTCCGCGGCGCTGGCCTCTTCTTCGGCGTCGATATCGTTGAAAACCGCGATACGATGACGCCAGACCCCGCGCGTGCGGCGCGAATCGTCAACACAATGCGTGACCGGAACGTGCTGATTAGTCTGACGGGTAAAGACGAAAGCGTGTTGAAAATACGCCCGCCCTTGGTGACGTCCAAATCCCATGTGGATCAATTTATTGAAACGCTGACGGCTGTCATTGCCGAGGTTTAGTCGGTCGCCGAAGCCTTTGTTTCTTTGGGTTAAACCGGAAGCGCTGTGCTGTATTTCATACGGCGCAGCGTTATCTGTGATGACGCCGAGGCGACGGCGGGGTGCGCCAACAAATTGTTCATCAAGAGCGCTTCAAAGCTCGCCACCGAGCTTGTTTGTAGAATAAGCGTATAGTCGTGAGATCCCGCGACGGCGTAACATTCTAATATCTCCGGCGTCGCGTCGACGAAGGTTTCGAAGGCGCGGCGCGTTTTCTTTTCATAGTCTTTCAAGTTCACATAAACGATCACATTGACGTCGGCGCCGACGGCTTCTGGATTGACGAGGGCGACGCGCTTCTCGATGACGCCGGCCGCCTCCAGCTCGTTGACGCGGCGCCACAGCGTCGACTGCGACATGGCGAGGCGCTCGGCGAGGTCGCGCGTGCTAAGCCCGGCGTCGATTTGCAAGGCCCTGAGGATTCTGCGATCCGTTTCAGTCAATTCGCTCATATGTTATATATAATTCAAAAAACATGTAAAAACAGGAAAAATATTCAAATTTGTGGCGAATGGATCGATTTCTGATCACAAATTTCTCGGCTTCTGCTTCATCATAGACGTAGAAGGAGTTCGTTTTCGATGGTCGAACCATTGCGCCGGTCCAATGATTGCTCCGCCTTATCCGCCCGTGAACGCTATATTGATGCGCCGACGGCGGCTGATTTCACGATTGATCAGGCCTGGGGCAGCTATACGTCGGAAGAACACGCACGCTGGGATCGTTTGTTCCGCCGTATGGAGACGATATTGCCCAACCGAGCGTGCGAATCATTTTTGTCGGCGCTTGACGAACTCGACTTGTCGCGAAACGGCGTGCCGCATATGGGGCGTCTCAGTGAGCTTCTGTCAAAGCGGACAGGCTGGCGCGTTGTTCCTGTCGCGGGTCTCGTGCCCGACACGGTCTTCTTCGACCATTTAGCCAGTCGTCGTTTTCCCGCCGGCGCCTTTATGCGCAGTGAAGCGGAATTCGATTACCTCGAAGAGCCCGACATTTTTCATGATATTTTCGGTCACGCGCCGCTGTTAGCGAACCCCGTATTCGCCGACTTCATGCAAGCTTATGGCGAGGGCGGTAAAGCGGCGTTGGAGCGCGGGCAATTACCCAATCTGGCGCGTCTCTATTGGTATACGGTGGAGTTCGGCCTCATTCGCGAAAGCGGCGCAGTAAAGATCTTTGGCGCCGGCATTCTCTCATCGCCAAAAGAAAGCGTCTTCGCCTTAGAAAGTTCATCGCCCAATCGCCTCGGTTTCGATTTAGAGCGCATTATGCGGACGACATACAAAATCGACGCGTTCCAGCAGACCTATTTCGTCATCGATAGTTTCGAGGCGTTGCTGGACGCGTGCTATGGCGATTTCGCGCCGCGATATGAGCGTGTTCGATCGGCGCGTGATCTCTCTCCCAGCGACGTGCTCGCGAGCGACCATGTAATTCACCACGGCGATCAGTCATGCGTGAACGAATGACATTAATGGAAAGGACAATGATGCCCCTTGTGAACACGATCGCCGATTTCGCTGGCCAGCGCGCCAACGCGTCGGACCTTTTCGACAATCCGGCGGGCCTTGACGGTTTTGAGTTCATCGAATTTTCCGCTCCTGAAAAAGGCGCGCTGGAAGAGGTTTTCCGAACCATCGGGTTCACGAAAGTCGCGCGCCATCGCTCGAAAGATGTGGAGTTATGGCGCCAAGGCGGCATTAATTTCATCACGAATTATGAACCTGGTTCGCCAGCGTGGTTCTTCGCCCGCGAGCATGGGCCGTCTGCGTGCGGCATGGCGTTCCGGGTGCGCGACGCCCGTAAGGCGTATGACCACCTCCTAGGGCAGGGCGCTGAGCCCGTCGAAATGACGACAGGGCCGATGGAGCTGTCCTTGCCGGCGATCCGGGGCATAGGCGGCGCCATTATCTACTTGATTGATCGCTATGGGGATGAGTTATCAATCTATGACATCGATTTTGAGTACTTGCCTGGCGTCGATCGCACGCCGAAGGGGGCGGGGTTCGATGTCGTTGATCACCTAACCCATAATGTCTATGGCGGCCGGATGGCCTATTGGGCGGACTATTATGAGCGCCTCTTCAACTTCCAAGAGATCCGCTATTTCGATATTAAAGGCGAATACACAGGCCTCACGTCAAAGGCGCTCACGGCCCCCGATGGTAAAATACGTATACCCCTCAATGAGGAAGGCGAGGCCGGCAAGGGACAGATCGAAGAATACTTACGTGATTTCGGCGGCGAGGGCATCCAGCACATCGCACTGGCGTGCGACGATCTTCCAGCCTGCCTTGATCGCCTGAGGGCGCTTGGCGCGCCGCTCATGGCGCCGCCGCCGGACGCCTATTATGAGATGTTGGATGAGCGATTGCCGGGGCATGGCGAAGCGGTGGAGACGCTGCGCGCACGCGGCGTCCTCTTAGACGGGACCACGGACGCCGTCTCGAAGGGCGGACAGCCGCGTCTCTTGCTGCAGATTTTCGCCGAACCGCAAATCGGTCCTGTCTTTTTTGAGTTCATTCAACGAAAAGGTGATGACGGGTTTGGCGAAGGCAACTTCCAGGCGCTGTTCGAAAGCATGGAGCGGGACCAAATTCGCCGCGGCGTTTTAACGGCGGGGGAGGAGGCTTAATGACCACGCCCCTGATAAATGGTTTTCACCCAAACGGCTTTCATCATGTGGCGTATCGTTGTCGCGACGCCAAAGAAACCGTCGACTTCTATCAAGATGTTCTTGGCATTGGTTTTCAACTGGCGATCGCTGAAGACCGCGTCCCCTCGACGGGAGAAGAAGATCCGTACATGCATGTCTTCCTCAACGCTGGCGGCGGCAATGTACTTGCTTTCTTCGAACTGCCGAACAGCCCCGACATGGACCGCGATCGGAACACGCCTGAATGGGTTCAGCATATCGCGATGAAACTCGACAGCCTTGAGGCGTTAGCGGCCGCGAAAGCCCACGCTGAAGCGTGCGGCCTAGAAGTAACGGGGCCGGTCGATCACGGGATTTTCAAATCGATCTATTTCTTCGACCCGAATGGTCATAGGTTGGAGCTTGCTGTCGACACCGCTAGCGAAATTGCGTTGGCGGACCTTCGGCGAGTTGCGCCGGAGATGCTCGAAGAATGGTCGCGTACGAAGAAAGCGCCGCGCCATGCGGCTTGGTTGCATGAACCGTCAGCTGATTCTGTTCCCATGCATGACGAGGGATAAGATGGGTCTTCAAACGAGAAGTGATCGCCGATGAAGCTCGCTTCATTGAAAGATGGCCGCGACGGCCGGCTCGTCGTCGTCTCGAAGGATCTGACCCGGTATGCCGAGGCAAGCGCCGTCGCGCCGACCTTGCAGGCGGCGCTTGATGATTGGGCCGTTGCCGCGCCGTTGCTGCAATCTCTCGCGGTCGCTGTTGAAACCGGTGAGGCGTCGATCGAAACTTTTGACGAGGCGGCGTGCGCCAGCCCCTTGCCGCGCGCCTATCAGTGGGCGGATGGGTCGGCTTATATCAATCATGTGGAGCTTGTGCGCAAAGCCCGCGGCGCGAGCGTGCCGGAGAGTTTTTATTCCGATCCGTTGATGTATCAAGGCGGTTCGGACGCGTTTCTTGGGCCGCATGAGCCAATTCCATTGGCCGATCCTGCTAGGGGATGCGATATGGAAGGGGAGATCGCCGTCATCACCGATGATGTGCCCTTGGGCGTCTCAAGCGAAGACGCCGTCTCTCATATCAAGCTTATTATGCTGTGTAATGATGTTTCCTTGCGGAATTTGATTCCGGCGGAACTCGCCAAGGGGTTCGGTTTCTTTCAGTCAAAACCGTCCTCATCCTTTTCACCGGTAGCGGTGACGCCGGATGAATTGGGCGCGGCGTGGCGCGAGGCGCGGGTTCATCTTCCTTTGCGCGTCGATTATAACGGCGCGCCTTTTGGGCGGGCGAACGCCGGCGTCGATGCGACGTTTTCTTTAGCGGACCTCGTCGCTCATGCGGCGAAAACAAGGGTGCTCGGCGCAGGAACGATTATCGGGTCGGGCACGGTCTCTAACCGCGATGAGGACGGCGGACCTGGGCATCCGGTCGCTGACGGCGGGCTCGGCTATTCCTGTATTGCTGAGATACGGATGATTGAGACGATCAATAACGGTGCTGCGACGACGTCCTTTATGGCTGAGGGCGATCGCGTTCGCATTGAAATGCGCGATGGGACGGGGCGCTCTATTTTCGGCGCCATCGACCAGGTGGTGGGGCGCTCATGAAACTCTACGGATATTGGCGTTCGTCGGCGAGCTACCGGGTTCGCATTGCGCTCAATCTAAAGGGTCTTGAGGCGGAACATATCCCAGTCAACCTCAAATCCGGTGGCAATTTCGATCCAGGTTTCGTCGCAGTTAATCCGGAGCGGCGCATGCCAGTGCTGGATATTCCAGGCGTTGGCGCTTTAACGCAGTCGCTGGCGATCCTCGACTATTTGGAAGAAACTCATCCCGCGCCGCCGCTTTTGCCGGTTGACCCGTTATCGCGGGCTGAGGCGCGGGGCTTCGCGCAAGTCATCGCCTGTGATGTCCATCCCCTACAGAATATAAGAGTGCTCAATCGCCTGCGCTCGCTTACGGGCGCCGACAAAGACACCGTGCGTGCTTGGGCGATTGCGGCGATAGAAGACGGTTTCGCGCCTCTAGAGACGATTGCCGCTGCGCGCTCTTCGGCGTTTCTTTTCGACGATGCGCCGGGCTATGCAGAGTGCTGCTTGACGCCGCAATTCTACAATGCGCGGCGGTTCGGCGTTGACCTGACGCCATACCCGTCGCTTGTCGCTGTCGACGCTGCGTGTGCCGATCTTCCCGCTTTCCAAGCGGCCCATCCGGACAATCAGGCCGACGCCGAAAAAGACGGCTAAGCGGCTGTGTCCCAATTAAGGATAACCTTACCTGTTTTGCCGGACGCCATGCCGTCAAAACCTGTTTGGAAGTCGTCAATTCCGTAACGATGGGTGATCACGGGACGGACATTTAGGCCCGATTGAATGAGCGAGGCCATTTTGTACCAGGTCTCGAACATTTGGCGGCCGTAAATGCCGCGGATTTCGAGACCTTTGAAAATGACCTTGTTCCAATCAATGCCGGCGCCGTCCGGCAGGATGCCAAGAAGGGCGATCTTGCCGCCATGATTCATGGCGTCGAGCATGGAACTAAACGCGGCCGGCGCGCCGGACATTTCAAGCCCCACGTCGAAGCCTTCGGTCATGCCGAGGTCGGCCATGACGTCTTTCAAATTCTCCTTGGCGACATTGACGGTGCGCGTCGCACCGAGCGTTTTGGCGAGACCGAGGCGGTAGTCATTGATGTCTGTAATGACGATATGGCGCGCGCCCACATGGGCGGCGATCGCCGCCGCCATCGCGCCGATGGGGCCTGCACCGGTAATCAGCACGTCTTCGCCGACGAGATCGAAGGCGAGGGCGGTGTGCACGGCGTTGCCGAGGGGGTCGAATATCGCGCCGAGGTCATCTTCTATATCGTCGGGCAATTTAAAGACGTTGAACGCCGGCACGGCGAGATATTCCGCGAAGGCGCCGGGGCGATCGACGCCGACGCCGACCGTGTTGCGGCACAAATGCCGCCGTCCGGCGCGGCAATTGCGACAATAGCCGCACGTGATGTGTCCTTCGGCCGAGACGCGGTCGCCGACTTTGAATTGCGCGAAGTCGGCGCGCACTTCCGAGCCCATCTCGACAATCTTGCCGGCGAATTCATGGCCGACGGTCATCGGCACGGGGATCGTTTTTTGCGCCCAGTCATCCCATTCGTAAATGTGCATATCGGTGCCGCATATCGCGGTGCGGGTGATCTTTATGAGAACGTCATTGGGCCCCGGCCTTGGTTCGGGGCTGTCCTGCATCCACAGGCCTTTTTCCCACTTTGCTTTGACAAGGGATTTCATGGGGACGTCCTCCTATCCGATCACGCCGAGGGAACGGCCGACGCGGGTGAAGGCGTCGACGGCGAAGTCGATATGGTCGTCCGTATGCCCCGCAGAGAGCTGCGTGCGGATGCGCGCTTGGCCCTTGGGGACGACGGGGTAAGAGAAACCGATGACGTAAACGCCTTCGTCGAGGAGGCGAGCGGCCATGTCCTGGGCGAGCTTCGCGTCGCCAAGCATGACCGGCACGATGGGGTGCTCGCCCGGCAACAGCGTGAAACCGGCCGTTTCTAAGGCCTGTCTGAAGCGCCGTCCATTGCGGTGCAGGCGTTCACGGCGATCATCGCCCGCCGCCACAAGGTCGAAGGCTTTGACGGCGCCGCCAACGAGCGCCGGCGCAAGGGCGTTGGAGAAGAGATAGGGCCGGGCGCGCTGGCGGAGAAGGTCGATGACTTCCTTCCGGGCGCAGATGAACCCGCCCATGCCGCCGCCGAGCGCCTTGCCGAGGGTGCTCGTTAGAATGTCGATTTTGCCTTCGACGCCGGAATGCTCGGCGGTGCCGCGACCGTTCGCGCCGAGAAAGCCGCTGGAATGGCAGTCGTCGACCATGACGAGCGCGCCATAGTCGCCGGCGAGGTCGGTTATGCCTTTAAGGTTCGCGATGACGCCGTCCATGGAGAAGACGCCGTCGGTGACGATCAAAACCGTTCGCGCGCCGTCGGCTTTCGCCGCTTCCAGCTGGGCTTTGAGATCGTCCATATCGTTATTGGCGTAGCGATAGCGCTTCGCTTTGCATAAACGAACGCCGTCAATGATCGATGCATGGTTGAGGGCGTCGGAGATGATGGCGTCTTCCGGACCGAGCAGGGGCTCGAACACCGCGCCATTGGCGTCGAAACATGCTGCGAAGGTAATGCTGTCTTCATACTGAAAAAACTCGGCGATGCGTTTTTCCAGGGTCTTGTGAATGTCTTGAGTGCCGCAAATGAAGCGCACCGAGGCGAGGCCGTAGCCGTGCGTGTCCGCCGCCTCCCGTGCAGCTGTCGTTAGTTCCGGGTGGTCGGCGAGGCCGAGATAATTATTGGCGCAGAAATTAAGAACGCGTTTTGTCTCGCCAGCCGAAGCGACGGTGATCTCGGCGCTTTGCGCGCTTGTGATAATGCGTTCTGGTTTCGTCAGGCCCTCGCGGTTGATGTCGTCTAGGGCCTCGCGAACGCGGGCGTAAAAAGCGTCAACCATGATCGGTTCTCCAATTCCGAAATACCACTAAACGACAAATAGTATATTCTCAAACGAAAATTATTCCTTCATGACGACTAAAAGACCCTTCGACGTTTTTTTTGCGGCGTTTTTGATGGCGTGGGGCTTGTCCGCGGCGTACCGCGCCGTACCGCCGGCCTCGATATGGGCAGTTGCGTCGCCGGAGACGACCTCGAAGGCGCCGTCGATCGCCGTAAGGTGCTCCTCCGCGCCGGCGTCGTGGGCTGCGGATTGCAACGAGGCGCCGGCGGCGAGGGTGATTTCATACCATTCGACCCGGCCCCAAAGATGTCCCGGCGCCAGGATGCGCAGGACGCAATCGCCGTTTTTGCTGGTGACCTCGGGCGTTTTATGGGGCTGCAGCACGTCGATGGAATCATGCGCGACCTCGGATATGGCGTCGGTGAGGGCTGACATATCGACGCCAAGCGCGCGGGTGATGCTCCACAAGGTGGCGTAGGTGGGGTTGGTCTCGTCGCGTTCGATTTTGGAGAGCGTCGACTGCGAGACGCCGCAGCGCGCCTCAAGGTCTTCCATGGTGAAGCCCTTTTGTTTGCGGAGGGCGCGAATGCGTCCGCCGATCTCCGGCGCTGTTCCGATCATGCGTGAGTTCCGGTGTCTTTCTTGGTGGGGCGTTTCTTAGCATGGTGCGCGGCGTTGCGTCTTGTGAAAGGGCCATCGCGTCGCGCCATCCTTCGAGACGCAAGGCTCCGCCTTGCTCCTCAGGATGAGGGCTGGAGCATTCTTCGGTTAAACACGTCGCTCCTGAGACTGCCCGATAAACATCCCTCCCTCGTCCTGAGGAGGTCCGAAGGGCCGTCGCGAAGGATGGCCCGAGGCGAAGGACGATGCGGTTCTTAGGGAGACCACCCATTGGTTTCTCAACCGACCAAACCATTAAACCGTCGATCAATCGCCAAAATTTCGCTCCGCTCGGGCGTGGACAAACGCCGCCGCCGAACCCTATGAGTGGGCGCTTAAGCGGCGCGCGAAGCGTCGTTCGCTATTTTCGCCGGAACTGTTCATGGGAACGGTTCACGGGCCCATTTCTTTGGAGCCGTTGCATGCGCCTTAGCCGTTACTATTTGCCGCTTCTAAAAGAGTCGCCGGCCGACGCCCAGATCGTCTCCCACCAACTCATGCTGCGCGCCGGCATGGTGCGTCAGGAGGGCGCTGGCATATACGCCTGGCTGCCGCTCGGCCATCGGGTCTTAAAGAAGATCGAGCAAATCGTCCGCGAAGAGCAAAACCGGGCCGGCGCGGTGGAAATGTTGATGCCGACGATCCAACAGGCGGAGCTGTGGCGCGAAAGCGGGCGCTATGACGCCTATGGCAAAGAGATGCTGCGCATCACAGACCGCGCTGATCGGGAGATGCTGTTCGGCCCCACGAACGAAGAGATGATTACCGAGATCTTCCGCGCGGGCGTGCGGTCTTATAAAGACCTGCCGATCAATCTCTATCATATTCAGTGGAAGTTTCGGGACGAGATCCGCCCACGCTTTGGCGTTATGCGCGGACGCGAGTTTTTAATGAAGGATGCGTACTCCTTCGACATCGACGCCGACGCGGCGCGGGCGAGCTATTACAAAATGTTCGTCGCCTATTTGCGCACCTTCAAGCGCATGGGGCTATCCGCGATACCGATGAAAGCCGACACCGGCCCGATTGGCGGCGATCTTAGCCACGAGTTTATCGTCCTGGCCGATACCGGGGAAAGCGCAGTCTTTTGCGATGCTCGGGTTTTGGATTTGGAGACACCGGCGGCGGACATCGATTTCGACAGCGACTTAAAGCCGATTATCGATTCCTACACAAACTACTATGCGGCGACGGACGAAATGCATGACGAAGCCGCGTTCAATGCCGTTCCGGAAGCGGAGCGTCGGTCCGTGCGCGGCATTGAGGTCGGGCATATTTTCTATTTCGGTGATAAATACTCCAAAGCGATGAAAGCGCTCGTCGCCGGGCCTGACGGCGGCAATGTGCCGGTGCAAATGGGCTCTTACGGCGTCGGCGTTTCGCGACTCGTCGGGGCGTTGATTGAGGCGCACCATGACGATGCGGGCTGCAAATGGCCGGTGTCCGTTGCGCCTTATCACGTGGCGCTTGTAAGTTTAAAAGCGGGCGACGCGAACGTCGACGCGGCGTGCGATAAAGCCTATGCAGCGCTGAGCGTCGCTGGCGTTGACGTTCTTTATGACGACACCAACGGTCGGCCCGGTGAGAAATTCGCCCGCGCTGATTTGATCGGTTTACCCTACCAGCTCATCATTGGGCCGCGCGGTCTTAAGGACGGCAAGGTGGAAGTGAAGCGCCGCGCTGACGGCGAGCGCCAGGAAATGACGCCGGATGACGCCGTCGCTCATCTCATCGGCGTCATCCAAGACGCGTTGAAAGTTTAAGGCTCGGGAGCGCCCATGGCGGACGACATGGCGATCGACGCAGAAACGCATCCCGCGCCGGCTTCGCCCGTATCGACGGGCGCCGCGACACGGGCCTTTTCTTATTTTGAATGGATGATCGCCCGGCGCTATCTCGGCGCGACGAAAACGGGCCAGGGCGTGTCGCTGATTTCAATCATCGCCTTTGGCGGCATTGCGCTTGCGGTCGCCGTGTTGATTATCGTCATGTCGGTCATGCAGGGCTTTCGCGACAAACTCATTGACCAGTTACTCGGCGTCAACGGTCACGCTTATGTGCAGTCAGCCGATCCGATTACAGATTACGAACCGATCGCCGCGGCGCTCTCGGAAGTCGACGGCGTTGTCTCGGCGACGCCGCTTATCCAGTCCCCGGTCTATGCGACGGCGGCGGGGGAAACCGGCATATTCGTCCGCGGCATGCGCCCGCAAGACGTCACCGACATTCAATATGTGTCAGGCGTTGATCCGGAGACGGGGCGCAGCCACGTCATTGACGGCACGTTCGAGGGGTTCGGCGACGGACCGAAAGGCGGCGACGGCATCGCGCTCGGCAGCCGTGTCGCTTACTCCCTTGGCGTGCGCGCCGGCGACACCGTGACGCTCATTTCTGGGCGCGGCGCAGAGACGGCCTTCGGCCCGACATTGCGCCGCAAGGCCTATCGCGTCGCTGCGATCTTCGAAGTGGGCAATGCGGAGTATGACAATCTCATCGCGTTCATGCCGCTCGCCCAGGCGCAGCTCTTCTTCGGCTATGGCGACGCGGTGGAGCAAATCGAAGTGCGGGTTGAAGACCCGGAGAACATCGCCCGCTATCTACCGGACATCGAAGACGCGGCCGGCGCGTTCTTCGTGCGCGATTGGCGCGCCCAGAACCGCAGCTATTTCAGCGCCCTGCAAACCGAACGTAGCGTCATGCGGCTCATCTTGTTCCTTATTGTCGCTGTCGCCGCCCTTAATATCATCACTGGCCTGATTATGCTGGTGAAGGACAAGACGGGTGACATCGCCGTCCTGCGGACCATGGGCGCGACCCAAGGCGCGATTATGCGGATCTTCTTTTTGTCGGGCTCAATGATTGGTTTTCTCGGCACGCTCGCCGGCGTCGTTCTCGGCGCGAGCTTCGTTTGGAACATTGACGCGATCGAAACGGCGCTCTCCGCCGTCTTCAACACGGACCTCTTCCCGGCGGACATTTATTACTTCTCGAGCGTGCCGGCGGAGATGCAGGTCGGCGAAATCGTGCGGATTGTTCTGTGGTCGCTCTTTATGTCGCTGGCAACGACGCTTTACCCCGCCTGGCGCGCCGCGCGCCTCGATCCGGTGGAGGCGCTGCGTTATGAGTGATATCGCTCCCGTTCCAGCGCCTGTTCTTGAGCTGCGCGATGTAGAGCGCGCTTATGGCGACTTAAAAGTGCTTGCCGCGTCCAACTTGAAAGTGAGCGCCGGAGAAACGGTCGCGCTTCTCGGTCCATCAGGTTCCGGTAAGTCGTCGCTTCTGCATATGGCCGGCTTGTTGGAAGCGCCGAGCGATGGAGAGGTTTTCATTGCCGGCCGTGCGACGTCGACCCTGTCCGACGCGGAGCGCACTGCATTGCGTCGGGACGCTTTAGGGTTTGTTTACCAAGCGCACCATCTCTTGCCGGAGTTTTCCGCCCTTGGAAACGTCGCATTACCCCTATTGATCGCCGGCGCGTCGCAAAGCGACGCAGACGCCCGCGCCGCTGATCTATTGGATCGCATGGGGCTTAGCGCCCGTTTGTCGCACCAGCCGGGGCAATTGTCCGGCGGCGAGCAGCAGCGCACGGCGATCGCTCGGGCGCTTGCTAACCGCCCGCAGCTTCTTCTCGCTGATGAACCAACGGGCAACCTTGACCCAAAGACGTCTGACCGCGTTTTCGAGGCGTTTCTCGAATTGGTGCGCGGCGAAGGCTTAGCGGCGTTAATCGCCACCCATGATCACCGTTTGGCGCGGCGTATGGACCGTGTGGTAACCATCCGTGAACAAAGGTTAACGGAAATCACAGCGGATGACCCGGCGCTTGCAGCGTCCTAATCTAAGGTTGCAATCCGCAACTTCGCAATAGATTAACCAAAATAGGTCAAAACTGGCTCGCAACGACTAACCACAATGCGAGCAAACCCCATGGCATGGCTAACGTCCAGCGGCTACGAAACCCTTCTTAAGGGATTGAACGATCCAGCTCTTGTTCTTGATACAAACAATCAAGTGCTCTTATTCAACGGCGCCGCCGAGCGTTTGTGGGGGTATCAAGAGCAAGAAATAAAGGGCTCGAAAGTCGATCGATTGTTTGTCGCTAATGAAGACGGCGATCTCTTCGATGACGAGGGCGAGGCGAAAGATCAGATCGCCGTGAGCCTGACGCCGAAAAAAGGCGCGCCCGTTAAGGCGCGTGTCTCGCAAAACGTCATCAAGTCCGGTTTCCGTAAAGCACGCATTGTCGTCGTGACAAGCCTTGTGGGGCAAGCGAGCAGTGCTGACGCGGTCAGTCAAGTCTTGGAGCAAGCGCTCGACGCCGTCATTACGATTGACCAGAACAATTGCATCACGTTTTTCAACGCCGCCGCCGAGAAATTATGGGGCTATGGCGGCGCTGAAGTCATCGGCCAAAATGTCAAAATGCTCGTGCCTTCGGAGATGCGCGCTCAGCATGATGCGTTCGTCAACGCCAATCGCACCACCGGCCAAGATCGGATTGTCGGAACATCGCGGGACATTGAGATCGAACGGCGCGACGGCGAACGCCGTTGGGCGAACCTCTCTTTGTCAAAAGTTCGCGCCGGCGACTTTATTTTCTATACGGCGTTTGTGAAGGACATCACCGAGCAACGCAATACGCGCGAGATAATCACGCAAACGCTCGCGCAGGCAATCGATGCCGTGGTCACGATTGACGAAGACAATCGTGTGACATTCTTCAATAGCGCCGCCGAGACGCTTTGGGGGTATACCGCCGCTGAAGTCATCGGACAAAACGTCAAAATGCTTGTGCCGTCTGAAATTCGCGCACAGCATGATGATCTTGTGAACGCCAATCGTCATACCGGCGTCGACAAAATCGTCGGCACCACGCGTGATATCGAGATTGAACGCCATGACGGACGCCGCATCTGGGCGAACCTTTCATTATCAAAAGTAACGTCCGGCGAGAAAATTCTCTACACGGCGTTTGTCAAAGATATCACCGCTGAACGCGAAAGCCGTGAAGTCGTCACGCAGACGCTGGAGCAGGCGATTGACGCCGTCGTGACGATTGATCACGAAAACAGAATTACGTTCTTTAATACGGCCGCCGAAGAACTCTGGGGCTATTCCCGCGCCGAAGTCGTCGGTCAAAACGTCAAAATGCTGACGCCGCCGCACATCCAAGATCAGCACGATACGCTCGTGAACCGCAATCGGGAGACCGGCGTCGACAAAATTGTCGGCACCTCGCGCGATATCGAAATTGTTCGTCGCGACGGTTCGACGGCCTGGGCGAACCTTTCCTTGTCGAAGGTTAGAACCGGCGAAAAAATTCTCTATACGGCTTTCGTCAAGGACATCACTGCTGAGCGCGAAGCGCAAGAAGTTGTCAATCAGACGCTCGAGCAAGCGCTCGACGCGGTCGTCACAATCGATGAAGACAATAACATCACGTTCATGAACGCATCCGCGGAACGGCTTTGGGGCTATAGCCGCGCTGAGCTTGTCGGCAAGAATGTGAAGCAGCTCGTCCCGCCTGAAATGCGGACCAATCACGACTCTTTCGTCAACGCCAATCGCTTCGGCGGCGTTGACAAAATTGTCGGCACCTCCCGTGAAGTGCCGGTGCATCGCAAAGACGGCGGCGTTTTACAGGGCGCCTTGTCATTGTCGAAAATCAAACTCGACAGCAAAACGCTCTATACGGCCTTTGTGAAAGACGTCACGGAAGAAGTACGCACGCGCGAGTACGTTAAAGTGCTGTCGCTTGTCGCTGACGAAACCGACAATTCGGTGTTGATCACGGACGCCAATGGCCGGATCGAATACACCAACCCCGGCTTCACCAAAATGACTGGATATACCTTTGAGGAAGTCAAGGGGAAAAAACCGGGGGCAGTTTTACAAGGGCCCGATACGGATCAAGCGACCATAAAGCGCATCCGCGAAAAGATCGCCGCGCAGCAGCCCTTCTATGAAGAGATTTTGAACTACACTAAGAGCGGCGAACCTTATTGGATCTCGTTGTCGATCAACCCGATTTTCAACGAACAGCGTCGCTTGGAACGCTTTGTATCGGTCCAGGCCAACGTCACGGAGACAAAGCAGCGCGCCTTGGAAGCATCCTCGCGTATGGACGCTATCGTGCGATCCAATGCGGTTATTGAGTGGGATCCGAGCGGTGATCCGGTTCAGTTGAACGAGTTATTCCTCGAGACGCTGAATGAGTATGACTTGAACGCGGCCCTGAAGAACGAAGCCTATCACATCATGGAGTTTGTCAACACGGATGAACGCGAGCTTGTTCTATCCGGTGAACCTTTGCAAAAGCGCCTCTCCTTTAAGCGGCTTGACGGTCAGGCGCTTTATCTGTCTGCAAGCATTCAGCCCTTGTTGGACTATCGGGGCAAACTCAGTCGCATCATTGCGTATGTCACCGATGAAACGGCGCGTCACAAAGCGATTAAAGAAACCAGCGAACTGATGAGCACGGTTCTGACGGAAATCGACCAAATCGCCGGTAAGATTAGTTATATCGCACAGCATACCAACCTTCTCTCTCTGAATGCGGGCATTGAAGCGGCGAAGGCCGGCGACGCCGGTAAGGGCTTCGGCATCATCGCCAAAGAGGTTCGCACGCTAGCAGAAAGCGCCTCTGAGGCGGCCCGTCAGATCGGCGGTCTCATCAATGACACCAATGAGCAAATTTCGGTCCTCAGCGCGGAAGTGAGCGAGAAAACGGCCAAACGGCGCGCTGCGGTCGCTTATACTGGCGAAGACGCTGAAGACGGCGCTGGCGATGACGAAGACGCATCAATGGTAGAGTATCTCGATGATGGGACCGAGGGCGCGCACGAAAACGAAGACGTTGCAGCGTCCGTCTGACGCCGCCGATTGACGATGATCAGTCATCTGCGCCTCGTTTAGCGGCTTGGACGCGGGTTCTTAGAGCCTGTTCCAAATGCCCTGCAAAGCGCCAATATATGCGTCGCCGCTATACGATCAACGCTCGATTAAAGCGGCAGACGGATTGTTGCGCGTAAACCCCCTTGCGGCGCGGACGTTAGCACGACCTCACCGCCATGGCTGCGGGCGGCGTCCCGCACAATCGACAAGCCGAGGCCAACGCCGCGCGTGTTGGGGTTCCGGGACTGGTCGAGGCGTTCGAACGGCTTGAAGGCGTCATCATATCGGTCGGGATCGATGCCCGGGCCGTCATCGTCCACCGTTATTTCAGCGATTTCGCTTTTCCGTTCGACACGCACCCAAACATTATCCGCATACTTAAGGGCGTTGCCGATCAAATTGGCGACGGCGCGTCTCAAACTATCGGGCCGCCCTTCAAGAACGATGGCGTTGGACGCTTCGACGGTGATGCGCTCAGCGCCCTCGGCGCTCGCCGACGTTTCCCGCACGAGAGCGCTAAGATTCATTGGCGCCGGCGCCTCTGTTGCAGTGACGTCGCTGGCGAAATCCAGGTAAGCGTCAAGCATGCGTTCCATTTCATCGATATCGCCACGCATTTCATCAATGTCTCGCGCCGTCGGTTCAAGCGCCAGCGCTAATTTTAGTCGTGTAAGAGGCGTTCGAAGATCGTGACTGACGCCTGCGAGCATCGTCGTGCGTTGATCGATGTGACGGCGAATGCGCTCGCGCATTGCAATGAACGCCCGACCCGCCCGGCGCACCTCGGTCGCTCCGGTAGGCTTAAAGTCGAGCAGAAGCCGGCCGCGCCCAAAGGCTTCGGCTGCCGCTGCGAGGCGAAGAATCGAGCGCACCTGGTTTCGAAGAAACACGATTGCGATCGACCCGAGTAGGACCGATGTTCCAATGAGCCAAACGATAAAAATCGGCCCGGTCGTCGCGAACACGCGGTCGCGATAGACGAAGTAAACAAGCGTTCCTTTGCCGGAGCGGACGCGGATCTCCACATAACTCGGCCAGCTTCTTGTATCGAGCCAATAGGGCCGGTTGATTTCATCGCGCAATTGCGATTCAAATAGCTCATTATAAAGATTAAAAACGCTAAGCTTATTTTCCGCCGGAACGCCTTTTGTTTCGTCAAACCGCATACTGATGTCGAGTGTATTGACGGCGCTCGCGATAACTTTTTCCTTTTCCAGAGCTGTGTCGGCGTTTTCGTAGAGTTCAGTGAGGAGCGCTACCTGACTTGCGGTAGATCGCGACAAATTTGACGTGACGAGATCCCAGTGGCGCTCGAAGAATACATAGGTGACGACTGCCTGCATGATGAAAATTGGCAGTATGACGATCAATACGACACGGGCGTAAAGACTTTTTGGAAGATAGTGTCGCAGCATTCCTTCGTGTCCCTAATCCGTCACTAGGACATACCCAACGCCGCGTACGGTCTGTAGATAAAGCGGCGTGCGTGGATCGACTTCTATTTTCTTGCGCAGCCTTGTGACTTGCACGTCAATAGAACGCTCCATCGCTGCATCGGTTTGTTCCGCAAGCGCTGTTCGCGAAATAGGTTCCCCCGGTTTGGCGCAAAGCGCGCGCAATAGTCCGAGTTCGGCAGCTGTTAGTTTGACAACGTCTTCGCCGCGCCGCAACTCTCCGCGCGCCGGGTTGAAAACGCATATGCCAAAAGTGATGGTTTTGCGGGCTTTTTGAGCGGGTTCTGTGCGACGAAGTAGGGCGGCGCATCGCAATAGAAGCTCCCGCGGTTCGAACGGTTTGGTGAGATAGTCGTCCGCGCCGCGTTCAAGGCCTTCTATCCGGTCTTGAGGCAGGCCGCGTGCGGTGAGTAATAAAACTGGAACGTTCGATGCCGCGCGGACGCGTTCGGTTAAATCGAAGCCGCTAAGGCCCGGCATCATGACGTCGAGAATTAACAGGTCGAACGCCACGCCGCCGAGGAGCTGCTGAGCTTCCTCGCCATTGGCCGCCGCCGACACCCGATAACCGTTTTCGGACAAATACCGCTTCAACAGGGTTCGAATTCGGTCGTCGTCGTCGGCGACAAGAATATGCGCAGCCTGTTCGGGTTCTCCGGCCATAATCCGAAGACCTCCTATTTTGTTCACTCCGAACCGGGCGTACCGGTCCGTTTTGGCGCCGTTAATAGCCGCGTCGCTGACATCGCGTACTGCAGGCCTGTCCAAAAGGTCAGAAGTGCGGCGACCCAGAGAACGATCAATGCGATATTCCTCAAGCCGGTGTCGTTTGCGATGACCCCTCCGGGAGCAATTGCCAGAAACAATCCTGCGGCGATCAACTGAAAGGTCGTTTTGCCCTTTGCGAGGCCTGTCACCGGCAGTGCGTTGTTAGTGCGCGCAACCGCTTCACGCAGACCACTGATGAAAAGTTCCCGTAACAAAATGATCAATACCGCGATAACATGCCCGCCGCCGATAACCCCGTTCTTCACTAAGAGCACAAGGACTGTGGCGACAAGGAGTTTATCGGCGATCGGATCGAGGGCGGCGCCGAGGGCGGAAACCTCGTTCCGCCGGCGAGCGATCCAACCGTCGACGAAGTCCGTTAGGGCAGCGATCGTGAAAATGACGAGCGCCGCTGTCATGTTCCAGGGCGCGTTCCAAGTGAACGCGATGATCAACGGCCCGATAAGCGCGATCCGCGCTAAAGTGATTTGGTTCGCCAATCCCATGGGCGCTCGTCGGCCTTTCGATAATCCAATGCTTCGCCAATCCAAGGGGCAAGGCTAATCGCTGTCGCCTGTCGTGACGTCGACGGTGAGGTTCGATATACTTGCGTCCGAACGCTGGCGGAAGGTGAAAATTGCGATGAAGAGACTTTTGAAAGCATGGGTCTTTGCGACGTTCGGCGTCGTGATTGCGGCGTGCGCCAGCGGCGAGACGCCAGAAATGAGCGATTTGCCGGCGCCTTCTGACGAAGGTGGCCATAGCGCTATCGGCGATCAACAAGCGGCGGCGTGCCCCGTTTTGGAGAGCGGGGAATGGCGCGCCTGGGTGAACCGGGCGCCGACAGTCGGGGAGGCGAAAAAACGGCTTATCGTAACCGGCGTCGTCACCTTGCCGACGCCAGGCTATGAGGCTGAGTGGCGCCTCGGCGTGACCGACCGGGCGCTTCCGCCGGGGCAGATGATCTATGTAAAGTTTAACCCGCCGGAAGGAATTGTCGCTCAAGTCTTAACGCCGACGCCCATTCGGTTTGAAACGCCCACTAGTTTTGACGTTTACCGACAGATTAGAATTGTCTGTGGCGATGAAACGCTTGCGAACATCACGGACATCATTACCGTACAGTAATTACTAAAGTCTTTTAATGGTATCGCGTAAATTCCATCAGCTGGGTGAGCATTCTGTTTACCCTTTATTCTGGTTATTTCCCTATCCAAACTAAGCATGGTTAATGCGCCGCGAGGCCGCTTCGACCATGCCCGTTAGGAGCAGGGTTTGACTATGGGCGGCGTTCGGCGTTTTTGTATGTGTCTTAGCCTAACCGCGGCGGCGATAGCGTCGGGCGGCGCTTCGGCGCAAACTGATCAAGCAAACAGTCCTTCCATTAAACCAGAGAGCTCGGCCGAGGGAGAAGGATCGCTCTATCCGACGCCGGCGATTGACAGTCCGCTTGGCGTAGCGCTTGGCCCGGCGCGCTATGTGCTGTCCGACACCGGCCTTAATGCGGATTTTCGACGCCGTGTCGCGAAAGCCGTGGCCGTGCACCCATTGCTGCGTTCCGAACGCACCACGGCCTCGCGTTCCCGTGCGGCGCTAGATGCTGAAAAAGCGGCGCTTTATCCGCAGCTGACCGCCAACATCAACGGCGATTACGTGCTGTCGCGAGAGTTCGGCACTGATACGGACAATGTCGTTGAAGCTTTGCGGCCAAGCGGGCAGGCCAATGCGGGCCTGACGGTCAGCCAATTACTGTTCGACGGCGGCGCGGCCTTTGCGCGCATTCGCAGCGCGCGCGCGCGTGAGCGTGAGACCAAACTCAACATCGATAACCGCGCCAATGAAATCGCGCTCGCCGCGCTCGCGTCTTATCATGACGTGCTCGCTTACCAAGCGATCGGCGCCCTTAGCGGCGAGTTCGTGAGACGCCATGAAAAGCTCGTGGAAGATCTCAGAGAACGCGCCCGTCGCGGCACCGGCGCGCGCGCAGACGTTGAACGCGCCGCAGCCCGTCTCGCCAATGCGCGCGCGCGAGTGCTTCAGTTTGAAGAAAGCGGCAGACTCGCTGACATTCGGTATCAGGAATTTTTTGCAACATCGCCTGAAAAGCTGATGCGCCCGGCGTTTGGCGCGCTCGCTGTGGGAAGTCGCGACGAGGCGGTCGCCGCGGCGCTGGCGCGCCACCCCTCGCTTGGCGCCGCCTATGCGCGCATGGATCAGGCCGAGGCGCTTTTGCGGGCCGAAAAGGCGCGCAGGCGCCCAGAATTGCGCGCATCGGTGAACGCGGTGAAGTTCGACCTTGGCGAAAGCGATGATTATGACGTGCGCGCCGGTTTGACCCTCAATTATGATCTCTATGCCGGCGGCGCCCGTCGTGCTGGCATCGCCGAAGCGCGCGCCGCCGCGCGCCAAAATGAGTATGACAAAGACGCTGTCGCCCTCGGCCTCGCCCGAGATGCGGCGACCGCCTATGAGCGCCAAGAAATCACCAAAGCCCGCCTCGACGCGCTGCAGGATGCTGTCGTCGCTCAGTATAAAGCCCGCGACCTCGTCGTTGAACGTTTCCGGGTCGCACGCGGCGATTTACTGGACCTTCTGCAAGCGGAAAATGACTGGTTCGAAGCTGGCGTGGCGTACCTCATCGCTTCAGCCGGCTATGACCTCGCCGTCTATCAGATGATGGCGTTCACCGGCGATTTACAACGCTTGTTTTCGTTTGACGCCGCCTTC
>JBCCAY010000012.1:0-104250 GCA_039814575.1 Pseudomonadota bacterium
ATTCCGCGACAAAACTTTCATCTGTATCTCAAGGAATGCGAGTGGCGCTTCAATTATGGAGCCGCGGATCAGCTCTTGAAAACTCTACGAACATGGCTCAAACCATACACACGAAAGTAAATCTTCTGGGACAGCCCCTTAAAAAATCAAGACTCTCTTTCAGGATCAGCTTGTCCAGCTCAAGCTCAGCCACGATCTTCTTTAGCTGTGCATTCTCTTTCTCTAGCTCTTTCATCTCGCGCAGTTGAGACTTGCCCATACCCCCGTACTTTTTTCGCTAAGCGTAATAGGTTGCCTCGCTGACACCCGAGGAACGACACGCGCCAGATACGTCAGAGCCAGACGCAAGACTCAGCTCAATCTCGCGCAAAATATCCAATATCTGTTCTTCGTTGAAACGCTTCCTCGCCATCCTAAAACCTCACCACTTTGTAGAAAAATACAAAATCCGTGGCGCAGTTATAAGGGGGAAGGACATTTGAAGATTTTCAAAAAACATGCACCGCTCGTTCAATCGAATTGCTAGAACCGCGCGACCTCCCCAGATTCAAAAATTAAGCGCTTTGTGCAGCCTCACAGAGCCAGGCGCTTTTAGTCAATCGAACAATTTTTAGGTAGGTATTTATGACACGAAACGCCGCCAACAATTGTTAGCGGCGTTCCAATTGTGATGAAGGCGGTATTCTATTAAGCTAACCGCCGTTGTCGGTTAAAACTGCTTGCGGACGCCGCCGAAGATATAACGTCCACGGATGTCAGCGACCAGTCGATCATAGCCGTCACTCGATGCGGCGATGAAATTCGGGGCCTTATTAAAGATATTGTCGATGCCAGCATAGATTTGCAGGCCTTCGAAGAGGCTCGGCGCGAACGCAACATCATCAGCTTCGAAGTCTTTTGAGAAGAAGAGATTGACGGTCTGATAAGACCCAGAACGTCGCTCCGCCGTATTGCTGGAGGATTCTCTGTAGCTGCTCGTATAGTTGAAGGTCGCGACGGCGGAGTACCCGTCTTTCGACCAACCACTCTGAATGAGACCGCGGAATTCAGGGATCGTTCCGATCGCGCCCTGATCGTAAGTCCCAAGGAAGTCGAAGACCTCTCCGCCGATTTCATCTTCGAACGTCGTCAGGAGCGTGCCATTGAAGTCGACAAAGAAGTCCCCAAACCGGTCCGTCTCCTTATTATAGGTGACGCCGAAGTCAAGTCCCGTCACCGCACGCGTGCCGAGATTATCAAGACGAATGTCAACGGTCGGATATAACGTGTCCGGGTCACGGGTAATTGCCCCGCCGGCGCTAACGCCATCGAGCAACGCTTGAATGTCTGGTTCCCGGATAAGTTTAGAGATCTGCAGATCAAAATAGTCGACAGAAAATCTAAGGTTCCGTTCTGGAGTTTGCAGAACGATGCCGGCGTTAATGCTACGCCCTTTCTCCGGTTCGAGATCCGGATTTCCGCCAAAAATTAGATCAAACGGCAGAATGTCTCCACGAACAGGATCAAAAAAGAAGCCGTTCGTCGAAAGCGTTTCAGTGGTGATGGGAAAGTTTAATGCAGAGACCTCCGGCGCTCTGAACGACTTGGAGTAAGTGAACCGCGCTAAAAGATTGTCTTCGAAAAAACCAGCCAACGCTGACACGCTGCCAACCGTTGACGAACCAAAGTCGCTATAATTTTCGTAGCGCGTCGCACCGGTGACTTCAGCGGAATTAAGGAAACCGCCCGCCTGTTCTTCACCATAAAGCGGAATTCTGACTTCGCCAAAGACGGCGGATACGGTGCGCTCACCGCGGTCATCGCCGCCGCCGCCGCGACCGCTTTCAAAGTAGTCAACGTCATTGTACCCATCGGTAAACCGGAACTTGACCCAGCGGCGCTCTCCACCAAGGGCGAAAGCGACAGGGCCTGCATACCAATCGAATAGGTCGCCCGTGATCTTAGCGTCAAGCGTCCGAAGCGTGTTTACATCTTTACTGAACCCGCTAGGCGCAAACCCCTCAAGCTGAGCCGCCGTGTTACAGTTGTTGCAGAAAGGATTGAAGGCCGTTGCATCTGTGCGGGCCGCCGCAGCTTCGGTCGCGGGGACGTCGATATCCGTTATAACCGTCTCGAAGATCTCTTGACGGTAAGCAGAATAAGCGACGTCATAATTGAAGGGGCCGATATCACCGCGAACGCCGACAGACCCTTGGATATTCGTCGTGTCATACTCATACCGTAGAGGACCCGTCTCGTTATTGCCGAACAAGTAGGCAACGAAGACATCTTCACCGAACGGATTATATGGATTCGTGGCGGGAACATCGAGAAATGTTCCAGCTTCTGACGACTGATAGTCTTGAACACGTCGATCAAAAACCCCGACGGTGTAAAAGGTCATGTTGTCGTTAAGCTCATAATTGCCGGACCAGAAACCGGAGAAACGCTCTTATGACGGGACGATTGAAATCTCGTTGAAGGACAGGGCCTGCGTTTCAGGATCGTAAGGACCAAAATCATTGGGGTCCGACGACTGCTGGCCAACGCCAAACCGCGTTACATCAATCGACTGGGGGTCGTCGATCCCGTCGCGGAAGATGAGATGTGGAAATCCAAAGGAACCGCTGCGTCGGTCGACGCCGCCGAACCTCCGATAATCACGACTGGAGGATAACGGCCGATCGAATTTCTGGAGATCCCCTTGTTCTTGGTATGAGATGCCGCCGGTAAAACTCAGCGCTTCTTCTTGAAGACCGAAGACGACAGACGTTTTTAAGTGAGAGGTTGAGTCGCTTGCGGTCGTATCGCCATAAGACGTATCCAGCAAGATACCGCTAAAGTCTTCCATGAGACGAACATTGACGACGCCGGCCACCGCGTCCGAGCCGTAAATCGACGAAGCGCCGCTTTTCAATATCTCAACGCTCGCCACGCCGTCAGGCATGATGGACCCAATATCGGGGGTGTTTTCACCGCCGAAGCGGCGGCCGTTCAATAGAACAAGCGTATACTCATCGCCGACGCCGCGGAGGTTAACCGTCGCCCGTCCACCGTTATACTCGTCGACGGTTGGGTTCAGCGTATTACCGGTGACAACGGCGAGAGATTGCAGCGCTTGACCGAGAGATGCGTTTTGGCTCCGCTTCAAGAAATCATCCGTAACAACATCAACCGGCAGCGCGCCGACTTCTGAGGCGTCCCTTTTGATCGAGCTGCCGACAACGACAATGACGTCGCCTTCAGGTTCTTCTTGCGCATTCGCGCTGACGACGCTCATCGCAGCCGCTGAAACGGACGAAAATAGCTTTATCCACCGGTTTCTCGTTGATTTTGTTCTAGTGTTTTGCACAGTTATCCCTTCCCTTTTTTCGCGATCGGCGTCGGAAACGACAATCACTTCCTGGTTTGTGAGCACCACGGAAAGGCCAGTCGGCTCAAGAAGCACATCAAGCGCTTCCTGTAGAGAATATCGACCCTTAAGCCGAACAGATGTCGGCTGGTTCAATTTATCTGTCGGAAAAAATACGGCGTGACCCGTTTCACTCGCCAGGCGCGACAGCATCTCGCCGATCGTCCCGGAACGAATATCTAGGTCATATCTTAAGTCTTCAGCGCATACGGGCGATATGAGCAATGCTCCGCATAGCACCGCAAACATGAGACAAACGAACCGTCTTTCCCCTTCTCTAGGCCGATTGCTTTTTGTTTCCTTTGGTGCAACCACGCCTTAAAGATCCCCTTCGCCATCAAACCCTCAAAAGTTTTTTTAGTTTCTCCCTACACGACGCCTGCGACCATCGTTTTGAATGACGATCACTCCCCCGGCGCCGCTAAATAGACAAAATCATCTCCCGCTATGCGCACCTGCATGTCGAACATCGCCTCAAGCGCCGAAAGAAATGCATCGTCATTTCCGAGCGGAAAACTGCCGCTCACTTTCAAGCGACTAAGCTCAGGGTCTTGAAGCTCTATCGTGAGAGTGGAATGGCGCGCGAACTCCTTGATCACCGTTTCTAGGGGCTCGCCGTCAAAGACCATTCGCCCTTCCGTCCAGGCAAGGCGACGGCTGAGAGCGTCCGGCTCAATACTGACAATATCTTCAGTATCGTCATTAATAATAATCTCATGGCCTGAGCGAAGCATCTTATCGCTAACACGATCCGGCGCGGTGTCATTTGCTATACGCGTATCGCGTTCACCAATGCGTACTATTCCTTCTTCCACCGCGATACGGGTCACCTCATCGTCCAAGCGGACGACAAAAGCAGTGCCGACCGCCTCCACATAACGATCGCCCGCAAGCACGACGAACGGCCGCTCAGCATCGTGCGCCACATCGAAAAGCGCCTCGCCGCTTTGCAAAATAAGTTGGCGGCGATCAGCGTTGAAATCCACCCTCATGCGCGTGCCGGAATTCATAGCGATCGACGACCCGTCAGGCAGGGACGCCGTCTCTACGGAGCCGGCTTCGATCACATAGCGGGCCGTGAAGCTGGCGCTTCGTTGGAATACGAAGACGGCGACCAACACGAAAACAACGCTGAGGGCGGAAAGAACGGGCGCAAACGAACGGAAGCGCCCCACTGGTGCGCGCACCTCGCCGGAGCGCCAGGTTTGATCGGAACTTACCTCAACAGCAAGATTGGCGACGACGTCATCCAACTCTTCCCAAAAGGCCAAACAGTCGCGAAACGCGTCGATACGACGGTCATCGCCCGCCAGCCAACGTTTAAATGCGGCGCGCTTTTCGTCCGACAAGGGTCCAGCGTCGAGTTGGGCGAGCCATTGCGATGCTTCAACATCTATTGGGTCGTCATCGCGCAATGGCACTACATTCAGGGAATCACTCATTTTTCCGCCTCTGACGGTTTTTCTACAGTCGGCTTAGACGCGACCGACGGCGACTTGGGTCGATCCGTTGCCAGATTATAGCCTTGTGACTTCATTTGGTCGCGGCAGCGCAATATGCCATTTGCAACGTATTTCTCGACGGAACTGACAGAGACACCCATTTTGTCTGCAATCTCTCGGTGGGAAAAGCCGTAAAATTTTCTCAGAATAATAGCCTGTCGAACGGGCTCAGGCTGCGTCCGCAATGCTTGTTCGAAGACTCGCAACTTTTGCCTATAGTACAGACTCGTATCAGCCGGCGGCTCCGGCGCCTCAACGAGCGCATCTTCGAACTCAACGCGCATCCTTTCACGACGTGTCGACATGTTTTTGACAACCATGTTTCGTGACACCACGAAAAAATAGTCCTTAGGCGACATGACGCCCTGTTTTCTGTCCGCCTCCAACACCCGCATAAAGGTCGTTTGCAAAATATCGTCCACATCCTCAACGCGAACGCAGAGCTTTACAAGATTGCGAACCAGGCCGTCTCGGCACTCAATGAACGCCGCCAAGATCTTGCCGTCCTTTTGTTTGCGATCAGAATCCACGGTTCCTCGTCAGTCTCATCGCCGGGCTCGAGGCATACGATATCTACTTTTATAAAGAGTAGGTAGGCGCGGAAACCCACAAAGAATTTTGCAGTATCTTTTTGATCAGACTTAGTATCGCCTCAACCCCTCGATATGCGAGGGAAGCGAAGGCATTACGGCATCAGTGTTAGGGTTAATTTGGAGGGTGTATCGGCCCCGTAGTCTTCTCCCTGAAATCTCCTCCAGTTCAAGTGCATTTTTTTGGGCATGCTGTTACCTCGGAACGAACGAGCAGATCGCGTTTGCGCTGCGCCAAACTGAGACCGGGGGCGCTCTTCGTGGAGATAAGCTGCAAGGTAATTTTGCGGAACTGTTCACAAATCCCGTTGGTTTGGAGATGCCTTGCCTTCGTCCGGGTGTGATCGATTTCTTCGGTCGCTAGAAACAGCTGAAAGTCGTGGTTTTCCGGCTTGCCGCAATATTCCGCGCCTCGGTCGATCAGGATGCGCATAACGGTAACTCATACTCTGCATAAGACGGCAGCACCTTGTCATTCAGCAGATTCGCCACTGTGGTCGGTGTTTTATGTTTGTACAGCTTCGCGTGGGCCGCCTAGCAGTAAGCATCGATATAGGTCAGCTGATAAACGCGCTAGACGTCTTTCAGCGTGCCGACATAGACAGTGTCCTGACCGCCTAAATAACCTGGGCGAACGGTTTAATTTCACCGTAAACTGAAGTTTTCATGCCATTTCAGACGGTTTAGCGGGTGCTTTAAGGTGTATTCAGTTTCATTTTTGCGCCGCCACTCTGCTGTCATCCAATAGCCCGCATGCCTGATCTGGGGGTCGGTTTTGCAAAATTTCGTGAGGACGCAGCGTTTTGCAAAAGCCGAACCATGCCACATTAGGTCCTGTCGACAACGTGTCTACTCCACAGTCGTGGCGCACATAGGGAAGAAGACGCGATAGCTGTCGGATATTTTTTGCAATCCTATTAATATACTATTCTTCTTTACCGGCTTCTTCATTATTTTCCGTTAGTATAGATTACTTTTTGAATTTATTCCCATAACAAGCCATATCCGTCCACATCAATCCACGCGACACTGACCCAACTGTCCCGCCTTGGCCGTCCCACTCAAAAGTGCCGAGTCGATCCGCCGAGCAATCAGCAAAGAGGCCAAAAAATTACAGCGATTAATGATGCATGCGAATTACACTCCAAAAGTGGAAGATATAACTTCACCAATAAAAACAAAGGTTTGGTAGGCCCGGAGAGACTTGAACTCCCAACCAATCCGTTATGAGCGGACGGCTCTAACCAATTGAGCTACAGGCCCTTTTTTGAAGACACGTGTCTTAGCACATATTCGCCGTTTGTCACTATAGCAGCACCCACGACGCTAGGCCAAATCAAGGGCGCTCCTCTTGCTCTTGCAAACAGCGACGCACCGTCCACTCGCTTGAACGGTTCCGGACTAGAACGGTTCCCGACATGAACGGTTCCCGACATGAACGGTTCCCGACATGAACGGTTGCAGACATAAACGGTTACGGACGGCTCGCCCGAAGGATCAAGCCATCGACTAACGCGACACCAGCACGTCGTTGCGCCGAATGAGGCGGCCCACCTATAGGCGCGCGCGCCTCGGCGCGTAAGACGCTATTTATCCTGGGCCCAAAGCGGCATGATGACGTCGTCGATGCGCTTTTTAAGAAGGGGCGATACTTGATATTCGTCTTTTGTGAGATCCGGTCGCTGCAAATCGGATACATTCCACGCCAAAAGGGCCGTAACGGAATTGCTCGCCGGTGAACAGTAAACGAACTGGCCGCCATATCCGCTATTGATCTCAAACGGTCTCTCTGCGGAATAACCGCTGCCTGCTCCTGTCCACCAGGTGTAACCAAATCCGCGAACGCCCGACTCATCGATCTGTTCGCCGCTCTCATTAAAGTATGAAATCGGCGTCAGCGATCGTATGGCGTAGTCTTCGGTGATTAGCCGTCTGCCGCGCCAATCACCGCGGGCGCCCATCAACTCGCAAAATTTGGGCAGTTCTCTTATGTGGAGATAAAGGCCGCCAAGCGCATCATAAAGGCCCGCAGGACTTGTTTTCCAATAATAATCCGTGACGCCTAAGGGTTTGAACAAATGTTCGTCAGCATACTCAGCGAGGTTCTTTCCGGTTGCGTGTTCGATCACGGCCGATAGTAACTGCGTTGCACCGCTATTATATTCGTAAACGCTACCCGGCGGACCGGCCATCGGTTGATTGAGGACATACTGCACCCAATCATCCTCTTGCCACTCAAGCTGTTCAAGATTGCTAAGGCCGGTCTCTCCGCCGGATCGGTCTAGCGAGTCGTCCCATTCCAGATTCATTGTCATCGAGACAAGATGTTCAATCGTCACGGCTTCAAGCCATTCATTGCGATGGGGCGTCTGATAGCGGTCGTCGATATGATCGAGAAGTTTCGCGGTGCGGATATCGGGCAGTTCGCTGCGCATCTCCGCGACGCCGATTAGTAAGCTGACGATTGTTTTCGTTACAGACTGCAGCGTGTGTAGTTTGGTTTCACGGTAATAGGGGTGCCAATCTGGGTCGGCATAAGCAAAGGCGCCGTCATCGTATTTGAACGGACCATCTTTGACGGCTTCAAGATCGACCAAATCTCCATAATCGCGATCATAGGTTAGATGAAAAACAGTTTCGCCGTCGCGAACGACTAAAACTTCATCGATCATGCCGTATTCGCCCGCCGCGATATCTGCATCCAGCGCATCGATTTCACTTTGCAAATCGCGCGGCAAGTCGCGCTCCAGGCCGTCAGCGGCAGAGCGCGTTTCAATCTCTTCTCGCCTCTCAGTTGATTGCGGATGTTGAGCCGCATCCTGACATCCGAGGAGAAACGCAAACGCGATAGGCGCTGCGACAAGAGGACGGCGTTGCATGGTGTCGATCCTTTAAAGGGATATTTTGAACTTCGAGAACTCCGGCAAAGTAATGATATATTGCAAGAAGCTTGTCGAGACTTTGAGATTGGCGCCCACGCGCCATCTCGTCGAATTGCGCATTGGCGGGGCGGCGCAGCGTCCTTATGGACAAGACGGCCCTATCCGGGCTTACATATCGAGGTCTAGCGACTTTACTCACTGCGCGACGCATCTTGGAGCCTTGCAGCTCTGGAGAAGCCGGCGCTTCTGCAAAGAAAGCGACGCTCCCATGTCCCGAAACAGTATCAATTCCAAGTCTTCACCGGCACGCCGCCGCATCAATAGAGCCCTCATTATCGCGCTATCGGCCATGGGCGCGGCCTGCGCCGAGCCGGGATCGGCCCAAGCGACGTCGGACCCATCGGTCGTTCAAAAGACGATCGTCGTCTCCGGGCGCGGCGAAGCGGCGGCGACGCCCGATATGGCGCTTCTGTCGATGGGCGTCGAAACGACCGCAAAGACGGCCGCCGCCGCAATGACGGAAAATAGTGCGCGCATCAACGCCGTGCTGACAGCGCTAAAGAACGCCGGCGTCGAACCGCGCGATCTTGAAACAAAGGCGCTGAGGCTCTCAACACAGTATGATTACCGGACCTCAGGACGGTCGACCCCGATCGTCACCGGCTATACCGCCCGCAATGACCTTTCCATGCGTCTGCGTGATATCGATCGGGCGGGCTCGGTTATCGACGCCGCCATCAAGGCGGGCGCCAACCAGTTAACAAACTTCTCATTGACCGTCGCCGAACCAACGCCCCTGCTCGATGCGGCGCGGCGCGACGCCATCGCCGACGCACGACGAAAAGCGGCGCTCTATGCCGAAAGCGCCGGCGTCTCGGTCGGGCCGGCCATCCACATTAGCGACGCCGCCGGATCGGGCGTTCGCGTTCCCCAAGCCTTCGTCCGCGCAGCGGATATGGCAGAAAGCGCCGCAGTCCCCATTGAAGCGGGCGAAACGCGTATGGTCGCGACGGTGACCGTGGTTTTCGAGTTGCGTTAAGTCGCCGCCAAGGCACCTATTAGGACAGGCGACCGCTGCGGCTACACGATCGTCGCGCCGCAGCCGTCGGTTTCTCAGGAGTAAGCGGTCAACCGCGACGTGAACCGGCCTGATTTCGCCGAACCTGATTTCGCCAGGCCAGCGCCTTGTTAATGACTTATCGCCAAACTAAAGCTTACCCATCCCGGTCGGGTTTGAGCGACTGTCAAAGGCCTACCTCCCCGACCAGAGATTTCGATAAGACCAAACCGTTAGGCGGGCTCAGACCACCCCCTCCCCCGCATAGGAGTCAGTAAAGAAGATGTGCGGGATCATAGGCATTCTCAGCGAAAGCGATGTGGTTACGCCGATTACAGAAGGCCTGCGCCGACTAGAGTATCGCGGCTATGACTCCGCCGGCGTCGCGACGATCGCCGACGGCGCCGTGCACGAACGGCGCGCCGTTGGTAAACTGGCTGAATTGCAAACGCTACTCGCTGACAACCCCATCGCAGGTGCGACAGGCGTCGGCCATACGCGCTGGGCGACCCATGGCGCACCGACGACAGCCAACGCCCACCCCCATGTGACGCCGCGGCTCGCCCTCGTTCATAACGGCATCATTGAGAACTTCGCAGAATTGCGCACGGAACTAATAAAAGTGGGCGTCAGTTTTCAATCGCAAACCGACACCGAAGTCATCGCCTGGCTGGTGGACGACTATCTGACCAAGGGCGCCCTCTCCCCAGAAGATGCCGTCGCCGCGGCCCTTAAACGTTTAAAAGGCGCGTTCGCTTTAGCCGTCGTCTTCGCCGATGACGACGATTTGTTAATCGTCGCGCGCCAAGGCAGCCCTCTCGCTATTGGGCTCGGTCATGGGGAACAATCGCGCGACGTCTTTGTGGGCTCCGACGCCTATGCGCTAGCACCGTATACAAATAAAATTATGTACCTCGAAGACGGTGACCGCGCCGTTATCCGTCGTGGCTCCGTTCAGATCTTCGACCATACCGACGCCCCCGCTGAACGCCCAACCACAATTTCAAGCGTCGCCGATAATATGGTGGACAAAGACGGCCACCGCCACTTTATGGCGAAAGAGATTCACGAACAGCCGGAAGCGGTCGCGCATACGCTTTCACGCTATATCGACGCCGAAAAGGGAACGATTGTTCTGCCAGAGGGCGCGATTGATTTCGCTGGACTGGATCGCCTATTGCTGACGGCCTGCGGCACGGCCTATTACGCCGGCCTTGTCGCCCAGTATTGGTTTGAAAATTGGGCCAAATTACCCGTCGGCATCGATATCGCCTCGGAACTACGGTACCGCGATGTTCCGTACACGCCAGGCGGCGGATTGATCGTGATTTCTCAATCGGGAGAAACCGCCGACACGCTAGCCGCGTTGCGCAACGCCAAAGCAAACGGGCAGAAAATCGGCGCGGTCGTTAATGTGCCGGAATCCTCAATCGCGCGCGAGGCGGACGTCATCTTCCCGACAGCCGCGGGGCCGGAAATCGGCGTTGCGTCGACAAAAGCCTTCACCTGCCAATTAGCGACACTCGCCTGCCTCGCCGTGGCGGCGGGGCGGCAACGGGGCGTTCTCAGCGCCGAACAAGAAAAGAAAATCGTGTCCGCGCTGTTGGCGACGCCGCGCCTTATCGGCGAAGCGATCACCGCAGCGCCAGCCGCTGAAGAAATCGGCAAAGACCTCGCAAAGGCGAGCGACGTCATTTATGTGGGCCGCGGCGTTTCCTTCCCGATGGCGATGGAAGGCGCGCTAAAGCTAAAAGAGATCTCCTATATCCATGCGGAAGGCTACGCCGCTGGCGAATTAAAGCATGGTCCTATTGCGCTCATCGACGAAGAAACGCCGGTGATCGTCATTGCCCCGCCGGACAAGCATTTTGAGAAAACGATCTCAAATATGCATGAAGTGATTTCCCGCGAAGGGCGTGCGCTCCTTATCTCGAACAAAGAAGGAATCGCGAAGGCCGGCGACAGTGCTTGGGCGTCCATCGAAGCGCCGAGCTGTGACCCCCTGCTGGCCCCCTTGGTGTACGCGCCCGCCGTGCAGCTCCTCGCCTACTTTACGGCGACCACCAAAGGCACCGATGTTGACCAGCCGCGCAACCTGGCGAAATCCGTCACCGTGGAGTAGGCTCCATCGTCCTTAGGCCGATGACTTAGTCCCTATGCATCCAGAAACGACGCCGAAACTTGAGCATTTTGAGCCCATCGACGGGCGAGCCGCCTATCGACAGCGGCACGTCAATCGCGACGGTCGGGAGGTTTTTCTCTATAGCTTCGACGAGGTTCCGCACACGCCAGTAGGTGAAGGCCTCGAAAAAGCGGCGCAAATATCAGAGATTCGCCGTCATCCTTTGCGCGGCGACTGGGCCGTCTACGCCGCAGCGCGCCAGGGGCGCACATTCAAGCCGAGCGCCGCTGACGATCCGCTGGCGCCGATGCAGCCCGGCGGCGCGGCAACAGAAATTCCCTTTACGGATTTTGAAATAGCCGTTTTCGAAAACCGATTTCCAAGCCTCTCATTACATCAAGACGCTGCGTCGGCGACGGCAAGCGACGGCGTCCCGGCAAACGGTCGATGCGAAGTTGTGGTGTTCGGTCCGGAAGCGGAAGGCTCGCTCGCCAGCATCGGCCAAGACCGCCGACGGTTGCTGACAGCGGCATGGATTGATCGCTACGAGCAACTCTTTGCGCTTGGGCTCGATTATATCTTGCCGTTTGAAAACCGCGGCGACGCGGTCGGCGTCACCCTGCCCCACCCCCATGGCCAGATCTACGCCTTCGCGGAAACGCCGCCGACGCAGGCGCGCGCCGTCGCAGCGTTCGCAGACGGCTATGACCTCGCCTCGGAGATAGCGAAGTGGACGGAGGATTATTGGATCGAAGAAGCCGGCGGCATGGTCGCCTTCTGCCCACCCTTTGCGCGCTACCCTTATGAAACCTGGATCGCGCCGCGCACCGCACGCGCTGGCCCTTGGGCGTTTTCAGAAGAAGAGTTCGACGGGTTCGCGCATCTTCTCGGTGAAACATGCCGCCGGTATGACGCCTTCTTTGGAACGGCCTGCCCTTACATGCTCTCGCTTCACGCCGCGCCACGGGACCATGCAAGTCCGTTTCATTTTACCGCACAGTTCTATCCCATTATGCGCGCGCCAGATCGCTTGAAGTATTTCGCAACAATTGAACACGCCACGGGCGTTTTCACCGTCGACGTGATGCCGGAAGCGGCCGCCGCCGCGCTTCGAAACGTGTAGAGAACACCATAATGGGGCGCACAACCAACATGACGATTGACGCGTTTTTCCGAGAGGCGTTCGGCGTCGCCCCCATGGGTGTCGGCCAGGCCCGGGCTCGGGTCAATCTTATTGGCGAGCATACGGATTATAATGGCGGGCGGGTGATGCCCATGGGGTTGCCGCTGACAACGCACATCGCCGTCAGCACTAGCGACGACGCGCCCAATGCGATCTCAGGACAGCTCGACGTCATCTCAGAACGGTTTGGAACGGCGTCGCGCGCGCTCAACGAAGAGGCCAAAGGCGATTGGTCTGATCATGTTCTGGGAGCGCTTAAGACGACCCTGCACGAACACGGCGCGCCCCTTCAGGGGCGATGGCGCGTCGCCATCCTCAGCGAGGCGCCCCATGGCGCCGGTTTATCGTCATCGGCGGCGCTCGGCGTCGCGCTCATAAAAGCCGTCGACGCCAGCTTTAAGAAAACACGCGCGGACAAAGACGTGGCCCGGCTTGCGCAATATACGGAGAATAAATTCTTAGGCGTCCCGTGCGGGATTATGGACCAGTTCGCCGCGGCGCATTTAGCGCCCGGCGAGTGCATGGCCCTCGACACAGCGAGCATGGCGTTTGAACAATTGCCCGTGCCGTCAAGTTGGCGCTTCGTCGTTTGCCATTCAGGCGAAAGCCGAGACCTCGGTGACGGTCGCTATGCTGAGCGTCGGGCTGATTGTGAAACCGCTGCGAGACATCTCGGTGTCTCCCACCTTTGTCAGGCCACGCACTTGCCCGACGCCGCCGAGTCTGCGATGGGCGTGCAAGCCTTTCGCCGGGCGCGCCATGTGTTGACGGAAAACGCCCGCGTTAGCGCCGCCCTCACCGCTATGGCTAACGAAGACGCCATCGCCATGGGCCGCTTGATGGACGAAAGCCACGCCTCCATGCGCGATGATTTCGTGATAACAACGCCGGGCATTGACGCTATCGTCAACGCTTCACGCGCGGCCGGCGCCGTCGGCGCTCGGATGACCGGCGGCGGTTTTGGCGGCTGTATTGTTTCACTGGTGATGGCGAAAGACGTCGACGCCTGGCGCACTAGGCTAGAGAGCACCGCGCCCAAAGCACAATTCATCGTCTAAGCACAAATGTATAGTTCAGGCCCGCCGACTAGGCGTTAAAGCGGAAAAGCATCACGTCACCGTCTTTGACCAGATATTCTTTACCTTCAAGGCGCATTTTTCCCGCTTCTTTTGCACCCGCTTCGCCGTCGCCTGCGACATAATCATCAAATGAAATCGTCTCAGCACGAATGAAGCCGCGCTCAAAGTCCGTATGAATAACGCCTGCAGCTTGCGGCGCCGTAGCGCCTATTTTCACCGTCCAAGCGCGCGCTTCTTTTGGACCCGCCGTGAAAAACGTCTGTAAGCCTAACAAATCAAATCCGGCGCGGATCAAACGGTTGAGGCCCGGCTCTTCAAGTCCCAGCGTTTCTAAGTATTCAGCTTGTTCTTCATCGTCGAGCTGCGCCAATTCAGCCTCGATGCGCGCGGAGATGACAACGGCGCCAGCGCCTTCTTTCTCAGCGCGCTCCACGACGGCTTTTGCATAATCATTGCCGTCAGCCGCAGCGTCTTCATCGACATTGGCGACGAACAGCACCGGTTTTTGCGTCAAAAGCTGAAGGCCGCGCCAGGCTTTCTCTTCGTCTTTATCGATTTCCGCGCGGCGCGCCGGTTCGCCCTCGCGCAGGAGGTCCAACGCTTTATCAACCAGCGGCAACAGCGCCTTCGCTTCTTTATCCTGACCCGTTGCTTTTTTATGGAGATTAAGACGTCGCTTCTCCAGACTTTCAAGGTCAGCGAGCATCAACTCAGTCTCGACAGTTTCGAAGTCCGTAATGGGATCAATACGTCCGTCCACATGGGTGATGTCATCATCATCGAAACACCGCAAGACATAGACGACCGCGTCGACTTCGCGAATATTAGCGAGAAACTGGTTGCCGAGGCCCTCGCCTTGAGCGGCGCCCTTCACCAGGCCGGCGATATCGACGAACTGCATGCGCGCCGGCACAATTTCGGCTGACCCAGCAATGTCGGCCAGTTTCATAAGCCGTTGTTCCGGAACAGCGACGTCGCCCACATTCGGCTCAATCGTGCAAAACGGATAATTCTCCGCTTGCGCCGCAGCCGTCTTGGTGAGGGCGTTGAACAGCGTCGACTTTCCAACATTCGGCAGACCAACGATCCCGCATTTAAAGCCCATGGCGCGCGTCCTTCTTTATCCCTAAGACGATCATTTCTTCGGTAGTAGTTTTTTCAGCGCATCAGCGAACGGCGAAGCAGGCGCATCCGTCTCGGACGCCGGTAACGCTGGGGCCGATCGCGTCTGTGTGACCATGTCCTGCGGTGCGTCTTTCGACTCACGCTTTGGGCGCTCTTTCGGCGGCTGCGGCTTTAAAAGCCGCCCCACTTCGCTGGAGAACGCCGCGTCGCCATCGCCAAGCGCCGGCGCGGCGACAGCAATCGCGTCAAGCAGCGGCTCCAGCCAAGCAGCGTCAGCTTTCGCAAAGTCGCCGAGCACATGGGCATGAACCCGCGCCTTATCGCCCGGATGCCCGATGCCAATGCGCACGCGGCGATAGTCGTTGTCGATATGATTGGTGATCGACTTCAAGCCGTTATGACCCGCCGCCCCACCGCCGGTTTTGGCTTTAAGCTTACCCGGCGCAAGATCCAGCTCGTCATGGAGAACAATAATGTCCGATAACGGAATTTTATAAAAACGCGCCGCCTCGCCGACCGATTGTCCGGAATCGTTCATATATGTCTGAGGTTTTAAGAGCAGCGTCTTGCCGGCGCCCGGTAAAACGCCTTCGCTTAACAAGCCTTGGAATTTCGAGCGAAACCGCGCGAAGCCATGGCGGCCCGCCACGGCGTCAATCGCCATAAAGCCCACATTATGGCGATGGCGAGCATATTTGTCGCCAGGATTGCCGAGGCCAACGAGCAGCAACATGAGAAAGGCCGACCCTTCCCGGTTTGGCGGCGCCCGCCCGCGCGTGTCGGTTCAGCGTTATTCGCTGGCGGCGTCGCCGCCCTCGGCCGCCGCATCTTCGCCCTCGGCTGCAGCGTCGTCTTCGCCTTCAGCGGAGCGAACAGCGGACGGCGCAGCAATGGTCGCAACGGTAAAGTCACGATCAGAAATAACCGGCACAACGCCTTTCGGCAGATCAAACGCAGAAATGTGCAAGACGTCACCGATGTCGAGCGCGCCAATATCCGCCTCGAGATATTCGGGGATCGCCGTCGCCGGAGCGTAAACTTCCACCGCATAGCGAACGACGTTCAGAACGCCGCCGCGCTTCAATCCCGGCGAGTCTTCATCGTTCAAGAAGCGGACAGGTATCTCAACGTTAATGCGCGTTGTTTCGTCAACACGCAGCAGATCTACATGGATTGGATAGTCTTTGACCGGATGGGTCTGAACGTCACGGGCGATAACGTCTTGCAGGCCGTCTTCGCCAGGCACGTCGATTTTCGCCAAATGGGCCCGCATGCGCCCGGCGTTAAAGGCCTTGTTGACCTCATTATTGCGCAAGCGAATAGCGACCGGCTCGCCGCCGCCGCCATAAAGAACGCCCGGCACCCAACCTTCGCGACGGGCCGCGCGGGCCGCGCCCGTGCCGACGCCTTCGCGCACTTCGCAGTAAAATACGTCTGTGTCAGCCATCGCGCTGATCCCTTACGTTGACGCCCCCAACAGGGCTCTGCGCCGGAATGGGCCTAAAGGGCTAAGCCGTCTATTAAGGCTGGGCCAAATAGGAACAGCGCTCGACCCGACAGCGGGACGAGCGCAAAAAGGCGCGTTCGTTGAATTCGAGCCGAGGCGTATAGGCGAAAGGCGGTCCACGCGCAAGTCTCCTGCCTCCGAAGAGCGCACCGAAAGAAAGAAAAGCCTTCGTCTCCATCATCGGGGAGCGAATCGAGACCGGAAACGTCCTTTCAACGCTTTGTCTCGTCGGCGTCTCCCTGCTAGTATAGCAATGTTAGCAACGCGACGATCGGGGACGCCGCGATGGCCCGTAAGACCAGAAAAGACCGTCTTGACGACCGCTTCGGCGGCTATGTGACGAGCTTTATCGCTTTTAGCGTGATTACTGGGTTGTGGGCGTTCATTGTCCGGGGCGACGTCTTTTACGGAACGACGCCGCTGTTCGGCTTTCAAATCCCGGCCGCGACCATCGCCTATCTGACGACTATGCCGCTTTTCGGCTTCATCGCCGGTCGCTGGCGCTATGAGGCGCCGGAGACAGGGTTCGGCGTCGGCAAGTCGCTCGCGCGAGGCCTTAACTTTGTTTATTCACACCTCCTTATCGTGCTCTTTACGACAGCCATGGTGGTGCAGGCCTTTTTCGGCTTGAACATCGACGCCACAGTAGAAGCGATCGATGACAGCCTGTTTGACGTCGCCTCACGCTTCGCGCCGTGGCTCGCGGCGTATTTGGCCGGCTTTAATCTCGGTCGGGCATCGGGCCTCTTAGGGGCCCGCACCCGCGAAGCCGCCGAAGCCCGCGCCAATCGGCGTTCAGGCCGGCTCTTTGAAGACGCAGACGTCTCAGACGAACGCGACGCATTTTCGAACGCAGCAGCCGGCGCTCCGAAAGGCCCCGAAGATATCGAGAAAAACCGCACTGACAATAGGTACGACGCCGAACGTAACGCCGCTGAGCCTTTCGCCTTTAAACGCGACCCGGCGCTCTTCGACGCCGACGGCAATCGTCGAGCGGCGCCGGCCCCAAATGAGCCCACACTGACGGCCTCACGAGACGCCGCGCCGGCTTCCCGCGAAGCGCCCGCCGGCAAACCAGCGGCGCTGCTCAGCAGACGCGCCGCAGACGGGGCCGCCCTCGAAGTTGCGTCAACAAGCTTCGAGCGCCTTCGATAGGCGTTCAATCCCAAGAACCAACCGAAAATTGATTGCGCCGCGGGGCCGCGCAGCATTACAAGCCGCCTATGGCCAAACGCATTATCGTCGCCGGCGGCGCCGGCTATATCGGCGCGCATGTTTGCGTCGAATTACTCAACGCCGGCGCAGAGATTCTCGTTATCGACAATTTCGATAACTCATCGCCTACCGCGCTCTCCCGCGTTGAAAAAATTACCGGAAAAACACCGCAGCTCTTAAAAGCGGATCTCGCCGCGCCGGGCGACGCGGCGCGCATTAACGCCGCTGTGCGCGACTTCAAACCTACCGGCGGCATCCACCTTGCCGGCTTGAAAGCCGTCGGCGACTCCGTCGCCGAACCATTGCGTTATTTCGAAACAAATCTGAAAGCCGCCTGGACGCTCATCCACGCTTTGAGCGACGCCGATGCAAAAACCCTCGTCTTTTCATCGTCCGCCACTGTCTACGGCGCGTTAAACGCCAACCCCGTAAATGAGACCGGCGCGCTTGGACCGACCAACCCTTACGGCCGCACCAAGTTCTTCATTGAAGAAATGCTGAAAGATTTGGCGCGCGCCGACCACACTTGGCGCATTTGCAATCTTCGCTATTTCAATCCCGCCGGCGCACACCCGTCGGGACTTATCGGCGAAGACCCGAACGGCGTTCCCAACAATCTCTTTCCTTTTATCGCGCAAGTCGCCGTCGGCCGGCGCAAAGAGGTGAGCATTTTCGGCGATGATTATCCGACGTCGGACGGCACTGGCGTTCGCGATTACATCCATGTCAGCGATCTCGCACGCGGCCATATGGCGGCGCTGGATTATTTGGAAAACCATAAAGACGGCGGCGAAGCCCGAGACGTCAATCTCGGTTGCGGGAAAGGCGTGTCGGTGCTTGAAGCGATCGACGCGTTTAAACGTGCCTCAAATCGCGATATTCCGTATACGATTGCACCACGCCGTCCTGGCGATATCGCGGAAATCGTCGCTGACCCGTCAAAAGCAGCGGATCTTTTTGGATGGCGTACGGAGAAGACACTAGACAACATGTGCGCCGACCATTGGCGCTGGCAACGAGAAAACCCGGACGGGTATCCGGACGATTAGCCAGTCGCCTGTCTTTCGCGACACCCAGCACGTCCCATCGATATAGCTTACGCAAAAGCGACGCCCTAGAGCGTCGGAGCGTTAGCTAGAGTCATTCCGATGCCCTAGCTAATGCTTTTGACCGCCTGAACCGACCTTATACTGATCCAATACGGTCATCCGGCGTTCTAGCGCGCACGCGCTTTCTTCCCGGTCAACAGACCATATGCGCGAAAGGGTTTTTTCTCATCAAGATGAAACTCCACAACCGTGACGTCACGAACGCCATAAGCAAAGCCCGTACGGCCGACGCCGGCGTCGCCGGCGGCGTTCAGACGCCAGAGGTTAGGCGCATCTTCGCCGCCGAACCCGCGACTTAAAGTGAAGGGCTCAGTATCGCCATGAATCAGCAATACCGGCGCATCGATAGTCGCCGCCCCGTCGTTTATGGCGCGGCGAAGCGCGGTGAAGGCGTCGCATGCATGGTCGTCATTCACCGCGACGCTTTCGCACATGACGCCTTTCGGCTTGTCTTTGATGTCGGTCGGATCAGCGTGCAGAGCGATCACCATCGCGCGGGCCTTCTCGTTGCGCGCCGTCACGAAGCCTTCCGCAAGCCAGAGGCTGTTCGCCGCGTCTCGGGCGGCGACTGCGGCGCTCGCCGCTTCCAAAGCGTCACCGACCACCCAGTCGCGACCATTATTCGTACCCGTCACATGTAAAGTGAGATAGCGCACGCCCTGATGAGACCAAGACGCGTTTTCTGGAAGTCGCAATTGTCGTCGATAGTCAAAAGCGTCGGCGCCCGCCGGGACGTCTGCGGCGAATTTTTCGCGGACGGTTTGCAAGCGCTTTAAATCGGAGTACCGCGCACCGGTCGCCGGGTTTTCGTTTCTATCGCAATCGGTCCATTCGTTATCGCCCGGCGTGTAGAAAACCGGCAACGGCGCAAGCGTGTCAATCAATACTTCAAATGCTTCATCATGGGCGCCGTCGCACGGCGCCTTGCCGCCTTTATAGTCGCCAAGGTGAATAACGAAAGGAAAGCCGCCCGACTTGATCGCCGGCAGCGCTTTGGCCAGCATGGCCTCGTCGGCCGGCGCGTACGGCGTATCGCCAACGATCATGATCGGGCTTGGCGACGGCTCAAGAGCAAAGGCGGATGAAACACTCAAGAAGACGCCCAAGAGAAGGGGGACGAAGACAATTTGCATGGGTCGCTCGTTCCAAAAGAGAGGTTCACCAAACTCTAGCGGCTCGAACGGGCTGCGGTCGATTGAAACATTTATGTCAGCGCTCCGATGATGACACCGCACCGTGACAACCGCCCCGACGCAGCGCCGATCTGCCCTCTTTGTGGTCGGCCGATTCCGAAACACGCCAAGCAAAGCGTTCATCACCTCACGCCGAAACTAAAAGGCGGGGCCGGCGGTCCGACAGTTTTGCTGCATCAGATTTGCCACGCGACGATCCACGCTCACCTCACGGAAAGCGAGCTAGCGCGCGATTACAACACGATCGAAGCGCTACGCGCTCACCCCGCGATTAAAAGCTTCATCAAATGGGTCGCGAAGAAAGATCCGGCCTTTCATGCGCCCACAAAAGGGCGACGGCGGGGCCGGCGCATTCGCTAAGCCTTGCTCAAAACGCCGCCGGTCATCGCATGGGGAACGCCGGTCGTTTTCGGGAAACTAAGCGGCCGCCCCGCAAGGCTGCGCACCGCGAGATAGGCGAAGCACTCCGCCTCCAGATCATCGCCGCGCCAGCCGGCGTCTTCTGCTGCGCGCACCGGCGCGTCGAGCGCATCGCCAAGCGCCGCCATAAGCGTCGGATTGCGTCGCCCGCCGCCCGCGACAACCCACAGAGCCGGCGGTTCCGGGAGCAAATCCACCGACCGCGCAACACACGCGGCCGTGAACGCCGTCAGCGTCGCCGCGCCGTCTGTAAGGGACAAGGCTTTGGCGGCGTCCAGTTTGAAATCATAACGGTCTAGGGATTTCGGGGCCGGCCGTTTCAAATAGGGGTTCAAGAGCATGAGCCGCAAAACCGCGTCATCAACCGCGCCGCAAGCCGCCGCCTTGCCGTCGCGGTCGATGGCCTCGCCAGTTTTTTGCTCCATCCACTCGTCAATCAGCCCATTGCCCGGGCCGCAGTCAAACGCAACGAGATCAGCGTCGCCCGCGCCGGCCGGTGCAAATGTAATATTGCCGACGCCGCCGAGATTGAGGATGGCGATCGGCCCGTCGATCTGTTCAACCGCGGCATAGGCTCGCGCGAGCGCCGCATGATAGACCGGCGCGAACGGCGCGCCCTCGCCGCCGGCGGCGACGTCGGCGGCCCGGAAATCATTAACGACATCGATCCCCGTGGCGCTGGCGAGCGCCGCGCCGTCACCGATTTGCCAGGTGCGGCCCGGCTCGCCCGTCAGGCTTTCCGGTCGGTGCAAAATAGTCTGCCCATGGAAGCCGACGACGTCGACATCCGCCGCGGCGAGCCCCGCCTCATCCAAGAGCGCCGCAACGGCCTCAGCGTGGGCCTTGGTGACGGCCGCCTCCGCGTCGGCGACATCCTGCGCGCTTTCCCGTCCCTCAAGCGCCGCCTTGATGGCACGGCGCACGAAAACTTTCACCGCCCGCGAATAAGGGATGCTGAGGGCCGCGCCCGGCTCGACGACGCCGGCGCCGTCGGTTTTCAAAATCGCCGCGTCAATGCCGTCCAAAGACGTGCCGCTCATCAATCCGATCGCCGTTTTTACGCCCATGTGCGTGCTCGTCTTTTCCGTCTATTCAGCCAAGCGTCGCCCACCGACGCTAAAAGCCCTTTGATCTTACCCGGTTTTATCCGCTATAGGGCACATTTTCAGATCAGTTAAGGCGAGCATGATGGCGGCGTTCCGTTCAGATTTCCTCAACACGCTCAATGAGCGCGGCTTCATTCATCAGGGAACCAATCTTGAAGCCCTCGACGAAAAGGCCGCGACGGGGCGGATCACCGGTTATATCGGCTTCGACGCCACCGCCGCCTCCCTCCATGCCGGCAGCCTCATTCAGATCATGATGCTCTATTGGTTGCAACAGACCGGCCACCGCCCATTACCGCTGATGGGCGGCGGCACGACGAAAGTCGGCGACCCCACCGGCCGCGACGATCAGCGCAAGCTCCTGACAAATGACGAGATCGACGCCAATATCGCCTCGATAAAAACCGTCTTCGATGCGTTTTTATCGTTCGATGACGGGCCGACGGGCGCGGTCATGGTCAATAATGACGACTGGCTGTCGGAGATTAATTATCTTGAATTCCTACGGGACTACGGAACGCATTTCACCATCAACCGTATGCTGACGTTTGACAGCGTCAAATTACGGCTCGAGCGTGAGAGCCCGATGACGTTCCTGGAATTCAATTACATGCTGATGCAGGCCTATGATTTCCACGCGCTCCACAATCGTTATGACTGCGCGCTACAAATGGGCGGCTCGGACCAATGGGGCAATATCGTCAATGGCGTAGAATTGTGCCGGCGTAAAGACGGCGCGGAGGTTTTCGGATTAACGACGCCGCTTCTCACCACAGCGTCGGGCAAGAAGATGGGTAAGACCGCCAATGGCGCGGTTTGGCTGAACGTCGACCTCCTAAGCCCCTATGACTATTGGCAATATTGGCGCAATACGGATGACGCTGACGTCGCCATGATGCTCGCCCGCTTCACGACCCTGCCGATGGACGAAGTGCGCCGCCTCGGCGCGCTTCAGGGCGCTGAAATCAATGACGCGAAAAAGACCCTCGCCAATGAAGCCACCGCGATGTTGCACGGGCGCGCAGCGGCCGAGGCGGCCGCGGAAACGGCGCGGTGCACGTTTGAAGAAGGCGCCAAGACTGGCGACTTGCCGACGGTGGCGACGTCCGCCGCCGAATTGGCGAGCGGCGTCGACCTTTTGACGACGTTCCAGTCCGCCGGACTTATCGCTTCCAAGGGCGAAGGCCGTCGGCATATCAAGGCCGGCGCCCTGAAAATCAACGACGCCCCTCTCAGTGAAGAACGGGCGATCGCCGAAAACGATCTTGTCGACGGCGCGGTGAAATTGTCCGTCGGCAAGAAAAAGCACGCGCTGTTGAAAGTTCAATAGACGGCGGTTTACGGCGTGTCGGAATTGGTTTCGCCGTCCGGAGCGTCGTCAACCGCGCCACTGTCGGCGTCCAACACCGGAGTGCTCGGCTCGAAGATCCGCCGAAAAACGCCGGGCGCTAAGGCCGATAGCGGGTTGACCGCGATAACAGGGTTTTGCGGCGCGCCCGTCACCGCATAGGATACGGCGACGATCCCCTCCCCTTCGCGATTGACGAAAAGCTCGCCAATCAAAGGCGCTGAGCCGAGAAACGAGTTCAACTGATAGGCTGGAGCGACAGCGCCGGAAAGCGCCAACCGCCCGTCAGCGCCGAGGGAAAAATCGCCTTGCGCCGTGAGGCCCACAGACGGCCCAGTTGCACGACCGTCATAGAGCGCGATTTGTCCGTCCTCGACGGAAAAGCGCGCTGACATGTCTTGAATTTCAATGCCGTCGCCGGACAGAAGATCGCTGAGGCCAGTCAATGAACCCGCTGAAAAGACGCGGGCCAAAAGCGGCGCGCCGACGACGCGGAAATTCTTCGCGGAGATCTCACCCGACGCCGGCGCAACGGCTTCCATGCCCATCTCCTCAGGGCCGGCGTTCAACGACATGGGGTCGACATGATCCGGCAACGGCGCATCCATGGCAAAGGAAATGCGCCCCTCGCCGCTCTCAACCGAACGAACGCCGAATAGTCCGGCGAAAAGCGCCCCGAGATCATCTGTCTGCGCGATAATGCGCTGCTCAGGGTCATCGCCCTCTGCGGTTTCTAGGGAAGCGGCAAGAACGCCGGCGCCGTTCGGCGCGGCGGTGAAAGAAAACGCCGATAATCGCTCCGGGCCATGATCAAAGGTGAGCGCCGCGTCGTTCAACAAAACGCCGGACTTTAGCACCACCTCATCAATAGCAACGACGCCGCGCGTTTCAGCGAGCAGGTCCGCAAGGCGCGGTCCGCCCGCCTCAACATCGCCGCCCCCCGAACGCGCGCTGACCTGGTCGACGGCGCCAGCGAGCACCAAACGCGGCCCTTCGATATTCATCGTAAGACCGTCTTGATTGCGCTCCGCGGCAATGGCGACATCGATCAATCCGTCTAAATACAAACGCTCAAAGTCAACGCCTTTAAGCGCGCCGGCCGCGCTCAACTGCACGAGGCCGTCCACGGCGAGCCCGTCGCCTTCTATATCAACTGAGAGCGTTTCCAAACTCTCCTCGCCAAATGTCAACGCCAAGGCGCCGCGCGCGCGCGCGCCCTTCGGCTTACGCCAAGAAAGCGCCTCGGACACCAGCAAGACATCGGTGAAATCCGCCTGCAAACGCGCTTCGCGGATCGCCGAAAGATCGCCGCGCGCCGTCGCGGAGAAAGGCGGTGTTCCGCGCACGAATTGGCGCATGGGCAAGCCGAAGAGATCGCCGAAGCGAGAGTCTAAGCGTCCCTCAATCGAAATCTGTGTGCGGTCTGACTTCTGGCCAGAAAAACGTTGATTCCAAACGAACTCGGTCGGAGAGCCGGAGAGCGTCGCCGCACCTTCTACCGTCATTTCACCGGTCTTCAGCGAAATCTCCGCAGAGGCGTCGGTCAGCGGCGTATCTTGATAAAAATCGTAGACGGTGAGACCAGCAAACGACGCCGTCGCTTCATAGCGATAGGCGTCGCGCGGCGCATCACGCTGATTGGGACGAATAATTTTTGCGGAGAGCGTTCCTTTTCCGCGAAAATCATCCGCTTTAAAGGCGGTTTCTTTCAAAACATGCAAAGGCGGTTCGTCCAAAATCGCCAACACGTCGGCGGCGTCACCCGCCGCGTCGAACGTGAAGGTCGCCGGATGACCCTTGGGCCTTAATTTTGGGATCGAGACGCGGCCCTTCATCAATAGAACGTCACCGACACGCCCTTGCTCAGCATCCAATGTAAAACTATTGCCCGCAAGAACGCCGTTTCCAGCCAAGTCCTTAATCGGCGTCATCGTCGGCGCGTAGGCGACTTCAGCATCGATTGCGCGAAAGCTGAGCGCCATCGCCTCTTCCGGCATAATCGCGCCGTCATTCACCGCGCCCGCCTCTAAATCGAGCCGCGCTTTAACGTCTTGAAAGTTCGCGGCCGCGACGCGCTCACGCACAAAAGTGCGGGCGGCGAACGCCGCTTGCACTGGCCATACGGATAAAACTTCCTCTTTCGTCAGCGGCGCATCGAACGCGAGCTCGCCCTTTATCTCAGGCGAATCTTCCGCAAACGTTGCAAAAGAGAGGCGACCCCGTCCCTTAGCGCCATGCAGCGAAATGAGGATATCGTTAAATTGGCCGCGCTTCTGGATGATGTTGTAAGCGCCGGAGAGGTCCATCGCATCAATGACGACGTCGTTCTCAAATGCGCCGCCGCCTGCCAGGGCGATGTCTTTAGCGTTCAAAACGAACGATACCGACTGATAGCCGGGCCCTGATACAACAGGGCGAGCAGAGACGGCGCCGCTGATCAGGGTTTTAACGGCGTCGGTATCGATTGCGAATTGCTCGATGAGAAACTCATTATTGTCCGCATCGAAATTCATCTCCAACGCCATCTCGTCAACAGCGGTCGAAAACCCGCCGAGATTGAGCTGCCCGCCAAGCGCCGTCGCGTCGATAAAAGACGTCAGCACCCGGCCGTCGCCTGTCAGCGTCACAGCGCCTTGTCCGCTCACCAGACCTGTAACGACGCTTTCAGGCGCGCCAAGATAAACGCTCAAAATATCGCCGACAGGCGCATGGGAAACATTGAGCGAGGCTGAAATTCGATCGGCGCGCACATCATAATCCGCCGTCAAGACAAGCGCTGCGTCATCCCCGACATCGTGCTGGACGAGATCGTTCTGGATGAAGTCGTTCGGGGCCAACTCATCTTCAGCAAAAGCATCCGAGGCCGTCTCCCCCGGCTCGAAGTCTCCCGCAAGACGGGCCGAGTATCCCATCTTAGTACGAACAATACTAAGCGTTGCGCCATGGGCAGTCCAAGCGCGCGCCGTCGCCTCATCGAGAAAATAGATATGCGCGTCAACAATGTCGGCGCGCTCAAAAGCATTTCGGAAGTAGGGGCCGCCTGTGAGGCTTTGGAAAACGTTCGCCGGCCCCTGCTCAGTCTGCGTCTTACTTGGCGGCCCGTAATCGAGGCTAATCGCGGCGTCTTCCCGGCGCACAATGCGAAGAGCGGCGTCTTCGACGCGCACGGTTTTCGGCCCCGCCCGCGCCGAGAGGAGGTCGGAAGCGTCAAACCCGAGCTGCAGGCTGCGGAAGCCGGCATTGGAGCCAGCGTTAGAGCCGGCGGTTTCGTAATCGCTTTGCAAGTCGAAGCCGCCGATTTCGAGGATGATGAGGTCGGCCACATCGTCTTTACGCAAACCAACGGTGTCGATCGCAACGTCGCCAGCGCCGGCGAAGGCGCGCGACAACACATCTTCAATAAACGGTTTTGCGAACCCTGCATCGACCGGCCCGAGATTAACGCGCCAGACGATGAGCCCCACCGCGAGCGCCGAAAGGCCGGCGACGGCCGCAATGAAGAGCGCGGCTGCAGCGACGACTTTGATGATGATCCCTTTCACGCGGCCGCCATGACGCGCACCGGCGCAGGGGCGTCGCTTACAAACTCTGGGATTACAAACTCTGGCCGGTTCAGACCCACGATCCGTTGTCGCCTTTCGATCAACGCCAAACTTTCTACATACGAGGTTCGGCCCTAAGAGCGCGATCCAAAACTCCGGAAACAGCTCAACATTAGGGGATCGGACACTCGTTCGCCGCCTGATAATACGGTTCGAGCCCGTAAAAGACATGCTTTTACTTTCGAAGTTTTCGCGCCCGAGACATGCGCGCCCTGCTGCCGACGACCATATGCCCCGATGGGTTATCCAGCGTCGCCGAAATTGTCGATCGAGCGCTAAGATCGACAAGAAACGCGCTTCGGCGCCGTTCGCCCTTCGGACATCGGGAATTCCGCAAAATTCTCATCGCCGCCCTGAACATATTCGAACGCCCAGCGTATACGGTTTGCATCACAAACACTTGGCAAACTCGGGGCAAAGTCTGGGAGAACACCGGACGTCGCGAAAAATCGAAAGGACGTGCTAAGCGGTATGGCGAAAGAACTTGTTGAAGGCGCAAAAGCGCCAGCCTTCACCCTTCCAACCGACGGAGAGGGATCGGTGAAGCTGAAAGACTACGCTGGCAAAACCCTCGTTTTATACTTTTACCCGAAGGACGACACCTCAGGCTGCACCAAGCAGGCGATCGGCTTCTCAGAACACCTTGCAGACTTTGAAAGCGCCGGCGCGGAGATTCTCGGCGTCTCGAAAGACACCGTGGCCAAGCACGACAAGTTTAAAGCGAAACACGACCTGACCATTACGCTCGGCTCCGACGAAGAAGGCAAAGCGCTCGAGGCCTATGGCGTGTGGAAAGAGAAAAGCATGTACGGCAAGAAATACATGGGCATTGAACGCTCGACCTTCGTCATTGACGGCAAGGGCGTCATCCAGCAAGTCTGGCGTAAAGTGAAAGTTCCGGGGCATGTTGAAGCGGTTCTTGAAGCCGTCGAAGCGCTTGGCTAATCCTCGCGTCGGCGACGCTGCGGCCGCTCAACGACCGCAGCAAACGCAGCGATCACGAAGTCGAATTACTAGCGCGCAATGACGGACCCCTCAAAAACCGAAACGCCGCCTTACCGCCGCCTCGCCCATGCCGCGCTCACAGCCGCAGAGCCGGCAGCGAAAATCGCCGCGGCGCGAGAGGCGGAACGCGCTCTTGCGTCGACTGCGCCTATCTATGCCGCGCTAACGGGCGACAGCGCAGCGTCCTCCGAACCGCCGGATCGTCCGGCCCGGCCGGCTCACCCGGCGCTCCTCCCGCCGAATGACGTTCCGAGGCGACGGATCGGCTCGCCGGCTGGCCGCGTCGCCTTGATGCACGCGGTCGCCCATATCGAACTGAACGCGATCGATCTCGCCTTCGACATGGCGGCGCGCTTCGCCGATGAAATCGCCGCCGCCGGCCTCGACGCCGAAGCGTTTGTGCGAGACTGGTTCGCAGTTGCGGTCGATGAAGCCCGCCATTTCGCTATGATAGAAGCCCGCCTCGACGACCTCGGATCACATTATGGGGCGTTGGCGGCCCATGACGGACTTTGGGAGGCGGCGTTAAAAACAGCGGACAGCGCCCTTGCCCGGCTAGCCGTCGCGCCGATGGTTCTAGAAGCGCGTGGTCTCGACGTGACGCCGGGCATGATCGAGAAATTGATGAACGCGAACGACGACAAAAGCGCGGATGTCCTAAGGGTAATTTACCAAGAAGAAATCGATCACGTTCGCAAAGGCGTCTTCTGGTTCAACACCCTTTGCGGCGCGCGCGATCTCAATCCTGCTGAAACCTTCGAAACCCTCGTGCGCGCGCGTTTCAATGGCGGCCTGAAACCGCCCTTTAATGACGATGCCCGCGGCCGGGCCGGGTTCGACCCAGCGTATTATTCGCCCTTCACCGTTGCTTAACATTAGCTACGCAGCGGTCTTGCACCGTTAAAACGGACATAGATTAAGTGCGATCACATTTCCCGTGACGCCGTGTCTCGCCTTGGCGAATTCGGTCGCATCAATCGATGCCGCCTTGGGAACGCATTTTGCCAGGTCAGTGAGGAAGGCCGCAAAGATCGCCTCGTTTTGGGAAAACGCAGTGATTTATGACCGGAACATTAAAAAAGTGTCGTGATTAGATCACATAAGAGTTGCGAAAACTGTGGATATCGGCTGCAATATTTTAAGGGGTATGCCGCACTCTAGCGCTCCGTATTGACGTCGGGAATCAATATGGGGGGGCGACGTTAGGGCGTGATACGCGGTTAAAGGGTCAGTGAAGGGCGTAGATTGATGGGACGAAAGTCCGGCAGGGCGAGGCGCTTCGTAAGCCGTTTCTTTAAAGAACGGCAGATTTATCACCGAAGCGACGGCGTAGTCCATTTCATTTCAATGTCGACGCGCACGCAGATGGCGCTCGCCACGGTTATTGTCGCGGCGCTTCTCTGGGTCGCTTACGCCTCCGTCAACGTTGTTTTTAAAGAACAAATCATCGTCGCCAAAGACCGCAATGAGCGCGTTCAGCGCGACCTCTATGAACGCCGCCTAGAAAAAGCCCACCGCGCCTATAACGACATGAACGCTCTCAATGTCGTTCTGCAAGAAGAGTTCGACGAAGCAATGAGCGAGATTTCCAGTCGCCATCAAACGCTTCGCGCCATGGTGGACCGGAAATCTGCCGTCGACACCGTGATCGAAGGCCTGACCGACAGCCTATCCGAAGCCGGCTTCCCCAACGGCCAACGGCCGAATAACTCCAATCGCATCATGATTGATCTGGCCCCGGCTGAGCCGACCCCGCGCCAATCGAGAATTTCTATGATTGAAGCGAGCGCCCTCAAAGAAGCCGACCATACCGACAGCGGCGTCATGCGGAACGAGATCGCAGCGCAATCAATGCGCCAAATCGAGCGCGCTGCCGGCAATCTTTACGTCGAGCAAGTGATGCTGCTCGCTCGTGTCGAGGAAACCGCCGAACAGCGCATCCAGGACCTTCGCCATATTCTGCGCACCACGGGCGTGACGGCGGACACCCTGACTACGGCCCCGAAAATCGCCAATCGCGTGCTCGCCCAAGGCGGGCCCTATATCGATCCGTCAAATCTCTCCAGCGCCTCGACCTTGTTCTTCCGTCGCACAAACCGCGCCGGCGTTCTTCTCGACGAACTCGATCAATTGACGGACGTGCTTGATAATATCCCCCTCTCCTCGCCCCTCACTGCAAGCCGACGCCAGACCAGCGGTTTCGGCATTCGTCGCGACCCATTCAATGGCCGCCCAGCCAGCCATTACGGGTTGGACTTCGTTGCGGCCTGGGCCTCGCCGATTGTCGCGACCGCACCGGGCACTGTTCGCTTTGTCGGCGTGCGCGGCGGCTATGGGCGGGTCGTCGAAATCGATCATGGCAACGGTTTCCTAACCCGTTACGCGCATATGAAACGGTATGTGGTGAAGAAGGGCCAAAAGGTGAAGCTTCACGAGAAAATCGGCGAATTGGGCAATACGGGCCGCAGCACAGCGCCCCATTTGCATTACGAAGTTCTCTACCGCGGCAAGCCCAAAGATCCTGAGAAGTTTATCGAGGCGGGACGTTATGTTTTCGAAAGCTAAGACAAAACCGACATCGGACGAACGTAAGAATTTGAATGGGGGCTCTGAAGTGAGTACAGCCGCCTCCGCCGCGCCTTCAGCGTCAAAAAGGTCAAGCTCAATGAAATCAGCAGGGGTTCCGTCGATTTTTTCCGCGGACGTTGTTGTCAAAGGCAACATTAATTCAGTCGGCGAAGTGCAGCTCGACGGCGAACTCGAAGGCGACATCAAGTCGGCGGTGCTCATCGTCGGCGAGAAGGCCTCGGTCAAAGGCGAAATCATTTGCGAGAACGTGACCGTCCGCGGCCGTGTCGAAGGCGGCATTCGCGCCAAGCAAGTGACGCTCGCCTCCACGGCGCACATTCTCGGCGACATTCTCCACTCGTCTTTGGCGGTGGAAAGCGGCGCACATTTCGAGGGCAATTGCCGTCACTCGGACGATCCCCTGTCGGACGCTTCAGCCAAAGACTTCCGCAAGTCGCGGCCAGCGTCCTCTGCGCCGCGCCCGACAATCGTCGCCGGCAGCGATGCCGAAGACGAGAATCGCGGCGACGCGCCGTCCTTCCTAAATCCGAGCCGCTCACCGCTGCGTTAGAGCCGGCGCGTTCGATCCGCTTTACGCTTTGCGCTTCTAAGCATGGCGCACAGATCGGGCGACGTTAGGTTTTATTGCGTGCTGTGCAAGGACGAGCCCCGCCGATGCGGACAGGGCTCGTGTTTTAAGCGCTACGATTTAGACAGTATCGCGATCGCGCTAATCCGCTTATCTTCGATTTCATAGCGAATGTTTCGATCGCCGCCGTCCGGCCAACGCTCTTGCTGCACGACAATGGACCCTGTGTCCACATGATCGGTGCGTAGCCTTACGCCCTTCGCTTTACGCGCCGGGCCTAGTTTACGCACGACTGCCTTGCGGCCTGTGACTCTGCGACCTGCCTCATCGACAAAAACAACGTCGTCTAACAAAAGCGCGCCAAACGCCTTATCGTCCCTTAAATTATAGGCGTTTCGTAGGCGGGTGACGACATCGAACGCCGTATCGTCATTCAACATATCCGCCGTAGCATAATGCCCGTCCCGGAATAGTCCCACGACTTTCGCCGCATTCATAATATCTTCGGACGGATCTTCGCTTACCAACACCAGATCAGCGCGTTTGCCGACAGTGACAGAGCCGATCTCATCCTCTAATTCGATATACCGCGCGCTGTTAATCGTCGCCGACGTCAGTATGTCGAGATCGCTCATCCCCGCTTCACGGTATTTCTCAAACTCAGCATAAATCGCTGCGCCATAGGGAATGCCCACAATACCGGCATCCGTGCCCATCGCGACGGGAATGCCCGCCGCATGGACGCGCCGAAGATTGCGCACAGCGACGTCAACTTCTTCCGTGTAAGGCTCAGCGGCCATCGCCTCAGTTAGCGTCATGCCGTCAAACCGCGAGCCGCCCGCCGGAATAACAAGCGCATCAGTGTCGCCGCCTCGTAAATCGATCATTTGCGCCGTGACGTGCGGATCACTGACAAGAATTTCCTCTGTCACCAGCGTTAAATGTCCAGCGACAGCGCCGAAATATCGTTCAGAGGCGATTGCGGTCCACATTTGCTGCGTGCCGTGTTCTTTCATGAGACTGATATATTCGTCATCGACCTCGTCGAAGAAAACGCCGTGCACCAAGTTTGCGCCCATCGGCATCACGGCCTTTGCGCGCCACGCCTCGATCGCGTCAATGCCGGTCTTCAAACCGAGACGCGTCGCCTCGTCGACCATCGCATTGACCGTCGGCAATAGTTTCTTCCAATCGCCAGGCTCTTCCGGCTCACCAATGAACTTGCTGTCCACGAACCAGATTTTTTGAAGGTCCGGCTTCAACGCTTCAACATATGCTTGGAGTGTCGCGACGCCTTGCTCAGGCGTTGAAACGACGGTTTCGAACTCACCGGACAAAATATCCTCAGGCGTCGGAAAAACCGCTTCTTCGCTAGGTGGTAAGAGCCGTGGATGAGACAGCAATGTCGCAAGAAGAATGCGCGGCCCCATTTCCATTTTCGCGGCGCGCGCCCGCGTGCCTGTCATTTCTCCATATGTCCATAGGGAATCGCCAGGCGACATAATCGTCGTGATGCCGGCGCGCGCGTGGCGTTTTAGATTCGCCTCAAAGCTATACTCAGGCAAGAGCAGACCGAGATCATACATGAAGTCCGCCGGCGACTTCCCCTCCATCTCTGCGCCCGCATCCCCCGTCATTTCGTAGGCGCCAACCAACGAACCGCCAAAACCGAAATGGACATGAAGGTCCATCAGCCCAGGGATCATCCATTTCCCGGCGCCGTCGATAATGTGCGCGTCCGCCGGCGTTTCCGTTTCGCTTGCCGGACCGAACGCGGTGATTTCACCATTCTCAATAATCACGGTCGCGTCGTCGATGGACTCAAACCCTCTAGGATTGACGACATCAACGCCCACGACGGCGATCGGGTGTTCCTCACCGTCATGCGCCGACGCGACGCTCAATGCGCCAACCGACAAAGTCGATGAGCATGCGATGAGGAGCGCCACCGTCGCAGCCTTGCGCACTCGATAATTTAACGGACGCCTACACGCAGGTAGAAGTTTCTTCATCACCATCTACTTCCCTATAATGACTTTTCCGGATCGTTTCGTTGATTAGACATCGCTGATAGAGTGCGCCGCCGTGGCGCCGATCAGCTCCACGGCAGAACTTCTATCTCTTTTATTGCGTTATCCCGCACAAAATAACGAACATTGCGGTTCTTGCCGTCGGGCCAACGTTCTTTTTGAACAACAATTGAACCGTTTTCTAAATGGTCGAGACGTGTCCTCAGACCAGATGTCTTCCGAGACGGTCCAAAATTACGAACAACACTTTTACGTCCCTCAAACTTGCGGCCATTGCCTTTCAATACAACGGACTCGGATAAAAGAGCGCCGAACGCCTTTTCATCTCCCAAATTAAAGGCGTTGCGAAGACGTGTCACAACATCGAAGGGCGTGTCGTCATTCAACATATCCGCCGTCGCATACTGTCCGTCGCGAAATAGGCCGACAACTTTCGCTGCATTCTTAATATCTTTCGACGGGTCAGCGCTCAAAAGTACAAGGTCGGCGCGTTTACCGACCGTGACTGACCCAATTTGATCCTCCATCTCGAGATACTGGGCGTTGTTAATCGTCGCGGCGGTGAGAACTTCCAGATCACTAAATCCGGCCTCAAGGTATTTCTCGAATTCAGCGTAGATTGCAGCGCCGTAGGGAATGCCCGGGATGCCGGCGTCCGTGCCGATCGCCACCGGTATTCCCGCCTTATGGACGCGCCCTAAATTACGCACCGCCACGCCAATTTCCTCGGTATAAGGCGGTTCTTTCATCGCCTGCGTCAACGTCAAGCCGTCAAAACGCGAGCCGCCGGCCGGTATGATGTACCCATCGGTGTCGCCAGCACGCATGTCGACAATCTGCGCCGTCGTATGGGGGTCGCTGATGAGAATCTCCTCCGTCGCCAAGGTCAAGTGTCCCGCGACAGCGCCGAAATACCGCTCTGACGCGATCGCCGTCCACAGCTGACGGGTCTTATTTTGTTTCATGAGACTGATATATTCATCGTCGACCTCGCCGAAGAAAACGCCGTGGACTAAGTCCGCGCCGGTGGGCATCACCGACTTTGCCCGCCACACTTCAATTGCATCAATCGCCGTTCGCAAACCGAGCTGATCGGCTTCAGCAACCATCGCTTTGACCGTCGGCAATAGTTTTAGCCATGTGTCCGGCGCTTCCGGTTCGCCAATGAACTTACTGTCCACAAACCAAATCTTTTGCAGATCGGGGTTTAACACCTCAGCATACGTGCGAATTGCCGCGACGCCCTGTTCGGGAATTGTTACGACACTGTCAAAGTCACCCGATAAAACAGATTCTGGCGTTGGAAAAACCGGCTTCTCGCCTGGCTTCAAAAGCTGCGGATGAGATCCAGGCGTCGCAAGAATAACCCGCGGCGCAACTGGCATTTTCGCCGCCCGCACACGCGTCCCAGTTTCTTCATTGTAAGCCCAAGGCCAATCACCCGGCGACATGATCGTCGTCACGCCAGCGCGGGCATGGCGCAAGAGGGTCGATTCCAACGTATACGCCGACAAAAGTATGTTTAAGTCGTACATATCGCCGAGTTGCGGCTCGGCCATCGCCGACTCTGACGCCATTTCATAGGAGCCGACAACAGAACCGCCACCACCCAGATGTACATGGAGATCCATTAAGCCGGGGATCAACCACTTATCAGCGCCGTCGATGACGCGCGCATCGGCCGGCGTTGCAACCTTGCTTTTCGCCCCAAATGCCGCGATCACGCCGTCTTTAATGAGGACTGTCGCATCATCAAGAGACTCAAAACCAATGGGGTTCACGACGTCGACGCCGACAATTGCGATCGTAGCGCCTTCTTGAGCTTTTGCTGCGTATGCGAAGGACATTGAGAAGCCGGCGACAATACTTGCAAAAACGACAAGCGCTCGCGTCACAATCCGAACGCCGCCGATAATCGGATCGACAGTATCGCAAGGAACGGATTTCAACATCATCGTCTATCCTTTTTGTCATTAACCCTCTTCAAGAAGATAAGACGGACGCTGCGCGCAAAACTCCCATCGCCATTCGCGAGAATTGAAAATAATTCTCGCTCATTACGCCGCGTGCGATAGGTCAACCGTCGCGTTAGCAGATAAGCAAAGCATTGAACGAAAACTGCGGCCCTTAGAGGGGTTCATGTCCAGTCGGAATCGTTTGAGTGTTCTAAATTATTGTTTTGTCGCACTTCTTTTTGCGGACAATCACACACTTACCCGCAAAGCGCTCTCGGACGCTTACTATAATGCACCGTCCAGGCGGGACTGTTTCCGTTCTCGGACCAGGTCACTCTACGGCGCTTTCTGTTAGAAGGCGCTAGGGGGCGTCAGGATGCCGCTCCGCCTACATGTTGCACCAGCACATTACAAGGAAGATTCAACAAAGAAGAATCTGTGTACGATCAGATTTAAATGCGACTCTTTGCAATGATGGGTGCGCCCCTGATTTGTTCGCCGAGATTTAGCGCGTTACACGCATCTCCAATATGGCTCTAAGAACCTCGCAAGCATTTTGTCACCGGCTAATCGCCGGCGACGCGCTGCGCCAGCGCCGCAGTGATGAATGGATCAAGGTCGCCGTCAAGCACATCATCAGGACTTGGACTTTCAACTTGTGTGCGAAGGTCTTTGACCATTTGATAGGGTTGGAGCACATAACTTCGAATTTGATGCCCCCAACCAATCTCTGTCTTAGACGACGCGGCAGCTTCAGCTTCTTCTTCGCGACGTTGCAGCTCCGCCTCATAAAGACGTGCACGCAGCATATTCCAGGCGGTCGCCCGGTTCTTATGTTGCGAGCGCTCGTTTTGGCACTGCACAACGATGCCAGTCGGCTCATGGGTGATGCGCACCGCAGAGTCGGTCGTGTTCACATGCTGACCGCCGGCGCCGGACGCGCGGAACGTGTCGATGCGGCAATCGCTTTCATTGACTTCAATTTCTATCTTGTCGTCGATGACAGGGTAAATCCAAACCGACGCGAACGAGGTGTGGCGTCGCGCATTCGAATCATAGGGCGAAATCCGAACTAATCGGTGCACGCCGGATTCGGTCTTAAGCCAACCATAAGCGTTATGCCCTTTGACCTGCAATGTCGCCGATTTAATGCCGGCCTCTTCGCCCGGTTGCTCATCGATAATGTCGATCTTGTAGCCGGCTTTCTGGGCCCAGCGCACATACATGCGCAACAGCATCGAGGCCCAATCATTGGACTCCGTGCCGCCAGCGCCGGGGTGAACTTCAAGGAAGCAATTATTGGCGTCGGCTTCGCCGGAAAGCAGCGCCTCAGTTTCCGCTTTAGCGGCGCGCTCAGCGAGCGCTTTTATAAGACCGTCGACTTCTTCAAGGCTCGCCTCATCGTCTTCGGCTTCAGCCAATTCAGCTAGCTCTAAGAGGTCAGCAAGCTCTGACGCTATCTCCGAAACCGCGTCCATTTGACCGGCGAGGCTTGTGCGCTCTTGCATCAGCTTTTGCGCCGCCTCCGGATCATTCCAAAGGTCCGGATCTTCAGCCTTTTTGTTTAGGTCCTCAAGACGTTTGGTGGCGACGTCCCAGTCAAAGACGCCTCCTCAGCAGCGACACCGACTGCTCGATTTGATCGGATAAGTGCTGAAACTCAGCGCGCATGGGCGTTTGATCCTCTTATGCACAAATAGTCGAACCGCGCTTTTAGTCCGTCGGCTCAATAAAGAAAAGAGCGCGCCAAGATCGCTGTTCGGCGTCGGCGTGTCCCTAGTTTGAGCAAAAGCGAATCAAAAAAAGCGCAGCGAAAGACCGACCGAAAACCTAGTCCGGCGCCGACGACATGGATCGGTAAAGCGCAAGCAATAAAATAGGTCCGCACTGGAAGCACGGATCAGCTGTCGCTCAGTAGATCCCGCTTAACTCCTCATTCTCAGCGGTAGCACTGTCGGCCGCCGCAGGACCGGCGCTCAACGGATCGAGCGCAAGGGCGTCATCGAGATTACCGGCGCCGATCACGTCTTCGGCTTTGAACGCCTCCAGAATGACATTGCCGTCGCCAGCGCGCGCAGGCCGACCCGTTTTCGCGTCAACACGCACCAGTCGAATGCCGGAAGGAACGCGGAAGGGAATGCCGGGGTCATTCGCCAAAGCCTCGGCCATAAAGTCAGCGAAAATCGGCGCGGCGACTTTGCCGCCGGCTTCCCCCTGCCCTAAGGTCTGCGGCATATCGAACCCAACAAAAACACCGGCGGCGAGATCCGGCGCGAAACCGACGAACCAGGCGTCTTTATACTCATTCGTGGTGCCGGTTTTGCCGGCGAGCGGCTTATCGACGACGCGGCGCACGCGCCGGCCGGTGCCGCGCAAGACGACGCCTTCCAACATCGAAACCATTTGATAAGCGGTGCGCGGATCAATCGCCTGATCGCGAGCGTCGGCGAGCGACGGCTCCGGCTGACCGCGCCAGCCTTCCCCTTGGCATGCGGGACACACGCGAGGGTCTTGGCGGAAAATCGTCGCGCCATAACGGTCCTGAACGCGGTCAATAATGAACGGCGACACCGTCTTGCCGCCATTGACGAAGGTGGAATACGCCGCCGTCATGCGCATCAAGGTGGTCTCACCCGAGCCTAAGGAGATCGCCAATTCGCGCGGCAAGCGATCAGAAAGATGGAAGCGTTTCGCGTAATCGACAATGCGGCCGATGCCGAGCTCCTGCGCCAGACGCGCGGTCATCGTGTTACGCGACTGCTCGATGCCGAGGCGCAGCGTGCTTTCGCCGTAAAACCGGCCGGCGACGTAATTGCCAGGCTTCCACCAACTGTCGACGCCTGGCGCAACAAACGGCGCATCGAGAACGATCGAGGACGGTGAATAGCCGCTGTCAAGGGCGGCGGCATAAACGAACGGTTTGAACGTCGAGCCCGGCTGGCGACGGGCCTGAACCACGCGGTTAAATTCCGACAATTGGAAGGAAAACCCGCCAACCATAGCAAGGACACGGCCCGTATGCGGATCGATCGCCACGAGGCCGCCATTGACGGCCGGAACTTGGCGCAATGCATAAAGCGGCGCGCCGTCGGCGGAGACGGCCTGTTCGCTATCGGCGTTGTCGGCAGCGCCATCATCGGCGTTTTGCTCAGCTGGTTCGGCCGCATCGGCGCTCGCCGCCAACATGCCCTTCGTCAAAGGTTCAACCAGAATGACGTCGCCAATCGACAAAGTATCGCTTGGTTTCGAAATTTCAGGACCGACGGCGTCGGCTTGTTCAAAAGCGCGCGCCCAGGACATTTGCGAGAATGGAATCTCGCCCCGCGCGTCAGCGTCAAAGCCGATCGTCACGGCGCCGTCCGATAGCGCCAAAACCACCGCAGGGCGCCACGGCTCGAGATCGTCGGCGATTTTGCGCGCATCGCTATAGCCGTCGAACAGCGATGACAAACGCTCCGGCCAATCGCCCTCAACGTCAATCGTGTCGATCGCACCGCGCCAACCATGGCGCTGATCATATTCAACAAGCCAGCGCCGTAAGATCCGGCCGGCCGCTTCTTGCAAGCGCGGATTGACTGTCGTCCGCACAGAGAGGCCGCCGTCATAAAGCGCCTCAACGCCATACCGGTCGGCGATTTCTTTGCGCACTTCCTCTGCGAAATACTCCGATGCCCAATCACGCGCGCCGAGGGGCGGCGCGATTTTCGCGCCAAGATCACGCGCGCGGGCTTCTTCGGTTTCTTCCGACGTTAAAACACCATCATCGCGCAAACGGCCTAAAACCCAATTGCGCCGTTCTAGCGCGCGCTCGCGATAGCGCACGGGATGATAATTGCTCGGCCCCTTCGGGATAGCGGCGAGATAAGCCGCTTCTTCGACAGATAATTCGTCTAAGGATTTATCGAAATAGTTGAGCGCGGCGGCGGCGACGCCATAGGACCGATTGCCGAGATAGATCTCGTTCAAATAAAGTTCCAGAATTTGCTCTTTCGAAAACGCTTTTTCGATCCGACGCGAGATAATCCATTCGCGCAATTTACGCTCAATGCGTTGCTCGCTTGAGAGCAAGAAGTTCTTCGCGACCTGCTGTGTGATCGTTGAACCGCCTTCGAGGCGGCGATTGTTCATCACATTACTGACGTTCGAAATTTGCGCGCGCAAAACGCCTTTCATGTCGACGCCGCTGTGCTGATAGAAGCTCTTGTCTTCAGCGGAGATAAAAGCCTGCTTGACCTGAACGGGGATCGCTTCAATCGGCACGAAGATGCGCCGCTCGCGGGCGAACTCCGCCACCAAGGCGCCATCGCCGGCATAAACGCGGGTCGTCACCGGCGGTTCATAGTCGGCAAGCGCTTCATAGGCCGGCAGGTCTTGGGACAGCTTGTTGAGATACAGCGCGGCGAAACCGCCGACGCCGATCGCCGCCAACACGCCGGCGCCAAAAATCATGCCGACGATATTCAACGCTAGCAAAAACCCGCTCTGCCGGGCGCGCCCATCATTCTCTGGAGCCGGCGCTGGCTCATGGGGAAGCGCGCGTTTCTCGGCGGTGAGCGGCGCAGCGGGATCGTCGTCGCTGAAATCGTCATCGCGGGGATCGTCAAAATCCGTCGACCGAGGGTCGTCGGCGGGGCTCAGCGATCCTTCGACGTCGCGCACAGTGTCGGCGCGCGCCTCGCCCTCAGGGCCGTTTTCGACATCGGTCTTATCGGACTGCCGGCGTTTCGGCTTGTCGTCGTCATCAAACAGATCGTGGTCCATACTTCCGCGCCGTCCGTTACCGCGCCCAACATATCAGCCAGCGCCCTTAATGAGCGCGTCGATTGTCAGCCGCGCGTCAATCCCCAACTATTATCAGCTGCTATCATCATTGAATGCACGGCCAATGAAAACCCTGTTTTCAGCGTCGCAAAAGGCGGTGCGCCTTGCTTTTTATTAATGGCGCGACCTTTGGCGGCCTGAACACCCTCGTCCGGACACGCTTAAAGCGACATCCGGCCGTCTCTCAGCGATAAAGCAGCGTTTTACAGCGAGAATCAGGCGCGGCCGCGGCGCCCTTAAGGCCGTCACCGCGCCAGGGCTTGGCGCTGGAAACGATCGGAACTGAAATAGGCGTCGATCGAGCGCGCCACGGCGGCCATCGTCTTGCGCCGCCAGGCGGGCGACTTCAGGTTTTTCTCATCGGCTTCATTCGACATAAAGCCAAGCTCCAGCAACACCGCCGGCACGTCAGGCGCCAGCAAAACGGCGAAATTCGCTTCACGGTGAGTGTTGTTCAACAGCGGCGCGACGCCGCCCAGATGGTCGATCAACGTCTCGGCGAAGCGATCGGATTCGTTTTCCGTATGCTGTTGGGCGAGATCGAACAGAATGTTTTGAACCTCTTCATCTTGGCCGACTTTGGTGTCGAACACGACAAGATCGCCGTCAGCGCGCGCTTCCTCGGCCGAGCGCGCCGTGCCTTCCTTCGACAATGTATAGATGGACGCCCCACGAACTTTTTTGTTGGGGATGGCGTCGGCGTGAATAGAGATAAACAAGTCAGCGCCCGCTTCGCGCGCGATTCTCGTGCGCTCCACATGGGCGAGGCGCGTATCATCGGTGCGGGTTAGAACCACGTCGTAACGGCCGGTGGCCGCGAGAATTTTGCGCAACTGCTCCGACGCGGCGAACGTCACCGTTTTCTCATAGAGGCCACTCACCCCAATGGCGCCGGGATCGCGGCCGCCATGGCCGGCGTCAATAACGATGACCCGTTTTTCCCGCGACGCCTTCTTATTGGCGGTAACCTTAGGAGCGTTATCCGTAGCCTTCTGGGCGGCGTTCCGAACGGCCGCGTTTTGCGCGATCGCCGGTGAACGAGCGCCCCTCGGCTTTAAGGTCGGGGATTTTGGATCCGCGTTCTCATTCGCCTCATCGACGCGTTGCGGTTCAGCCTGCGCGCGACGCTCGACACCCTTGTTTTTCGGCGGGGTCGCCAGCTGAATATTAGCCCGTTGCGCTTCCGCGGCGCGGCGCGGCGCAGCGTCTTTCGACGCGGCCTTCAGCACGTCTTCAATGGTGCGCGGCCGCGCATCAGCGCCGCCGAACTTTTTCAGACTGGCGAGAAACGCCTTTTTGTCGGCGGTTTCCAGATCAATAACGAGCCGATGCAGCGGATTTGTCGACGACGGTGGAATAATGAAGGCCTCGACCACACGCGCCGAGCGCTTAAGCGCCACCGATAATACCGGGCGGTCTCCCCCCAAATACTGCGCCGCCGCCGCATGGCCGCGCCCCTTTGTTTGGCGCGCTTGCGGATTGACGGCGGATAAATTTTCGATCGCGATATCCAACCGTGCGACGCCCGTTTGGGCGCCGGCGGATTGATCGCCGCCCGATAACGAAAAAACCGGCGCGCCGGAAAGATCGATGACGATTCGAGATGTTTGCGGCGATGTGACGCCAAAGCGCACCCCGCGCAATTCAGCGCCGTTTCGTTCATCAAGGGCGGCCGCGGACGGCGCCGTCATCACCGCAATAAACGCCCAAAGCAGCGCGGCCAACGGGCGCAAGGCCCGGCGCGTCAGCCTTAAAAACCGATTGAGGAACGAGCGATCCATAACCGCTAAAAAACCCTGTCGCAAAAACGCCCTCGGCGTCGTCTCCCACCAATTTACCGTCGGCGGGCGCTTGCTGAAAATATCCCGTATAAATTGGGAAGCACCCGTAAAACGCGATATAATGACCGCCTTATGGCGTTAATTTAAGCGCACAGCGACCTAAATTTTGCGCTTAAAAGGGCCTAGCGCGCCATCATTAATGCGCCATTAAGGGATTATCTACTTTTCAAAGTAACCCTGAGTCGGACGGTGATAGGAGCGCTTTTCTTTTTTCGCCGTCTGAGGCATTAATGAGTGAAGCGCCTGAGAATCAACAGTTGCTCTAACTGACGATGGTCTGCGCTTATATTAGGTTCGTAATCTGAGCCGCCAGCTAGGGCGTTGCGGAACGCAAGAGTTCCAGGAGTTTGACGCCCGCGACAACCGTTTCACCGCGCCGCGCGTCGTCCTTGTCGGACGCTCGCGCTGAGAATGCGGATCCCATGGGCTGCGAGCAGCGACTCATGCAGGTATCCTCGACGCGGTTTTCAAGAATGCGGTTTCCTGGCGTTCTTATGAGATGCGAACGTCGAATTCGGCGCCGATCGGTCTTTATCTTCATTCAAGATAGGCGATCCGCGGTGATTTGAGGTCGGCATGCGTCCCTTAGCGCCGACCGCGCGCATCAACGCCCGTCGGGGAGACCGACGAGGGAATGCGCGAGAGGGGGACGCAAAACCCCCGAGGGCGCGCTTTCCAGCGCTCCCGCCAACCGCCGTCGGCGACGGCCGCCTGATTGAAGGGCGTCATTTCGCTGTCGGCCATGAAAGAACACTGTCGACGATGCGCTTCTCGCTTCGCCTGTTTGCGTCAACCGCCCGCTCGGTCTCAGCCGAGCGCGAGGCGGCGCGGAACAGCGCGCGAGACAACGCGCTGCGCCGGCGCCCACCCTCTTTTTTGAATAACAGCCCCCCTTGCGCCCGCACGCGGCGCGACGCGGGCTGCGGAGCCCTACTCAATGACGAAAAAAATGCTCATCGACGCCGCGAACGAAGAAGAAGTTCGCGTTTGCGTCCTGGAAAACGGCAAAGTCGAAGACTTTGATTTTGAATCCGCTTCTAAAAAGCCTCTTCGGGGCAACATCTATCTGGCGCGCGTCACGCGGGTCGAACCGTCCTTACAAGCGGCGTTCGTAGAATACGGCGGCAATCGCCACGGATTTCTCGCCTTCAACGAGATCCACCCCGATTATTATCAAATTCCGGTGTCGGACCGCGAAGCCTTGCAGGCAGCGGAAGCCGAAGAAGCCGAACTCGCCGCGAAGCTGAACCTCAATCAAGAGGATGATGACGAACCCGGCGACAGTGCCGAGTTCGACGATAACGGCGCGGATACGCCGGCCGCCGTCGGCGAGGCGAATGACCCTGAAGAAAATGATGTCGAAGAAACAGAAGACGCACCGGGCGCGCCGTCCGGTTCGCTTAAGGCCGTCGCGGCGAATGCGTCGGAGACCGATGGATCAAACGACGACACGCGCTCAGACGCCTTAGCAGATGGCGACGCGGCTGGTGCTGAGACCATCTCTGAAGAGATCGATTCAGCAACGACGCAGCCCCTGGCGGTTGATCCCGCCCCCCGTCTTGAATCGGCGAGCGTGGACGAGGCCAGCGCCGAGACAGCCGCGGAAGAAGACGAAGACGAAACGTCGGAAGACGGCCTCGATCAAGTGGACAATATCGAGGAGATCGACGCAGTCGTTGCGGCTGAAGATCTTGATGCGGATGACGCTGACGAAGATGCCGACGACGAAACGCGTGACGACACGGCCGAAGCGGCCGACGCCCAAGCGTCAGAAGAAGACGATGACGACTCCGACGACGGTGATAGTGATAGTGATGATGCTGATGATGCTGATGATGCTGATGATGACGAAGACGACGCCATCGACGGCGCGTCACGGGCGCAGCTTGTAGAACAGTATCGCGAAGCGCGCCGGCGCCGGCAAAAACTATTGCGCAACTACAAGATCCAAGAAGTCATCAAACGTCGCCAGATCCTGCTTATTCAGGTGGTTAAAGAAGAACGCGGCAATAAAGGCGCAGCGCTGACGACCTATTTGTCGCTCGCCGGACGCTATTGCGTATTGATGCCGAACACGGCGCGCGGCGGCGGGATTTCACGGAAGATCCCCAACGCCTCAGACCGCAAACGTTTACGCAAAGTGGTTGGCGGCCTCGAAGTGCCGGCCGGCATGGGGCTGATTATCCGCACCGCGGGCGCGAAACGCACCAAAGCGGAGATTAAGCGCGACTATGATTATCTTTCCCGGCTTTGGGAAAACATCCGCGCGATGACGCTGGAATCCATTGCGCCCTGTTTGATTTACGAGGAGGCGAGCCTCATTAAGCGCGCCATTCGCGATCTCTACGATAAAGATATCGACCAAGTGCTTGTCGACGGCGAGGCCGGGTATCGTGAAGCGAAAGATTTCATGAAAATGCTCATGCCGTCGCATGCGAAAAATGTTCAGCCGTACAAAGACAAAGTGCCGCTATTCTTGCGTCATGACGTCGACGGACAGCTCGACGCCATGTACCAACCGACCGTGCGTCTGAAATCCGGCGGCTATCTCGTCATCAACCAGACCGAGGCGCTGATCGCCGTCGACGTCAACTCCGGTAAGGCGACGCGCGAGCGCAATATTGAACAAACCGCGCTGAAGACGAACATAGAGGCGGCGAGAGAGCTCGCCCGTCAATGCCGCTTGCGCGACTTAGCGGGCCTCATTGTCGTCGACTTCATCGACATGGAAGAACACCGCAATAACCGCGCCGTCGAGAAGAAGTTTAAAGACGCGCTGAAAACCGACCGCGCGCGCATTCAGGTGGGTCGAATTTCTGGGTTCGGACTATTGGAAATGTCCCGCCAACGCCGCCGCTCCGGCATTGTCGACGGCACCACGACGGTTTGCCCCACATGCGCCGGCGCCGGCGTTATCCGGTCCGACGAATTGGCGGGGCTCCGGATTTTACGCGCCATGGAGGCGGAGGCCATCAATGGCCGTGCCGCGCAATTGAAAGTGCGCGCCTCAACCCATGTGGTGCTTTACATTCTCAACCACAAACGCGACTGGCTGCACCGCATTGAAGAGAATTACGGCGTCGCTTTGGAGCTGACCGTCGACAGCGAAAAAGCCGGCGACCAATACGAAATCGAACGCACCGGCCGCCGCGCGGCGCAAGCGGTTGCCGCATCGGCGAACCAAGCAGCGGTGACCCCGGATCTCGCCGACGCCGCGCCCGATGACAGCGAGGACGACGACGCGCAAATCGACCCATCAAACGCCAGCGACGACAGCGAAGACGCCGCGGAAACCAGCCGTCGGGCGCGCCGCAGCCGCTCAGATGACGCCGATGAAGACGGCGGACAGAAAAAACGTCGCCGCCGTCGGCGGCGTCGGCGGGGCGGCGAAGACGCTGAAGGGAATGCTGACGGCGACGCCGGCGCGGCCTCATCAGAGGAAACCGACGCCGATGGGCATTCGGAGAAATCGGCCGACGCTGAGAGCGAGGCCCATGACGGCCAAGACGAAACCGGCGACGATGACGGCAAGCCACGCAAAAGACGGCGGCGCGGCCGCCGGGGCGGTCGTCGCAACCAACGACGCGACGACGAGACGACGGGCGTGCAAGACGCATCGGATGGATCGGCCGAAAGCGATAGCGGCGGCGACGCCGCGGCGCCGGGCGCGAGCCAAGACCCGGCCGACGCGCCGCAACCCGTTATTGCTATGTCAACAACGCTGGCGACGCCCGCCACGCCGGCGGAGAGCGTTCTCGACACTGTTCTCAATCGAGCGCCCGAGACGGCAGCTGGGCAAAGCGACACCGACAGCGAGCCGACAGCGACGGAATTAACCGCCTCGCCCGTTAAAGAGGCGCAGGAGGAAGAACCAGCGCAAAATCCGTTTGCCGCCGCGCAAAACCCAACGCCAGAGCCAGCGCCAGAGCCAACGCTAGAACTGGAGAAAAAAACGACGCAGGAACGGCGCTCCGATCCGGCCGCCGAGGCCGAGAAACCGGCGAAACCAGCGCGTAAAGGTTGGTGGCAGAGGGCGCTCGGCGGCTGATTTTCACCCTAAGCGAGCATTGGCGCCGCCTGCGCTCGTATTTTACGCTGTTGAAGGCTCAAACGAGCCGGGGTGGTCACAAAGCCGCCATCGACCTCCATTAGAATGTGCTGTCTGGTATAAAGCTATCTGGAGCTTGTTCAGACGGCGCCGCGCCGTCACCTCTGCGTTTAGCTTGGGGGGATGAGCCCAGAAGGAGCGTCTTTGTTGCTGAAGCGTCTATTAAGAGTGTGCGCCGCATCGGCCAGGTTGAAATTTCTCGGCGCATTGTTTGCGGGCGTTGCCCTGACGCTGAGCGCCGCGGCCCCAGCGGCTGCGCAAACCCTCCTGCGTGACGCCGAAATGGAGGAATGGCTCGACGATTACTCCCGCCCGCTCCTCGAGGCGGCGGGCGTCGCGCCGGACAGCATTCGCATTCTCATCATTGGCGATCCGACGTTCAACGCATTCGCCGGCGGCCGCATCATGGGCTTTCATACGGGCCTTTTCACCCAATCGGCGACGCCCAATGAAATCGAAGCGGTCATCGCCCACGAGATCGGCCACATCGCCGGCGGTCATACGGCGCGGTCGGACGAAGTCTACGCCAATGCAAGCAGGCCAATGCTGCTCAGCCTAGCGCTCGCCGTCGGGGCGGCCGCCGCCGGCGCGCCGGAAGCCAGCATGGCGTTATTGGGCCTTGGCCAGAACATCGGCCTAGCTAACGTTTTGAAATACAGCCGCGGGCAAGAAGCCAGCGCCGACCAAGCCTCCCTCACCTATTTGGAACGCTCTGGCAAATCCGGCAAAGGCGCGATCGATGTCTGGGCGCGCATGCGCAATCAACAGATCATTCGCGGCTTCACCATCAACCCCTATCAACAATCGCACCCCCTCGCGATGGAGCGCCTAACAGCGTTGCAACAACGCGTTGAAGCCTCGCCCTATTACGACGTGGCGGACAGCGAGGAAGACATTCTTCGCCTAGAGATGATCAAAGCCAAGATTAACGGCTTTTTGTCAGAACCCGATGTCGCCTTACGGCAATATCCCGTGAGCGACGTATCCGCGCCGGCGCGTTACGCCCGCGCGGTCGCTTATTACCGCAATGCGGACATTGACAAGGGCCTCGCGGAAATCGATTCCCTCCTCGCCGAACAGCCGGAAAACGCGTATTTCCATGAGCTAAAAGGCCAAATGTTATTTGAGTTTGGCCGCATCAAAGACTCTATCGCTCCGCATGCAGAATCTGTCCGGCTTGACCCCGGCGAAGCGCTCTTACGGCTTAACCTCGGCCGCGCGCTTGTCGCCACGGAAGACGCCGAACAACTGCCGGACGCCGTGCGCGCGTTGAAAACCGCGGTTCTCATCGAGCAAGACAACGCCTATGCCTGGTTCGAGTTATCGCGGGCCTATGGTTTCCAAGGCAATTTGCCGATGGCGCATCTAGCGACGGCAGAGAGCAAATACCACGCCGGCGCCAAAGGCGAAGCGGCGGTCTTCGCCCAGCGCGCCATCAAAGATTTGTCAAAGGGCACACCGGAATATCGCCAGGCGGCCGACATTATCCAAGCGGCGCGGAACGCCGGCCCGCAAAGACGACGTTAAACAAAGCCGGTTACAGCCCAAATAGCGCCGCAGCCAAATATCTGTTTTCGAATTAAGGAACTAACCGCATGAATAAAATGATCCCGCTCGCCGCCCTCGGCGCCAGCGCGCTTATCGCCGGCCTCGCCTTTTCGGGCTTCTCCCGCAGCGGCGCCCAAGACGCGGGCGGCGGCTCCGACGTTTTCTCCGACGCGCAAACAGAAGAGATTGAGCGCCTCGTCGCGGACTATATCAAGGACAACCCCAAAACGATCATCGACGCTCTCGTCGCCTTTGAAGAAGACGAGCGTCGCATGGCGGAAGCCCGACAGGATGCAGCGCTCGGCGCGGCGACGGATTACCTCGTTTCCAACCAAGGCGCTTATACGGCGGGCACCGACGTCGACAACGCGGAAATCGCTGTCGTTGAATTCTTTGATTACCATTGCGGCTATTGCAAGCGCGCCAAAGGCCTCGTCATGGAACTGACGAATGGCGATCCGGCCGTAAAAGTCGTTTTTCGCGAACTGCCGATTTTGCGCAAAGAATCAGAAACCGCGGCGCGCTACGCCCTCGCGGCGCGCGAACAAGGCAAATATCTCGATTTGCATTTCGGCCTGCTCGACGCGTCAGGCACGCTCAGCGAAAGCCGCATCCTCAAAATCGCTGAGGACAAAGGCCTCGACATCGACGCGCTGAAAAAAGCCGCTGACGCGGCCGCGCTTGATGATCAATTGGCGGACAATAACGAGGTGGCTCAAGACATCGGCGTCAATGGAACGCCCGGCTTCGTCATCGCACGCATTGACGGCGGCTACACAGAGGTCGTCGGCGGCTTTAACCCAGACGGCGTGCGCAAAGCGATCGCCGCGGCAAAAAAGGCCAAGTAAAGAAGGCCACGTAATAAGGCGGCAGCCGCTCATTGGCGCCGATTGGCGAAACGTTATTAAATCAATCCGGCAAGCGGTGAGGACGGATCGGCATAGCGCTTCTTGCCCATGCGCCCCGCCAGATAGGCTTCACGTCCGGCGATGACGGCGTGCTTCATCGCCGAGGCCATCAGCACGGGATCGCGCGCTTCGGCGATGGCGGTGTTCATCAAAACACCGTCGCAGCCAAGCTCCATCGCCACCGCCGCATCCGAGGCGGTGCCGACGCCGGCGTCGACGATCACCGGCACGCTCGATTGCTCGACGATCAAGCGAATGTTCACGGGGTTCTGAACGCCGAGCCCCGACCCAATCAACGAGCCGAGCGGCATGATGGCGACGCAGCCGGCGTCCTCCAACCGGCGCGCATAAACGGGATCGTCGGAACAATAGACCATCACTTTAAAGCCTTCCGCGACCAACAGCTCAGCGGCGCGGAGGGTTTCGGCCATGTCGGGATACAAAGTTTTTTGATCGGATAAGACTTCGAGCTTCACGAGATCCCATCCGCCGGCTTCGCGCGCCAAACGCAGGGTTCTGATTGAATCTTCCGCGGTGAAACAACCGGCGGTGTTCGGTAAATAGACGTATTTTTCCGGATCGAGATAATCGACCAAAAGCGGCTTATCGCGGTCGGTGAGGTTCACCCGGCGCACGGCGACCGTAACCATTTCCGCCCCCGCCGCTTCGGCTGCGGCGGCGTTTTCAGCGTAGGTTTCGTATTTGCCGGTGCCGATAATCAACCGCGAGGCGAAACGGCGGCCGGCGATGACGAGCGTGTTGCTTTCGGCTCTATTGGAATGATCCGGTGTCTGATCGGCGGTGTTCATGGATTCAGCGCTCATAGGTTAGCCCCCCCCAACGAATTGTACGATTTCGATGCGATCGCCGTCTGCAAGCGCCGTCGCGCCATAGGCTGATCGTGGGACGATGGACAAGTTTTGTTCTACCGCCACTTTGCGCGGATCGAGGCTCAGCGCGTCGGCGATGAGACCTTGGACCGTTAACGGCCTATCAAAAACGCGTTCCTCGCCATTTAGGGTTATTTTCATCTTCGTCCCAATTAGTGTAACACCCCGGTTTATCCCGCCGGCCGCTCGTCACTGGTTTGAACGCGACAAAGGCTTTGGGCTGGTCGATCGGTTATTTGGGCCTTTGCGACGGTCTTGGCAAGCCGGGCCGTTCGGTGGGGCCCTATGTGACCCTATGTGAGGAAAGGACACGCAATCATCGCTGATCTTCTCACCATATTCGTCCTGAACGGGCCGAACCTTAATCTATTGGGCAGCCGCGAGCCGGAGATCTATGGCTCCGACACGCTGAGCGACATCGAAAAACGCTGTCGCGCCCATGTCGGCCAACCGAACGACCAACAGGGCGATAAGCCGGGCCTTGCAATCGAGTTTCGTCAGAGCAATCACGAGGGCGTGCTTGTGGATTGGGTCCAGGAAGCCGGCGAAAAAGCCGACGGCTTGATCTTGAACGCCGCCGCTTACACCCATACCTCCATCGCTCTGTTGGATGCGCTAAAAGCGATAACGATTCCCGTGATTGAGCTGCATTTATCAAACCCAAGCGCACGCGAGCCGTTCCGCCATCATTCTTATGTGGGCATGGGCGCGGACGGCGTTGTTTGCGGTTTTGGGGCGGATGGGTATTTGATTGCGCTTGACGGCGTGCGCCGGCTCATTGAAAAGCGCGGAAAACAATAAATCAAAAGGTTGCTTAATGGCGAAATCCGATGACAGCGCCGACAGCTTTAACGTCGCCTGGATCCGTGAACTGGCGGACGTTTTAAACGAGACCGGTCTCACCGAGATTGAAATCGAGAAAAACGACATCCGGGTGATGGTCGCCAAGAACCCCGGCACAGTCGTCGCGACGGCCCCGCCGGCGGCTATGCCCGCGCCCGTAGCAGCGCCAACGGCCCCCGCCCCCACCTCAGCTGCTGAAGCCGCGCCCGCCGCCGCAGCGGCCGGCGCCGTACCCTCTCCGATGGTGGGCACGGTTTATCTCTCTCCCTCACCGGGCGCGAAGGCCTTCGCCAGCGTCGGCGATACGGTGAAAGAGGGACAAACCCTGATGATCATCGAAGCGATGAAAACCATGAACCCGGTTCCCGCCCCGAAAGCCGGCACCGTCAAAGAGATATTGGTCAGCGACGCCCAGCCGGTGGAATTCGGCGAAGCGCTGATCGTCATTGATTGAGCCCTATACCTCTCAATCCCGCGCCCCTTAAGAACGGGAAGTCTTCTCCATGTTTAAAAAAGTCCTGATCGCCAATCGCGGAGAAATCGCGCTCAGGATCCATCGCGCTTGTAAAGAACTCGGACTCTCCACCGTGGCCGTTCACTCAACGGCCGACGCCGACGCCTTGCATGTGCGCTTGGCCGACGAAAGCGTTTGCATCGGACCGCCGGCGCCCAAAGACAGCTATCTCAATATTCCGGCGATCATTTCCGCCGCGGAAATCACCGGCGCCGACGCGATCCACCCTGGCTACGGTTTTTTATCTGAAAACGCCCGCTTCGCGGAAATCGTTGAAGCGCACAACATCACATTCATTGGTCCGTCAGCGGACCATATTCGCGAGATGGGCGACAAGATCGCCGCCAAAGCCGCCATGAAGCGGGTCGGCATTCCACTCGTGCCAGGCAGCGACGGGCCGGTGAACACGGTGGCCGAAGCGGAGAAAGCCGCCGCCGACATTGGTTACCCGGTTCTGGTCAAAGCCGCTTCCGGCGGCGGCGGGCGCGGCATGAAGGTCGCCCAGACGGCTGACGATCTCGCCGAAGCCTTCAACACCGCGCGCGCCGAAGCGAGCGCCGCCTTTGGCGACGACGCGGTCTACCTAGAAAAATACCTTCAACGCCCGCGGCATATCGAAATTCAAATCCTCGCTGACTCCCACGGCAATGTGGCGCAATTGGGCGAGCGGGACTGCTCGCTGCAGCGCCGCCACCAAAAGGTATTGGAAGAGGCGTTATCGCCGGCATTAACGCCCGAGGGCAGAGAGAAAATCGGTGAGATCGCTCGCAAAGCGATCGCCAAACTTGGTTATCTCGGCGCCGGCACTATTGAGTTTCTTTGGGAGAACGATGAATTCTTCTTTATCGAGATGAACACCCGCCTGCAGGTGGAGCATCCGATTACGGAGCAAGTGACGCGGATTGATATTGTTCGCGAGCAAATCCGCATTGCATCCGGCGAGAAAATGAGCTTCCGACAGGAAGACATCGTCTTTAAAGGCCACGCCATCGAATGCCGGGTGAACGCCGAGAACCCGGAGACGTTCCGACCGTCGCCTGGTCAGATTTCTTTCTTCCATCAACCCGGCGGACCTGGCGTGCGTTTCGACAGCGCAATTTACTCCGGGTATTCGATCCCTCCCTATTACGATTCAATGATCGGCAAGCTGATTGTCTTCGCTGATGATCGACCCACCTGCATCGCGAGACTGGCCCGCGCCTTAAAAGAAACGGCGATCGCCGGTGTTGAGACGACAATCCCCCTCTTTGCGCGATTGCTCGAAGAGCCCGAATTCCAAGCCGGCGATTATCACATCCATTGGTTGGAAGACTGGCTGGCGGAGAACGCGGGCTAAGGCTGGCGCTCGACAACACATCTTTCGTTTTTCTTTTCCTTCGCCATCCTTCGAGACGCGGAACTGCGTTCCGCTCCTCAGGACGAGGAGTATAGTCGGAACGTTGCTCCGCTCTTTAGGATGAGGAGTAAAGCGGGAACTTTGCTCCACTCCTCAGGATAAGGAGAAAGATTGCTTGAAACGGAGCCTCCCCCTCATCCTGAGGAGCGCTGCTACGCAGCGCGTCTCGAAGGATGGCCACAAGCGACGTCGTTCATATCGCGGTCGAATAGAGTTATGAGCTGACATCGTGTAAGCGCACCCCCTACAAAAGCGCCTGAATCTCCCCAATATACCCCCCATGCCGCGAGATTCATCAGATCGGCTCGACGTCAACGACCTTATCGCCGCCTATGCGATCGGGTATTTTCCCATGGCCCGGGAACGCGACGCTGATGACGTCGTCTGGGTGCTGCCCGAACAGCGCGGCGTCCTCCCCCTGAACGAAGCCCGCGCGCCGAAGAAGCTTCTCAGGCAGCTGCGCAAAGCGCCTTTTGAGATCCGCCTGAACACGCAATTTCGCGCCGTCATGGAGGCGTGCGCGGCGCCCGCGCCCGGTCGGGAAGACACCTGGATTAATGATCAGATTCTTGAAGCCTATTGCGAGCTGCACTTTATGGGGCTCGCCCATTCGGTGGAGTGCTGGCGCGACGGCGCGCTTGTCGGCGGCCTTTATGGGCTTTCAATCGGCGGCGTTTTTTGCGGGGAAAGCATGTTCTCCCGCGCCGACAACGCCAGCAAAATTGCGTTCTTACATCTCATCGCGCGCTTAAAGCTCGGCGGGTACACCCTACTCGACACGCAATTCCACACCGATCATTTGGCGCAGTTCGGCGTTGTCGAATGGCCGGACGCCGATTACCGCACATTGCTCAAAGAGCTTATTCTTCAGCGGACCGACTTTTACCGCGCAGACTCGGTGTTCGACGGCGCTTCGGCGACGGACGTCGCTGAACGCGTCTCGCAATCGATCACCCAGACGTCATAGACCGGATGCTCCAACGGATTGAGCGCTGGGCTTGAAGCGAACATCCAACCGCTGAAGACCTTCTCGCCTTCAGGATCGCGATCATAAACCGCTGGTTCATCGAGGGCGTAGTCTGGCTCACCGAAACTATCGGGTCGCGCTTGCCCCGCCTCTTCAAGGGCTTCAGCGGCCGCCCGTTCGATCGCCGCTTGTTCGAACGCGTTCGGCGCATCGGCCGTTCGATCAACGGCGTAATCAGGCGCGCCGTCCGCATCGGATACTTCTCCAGACGCTTCCCCGGACGCGTCCCCAGACGCGTCCCCAGACGCTTCAATGTCGGCGTCATTTTCCTCGCGCGGCTGAACCGCGTTCGAGCGGTCAAAGACTTGTAGAAACGCACTGACTTCCGGGAAGTCTTCCGGCGGGCGCTTATCGCAATGGAAAACGCCGATATCGAGCGGTCCGAACGCTGACAGCGTGTTCATGGGGATTTGCAGATCCGTAAACTTCGCCGTCACCTTGTTAAGGGCGCGAACCGTCACCGAGACCGGCGCGCGATCCGCCCGCGCTTCTAGGTCAGGGAACTGATCGTCGGCCGCACGCGAGAGGGCGTCGAGTTCGCTCGGGCCCGCCGCTTCGTCTTCGGCGAGATCGCCATCGCCAGCCGACGCAAGAAGCGGGTCGTCTATGACGCCCGCGCCGCCCTCAGCGCCAGCGTCCCCGCCATCCTCGTCAACCGATAGAAGGTCATCGAGCGCCGCCGCCGCGGCCGAACCTGGCGCTTCTTGCAGCGCCTCTTGAGCCATTGCAGAGCCAGCACTGGTGAAAAGCGCTAGCGCGCCGACAAAAAGTAAATGTTTGTTCGCCATGACGCGAAAGATCCCCGAAATCTGCAAAACTTTCGTAACCCCGCTTCGTAACCCCACCGGGAGTCTGACACGACGCGGGGCTCAGGTCCAAATTAAAGCGCGGCTAGGCTGGCGTTTTGGAAAAGCTTCAGTGAGACGAAATAGCGGCAATTTGTAGGAATTCGACGAACTACCAGCTTACGCGTCTCAGTTTACGCGTCTTCTTCTAAGCGTCTCGGTCTACGCGTCTTCTGGCGACCAAGCGTCATAGCTTTCGCGCACAGCCGGGCCGTCTTCATGGGCCAGCGAGCCTTTCGGGTGATAGGCCAAGGGCGTGCCGGTCATATTCGGCAGATGGTCCTTCTCCCAAGCCTGGCGCAGGAGCGGTTCTTCGCTCGGCGGCGTATCGAACGTGTGGTGCAACCAACCATGCCAATCGGCGGGCACGCGCGAGGCTTCCGCGAGGCCGTGATACACCACCCAGCGGCGCGTGCGCCCGTCTGAGGCGCTCGGATCCGGCTCTTCGAAATAGCGATTGCCCTGCTCGTCTTGGCCGACTTCCTTGGCGCTGCGCCGCCAAAGCGTGAAAGACGTGCCGAGCGTGGAACCGTTCCACCAGGTAAAGAGCTGTTTCAACATAGGATTTTACAGATTTTTGCTTTTCGAACCGAATCGCTAAGGGGTGATTCGGCCGGAATATGCCGACCATCGGCCCCAAGGTCCAGGCCCCGTTTTCGCCGCCCCGTTATTGTCGCACGTCGCTTTCAATAATGGCGCTCGCCCCTTAACGCCGCCTTAGCTGCGCCCCCCGTGGTCATTACCCGCCGGAACGCTTAGATAAGACAAAAGCCCGACGCGATTTCGCCAAGACGTAATTGAGCCGCCATGAAGTTTGAACGCCTTTTCACCAAAGCCGACGCCGACCCTTATCAGGGGATTCGTTTCGTTGAGCGCAAAAGCGAAATCAAAACGATCCTCGGCGAGGTGTTGTTCGAGGCCGACGATGTTCTAGCGCCTGAAGACTGGAGCCAGACGGCGGTCGACATTCTGGCGCAAAAGTATTTCCGCAAAGCCGGCGTACCAGCGCGCATGAAGAAAACCGCCGAAAAAGGCGTGCCGGTCTTCTTGCAGCGCTCAACGCCCGACGTCGCCGCGCTCGCCAAATTGCCCGCCGGTAAACGTTTCGCCCCGGAGCGGGACGCGCGCGCGGTCTTTGATCGCCTCGCCGGCGCCTGGGGCTATTGGGGCTGGAAGTCCGGCCTTTTTGACGATGAAATCTCAGCGCAAGTCTTCGTCGACGAGCTAAAAGCAATGCTGGCTCGCCAAATCGCAGCGCCGAACTCGCCACAATGGTTCAATACCGGCCTCCACTGGGCTTACGGTCTTGAAGGCGACGCTAACGGCCATTTCTATGTCGACCCAGAAACCGCGACCGTGCGCGATTCCCATTCGGCCTATGAACGCCCCCAGCCGCACGCCTGTTTCATCCAATCGGTGAACGACAATCTCGTCGGCGACGGCGGCATTATGGATTTGTGGCGGCGCGAAGCTTTGCTCTTCAAGTTCGGCTCTGGGACGGGCACGAACTTTTCATCCTTACGCGGCGCCGGCGAACCGCTCTCTGGCGGCGGCTCAAGCTCTGGCCTCATCAGTTTCTTAAATGTCGGCGATGCGTCGGCTGGCGCGGTGAAATCCGGCGGCGTGACGCGCCGGGCCGCAAAAATGATTGTGCTGGACGTCGATCATCCGGACATTGAAGACTTCGTCACCTGGAAAGCGCGCGAGGAAGAAAAAGTCGCCGCCCTCGTCGCCGGCTCGAAGATCATAGCGCGGCATTTGCCGAAAGTTCTCGCCGCCGCCTGGGCGCTGGAAGGCCCAGAACGCACCGACCCCAAAGAAAACAAAGAACTGTCAAAAGCGGTGAAAGCCGCGCGCGGCGATTGCGTGCCGGAAAGCGCGCTCAAACGCGTCATCGACCTCGCCCGCCAAGGGATGCGCTCGATCCACGTTGAAACCTTTGACATCGATTGGGATTCTGAAGCCTACCGCACGGTGAGCGGCCAGAACGCCAATAATTCCGTACGCGTGGCTGACGATTTCTTTGAAGCCCTCGCCGCCCGCGAAGACTGGCCACTCATCGGCCGCGTGCGTGAGGAAGTTATTAAGACAACGCCGGCGAAAGACATTTGGCAAAGCCTCAATGAGGCGGCCTGGGCGTGCGCTGATCCCGGTTTGCAGTTCAGCGACACCATCAACGCCTGGCACACCTGCCCCGCCGACGGGGAAATCCGCGCCTCCAATCCGTGCTCTGAATACCTCTTCCTCGACGATACGGCGTGCAACCTGGCCTCGCTTAACCTCGTCAAATTTAAAACCGACGCAGGCAAAAGCGCCGCGAAAGGCAAGAGCGACTTCGACGTCGCCGCCTTTGAGCACGCGTGCCGGATTTGGACGACCGTTTTGGAAATCTCCGTCGCCATGGCGCAATACCCGTCGGCGGCAATCGCTAAACGCAGCTATGACTACCGCACGCTCGGGCTTGGCTTCGCCAATCTCGGCGCCCTCGTCATGCGCGCCGGCCTTTCCTACGACAGCGCCGAAGCGCGCGCCGCGGGCGCGGCCGTCAGCGCGCTGATGACCGGCGCGGCCTATCGCGCCTCATCAGAAATGGCGGCGTCCGTCGGTGCGTTTCCGGCGTTCACGAACAATCGCACCGGCATGCTCCGCGTCATGCGCAACCATGCGCGCGCGGCGAGCGCCGGCGCCGGCGCGTTTGAAGACCTCAACAAAGAACCCGCCGTTTTCGACGCCGCCGCTTGCCCGTGGCCGACGCTGGCGAAACGCGCGCGCACGGTTTGGGACGATGTCGTCGAGCTTGGCGGCGCCACCGGTTTCCGCAACGCTCAGGCGACAGCGATCGCGCCGACGGGCACGATCGGCCTTGTCATGGATTGCGACACGACAGGCATCGAACCGGATTTTGCGCTCGTGAAGTTCAAGAAGCTCGCCGGCGGCGGCCATATTAAGCTTATTAATCAATCCGTCCCCGAAGCGCTGAGCGCCCTCGGATATACGCCGGAACAAGCAGAAGACATTGTTCACTATGCGGTCGGGCGCGGCACGCTGAAACACGCGCCGGTCATAAACCATAGCGCGCTCAAGGCCGAGGGCTTTTTGCAACGCCATCTCGACGCCCTAGAAGAACGCTTAAAGTCAGCGTTCGATCTCACCTTCGCATTCCTGCCCCAAAGCCTCGGCGAAGAGTTCTGCAAAACCGTTCTTCGCTATGACGATATTCAGATGCGGCAGACGGGCTATGAAGTCCTGCGCGATCTCGGCTTTTCCGATGAAGACGTTCATGCGGCGAACCTTTTCGCGTGCGGCGCGATGACATTAGAGGGCGCACCCCATCTCGACCCGGAGCATTTGCCGGTTTTCGATTGCGCCGTGCCGTGCGGACGCATTGGCGAGCGCTCGCTTCCCATCAGCGCGCACCTGGAAATGATGGCCGCCTGCCAACCCTTCATCTCCGGCGGCATCTCTAAAACAGTGAACTTACCGGCGTCCGCCTCGATCGCCGATTGCGGCCGCACCTACCTTAAAGCCTGGGATTTGGGCCTGAAATCGATCGCGCTCTACCGTGACGGCTCGAAACTCTCGCAACCCTTGACCGCGCTCGCGCTTGGCGTGGACACAGGCGATGCGACGGATGATGACGATGACGACATCGCCGCAGCGCTCGCCGATGCGCCGTCGGCGGAGCGCTCGCGCATTGTCGCCGAACGCATCGTCGAACGCGTCATCGAACGAACGCCGGGTCGGCGGCGCCTGCCCGACCGACGCAAAGGCTATATCCAAAAAGCGATTGTGGGCGGGCATAAGGTTTATCTCCATACAGGAGAGTTCGACGATGGCGAGCTGGGCGAAATCTTCGTCGACATGCACAAAGAAGGCGCCGCCTTCCGTAGTCTGATGAACAATTTCGCGATCGCCATCTCCCTCGGCCTGCAATACGGCGTGCCGTTGGAAGAGTTCGTCGACGCTTATGTTTTCACACGATTTGATCCGTCCGGTCCCGTCGAAGGCAATGACCAAATCAAAAACGCGACGTCGATCATTGACTATATCTTCCGCGAATTGGCGATCTCTTACCTCGGACGCACGGACCTTGCCCATGTTGACCCGCAAGAAACGGCCGTCGACGCCATTGGCGGCGGCGTCAACAGCGAAAAAGCCCAAGAAGAAGCCGCGCGGCTTATCTCGAAAGGCTTTAGCCGCTCAACGGTGACGGACAATCTCGTCGTCCTGCGCGGCGGCGATTTCGACCGCTTCCGCAGCGCCAATGCACCGGCGAATGAAGACGCTGACAAGAGCGACGATGACGGATCGAATGCGGACGATGCGACGGAGATTGTCGACGAGGGCGAAAGCGGCAACCCGTTCGCCAAACGCCTGGAAAACGACGGCGAAGCGCCCGCGAGCGATGGCCCCGTCGAAATAGAGCAGCAAATCGCAAAACTCGCGCAAGCCGTTAATCAGAAAGCGCCGAAAGGCCGCCTCGCCGCGCCGGGGCGGTCGGCGGAGGGCGGCGGCTCGATTTACACCGGCGGGTTCAGCCCGGCCGGGCAAGCGCGCGCTAAAGGCTATGAGGGCGATGCGTGCCCCGCATGCGGACAGTTTACGCTCGTTCGCAATGGAACGTGTTTGCGCTGCGACAGCTGCGGGCATTCTACAGGGTGCTCCTAGGCGTTTGCTGAAGACCATTTTAGACGCCTGCGTGCGCGGCCATCCTTCGAGACGCGGTTCTAAAGAACCGCTCCTCAGGATGAGGGGAATTAGTGACTGTCGGCCCAATCCCTCATCCTGAGGAGCGCCGCCCTTCGAGACGCCGCCTATCCGCGGCTCCGCAGGGTGAGGAGGCGCGTCTCGAAGGATGGCCAGAGGCTCGGACCAAATCATCTATCTCACCTCCCCTAAACCCCATAAAATTCAACGTAAATTCAAAAACGAAGCGGGCCATTCCTTTAACGGATCCTTGATTGCCGGCGCTCTAGCGTGACAAATCTGTAAAGGAGAACACCATCATGGGCCGCGTCGTCGCCCTTCTTGTCGCCGTGATGATCGGCATTTTGACAGTGTCAGCGAACCTCGCCGCCGGCACGCGCGGCGAGGCGGCCGTCAATCCGTTGGAGCCGATGGCGGGCGCCGTCACCGACCTCCTAAACGGCGCTGACCGCTTGGCGCCGGACCTCGCCCGTTCGGTGGAGAACAATCTCAATTTCGACAATTCAATGCTGAATGGGGCGCTCCTCAAAAAGCTACCAACGAACGAAATCCTCACCGACGGCGACCTTGCCGGCCTCGAAGCGCCGGGCGCGAATTACACCGGCGCGGAGGTCAGCCGAACGCGGTTTGTCGGCGCGCTTCTCGACGAAGCCTCTTTCGACCTGGCGACAGGCGATGATCCTGACTTTTCCAAAACCCGGCTCGCCCTCGCCTCTTTCGTGCGGGCGACCCTGCCGCGGGCGGACTTTTCCAAGTCAGATCTGCGCAGTGTGCGGGCCGAACGCGCGGCTTTTGAGAACGCGTCGTTCCGGGGCGCGGACATCACCGGCGGCGCGTTCTCCGAAGCGCGGCTGAAGGGCGCGGATTTCTCCAGCGCTTATATCGCCCACGGATGGTTCAACCGGGTCAAAGCCGATGGCGCAGAGTTCAACGGCGCGGATTTGCGGGCTGCGAATTTTCAAAGCGCAGACCTCACCGGCGCGGTCTTCACCGGCGCCGATATTTCCTATGCGCGGTTCACAGGCGCCGTTCTTAAGGGCGCAGACTTCACCGTCGCGCTCGGGGCTGCGACCGCTTGGTTCGAAGGCGCCTGCGGCGACGAGACGACGAAAGCGCCGGACGGCGTCATGATCGCCGACTGCAAAGACTAGTTGTATAAAGAATAATCAGGCGACGCGGACGTCAGCGTTATCGCCCGCCGCGCATGGTCGTCGGATCAATCCATTGCACCACCATCGCCGCTAAGGGAGAGAACCCTTGAACGCCGTTATAGCGGCGCACCAAGGCTTCAACGTCAGCAGCAGAGAGCCGCGCGCCGCCGCGCGCCTCGCCGACAATAGAAAAGTTCGGCTCACTGGCGCGTTGCGGTGACGGCGCCGGTGAGCTCGACGGCGCATCGCGCAACGCTTCGCGCGCCGCGGGCCTAGAGGAAGTCGTGTGCGCTATGGATGGCGCCGCGCCGGCGACAGACGCCAGAGCGCCGCTAAAGGCCGGCGTCGACATTTGATTACGTCCGGCGCGCAAGGGTTTGTCCTTGCGCAGAATAGCGGCCGTCTCTCCCACCGTTTTTTCAAAGCTTTCAACAATGTCGGCGACGGTTTTCTCTTTGCCGCCGTCATAGAAGACCGGTCGGTTAGCGCTCGCTGCTTGCGGCAACAGGGTCGCCGCTTTGGCGTCAGGTTTCGCCGATAGGAGTTTCGCCGCCCCGCCAGGGCCTAAGAAATGCGCCGCATAAAGTTCCGCGCCCTTCACCGGTCGCCCAAGGCGCCCTTCCAGATAGCGCTTGTTCTCCGCAGCAAGCTCCCCGGCGAGCGCAGACGACTTGCCGGCGTCAAGGCGCAAATCCAACACCGATTGGCGTGCGGACGCCGGCTCAACGGTGTACCCGCCCCCGGGCTTTTCTTTAACGGCCGACGCCGCCGGCCCCATGCCATGCTCAGCGCCATACTTCTTCACGGCGCCGAGCCAGGTTTGCTCAATGAACTGAAAGAGGCCCGTGGCGCTCGACGTCTTCGCTTTGGCTTCGGGGTTTAAACTGCTTTCGCGCGCAGCGACTTTGTAAAGGAAATCGAAGTCGGTCCCGGTCGCTTCGGCGGCGTTCTTAATAGCGCCAGCGACGCCCCCCAAACCTTGGTTGGCGTTCTGGGGCGCAAGGACGTTGGTCAAAAATGAGTTTGCAGGCGCGGGCATAAAGCCGCCTCCTTCGCGACGGTCAGCCCCTAAAATTGCCGCGCAAACGCCAAGGAAACGTTAACCTTCAATCTGCTCCAGATCGCGAGGCTATGCGTGCACGCGCGCCGCGGCGGACGCATTCGCAAAACGCTCAGCGGCGAACGGCGCCATTGCGGCGGCCGCGGCGGCGTTTTTGGTCAACAGCCAATCGGAAACAAGCGCGGCGGTGCGCGGCGCGAACAATATGCCGTTGCGATAGTGCCCCAGCGCGTAAATCAAGCCCCCGTTAAAGCCGGGCGCGGGTCCCAGCACCGGTGCGCCGTCAGACGTTCCGGGCCGAAGTCCCGCCCAGCTGGACGACACTGCTGCCGTCTCTAAGGATGGACAAAGCCTGAGCGCGTTATCCTTTAGGCGCGCGATCGCCTCTCCGTCCGGCGCGATGTCGCGACAGCCGCGCACTTCGCTGGCGCCAACGACGACGCGGCCGTCGCCCTTTGGACACAAATAAGCGCCCTTGCTGCGCACCACGCGGCGCAAGCCGCCGGCGTGCGCGCCGACACGCGTCCCAGCGCGTTTCAAAGAAAGCGCCTCGCCTTTAATTGCTTCCATAAACGGGGCGTCCGGCCCGATCATTCTCTGTAAAGGACTGGCGCCGCTCGCCAAGATCACCGCTCGGGCCGTCGCTGGGCGCTCGCCGGATGCGCCCGCTAAAGCGAATCCACCGCCAGTGTTCTCTTCAATACTCGCGATAAAGCGTTCAATGAATTGAACTTTCTTGGATCGGCAAGCGGCTTCGAGCGCATCTACGACGAGAACAGGATCAACCTGCCCTTCGCCCGGCGCATAAACGCCGCCGGCGGCCATTGGCGCTAAAGACGGCTCCAGCTGAGCCACATCGCCGGCGTCAATGCGATCAGCGCGCCCCGCCGAAGCGGACGCGACGGCGTCGAGTTCCCCAGGGCCCTCATCGACCAAAAGAATGCCGTCGGCCTGATAGTCGACGCCAACGCCCGACGCAGCTTCAAGATCAGCGGCGAACCCCCGCCACATATCGAGCGCGTCATATCCCAGCGCGTGCACCGCCGCCGCGAGCCGGCCATCGGCGAGCGGCTTTTCAAAGGACGGCGCGAGCATGCCAGCGGCGGCGCGACTGGCGCGCGGCGCAGCGCCGGGCGCGCTCACCACCAGGGTTTCGCGCCCCGCCGCAGCGAGCCGATGAGCAATGGAAAGTCCGACGACACCCGCGCCGACAACAGCAAATTCTACGTCCACAATATCCGTCCAGAAACGCGACAAGGCCGACAGACCTCACTTAACGCGCAGCGGCGTCAAGAATAAAGCATATCTAGACCCTTTATCATCTAACGCCTTCATCCAAATCGTCGCTGTCTGACGCGGAAAGCCTGTCTTCGTCCCAACCAAAGCCCCGCGCCTTGGCGTCGCCAACGGCCATCGAGGCGTCCGGCGTTAGAAGCCGGGTCTTTTCCCGCGACCCGGCGGACGAGCCGAAATAATAGTTCACGACCGCGGCCGTCATCGTCGCCAGAGCGCCAAGCATGATGGAGAATTCAGTTTCCGCACCAACAGGCAGTCGGCGTGCGACCATGACGCCAAGCACGACGAAGAAGCCGGTGATTATGAGCCCACCAAGGATCGCCGGCGTCGCGTCCTCCATGGCGATCTGACGGGCGCGCGCGTCAGCCCGATCGCCAGCGGCGATTCTCATCGCGTCGAGATTAGCCCGTTGCAGGGCCAGCCGAAACGATTGGTCGGCTTTCCTGATCGCCGCGATCTGATCCGTCGTGGCGTTTTCAACAGCGTGCACCAACGCCTCGTCCGCCATCGGATCGCTCTTAACGGCGTCCTCGCCAAAGATCGCACGGGACAACGCCTCGACCGCCGCCCCAGCGAGCGGCCCGCCCAGGGTGTGGGCGATTTGCGGCGCGGTCTTCGCGACGGCGCGTTTCAGACGCCCCTTTCGGCGTCGGCGGTCTTTCGTGTCTCGACGGGGAGATGCGTCTGCCATGAACCGTCCTTGTTCGTTTTATTCAACAAAAACATAAGGTAACGGCCGCATTTTATGAGGCCTGCAGAAGCTGTTCGAGCAATGCCTGCAAAACCGTCAAAAACACCAGTCAGTTCAGATGGTTACCCGTTCGATTAGTATTTTCTTACCGCCCGCGACCGTCGATGCCGGGCTTAATCAGCGCCTGAGTGAACGCCGCAACGAATCACCAGGACGAAGCGCTTGCCCAGGTGAACGGATCAATTCAGAATCTATCGTGAAGTGAGAGCGCTGAACTGTTTCTAGCACCGTACAATGATTAAAGCGTGATTCTCGACCGGTCGCCGTCTTCTTTGTTCTGAGGAAACGGCGGCGTTGGCCGATCGGTTGGTTCTTTTACGACGACCGCATCGGCGAAAAAGTTTGAAACCGCATTTCAAGAAAGGCGCCCCATCGATGCCCCTGCCGATTTTGCCGCCGATCGATTTATTGTTGCTTGCCAGTCTTGTTCTCGTCTGTGTGTTGAGCCTAACGCGCGCCGCCACGGCCGCAAGCGCTGCGCCGGCTGCAACGATCGCAGCAGGTTTGACCGCCGCCATCATCTGGCGGCTCGCCGGCGGTCCGGTCGCGACGCCGGATCTTAGCGCCGGCCTCGCGAGCGCCGGGCTCGCCGTTCTCGGTTTCGCAAGCGCGGCTCAAGTGCGCGCCAGCCGATTCGCCCCGCGCAGTCCGATCTCGTTCAAACTGACGCTGGCCGCCGCGCCAATCTACTTTTTGGCCTGTGCTTTGACGGCGTTCATTATGCTGCCGCACATCTCGTTTCCAGCGGCACTGCTTTTGGGCGCAGCATTGATGTTGAACGGCGCGGCGTTTGATCGCCAACTGATCGCCACAACAAGCGCGCCGAAAGCGGTGCGCAGCGTTGTCAGGGCAGAAAGCGCAGCGGTGATCGCCCTTGGCGTTCCTGCCGCGGTATTAGCCACCGGCTATGCAACAGCGGCAAGCCCCTCAGAACCAGCGTTAGGACCGCTTCTGTCAGCAGCGCTCGGCCTTCTGAACGGCTTCGCCTTTGGCGGCGTCTTAGGCCTCCTCGCGGCGCGGACGCCGAGCCGCCTCAAAGCGTTAAGACTTGCCGGGGCCCCTGCCGCGCCGTGTCTGGCAGCGATCCTCGCCTTTATCGCGGCCCCTTATTTAGGCGCCAACGCCATCATCGCCGCGACCGCCGTTGGTCTTTTGTGGGGCGAACAAACGGACGGCACGTCGAGCGACCGGCGGATCTTACGCCGACGCGCGGAACGCCTCGTCATGCCGGCGGCCTATTTCGGTTTCGGCGTCGTGTTGGCGCCGCGTTTGTTTGAGGCGGACCTCCTGTCTTTGTTTTTCGCAATTGCAGCGGCGACGGTCTTGCGGGCCGGCCCGCGTCTAGCAGTCCTGCAAAACGCTGATTTCCCGAGGGCGTCACAGAACTTTCTCGCCTGGTATGGCGGTGCGCCCGGCGCAGCGACGGCGTTGTTTTTGATGACGCTTGTTGGCAATCCAGCGATTGTCGACGCCGAAGGCGTGCTGACGATCGGCGCTCTTAGCGTCGTCGCCGGCGTCGTCATCGCCCGCGTCTCCGCAAAACCCTTGGTGGCCTCGTTTCTTAAAGAAACGGCGATCGCTCGCCGGCGCATAAGACCCGCTTAAAAACGGCGCGCCGTTAGCGCGCAAGGTCCGAGAGAACTAAGCTTCGCAACGATCGCAAAGCCCATAAAAGATAGAAAAGCGCGTCTGGTTTTATAGGTGCGCTTTTTTTATTTGTGAGCGTTAATCAAGCGATCGATCCAGTCGCTGATGCAATCGCGCGATGTCCTCGCGCAACGCGCCGATATCCTGTCGGATGGCGTTGGTGCGCTCGGTCATGAGCGCGTCGCTGTCTTCTTCGACCACCCGAACCACAATCGCCACGAAGAGATTGAGCATGGTGAACGTGGCGATGAGCACAAAAGACAAAAAGAACACCCAGGACCGTGGATGGGTCGCGGCGACCGTGTCAGCGATCTCACGCCATCCTTCCAGCGTCATCACCGTGAAGAGGGTGTACATCGCGGTAAAAACGTCGCCGAAGAGCGTTGGGTGCTCGCCGCCATAGAGGTTGGCCGCGATCACCGCAAAGACATAGAGGATGATCACCAAGACGACGCCGACCGATGCGATGCCCGGAATAGCGTCCAACAGCGCGGCGACGACGACGCGCATGCGCGGGATCACCGTGACGACGCGCAAGACCCGCAAGACACGGAACGCCCTTATCGCCGCAATGCCTGACGTCGCGGCAATCAGCGACACCATGACGATCACAAAATCAAAGATGTTCCAGCCATTGCGGAAATAGGCTTTGGGATCGGCGATAAACCGCATCACCAGCTCGGCGACGAACGCATAGATGATAGCGCGATCAACATGCATCAGCTGATCGCCATAGGCTGACTTGATCGACGGCACGGTTTCCAACCCGAGAATCGCGGCGTTCACCAAGATCAAGACGAGAATCGCGTTCTGAAAAAGCGCGCCGTCGGTAATGCGTTTAAGGCGGTCTTGCATCGCGCTCCCTCGCCGCGAGCCCCCATCGGGCGATCTAAAAGCCCGTTTCACCATTTAGAACCTGCTTTGAGACTAGCGGATCAGCCGCCGCCAAAGCAGTTTAGGACGTAAGTGTGGATTTTCGTTCGACAATTAACGGGCGAATGCACACCTCGTGTCAAAGTAAAACCGCAAAAGCTGGAGCAAAACGGCGAAAGATTGGCGTGAGGCGCGAAATCCGCTATGCGATCCCATTCGGTGACGGGCGATTCCATGACAAATTTACGCGAAGGTGACGACAACATCGCGGACACGCCTGAAAACAAAGCGGCTTCAGTGACCGGCGCCTCAAATAGCGAGACGCCGGACGCACGCCCTACGCCGTCTTTTCAAGAAAAAACAAACGGCTCCAGCGCACCGCGTGTGCGCTTCCAAGGCGTTGTGGACGCCGGCGATCCTGAGGCGCATTTAGACGCTGATTTAGATGGCGGGCGCGGGTCCGCCGCATACTTCAATAACGCCGCGGCGGACAACCGCTATGAAGACGGCGTTGAAATCGTTCGGCCCACGAATTGGCGCCGCTTAAGCCGACAATTGGCGTTTTGGACCCGGATTTGGACGATCTTCGTTTTCGTCGCCATGCTGATTTTTTGGCCGGTGACCACGGCGGCGACCCATTTGCGCATTGTCGGCTCGCTTGACGGTTGGAACATCATCGCCGCCTATCCCACATGGGCCGTGATTTTTACTTTAGTAGCGCCGGTGATGCTCTTGGCCTTTGGGCACATTGTCTCGCGGCAAATCCTGATGATGGACGCCGCCGAAAAGATCGCCCTCTCCGCGCAACAATTGACAGAGCCTGACCGCAACGCCGTTTTTAACGTCCAATCCGTCGGCGCCGCGGTGCGCACCCAAATCGGCGCCGTGAACGCCGGCATTGACGACGCGCTTATTCGTCTGGCGTCTGTCGAGGCGATGATCCGCCAGCATGTGGAAGCAATCGAGCAGGCCGGAACGGCGATCGAAACCCGTGCCACCGGCTCGCTTGATCTCGTCGCCAATGAGCGCGCGAAGCTGATGCAGCTCACCGAACAATTAAACGCCCAGGCTGATGATTTCGCCGTCGCCATTGCAGAGAAGGCCCAGGCGAATATCGATTCCTTCAACAGCGTCAGCAGCCTTGCCGGCGACGCCGAAGCGAAACTCGACGAACGCTTGCGCCGACTAGAAACGATCGCCGAGCGGGCCTTGTCGAGCTTCGAAGCCCTCGGCCACGCCCTAGAAACCGGCGAAGACAAAATGGCGTCGACCGTCTCCGCTTTGCGCGCTTCGTCCGACGACGTGCAAAAGGCGAGCGCGCAAGCCTCGAAAGTTGCCGAAGAAGCCGCCGCCGCGGCTGCGCGCAACGCGCTCAATGTCGGCCAATTCTCGCGCAAAGCCGCAGAAGAGGCGGAGAAAGCCGCGCAGGGCGCCATTGAGACAGCGCGCGAAGAAACCGAAAAGGCGGCCGACGCCGCCGTTGAAGCCGCCAAGACGCAATCCGAACGCATCGCCGACGCCGTCGTTTCAGCCGTTGAGACGATGACGTCGACCACGGATGAAACGGTCAAAGCCGCCGCCAGCGAAGCGGACCGCGCTGTGAAAGCAAGCGAAGCCCTCTCAGAAGCCGCGACCAAGGCCACCGATGCGGCCTTAAAAGCGGGCGCCGCGGTGCAAACCGCCGGAGCGGCCGCGCAAGACGCGGCTGACAAAGCCCATGTCACCAGCGAAGAAACGGCCGCGCGTCTGGAAGAGCGCAATAAAGAGCTGTCCGATGCCCGCGCGGCGCTGGAGACAGAGAACAAGCGCCTTGAAAGCCTCATCCAAGAACAACGTCAGCGGGCGGATCGCCTTGCCGACGCGATCGCAACACAGACCGAACGCTTAAGCCGTCTCGCCGAAGTGCAGTTACGCGAACAAGAAGCCGCGGCGCGCATCGCGGAGGCGGAAGCCGCTCGCGACGCGCTCGCCAAAGAAAGCGCCGCCAAAGAAGCCGAGGCAAAGAACCTTGACGACGACAACGAAGACGACGGCGCGGAATTCGATGGCGAACAAGACCTCGATGGCGACGTGACCATCAAAGCCGACGAGAAATCCGGAAAACGCAACAGCAAAAAGAACCGCAAGGGCGGCGCAGCGTTAAAGCTTGTGAAAAGCGACAGCAGCGCCGCGGATGAGGACGAAATTGAGCGGGGGCCCGCGCGGTCGAAAGAAAAAGAAGCCGTCAGCTGGCGCGAAATCTTGAACGCCACCGACGACGCTGAACCAATTGATCTTGCTGCAGAGAAATCACCGCCCGCGCCTGGCGAGAAACCGCAGACCGCGCTCGACGCCGTTGAGGTCGTGCACCGTTTACAGAATTTCACGCTTAATCTCGACCGCCGTCTTTACGGCGAAGCGCCGAAACAATTGCTTGAGCGCTTCGACCGAGGCGATCGCAATCTCTTCGCCCACCGTTTGCTGCGCCTCAATGAAGCTGACGTGAAGCGTCGCATCCGCATTGAATCGGGGCGCGATGAAGCGTTTGAGAAAGCGATCCACGAATTCTTGCAAGGCTTTGAGAGCCTTTTGGAAGAAGCGACAACCTCAGACACGGCGGATGAAGACCTCGAAGAATATCTCGGCTCCCCCTTAGGCCGCGTTTATCTTCTCATCGGCGCGACAGTCGGATATTTCGCGTAAGAACCAATCATCAGTTCGTTTCTGTCTGTTGTGATGATCCCGCATCATCGCCGGACGCCGATGCATCCGAACTTTCGTCTACCTCATCGCTGCCATACTTCAAGGCTCCATGAGGAGATGCATCGAGCGTGGCTTCAAGCTGAACAATTACGCTATCAAGCGACTCTTTAGTTTCTTGCAACTGAGCAGACGCCTGTGCAACCCGAAAATCATCCAGTGCGCGGCTATAATCTTTCAATTGTAGTCGCGCCCAACCACGAAACCGATGAAAAGCAGCTCGTTCCTGCCTTGTCATTTCATCGGTATACTCCTCTTCAAATACGGCGAGCTGATCGAGGACTTCTTGGGGCCGGTCGCCTTTGTCCAACAGTGATCGTGCGCGTCTTAACGATCGATTGATGGCCCGAGCCTGTCCGTTGCTGCGGCGAGCTTCGATGTCGCTCGAAAACTGATAAGCTAAAACTGTTCGCACACCCCTGATCCGTGGCGTCCCAGCAGGCAAGGGAGCGTACCGCCATTTTTTAACTGCTCGCAAAGTAGGCGGATTGAAGCATCGATACGGGCTCTTGACGACCCTAACGTTATCGGTGGAGCCATCTGGCAAAACATCGAAGACGACAAACACCTTTTCGAGATCGCCGGCTTTTTTAAAGCAAGCCGCGCGGAGTCTTGGCGGCTTGAGCTCAATCGGCTTGGTGCATGTCGGCGATATGAAGGGCTCAGCATTCGCCTGTCTAAAAACAACTGACGTTTCCAAATCCTTGTACGCGTCCGCGTCTTTACGCTTATAGGGTTCATACAGCCATTGTCGCGCGGCGCCGACGGCGACCTCTTCAAAACAAGCATTGCTGGAGCCGGCGACACGGACGTTCTGAACCTCACCGTCCCGCGCGACGTCAAACATCAACGCCACAAATTCTTCTTCAGCACCGTCTCTTATTTCACAAGAAGCTGGAAAGGGCGGCGGGCGGCGATCGAGCGGTGTCGGCAATGCTGCGCTCGGCTGTGCGCTCGAACACAATAAGGCCGCGAACGCCAAGCGTCGCAGACAAAAAAACCGATTATTACTTGAGAACATGCCGAACTCCCCTCCACTGTGGAAGAGAATACGGTCAAATGGCGGCAACGCAAGACGACGCGCCGACGCCGTCCGATCTGCAATGCCAATATGTCGGGGCCGTCAACCGCCGCTCAACGGGCGCCTGAAGCCCCGCTTCTCAGCCCGCCGCCCGTTCTTCGGGCGCATCGGCCGTCCAATGTTCCAGTGTTTTCAAAAGAATGTCTTTACCGACGGGCTTGGTGAGGTAATCGGTCATGCCGGCGCTTAAGAAGCGCTGGCGATCGCCTTCCATGGCGTGCGCCGTCAAGGCGATGATCGGCGTCGCCTGACGACCCTCTCGCGCTTCAAAAGCACGAATTGCTTTTGTCGATTCCATGCCGTCCATTTCCGGCATGGACACATCCATCAACACCAAATCGAAGTTATTTTCCGTGAACTGCTCATAGGCTTGGCGACCATCCTCGGCAAACTGAAGCGAATAGCGTTTTTGGTCGACCATTGAACTGATCACCATACGATTGATCTCATTATCTTCAGCGACAAGCACTTTCAGCTTAACGTCATTGTCGACGCCGTCCGCGTCGTTTGACGCGTCAACCTGGCTACCTGTTTCGCGAACTACATCGTCGCCGGCATCGTCAACCGCAGACCTTAGAACAGTCGCGCAGCGTTCCGATAGGGCCTTCGCAATCGCGGCGCTCAGTAGCGACGCCCGCGCCGGCTTTGTCAAAACCTCAACGACGCCGGCCGATCGAAAACTCTGAATCGCACCTTCTCGCTCCCCAGACGACAAAACGATCAACGCCGTATCGGAAAAATCCGGCTCGTCATTAATACGCGTCGCAAGCTCCGCTCCATCCATGCCCGGCATATGAAAGTCAAGGATCGCCAGTGGATACGGATCGTTTTCGGTAACCTTCTTGCGCAACTCAGCAAGCGCCGCCGTTCCGCTGTCGACCAGTACGGGGCGCATCGACCAATTCGACAATTGCTCATGAAGAATGCGGCGATTAATCGGTAAATCATCGACGACCAGCACATTGACGCCCTCAACCGATAAGGTTTCAGGCGCCTCCACTGGCGTCGATTGTGCAATCGGTAGGCTGAGCGACACCCAGAACAGCGATCCTTTGTCGGCTTCTGACTCTAAACCAATCTCGCCGCCCATGGCGTCGACGAGGCTCTTCGTAATCGACAGACCAAGGCCTGTGCCGCCGAACTTCCGCGTCGTTGATGATTCCGCCTGGGTGAACTGTTCGAAAATAGTGTCAATCTTGTCCTGGGGGATGCCGATCCCTGTGTCTTCGACAACGATGCGAATGTCGACCATGTCACCGCTTCGCTCGCCTGTCACGTCAATCAACACATAGCCTTTATGGGTGAACTTAATCGCATTGCCGACAAGGTTCGTGAGGATTTGCCGAATCCGACCACCATCGCCATTGACGGCGTCAGGAATAGACGGATGCACACGGACGACAAGCTCGATACCCTTGTCATTTGCGCCGCTACCCAAAAGGGTCGCGACGTCCTCAACCGCATTTCGCAAATTGAACGGCGTCGGATCAAGTTGCATTTTTCCGGACTCCAGTTTTGAGAAATCCAAAATGTCATTGATGATCGTCAAAAGAGCCGCGCCAGATTTGTAAATTGTATCGGCGTACATTTTCTGCTTGTCGTTAAGTGTCGTCGCCTGCAGCAGTTCCGACATACCAAGCACGCCATTCATCGGCGTCCGGATCTCATGGCTCATATTCGCGAGAAATTCCGACTTTGCTTTACTGGCCGCCAAAGCTTCTAAGCGCGCGCCGTTCAGACGTTTATTGTATAGGAACAATCGTCCCCCGAAGCCCGCAGCAACCAACAGTATAAGCAAGGTCAGCGCAACAATCATCGTCTGACGGCGGATGACCGCTGCTTGAAGATCAGACTGCTTGTCGAGGAGCGCCGCGCGTTCGCGCAACCGATCCGCCTGTAAAGAGGACATCGCGCGAACCTCTTGCACGAGGGCGTCAAACCGTGCGCTTTCCTGGCGCATCGCGTTGTAGTGGTACGCCTCGAGAAGGGAAAACGCCTCAGCGCCCCGGCCTTCACCGTCGAGAATAAGGCTTTCCACATAGGGCGCACGTTCCTTGTACGCTGCAGCGCCTAAGAACTGCGGATCAGCTTTTGCAGCGGCGAGATAAAAACGAGCCTCCTCACTTCTTCCAAGCTTTTGAAGCGTGGTCGCCAGGCCAAGTTTCACATCAACTGATCGCCGGGGGACTAACCCCTCAGCCGCTTCGGCGCGTTTATAGCACTCAAAGGCCTGCTCGTAATTGCCATTGCGTCGCGCCATATCACCGCAGAAAAGATTACTGAAGAACTCCTCAGCTTTGCCAACACGTTCGGCAATACGTTGGTGTATGCCTAGGGCGACCTCCGCATCATCGAAGAAACCTTTCGCCTGAAGTATTTCAGCCAGCGAATACGTAAAAACGACGCCGCTATAGGGAAACCCATTTTCCTGTGACAATTCGTATTCGGAAACGCCGGTATCAACAATACCGCTCCCCTCCCTTATCTCATAAAACAGATTCAATTTGTGGGCGTCTATCCGTGATCGGAAATAAGGATCAACGTCCGACGTATCTGCAATTCGCTGAGCGTCATTATATAAAGCGAGGGCGTTGGAAAGGTCGAGCGTCGAACCATATGCATTGCCAAGCAGAGCGAGAGCGTAGACACGCGCGTTAGGGGTGAGGGAGTCTCGCTTAAGCACCTCCCCTAGTTTCTCGATTGCAGAACTAAAATCGCCAGCCCAGATTGTCGGTACGTAGGCTGATATTATTTCCAGATAAACGCGATGATCGGCGTTGTCCTGGATGGGCACGGCTTCTTTGTATGCATTGTACAGGCGCTTGGACATGGCCGTGTTTTCAAGATTAGTGCTCCATTCCGTCAACAGCAGCAAACGCTGAAGTTTGTCGTCACCCGTGGCGGCAAGAGCCTCCTCTTCCAAACGCGCGAGCGTTGCGTCGTCGAGAAACACCGCTCGCTCTTCGATCTCGCGCGCTAAAGCCATGCCCTCAGAAATCCATTGCGGCTTCACATCAGCGCGCGCGACCGCGGGATGTATCAACACTGCTATTATTATAGCTGTACGGATTATTAACATTTCTAATGGCCTGCTATCGTTAACGCATAGATTTCAACCACACAATACGCCCACTGAATTAGATGTTAACCATAAGGCGTGTCAGATATCTTAACGGCGGGATCGTCGATAACGCCGTGGCTCCACGGAATACGAGGAACAGCTTTGATCCAAATCTGACGTAATTGAGGGCGAGCGTGTTAAACGAGCAAGAACGTATACACAGAAAACCTGCACCTATTGGCAGGCAAAGTTTCTTTATTCTTTATAAATTATAATTAACGGTGTCGTAAGGACCAGTCAAAGAGCGCGCTTTCGGAAGTCGCCAAGACCGGCTTGTGAGCCTTCGGTATCATTGACACGCTCACCTTCAATGAGCACCCACTCGACAATTTCCGGGATAAGCTGCATCGACGCACGGTTAAGCGTCCGAGCGGCGTCGCCGGCTGTGTCGCGGCGAATGTCTAATTTTTGTACAAAGCGCTGCGCTGCATAGTTTCGTCCACGAACGTCAACGAGACGAACATACACGTCAGCAACGGCCACCATGCCTGACTTCGTTTTTTGCGTTTCAAACGAGCGAATATCCAATTTCAGAACATAATCAGCAATCGGCTGACTGGCGGCGGCGCCGACGCCGATGATGCGGTTCGTATTCTGAAAACTGCGAACAAGCGCCGTTTGTAAGAGCCGCGGCGCCCGGTCGACCCATTCGCCGCCCGCGTAATAGACATAGCGCGAACCATCCTCGACGCGCGCGATTTTCACCGTATCAACGCCGCGCGTAGCGATAGGATCATCAACCGATAGGGACCATTCGACCGCATCTCCGGCGGGCAAGTCGTCGACATCGTTCACCCCGAAACGCGGCGCCGCCGGATCTGCTTCGGGCAAAACCGAAACGCATGCGGACAGAACGCTTGCGAACGCCCCCAAAACGGCGCTTCTTGCGAAGAATCTAACGGCGCGCATCATCCCCGTCCCCATTATGGCGCGGCGTCGACTCGCCGAGCAAATAGCCTCTCGGGTCACGATCAACTTCGCGTAAAACCTGGTCTAGCGTTCGGAACGTCCGGCGCACTTCAGCAAGCGCAGGACCGACTTGCGCTAATCCCTGCTCAGCAAAAACCGCAATCGGTTCGCGATTTTCATCAACGACCGACTGCAATCCGGCCAAAAGTTCCTGGAGGTCCTCAATCGCTCGCTTTGTTTCGTCGAGCGTCTCCGGCGCATCCTCACCGATCAATTTGTCTAAATTCGCAGTTACCGATGATAATTGGTCTGACGCCTCAGCGAGGTTCTTGGAGAACACCGCCGCGTTCTGCACCGTCTCGCGGATCGCCGCGTCATTATCGGCAATCGCTTTCGTGGTGACGTCAAGGCTCGCCAGGATGTTCCCAAAAGCTGCGGTGTTATCGTCCGATAGCAGACGATTAGCGGCGGCAACAATGTCACCCGACCCCGATAAGAACGCCGCAAAGCCCGAGGTGTCCGCTTCAAGCCGCGGCACGCCTTTCGTGACGTCTTTCAAAAGCTCGGCCGAGGCGGTGCCGCCAACAAGCTGAATGACGGCGAGCCCCGTAAAACCCACAAGCTCTAATTCCGCTTTAGTGTCGGTTTTGACCGGCGTATCGCTTTCCACGCGAATGCGCGCGACGACGATAGACGGGTTGTCACGGTCGATGATGAGTTCTTGTACGTCGCCTTTTTGCACGCCGTTAAAGCGCACCGGCGCGCCGCGGGACAGCCCCGAAACCCGCTCACGAAAGACAATGTCGTATTCATCGTAAGAAACGCTGCCGCGGCTTTGGATTGCGACGAACATTGCGGCAAGCGCAATCACCGCCAAAACGACGGTGCCGATAAACACATAATTGGCCCGCGTTTCCATCTCGCGCCCTACTGATAGCGTCGGCAAGGCCGACGCCGTCCTCTATTAATCCCTCACCGGAACCGGCGGGCGCAGCGCTGTCGCGCGCCCATCGCCAATCCGGCGTCATCCAACCGCTGTAAGCGCGGCGCGCCCACGTGGTCCGGAAAAATACTCCGTAATCCACGGATGCGGCGAGGCGCGCACCTCAGACAAGGGTCCGATCTCAATGACCCGCTTTTCCGCCAGCACCGCGACCCTGTCGCACGCCGCGTGAAGCGTATCTAAATCATGCGTTACCATAAACACCGTTAACCCTAAGGAAGTCTTTAGGCTAACAATAAGTTCGTCGAATTTCGCCGCACCGATCGGATCAAGCCCCGCTGTCGGTTCATCCAAAAACACAATCTCTGGATCAAGCGCAAGCGCACGTGCAAGGCCTGCGCGTTTACGCATACCGCCAGACAACTCCGAGGGGTATTTCGCGCCGGCTTCAGGCGGCAAACCTGACATGGAGATTTTCATAGCGGCGATGTCTTGGGCGAGCGCATCCGGCAACCCTAGGTGTTCGCGGATCGGCGCCATAACGTTTTGCGCGACCGTCAGCGAGGAGAACAACGCCCCGCCTTGGAACAATACGCCCCAGCGTTTTTCAATGGCCAGGCGTTCCTTCTCGCGCGCAGCGTAAAAGTCTTCGCCGAACACCCTAACGGCGCCGGCCGCGGGCCGTTTTAGTCCGATAATCGCCCGCATCAGGACGGACTTGCCCGTGCCTGAGCCGCCGACAACGCCGAGGATTTCTCCTTTGCGCAAATTTAGATCGAGTTTGTCGTGCACGACAAAGTCGCCAAAGGCGGTTCTCAGCCCACGGATTTCAATAACGTTCTTTTGTGAGGCGGCGGGCGACGACATTAGAAGTCAATCTCCAGGAAGAACATGGCGAAGAAAGCATCGAGCACGATCACCAAAAAGAGCGACTGCACGACGGAAAGCGTCGTGCGCTGACCGACGGATTCAGCGCTTCCCTCAACTTGCATGCCTTGGAAACAACCGATGACGGCGATAATGAACGCGAAGAACGGCGCTTTGATCAGCCCCGCCCAAAAATTGTTCATGCCTACCGTCTCTTGCATCCGCGAGATAAAAAGCGCCGGAGAGATATCGAGCGCCGTCGCGCAAACGAGGCCGCCGCCGATAAGCCCCAACATCGCCGATAGGAAAGCCAAGACCGGCATCATGATGATAAGCGCCACCGCGCGCGGCAACACCAAGACCTCGATCGGGTCGAGCCCAAGGGTGCGCATCGCGTCGATTTCCTCACGGATCTTCATCGACCCGATCTGCGCCGTGAACGCGCTGCCAGACCGGCCAGCGACGAGAATGGCCGACAGCAACACGCCGAACTCACGCAACACCGCGAGCCCCACCATTTCAACGGTGAAAATCTCTGCGTTGAAAACCTCTAAGGTCTTCGCGCCCATATAGGCGACGACAGCTCCGATTAGGAACGCCATCATGCCGGCGATGGGCACCGCATCGAGGCCGGCTTCTTCCATATGGTTCACCGTCGAGGCGATGCGGAACCGACGCGGATCGGCGAACGCCCGGCCGGCCGTCGCCAAGACGAGACCGATGAAATTGAGAATATGGATCGCCGCGATATAGGCGGCCGTCGCGCCCTCGCCGAGGCGCTCGGTCATCATCACGAAGGCGTTGCGTCGCTCCGGCTCGACGATGCATGGCGCCAAATGCGGGCGGACATTTTCAAGAAGGGCTTCGTGCTCTGGGCTGGCGCCTTCAAAACCGGAAATCTCCGTCCGTGCCGTGCAGGCGTGCATGACCCGTTGCAGGACCATCGCGCCGGCCGTGTCGAGCTTTTCCAGTTTTGAGACGTCGATCACCAAATCGCGTCCGACGCTATCGCTCTCAAACGCGCGCAAATCATCATCGACAGCGCTCATGAAGCGCGCCCGCCAATCGCCGGCGGCGCTAAAGCGTAAAATATCGCTTGAAACATCTATGGTGTAGGCCGCTGTCATCCGTTGTTTCTCGTCGCTTTTCGCCCACCCATGTCGGGCTTTTTTTCTGACTTCTCAAGGGTCGTTTGAGGAGCGTTAAAATCAAGTAGTGAACCGGCGCGCGCCTTGCACTGTTTAAGGAAACGGCAGAATGCTAGAAACACCCTGAAATTATGGTGAACAATCGCTAAAGGCGGCCTCTAAATTCGCGCACGGGCGCGGAAAGCGGGGTCCGAATAACGCGGGTTCCTTTAGGGCCAAAGGCCGTGCGGTTCTCACCAATTAGCTTAGTCGAGCGATAACAAGACGTGTCGAAACTTCAATTTTCCCAACGCTTTCAATGGCTTTCGGCTTTGCCGTTATTGTTCATCACGCTCATATTGGCGGTGTTGGCGATATCAACCCTGACCAATGCCGGCGCACGCCATGGCGGCGCGCGCGAACGGGTTTTCGACGTCTATCAACGCCTTGTTCCCGCCCCAACGCCGGCGGCGACGCCCTTTCATGTGGTCGAAATCGACCAAGAAAGCCTTACGAAAATCGGTCCCTGGCCGTGGCCGCGCTCCATAGTTGCACAGATAGTCGAAGCAGGCGCCGCGGCCGGCGCCAATGGCGCGGTTTACGTTGAGCCGATCGACGCGCCGGACCCTCTCTCTCCGGAAACAATCGGCGCTTTCTGGCTCGGCGGCGCACGGGACGCGGCGCTTGCGCAACAGTTATCGCTACTGCCGGAAACCGACGAAGCCTTAGGCGGGGCGCTCGGACTTTTGCGCGGCGCGGTCGCCATCGACCCCGGCCGGCCGGCGCGGTTCGCCGAACGCGCTGAATTGGCGCGCTCCGATATCGCGCTCGCGCCCTATGCGGCGTTCTCACCGGCACAGGACGGCTTTGTGGGCCTGCCGAGCGCGGAAGCTCGCTATCCGGTGAAGGACGCGGCCCTGGCGTCTGCGCAATTAACGGTGAGCGCCTTACCCGTCGATAGCGACGGGATTTTGCGCGCCCCGCCTCTCTTATGGAGCGTCGACGGCGCGCCCACCCCCCTGTCGGGCCTTGAAGCTGCGCGCATTGCAGCTGCCGGCGCGCCCATAGGGGTGGTTCAAGACATGACCGGCGTCACACCACAAGGCCGCACCCTGAAAACGATCGCGGTCAACGGCAACACATTGTCCGTCGACCGCCTATCGCGCTTACGGATTTACTGGACGCGGCGCGCCGCGACGCCCAAGACATCCGCTTGGCGGCTCCTACAAGCCCAAGAAAGCGGCGACGCACTGCGGGACGCGTCCCCTCGGTCAAACACGGCTTACGGATCATTGGGCGGCGCTTTAACGGGACGCACGCTCCTTATCGGGCTCGACAAAACGATTGACGGCGCCGTCGCGACACCGCGCGGCGACATGTCCCGCGCCGCGGCCCACGCCCTTATCGCTGAGCAACTCTACACAGGCTCGATGCTCAAACGGCCGCTATGGGCCGGATACGCCGAAGCATTGATGGTGATGGTGTTCGGCGCCGCGGCCATCATTTGGTCGCAAAAGCTCTCATTCTGGCAGGCTTTCGTCATCGCCGGCGTTTTCGTCGGGCTCGTCTTCGCTGCGTCGGCCGGCGCATTTTATTTAGGCCGTCTCCTGATTGACCCCCTTCCTGCAAGTCTTGCTTTGTTGCTCGGCGCGTTTTCCGTCGCCGGCGGACGCTCCCTCGGCGCAGCTCTCGTCGACGATAAAGTGCGCGGCGCCTATAAAGACGCGCTGCCTGAGCAAACAATGAAAAAACTGCGTGACGATGGGCCTACGGATATTCTTGACGGCGCGCGTCGACCAATCACCGTCTTAGCGTGTGAACTCAGCCTTCTCGAAGACGATTTAACGGCGTTCGCCGATCGCCCCGGCGAGATCACGACCATGATAGCGTCCGCTTGCGCATCGCTGCGAAAATCGCTTGTGGAGATGGGTGGCGCTGTCGATCAAGCCGACGGCGGCAAAATTTACGCCTATTTCAACGCGCCCTTAGAAACCGCCGATCACGGACGGGCGGCGTGCTCGGCGGCGTTGCGCCTTGTTGAAGGCATGGACCAAATCAATTCCGAGCTTTCAAGCGGACCTCTGCGCGACGTGCAATTACATCTCGCCGTCGGCGTCGCCGAGGGCCCTTGCATCATCGGCCCCATGGGCCATGGCAAATCCAACCGCTATTCCGCTGTCGGACAAGCGGTCGATAAAGCCGCGTTCTTGCGCCGCCAAGCGGCCTATTACGGTCCGGCGATCATTTGCGATGAAGCCATCCACCGCAAAAACCATCACCATTTCGCTTTCCTAGAACTTGATCGGGTCGCGCCGCGGCATACGGAAGACCCCTTCACCGTTTATGCTCTAGTAGGCAACCCGTTTTTGAAATCGAGCAAAAACTTCCGTGCGCTGGAAGACAATCACCGACAAATGCTCGCCGCTTATCGCGAGGCGGATTTTTTCAAGGCGCGCTCGCTCTTACAACGCTCACGGCAATACCCGGGCGCCAACATTGCGCTGTTCGACATTTATCAAAGCCGTATTGACAATGCGATCGAGGCCGATCCGCCTACGGACTGGAATGGCGGCGACACGCAGGTGACGATTTAGCGCTTCATCGCTTTAACCGCTGAACGTTCCCGCGCGCGCGGGACCGTCAGGCGGTGCAATCGAAAACTCTTTCACATCGTCGAACGCTTTGCGAAAGGCGGAGCGTTTCGCAAGCCGCGCCAGATAGGCGCGGAAAGCGCGGTCCTGACACATGCCGTAGCCCCGCGCCCACGTCACATTATGGCCGATGACGCAGTCCGCCGCGGTAAAGTCGCCGCCGCAGATGAAATCATGCTTTGTCAGCCGCGCCAGCAATTGCGGCTCGACTTCTTTGGCCATTTTAGAACGATAGCGTTCGATCGTGTTCGCATCAGCTTCGCCCGCCGGCAAAACATGTTCATGGACACGCACCTGCCACAACATCATGTCCATCCATGATCCGCCAAAGTGCAGCATTTGAAGATAATCAGCGCGCGCCGGCGACAAACCATCAGCAGGCGGCGCTAAATTTTTCTCCGGAAACGCGTCAGCGAAAAACACCACCATCGCCGCGCTTTCCAGCATAACGGTCGTCTCGCCGGTTTCCCAAGTAATTTCCAACGCCGGCACATTATGGTTCGGGTTCTTCGCAAGAAAATCAGGATGGTGCTGAGCGCCGCTATAAAGATCGACGCGTTCAATTTCGACCTCCTCGCCGACCGTCTCATAAAGGACCCACCGCACGCGGGCGCTGCGCGAGGCGGGAAAATGATACAGTCTGATTTTTTTGGGGGACATGACAGGGAATTCCATTGAGCGCTCGCGTCTGTTCGTACGCCAAGGGAAAAGCAAAACGCTACGCGCTGAAGCAGTGCGTGGCGAGAAATTGTTCTATCGTTTAAAGAACTGTCGTTTAAAGAGCTGTGCGCGTCGTTTCAGCGACTGCGCTTAAGACGCCGTTGGGTCCGCCGCCGCAAAGCTGATCTGCCGTTCCGCCGCCCGGTCAGCGAGCGCATCCGCCAGTCCGCCAATTTGCCGCACGGCGCGGTCAAAACCGGCTTTTATCGCCGCGCCCGCGCGATCAGTCGCAGCGTCGTCAAGGTCGATCCGGCGCAGCGCCGACAAATACATGCTGCGACAGTCTCGCAATTCTTTGATGGAGCCCTCTAACACGGCGACATCGGACATCCGCGGCGAAACCGATTCAAGCGCCCGTTCAGCGCTGAGAATAAGCGCGTCAGCCGCCGCAATAGTTGTCTGGGCATGGTCGGCAAGACTGCGCACCGGATCGCCTGCGAGCCTTAGTTCTTCGACATAAGCATCTAGTGTGTCGTCGCGGCTGATCCCGCTGTCCGCGTCTCGACCGGATAAGCGCGTCAACCACGACATTTTAGCGGGTTTCGTCCAATTAACGGTGTCGCTGATGGCCTTAGCCGAACCGACGAGGGCGACTCGCTCAGCGGCGGCCGCATCGGCGGCGCCGGCGTTCGCCATCGGTTGGATCGACGTGGCGCACCCGCCAAGCGCGATCACAAATATCATCGCTAAACCACAATGCAGTCCGCTAATGGCGTTACGGGCTTTAGATCCCAGCGAATTCACGCGCAAAGAACTCTTTTCTAAGCGCCGGCATAGATCGCCGCTTTGCGCTTTTCTATCCGCAAAAATTGCCCCAACGCGACCCAGACTACGCAACCTTCAGCTCCAAACCCGCCCCGCCAAGTCAACTCACGACGTTTTACCGCCAGTTACAGCTAACCGCCAGTTACAGCTAACCGCCAGTTACCGCCAGCGCCTCAAAAGCGCCCGGCGCAACAGCCGATCGTCGAGCCCCACAAGGGCGATACGCGACCAAGCCGCCCCGCTGGATACGCTTAATAGTAGCGGTCAACGATTATCAATGCTTGCGACCCACGCCAAAAAAGCGTTCAACGCATGTGACCGCCAATCCCTTTTTGCTCTGTGATTAGATAACACTAAATTAAGGCGAAAGTCAGTACGCGATGGCAGAAACCGTCAAACTTTATCCGCCCCTCAGTCCGCACGCGACGGGGATTCTACGCGTCTCCGATATCCATTCAATTTATTACGAAGTGTCCGGAAACCCCAATGGCGTACCAGTGGTTGTCTGCCATGGCGGCCCTGGCGGCGGCACAACCCCGTCAATGCGGCGTTATTTCGATCCCGAACGCTATCGCATCGTCTTGTTCGACCAACGCGGCTGCGGACGCTCGACCCCGCATGCCGAGCTACGCGAAAACACGACTTGGCACCTCATCGCCGATATGGAGCGATTGCGGGTCGAGCTTGGCATTGAGGCTTGGCAGGTGTTCGGCGGCTCCTGGGGGTCGACGCTCGCCCTCGCCTACGCCGAAACGCACCCCGACCGGGTGAGAGCGCTTGTGCTGCGCGGCGTCTTCATGCTGCGCCAGGCTGAGCTCCTCTGGTTCTATCAGGAAGGCGCAAATTGGGTTCATCCCGACGCTTGGGAGGACTTTGTCGCGCCAATCCCGGAAGCCGAACGCGGCGACATGATAAATGCCTATTATAAACGCCTTTCAGGCGCCGACGCTGCGGCGCGTGTAGCGTGCGCCAAAGCCTGGAGCGTCTGGGAAGGACGAACGCTTTCCCTACAACCGTCAACAGAGCGCATACAGAGCTTTTCTACTGACTCGTTCGCCCTCGCCTTTGCGCGAATTGAGTGCCATTACTTTGTAAACCGAGGATTCTTCGAGCACGACGATCAGTTATTGCGGAACATTGACCGTATTCGTCATATTCCAGCTGTTATCGTACAAGGGCGTTATGACGTGGTGACGCCGATGAAGTCCGCCTGGGACCTATCAAACGCCTGGCCGGAAGCGGATCTCAGAATAATTCCCGACGCCGGACACGCCGCCAGCGAGCCCGGCGTAATTGACGCGCTCGTCCGCGCGACGGATCGATTTGCGCACCTATAAGAAACGCGCGTTCAGAAAAAAGCCCGCTGCGTCAACCTCTCATGGCTACAGCAAAAACGGCGCGATAACCACGCCGTAAATGATTACCGCGCCGATCCCGATGGGGCATACCCAACGCACCAAAAACCGCCAACGCCGATACCACGCCTCTGATGCGAAGCCGATCTCCTCACGCGACGCCGCAGTGGACACCACCCATCCGGCAAAGATCGCAGTGAAAAAGCCGGCGACGGGCAAAATGATATCCGTCAGTGCACTGAGAAAACTCAACAACTCCATAGGCGCGCCTGACCCATCTTGGAATAAAGCAAGCCCGCCCCATGGACGCCATGTGTTGAAGAATAAGTCGCGCTCCACTGGGACTTGGCTGAGCGCATTGGCGACGCCAATGACGAAAGCGATACCGCCGAGGACGACGGCGATCATGGTGCGCTGACGACCCGGCGCTTGCTCTTCAAACCAAGCGGTCGACGCTTCGAGCAAAGCGATCGACGAGGTGACGGCCGCCACTAAGCCCAGCAAAAAGAACATCAAGCCGAACACGGCGCCAAACGGCATGCCTTGGAACGCTAAAGGCAATGTGTTGAACATCAATGTTGGGCCGGCCGCCGGCGGCAACGCCATTTGAAAAACGATCGGGAATATCGCAATCCCCGCCAGAACGCCGACGCCGGTGTCGGCGACGGCGATGAGCCGCGAGGCGTTGGGCAAATTCTGCGAACGCGACATGTGCGCGCCATAGGTCATCATCAGCGCAGCGCCGAGGCCCACTGAGAAAAAGGCCTGGCCAAGCGCGGCGGAAATGACCGATCCATTTTTTAGGCCATAGAGAAAGCCGCGCGCAATGACGGTTCCATCCTCAGCAATCTGATCTTGCAAGCGCACGCCAAATAGAAAATCAGCGCCACGCGCCGTGTCGCCGGTGGCGAGCGAGAACCCGACAAGTACAAGAAGTAATACGAAAAAGGCGGGCATAAGGACGGTCACGACTTTTTCGATGCCGCCTTTAATGCCCCGCGCCACAATCGCGACCGTGAGCACCATGAAAACGCCGTGATAGAGGATCATCCGCTTCGGATCGCTGAGGAGCGCGCCAAGCTTCGCTGACACTTGATCCGTGCTCTCCCCGGCGAAAGCCCCGGCGGCAAGCGCCGAGAGACCATTTTCGCCGATGCCGGCCAACAACGAACCGCCAATCATAAAGATATAAGCGATCACCCAACCGGCGATGACGGAGTAAAAGGTCAACACCACGAACGAGCCGATCATGCCGAGCCAAGACTGGATCGCCCAAAAGGACGAACGGCCCTCCGCCTCTGCGATCCGAACGACGCTGCCCACCGCTGACAGTCGCCCGCGTCGGCCGATAAATAATTCGGCGACAAGAACCGGTAGGCCGATCAAAACAACGCACAAGACGTAAAAGACCACAAACGCGCCGCCGCCATTCTCTCCCGCCACATACGGAAACCGCCACAGATTGCCGAGCCCGACGGCGGAGCCGACGGCCGCTAATATGAATGCGGCCTTGGACGACCATTCTTCGGTGTTCTCAGGCGTCGAGTAAGCTTCGCCTTGCATACGATATTTCCTTATTTGCGATCGCGTTTGATCGTCCGCGCGCTAAGACGGTCTTTGACGCCCCCATGAGTTCAGCTTTGTAACTCAATAGGGGTTTCTTACCGAGCTTTCCGTTTGACCGAAAGCCGCGCAACAACAGGCATGGGCGAAGTCTTAAGACATTCTTAAGTGTCGGTTTTAGCTGATTTTTTACGCTTAAGATTGAAAACTATCTTCGATTGAACCGACGATTGTGGCGCGCGGTTTACCCGTTCTTAAAGCGCATGGGCGAAATTGCTGGTACTTAGAGGAGATATATCGTCGTGGGCGTGAGCGAAGATCTAAGCGGACCTATTATCGCATCCGAACAATTGGACGGCTTATTCGCTGCTGCCGGCGCTGAAGGCTTGCAGGAAATCCTGGACGCCTTTTGGCGGTCAACGGAAGAATTGCTGACCTCGCTTGAAGCGCAGGTGCAAACGCAAGACTTCACCGAGGCCGCGCGCACCGCCCACGCGATTAAAGGCTCCGCTTCCAATGTGGGCGCCCATCTTCTCGCTGAAACCGCCAAAGCCCTCGAAGCAGCGTGCCGGGAAGAAAACGGCGACAATCTCTCAGCCTCTTACGAAAGCGCGCGCGACGCCGTCGGCGTAACGAAGACGGCGATCGAAGAGCGCTTCGCGGCCGCCGGTTAGGCGCCGACTTTCCTTTTTTGTATTTGCGCCAAGCGCGAGTCTCTGATGGGCCTTGCGCTTTTGCGTTGAGCGCACCTGTAAACGCGCCTGCAAAGAGGCAACGCTTTAAAAGTCTCTACTACTGGTGTTTTGATTTAAACGAGCCCGCGCTGGCTCTCAGGGTCACGGCTGGCGAACGCGCTCATGACGAGGCCGAAGCCGGCCATAATCGTCAGCATAACCGTTCCGCCATATGAGACGAGCGGCAAAGGCACGCCGACGACGGGCGCAAGGCCCATCACCATCCCAGTATTAATCAATACATAAAGCGCGAAGGTGACGACGACGCCCATGCAAGTGAGGCGCGCAAAATGCGAGCGCGCCCGCATCGCCACACCGACGCCCGCAAGGATAACGCCGACATAAAGGCTTAAGAGCACCATCGCGCCGACAAAGCCGAACTCTTCGCCGAAGATTGTAAAAATAAAGTCCGTGTGCATTTCCGGCAGGAATTTCAGCTGGCTTTGCGTGCCTTGCATATACCCCTTGCCGGTGAGCCCGCCAGAGCCGAAGCCGATCTTCGATTGCAGCAAGTGATAGCCCTGCCCCAACGGATCGCGGTCCGGATTGAGGAAGGTAAAGATGCGCTCCAACTGATAGGGCTTCAGAATTTCAAATCGATAGGCCGCATAGCCGCCGACGACGCCGGACATCGCCCCGAAAAAGGCGATGCGCCAGCTGAGGCCCGCCAACAAAACAATCGAGGCGCCCGTCGCCGCGAGCAAAAGCGACGTGCCAAGATCCGGCTGCATGAAGACAAGCGCCACCGGCGCACCGATCATCATCAGCGGCGGGATCAAAAATAAGATGTGCGAGACCTGTTCAGCGCGCAGCCCATGGTAATAGCGCGCGAGCGCCATGACGAGGCCGATCTTCATCGCCTCAGAAGGTTGGAATTGAAAACTGCCAAATTCAATCCAACGTTGGGCGCCCATATTTGTCGCGCCGATCACCGGCACTAACGCCAACGCAATCAGCGCCGCCCCATAAATCGGATAAGAGAGCGCCATCCAATAGCGGATGGCGATGAACCCCATCGTGATCATCGCGCCCAAAGCGACCACATAGCGAATACCATGCTTCAACGCCCAAGGCGTCCACGATCCGCCGGCCACGGAATAAAGGGTCAACACGCCCGCCGTAGCGATCGCCGACAGCATTAAAATAAGCGGCCAATGGAGCCGGCCTAAATAGTCGCGCATACCGCGGCGCCCGCTTGGAAGATGGATGGCTGTCGGGAGGGGCATTGGCGCGTCAGCCCTCCCCGTTTTGGGAGTTAACTGCACGCCGCGCGGCTTCCTGCAGCGCGACCGCAGAAGGCCCGATCGGCGTCAGCTTGGCCGGATCTTTTTGCATAACAGCGCGCATGATGTCGCGCGCGCGCGGACCGGCGGATCGCGATCCGCCAATGCCATGCTCGACGACGACAGAGCAGGCGTAACGGGGCGCATCGAAGGGCGCAAAACACACGAACAAAGCGTGGTCGCGGCGCTCCCAAGGGAGATCTTCGCCCTTGGTGACGCCGCGGGCACGTTCTTCTTTGGTGATGCGATAAACCTGGCTCGTCCCGGTTTTACCGGCGAGGCGCCAGTCCGGATTCTCAAGACGCGATCGATAGGCGGTGCCGCCGATCTCGTTGGTGACGGCGTCCATGCCGGCGCGCGCAACATCGAAATAATCCGATGGAATATTGATATCGGCGAACTCCGCCTGGGGGGAGACGCGCTCGCCGATCATCCGCACCATCCGGGGGCGGACTTCTTTGCCGCTGGCGAGGCGCGCCGCCATGACGGCGAGCTGTAAGGGCGTTGAGGTGACGGCGCCCTGGCCGATCACGACGGAAAGTGTTTCCCCTGGAAACCACATCTGGTTTTCCGGCGAACTCGCATAGTGCGCCTTCTTCCATGCGCGGCTCGGTACAATGCCTTTGCGTTCGCCCGGAATGCCGAGGCTGTAAGCCTGGCCGAGGCCGAGTTTTTCCGCCGTGTCCGCGATGAGGTCGATATCGAGTTTTTGCGCGATGTCGTAGAAGTAAACGTCGCAGGATTTCTTCAGCGCGTTCTTCATATTGACGGGGCCGTGGCCGCCGCGCTTCCAGCAATGGAAGAACCGATTGCCGTAATAGAGTTTACCCCGGCACGTGACCGAATAATCCGGCGAAATGCCAGCGCGCTGGGCCGCGATCGCCGTCGCCATTTTAAAGGTCGAGCCCGGCGGATAGATGCCGCCCAAGGGCTTATTCAAAAGCGGCTTATACGGACTTTGATTAAGCTCCCGCCACAGATCCGTCGGGATGCCGGTATTGAAGAGGTTCGGGTCAAAGGCCGGCGTCGATGCAAGCACCAGAATATCGCCGGTTTTAATATCCAAAACGACAGCCGACGCGCTTTCGCCTTTCAGGACGTCCATGGCTTTGGCTTGCAATTCAGCGTCAATCGTCAAGGCGAGCGTTTGGCCTTGCGTCGCTGGAACAGCGTTGTCTTTGTATTCTTTCAGAACACGGCCGTGGGCGTTGACCTGAATCTGCATCTGCCCAGCTTCGCCGCGCAGCTCTTTTTCATAGGTGCGCTCAAGGCCGTCGCGGCCCACTTTAAAGCCCGGTTGTCGCAATAAACGCCGATGCTCTTCGCTGTCCTCACGGGACAAGTCACGGTCCGTGACGGCGCCCACATAGCCAATCACAAACGCGCTCGCCGAACCGAAGGGGTAGTTTCGCGTCTCGCCCACATCAGGACGCGCGCCCGGCAGGTCCGGCGTTTCAAAGCTCAGTTTCGCGAATTCATCCCACGAGAGGTTATCGACGACCTGCACCGGATTAACGCCGCCGGTGCGACGGATTTCGCGCAAAATCCGCTCCCGGCGGTTGGACGATAAATCGATATACTGACCAATTTTATCAAGCGCTTCTTCCACGTTCGGCGTTTGTTCAGGCGTCAACAGCAATCGAAAGTTCTGGCGGTTTGACGCTAAGCTCTCGCCAAAGCGATCGATGATCTCGCCCCGGAGCGGCGTGATGACCCGGCGGTTAAATTGGTTTTCCTGGGCGAGTTCCAGAAACGTGTCATGCTCGCGGACTTGCAAGTGGTAAAGCCGCGCGCCGATGCCGGAGAACAAAAGCCCAACGCCGCCAGTGAACAAAGTCGCTCGGCGCGTGAAGACGTCTTTTTTCTCCGTGTCGCCCGTGTTTCCACGCATTGCTCTTAAGCCTCCACAATCACGCGGCCGTGTAGCTCAACAAAGAGCGCAGCGATAACCGGATAAAGTGCAATGGTCGCCGCCAATTGCAACGCCAAAGGCGTGATCGGCAACAACGCGCCGGCGAGAAGGCTGGAGCTGAGCCACAGCATCAAGCCGGCGATCAGCGAGGCGATGGTGAAGCCGAGCCAGACGACGCGCTGCTCCCGCCCTTGGAAATAAGGTCTTTGGGTGGAGACGACAAAGCTGACGGTCAGATAGATGAGCGGCCATAGGCCGATCGGCCCGCCGGCGAGAAGATCATGGCACAAACCAATCACAAAAACGCCGAAGGCCGGCAAATGCGCCGGGCTATAGATAGACCAGAAATAGACCACAACGAGCGGCAAAAGCGGCGTCGGCATCGCGCCTTCGAACAAGCGGATGGGCGAAGCGAGCAAAATAACGCCAAAAACGCCAAGCGCGGTCGGCGCGGCGGACTTAATGAAACGAGAGGCGTTATCGGCGCGACTTTCAATCATGGCGAGGCGTCCGCGCCCTCCCCGCCAGCGGCGTCGCCGCCTTGCGCCGCTAAAACGGCCGCTTCGTCGCCATCAGCGCTCTCGACCATGGCGTCGCCGGTTTCCTCGTTCTCTTCAACGCCCGGATCAGCGTCATCGCCGCCGAGCTCGTCAACAAGTCCGTCAACAAGCCCTGGGCGCGGGCCTTCGCGCATGCCTGGAAACTTGTAATTGATGATCCGCACAAGGCGCGTTCGCGCATAGTTTGACTGCAAGGCGACAAGCGCCCCACGCTCCGTCACCCGGTCGATTACGCCGACGGGCAGCCCGCGCGGCAACGCCCCGCCGGCGCCGGACGTGACGACGCGATCACCGACGACGATATTCTCAAGATCGTCATAGCGTGTGAACGAAATCGCCGGCCGCGCCCCAGTCTGGCCAACGAGAATGCCCTCGATTTCTGAGTTTTCGAGGTATACCGGCACGCTGCTTTGCACGTCAGTGAGCAATAAGACGCGCGCCGCGTTCTTAGAAGAATGGACAATGCGCCCCACAAGGCCGCGATCATCGACGACCGCTTGACCCGGCAGCACCGCCTCGTCACGGCCGGCGTTGACGATCATAGTGTGGGTGAAGGCGTCATTGCTTTCGCCGACGACAGCGGCGTTCACCGGTTCAGGGCTCGGCGCCGGATGGTAAAAGCCGAGCGTCTCATAAGCGGCGATGACCTCGCGCAAATCCCGCGCCTCTTGCTCCCATTGGCGCAAGTCGGAGATTTCCTCGCGCAACGCTTTATTCTGCTCAAGGACGAAGAAATAGTCCCGAACGCCGCCGACCATGTCTTGCACAAAGCCGACGGGGCCTGAGAACACGCTCAACAAGGGCGAGGCTGCTTCAATCGCGCTTTCGCGCGCTTTACGGAAGACCGAGGCTTCAGCGGCGTAAAGGCTGGATAACAGCAAGATCGCCGACACCAACATGAACAATAACAGCGACAGCGGCGACGACGAGGATCGCCGCCCTAGCCCCTCGCGTCTTTCCTGTCCGAGTACGTCCATGGTGTCCGAACAATTGATGGGGCCCGCGCAACCCTTAGACCGTGGCGCGCATCGCCCTTAATTACCCATACTCTAGGCGGGATCTTAGTGACGCTCCTAGAGAAGCGACGATTCGGTCCCGCAGGCGATATTTCGCCCCTATATCCGCCGCTGAAATGACCTCGGCGGGAGCATCGAAAACGCTAAATGGCGGAGGTGAGAACGCTCGCCATTTCCTTCTCGTTCTCCAGCGCTTGGCCGGTCCCGAGCGCAACGCAGCATAGCGGATCGTCGGCGACAGATACAGGCAATCCCGTCTCGTCGCGCAAAACTTGATCGAGGTTCTTGAGGAGCGCGCCGCCGCCCGTGAGCATGATGCCGGTGTCGACAATGTCCGCGGCGAGTTCCGGCGGCGTCGCTTCCAGCGCCACTTTCACCGCTTCGATGATTTGGCTCACGGGCTCGGCAAGGGCTTCAGCCACTTGCGCTTCGCCGATGCGCACTTCTTTCGGCACGCCGTGCATGAGATCACGGCCTTTGATTTGAATGGCGACGCCGGAGCCCTCATTGGGGATCATCGCGGAGCCGACTTCTTTCTTGATCCGTTCAGCAGAGGCTTCGCCGATCAAGAGATTATACATGCGACGGATATAGCCGATAACGGCGTCGTCCATTTTATCGCCGCCGACCCGCACCGAGCGCGAGTAAACAATACCGCCGAGCGAGAGCACCGCGACTTCCGTCGTGCCGCCGCCAATGTCGACCACCATCGAACCAGCCGGCTGGGTCACCGGCAGCCCGGCGCCGATCGCGGCGGCCATGGGCTCTTCAATGAGTTCAACTTTGCGCGCGCCGGCGGAAAGCGCCGATTCTTGGATCGCGCGGCGTTCAACGGCGGTGGCGCCGGAGGGCACACATACGACAATGCGCGGGCTCGCGAACGACCGACGATTATGAACTTTGCGGATGAAGTGTTTGATCATCGCTTCGGCGACTTCGAAGTCGGCGATGACGCCGTCGCGCATCGGCCGGATCGCTTCGATCTCGCCGGGCGTGCGGCCGAGCATGTCTTTGGCTTCATTGCCCACCGCGCGGACAATTTTGCGGCCCTGGCGGTTTTCGATGGCGACGACCGACGGCTCGTTCAAAACGATGCCGCGGCCCTTCACATAAACAAGGGTGTTCGCCGTTCCGAGATCAATGGCCATATCGGACGACAACATGCCGAAAAGGGTTGAAAGCATCGCTTGTTCCTATCCCCGGCGACGGTTCGCGTCGCCCTTTACGCTAGCACGATGGTCGGCGCGGACGCCGACGCAGCGCGCGCCGGCCAAGCACCCCAATACCTACTTAAGGTCCTACTTAACCTTAATGCGTTCGCAAATCGTCAACAAAACCTCGGACTAGAGAGACGTTCCATTAAACGCCGGTTAGGCCTTGTGTGGTCGACGAAAAAATCTTCCGCCTGAGTAAACAAAGCCCATAGCGCATAAAGGGATTCTTCCTCCCGATCGCACACGGGGAAAACGAGTCCGCCCTCGCCTATAGGCTATCGGCTATCGACAACATGCTGGTGACAGCGTTATCCGGCTTCGCCCTTGCGCATACGCGCATAGATGATGCGAACGCCGAACAGGAAGCAGAGCCAAAGACCGATCACCGCGCCGGCCATGGCGACATCGCGCGGGTTTCGGCTGGTGAAAAAGTCTAAAACGCCCTCAACGCCGTCGCTCATGGCCGCCTCGCCCGGCGCCATTGCGCCGAGAACCGCAACGACAACGATTTTCGGCACGATGCCGAGCCCTGTCCCAAGCCAATACTTCCATAGCGGGATGTGCGCGGCTCCAGCCGCGGCGTTGACCACGATAAAGGGCGCGGACGGCACAACGCGAATAAGCCCGCTGGCGACCGCGCCGCGGCGCTGGAGAAAATCAATGAGACGCGTCGCCCGATCGCCGCCGGCTTTCAAAACCCACGCGCCGCCAAGCATATGACCAATGGCGAAGGTCAATGTGGCGCTCGCCATCGTCGCCACCCAGGAATAGCCGGCGCCGACCCGCGGCCCGAACCACATTACCGTCGCCGTGATCAACAGAATTTGCGGGAAGCCGGTGAGCGCCAAAAAAGCAAAAATCGCGATCACAGCGATGATCGCCAAAGGCGACTCCGAGGCCCTCATAAAAAGCCCCGTGAGCGCCCCGCCGCCCGTGTCGTCGGCGTCGAGGCTCAGCCAATCCTGACCGTAGAGCAGCATGACCCCGACAAAAATGATAAGGATGGCGGAAACGACGAGGGACGTCGCTGTTTTGCCGTCCATAGAGGTGAGAAAGCGGCTAAGGCGACGGACAAGGCTGAGCATACGAAGAAGCGTCCGGTGTTACGCCGTCAGGGGACGTCGCGCTGACGTCGAGTAAAACCTGCGCGCATAACGGCCCAGCCGCCCGGCCCAGTCAAGGCGCGTCGCCACCTATGATCGCAAAATTGAGCGTATCGACCGCAATTAGCGCACCATTGGCGTCAATCGCCCGCCGAACCGACAAGCATCGCCGCCAAGTCTGACGCCGCAGCGTTTCCATCAGCAGCGCGCGGCCAATCGGGCGCTTGATTACGAAACCAAGTCAGCTGGCGCTTGATAAACCGCCGCGTATTGCGCTTGGCGCGTTCGGACGCCTCGTCGATCGTCATCTCGCGGCGCAAATGCGCCAACAGCTCAGCAAGACCCAGCGCCCGCAAAAGCGGCGCGTCGGCAGGGAAAAACAAGTCCGCGACCGCTTCCGCCTCACCGAGAGCGCCGGCTGCGAGCATGGCGTCGAAACGCGCCTCAGCCTGGGCGTAAAGCGTCTCGCGCGCCGGCTCGAGGACGATGCGCGCCGCAACATCGTTGACATATCGCGCACCCTTTTGCGCCTGCCATTCGCTCAAGGGCGCGCCCGTCGCGGTCGCCACGGCCCACGCTCGCAAATGCCGTTGGACATCGTTCGGCTGCAACCGCGCCATCGCCGGATCAAGCGCCAGAACCTCAGCGCGAAAAGCCTCAGGGCCCAACTCCGCAAGGCGTGCCGCAGCAGCATCGCGCGTCTCGGCGTCGATCTCCGGAATCTCTGAGAGGCCGCCCTCAAGGGCGCTGAAATAGAGGCCCGTGCCGCCGACGATGAGCGCGTCCGCGCCGCGCGCGTGGATGGCCTGGACCACCTCGCCCGCGTCCCGCGCCCACCGTCCGGCCGAACAGCGCGTTGCGCCGCTTAAATGCCCCAAGAGATGATGCGGCGCGGCGGCGCGTTCTTGTGCGCTCGGCTGACCAGTGAGGATCGGCGCCTCGGCGTAAACTTGCATGGCGTCAGCGTTGACGATTTCCGCACAGCGTCCCGCCGCAGCAAGGCGCGCGCAGAGCTTGATCGCCGCCGCCGTCTTGCCCGCAGCCGTCGGCCCTGCAATAAACACCGTCCGTCCGGACGTTTCGCTGATTTGATCCGGCATCGCTTTTTACTCCGGCGTCGGAATGTCTGATAGCGTTATTAGCCTTATTTGCAACCCTGCACGGCCTGTTCTTGACGCGGGCCTCATAGATTATGTGCGCGCAGCGCTGACCGCTGCGGACGTCCAATGCACTGAAGAAAAAGTGCTATCGCCAGGCGTGGCCCTAGACCTGCAGGTTCACGCAGCTAGAGAAACGCATGCGGAGGAAATGAAGGCGCTTCGCACGTCGATTGAGACGGCGCTTAGATCAGCGCCAATCAATGCGCCGATCGACGTCAACGTCTTACCCGCCGACGACCGACGCAAACGCCTTCTTGTCGCGGATATGGATTCCACCATCATCGAGCAAGAGTGCATCGACGAGATCGCGGACTTCGCCGGCGTTAAACCCCAAGTCGCCGCCATCACCGAACGCGCAATGGCCGGCGAGTTGGACTTGGCGAGCGCCCTTAACGAACGGGTGCAGCTCTTAAAGGGCCTCAAAGAAGACGTGCTCCACGCGGTCATTAACGATCGGATCACCTTAACGCCCGGCGCAAAAACCATGGCGACGACAATGGCGGCGGCGGGCGCGCGTCTCGTGCTGGCGTCGAGCGGGTTTTCGTTTTTTATTGAAAAAGTCGCCGCGCGTGCCGGTTTCCATGAAGCCCACGGCAATGTCTTGGGCGTCGCTGACGGCGAACTCACCGGCGGCCTCGCCGCCAAACACTTTCTTGGTGAAGACAAAGCCGCGACTTTGCGCGCGGTCCGCGATGAAAGAAACATCGCTGCAGAGGCGACAATGGCCGTCGGCGACGGGGCCAATGATTTAGCGATGATGGATGAAGCAGGACTTGGCGTTGCGTTCCGCGCCAAACCGGCGGTCGCCGCAGCCGCCGATTGCCGGCTGACCCATGCCGACCTAACCGGCGTTCTTTATTTGCAAGGATATTCCGACGCAGAATTCGTTCGCTAGCGGACGTATTCGGCCAGCATACGTTTCATGTCAGTTTCTGTGTGCGGCGCCTTCGTTGCGATCATCCATAAATCAAATGAGCGCGGACGACGCAGCCCCACATAGGATTGAAAGCCGGCGCGGCCGAGCGCCGCAGCGAGGCTTTTCAGGGTGAAGCCCGTTTTGTGGGCCATGAAATGATTGCCGCGGGCGATTTCGCGCCGAAACCCATAAAGAATGTCGATCGGCGAAATCGGCCCGGCGGGCGATGTGTAGACGGCCTCATCCAAACGCCCCTCGGCGATGATCGCCGCCACCGCTTGCAGGTCCGGACAGGTGATCACTGCGAACCCCGTCGGCTTCAGCACACGGGCGAATTCACTGAGCGCCACGCTGACTTCGTGCGGATATAAATGCTCGACATTATGTGAAGAGAAGACCGCATCCACTGAAGCATCGACAACAGGCGCCATATCGGTCATTGAACAGACGATATCCGGTTCAACCTCTGGATTGACGTCGAGGCGCGTCTCACGCCAAGCGCCGGACTGGAAGGGCGCCGGCAGGCGGTCGATGCGGTTTTGTCCGCACCCCACATGTAAGACGGTTTTACGCGCGGCCTCGTCGGTCGGCGGCGTGATGTCGGCCATCGAACGCGCTTCAGCGGCGGAGGAAGTCGTCGCCATGGGGTTAGTCTCCGTCGTGCAAGATCAAAAAAGTGCTGCAACTAACGGTAGAGCAATCTGTTTAGAGAAGGATTAACTATGGCGCATCGCACCGCCGAAAAGGCGCTGCGGCAATCATTTTCGTGACAACGGATGACGCAAGGGCCGGACGCCTGTCAGACAACCGCCAAGATCAGCTGCACGCCAAACAGAACGGGAAGCAAGCAGTGATACTAGGACGTAGAGCCTTAAGGCCGGAGCGTGTCGTAATAGAGCCGGTCGCCACGTTGAATATGGATTTGCACTGGACCGGAATTCAGATTGCGCAGTTTCGATAACTGGTTCGCCGCCGCGTCAGGGCGCAGAACCCGCTGCCAACCAATTTCCAAAATAATGTCGCCGGGCCGTAAAACCCGCGCCGCCGGGCTGTCCGGGTCAACCGCCGTCACGACGACGCCTTCGGTCCCTGGCGCAAGGCCAAAGGCGCTCGCCACGTCGCGCGTCGGCTTTTGCATGGTGACGCCGGAGCTTTGCACCGCGCCCGTCGGCAACGGCCCGCTTAAGCTGCTGGCGAGGATATTGGTTTCACGCCGATCGACGGTCACTTGCAGCGTCATGCGTTTGCCGTCACGGACGATCAACACTGGCACCGTCGCGCCGACCCGCGTTTCAGCGACGGCGCGCGTTAAATCCCGCACCGAATTAACCGACCGCGCGTTGAACTTCAAGATGACGTCATTGGGTCGAAGACCGCCCTTCAGCGCTGGGCTGTTCGGACGCACAACGGTGACGATCGCGCCCTGGGGCCGCGCGAAGCCCAATTCGCCAGCGAGTTTCGGCGTTACTTCATCAATGGAGACGCCGAGCCAACCGCGGCGGGTCTCGCCAAAATTGATCAATTGGTCGGTGACGATTTCCGCCAAATCCGCCGGCACCGCGAAACCGACGCCGACAGAACCACCGGTTTGGGAGTAAATCGCCGTGTTCACGCCGACCACTTTGCCGGTCATGTCGAACAAAGGGCCGCCGGAATTACCGCGATTGATGGCGGCGTCCGTTTGAATAAAGTCGTCGAAATTGCCGGAATCGATGTCGCGATTACGCGCCGAAACAATTCCCTTGGTGACCGTGCCGCCAAGACCGAACGGATTGCCGATCGCGAACACGTCTTCGCCGACGCGAAGGCTCGCCGAATCGCCGAACACGACCGCAGGCAAACGAGCGCCGCCCGTATCGAGCTGCACGATGGCGATGTCCGTTTCACGGTCCGCGGCCAGAACGCGCCCGCCAAACTCACGCCCGTCATTCAAGGTGACGGTGATCTCGTCAGCATTGTCGATGACGTGGTTATTGGTGACGACAAGACCCGACGGCTTGATGATGAAACCCGAGCCGAGCGAGACCGGCTGGCTCGCCAATTTGCGCTGCATTTGTTGAACTTGCGCGCTCATCTGCAGGGCGCCGCCGGTTTGGGCTGTGGAGATGTTCACCACCGCCGGCGACAAGCGCTCCACCAAGTCAGGCAGGGATTCTGCTCGCTTGGCGCGGGCGTCGGCCGACGCGACGGCGAAGAAGAGAAATGCCAGAGCAAGAACGACCGCTGCTATGAGGCGCTGCGTATCGGCCAATTTGGCTTTTGCGACTTTTGCTTTGACGACCTTGCGGTTCACCAGCCGGATATCCGACCGTACGGTTTCCGACATTTCACGATCGATCATGCTTTTAACCCCTGCCCCTTCGCCCTGCGTCTGGGCTTGAGTACGAAACGCTAGCCGCGCCGAAACGGGTGAAACGGCGCTGTTGGGAGAGAGGTTAACGCAACTTCGTAAAACGGCCAATAAGACGCGCGGTTTTCAGGCGGGCGCGCCATATTGGCCGAAAGAACGCGGCAAAGAACACCGCAAGGAAACGCCGTCTCGCTTAGCGACGACCTTCCAAATTATTGAAATAGCGGAAGAATTCGCTGTCCGGCGACAATAGGATCGTGGTGTCGCCGCCGTCTTTTTTCAGCGCCTCTTCATAGGCGAGGAGCGAGCGATAAAACGCGAAGAACTCCGGGTCTGCGCCGTAAGCTTCGTTGAACACCGCATTACGCTCCCCGTCCGCCTGACCGCGGATTTTTTGCGATTCCTCTTCTGCTGTTGCACGGATTTCGGTCGCCTCCCGATCGGCCTGCGCTTCAACCTGCTGGGCCGCCTCATTACCCTCAGCGCGAATGCGCGCGGCAAGCTGATTCCGCTCGGTGATCATGCGCTGGAAAACCGCCAAAGAGTTTTGCGGCGGCAAGTCCGCCCGGCGGATTTTCACGTCGACAATTTCAACGCCGAGCGAGCGAGCGCTCGCCCCAAGCAGCTCTTTGATGCGCAGCATCAACGACGCGCGTTCGTTCGACACAATGTCTTCAACGCTCACCTCGCCGAGCACCCGGCGCAGAGTTTGGTCCATAATCGAACTCAACGTCCGCTCGCCGTTTTCTTCCGACCCAGCGCGTTGATAGAACAAGAGCGGATCAATAATGCGGTACCGCGCGAAAGCGTCGACGCGTAACCGCTCTTGGTCATTGGCGATGATCTCAATCTCTTTTTGATCGAGTTCCCGGTTGCGCTTGTCGATGAAGCGGACACTTTCCGCGATCGGAACTTTAAATTTAAGGCCTGCTTCGCGATATTGCGCCTTCGGCTCACCGAAGCGCAGCACAATCGCCGAGCGGGTCTCCGGCACGATAAAGGCGGTGTTGACGGCGACGATCAGCGCCGAGAACACTAGAATTATAAACACGGGTGCAAAAATACGATTCATCAGTTTGTCTTTCTACTGATTTTTACGATTAAGCTCATTAAGCGGAAGATAGGGCACGACGCCCGACCCCGCGTCATCCTCAACGATGATTTTGTTCATATCGCCAAGAACGGTCTCTAAGGTCTCCAGATACATGCGCTGGCGGGTGACCTCAGGGGCTTTTTTGTATTCGGCTAAAATCGCATTGAAACGATCAGCTTGACCGCGGGATTCGGCCGTCACGCGGGCGGAATAGCCGCGTGCGCCCTCTAAGATGCGTTGCGCCTCACCGCGCGCTTCGGGAACGACTTTGTTGGCGTAGGCGCGAGCCGAATCGATCGCCCGTTGCTTGTCCTGATCGGCCGCTTCCACATCCAAGAAAGCATCGTTCACCTCTTGCGTCGGCGGCTCGGTTTTCTCCAAGTTGATCTCAGTGATCTCTATGCCGGCGCCATACTGATCAAGCGCGCTTTGCACTAAGGCGAGCGTTTGTTGTTGAACGTCGGTCCGGCCGCTTGTCTGGACATAATCAAGGGTGTTGCGGCCGACGACTTCGCGTACCGACGCCTCCGCAACCGTGCGCACGACGTTTTCCGGATCGTCGACATTAAAGAGGTACTGCGCAATGCCCGGCAGCGTTCCGTCTGCGGTAATATCGGTGCTAATCTTATAAACGACAGTGAGCGCCACATCGACGATATTTTTATCGCCGGTCAACATCAGACCTTCGCTCTGATTAGCGCGCCGCTGCACAGCAGGGACTGGCAGTCGTTGGAGGGTTTCAACGTTCACTTTTCGCACGTTTTGAATCGGCGACGGAAAATGCCATTGCAAACCGGATGTCGTAACGCCGGAGAACTCTCCAAACGTCGTCTCCACGGCGAGTTCGCCGGCGTCGACCGTATAGATGCCGCTAAACCCCCAAAGCGCTAGCGCCGCCGCCGCAAAAAGACCAAAGACCTTGCCGCTGAATTCGGGGCCGCCACCTCCGCCGCCGCCTTCGCCGCCCGGCAAAGCGCGTTTCAAACGCTGGCGCGAGGCGTTCAAAATATCTTCCAAGTCAGGCGGATCGCCGCGACCGGGGCCGCGTCCGCCGCGACCGTTTTTACCGCCGGGCTGTCCCCATGGGCCGCGAACCGGGCCATTGTTATCGCCGGAATTATCTTGCCAAGGCATCTAACTCTGTCGTCCTTCCATCACCGAACAATTCCACTTGAGGCGTCGCCCCGTCGCAAAACCGTCCCACGAACGTCGCGCGGGCGAACCCGCGTCGCTTCAAATTACATCAGCGGCGTATATATGCCCTTACAGACACGGCGCAATGCAGCGCGCCGTTTGCGCCCCTTCTAGGATAATAAAATGTCGACGAACTCGTTAATGCTTCGTGTCCGCCAAGCGCTTGAAAGCATCTCGCCGCCAATTTCTCCGTCTGAAGCGTCGACGGGCGCGGGCAAACGCAGCGCCCCGCCGAATATTATCGCCGGCGGATTTGTAAAAGACCTCTCCGTCTCCCCCGCCGGCGTCGCCAAAGTGACCCTCGACCCGGCGCGTATCGCACCAGATGCTCTGCCGCCGCTCGCCGGCGCAATCGAAAAAGCGCTCGCTGACATCGAGGGCGTCGCTCGCACTGTCGTCACCGGCCCCAGGAGAAGTCCGGGCCCACAAGCTGGCGCGGAATCTGACGCAGCGATTGAAAACGCCCACGCCAATCCGTTGGGACTCAGAGGCAAACGCGAGCAAATCGCCGCCGGCGCGGAAGGCTTCGCCAATGTGAAACGCGTTATTGCGGTCGCCTCCGGCAAAGGCGGGGTCGGGAAATCTACGGTCGCGGCCAATCTCGCCGCCGCCTTGGCCGCCGGCGGCGCCCGCGTCGGTCTTCTCGATGCGGATGTCTATGGCCCCTCTCTACCGACCCTGCTCGGCGTCGGCGCAGCGAAACCCGCGCTGAAAGAGGGCCGCATTCAGCCCATCGAGGCGGCGGGCCTTAAAACCATGTCGATCGGCTATATGGTCGATGAAGAAAAAGCGCTCGCCTGGCGCGGGCCCATGGTGATGGGCGCGGTGCGCCAAATTATCAATGACGTCGATTGGGGCGCGCTCGACTTTCTCGTCATCGACACGCCGCCCGGCACGGGCGATGCGCATTTAACGCTCGGACAAATGCGTCGAGGCGGCAAACCGGGATCCAGCGGTCAAAACCAAGACGCGCCCGCAATCGATGGGGTCGTCGTCGTTTCAACGCCGCAGGAGCTGGCGCTCGCCGACGTGCGGCGCGGCATTGAGTTTTTCCGGAAAGTCGGCACGCCCATTCTCGGCGTCATAGAGAATATGGCGTATCTCGAAGGACCGGACGGCGCGCGCCAGCATCTGTTCGGCGAAGGCGGCGCCAAGCGCGCCGCTGAGGCGTTAGGCGCGCGGGTTCTTGGTGAAATTCCGTTGATCCCGGATTTACGCGTCGCCTCAGACGAGGGGCGCCTTCTCGGCAATCCGGCGACAAAAGCGATTTTCACGGCGCTCGCCGGACGCGTCGCAGCGTCGCTAAACGGCGATTAAAGCATCAGAATTTAGCCAAAACCGATTGCAACGCTTGTTACGGACGGACGATCCGCCAGGCGGCGCCCACCTTCCGCATAACGACTAAAAAGTCTTGCGCGCCGGCCTTAGAGCCGCTGGCGTCGGCGCGATCTAAACTGACGGCGCCGGCGACGCGCGCTTCGGCGGGCGACACCATTTCAATATCGGCGACGGCGATCTGAAGCGCGCCAGACGGCGTGCGATCCACATAAAGCTCGGCAAAGGGCTCAAACCCGGCGCGCAAATCGTCGCCGAAGGAAACGGCGGCGCTGGCGCCTTCCGGCGTGGTTGCTTCGCGCGTGACGAAGCCCCGGTAAAACGCATCCATGTCGCCGCGCGTCCAAGCGGCGGCTTGCGCCGACAGCGCTGCTTTTAAAGGCGCCGTCTCAGCGTCTTGCACGCCGGCCGGATCAAGAATTTCTAAAGACGCTAAAACTCCAGCGACATCCGAACCGACCGCAGGCGCAGTCGGCGCCGCAGCCCCCATGAGCCGTCCGGCCGCTTTCGCGCGACGCTGGACCGGCACCGCGACCTGCAGCGGCATCGCCGACGCGGTTAAATCAACGGGCGCCGTCGTAGCGCGCCAAAACCGTGCCGGCGTGGCAGATGAAGCGACGCCGACGCCGTCGTTCAACGTTTTCAACTGAGTGCGCGACGACGCATTTGACCCAATTCGCAGTGCAGGAGCGGTTAGCGCAGGAGCCTGCTCAGCATCCATTTCAGTTTCAGTGCTGGGAGTGTCAGCGTCCCCGTAAGCGCCACCATCAGCCTCTTTCATATCGTTGACCGCATTCGAGGTGCTATCGTCAGAAGAACTTTCCGAGACGACCGGCGCATCAGTGTTGTTCACCGCTTGCGTCGTCGCTTTTTGATCCGAAGAAACCGTCAAAGCGCCCGAACAGACGAAACCGCCGTCTGTCAGGTTTTCAATCAGGCGCATGGCTTCAACGCGGCACGCGGCGACATCGGCATTAGCGTGGAACGGGATTGTTTCCCATGCGCCGTAATCCTGCACATAGCTTACATCGCACGCCGCCCCGACGACGCCTGGAGCGCGCACGCGAACAAGGCGTTCGTCAGCGCCTTTTCGGCAGGTCGCTGAATCGGCCGGCAAGGCGTCAACGGCCGACGCAGCGCATGGAAGAAGCGCTAAAGCGACAACGGAAAAAACGATTTTCGCCCGTGCCACGGTAATGCTGGCGGATCGCGCCATATCTCCCCTCGTAATCTCTTCGCGGTGGTATAGACGCAGCGTCTAGCTCACCAGCGTTTACAGCGGCAATCCGCGCCCACCCTTATAACGCGAATTGCGATGACTCTTCGCTAAAGCCCTTTGCGCGCATAACGCGCCTCGTCTTCTGCTCTAGCGATTTTTCGCAAACGCACGAAGAACTTCTCCGCAACACTCAGCAAAGATTATCGCAAGAAAGAACACGTTTCAGCCCTATTGCGCACACGCATAGGTTTTATCGCTTGCGTTGTCGGCCGCCGGCGACGCCCATTGACGTCGCAGAAATAAGCAAGCCGACCGCCCTCATAGGCGGTCCATAATGAGGAAATCGGCGGCGAAATTATTTTTTTCGTCGGGCGACAGTCCGCCGACGCGCTCAACGCGCCATTCCGCCGCATCAAGACTCGGGAAATAGGCGTCGCCTTCGGGCGTTGCAGCGATGCGCGTTAGATAAAGCCGGTCAGCAATAGCGAGCGTCTCGCGGTAAATTTCAGCCCCGCCAATCACGCAAATCTCATCGACGCCGTCCCCGATGGCGACGTCGCGCGCGCGATCTATTGCAGCGTCCAGCGAGGCGAAAACCTCCGCGCCGTCGACATCGAAATCCGTTCGCCGCGTCACAACGATGTTCGTCCGGCCGGGCAGCGGCTTGCCGATGCTCTCGAACGTCTTGCGCCCCATAATGATCGGCTTGCCCATGGTCACTTGCTTGAACCATTTAAGATCGCCCGACATGCGCCACGGCAAATCGCCGTTACGGCCGATAACATTGTTTTCAGCAGCGGCGACGACGAGAGCGATGCGGAGCCGGTCTTTAGCGCACCCGGTCATACGGCGATCGGCGCTTTTATAGTCGGCTCCGCCACATAATCCTTGAACTGAATGTCGTCATACCGAAACGTAAAAAGGTCTGTCACGTCGGGATTAAGCTCAAGGCGCGGTCGCGCGCCGGGGGTGCGTTTGAGTTGTTCACGCGCTTGATCAAAGTGGTTGTGATAGAGGTGCGCGTCGCCCAACGTATGTACGAAATCGCCGGGCTTGAGCCCCGTCGCCTGAGCGACCATAGCGGTCAGCAACGCATAACTCGCGATATTGAACGGCACGCCTAAAAAGATATCCGCCGAGCGCTGATAAAGCTGACACGACAACCGATCGCCGGCAACGAAAAACTGGAACAGGCAATGGCATGGCGGCAAGGCCATGGTTTCAATGTCCGCCGGGTTCCACGCAGAAACGATATGCCGGCGCGAGGCCGGGTTTTGGCGTAAGCCGTCGATCAATCGCTGGAGCTGATCGATGCTTTCGCCATTTGGGGTTGGCCAGGACCGCCATTGGCGACCATAAACAGGTCCGAGATCGCCGTTCTCGTCGGCCCATTCGTCCCAGATCGTGACGCCGTTGTCGTTCAAATAGCGGATATTGGTGTCGCCGGCGATAAACCAGAGAAGCTCATGGACGATCGAGCGCACATGCAGCTTTTTCGTCGTCAGAAGCGGAAACCCATCGGCGAGATCGAAACGCATCTGGCGGCCGAAAACGGCCCGCGTTCCAACGCCTGTGCGTTCCTGGCGGTCATCACCGTTCTCAAGAACATCGGCGAGCAAATCGAGATATTGACGCATAGCGCTTAGGTTTACGGTCAACAGGCCCCGAGTCGCAATGTGCCGGCGCTGTTTCCGCGCTCCTCGGGTAATACGCCTTAGCGGCTCTAGGCCTATCCTAGCCGACCGCGAAGGTGATAGGATGTCTGTAAGCAGCCGGGGGGCGTTGGTGGGAAACGCAGAAGGCATGAGCGGGGATAATCTAGAGCGCAGCGGCAACGGCCTGGTGCTGTTCGGCTTGGTAGTCGGCGCCGTCGCGGCGAGCGCATTTTACGCGATCGGCGAATATTGGCTCGACGGCCCGGGGCTCGACGAAACGACGCCGGCGACGCTGATGCAAACCATCGCGATCTTCGCGGCCGGATGGGTTTTGCTGGCCGAGCGGGGCGACCTCTTGAAGCCAATTCTACCAGCGGCCTTGATCGCCGCGGTTCTGGCGGGCCCGACCTATTGGCTGTTGTCGGAACTGGCGCCAAACGACGCCCGTCTTACCGCAGCGCCGGCCGGCTTTTGGTTCGCGCTCGGCGCGCCGATCGCCGCTTTTCTTCTTACAGCGCTTGCGAAATCCTATGGCCTCGGTCATGGCGGGCGAAACTATACGGCGCTCTTCTTCCATGGACTCACCTTGCCCCTTATCGCCGGCGGCGCCGCAGTTTTCGCAGGTCTTTCACTTCTTTTGCTTTTCGCCTGGGCCGCGCTTTTGAAAGCGCTCGGCGTCGATGCGTTCCAAAAAGTCTTTCAAGAACCTTGGTTTATCCTGCCCTTTCTCGGCGCCGTTGGCGGGCTGTCGATCGGTCTTATTCGCGCCCAGCAAGCCGTACTTGGCGCATTGAGATTTATTCTATTGCTCTTGGCGCGCCTCCTAGCGCCGATCATGGCCGCTTTTTCCATAACGTTGCTCGCCGCTCTCGCGGTGCAAGGCCCCGAGGCTGTTCTGCAATTCGACTATGTCGCCGGCGGCCTTTTAGGTCTCGCTTTTATGGGCATGCTGATTTTCAACGGCGTCTACCAAAACGGCGAAGGCGGGGCGCCGCCGATATGGCTGCGTATTTCCATCATCATCGTCATCCTGACGCTCCCTGTTTTCGTCGGTCTTTCCGCTTATGCATTCTGGCTGCGGGTTAGCGAGTACGGCCTCACGCCGCCGCGCATCTACGGCCTCGCCGTGACGGCGCTCGCGGTCGTCTACACGGGCGTTCTATTGATCGGCCTCACAAGCGAGCTGAATTGGCGGGCAAAGCGTTGGATGGCGCCGATCGCGCCGCTGAATGCGAGCCTCGCCGGCCTTTGGGCGGCCGCGCTCATTCTCCTGTCGACACCGATTGTCAACACATGGGCGATCAGCGCGAAGAGCCAGGAAGAGGTTTTCCTTTCGGGCGCGGTTCCGGCGGAAGACTTTGATTTTGGTTATTTGCAGTTCAGCCTCGGCGCGCCGGGCGCCGCAGCGCTTGATCGCCTATTGGCGCTAGAGACCCACCCCGAGGCGGCGACGATCCGCGCCCGCATTGAGGCGGCGAGAACGTTCGAGAATTACTGGTCCTATAAGCGGTATCTGCAAGGGTTTCCCACTGAAGACGCAAAACCGTCGCCATCTCGTCCCGACAGCGGGGCGCCATCCGGTCCTGACAGGGGACCAAACACACACCCAATCGAAGATTTTGAGGACGACGCGGCGCACATCGAAGACTTGCAGGACTTACCCTTAGCCCCAGCGGCGGCCAAGTAAGCGTCAGACCAAATGGTTTAGGCGGGTTAGTCTTCGGACGCCTCGCCCCGGCGGCGCAGTTTCCGCGTCGGGCCGTGATAATCTTCGACGCCCTCAGCGATCGCGTAACAGGCGAGCCGAACCGCGAGGGGAATGGTCACTTTTTCCCCGTCTCGCTCGCCTTTTTCGTAATATTGGATCATCCGGCGTTTAAGGCCGAGCGCCTGGGCGGCGTCTTTCTGCGAAAGCTTCAAGAGCTTGCGCCATTTCTTGAAATCGTTCGGTTCCATTATGGCCGGCCTCATGAGTCCACTCCGGGATTCTTAGGGGTCGCGCACGCCCTCTTCAGCGCACATAATGCATAGTTGTTACAAAGGTTTGACAATCCTGCGCGAAAGCGGCCGCAATGGGAAGAAACCAAGCTGCACTGAGGCGATTTTCAGCGGCGGTTTTCAGCGGCGATTTTCACCAGCGCGACGATTTTCATCGATTGTCGTCCACAGCCCTCAATTGGCGCGCCGGCAGTCTTTAATCGTCAAGCTTTATCACCTATATCGAGAGAGCCGGGTTACCGGCTATAGCGATACAGGAACCGTGCAATAAGCGGATCGGACCCGGGGGCGGTACCCGGCGGCTCCACCAAAGCGCGTTCTTCCCCTACCGGCTCGCATGGGCGGCCCGGACACTAGCGGAACGACGTGGTCGAAAGGCTCTTTGAGAGCGCGTTTCGGCGGGGCCGAAATAGGATCGACGAACGTGTAAAGACGTGATTCTTCGCTCGGATGGCCTCCGTTATTGGGCTGATTTGAATAGTTGCAAACGACAACTACTCGGAAGAGTTCGCTCTCGCTGCGTAATGCGGCTCCAGTGAATTCGCTTTAAAGTCCTAGCCTCTTTCCAAGGCTAGGCGGGGCCCGGGGGCGCCTGGCAACAGAAGCCCCTATCTACTTTCTAAGAGATGCGGACATGAGCCAGCCCCAAAAAGGCTGGTGAACGCCCCCGACTTTTAAAGGGTCGATATCGGCCAAGGCCGATATCGAGCTGGCGCCTGGCAACAAAAAGCCCCCATCTACTTTCTAAGAGATGCGGACATGAGCCAGCCCCAAAAAGGCTGGTGAACGCCCCCGACTTTTAAAGGGTCGATATCGGCCAAGGCCGATATCGAGCTGGCGCCTGGCAACAAAAAGCCCCCATC
>JBCCAY010000015.1:0-83877 GCA_039814575.1 Pseudomonadota bacterium
GACCTTCTGCAAGCGGAAAATGACTGGTTCGAAGCTGGCGTGGCGTACCTCATCGCTTCAGCCGGCTATGACCTCGCCGTCTATCAGATGATGGCGTTCACCGGCGATTTACAACGCTTGTTTTCGTTTGACGCCGCCTTCGACGCCCCGTTTGACGCTGCCGGCGCTGGAGCCGGTGGTGCTTTGACGCCTGCTGCGCAAGTCGATTCTTCGAGCGAAGGGGGCGACAATGGCGCATAAAACGGTGCATAGAGCGGCGCATAAAGAAGCGAGCGGCGGCGTATTGAAGCGCCTCTTCCGATCGGACCATTGGCTTTTTGGCCCGGTCGGCGACAATGGCAAAATCTACGGCCAGACCGTGTTGGCGGCGGCGGTTGTCAACTTCCTTGGCTTGTTTTCATCGTTCTTTATCATGACGGTTTATGACCGTGTCCTGCCGAACAATGCGATGGAATCCCTCATCGTTTTGACAATCGGCGTCGTCATCGCCCACATTTTCGATTTCTGCCTGAAATCGCTAAGGGGATACTTTGTTGACGTCGCGGGGCAGCGCCTCGACGCCGTTGTCGGGGCGCGCGTCTTTGACAGTTTGATGGCGATGCGCCTTGACGCCCGCAAGGGCGGCGTCGGCGCCACGGCGAGCCTCGTGAAGGATTTTGATACGCTCAAGGACTTCTTCTCATCGGCGACGCTCGTCGCGCTTGTCGACTTGCCCTTCATCTTTGTTTTTGTCTCGGTGATCGCGCTTATTGGTGGACCAATTGCGTTCATCCCGCTGATCGCCGTCTTCTCCGCGCTGCTCGCCGGCCTTGTCTTGCAGCCAATTATCATGCGCCACACCAAAGCCTCTATGGGGGAGGGCGGATCGAAGCACGGCGTGTTAATCGAAACGCTCGCAGGCCTTGAGACCGTAAAAAGCGCCGCCGCTGGCGACATGATGCGTCGACGATGGCGCGAAGGCGTCGTCAATCAGGCGAAGACGTCGACGGTCAGTCGTTTCCTTAATCAGTTTGCGGTCAATTTCGCGGCTTTTTGTCAGCAAATAACGCAAGTGGGCGTTGTCGTCGCTGGCGTTCTGCTTGTGAGCGGCGGCGGCCTCTCTATGGGCGGCTTGATCGCCTGCGTAATTTTAACGGGGCGCGCGATGGCGCCGCTGGGGCAAGTGGCCGGCCTTCTCGGTCGGGTCAGCGGCGCAATGTCGTCTTACAAAGCGCTAAACGGGCTTATGGGCGCACGTTCCGAGGTCGATCCCAATCGCGACTATCTGCGACGCAGCGCCTTTGTCGGTCGTTTGGCCTTTAAAGACGTCTCATTCTCCTATCCCGGACAATCGGCACGGGCGTTGGACGACGTCTCTTTCACCATTGAGCCGGGCGAACGGGTCGCGATCCTCGGCCGTAATGGTTCCGGCAAGTCGACGATTGTCCGGCTCGCGCTTGGCGTCTATGAGCCGAGCGACGGCCAAGTCTTTATCGATGATACGGATATTCGCCAAATTCGGCCGTCGGACTTGCGCGCGAATATGGGCGCCGTCTTGCAAGACGTTTGTCTCTTCAGCGGTACGGTGAAAGAGAATATCACCCTCGGCCTTGAAGGCATTTCTGATGACGCTGTTTTGGAGGCCGCGCGCGCTGCTGGCGTGCATGACTTTATCGGCGCGACGGACGCCGGTTACGATATGATGTTGGCGGAGCGCGGCGAGGGGCTCTCCGGCGGTCAACGCCAGGCGATTGCGCTTGCGAGAGCGCTGGTTTCTGAACCCGGTGTCTTGCTGCTCGATGAACCATCAAGCGCCCTCGACAATCAGGCCGAGGCGGCGCTGATCGCTCGATTAAAGAAGGCGGTGGACGGACGGACGCTTGTTGTGGTGACGCACCGAACGTCGATGTTGAAACTTGTCGAACGCATCATCGTCATCGATGGTGGCCGTGTCGTCGCAGATGGACCGCAAGAAACGATCCTCCGCGATCTCGCTGGCGGCAGCCGCGTCGCCGACCCGAACGCCGTCCCGGCGCGCACCGTGCCGCGTCAAGAGCCTCGACTGCTACCGTCTCCAGCCGCCGCCGGTATAAGCGCGGCGCGGACATCGCAAGAGCGTACGACAGAAGCGCCGAGTCGCGCCGGACAGTCATTGTCCGATGAGTTGTTGGCCGACCGGGTCAACGTCCGACGGTTGGGGCGCGCGGTTCGCCCTGTACAGCCGACCCGCCGCCGGCGCGCTGGATAAGGAAAATTCATGACCCAAGGCGCCGCTCATGCACCGTCAACGGATGATATTGACGCCGCTCTGCCCGTGGAACCGGCCAAAGCCGCTCAATTTCTATTATATCTCATCGCTGGTCTTGTCGCGGCGACCCTCGTTTGGGCGTCGGTCGCAAAACTCGATCGCGTGACGCGCGGCGAAGGTCTCGTCGTGCCCTCTAACCAATTGCAAGAAGTGCAATCCCTCGAAGGCGGTATTGTTAAGTCGATCGCGGTGAAAGCAGGCGATGCGGTGAAGCGCGGCGACCTTTTGGTGCGTCTCGATGCGACACAGGTGAGCGCCGATTATCGTCAGGGGCAAGACGGCTATAATCTTCTAGCGGCGCGAATCGTCCGTTTGAAGGCGGAAGCTGTTGGCGAGAAGCCTCTCTTTCCGGATGCGCTGAAGACGAATGCGTCAAAAATCGTCGCCGATGAACAAGTCCTGTTTGACGCGCGCTATGCCGAGTTTCAAACAGCGCGTTCGGTTCAACAAGCAAAGCTCGAAGACGCGGAAGCCTCTCTCGCCATCGCTAAAGAATCGCTTGCGCTCGCTGAGGAGGAATTGGGGCTCATCAAACCGCTGGTCGACAGGGGCGTCGAACCGAAAATCGAACTGGTGCGTACGCGCCAACGCCGCGCGACCGCCGACGGGGAAATGCGGCGCGCGAAAATCGCCGTCAACCGCGCACGTTCCGAACTTTTGAGCATCGAACAGGCCTATACGGCGGCTGCGGCTGATGAGCTGACGAAAGCGCAAGGCGAGATGGCCGGGTTCGCTGGGGAATTGCCGGCATTAAAAGACAAAATTGACCGGACGGATTTGCGCGCGCCGATCGACGGCTTTGTTAACCGCGTCTTGGTGACGACGATCACGGGTGTCGTTGGGCCCGGACAAACCGTTGTGGAATTGGTGCCGGCGTTCGACACGCCGCTTGTCAAAGCACGGATTAAACCAGCGGATATTGGATTTTTGTCAGAGGGTCAAAGCGCTCGCGTGAAGCTGACGGCGTATGATTCTGCTGTCTATGGCGGCGTTGACGCATCAATCGAGACGATTAGCCCTGACGCGATTGAAGACGAGAAATCCGGTGAACGCTATTTCGAAATCTGGGTGCGGATGACAAGCGACGTTTTGAGAACGCGGGACGGCGATTTGAAAATAATGGCCGGCATGGCCGCTGAAGTGGATGTGCTAAACGGTAAGCGCTCGGTCTTGGCGTATCTCTTCAAGCCGTTGACGGATGTTCAAAACAAAGCATTGCAAGAGAATTAGTGTCTCTCGACGTCGGATGGATTGTTTTGAAGCGACGAGACGTCGCTGAAATCTGATGTAATAGGCCGCCAAGTCCGTGTCGCGCTTATGGCTGACATTACCGTTACTGGGATTGCCGGGCGCTTAAGGCCTCACGACAGTCAAACCAGTTGAACCGTCTCTTCCGCGACGCCGACTTCGATTTTTCTTCCCCAATCGAAATCCAGAAAATCTTGTTCGATACCGTCAGCGAAAATAACGCCGCCGCTGTTCAGGCGCGATGTCAGTTTCAGCTGCGCCGCAGCGTCCAACCTTCCGGCGCGGATCGTTGTTTGTGTGGCGATGCTTGGAAACGGTTCGCGTGCAAAATAGTCGAGCGCTTTCTCGGTGCGCGCGAGGGGCAGCGACGTGTTGGTCGCCTCCATGATGGAGCGAGCCCAACCCGTCACGCCAGTGCCTGTCGCGATAATCATGCCGCTGGACGAATGAACTTCCGCGCGATCACCAACTTCTATTTCGTAGCGGGCGGACTGATGGCTCGCGTGTCCGACAAATATCTCATTAAGCGCGCGTAAGCGCTCGCCGTCGTCCCGGCGCACTTCCGCCATGGTTAAGTGTTCTCGCTCACAATCGCCGGCGGCGACAGCTTTTAAGAACGCCGCATTGACGTCAGGCGCATGGCGCACCAGAACGCCGTCATAATGAAGCGGGTCTGGATTAACGCCGAGGACAGGTTGGCCCGTCAAATACTTCGCGATATTTGCGATAAGGCCGTCTTGGCCGACGGCGATCACGACATCCTCGGGGCCGAATAGGAAGCGGTCGAAATTCGCGCGCGAAACGGCGGCTTGTCGCCATTCTCCGGGTACGACCCGTCGGACGCTTTGTAAGGCCCGTTCAAACCGATGGTGTCGTTCTTCCACATCGCCGATTGATTGGCCACGGGTTTCTAAGAAGAAGCGCGCCTGGTCGCGCGTCGCGTGGCGTGCAAGGAGAAGGTGGTATTCCGTTTCACGGGTGACAAACACCGCCCGCGGCGTATTGGTCGCCATGACGCGCCTCCTATCGATGCGACGAACGTATCACTCACTGCGCGTTCGGCGGTATGCGCGGTTTCCCGAACTCGCTTGCAACAGCCGCCAAAAGGTCGGGGCTGATATTCAAGTGCTCGATCGCTTGCAGCTTTCCAGCAAATTCTCGCGCGGCGAGCCCCATCATGACGTCGCGCGGCAAGTCCCGATATATAGCCGTCCGTTCACGCTCCGCCTCGGTGCGGGCGCTTTCAACTTTTTGTATTCGGTCGGCTTGCGCTTGCGCTTCAATATTACCGGCTTCTGCAGCGCTCTGCGCTTTCGCCCGCGCATTCTCAGCTTCTTTGGCGATGAGATCATTTTCGCGATGGGCGAGCTCGGTTTTGTTCGCGAGCTCATTTTCCGCTATAGCGCGCTCCTTATCGACGGCCAGCGCGCGTCGTTGGAACATCGCTTCATCCGCTTTTTGTTGAAGGGCTTCAAATGTCGGCGTCTGAAGGGCGCGCTCCAGTTCTTTTGACGGTTTGATGTTCCCGATGCTGAGGCCGGAGACGCCGATCCCGATTTCATCAAGCGCTGTCGCCGATTTTAATGCGACTTCAATGCGGTCACGCAGAGGGTCGGCGCCGGCGTCTAAGAGCGTACGGACGGGCGCTTCGGCGAAATATTGCTGTGCGGCTTGTTCCGCTAGCCGCGAAACGCGTGCGTCGATTGTGGTGAGCGGCTCGGCGTTGTGAAGCCCTGTTGTTAGATTAAGGGTGAAGTCGACGCGGGCGGCGAGTTTCTGCGGGTCAGCGACATGCCAGATGACCGCGCCTTGAATCGCCAAGTCTTGGAAGTCTTGGCTTCGACCTTTGACAAATAACGTCGTTTGCCGATCTTCCATCGGTAGCTCAACGATGGACGCGGTTTCAGGGATGAACCAGAAGACGAGGCCGCGCCCAGTTTGCACCTGCCTACCATTTCTATACCGAATGATATGGTTGCTTGCTTCGCTTCTAAGCTGCGCGAGAGGGCCGTATTTCAGAATGGTCGCCATCGATCATTCTCCTTTGTTTGACGTGCTTTTATCGTTCAATTGATAGAGTTCGGCGGGACGAAACGCTGACGCCGTTTCACGTTCGCCGGTAGCGTTAAGCCAGCCGGTGTCGAGCATACGCCGACGAAACGCGGGCTTGTTCAACGGTGATCCCGATATCGCTTCGTGTACGATTTGAAGATCGCGCAATGTGAACTTCGTCGGTAGAAGCGAGAAGGCAATTTTCGTATAGTGCAGCTTGCCGCGGAGTCTCTTTATGGTCATGCCAAGAATTCGTTCGTGATCAAAAGCAAGAGCGGCCGGCTTGCCTTCATAGACAACCGAGGCGGGGCCGCCTGTCTCGTCGCTCCAGGCTATCTCAATCGGCGCTATGTAAAGATCGTCTTTATCCGCCTTCGCAATCGCAAATGCTGAAGTCGGCGCGAGCGCGAAGTAAGTGACGGAGATAACACGGCCGCGCGGGTCGCGCTCTAAAGCGCCAAACGTATAGAGTTGCTCGATCCAAACATTTTTAAGGCGCGCTTTTTCTTTAAGTATTCTGTGTGCTGCGTCATCCAAGCTTTCGTTGATTTGGACGAAGCCACCCGGCAACGCCCACTGTCCGGCGAACGGTTCTGCGTTACGCCTTTGAATGAGAACGTTCAAGCGCGCGTCGACCATCGTCATCAAAACGAGATCAACCGCCACAGCCGGTTTGTCGTAATCGTCGAACATCTTCATCATCGCTCACCTTATAAGCAAAATAGATATAACAATATTGCACATAAGTCAAGCTGGCCTAGAGATATGAAATAATTGGGAAATTTTATGCGTCAAAACATGACGACACGAGATTGTGGACGCAGGAAGCGTCCGCCAAGCGCATTTTGCTTTAAGGGCAGGGCAAAGGCTTTAGGCTGCGAAGAGGCGAGAATGGCGGCGTCAGCGGCGTCGGCGCCTCTTTTAGGCTCTTAAAAGCGAACGAGCGCGCCGGTTCGACAAGCTGCCGTCAGGCAAAACCGGGTCAAGCCCGCTATGTCAGATAATTGGCGCGGCGCTTGGGGGGGGCGGTCCAACGTTCGGTTTTCATCTATTCATTGATGGTTCCATGAACGGAAACTCTTCTTCCGGACACGGTATTTTGTGCTCTTTGATGCATTGATCGCGGCGCTGTTGCTCTCCGATCTCATCGGCGACCGATTTTAAATTGAGATTGAGCGTTGAGCATCCAGGTAAAAACAGCGCGCCGATGACCGTCGCTGCGAAGGCGCTACTTCTCATCTTCTGTCTCCCTCACAAATTCCAGAATATCGCCGGGCTGGCAGTCGAGGACGTCGCAAATCTTGGTCAGCGTTTCGAAACGCATGCCTTTGACTTTGTTGGTTTTGATCGTCGATAGCGCTTGCTCTGAGACGCCAATTTTTGCGGCGAGCTCTTTCAACCGCATCTTTCTGCGAGCAAGCATGACATCAAGATGAACAACAATCTTCACGGGGCGCTCGCTTAAATAAAGGCTTCATTTTCGTCTTTTGCGCGTTTTCCTTCCATAAAGATGTGCGCGACGAACACGAAGAGCGCTCCCGTAAACAATGACTTCAACTCATTGCTGCCGAACTGGATTGATAATGCGCCCATATGAGAAGGATCGCTTACGGAGAATATCGCAATCAACCCCGTTTGTTGGGCGATGCCGATAAAAACCATAAGAACGGAAATCCAAGCGAAGCGTTTAAAGCCACTGAGGGAACGATCAGAGTAGGCGCGGCCCGCGGCGGCCTCCAAAAAAGTTCGTCGCACGCCAAGGAGGCCATAGGCTTGGATCGTCGCTCCGAACAGCAGCACCAGAAAACCGGCGACCCGTGCGCCGACGCCGAGCGTCGTTAGATCGTAGACATGCTGAAGGTTCCCCGCCGCATAGGGCGCCAGCGCGTTCCAGAGCAGCCAGATCGCCGCCGCCGATAGGGGGAGCGCGATCGCCGCCAGCAGGGTGAGGGTCGCGAGCGTATTGGCGAGCGCGGTGAATTTCCTTGACGGCGTCATGGCTTAATCCCTTACAGCTTTCAAAATTTAAAGTAAGACTTGAATTATTATAACTCAAGCGCTATTTCGGGTTAAGGAGATCAGATATGCGATATTTAATGATCATCGCCGCAGTGCTCTATGCGGCAGGGACGCCGGTTTATGCTCAGCAGTTAACCGCGCGCGACGTGCTCGCGATCAAAGAACGCACAGCGTCCGGAGGGTTTTCTGCGCGATCGGAGTGGACCGCGCTCGGGTATTATCTACAGGGCGTCATTGAGGGCGCTGCGGGGTATCAACAAGCTCTGACGGCGGCAGGCAAGCCGGCTTTATTTTGTCCGCCAAAAGGCAAGAATTACTCAGTCGACGAGATTTTCAGGTTCTTGGATAGAGCGAGCGATGAGGATAAATCGCGGCCGGCTTCGGCTGTGATCATTGAGGCGTATGCGGGTGCTTTTCCGTGTCGGGAGTAGGAGAGGCGGAAAATTGTATAATCTTCAGAAATGAAGAGATCCGCCCCTTTAGAGTCGCCACAAACGTGCGAAGGCGAGAGCGCGACATATCGGGCCTAGTCGAAAACAGAAGTTCGTTCGATCTAAGGTAGCGGGCTGAAATTGAAGCTGAACTAGAATGCGAGCCTTCAAAATCTTGAAAAAACTAAATCACTGCTGTTGAATAAAGTTCGTGCTTGGCATTTCGAGTGCTTGGGCTGCGTTGGGGGCGCAATGAACAACAATATTAATGGCGATTTGGGCGCTTCGGACGACGTCGGGAACGCACCTGCCAGGCTTCCGTTAAGAGTCGCACATGCAGCTCTTCAATTGGCTATTGCTTGCTTAATAGCGATTATTTTTTCTGTAGCGTCTGGCGTCCGCTGGCTCGGTGGGCCATCCGATTCGACTTTGGAACCATTTATCGTCCACTGCGTGCTCACAGCGCTAGGGCTGTCAGTATGCGGATATCTGCTTCGGCGAAGTGAAAAGGCGCTTCCGGCCAGTGAACCGCACACAAGTCTTATCTCTCAGATTGGTATGGTCGCCTTGGGGTTAGCGCCAGTAGCGGTCATCGGCGTGAATGGATATCTCGCGATTGAAGCCATACGCACGGGCGGCGAAAAGCTATGGGTGGTTTTGTTCATCGTGCCAGCGGCGCTAGCGTTCGTTGGTTATTGGCGCAATGCGAAAGCGGCGTATTCGGCTGTCACCCAACGACGAAGAGACGTGGTTGCTGAGTCGCTAGAAGGGTTTTGGGGCGCTCTTGGCGCCCATCTGCGGCATACTGTTTTGATTATCGCCGTCGTTGCGTTGATCGTCGCGGCGCTTTTTTTCGGGATCGCTTATGCGGTTGTTATCGAGGCAGCGTTAATCGGCGATCGTTTTCTAGGGTGGGATATATTCATCCATCTAATCCAAGGTTTAGATGAATGGGAACTATTGGAATTAATGGTGCCGCTCGTGGTGATTGCTGTAGTGTATCCTGTATTCGGATTAGGCGCGGCGATTTGGGTCCAAATACGGCGCGGTGGCCGCGAAGGTTTTGATCGCGACCTATCCTCGGCGGAAATTGCAGCCATCGAGAGTTACGCCCGAGACGTTGAAACCTACGTTGAAAACACAAACACAACTGGCGCAAGACTAGTTTTAATAGTTTGGGCGCTTGGGTTTTTACTGTTTCTCCCACTCACGTTCCTTTTTTATGGTGATGGCCTGGGAGCGTACTTGCTGGAACCCATGCGAGCTCCGGCTGAAGGCTGGTACATCTATAACGATGGCCCTGGAGGCGGCGAAGCGATGGGCTTCGTGACCCTGTTTCCGGCGTGGTGTCTTCTGTTAACCGCGATGCCGCTTTTCTCAAACAAGATGAGCGTACTATCTTTTGAAGGCAATGCGGAACAGAACCTTCGCGGTGAAAACGTAGCTGAAACGTTGCGTCGGAAAATCGCTGTAGATATTCGGCGCGGCGACTTGCGACCCGAAGATGATTTTGATCCCGCGGCTTATTTGAGGAAAAGCGCTCGAAAACTATTTCGGCTCATTAGGAACGTTACGCTTTGTTTCTTCGCTCTGACATTAGTATGTTTTGCGGCTGATCGTGCGGATTACGAACTCATAGCCGAGAGCGGCATCAAGTATCGTAATTATCTGTCTGCCGACACTATTGAAGCAAAGTATACGGATATCGCAGAGATTGATTTAATCTGCCGGATGACGGGAGCTGATGACGAACGCAGTCTTTCACTTTTCTACAAATTCGTCATGCAAAATGGCGATGAGATATTTGTTGTTAGCGCTACGAATCCGCGAGAAGCGCGTCTTAAAATTCCACGCCGTTTAGATGCTTGGGAGAACGCGGATGCATTAGCGAGAGACGCTGGCGTGCCGGCCCCAGCTCGAAGATACACTTGGCGTGATGAAATTGATCGATTTGAAGTGCGGCTGGATGAATGCCAGGCGGAACTTACGAGGCTTTTAGATAAGGCGTCCGCATTGCGTGTCATAGCGCTTTTCACCACCGACTCGGGTAATGTACAGGCGCTAGAAAATTTGCCGTCTCATAAGTTCGGGCGTTGAGTTCTTCGCCGCGCGGGACGGAAAGAAGCTCTGACTGGTTACTTAATTTTCAAGGCTCAGTCTTTATAGTTTTGGGTGGCAGCGCTAGGCTATGCCGCGTCAAACGTAATCAGATTGGCGGTGTCGGCAACGTTTACGTCAATCAATACCGCACCAACGCGCTGCCCCAGGCGAGGCCGCCGCCGAGGGCGGCGAAGGCCACTAAGTCACCGCGCTTAATCCGGCCGTCGCCGATCGCTTCGTCCAGCGCCAAGGGAACAGACGCCGACGACGTATTCCCGTGCCGGTCGATCGTCATAATCACCCGCGCCGGGTCGATGGCGAGGCGTTTCGCGCATCCTTCAATAATGCGGATATTCGCTTGGTGCGGAACAAACCAGTCAATGTCTTGCGGGTTGACGCCGCCACGATCCGCCGCTTCGACGACGGCGTTGGAAATTTCTTCAACGGCGTTGCGAAAGACTTCTCTGCCGTTCATTCGTACAAGGCCCACAGTGCCGGTCGTCGAGGGGCCGCCGTCGGACTGCAGAAGGCCGGTTTTCGATCCGTCAGCGGATAGAAAGCCCGATAACACGCCTTGCGTCGGTTCGCCGCCGACGGCCGGCGCGCTCGTTAGGACAAGCGCTCCCGCGCCGTCGCCGAAGAGGACGCAGGTGTTGCGGTCCGTGAAGTCGAGAAAGCAGGAGAGTTTGTCGGCGCCGATGACGAGGGCGTGGCGCACGTCGCCGGCCGCGACGAAACGGTGGGCGACGTTCAAGGCGTAGGCGAAGCCGGCGCACGCGGCGGAGACGTCGAAGGCGACGCCCGGCGGGCAGCCGAGTTTGCCCTGTACGAACGCAGCCGTTGCGGGAAACGTCCGGTCCGGCGTCACCGTGGCGACGATGATGAGGCCGATGTCTTTCGGTTGCAGGCCCGCCTTGTCGAGGGCGCGGCGCGCCGCTTCGACGGCGAGATCGGACGTTCCTTGGTCGTCGTCGGCGAAATGGCGTTGTTTTATCCCGGTGCGCGAGGCGATCCATTCGTCGGTGGTGTCGACAATGTCTTCGAAATAGGCGTTCGGCACGCAGCGCGACGGCAGATAGCTTCCGGTCCCAGCGATGACCGACTGATACGCATAGGCCATGACGCCCCCGATTTACCCGTGCAAAAACAGTCACCTTAGCAGTTTTTGTCCGCAGCGCTACGTTCTAACGGTCGCAGACGCTCAGAAAAGGCGCCTCGCCAATTATGGGCGTTTAAGCACATGCTCGGCGAGATGCGCGCCTAGCCGAAGGGCGAGGCTGACGACGGTGAACGTCGGGTTTGAGCCGCCGCCGGTGGGGAAGACGCTGGCGCCGGCGATAAAGAGGTTATCCACGCCATGCACTTTACAGTTGCGATCGACGACGCCGTCGCGCGGAGAGGCGCTCATCCGCGTCGTTCCCATTTGGTGCGAGTGCAGGCCCAGATCGGCCTCGTGGGATAGAACATCGTCGAAAATGCGCACGCGGCCAATACCGGCGCGCGCCAGAGTCTTACCAAGGTTGGTCGTCAGTGTGAGGATGGTCTCGCGATCCGTGTCCGTGATGCGCCAATCGAGCGCTAACCGCGGCGACTCGAATTGGTCTGTCTCCCGATCGTCAAGGAGGACGCGGCTTAGCGGATTGGGACTTTGCTCCATGATGGTCGTAACAATCCCGTCGCCCGGACAGGTGAAGTCCGCCACCCTTCGCCCGGCGCGCGCTAACGGCTCAGTGGAGCAGAAAAACTCCCGCGCTGCGCTGCGTAAGGGCGCTAAACGGCCGTAATCGCGTGGAGCCGCATTGGCGTTTAAGGTAAGAACCGCATTGCCGAGCCCACTGCGGCGAAGGTCCGATTCATGAGGTTTAATTGTAAGCCGTGGTCGGGCGTCCCAAAATTCGGGTTTCAATGCCGCGAACCGAGCCAGCGCCAGCGAAAAGTGCTCCATGAAACATCTACCGATAAAATCGGTCTTAGCCGATAAAGCGCCATTGTTTTGGCGGTCGGCGATCAGCAGAAAGCGCGGCGTTTCGATGGCGCCAAAGGCCAGCACATAAGCATGCGCGGAAAAATTGAAGCGAGCGCCGTCGTAATTGGCAATTTCCAGCCCGGTGACCCGTGCGCCGTTTTCATCAAGCGAGAGGCCGACGACATTGGCGTTCAAAGCGACGTCGACGGCGCGGTGCGCTGTTAGTTCGCGGCGGTATTTCTCGCCGAAGCGCGTGGGAGCGCTGCGGTGATGGGCGTATGCGCGGTAGCCGGCGGCGAGTTCTGGCGCAACGGGCTCTTCCTGGAAGTCGGCGCCGGGAATGTCCAAGATCTCTGCGGCTTCGGCGCGGTGGGCGTAGGTTTCGTTGCGTGTAATCGGCCAGCTCGGAGCGGCCCGACCTTGGCGCTCTTCAAAGTCGATCGGGTCAAAAAGTCCGCAAATGCCGGCCCAATGACCTGACGTTCCGCCGAAATAACGCAGCCGGCCGCTCTCAATGCCGTAATATTCGCGCCCTATATTGCGCCCTTGATACACCGCCATTGACGCCGCTGTCGGCTCAAAGCCGCCGGCCTCTAATAACAGGACACGGGCGCCGCCCGCTGCGGCTTTGCGTGCGACGGTGACGCCGGCGGGCCCTGACCCGCATACGCATAAATCATAAGTGTCGTTGAACGGCGAGGGCGTTGGGGTTTTGTTGAGATCGACCAGCATCCGCGTCGTTACTCCACTCTGATGGGCTGTTGATCTTTAGCGTTTTCAGAGGCCGAGATCGGCGGCGGTCATCACCCAACCGTCAACCAGGTAAAAGCCGTCGCCAAGGTCTTGCGCCTGGCGAGGGTCGAGGCGGCCGGCGACGGTTGATACGCTTGTCTGGTCGCTGCTCGTTAAAACGGCGATTCCCGCCGCGCCTGTGGCGGCGGCGCCCAAGAGCATCGCCCGTCGCGTCGGCGGCGCGTTGGTGATCTTTCCGCCGGCGCGCGCGAGGGCGGATCGGCTTTTGTCGAAAACGCTTGTCGTCATATCCAGCGTCAAACTCCAACCACGCGCAAGAGCAATAAGGTTGCACGCCGGTTTTTGAGAACGGTTTCTTTCAATAGCGGGTTAGCGGTTCGTGCGCCGCTCGGCAACCGGAAGAACCGGGTCGCCCGGCTTCCGGCGGCTGTGTTCGCCCTTATTCGTCCACAGCCCGTACGGGAAAAAGTGCGACTCTTCCCCATGTCGGGCACAAGCTATTGCGTTTCGTGGCGAATGAGACCCAATATGTTGAGAAATTAACGGCTCGTCCGTTCACCCATCAGAAGTGAGAGCTTATTCCATGCCCGACGCCTCAGCGCCCCTTATAGACGCCGCCAAGCCGGGGCTGATGACCCCATCTTTTGCATATAAGCCGTTTCGCTACCCGTGGGCCCATGATTTTTGGAAGCGCCAGCAGCAAGTCCACTGGATGCCGGAAGAAGTGCCGCTTGGCGAGGACTGTAAAGACTGGGCGAATAAACTCACCGACGGTGAGCGCAATCTTCTGACGCAGATTTTCCGGTTTTTCACCCAGTCAGACGTTGAGGTGAACGACAATTATATGGAGCGCTATGCGCGGGTCTTTAAGCCGACCGAAGTGAAGATGATGCTGTCGGCGTTCTCGAACATCGAGACGATCCACATCGCCGCTTATGCGCTCTTGCTTGAAACCATCGGCATGCCGGAATCGGAGTTTTCCGCTTTCCTTGAATATGAAGAGATGGCCGACAAGCACAATTATATGCAGGAGTTCGGCGTCGACAGCCCTGAAGACATCGCGCGGACGGTCGCGATGTTCGGCGCCTTCACCGAAGGCCTACAGCTCTTTGCGTCCTTCGCGATGCTGATGAATTTCCCGCGCTTCAATAAAATGAAGGGCATGGGCCAGATCGTCACTTGGTCGATCCGGGATGAGAGCCTGCATTGCGAGGGGATGATTAAGCTTTATCACGCTTTCGCGAAAGAGACGGGATGCGTCACCAAAAAAGTGGCGGACGATATTGTCGAATGTTGCCGCACGGTTGTCGGCCTTGAAGACAAGTTCATCGATTTGGCGTTTGAGATGGGTGATGTCGAAGGCATGACGGCGGCCGACATTAAGCAGTATATTCGCTATATCGCTGACTGGCGTTTAAGTCAGCTTGATCTGCCTAAGCTTTACGGCATTGATAAGCATCCATTGCCGTGGCTGACGGAGATTTTGAACGGCGTCGAGCACGCCAATTTCTTCGAAGCGCGGGCGACGGAATATTCCAAAGCGGCGACGAAAGGCGAATGGCACGGCGGCGACGGCGTGTGGGCGCATTTCGATCGCTGGAAAGAGCGACGCGCGGCGGAAGGCGTCAGCGTCTAGGCGCGCTGTTATTTACCAACTAGGCGTAAGACAAGCATAACGGTGATGCTGATGACCAGCATCGTCGTTACGGGAAAATAGAACGCGACCCCATCGCGTTCTATCCGGATGTCGCCCGGCAATCGTCCGAGCCCCAATTTTGACATCAGCGGTAACGCAAAACCAATCGCAATGAGCGCTATGCCGATGACGATCAGTGTTTTTTGCCGCGGGCTCATAGGCGGTCGTCTTTGACACTCTTGCGATCCGTGCGTCGGCGCTTGGCGCTACCCCAAGGTCTCGGCCAGCCGCCTTAGAGCGGAACGCATTTCGTCGGCCATTTTCATCGCCCCGAGTTCTAAGCGCTTCATATTGCCCCTTGAGGCGTCGTCGAGGTTCGCCGAGCCGTAACCGCGCGCCAGATCATAATCGAAACGGTGATAGCGCGCGCCGATCAGCTTTTTCATCTGCGCGCTGACGGCCCTCGTTTGACCATCCGAAATCGCTGAGATGAGCGGCGTGCGGTAGCGGCCGATCGGCGACAGCCATTCAAAGAAACCCCAAGCCTTCGACACGTCGAAAGGATAGCGGTCGATGACGCGGCCCGTCCCGATCGACACAACGTGGATCTCGTCGTCTGGAAACAACATGCGCGCTTCGGCCAGGGCGAGGAGGGCCGGGTCGTTGAGAAAGACGCCGCCGTCAATGACGGTTTGCGTCTCGCCAGATTGGCGGTTGGTGATCTGATAGGGCGGAAAATAGGTCGGCGCCGCAGTTGAGCCGGCGACGGCGTCGATGACCCGTACGCCTTTGGCGGGCGGCGTTATTCCTTCAGGAAGGCGCGCCTCATCATAGGCCGGCCCGCCCCTGAAAAACGTCGCGTCGCGCGGATCGATTCCGTAACTTGAGATAAGCAAATTGCCCCGGAGGTCGGCGAAGTCGTAATCGCCAAGTTCCTCTGTAAGCACTTTCAGCAAGGGCCGATTGGAATAGAGCGGGCCGAAAAATTGACGCAATCGCCCGAAGATGGGCAATCGACACCAGAACCGTGTTGGGAAAATCTTGCGCGCCCGATCGCGATAAAGCGTGCGCAGTTCCGACGGCGTGCGACGGGGGCCTGTGTCGTTGGCGTTCGGCGCGGTAAGTCCGGCGGCGATGATCGCGCCGGTCGACGTGCCGGCGATGATGTCGAAGCAATCGGAAATCGGTCTTGTGGCGCCGAGAAGCGAACGCTCCTGATCGAGGGCGTCGAGCAGCACCGCTGCAACGATCCCCCGGACGCCGCCGCCGTCAATCGCTAGAACTCGTCGAACCGCCATACGCCCCAATTCCCTCGCCCTAATTCCCTTGATGGTGTTCCTGTCGGTGATTATTCGATCGGTCTTTTGACGTTTTGGCCGCGTTTAGACATGGCGACCGGCTCATGCGGAACGAATCACGGTCTTCAATAGACAAGCACGCCGCACGCCCATATTAGTCAAAAGGGAAAAGCCGGCGTCAATCCGCCGCGACGAACTTAATTTCCAGAGGATTTTTTGACCCTATGACCGACGATCCTGAACGCATTACGATTCTCGCTCGCGAATTCACCGCCGCCGCCTTGGAATTCCATCGCGGCCGTATGGCGGAGAAGGGCTACCGCATGGAAGGCTCGATCACGCCGCGTACCTTTAAAATGATTGAAGGTGTGGAATCGCCGAAGGATCTCTTTGACGGTGAGCCTTTATTCGCCGTGACATTCGTTAAGCGCGACGTCGTCGATTAGAGCCGTTCGTTTTTTCGTTGTTGACGTAGGGCTTTCCGCTGGAGCGACGGCGTTGCGCCGATGGGCGCTGTTTGCTGAACGAGCGTATCGCCGGTCCGTCGCTTGCCGGTTGTGGGCAACACACCTATGAAAACGTAAGCGCTAAATGCCGGGCTATCGCTTAAGCCGTTTCTACGGCCCAAAAAATTAACCGGCTTATCGTCTCTTAGTACTCTCGCGTCTCGCCTAAACCTCGCGCCTTGGAATTGGAGAAGTCCCATGTCCGTTCTCGTCGACAAGAATACGAACGTCATCTGCCAGGGGCTCACCGGCAGCCAGGGCACGTTCCATACGGAACAAGCGATCGCCTACGGCACCAAAATGGTCGGCGGCGTGACGCCGGGCAAGGGCGGCCAAACTTGGGCGGGCGGCGGCGCGGCCAAGGGCGCGGAACTCCCGGTCTTTGACACGGTCGGCGACGCGCAAGCGAGCATTAAAGTCGACGCGTCGGTCGTTTATGTGCCGCCGGCCTTCGCCGCTGATTCGATCCTCGAAGCGATCGCCGCCGAAGTGCCGCTTATTGTCTGCATCACTGAAGGCATTCCAGTGCAGGACATGGTGCGCGTCAAACGCGCCCTTGAAGGTTCGTCCTCGCGGCTTGTGGGGCCGAACTGCCCGGGTGTCATCACGCCTGATGAGTGCAAGATCGGCATTATGCCAGGCCATATTCACCGCGACGGCCATGTGGGCATTGTGTCGCGTTCCGGCACGCTCACCTATGAAGCGGTGCACCAGACGACGGTCGCGGGGCTTGGCCAATCGACCTGCGTCGGCATTGGCGGCGACCCGGTGAAGGGCACGGACTTTATCGACGTCTTGGAGCTGTTCCTGGCGGACGACGACACCCATTCCATCATCATGATCGGCGAGATCGGCGGCTCTGCGGAAGCGGACGCGGCGAAATTCTTGGCCGAGAACAAAGTGAAAAAGCCGACCGTCGGTTTCATCGCCGGCGTCACCGCGCCGCCAGGCCGACGCATGGGCCACGCCGGCGCGATTGTCTCCGGCGGCGATGACACGGCGGAAGCTAAAATCGAGGCGATGAAGTCCGCCGGGATCGCGGTTTCGCCGACGCCGGCGTCCATGGGGCGGACGCTTTTGGACGTTCTTAAAAAATAAAGAATTTACCGATTAACCTTACGACCTATTGACCATTGAAAGCTTGAGCGGTTGGAGTATCTAAGGGTTAACGCTTAAGCCTTTCACATCAATCGGTGCGCGCAAAATGGCGAATTCCAGCGACGGTCCTGTTGCAGGGTCCGGTCCCCTATCTGAAGAACCGCTTTCAGCTCTGTCCGGCGGCAACGCCCTTTATATCGATGCGCAGTATGCGCGGTATCTCGAAAATCCGGCGTCAGTGTCTCAGGAGTGGCGACGCTTCTTTGACACCTCCGCGCCGGTAAACGGCGAAACGCCAGAAACTGGGCCCGACACCGCGACAACCCAGAATTCGGCGACCGTTTCCGGGCCCAGTTGGAAGCGCCCTGATTGGCCGCCTTTGCCGAACGGCGAGATGACGGCTGCATTCGACGGCAATTGGGACGGCGAGTGGGGCGCGACCGTAAAAGACGTCACCGAAAAAGTTGAAGCCCGCACGAGCGCCAAGGGCGGCGTCACCCAAGAACAGGTGCGCCAAGAGACTCAAGACAGCCTGCGCGCTTTGATGTTGATCCGCGCCTATCGCATCCGCGGTCACCTAATGGCCGATCTCGATCCCTTGAAATTATCGAGCGGCGCCTTCCATCCAGAGCTCGATCCGAAGACGTACGGGTTCAGCGACGACGACATGAACCGGCCGATATTCATCGACCATGTTCTGGGACTTGAGACGGCGACGCTCACCGAAATTCTCGACATTTTGCAACGAACCTATTGCGGCACCTTCGCGGTGGAGTTCATGCAGATAACTGACCCGGCGCAAAAAGCCTGGCTGCAGCGACGCATTGAAGGGCGGGATAAAGAGATCTCGTTCACCCGCGAAGGCAAGCTCGCCATCTTAAATAAGATGGTCGAAGCGGAGGGGTTTGAGAACTTTCTGCACACGAAATATGTCGGCACCAAACGCTTTGGTCTCGACGGCGCCGAAGCGACGGTTCCGGCGCTTGAACAGATCATCAAGCGCGGCGGCGCCCTCGGCGTGCAAGAAATCGTTATCGGCATGCCGCACCGCGGACGTTTGAACGTGCTCGCCGCGGTTATGGGCAAGCCCTATACGCAGATCTTCCATGAGTTCCGCGGCGGCTCAGTGACGCCCGACGATGTGGAAGGCTCCGGCGACGTCAAATACCATCTCGGCGCGTCGTCCGACCGTGAATTTGACGGCAATCGCGTGCACCTGTCTTTGACGGCGAACCCATCGCACTTAGAGGCGGTGGACCCGGTTGTTCTTGGCAAGTGTCGTTCGAAACAAGACCGTATCGAGAATAAAGCCGCTCCAGGAAAGCGCGGTCATGTTTTGCCGCTATTATTGCATGGCGATGCGGCGTTTGCGGGGCAGGGTGTCGTTGCGGAGTGTTTCGGCTTGTCCGGCTTGCGCGGCTATCGCACGGGCGGCACGATCCACTTCATCGTCAACAATCAAATCGGCTTTACGACGAGCCCGAAATTTGCGCGGTCCTCGCCGTATCCTTCGGACGTCGCGAAAATGGTGGAAGCGCCGATTTTCCACGTCAATGGCGACGACCCGGAAGCGGTGGTTTTCGCCGCGAAAGTCGCGACGGAATTCCGTCAGGAGTTCGGCGCCGATGTCGTCATCGATATGTTCTGCTATCGCCGCTTCGGTCACAATGAAGGCGACGAGCCGAGCTTCACTCAGCCTTTGATGTATAAGAAGATCAAAAAGCATCCAACGGCGTGTAAGGTGTATACGGATCGCCTAATTAGCGAAGGGGTGATCGAGTCGGATCAGGCTGAAAGCGAGCGGGCTAAGTTCCGTGAGTTTCTAGACGAAGAGTTTGACGCCGCGACGAATTTCAAGCCCAACAAAGCCGATTGGCTCGACGGCTATTGGTCCGGTTTTGCACCGCCTGTGGACGACGATCGCCGCGGCGAAACGGCGATTGACGTCGAGGCGCTGCAATCCCTCGGCGCACAAATCTGCGATTATCCGCCCCATGTGAAAGTCCATAAGACGCTGCAAAGAGTGCTGAAGCAGCGGCGCGAGAACTATGCCAACGGCAAGGATATCGATTGGGCGAGCGCCGAAGCGCTGGCGTTCGGATCGCTCTTGCTCGACGGCTACGGCGTCCGGCTTTCAGGGCAAGATTCGCGACGGGGCACGTTCTCCCAGCGGCATTCGGTCTTTATTGATCAGGAGTCTGAGCAGACCCATACGCCGTTGAAGTACATTGAGGGCGCTAAGGCTGATTTTGAGGTGCATGATTCGAACTTGTCTGAGTTCGCGGTCATGGGCTTTGAGTATGGCTACTCGCTCGCGAATCCGAAATATCTGGTGCTGTGGGAGGCGCAGTTCGGCGACTTCGTCAATGGCGCGCAGATCATGATCGACCAGTTCATTTCGTCCGGCGAACGCAAATGGCTGCGTATGTCCGGTCTCGTCTTGCTTCTGCCTCATGGCTATGAAGGTCAGGGGCCTGAGCACTCTTCGGCGCGGCTTGAGCGCTTCTTGCAGCTCTGCGCCCAAGACAATATGCAGGTGGCGAACTGCACGACGCCGGCGAACTATTTCCATATTTTGCGTCGTCAAATGCGGCGCAATTTCCGTAAGCCCCTCGTGCTGATGACGCCGAAATCGCTGCTGCGTCACAAGCGGTGCGTTTCGTCAATCGCTGATATGGGGCCGGGCTCTTCTTTCCACCGCGTTTTATGGGACGATGCTGAATCGGAACGCGGCGACAGCATCACGCTTGTGCCGGACGACCAGATCAAGCGCGTCGTTATCTGCTCGGGCAAGGTCTATTACGACCTCTTGGAAGAGCGGGAGAAGCGTGGCGTCAATGACGTCTATTTGTTACGGGTTGAGCAATATTATCCGTATCCAGCGCAATCGATGAGCAAGGAATTGCGGCGCTTCAAAAAGGCCGAAATGGTCTGGTGCCAAGAAGAACCCAAAAATATGGGCGCATGGTTCTTCATGGAGCCGAATATCGAATGGACGCTTGGTCAAGTGAAGGCCAAGCATAAGCGGGCGCGCTATGTCGGCCGTCCGGCAGCGGCGTCTACGGCTACCGGATTGATGGCGCAACACAAAAAAGAACTAGACGCCTTTTTGGACGATGCTTTGACGGTTTAAAGGAACCTGAAAAAGCGCTGGGCCGTTCTTGATAGCGATTTGGACGGCTGCATTGGAGCGAACGAGAACCATGGCTGCAGACATTAAAGTGCCGACCTTAGGCGAATCCGTCACCGAAGCGACGATTGCGAAATGGTTGAAGGCCGTCGGCGATCAGGTCGCCGCCGACGAACCGCTTGTTGAATTGGAGACGGATAAAGTTTCTATCGAAGCCCCGGCGCCGGCCGCCGGCGTGCTGACGGAAATCGTCGCTAATGAAGGCGATACGGTGGAAGTTGACGCGCTTCTCGGCCGCATCGGTAAGGGCGGCGGTGAAGCGGTTGCGCCGAAAGCAGCCGAGGTGGAGGCGCCAGCTGCAAGCGCAGCGCCGGCATCTTCCGGCGGCGGAGAAATGATTGACGTTGTCGTCCCTGAGGGCGGCGAGTCCGTCACCGAAGCGGATATCGGCGAATGGTTGAAAGCGGTTGGCGACGCGGTCGCCGTGGACGATCCGTTGGTGACGCTGGAAACCGACAAAGCGGCGATGGACGTTGCGGCCCCTGCAGCGGGCGTTTTAAGAGAAATTCGCGCGGACGCGGGCGCCACTGTCGAAGTGGGCGCGGTGATCGCAATTATCGAAAAAGGCGCGAGCGCGTCTGCGACGTCCGCAGCGTCGGCGGCGATGAATGGCGCTGCTGCGCCGGCCGCGCCTGCGCCAAGCGCTGGGTCCGCTGACTTATCGCCGGCGCCGCGCCGCGTCGTCGCAGAACATGGTCTCAATCCGCAATCGATCGCCGGCACCGGCAAAGACGGCCGCGTCACCAAAGGCGACGCGCTCGCCGCTGTTAAAACCGGCGGGGCAGGCGGCGCCGTTTCGGCGAAAGCGCCGGCGCAACCAAGCGCGCCGCGAGACATCGGCCCGCGCGAAGAGCGGGTGAAGATGTCCCGTCTGCGCCAGACCATCGCCCGGCGCTTGAAGGAAGCGCAAGACACGGCGGCGATGCTGACGACGTTCAACGATGTCGACATGACCGCCGTGATGGCGCTTCGCTCCGAGTACAAAGAGCTTTTTGAGAAAAAGCACGGCGTCAAACTCGGCTTTATGTCGTTCTTCGTCAAAGCGTGCGTTCACGCCCTGAAAGAGGTGCCCGACGTCAACGCTGAAATCGACGGCACGGACATTATCTATAAAAACCATTATGACATCGGTGTCGCCGTCGGCTCGGACAAAGGCCTTGTCGTGCCGGTTTTGCGCGACGCGGACATGAAATCCCTCGCTGTCGTTGAAGCGGAAATTTCTGATTTCGGACGGCGCGCCCGCGACGGCGCCCTTGGCCTTGAGGAAATGCAAGGCGGCACGTTCACGATTTCGAACGGCGGCGTTTACGGCTCTCTCATGTCGACGCCGATCTTGAACCCGCCGCAATCGGGCATTCTCGGCATGCACCGCATTGAAAAACGCCCCGTCGTCGTGGGGAACGAGGTGGTCGTTCGCCCGATGATGTATTTGGCGCTCTCTTATGATCACCGCATTGTCGACGGCAAAGGCGCGGTGACGTTCTTGGTTCGCGTGAAAGAGAATTTGGAAGACCCGCAGCGTTTGCTGTTGGATTTGTAGGCGTCAATCTTGGCCCGCGCTGACCCACGCGGCTGCCTTTTCAACTCAGGATTTCGCAGGTGTCTTTGACGTTTGAGAATTTCACGTCCATCGTGGAAATCCTAGCAGTTATTATCGCGGGAGCGGCGCTGTTCGTCAGCGTGCGCAATGGGACGCGGGCGCGTGAGACGGAAGTCACCCTAAGGCTCTTCGAAACGCTGCAGAATGAATGGTCTGAGAGTTGGGGCGAGATTATTCTCAATCTCGAATCTAAGACCGTCGCGGGCCTTGATGATTTGAGTAAATCCGATCAGGCGAGCTTACGCCGTGCACTGAATATGCTAGACTGGATTGGGCGTCTGGTTCGAAACGGCCACTTGACGCAAGCTAAAACGCTGTATGGCGCTACTGGGCCGGCGATGTTACGAACCTTGCGGATCGCTAAGCCTTTAATCGACGCTGACACCGAACGCTTCGGTAAAGACTTTTGGGGCGGGGTCGTCTATCTAGAAGCGGAACTGGAGCGGATGCCCTTCGCATCGCGCCTTTAACCGGATAAATCACGAGAAAATTTCTATGGCTGATCAATACGACGTCATCATCATCGGCGCAGGGCCTGGCGGCTATAACGCGGCGATCCGCGCTGGCCAATTGGGGCTTAAAACCGCGATCATCGAGAAACGGGACAATAACAAACTCGGCGGCACGTGCCTGAATGTGGGCTGCATCCCCTCCAAAGCGTTGCTTCACGCCTCTGAACTTTATGAGGCGGCCATCAAAGACTTCGAAGGCCTCGGCATTAAAACCGGCGGCGTGTCGCTCGATCTGCCGAAAATGCTCGGCCAGAAAGACGACGCCGTTGAAGGGCTCACCAAGGGCGTTGAGTTCTTGATGAAGAAGAACAAAGTCGACGTGCATTTGGGCGCTGGCGAAATCATTGAATCCGGCAAAGTGCGGGTCACGGGCGCTGATGGTAAAACCACTGATCTTGCGTGTCAGAACATCGTCATCGCCACGGGCTCGGAAGTCACGCCGCTGCCAGGCGTCGACATTGACGAGGAGCAGGTGGTTTCATCCACGGGTGCGCTGTCCCTATCATCCGTGCCAAAACATTTGGTTTTGGTCGGCGGCGGCGTCATCGGCCTGGAGCTTGGTTCTGTGTGGCGCCGATTGGGCGCTGAGGTGACGGTCGTTGAGTTTCTTGATCGCATCCTGCCGACCATGGACGGCGAGGTATCGAAAAACTTCCAGCGCATCCTCAAAAAACAGGGGATGAACTTCAAACTGAAGTCGAAAGTCACTGGCGTTGAAAAACTGAAAACCAAATTGAAAGTATCCGTCGAACCCGCCGAAGGCGGTGAGGCCGAGGTGATCGACGCGAATGTGGTTCTTGTGGCGATCGGTCGTCGTCCCCATACGGAAGGGCTTGGCCTTGAGCGCATCGGCGTTGAGATGGACAAGCGCGGCTTTATCGTCACCGACCTTTTCCGCACGAATGTTGCGGGCGTGTGGGCGATCGGCGATTGCATCCAAGGGCCGATGTTGGCCCATAAAGCCGAAGACGACGCTGTCGCGTGCGTTGAGCTCATCGCCGGCAAGCCGGGGCATGTGAATTACGACTATGTCCCGAACGTTGTTTACAGCTATCCTGAGGTCGCGTCCGTCGGTAAAACGGAAGAAGAGCTAAAAGCGGCTGGCGTCGAGTACAAGGTTGGTAAATTCCCGTTCGCCGCGAACAGCCGCGCCAAAACCAATCATGAAACGGATGGTTTCGCTAAAGTGCTCGCCGATGCGAAGACGGATGAAGTGCTCGGGGCCCATATCATCGGCGTCGGCGCTGGCGAACTCATCGCCGAAGTTGTCTCGGTCATGGAGTTCGGCGGTTCATCGGAAGATATCGCGCGCACGTGCCATGCGCATCCAACCCGCTCCGAGGCGGTCCGCCAAGCGGCGATGGGCGTTGAGGGCTGGACGATGCAAGCTTAGCCGATGCCAAACTGGGCGGTTGGCATCAGGTTCGGCTGCTAGGCGCGCGGTAATGCGCGATTGACGCGCATCCCTTGCGGTTACTCATGGCTTCTAGAGTATCGTAATTGCAATGGGCCTTGAAACGATTTTCTTGGTTCATTGTTTAAAGCGCTTGGCGCTCTAAACGGTTTTGGCGTCGTTATCGATATCGCGGATGGCGGCTTCAATATCCGCCGCCGCCGCGAAATAGGGTTCTAGTTCATCCTTATTTTTGAGCCATTTGTTTGGTTCTGGTTTGGTCAATGTGTACTGGGATGGTTTGAGTTCTGTTGAGACGACCGATGACATTCGCTCCGTAAACGGCAGGTCGCAGAACTCAAGAAGACGGCGTGTCTCTTCCACGGGATTTGCAAGAAACGCTTCGTTGCTAACGCTCGTCCAGTCGGCGCGCGGCAGCGCTGTGAGGTCTTCCAGAATTACCTTATTCACCGTTGCCCATTGCTGAACCGCAATCTCGGCGACACTGGCGTTTTTGAGGTCTCGCCAACCTGGGAAGAGTACTAACGACCATGGCTCGTTAATCCAACCTGGCAGGCGGGGATAGGTGACGAACCGACGCGATCGCCATGCCTCTAGAATGCTAGAGGCGTTCGATCCGATCTCGCGGTGCAAATAAATAAAGCGCGCGTTTGGAAAGATCTTCTTGAAAAAGGGAATCCGTAACGCATTCTTCGGTGTCTTTTCTAAGAATCGAATAGTGCGCGGGCGTTCGCTTAGCGCCATACGCATTATCATTGCACCATCAATGTCACGAAGGGCGACGCCGAAACTGCGGTAAATACTGTCCGCGGTTTCTGGGGTCGCGTCTTCCGCGGTCAGAATATTTGAACTGAATTTGTGGCTTGCTGGATGCAGCGCCTGAATTTTCTCGATGTGACTGTGCGCTTCGCCGCCGATCGTCCAGAAGATTTCATGCTCGGCGAGGGTTTCGTATAGCAACGTACTCCCCGACCGCGGCGCGGCGACGATAAACACCGGTCGATCATAGAGTTTTTCATCGAACTTCGATGTTTGATTCGATTTTACCACCGCAGGCGAGTGAAGCGTCTCGCCAGATTCCAGGCGCTTATCGAGATTTCGCGCAACGTTTTCATCGACAGCGGTATCAAGCGTGAATTGAAGCGCAGCCTTAGCTTCGGCGCCGTTGCCGGCCAGCTTGAGTTTTTCGGCGATAGGCGAGGATGCTGTTCGAAGTTTTCGAACAAGATTAAGTCCTGCTGCGATGCCGCTGTCTGTGTCGCGGTCCGCCAAATACATTGCCCGCCAATCGCGTCGGAAATCGCGCATTAGATCGAATAGTGCGGCTTTGGTCTCCTGATCATTGTCAAGATACGCATTTATCTCGTCTTCTATCATCCTGAAATCGACGTCGATTTCAGACGGGCTTAGCAGTTTTGGAAATTCAAGCGTTTCTACACGAAGCTGATGATCACTGTCGGGCTCGTATTTTACGAACGTCTCGTCTGATTGTTTTAATAAAGACCAAAAGTCAGCGGAGCCGCATGTGTCGATGACAAGGTGAACCCTGTTGTGGTCCGTTGGGTTGTCCACTTCGTGATAGCGCCAATTGTCGAAGATCCAAGCCTCGCCGGCCGCCATATGAACGCTTTCCTCGCCGCAATTGAATATAACGTCTGGATAGGTGACGATCGGCACATGGATGCGGACACGTTGGCGCCAGTAATAATGTATATCCACATGTCGGGAGACTTGAGATTTCGGGCCGAGGCGCATCAATCGGGATCTGCCGACAACCGTATTGAAGTGGGCGATCACCTGTTGGAAATAGGGCGATCGCTCTAAGTGAACGGTCGGCGCCATCGGTGGCTCGTAAGCATGGTTTTGATCGCCGCCCGCTGAAATGAGCGGCAGCGCGCTATTGCCCTTATATCCTTGGGGATGGCCGATCCATTGGTGTTCTTCGAAGGATGCTAGTTCCGTTTGTAGGCGTTCGACATCGAAGCGGAGCGGTAGGCGGTAGAAGGGGTTGTCGAGCTGAATGGCGACCTTTTAGTTCTGATCGGCGACGCGCCAGGCGCGTAAAAAACTTCTGTATATCAGAGTGTTATAGTGCATTGGCCTTACGGCTTTCCAAGTCGGCGATTTTTCGCGGATTGCCCACAAGCCTTGCGCGGAGCAGGCGATCGCGCTTCAAATAATCCATAACGAAAACAAAGCAAAACGTAACTTTGAGGGGCTTTCGCGTTCATGTTCTATCTTTTGCTCGGCGGCGTCGCCGCGTTCGGCCTGTGCGTGGCGCTCTTTCTGATGCGCAATCATCCGCGCGGCCTCTATATCCTCTTTTTTGCAGAGATGTGGGAGCGTTTCTCTTATTATGGAATGCGGGCGCTATTGGTTCTTTATTTGACCAAGCATTTCCTCTTCGATCGCCAAGAAGCCTATGGGCTCTACGGCGCCTATACGACGCTTGTTTATATTACTCCCGTCATTGGCGGCGTGTTGGCGGATCGCTATCTTGGCCAAAGAAAAGCTGTTCTGATCGGCGCTGTCCTTCTTGTGCTTGGGCATGCCGGTATGGCGATTGAAGGCGATCCCGTCGTGGCGGGTGGGGCGGCGGCCCCCGGCGTCCTCAATATTTTCTACTTGTCGCTTGCGCTGATCATTATGGGCGTCGGTTTTTTGAAGCCGAACATTTCTGCGATTGTCGGCGAGCTCTATCCCAAAACGGACGCCCGTCGCGACGGCGCCTTTACGCTGTTTTATGTCGGCATTAATTTGGGCGCGGCTTTCGGGGCGCTCCTCGCCGGTTATCTCGGCGAGACTTATGGCTGGAAATATGGGTTTGGATTAGCCGGCGTCGGCATGCTCGCCGGCCTTTTGGTGTTTATTTGGGGTAAGCCGCTTCTTGACGGCGCCGGAGAGCCGCGTCAGCCAGCGCTTCTGCAAAAGAAGCAAATCTCTGGGCTGACGACCGAGCATCTGATTTATCTTGGAACGTTTGCGGGCACGCTTTTTGTTTGGTTCGCCGTGCGCGATCAAGGCATGGTGAATACGCTTTTGATGATCGCGGGCGCCGTGACGGTTGGATATATCCTTTACCGGTCCGTATTTACGCTCGACGCTCACCCGCGCGATCGAATTTTCGCCGCGGTGTCGTTAATTTCGGTTCAAGTGCTCTTCTGGGCGTTGTTCGAACAGGCCGGCTCGTCGCTCAATCTTTATACGGATGAAAAGGTTGATCGGACGATCTTCGGTCAGGAGATCGTCCCCTCCGTCTTTCAATCATTGAATGCGATGTACATCATTGTGTTGGGGCCGGCGTTCGCGGCGCTTTGGGTGTTTCTCGGCAAACTCGGGCTGGAGCCGACGACGCCGCAGAAATTCGGGCTGGGCGTCATCCAACTTGGCCTTGGCTTTTTGGTCTTGGTTTGGGGGGCAAACACGAATGCTGGTTTGACGCCGGTCATCTTCATTTTCCTGATTTATCTCTTGCATACGACAGGCGAGCTTTGCTTATCGCCGGTCGGCTTGTCGGCCATGACGCGTTTATCGGTGCCAAGCATGGTCGGCCTTATCATGGGGACGTGGTTCTTGGCTTCTGGCGCAGGCAACGCCGTGGCGGCGATGATCGCTCAAGCGACCGCCGCGGTCGGTCCCGATGGCGAAAGCCTCGTCTTGGACGTTTATTCGAATGTCGGCTGGCTCGCCGTGGCGGTTGGCGTCGGCCTCATCGTCGTGTCGCCGGTCATCAATTATCTCATGCATTTGAAGACGCTGGCGGATGACGCCCATCCCTTAGCGGGCGAGGGCGAAATTGGCGAGCCCGGCGGTCCGGGATTGAGCCCAGCGCGTAAAGGGTAGCGTCTCATCAAACGTGATGCGTGGTGAAGGCGTCGGGCGATGAAGGCAGCGCTGGAAACGCAACTGATCGGCCCACAAAGTCTCTTAAGGGAAAGGGAACCGCGCGCATGGCGGATCGTCTTACGAAAATCGTCACAAAAGGCGGCGATGGCGGCCAAACCTCTCTCGGCGATGGCGCGCGTGTTCCTAAAACAGATCCGCGCATTGCCCTCCTTGGTGATGTCGATGAGTTGAACTCGTGGATCGGCGTCGTGCTTTCTCATGCGCCGGGCGAAGTTGTTCGCTCCACGTTAGAGGGGGTGCAACATGATTTATTCGATCTCGGCGGCGCGCTTTGTTTTCCAGGCGCGCCGGCTTTGAGCGAGCGCCATATCGCTCGATTGGATGACGCGGTTACGGTGTTAAACGCTGAGTTATCGCCATTGAAAGAGTTCGTCCTGCCGGGTGGCGCGTCCCTGGTCGCGTGGCTGCATGTGGCGCGCACGGTATGCCGGCGCGTTGAGCGCGGCGCCGCGGCTTTTGCTGCGAGCGCGCCGGAGTGCGCCGCGGGGCTCGCCTATCTCAACCGATTGTCTGATTTTCTGTTCGTGGCCGCCCGCAGTGAAGCCGTTCGCCTCGGCGCGCCGCAACCTCTGTGGGAAAAAGAAAAGAGTATCGGCGTCGGCTAATACGGGGCAAAGCCGGAAATCGCCCCGGTTCCAATAAAGTTTTTAAGAAAATTTCGTCCGTTCTTGCTCGCGCTAATTGAATGGCAAGGATTTCGCGCGAAGGTCGCGTCTTCAGGCGACACGACCGATGTTCGGTCCATGACGCCAATGGGGAAATGCGAGGCTATCGGGGACGAACGACCATCAATATCAATCCGGGTAAGCAAAACCGCGTCGATCAGGCTCGGCGCGTTAAAAATTAAGCAAGTTTTCTTACCACTCTTAAATACATGTGTCCTAGCGTACCGGCGTTATGATTGGCGTCGGTGCGATACCCCAGGCTGTGTCGCTGCGTCAGGCAGCAGTGCGACAGCCTTCCGGATCTCCTGAGGAGACCGAACGCGAACGCGCGCGCTCAAATGTCTTTGAGCCGAATTCCTTGGAATTAAGCGCCGACGCGTTAGCAGGTCTTTCCGACGAACAATTAGAAATCGTCGCGCGGATGAAGGCGCGTGACCGTGAAGTGCGCGCCCATGAGGAAGCGCATAAAATCGTTGGCGGACGGTACGCCGGCGCGATTTCTTATGACTATCAAGAAGGGCCCGACGGCCAGCGCTATGTTGTGTCTGGCAGCGTGCCGATTGACACAGCGCCGGTGCCCGGCGATCCCGTCGCAACGATTGCAAAAATGGAAGTCGTGATCGCTGCGGCGTTGGCCCCCTCCGAGCCGTCGCCCCAGGACAGAGCCGTCGCCCAGCAGGCGCGCTCAACAATGTGGGAAGCGCAAACGGATGTGCGTACCATGGCCGATGAAGAAGCGCTCACTGAGAGCGACGAAGAGCGATTGTCGTCGCGCGCCGACGCCGCAAACGAGGACCGCGTCGCCGAAGCGGCTCTCAATCAAAACACCCCTTATGCTGCGTTGCGGGAAAGTGACACGCAGCGCCTTAGCGCGCCTTTCGCCCGCATCGTCTAAACTCGCATCTTTTATGAACGAATCAGTTCATTCAGACTGTTAAGCGCGTAGTGCGCACAGTGTGCGAAGGCGCTCGGCTTGAAGTCTTTTTCAACGGAAAATTGCACGTTTCAGCGCGTAATCGCCTGTAATCGATGCGTTGATGCAACATGCTTAACGCGTTATGCTGCGAATGTCCGCATGTTTATATATTAAGCCTGTTACTTGGGCGGGAAATTCGCTAAGGAAGTGCGCGAAGAGCGGCGAGACTATAAGTTTGGCGCGCATCTCGGAATTCACCTTTGGAGGGGATTAGATGAAACTGAAAACGACTCTTTTTGCGGCTGTGTCCGCAATGGCCGTCGCGCCGGCCGCGAATGCGGACGAGGGCTGGTACGGTTCGCTCGGCGCTGGATATTCCTATGTTCAAGACGACCTTGACACGGAAATTGTCGGCGCAGGGATTAATACGGATTCTGACGCCGATTATGACAATGGCTATGGCGTTTATTTCGCCCTTGGCAAACATCTCGGCAACGGCTTCCGCGGTGAATTAGAGTATTCATATCGCGACAACGATGTGCGCCACATTGCTCTCGACGGCCAAGGCGGTCTTCCGAATATCGGCGGCGCAACGTACTCAGGCGATCTGGCGGCTCACTTCGCCATGCTGAACCTGCTCTATGATTTCTCTGTCAATGACACGTTCACGCCATACATCGGCGGCGGTATCGGCTACGCCAATATTGACAGCGATTTCACGAATACCGCGCCGGCCGTTCGGGTTGATGATGCGGCGAGCACAATTGCTGCTCAGGGCATCGCCGGCCTCGCTGTGGCGCTTGCCGACAATCTGTCTTTCGACCTTTCCTACCGCTATGTCGTTGCTGGCGACACCGCCCACAATGGTACGGTTGGCGCCACGCCGGTCGCGGTCGAAACGTCGTACCATAACCACAGCATCTTCGGCGGCCTTCGCTTCCATTTCGGCGGCGGCGCAGCGCCGGTTGAGTATAAAGATTGCTGGGATGGCTCCAGCGTTCCTGTGACGGCTGAATGCCCGCCGCAGGTTCAAGAGCTTGCGTCCGCGGTTCTCGATCCGGTCAACTTCACGGTTTACTTCGACTACAATAAGTCGAACCTGACGCCTGAAGCATCGAACCTTGTTCGGGAAGCGGCGTCTCGCGCTCTTTCCGGCGACATCGACACGGTTGTTGTTGCGGGTAACACCGATACGTCCGGCGGCGCTGCTTACAACCAGCGTCTCTCCGAGCGCCGTGCAGCTGTCGTTCGCGATGCTTTGATCGCCAACGGCGTTCCTGCCGATCGCATCCGGACAGAAGCGAATGGCGAAAGCAATCTCGCGAAGCCTACCCCGGACGGCACGCGTGAGCCGCTTAACCGTCGTACGGAAGTTACGATCAGCTTCGAGTAAGCTGCAATGCGGCTTTAATAAGCCGCTCAATTCAAGATTAAAGAAACGCGGTCCCGTTGGGGCCGCGTTTTTTGTTTCGACTGTTGCGATTTGACGAAGTCTCCCGTCCTAGAGCATCGGACGGTTAGATTGAATCAATCCAATGCTCTAGCGTCTTCGTTTTGCGCGCCTGAGACGATCTTATCCCGACCTAATGTTGGTCCTACGGCGCTCTCGTGTTCGACCGGGTTCGGATTGTTAATTCCGCCCCATTTGCTTGTGAAGCTAAAGCATCTTTAGCGGAACGAACCAAAGGTCGAACGCCCTTGACGGTGGTGGGCAAAAGAAACGCATTGCTTTGTCTTCGCTTGACTAAGTGAGGCGGTAACATGAAGCTGCGAGAGAAGAGATAGTTGAAACGATGAAACTCAAGCGGTGGTTAGATGCAATATCGGCCTTCGAATGCTTTAAGAGCGTTTCGCGGATAAGTGTGTGCGGTTGTTCGCAAAAGAAGCGCGACAAATCAAAAGCCTAGGGCCCGCGATCCGATTCCATCAGAACGTGAAAAGCGCTAGGACTTTCCGCCGTAGAGCTTCCAAAATGCCGACAATCCGTCACTTAACTGTTTTTCAATTGCGGCGTCGAGATTGTCCGGCGGTCCTCCTAGAAGTAATTCCGAGTAGAGCGGCTCGGTGATCAGAGCGCCTAGCTGGCATATCGCGGTATGCGGATCGTCAATATCAAGATCGTTCGCCGCGGCGAGGCGCTCGAAGATTGCTGTCCCGGCGTTGATCATATAGTGAAGCCCGTGCTCCAAAAAGCTGTGGCCGAGTTCCGGTTTGCGTCCCGCTTCGAAAGTTGCAATGCGCCTTAGCGCGATCGCTTCAGGTTCAAGAATGCCATACAAAATGGATCGTGCGAGGTCTTCGATCACCTGTTCTATTGGGGCGGCGGTCTCAAGCCCGTCGAGGCTCACCGGTAATATTCGCTTGCATGTTTCTTCGATAGCGGCGCCGAACAGCGCTTCTTTCGATTGAAACCGATTATAGACGGTGCGTTTAGACACGCCGGCCGTGTGAGCGATTGCGTCCATACTTGCGCCGTCGAAGCCGTTCGATAGGAATATCTGCCGCGCTGCAGAAATAATGGCGCGTTCTTTGGGGTCGTCGGTTCCTACGGTTGCGACGGGGTAATTCCCCTTCGTCGATTGTGTTGTCGTGGCGCGTGGTGCGTCTGCATTGTTTGTCATAAATGCTGCCTCGCGACGCTCATGCAGCGCGGGTGCGCGTTCGGGCGTGGCGTCGGTTGTTATGTGATTTTTCTGTAACGTTGTCAGATAGCACGGCCCGATGAAAAGCAGAAATTCTATAAAAAACGATGTCGAAATGAATGACGCCATTTCTGCAAATCGAGTTGCTTAGGCGCCTTGCACGGCACTTCCCGTTTTGACGAAATGGGTAGCAGTCGGCGTTTTGGGCAGGGATATTAACCAAGCGTTAACGCTGTTTCGGCCGATTGTCTTTATGGCAAAGAAACCGCGTCGACGGTCGGCACAGCATTCTAAAACCGCTTTGGCGCAACGACGCAGTGATCGACGGCGTTGGAAACGACCCGTTGCGTCGTCCGGCGGAGGGGGGGGTGGCCGCCGATTAATAAAAGGTCCGAGGAAGCAAAGGCGGGCGGTGCCGCGACTTCTTGCTTATGCGGCGGAGGCGACGTTTTACCTCTTCGCCTTTGCGATCGTCATTGCGGCTTTGTCTTTATCTATCATTCGAGATTTACCGTCTACAGAGGGGTTGTGGCGGTCTGAAAGGGCGCCGCTCACGGCGCTTGTCGCCCAAGACGGCGCGCCGATACCCGTCCATGGCCGATTACATGGCGCCCCGGTACGCTTGAAAGACTTACCGCCCCATGTGCCGGACGCATTCATCGCCATCGAGGACAGAAACTTCCAACACCACATCGGTGTTAATCCGGTTTCCGTCGCAAGAGCGGCTTTCGTCAATATCCGTACGGGCGCAGTCCGTCAGGGCGGGTCGACAATTACGCAACAATTGGCGAAAAACCTGTTCCTGACGCCAGAGAGAACGCTTAAGCGAAAAATAGCAGAGCTATATCTTGCGCTATGGCTTGAACAGCGTTTTTCAAAAGACGAAATTTTAACGCTCTATCTCAACCGGGTATATTTTGGCGCTGGCGCATACGGATTGAGCGCTGCAAGCTATCGCTATTTTGGGCGCACGCCGTCGGATTTGTCGATTGCTGAAGCGGCTGTTCTTGCAGGTCTGATAAAAGCGCCGTCAGTTTATGCACCTGATAAAAACCCCGACGGCGCCGGACGCCGAGCGCGCATTGTCGTTGAAGCCATGGTCGCTGCGGGGAAGCTCTCACCTGTCGCTGCAGATAGAGCGTTAGAAAAACCCGTCGCTCTGCAATCGGCGCTATCGGTGTCAGCGCCGTTCTTTATCGATTATTCTGTAGCCGAAGCGCGTAATCTTGTTAAGTCGTATAAAGATGACATAGATGTCTCTACGACGTTTGTCCAAAGCTTGCAAAAAGCGGCTGAAGAGGGCCTCATTGCTGGGGCCGCACGCGCGGGATTGCCGGACGACGTTGAGGCCGCGATCGTACTCATGAGCGGTGACGGCGCCGTGCGGGCGCTTATTGGCGGGCGCGACTATGCGCGCTCCCAGTTCAACCGCGCCGTTTCTGCCCGTCGCCAGCCTGGTTCAGCGTTTAAGCCCTTTGTTTATCTCGCCGCTTTAGAGCACGGAGCGCCGCCAGACAGTGTTCTGTTGGATCGTCCGCTTACTGTGGACGGGTGGTCGCCGAAAAACTATAGCGGGCGGTACCGCGGGGAGGTTTCGCTTTCCACGGCGTTGGCGCTCTCTCTCAATGCGGCGACAATCGATTTACAAGAGCGCACGGGCCGCAGCGCTGTCCGGTTAACGGCGCGACGAATGGGGGTCCAATCTCCCTTATCTCAAGGCGCCGCGCTTGGCCTCGGTGTTGACGTTGTCACCCCGATTGAACTCGCCGCCGCCTATGCGCCGTTTGCAAACGGCGGCTATCGCGTCCATCCCTATACGGTGCATGACGTGCGTCTCGCGTCTGGCGTGATCGCTTATGATAATCCTGGCGGCGTTGTCGCGGAGGCGGCGACGTCTGCGTCGGTCGAACGCGTCAATACTATGTTGGAAGGCGTTGTGGCGTGGGGCACTGGTAAAAACGCCGCTGTCCCTTTTCTTAAGGTTGCAGGTAAAACGGGCACCAGCCAGGACAATCGAGACGCCTGGTTCGCCGGGCACGCGGGCGGGCTCGTTTGCGTTGTGTGGGTTGGACGTGACGATAATAAAGCCATGGGCGCGGATATGACCGGAGGGCGCGCGCCGGCGATGATTTGGTCGGCAGTCATGGGGCGGGCGCTCGCTGCCGGCGCTTTTTAACTGAGCAAAAAAGAAGTTTTATCGTGATCGGGTTGCGCAGTATCAAGGTTCAGCGTGACGATATTCACCCGCGATCGGTCGCTTTCAGCCGATAACCAGCGCAAGATTCGCAATTTAGTCCCTAATGAGACTACAATCCGCTGATCATGCTTGTTAAAATATTCCCAAGTCGAGCGGGGGCGGCCCACCGTTCGGAAATGCGAGGAAACAAAAACCGAAAGCGATTGAGCGATCTCGATTGATCTGAAAACGCTTAAGGTAATGGTCTTTCGAGCGGTCGGACACCCTCATCATTTCTAGCAGTTGACGCGTATCAAGGGATGGTATCTAATATATCAAAAGATAAATAAGAGTCTGTCCGCTTGCGTATTTTTTGGCCGCCGTTTCGCGGGCCGTGGTCTTATTGGCTGAGGCTTAGCCGACACGTGTCGCGTGAGGGGGCGTCACGAAAAGGGTGCAAGAAGCGCTCGCTGCACCATTGGGGGCTGCGAATTCATCAAAAATCTTGAGGGCGACAAAGCCGCAATGGACGCAATGTCATATTTCGTTGCACGATGGGCGGATAAACAAGGCGGCGTTGCGTCTGCTGGAAATTTCGTTGGCGACGGCTTGCAAGTGACGGCGTCGAACAAGGCGACGTTGTTGATGCAAGCGACTACGATAAAGAGAGGACTACAGAAGAATGCGTAACGCTCTTTTACCCTTATGCGGCGCTTTGATGGCGCTAAGCTCCGTCGCCGCCAGCGGCGCTGATATTCCTCGAACAGAACTTTCGCAACTTGGCGCTGCCGGTGTCGTTAAAGAAGTTTGCTCGGCCGTCTTTGTTTCGGGACGGGACGCCGATGAGTTTCTTTCGCGTAGTTCGAAATTCTGGATGCCGCCCGAAGATAAAAGTGCGATTGAGAACGTCGCGGTTGATCGGGAACGGCGCGCAGTGACGCTCCGTCTAAACGACGGCGTTGAAGCGACGGCGGTCTTTATCGGGTCGCAAGGTTGCGTCGCGCTTGCGCCAGGAGAAACGCAAATCGGTTTCACACCTGTTTCCGCGCCGTCCAAATTGCCGGCGGCGGACACGCTTGATTGGCCGATGGGCGATCGCAATCGGCAGCGCGCTTGGCCGAAAGAGATTGACCGTAAAGGGGTTGAGCGGGCGGTCGAGCAGGCGTTTGCGCCGGACGCCCACACCGCGGCTTTCCTCGTTCTATACAAGGGCGACATCATCGCTGAGCGCTATGGCGAAGACATGAGCGCGCAAACGCCCCTGCCGGGCTGGTCGGTAACAAAGACGTTGCAAGCAACGTGGGCCGGCGTGTTGGAGAATGAAGGTCGCCTCGATCTTCATGCTCCGGCTCCCATTCCGGAATGGGCGGAGCCGGGCGATGCGCGCGGAACAATTACGCTTGCTGATCTCTTGCGCATGTCCGCCGGGCTTGACTGTGGGCTAGGCGGCGAGGCGTTCGATCATGTCGCTTGGCGAAGCGAGGGGTATACAGACTATTTGTATAGTTTTGTCGGACCTGATGACGCCTATGATTATGCGGTGAGCCGTCCGCTTGGGGAAGAACCTCGGGAGCGCGGCGTCTACACCAACTGCCAGCCTCATGTCGTTGGTCGTATTCTTAAAGACGAGCTTGCGAAAACCGGGGAGACGCTTGCCGCCTGGCCGCGCGCGGCGCTTTACGATCGTATCGGCATGCGTTCAATGGTTGTGGAGCCTGACCGGGCGGGCAATCCGCTGACGGCCGCCTATAGTTATGCGACAGCGCGCGATTGGGCGCGCCTTGGATTGCTTTATGCGCAGGACGGCGTTTGGAACGGCGAACGGCTCTTGTCCCACGAATTTATGGCGCTTATCCGCGCGCCGGCGCCGGCGTGGCGCGAGCCCGTTTACGGTGGACAAGTTTGGCTGAACCTTGGCTCGGGTTGGCCATGGCCCCGCGATACGTTCAGCATGGAGGGTATAGAAGGGCAATCGGTGGTGATTGTCCCATCGCTTGATCTCGTCGTTGTGCGGTTGGGGCACGGCGTCGGCGAAGATCCGACGGTGGATTATGGGGCGAACGGCGAACCATCCAATCGCTCATTTAGGAAAGCGGCGAAGAGCCTTGTCGCGGCGGTTCGCAAACCCGCCGACCCAGCCGCCGACGCGGTCACCGGAGGCGTTGAAGCGTTCTTCGAAGCGCTGCGACGCAAAGACTTAGAGATGCTCAAATCAATCACCACAAGCGATTTTGTGTTGTTTGAGGACGGGCGTCACTGGTCGGCTGAGGTGCTTATGAAGGCGCTTAAATCATACCCCGACAGCGAGCGCGATTGGATCATCAGTCAGCCGCGAGTCGAAGTCAGCGAGCCGCTAGCTGTCGTCACCTATCGCAATACGGGCGTCTTTATGAACAGCGGTAAGAGAGACACCTATGAATGGACCGAAAGCGCGACCTTCCGAAAAGAGAAAGGCAAGTGGCGGATGAGTTTCCTCCACTCAACGCTGATCGAGCCGGAGGGGGAGTAGCGGGCTCTCGCGCCGGTTTACGCCGCGCCCCACAGGAAAAGGCCTGAACCGTGTCGGCGAAACCAGCGGCGAGCGGCGTGCGCGTCGATATCTAAGTCCGCGACCAATCGCTAAACGTCTCGCAAATGCGCAAGACCTGCTGCGGCATACGTCGCATCGAGCACACGTTGTTGACGTAACAAAGTCGCGCCCTCAGACGGCAAGGGCGTTCCATAGTCGATAGCTTCTGCAACAGCGGCCAGCTGATAGGCGTAAGTGCTGATTCGATCGATAGGGGCGCGATGTTCCCCATCCTTATTCTTGAGAATGAGGCGTGCGCCTTTGTGCGGAATTAGCGGGTCATCAAAAAAACTGATGCTGCCGGTTTCGCCGGTTATGGTTAGGGAAGACTGCGCCGGTTCGTCGGCTGGCATCGCGGCGATGAGCTTTGTCGTCACTCCGCCGTCGAACTTTAGTTCCGCGGTCATCCGGTCGTCAACGCCGGACGGCGTTAAGTCGGCGCTGGCGGTGATCGAAGAAGGCTCCGCGTTCAAAAGACTCAACGCGAAACTCAGGCCATAACAGCCATTGTCCATCATGGCGCCGCCGCCTGTTTCTGGGCGGTGGGTTATTGTCCGTCCGTCGTCAGCGACGGGATATTGGGTGATCGTTTCAATCTCTTTGACCCTGCCAATTGCGCCCTCATTCAACCAGTTTTGCAACGTGAAAAATGCCGGATGATACAGATTGTGAAACGCCTCAATAACGCGCACGCCGGCGCGTTCTCCCGCCGCGACCGCCTTCTCCGCATCAGTCAGGTTCATTGCAAAAGGTTTCTCGCAAAGAACGTGTTTGCCAGCGTTCGCTGCTTTGACGCACCATTCTGCATGGAGATTAATGGGGAGGCCGATATAGATGAGATCGATGTCGTCAGCGGCGATTAGCTCATCATAAGTATCATAAGCTTTTTCGATAGAATGTTCTTCAGCGTATGCTGCCGCACGTAGTCGATCTCGCGCGGCGACGCCTGCGAGCGTTATCGCTGGAATCGCCTTCGCTGGTCGGATAATTGCAAACGGCGTAACACTTGCCGCGCCTAAAAGGCCGATACGCATGACGACACTACTCCTCATTCTCTTTCTTAAAACGCTCATTGTTCGTATTAAATGGCGTCAAATGACCCGCGCCAGATTTCTCTGGTCGAGGGTTTATTTATTTTCTATCGAGCCGGCCAGCTCCCTTGGGGGGCGTAAAGCAGTTTACGTTTAGAGCTTGTGACGTTCACGGGGCTTAATCGACGCCGTTGCGTAACTGAGAAGCGCATAACGGTCTATAAAGAATACGCACCACGACATAAGTTTTGCAGCTGAAACTCTAGGCGCCGACCACGTAAGCGCATGCGAATGGAAGCCCGGCAGCCGCTTCTGAATAAATTCGGCGTCTTTTGGTCTAGCGGAGAATTTCCTTCGCAGTTTCTCGGGTTTTCAAGAATTTTCTTTGAAAGTCGTGTCTGATCGATGCGGCTCATTGAAATCATATAGAATTTTTCTTAGAGCGGTTGCTGATCATTCCTAAAACATTTGTATTCTGATCGATAAGTCTCATCGGAGCGGTGTAATGACGTATTTTTCTGAAGAAGAGTTTTTGAGACGCGCTGACGCTGTCAAAGCTCGCATGGCTGAAAGGGGAATCGACACCGTAATCGTTACGGAAGCAGCGAATATGTCATACCTTACAGGGTTCACCAGCACGCTGTGGTATCATCCTGTATTCGTCGTCCTCTCTGTCCAAGAAGACAAACCTTATTGGATTGGTCGTGAGTTCACCGATAAGCCGGCGGCGGAGATTACGACTTATCTTCCTAGTGATAGGATCATTGGGTATCCGGAGACGCTCGCAAGTCATTTCTTGGTCGATGAAGAAACGCGCACGACGAAGGACCCGATGGGCTTTCTCGTCAACTTTTTAAAAGAAAAAGGATGGGCGAAAGGGCGCGTCGGCGTCGAAATGGCGAGCCGTTTATTGTCGTACCCTCAAGTGACATCGCTGCTGCGGCAGTTGTCGGGCGTTGACGTCGTTGACGCAACGACTCTCGTAGACTGGTGCCGCTTTGTTAAATCAGACGTTGAAATCCAATGCATGCGAGAGGCGGGAAAAATCGCGTCTCATTCAATGTCGGTTACGCTCGCCAACATTAATGACGCCGCCCGCCAATGCGATGTTGCGTCAGTTGCTTATCAAGCCTCTCTCGCTGGCACGCGTGATTATGGCGGCTGTTTGCCGGAGTGTTTTATTTTAACGAGCGGTGCGAGCGTGCCGGCGATTCATGTTCCTTGGACCGATGGGCCGTTCGCCAAAAATCAGTTAGCGAACATCGAGCTGTCAGGGTGTAGAGAGTTTTATAATACGGCGCTTGTGCGATCCGCGGTTGTTGGGAAACCGCCTGAAGACGTAAAAAACCTTTTTGCGGTTCTAAAGGACGCGTTTGACGTCATTATCGATACAGCGCGCGCCGGCGTTTCTTGCGGAGACGTGACAAAAGCGTTCCGTGCGCCTTTTGAAAAAGCTGGAATCAAAAGCCGCCCATGGATGGGGTATTCGATAGGCTTAGGTCTTCCCGGCCAGGGCTGGATCGATGCGCCGCCCGGTCTCACCGACGACGAAACGACGCTGCTTGAAGCCAACATGACATTTCATGTCGTTCCGTGCTTTTGGGTTGAATCATCCGGCGGCTGGGCGATGGCGATGAGTGAAACATTGCTTATCTGTGATGATGCGCCGTCGGAACCTTTATCATCTTTGGACCGATCGCTTTGGGTCGCATAAATTGGCGCCGTTCTTTAAGGCGGACTTGTAATAGCGTTCCTTTTTAACTCCTTGGCTCTTAGCCGCCCCACAGGAATAGGCTGGAGCCATGTTGGCGAAACCAGCGGCGAGCAGCGTGCGCATCGACGTCTAAGTCCGCGACCAATCGCCAAAAGGCGGGCGAATGGTTCAAGTGGATCAGGTGCGCGCATTCATGGGCGGCGACGTAATCGACGATGGCGGGCGGCGCCATGATGATGCGCCAGGAGAACGCGATCGCTCCATCGCTGGCGCAGCTGCCCCAGCGGCTGCGCATGTCTTTAATGCGAACGGGGCCCCGCCGAGCGTCTAGGCGCGCTGCATAATCATCGGCGCGGGCCGTCAGTTCAGTGCGCGCGTTCTGTTTCAGCCAATCGGTCACCCGACGATTGACGTGTTCCGGAGCACCGCCAACGGTCAATTGCCCGTTTTCTAGGTGTAAGCGTGCGCGCGCACCGCCCTCATTAATGATTCGCGTCGGCGCCCCAAGAAATGGGAAAACGTGTCCGGCGCTGAAGGCGCGCGGCCGCTTTGTTCCCGCCAGTTGGCGTTCGATCCAGGCGGTGTTCTTTTTCGCGAAACGAACCGCTTCCGGCGCTAAAGATCGCGACGGAGCGGTGGCGATAACCCGGCCGGTCGTCTCCTCCAGGCGCAAAATAATGCGCTTCGCCCGCCGGTTCACTTGCACGGCGAGGGGCGCTGCGCCGCCGTCCCATTCCACAATCGTTTCCAATACAGCCTGCGCCATAACCTGAAACCTGAGGGCGTTTTGGTGAGAAAACAAGGCGACGGCCGGGCGGGCTCGCGACAACAAAGAGCGGCGCGAATCGCCGGTGATGCGCTATAGAAGAGGCTTGTTGAAGAATGCCCACTTCCGCCCCTTCATTCCAAGGGCGCGTAAGGGCTAGTATTGCGTTAATGCCAAACCTATCCAGCACCGCCTCCGCCCCCCATTTGAACGAAACGCCGTCGCCAGAGACGCCGGCGGCTAATCCGTTTCGGAAAAATACAGGCGATGACAAGAAAGCGTCGGAAAAAGCTCTAGAAAAAAGCGCTCCAGCGAAGTCCGCGGGCCTTACGCCGATGATGGCGCAGTACATGACCATCAAAGAAGAAGCGCGGGATGCGCTGCTTTTTTATCGGATGGGCGATTTTTACGAGTTGTTCTTTGATGACGCGATCAAGGCGGCGAGGGCGCTCGACATCACGCTCACCAAACGCGGCAAACATGCGGGCGAGGACATCCCCATGTGCGGGGTGCCCTATCACAGTTACGACGCCTATCTCGCGCGACTCATCAAAGCCGGCTTCAAAGTCGCGATCTGCGAGCAAACCGAAGACCCGGCGGACGCCAAAAAACGGGGCTCGAAATCCGTTGTGGCGCGGGCGATCGTGCGCGTTGTCACGCCGGGTACGCTCACTGAAGATGCGCTCTTAGACGCCTCGTCGCACAATTTCTTAGGCGCGCTCGCCGTGATGCGGGGCGGGGCGGAGGCGGCGCTCGCCCATGTGGACGTCTCGACCGGCGATCTCTTTGTGCGTACGACGGATGCGACCCGCATCGCCGCCGACATCGCCTCCGGACCGTTTAGCGAACTTATTCTGCCGAGCGACCTCCTCGAAAGTGACGCTTGGCGTGCCCCGCTCGCGGAACTCACCGTCGATCGCGATAAGCTTCTGATTACGGAAGAGCCGCCGGCGTTTTTCGATCGCAAAAACGGCGAAGCGCGCCTCAAAGACCATTTTGATGTCGCGGCGCTTGACGCTTTCGGGGCGTTTTCGCGGGTGGAGATCGCGGCCGTTGGTGCGCTTCTCGCTTATGTGGCGCTGACGCAAATCGACCGCACGCCGCCTTTGCGCGCACCGCGCCGCCTTGAAGTCGCTGACACGATGGCGATTGATCAAGCGACGCGCGCCTCATTGGAAATTACGACGGCTCAGTCTGGCGGCCGACGCGGCTCGCTTCTCGACGCTGTCGATCGCACCGTGACGGGTCCCGGCGCACGGCTTTTGTCGGCGCGGCTGACGGCGCCATTAGTGCGTGTGCCCGCAATCGCGGCGCGCCATGATGCGGTTGATTTCTTTGTCAACGACGACGCCCTGCGCGACGACGTGCGCGCCGCCCTGAAGAATGCGCCCGACATGGCGCGCGCTTTGTCTCGACTGGCGCTTGATCGTGGCGGCCCGCGCGACCTCATCGCCATGCGTGACGGCTTGACATTGGCGCGCGATCTTTCCCGGCGTTTGTCCCAAGCGGCGGACGCCGCGCCGGCGGAAGTCGCGTCCGCTGACGCTGACCTTGAGGGGCGTCAAACGGGCGGCTTCTCACAGTTGATGACGACGCTCGCCGAAGCGTTGAAAGATAACCCGCCGATGCTGGCGCGTGATGGGGAGTTCATTCAAAAAGGCTTTGACCCGAGCCTCGATGACGTCCGCACCCTGAGGGACGAAGCCCGCCGCATTATCGCCGGACTGGAAGCCGGGTATCGCACCCGCGCCGGCGTCAAGACCCTTAAGATCAAAAGCAATAACGTGCTCGGCTACTTTATCGAGACGTCTGCGGCGCAAGCTGACGCGCTGATGACCGCGGAGGACGGGTTTTTCATTCACCGGCAAACGCTTGCAAGCGCCGTACGGTTCACAACGTCAGAACTCATTGATCTGGATGCGAAGATCTCCCGCGCCGGCGACGAAGCGATTGCGCGGGAGATGGAGATCTTCCGTCAATTGACGAAAGAGGTGGTCGACCGCGCCGAAGCGATCGCCGCCGCAGCGGACGCGATTGCGATGATCGATGTCGCCGCGGCCGTGGCGACGCTCGCTTGGGAGGACAATTATGTCCGTCCCAAGATCGACGACAGTCTCGCTTTTAACGTGACGGGAGGGCGCCATCCGGTTGTTGAGCGGGCGCTTAAGGCGGCCGGCGAGGCGGACTTTTGCCCCAATGACTGCGATTTATCCGGCGCCGCTTCTGGTGAGCAAGCATCCAGCGAGCAAATCGGCGGCGCGGTGTGGCTGATGACCGGGCCGAATATGGCCGGTAAGTCGACGTTTCTCCGGCAAAACGCGCTCATCGCCATTCTCGCCCAAGCCGGCTTATTCGTGCCGGCGAGCGCGGCCCATATCGGCGTTGCTGACCGCGTCTTCAGCCGTGTCGGCGCTAGCGACGACCTCGCGCGGGGGCGGTCGACCTTCATGGTGGAGATGGTGGAGACCGCCGCCATCTTAAACCAAGCAGGACCGCGCTCTTTAGTGGTGCTTGATGAAATCGGCCGCGGCACGTCCACCTATGACGGATTGGCGATCGCCTGGTCGGCGGTGGAGCATTTGCATGACGTCAATGGCGCACGGGCGCTCTTCGCGACGCACTATCATGAACTCACCGGCTTGTCCGAAACGCTGACGCGCCTCGCCAATGTCTCAATGAAAGTCCGCGAGTGGAAAGACGAAGTCGTCTTTTTACACGAAGTTGTTCCGGGGCCGGCGGACCGTTCCTATGGCGTCGCGGTCGCGCGGCTTGCCGGATTGCCCAAAAAGGCGGTGGCGCGCGCGAAGGCGCTGTTGAAAACGCTAGAGGCGTCGGATGGTCGCGCCGCCGTCGCGCCGGAATTGCCGCTTTTCGCTATGGCGCCTGATGCGCCAGAAGCTTCTGAGGCGGCGCCTGATCCCGTTCGCACCGCCCTTGAGGCAATTGATCCCGACGACTTAACGCCGCGCGCCGCCTTGGAGGCGCTCTATGTTCTGAAAGCCGCCGCCGATGCCGACGAATAGCCGAACCAACGGGAAGAGTCGGCCTGAAAAAGGCGCGGTGCGTTATGCGTGATCCGGTGAACAAGGGTGGTGTCGGCGCTGAGAGCGGCGACTTCTTAGACGCCGTTTTTGCCGACGGGGCTGGCGATGACGGCGTAGCGCTTGGCACGCGCGTCCGCACGGCGCTAGAGAAACGCCTTACACGTATTTTTGCGAACGACACTAATGGCGTCCGGATCGCGAAAGGCCTTTCGGTTGGACGCGACCAATTGCTGATGCGTCTTTATACGGATGCTGAGGTGTCGGGTGATGCCGCGCCGTCTTTCGAAGTGGCGATCGCGGCGATCGGCGGCTATGGGCGCGGTCTTGCAGCGCCGTTCTCCGACATCGATCTCTTGGTGTTGCACGACGGCGCCGATCAAGATGCGCTCGACGGTTTCATCCGAACGCTGCTTTATCCACTTTGGGACGCTGGCTATAGCGTTGGTCATGCGGTTCATGACGTCGCTTCGGCAATGGCGCTCGCGGACAAAGACATCGCCATGCGCACGTCGTTTTTGACGCGACGGTTCATCGCCGGCGACGCTGACCTGTTTCAGGCGTTTGACGCTGCGTTCGAGCGGCGCCGGGAGAAAACAAAGGCTGCGTTCACCAAAGCCAAACTACAAGAGCGAACGGATCGTCGGTTATCTTTGTCGCCCTATGGGCGCTATATGGAGCCGCGCGTAAAAGACGGACGCGGCGGTTTGCGCGATATCGATATTATCGATTGGTTGCATGCGTATAATTATCAAGAGTCTGTTTGGTCGATTGACGGCCCGTCCTCATTGCTGAACAGCGCTGACATTATTGCGTTACGCAAAGCGCGCCGCTTTCTTTGGTCAGTGCGCGTGCATTTGCACGTTTTGACCAACCGCGCGCACGACCAAATTGAATTGAGCATCCAACCGGCGCTTGCTGATCGGCTCGGGTATCGTGCACGCAACGGTCAGTCTGCGACCGAACGGCTTATGACCCACTATGCGCTAATTAGTGAGGATGTGGATCGCCTTAGCCGCCTGACATCGCTGCGTTTGGAGGAGGCCCATGCCCGCCTGCGCGATTGGCGCCCCTCGCCGACGCCGAAAATGCTCCAAACGGACGAGATGGAGGGGCGCGTTAATGTGCGCGTGCGCACCGGCCGGCTTGACTTTGCGAGCCCGGCGCGTGCGGAAGCGGACGTTCTTGATCTCTTTCGATTGTTTCGGGCTCTATCGAAACGGCGCGCCTATGAGCTGCACCCGAACGCCGTGAGCTTAATCACGAAGGCGGCGTCGACGTTCCCGCGAGACCGCCGCGACGATCCGGAAATCGCCGAAATCTTCACCGCGTCGCTCTTAGAGGCGAAGACGCCTGGACGCGTGCTGCGAACAATGGCGCGCACCGGTCTTCTCGGTAAATACTTGCCGTTGTTCGACCGCTTGGCGGGGCGCGTGGAGTACGGACTATATCGTCAATATTCTTTAGACCAACATATCTTCTTGGCGTTGGATTTCCTCGCTGATCTAAGATTCGGCAAGGTCGAAGCCGATTATTCCGTTTCGACCAGCGTTTTGCGCGCGGCGCCGCGGATCTTGCCGTTCTATCTGGCGGTTCTCTTGCAAGAAACAAGAGCGGCGCACCCCGGCGCTCAGCCCGGCGAGATCGAAGACGCATTGCGTGATATGTGCATTCTTCTCAATGCGATGCCAGAAGACGCAGACGCGGTGGCGGCGGTTGTCCCGCGCCTCGATCTTTTTGTCCGGACGGCGACGCGCCGTAGCCTCGGCGAGACGCGTTCTCTAATAGCATTTTGTCGAGAAATTAGAACGCGCGAAGCGCTTGACGTATTGCTTATTCTCGCCGTTTGCCATTTGCGTGTCGTCCGTGAAGATGCTTGGGACGATTGGACGCGCGGGCAAGTTAAAGCGCTTTATCTTGCTGCGCGGACGTATCTTGAAGACGGCGTTGACGGTTTAGAGATGCTCCGCGGCGCTGAACATGTGGCGCTGAGAGAGGCGCTACGCGAGATCGCGCCGAAAACGCCGATTGGCGAGTTTGATCCCTTTATCGATCAAATGCGGGACGGCGCTTTCGGTGCGACGCCGACGCGGCTTTTGGCGCTAGCAGCGAAAACTTGGAAACAAGCGATTACTACTGACAGTGTTGCAGCGGTGCAGGTTGTTCCGGGAAAAGACGCAATCGAAGCGGTCGTTTATGCGAAAGACCGCGAAGGTTTGCTGGGCGATCTCGCTGGCGCGGTCGCTGCGGCTGGCGCCAGCGTCCGCACGGTGCAGGCGATCACGTTGCAAGATCTTTCCGTTGTCGATGTTTTTGTATTACGTCCGCCCGATGGCGGGGCGAGCGACGATCCTGCTTTTGTTGAGCGCTTGCAGGAGCTCTTAAGCGCAACGGCGTCGGTGACGCCGGCGGCGGAGCCCGCGCCCGCTCGGCGTATCGGTGACAAACGCAGTATTTTCCGCGTTGCCCCAGTCGTTAACATTGATCTGGAGGCGTCCGAAGATTGCCTCTTAGTCGAAGTCGAAGGCCTTGATCGACCGGGCCTGTTACGAGACTTGACCGCGGCGCTTGTTGAAATTGGCGTCATGATTAAGTCCGCCCACATCGCGACCTATGGCGAAAAAGCTGTGGACGTCTTTTATCTGCAAGACGCGCCAGGATACAAAATCACCAATGAGCGGCGCATTGAGTCGATTGAGCGGCGTCTCTTAGCGGCGCTCCAAGAGGCGCCTGACGCGTGAATGTTGATCCGTTTGTAAGTTTATTGGCCCGTTTCCATTATTTGCCGAACCTGGCGCAGGAGCGCCCGTTTTGGAAAGAGCGAAATTAGTCGGTAGAATATACGACGACGGAAAGGCACGCCTGCGAAAACGGTTAACGCGCCGCGGAGCATTGCTCTGTACCCGGTTTTCGCAATACTGCGCGGCGACGCCGGGTTGTCGAAGAGGGGTGTTTCCTCCATGTCTGACGTCGCGGCGAACTCAGACGCCGTCGCGCCGGGCAACAGAGCCGTTACGGTAATGTCGGTATCATGCAGTTCTTCTGCGAGGGCGTTGCTGAAGGATGTCACATAGGCCTTGGAGGCGAAATAGACCGCTTGCAAAGGGCCGGGCAGTTCGCCCGCTGGAGAAGAGACGTTCAAGATTCTTCCCGTTCCGCGGTCGACCATAACGGGCAGAAAAAGATGGGTGAGGGCGGACAACGCAATGATATTCACCTGCATCATGTCGCGGTCTTCGCGCCAGGCGCGTTCGTGAAACTTGCCGCGTCCGCCGAAGCCGGCATTGTTTATTAGCATGTCGACGCTAAGCCCCGCCGCCGCGACGGCGTCGAAGATGCGCTGCGGCGCGTCTTCATCGGATAAATCTTCAGTGATCACATGGGCACGAATGCGATGTTTCCCCTCAAGCTCTTCTTTTAAAGCATTCAGCTTGTCAGCGCGGCGCGCGATGAGGATGAGATCGCCGCCTTTTTCGGCGTGCACGCGCGCGAGCGCTTCGCCGATGCCGCTTGAGGCGCCAGTGATCAGAGCTGTTTCTGACATTCTCGTCTCCTTCCGTAGCCCCACCATATCCGAGCTATTAGGGCGAACTCAATGATCGTCCAGGTCGGTTTTCTTGCTCCAAGGGGGGGGACGCTTAAGGGAGCCGTTTTTAACGGACGTCACAGTAGGACCGCCCCGACCAGGCAAGACGACCGGTGTTCGGCCTTGGCGCCGCAAGGGAATGCAGGCATGAAAACGACTTGTTTTGTCTTGGCCAAAGGCTGCTTTTCGCACCATGCGCGCGACGCTTCTACGTTCCCTCGCCACCGTCAGCGGTTTGACGCTTGTCAGCCGGGTGCTCGGCTTTGTGCGGCAAATTCTCATTGCCGGCGTTATCGGCGCGAGCGGCAACCCGGTCGCGGACGCTTTTTGGGCGGCGTTCCGATTGCCCAATATGTTCCGACGCTTGTTTGCAGAAGGCGCCTTTCAAGCAGCGTTCATTCCCTTATTTCAAGGCAAGCGCGCCAGTGAAGACGCCGCGGCGGCGAAACGCTTCGCTGAGGAAGTCGCCGCGTTTTTATTGCTCGTCTTGTCGGGGCTCACGGCGCTTGTCATGGTCGCCGCGCCATTGGTCGTCTTTCTGGTCGCGTCAGGCTTTGAGCAGGGTACGGAGAAATTTTCGCTTACGAGCCTCTATCTTCGGATCATGTTCCCTTATCTCGCCTGCATGTCCATGGTGGGCTTGTTGTCGGGGGTGTTGAATTCGCTGGGGCGTTTCGCGGCGTTCGCCGGGGCGCCGCTCTTGCTAAACTTCTGTCAGATCGGCGCTATCATTGTCTTCGCCGACAGCCCCTTGCAAACGACGGGCTTGGCGCTCGCGATCGCCACCATGGTGAGCGGCGTCTTACAGTTCGCGCTATTGCTGTGGGGGGCGAGCCGTCAGGGCTATCTCTTGCTCTTGCGCGCGCCGCGATTGACGCCGGACGTGAAACGTTTGCTGACGCTTGGCGCGCCGGGGTTTGTCTCGGCGGCCGCCGTGCAGATAAACATCGTCGTCGGCACCAATATAGCAAGCCGCGAAGCCGGCGCCGTCTCGTGGCTGATGAACGCCGACCAGCTCTATCAATTGCCGCTGTCGCTCATCGGTATTGCGCTCGGCGCGGTCTTGCTTCCCCATCTCTCAGCGCGAGTGAAAGAGGGCGATGAGGCCGGTGCGCGCTCGGCGCTGAACCGCGCGGTGGAGCTGTCCGCGCTTTTATGCTTGCCGGCCGCCGCTGCGCTTTTGGTGATGTCGGGTCCGATCTGCGAAGCGCTCTTTCGCGGCATCGCCGGCGACGCTTTGCGGCTGCTCGGCGGGCGCGGGTCGGCTTTCACGGCCCACGACGTCGCCATGACCGCCGCGGCGCTTTCCTTGTTCGGCGCCGGCGTGCCCGCCTTTGTTTGGCAAAAAGTGTTCCTGCCCGCCTATTTCGCGCGCGAGGACACCAAAACGCCGATGCGGTATGCGCTCCTGGCGATCGGGGTCAACACCGTCTTGGCGTTGGCGCTGTTTCCGATTGTCGGCTTTCTCGGCGTCGCCGGCGCCACTAGCCTCGCCGCGTGGCTCCAAGCGGCGCTTCTCGCCCGTGGTCTCAGTAAAACCGGGGCGTTTCAACCGGACCGCCGGCTGATCGTTCGGGCCGGGGTGGCGGTTGTCGCCGCGGCGGCGATGGCCGGTTTTATCCTGTGGGCGGTTCCGCATGCCGGTGCGCTTACGCCTTATCTCTTTGGGCGCGATTGGTTGGCCACGCTCACCCTTGTCGCGTTGGCGGGGGCGCTTTATGGAGCGCTTCTTCTCGCCCTTGGCGGGGCGCGTCTTAGCGACTACAAGGGCGCGCGCACCGATACGCCAAACTAACGCGCCAACTGATAAGCTATTGGCAAAAGAGCAATCCGATGACTGACGTTTCTAAAAAGGGCGGCGAGGCCGCTTCCCACTATAACGGCCCTGAACGCGTGCTTTCCGGTATTCAACCCTCCGGCGGCATGCATCTTGGCAATTATCTCGGCGCGATCCGCAAATTTGTGGGCTTGCAGCACGAGAAAGCATGTCTCTTTTGCGTCGTCGACCTGCACGCGATCACGGTGTGGCAAGACCCGGCGAAACTCGCCGCGCAAACCCGGCACATCGCGGCGAGCTATCTCGCCGCCGGAGTCAACCCTGAAAAGGCGGTGATCTTTCACCAGTCAGCGGTGCGCGCCCATTCCGAGCTTGCATGGATCTTAAATTGCGTCGCGCGCCTTGGTTGGCTCGACCGTATGACGCAATTCAAAGACAAGGCCGGCAAAGACAAGCAACGCGCTTCAGTGGGCCTTTACACCTATCCGGTTCTTCAGGCGGCGGACATTCTCACCTATAAGGCGACGCACGTGCCCGTTGGTGAGGACCAGAAGCAGCATTTAGAACTCTCGCGCGACATCGCCGGCAAGTTTAATCATGACTTTAAGCAGCCGGATTTCTTCCCCTTGCCGGACCCCCTAATCAAAGGGGCGGACGGCAATACCGGTGCGCGCGTGATGTCGTTGCGAGACGGGACGGCGAAAATGTCGAAGTCGGATCCGTCGGAGAACGCTTGTTTGTTTCTCACCGATGATCCGGATACGCTCGCGAAAAAGATCAAGAAAGCTAAGACCGACCCCGAGCCCTTGCCGTCGGAACCGGAGGGTCTCGAAAACCGTCCGGAAGCCGCTAATCTCGTCGGTATTTTCGCAGCTTTATCTGGCAAAACCGAAGCCGATGTACTTGCTGAGTTCGGCGGCGAAGGGTTTGGCGTTTTCAAACCGGCGCTCTCTGATCTTGTCGTGCAGAAACTAAGCCCGATCGGCGCGGAGCTGAACCGCTACGAATCAGAGCCCGATTATGTGGACGCCATCTTGCGCGCCGGCGCTGAAAAGGCCGCTGCGATAGCCGATCCAATTGTCGCAGACGTCAAGGAAATCGTCGGCTTCCTTCGCTGACTTTCAAGCGCCGGTGCGTTGACGTCTGTGCGCTTCCCTTCTGAATTATCGCCAGTTTCTGGGCCGAAAAGACCGATTTCATGTTAGCAGCCCCAACGGTGGGCTGCTAACATGTTGTTCTTTATGGGGAATTGCAGTCTCGCGGATTGCATTTCATGAATTGTTTCGCACACTGTTTACCTTCTTGCGGGTCTAATGCTCGCAATCAGCCTTGTGGCGTAGGAGATCAGTATGCGTGTAACGCAAAAGACAGGTGCGGCACCGGACACGGCGAGCGCTTTTGAAAAGCAATTATCCGGCTACCGATTAGCGACAGCCGAAATTCTTTATCATATGCCGGATCATCAAGATATTCTGCAGACATATATCTGGCAGGATTATGATTTGGCTCCAGAGTTTCCAATCCTGACACGGTTCTTAGACTTCTGGACTCGTGAGTTGGATGGCCCGCTGCACTCGGTGCGGGTCGCGGGACGAGAGATTATTGCGCCTGCTGTTTTAAACAATACGGCGTACTTCCGCGTTCAATAGGGTATGGTCGTCGCCCCTCTCCATCCTTCGAGACGCGCGACATCTTCGCGCTCCTCAGGATGAGGGTTGAGAGCGTTTGATAAGAGCCCGTGCCCTCATCCTGAGGAGCGCCGCTTGGCGGCGCGTCTCGAAGGATGGCGAAGGGCCGCCTTATACGACGCTTCATTGACTCTGACTCAGGCATGCGTGGGTAAGCCCCTGCAAAACAAAGCCAGCCTTCGCGCAGCGTCGTTGGACGTCAATGCAGCTTGGTGTTAAAGGCGTTCAAGCAGGTCAGTTGCAAAGATCGACAGCGTGTCATCGCGCGCGCCCATAATGACGACGCGATCGCCAGGTGCCGCAATGGCGATAATGGCTTCCGCGCATTCTTCGCGAGTCTCAAATTTTTCAGCCTTCGCGCCCGCGTTCGTAACGCCAGCAACGATATCGCCGCTTGAAACGCTACGATCAACAGTGCCGCCATAATAGACCGGTTCCGGCATATAGAGACGGTCGCCGTCATTTAACTCGTTTGCGAACGTTGCGATGAACTCGTCTTTTAAAGTGCGTAAAGGCCCGAAGCCGTGCGGTTGAAACAAAACGTGCAACTGGCCAGGGAAGGCGTGCAGCGTCCGGAGCGTCGCAGAAATCTTATCGGGATTGTGGCCGAAATCATCGATGACCGTGACGCCGTTTTTCTCACCGACCTTTTCGAAACGTCGTTTAACGCCTTGAAAGCCTTCGAGCGCTGAAAGAGCGTCAGCGAAAGCAACGCCGCCGGCGACTGCTGCGGCGAGCGCGGCGAGCGCGTTGGCGACATTATGCGCGCCCGGAACTTGTAATGCAGCGGCGTGCGTTTCGCCTTTATGGGTGACGCTGAAGCGTATAGCGAAGGGCGCCGGTTCGAGCTTGCCCGCGTAAAAATCGGCCGACGGATCTTTTAAAGAAAATGTCAGCGCGTTGTCGGCGGTCTCGGCCAGACGGCGCGCTTCGGTATTGTCGAGATTGACGACGCAGCGTTCCGATCGGGCGAGATAGTCCCCAAAGAGCGCGCGCAGTTCCTCCATGCTTTTGTGGTCATAGGCGACATTCGTCAGGATGGCGATGGTTGGATTGAAGAGCGCGATTGAACCGTCGCTTTCATCGATTTCACTGATGAACAAGTCGCCGGCACCCTCGCGGGCGCTGGCGAAGGGCGCGTCGGCGTCGGCGAAATTTTTCATGACGGCGCCGTTCATCACCGTTGGGTCGGCGCCGGCTTCGTTGAAAATCCAAGCGGCCATCGCCGTCGTTGTCGATTTGCCGGAGGTGCCGGCGACGCCGAGAGAGCGCGGCGCGGCGTTGAAGAGCGCCGCCAGCGTTTCGGCTCGTGTGACGCGGCTTAAGCCAAGCGCGTTCGCGGCTTTAACGTCCGGCACCGTGTCTTCGACGGCTGCGGACGCGACGAGGATTTGATCGCTGCTCGTGAGACCGGAGCCGTCTTGGGGGAAGAGCGCGACGCCGAGACTCTTTAGGTAGTCGAACTTTTCATTGACCCGGCCCTGGTCGAGCATGCGGTCTGAACCGGCGACGGTGAAGCCTTTGGCGCGCAAAATAGCCGCCAAGGGCAGCATGCCGCTGCCGCCGACGCCGCATAGGAAGTATTGGGGTTTATCCGCCAATTTTGCCTCTCACTCGTTTCGATGACGCATTAAAGGGCGAACTATTCGACCGAATGGTCAATAAGTCGTTTGCCCTTTAACCTTAAACTGGGGTCAGGAGCGAAATTATGGCTATGACGATCGCCGTTACGGCGCCGGCCCGGGCATTGGAGCGAGAAGCGGCAAAAGCCGTTGAAGCGTTGAGCCAAGAGCTTTTCGGCGCGCGCGCGCCTGAAATGCGGTTTCATCCGCAGTGCTTTGAGCGGGCGGGTCATTTCGCTGGATCGGACGAAGCGCGTGTCGCCGCTTTTGTTGAAGTCGCGAATGACCCCGCAGTGGACGCTGTCTGGTTCGCGCGCGGAGGGTATGGCTCTTGCCGCCTGGACGCGGCGTTTGAGGCGCTTGGTCCGGCGGCGCGCGACAAAGTCTATCTCGGTTATTCGGACACGGGCTTTTTGCTCGGCCGCTTACAAAACCTCGGCGTGGGTAGGCCTGCCCATGGCCCGATGCCGGCCGACATTTTGCGTGACCGTGGGACAGAGGCCGTGGCGCGCTCGCTTAAATGGTTGGTTGATGGCGACGCCGCCGGCTTGGCGGTGCTGCCGCAGCCTGACGCCCCGACGCTTGCTTACAATGTCACCGTGCTCGCCCATGCGATGTCCGGGGCGTGGCGTCCGTCGCTCGCGGGGCGGGTGCTGATCGTCGAGGAAATTGACGAATATCTCTACCGCATCGATCGCGCGCTCGGCGCGGTTTTCGCCCATCCGGAGGCGGGCGAGCTTGCGGGCGTGATGCTTGGCCGGTGCAGCGGCATTCCGGAAAACGATATAGAGTTTGGTCAGACGCCGGAAGAGATTCTCCGCTATTGGGCGGGCCGCGTCGGCGTTCCTTACTTGGGGCGCGCTGATATTGGCCATGATGTTGACAATAAAATCGTTCCCTTTGGTTGATGCATTCGGTCGATTAGTCGGGTTGCATTTCAGTCCGCGCCGATAGCGAAACCCGAGCGCAAGGGCTTGTTTTGACAAGTGATCCCGTTAGGGTCGCCCAGGCGTTTTGGGGCTGCCTTAAGCGCTGCGCCGCTCTGGCGTTTCTTGTTCCGACCCGCGCCTTTCCAGGCCGCGTTAATTCATGGGCCCATCATGATCCGAAGAGTATTGAAGTCGTCCCTTAGCGTGTTGAGCGTTGCTACGCTCCTCGCCGCCTGTTCGAAAGATGCAGAAACGGACGCCGCGGCGCCGGTTGAGACCCAGGAAGAAGCGGCCGTGTCCGTGCCCGCAGAAGATGAGGCGGCGAACGCGGCGGCGGTTGAAGCGGCGAAAGCCAAGCGCAAAGAAGAAGCGACGGCCAATCTTGCGGCGTCGAGAGCCTTTTTGGAGGAAAATGCCGGCCGAGAGGGCGTTAAAACCACCGATAGCGGTCTGCAATACCAAATTCTCTCTGAGGGAGAAGAGGGCGGGCGGACGCCGGCGGTGAACGATCTTGTCGACGTGCATTATGTGGGCACTTTCATCGACGGCGTTGAATTTGATTCCTCTCGAGCGCGGGGCGCAGCGGCGCGGTTTCTGGCTGGGCAGGTAATCGATGGCTGGGTCGAAGCGCTGCAATTGATGAGTGAAGGCGATCGTTATCGGCTCTTCATTCCGCCGAACCTCGCTTATGGCGAGGCTGGCGCCCCCGGCGCCATCGGTCCGAACCAGGCGCTGATTTTCGACGTTGAATTGCTCGGCGTCACGAACCCACAAATCAACATGGCGGCAGCGAAATCGTTCTTGACGGATAACGCTGGCAAAGACGGCGTCGTCGCGACGAATTCCGGTCTTCAGTATAAGGTTCTAAATGAAGGCGCCGCCGACGGCGCCAGCCCGACGGATGCGAATGTCGTTCGCGTGCATTATGAGGGTCGTTTGTTAAACGGCACGGTGTTCGATTCTTCCTACGAGCGCGGCGCTCCGGCGGAGTTTCCGCTTAGCCAAGTTATTCCCGGTTGGATCGAAGGCGTTCAATTGATGAGCGTCGGCGATAAGTTCCAATTCTATATTCAGCCGGAACTCGCCTATGGCGTTCAAGGACGTCCGCCGACGATTGGCCCGAACGAACTTCTCGTCTTCGACGTTGAGTTGTTAGAAGTTAAAGAATAGGCGGCGGAAACACGCCCGCCGCCCATTCGGTATCGAGATTTTAAATTAAGCGGCGCGGGCGTTGCTATCCTCTAACACATGGTGGATCGCGGCGTCGGTTTGCGCAGCGGCCTCGCTTTCGGCTTTCTCGGCGTCCAGCATTTGCTGGCTGGCGGCGATAACCGATACGTCGGTGATGCCCATAAAGCCGAGCACGTATTTCAAATAGTCCGTTGAGAAATCGTTTGGAGCGCCGATCGCGGTGCCGCCGGAGGCCATGACGATCACGGCTTTCTTGCCTTCCAGCAAGCCGACGGGACCGTTTTCCGTATATTTAAACGTCACCCGCGCCCGCGCGATTTGGTCGATCCAGGCTTTCAATAGGGCGGGAACGGAGAAGTTATAAACCGGCGCGCCGATGACGATGACGTCGGCGTCCTGCACTTCTCGCACGAACATATCGGATGTCGCGAGAACCGCGGATTGCTCGGCTGAACGCTCCTCTTGCGGCGTGAAATTAGCGCCGATCCAGGCGTCGTCGACAAAAGGCACGCCGTCGGCGAGATCGCGCACGGTCCGGTCGATGGCGCGTCCGCTCGCGGTGAGGCCGTCGACAAAGGCGTCGGAGAGGCGGCGGGAGGTGGAGCCCTCGCGGCGGCCGCTGGAATGCACTTGCAGAATTTTCAGAGAATTGGTCATCGGTTTGGTCCCTTTCGCTGTTGACCCCGCCCTTTTTTTTGTTGGGAGGCGGGGGCGATCCGGCGGCGGCGTCTTGCGCTTTCTACGCCTGAAAATCGTTCGATGGGTTCATCATATTTGTTTTGATTTCCGGCATAAGCCGGATATTCTGAAAATAATTGTTCTGGAATTGCGCACAATGAGCCGTTTTGAAGAGATCGAAGCTTTTGCCGCCGTGATGAAGGCGGGGTCCATTACCGGCGCGGCGAACCGTCTCGGCGTGGCTAAGTCCGTGGTGAGCCGCCGCCTCAGCGATTTGGAGGCGCGCCTTGGCGTGCAGCTGATTGTACGCACGACGCGCAAGCTCAGCCTCACTGACGCCGGTGCTGATTTTCTGCCTCGGGCTGAAGCGCTGCTCGATGACTTGGCGGAGGCCGAAGCGGCGGCAAGCGCGGGCCAGACGCGGCTTTCCGGACGCCTACGGGTCGCCGCGCCCTTATCGTTCGGATTGAGGCACTTGCGGCCGGTGATTTCCGATTTTATCGGCCAACATCCCGATATCGAAATTGAGATCGATTTTTCCGACCGCTTTGTCGACTTAGTAGGCGAGGGGTTCGACGTCGGGGTGCGCATTGGCGCGCTGGCGGACACGAGCCTCATTGGGCGACGCTTATGCGCCATCCGCGCCGCGGTCGCTGCGGCGCCTTCATTTTGGAAACGCCATGGCGTTCCAACGCACCCAGATGATTTGAGCGCTTTACCCTTGTTGGCCTATGATAATGCGCCGCGGCGAGGAGCGGTGGATTATTGGGGCCCAAAGGGCGAAACGGGCGTGTTGACCCCGTCCGTGCGCACGCTCGCGAACAATGGCGATTTTCTGATGGACCTCGCCGCGGATGGTCACGGTTTTATCGTGCAGCCAAAGTTTTTCTTGCACGATCATCAGAAAGCCGGCGCTATTGAAACGGTGCTTTCGGACTATGAATGGCTGAACGCTGGCCTTTACGTCCTTTATCCGCCGGTACGCCAGGTGTCGGCGCGCGTGCGCGCCTTTGTCGACGCCGTCATTGCAGCGTTCCCGTCTAAGCCTAGCTGGGAACGGACTTAGAGCGCCGGGCGTTCATATCGGATCAGGATAAGGTCGGTTCAGGCGCTCAAAACAAAGACTCTAGAGCATCGGACTGATTCAACCATAACGCCCGATGCTCTAGTCCGTTCAAAAAATGATGACCGGTTTAAACGTTCGGCACCGTGAGGCCGCGCTGAACGGCGTCGCGCGCGCCGACGCGCTCCAGCCAACCGCGAACATGGGGTGTTGCATCTGGGAAGGCCGCATCATCTTTAGTGACCCGTTTGTGGACGGAGCGTGACCAGGCGAAGCTCGCGATGTCGGCGATAGAATAGTCGCCGGCGAGATAGGGCGTTTCGGCGAGGCGCTTCTCCATTACGCCGAAAATACGCTTCACTTCATCCGTATAGCGCGTGACGCCATAGGGCACTTTCTCTTTCGCGTAGACCGTGAAGTGATTGTACTGGCCAAACATTGGGCCGATGCTCGCCATTTGAAACATGAGCCATTCAAGCGTTGCCGCCCGCGCCGGCCCAGAAGCCGGAAGGAGAGACGAGCCGGTTTTCTCCGCCAGATAAATAAGGATCGCGCCGGATTCGAACACCGATTGTCCGGTTTCCTGATCGACAATGGCGGGAATTTTATTGTTGGGGGAGATTTTCAAAAAGTCAGGCGCAAACTGCTCCCGTTTAACGATGTTCACCGGGTGCACCGAATAGGGAAGACCGAGCTCCTCCAGCATGATGGAGGCTTTGAAGCCGTTCGGCGTATTCCAGGTGTAAAGATCGATCATTGAGAAGGCTCCATTCATACAATCTATCACGCCGTTGTTGGGCTCTTCTTTGTGTACGTCCGTCGTGTCGCATCTGCAAAGATAGACACGGAGAGTCGGCGTCCAAGCAACATTCAACATTCTTTTATTGACATATAAAGATGTCTTTATATGTTTGGTCTAGCCCCGTGAACGCGCTGGCGGACGCCGGCGCGTGCCGTGAACCACGTCATAGCTTAAAAGAGAGACCATTATGTCAGACATACGCCGCGATCCTGCGAACGATCCGTTTCCAGGCCGTCAGGAGCGAATTAAGGCGCTTAGAGCTGAATTAGGGAAACGGATTTTGGTTCTGGACGGCCCAGCGGGGACGTATATCCAAGGCCACAAACTAGAAGAGGCCGACTTCCGCGGCGAGCGCTTCGCCGATTGGGACCAAGACCTGCGCGGCAATAACGATCTTCTTATCCTGACAAAACCCGATCTCATTACGGGGATGCACAAATCGTATCTCGACGTTGGGGCCGACATCGTCGAAACGAACACATTCTCCGCGACGACCATCGCCCAGGCCGATTACGGGCTTGAGGGGGTCGCCCGGGAATTGAACGTGGAGGGCGCGCGCCTCGCCCGCGCCGCCGCCGATGCCGCGTCGACGAAAGAACACCCTCGCTTTGTCGCCGGCGCTATTGGGCCGACAAATCGCACAGCGTCAATTTCGCCGGACGTCAATGACCCGGGCATGCGTAATGTGGACTTCGATACGCTTGCTGCGGCCTATGGCGAGGCGGCTTCGGGGCTCATCGAAGGCGGCGTTGACGCGATCCTTATCGAGACGATTTTCGATACGCTGAACGCCAAAGCGGCGATTTTCGCCGTTGAAGAGCAGTTAGACGCTCTAGGGTTCGATGTGCCGATGATGTTGTCTGTAACGATCACAGACCAATCGGGGCGGACGCTTTCCGGTCAGACGGCTGAAGCTTTTTGGCGCTCCGTCGAGCACGCAAAGCCTTTAAGCGTCGGCGTAAATTGCGCGCTTGGGCCAGACTTAATGCGACCGTACGTCGCCGAGCTGTCGCGCGCGGCGGATTGCTTTATTTCCGCTTATCCGAACGCCGGCCTTCCGAACGCCTTCGGCGATTATGATGAAACGCCGCAGAGCATGACCAATCATGTGGGCGAGTGGGCGCGCAGCGGTTTGGTTAACATCCTCGGCGGCTGCTGCGGCACCACCGCGGCCCATGTAGCCGCCTTTGTCGAGGCGTGCGACGGTGTCGAACCGCGCATTCCGCCTTCTACTGATCCTGCGCTGCGCTTAGCGGGCCTCGAATCTTTCACCCTAAAGTAAATCGCACGGCGAGGGGCGTTATGTTTGCGCCCTCGTCGTCCTTTTGCTAGGGCTTTTTGATGTCTGAACAAACCGCAATCGATCTCTCCGCGCAAATCGACTGGCTTGCGCGCCTCGTGGCTTTCGACACCACCTCGTCGAAGTCAAACCTTGCGCTTATCGACGATGTCGACGCGCACTTCAAAGCCCATGGCGCTGAGACTTGGCGCGTTCCGAGCGAGGACGGCCAGAAAGCCAATCTCTATGCGATGATCGGTCCCGCCACGCCCGGCGGCGTCGTTCTTTCGGGGCATACGGATGTTGTCCCGATCGAGGGACAAGAGTGGGACACCGATCCCTGGACGTTGACGGAAAAAGACGGGCGCCTTTATGGTCGCGGCACATGCGATATGAAAGCGTTCTCTGCGATCGCTTTGTCGCTGTTGCCGCAAATGGCGGCCGCCCCCTTAAAGCGGCCGATTATTTTTGCGCTGTCCTATGATGAAGAAGTCGGCTGCCTCGGCGCGCCTTTCATGATCAAAGAGATCGCGGAGCGGTTACCGGCGCCGGAAGCGGTGATTGTCGGCGAGCCGACAATGATGCGCGTAGTCGACGGCCATAAAGGCATCGCCTCGTTCCGCACCACCGTTACGGGGCATACGACGCATTCAAGCCAGACAGACCGTGGTGTTTCTGCGGTCGAGGCGGCGGCGAAGCTCATTACAAAGATTGTCGCGATGCGCGAAGGGCGTGCGCGTCATGCTGATCCGGAAAGTCCCTTTGAACCGCCTTACTCAACGATGACGGTGAATGTCGCCAATGGCGGCACTCAGCTTAACATTATGGCGGCGGAGTGCGTGTTCGAATGGGATTGCCGCGTGTTGCCAGGCGAGGCGTCCGACGAGATCCGCGAAGAATTTGAAGATTATGCGCGCGGCGTTCAAAGCGAGATGCGTGACAAAGCCGCTGGCTGTCGTATTGAGACGGTTTGTTTAACGAACGCGCCAGCGCTTTCGCCTGCTGGGGATAACCGCGCCGCGGAGCTAGCCAAAGCGCTGACGGGCCACAACGTTTCGGACGTGGTTCCTTATGTCGCTGAGGCGGGCCAATTCCAAGAAGCGGGCTTCTCCACTGTGGTGTGTGGTCCAGGGTCGATTGATCAAGCGCACCAAGCCAATGAGTTCATCGACATCGCGCAAATTGGCGCGTGCCGTGAATTTATTGAGAAATTGATCGTCCGTCTCAGCCGATAAGGCGCGCGCCGCGCTAGGACGATAATTTCGCGTCCGGTTCTAATTCTGTTGCGCTTTCGTTAACGGCGCTTTTTCGGAAACCCTCGACGTTGCGGGTTTCCGTTTTAAGTTTACGAGCGGTTTACCCTGTCCTGCGAATGTCGGCGTGTTGATTAATCGCCGATTATTTCTCGCTAGATGGAGCATCGTCGTCCCGTGAAGCGCATCACCCAATGCAGAGCCTGTGGCTCCACCGCCCTTGCGCCGGCGTTTCAGTTCGAAACGATCGAGGATGCGCCACGCCGTAAAGGCGGATCGACGAGCGCGAAAGGGCGTACAAAGCAGAAAAAGAAAACGAGCGAATTCGTTGTGTGTGACGCCACGCAAGACGCTGAGGCATGCGGACTATTGCAGCGCGCCGAGTGCGACGCATCGACAGCTGACCGCGCGCCGTCGGGTTTTTATCGCTCCAATCGCGGACATTTACGGGCGGCGGCGACTGAGGCGCTGGAATTAATCTCCGGCCGGGATTGCGCTGCTCTCGACATCGGATGCTCAGACGGCACATTATTGTCGTTCTACCCGCGCTGGGTTGACCGCGTCGGTGTCGACACGGCCGATATTGTTGAACGTGTTGGGGCATGGGCGACGACGCATAAGGCTTCTTTTCCTTCTCGCGAACTTGACGAGGCGTTCGCCGGCCGCAAGTTCGATTTAATCTCCGCGATATCGGTGTTGGAAGACGTTGATGAGCCGCGTCCCTTCTTAAACAACGCGAAGTCGCTTTTGACGGACGACGGCGTATTGATCATCGAGACGCTCTATGCGCCAATGATGCTGACACGGACCAATGTGGACGCTGTCTTCAACGGACGCTCAGCGGTTTATTCGCTTGGCTCATTGGAGCGGCTCTTCCGCGATTGCGGTTTAAAGATTTTCCGTGGCTCGTTGACCGATAAAGAGGGTGGCTCTATCCGGCTCTTCGCCACGCATGCCGACCTCGACGATTATGATTTCGATCCATGGTATGAGCGCCTGGCGCGCCTGTGGGATGAAGAAAACGCCCTCGCGCTGCGTTTATTGGCGCCCTATCAGGCCTATGAGCAGCGCGTTGACGAAGTGCGCGCCGGCTTTCAGAAACTCGTATCTGACATATGTCGTGACGGCGAAACGGTCCATCTTCTTGGGGCGGATGCTTCTGCGCGTCAGCTTTATGCATGGGCCGGCAAGGCGGCAAGTTCCATCGAGGCCGCGATTTCACCAACGGAACCGGAAGAAGGCGCTCGTCTATTTCCCGGAGGGCCTGAGCTGATTGGTGAAGCAGCGGCACGCGCCCTAGAGGCGGACGTGTTTATCGCCGGCGCGGCCCATAAGCGCGATTTGTTGGAGCGGTGGCGCGACCCGATCCTGCGCGGGGCGACAATGATTTTCGCAACGCCTACGCCGCATGTCGTGACATCTGCGAATTATTCTGCGGAATTCGGCAAGGCGCTTGTCGGCGCCGACGGTTCCGGCGGTCCTGAGACGCTACGCGCTATTCTCGGCGCAGCCGGCGGCCCGCGCCTCGTCGTCGAAAATGGCGATGACGATCGCGCTGCAGCCAGCGCTTAAGGCGACAAGCCTAACAATTCGCCCATCCTCGCGTCGCTTATTCCTCTACGGATAAAAAGGTTCGCTCCGTCTTATGGAGGCGCACGGCGCTTAACCGTCCTGACCAAACCGCGCCGGTGTCGACGGCGATCCGCCAGCCGGCGTCGAGCGGTTTCTTAACCGGATGGTGTCCGTGAACGACGGTTTTCTCCGGCCGTTCATTAGGTTCGGCGCGGTGGAAGGCTTCGCGGATCCACAAAAGGTCGCGTTCGGTTTGGTCGGCGAGGGGAACGCCCGGACGGACGCCGGCATGGGCGAAGTAATAGTCCGCTTCCTCGTGATGCAAAGCGAGCGTTTGCAAAAAATTCCGATGGCTGTCCGGCAGCGCTGCGGCGAGATCGTCGGCAATTGCCTGCGCAGCGCGGGCGGCGCCCGCATCAACGCCGTAGCTTTCTATGGTTTCAACGCCGCCCCAATCGAGCCACGCGTCATGGTCGTCCGGCGCGGCCAGAAAATCGAGCATCGCCGCTTCGTGATTGCCTTTTAGAAAAACTGTCTCGATTGGTTCTGCGGCGAGGGCGCATAATCGTTCCACGACGCCGCGCGAATCCGGGCCGCGATCCACATAGTCGCCAAGAAAAATCAGCTTCAGCGCCGCATCATCCCGTTGGGCTGCGTGGTCATCGCGGATTGCTTTGACAATCGCGTCCAGAAGGTCGGCGCAGCCATGAACGTCGCCGACGGCGTAAAGGCGCAAGCCTTCTGGTGCGCTGTGTTTCGGCTGCTGCGCGCTTCGCCGAAAGGCGCGATTATTTAGGAATCGGTCAAGCATCAACGCTATTCTTAGAGATCAATCGGGCTATATCTATAGCTGGGTGGCGTTAAGGCGGACCTATCTGCGATTCGCCGCTGAACGCTCGTTTTAGGCCGCCGCTTAATTGGGGAGCGCCCCTATAGGTGAGAGCCGTCCGAGCGGGGAGAGGAAGGCGCGAAAGGCATGGCGATCCTAGTCACTGGCGGCGCCGGCTATATCGGCGCTCATATGTTGCTGGCCCTTGAGGAAGCTGGAGAAAGCGCCGTGGCGCTCGATGATCTCTCCCACGGTCAAGAATGGCTCGCGCCGGACGGCGTCCCGCTTGAGGTTTGTTCGGTCGGTGATCAGACGGCGGTTATCGACCTCTTGCAGCGCTATGACATTGACGAAGTCGTGCATTTCGCCGGTTCGACTTTGGTCCAGGAATCGATCGCGACACCGCTGCCTTACTATCGCAACAATACGGCGAACACGTTGGCGCTGCTCGAGGCGTGCGCCGCCCATGGCGTTCAGCGGTTTATCTTCTCGTCGACCGCGTCGGTTTACGGCACGCCGGAGCGCTCGCCAATCAATGAAAATACGCCGCTTCATCCGATTACGCCCTATGGCGCGGCGATGGCGATGAGCGAGCGCATTCTGGCTGACGCTGCTGAAGCGCATGGATTTAGCTTCATCACGCTGCGCTATTTCAACGTCGCCGGCGCGGATCCGAAATTACGCGCCGGGCAGATCGGCAAACCCACCCATTTGGTGCGGGTGGCCGCGCAAATCGCGTGCGGCGCGCGCAGCGAAACGCTGCAGATTTACGGCGATGATTATCCGACCCCCGACGGCACGGCGATCCGCGATTATGTCCATGTGAGCGACCTTGCTGACGCCCATGTGTCGGCTTTGGCGCGCTTACGGTCGGGCGGCGCCTCCGCCACCATGAATTGCGGCTATGGGCGCGGCTATTCTGTTCTTGAGGTGGTCGAGGCCGTTGAGCGCGTCACGGGCCGGCCCTTACAGCGTGAAGCTGCGCCGCGCCGACAAGGCGATCCGCCGCAACTGATCGCCGATAGCGCCGCGATCCGCTCGGTGCTCGATTGGCGCCCGCGCTATGATGAGATCGATTACATCGTCCAGTCCGCCATCGAGTGGGAAGAAAAGTTGGCCGCGCGCGCGCGTTCTGTTCGCGCTACGTCCAACGGCGCGCAGGACGACACTGCGCAGTCAAAGGGCGCTTAAGCGATGACGCCGACAATCGGCTGGCGAGCGCTCTTTTGCGTGCTCTTTGTGGTCGTCACCTATCTCACCGTGACGCCAAATCCAGACACCGCCGGTCCTGGCAATGCGCTCACTGACTTTTTGGCGGAGCTGCTTTTCGGATCAGCGCAAAACGCTGACAAAATCGGCCATTTCATCGCTTATTTGGCGCTCGGCGGGTCGGCCGTTTTGGCGCGGCTTAAGGTCTTCGGCGCTCGCGCGGCGAGCCTTGTTGTGATTGCTCTTTATGGAGCGTTTTTGGAAGTGGTGCAGGGGTGGACGGCGGTGCGCTCGCCGGAACTCCTTGACGCGGCGGCGAATGCGGGCGGGACGTTGGCGTCTTATCCCCTGGCGCTCTTGTTTGAGCGCAGCGTCACGAAAATTTTCGGAAAATATGAAGCGGATAAAAATACGGCGTCGGATTTGGCGTGAGGGGCGTAGTTACGACCTTTTCATACCGATAGTCCGACGCCGCTGATCGTTGCGTCCTCTTGAGGGGCCTTTATACGCCGTTGGTTCCAAGAGCCCAGTCGAAAACTCTTCTAATATCCGAAAACCAATAGAGAAAGACATTGCTTTGCAACGAGCTCGTAATGCTCGGGCTCTTGATCTACAGAGTTAAGAGCCGGCGCCGAATGATCGGGCGGCGAGCGAACGTCTGATCCTCTAGTATTGTCTCGTTTCGGAGTTTTGGATTGGGCTCTTAGGCCGGCGGCGGGCCTTTTGGGCCGGGTCCGTCATTGGACAGCCGCCCTTAGGCGAGGGCGAGGGCTGTGTAAGCCGCCGGCGCAACAGCGACAGCGACGACGAGGACGGTGATCAAGCTGGAATATGTTCTGGTCATTTCTCTCTCCTTTTTGAGGTTGTTTCCATACGTCGCTAAATGGTTTGCGCGGGCGGGTGTTAAAGGGGCGATCACGTCGTTTTGACGCGCCGCGATTGCGCTTTATCGCAAAACGGTCTGCGGGCCGGGCCAAAAGGTCTGCGGGCTGGGCCAAGACGGCTCTTCAGGGCGCTTCGCAATCGGCTTAATCGTCTTATTTTCCCTCCGGCGTCGAAACGCGTTAACCTTGATCGCAAGCGCTCGGGACGGAGCGAAGATGACAAAACGGCGACTACAGTGAACAGAATGTCGCACAATTAAGGGGGCCGCGATGGACGGGCTTTTTTCGATCGAGAACCTATTCACTCTCGCCATGCTGGTGATGCTGCAGGCGGTGTTGGGGTTCGATAACCTTCTTTACATTTCAATTGAGTCCCAGCGCGTGGCGCCGGAGCGCCAACAATTCGTGCGCCGTGCGGGCATCGCGATGGCGGTGGCGTTCCGGCTGGTGCTGCTTGTCGGGGTCTATAATGTCATTACCCGGTTCACCGAGCCTTTCGCCGTGTTCGATATTGGGTTCGTGACGGCTGAGTTCACCCTGCATGCGGTCGTGTCGCTCTTCGGCGGCGCGTTTATTCTTTACACGGCCACAAAAGAGATCATGCACCTCCTGGCGATTGATCATTTGGAGGGCGTTGAGGGCACGAGCCGACGCAGCGTGCCGATTGCGCTCTTTTGGATAGTCTCGATGAACCTTGTCTTCTCTTTTGACTCGCTCTTGTCAGCGATCGCGCTGACGGATCGCCTACCGGTCATGGCGGCGGCGATCATTATCGGCGGGGCCATGATGATCGCGCTCGCCGATCAAGTGTCGGCGTTCATCGCCAAGAACCGCATGTATGAGGTTATCGGCCTCTTTATTCTCTTCATTGTCGGTATCTTGCTCGTGTCCGAAGGCGGACATTTAGCGCACTTGAGGCTCTTCGGGTACGAAGTCACGCCGATGTCGAAGACGACGTTCTATTTCGTGATTTTCGTGATGGTGATCGTCAATATCGTTCAAACGCGTTACCGCAAAAAGCTCGAGCGCCAGCGCGAAATTGAGCGTCAGTCGGGCGCCGCGGGCGCGGTTATCTAGACGCCGTAGGCCTCAAGTTTCGGCTTTTCCGCTTTTGCGCCAATACACAAACAATTACTCAGCACTTTAGAGAGCGGTTATTCGGTGTGCGTGTGACGAAAAAATAATGACTAGGCTACTACAAAAAAACGCCTCGGGGATCAACGTTGATCGGCGAGGCGGTGTGCTGCAGGTCAGATTAGACGTTAAATATTCTCTATAGCCCGACAAAAGGCTGGACGAGCTTGCCGACGAGATCCTTGAAAACCAAGGGCGCATTTGTGGCGATGAGGCAAATACAGTCCTCTTCGCCGATCGCCACAGGACTATGTTCCGCGTCGTCATCAAGGTCGGCGAGGTCGCCAGGGCGAAACTCACCGAGTTCGTCTTTGTACGCGCCACGCAAAATAAGCGTTAGCTCTTCGTCTTGGTGCGTATGGGTCGGCATCCGCGTGCCGGGCGTGATCTTCAGAAGCCGAAGAACGCCTTCACGATAGCCGTCCGCCTCTAAAACGTGTTGAGAGATGCCCGGCGCGACGGATCGCCACTTAATCTCGTCAATCGGCGTTTTGAGATACGCTTTAAGCGGCTGGGCCGCCAAGAGATCGAGATCGTTCGCCGCTTTGCGGCCATGCTTCGGCGCAGCGATGTCTTGTGCGCCCGCGCGTTCCCAGAAGCTTTCCATCGACGCGTCCGCCATTTCGACGGGCTCCATGGTCTCCAGGCAGGCGCCGCCAAGGGCTTCAAAATCCGCAACAGCGGTTCGGCATTCTTGGCAGAGGGTAAGGTGCGTGGCGACGACGACGGCGCGCGCCTCATCAAGGCGGCCGGAGGCGTATGCGGCGATGGTGTCCGTCTTTGGATGATGACTGATACTACGCATCGAGCTCACCAAGTTCCTTTCTAATCTTACCAAACGCCAGTCTCAGTCGCGATTTCACGGTTCCGAGCGGTAAGCCGAGGCGTTCGGCGATCTCTGAATGGGGCGCGTCCTCCAAAAAGTGAAGGCGCACGACCTCATGTTGGTTGTCCGGCAACGCTTTGAACGTTGCGCGAATGCGGGCGTCTCGATCATTGCGTTCAATGACGTCGTCCGCTTGCGGTTCCGGCTCAGGGCTAAGCGCCGGGTCATCCCCGTCGAGCGGCGGCTTGGCGGCCCGCCGCGCGGCGTCGATGCGGAGATTTCTGGCGATCGTAAAAATCCATGTCGCCGCCGCCGCTTTCGACGGATCGAACAATTTAGCTTTACGCCAAACTTTGAGTAGCGTCTCCTGCGCTAAATCGTCCGCAAGGTCAGGGCTCGCCCCGCCGCGAATGAGATAGCCTTTCACCCGAGGCGCAAAAAAAGCGTAAAGCTCGGCGAACGCGTGGCGGTCTTCGGAGACGGCGACGCGTATTAATAAATCGCTCATAGCCGCGCCAGGGCGCGGGTTTCGTTGCTGTTCTGGCGCTGGCGTCACAACGGCGGTTTGGACTCCGTACATGCCGGCGACCTCGCTTTCGATTGACTAATGCAACGATTACGACCGGCGGGGTTTTTGGATCACTTTTACGCCCCGGAGTGTACACGATGCGTGACAGCTTATCTACTTGTTACGGTATTATGTCATAGCGCCTGAAACGCTGGAAAACCCTGTATTTTCAAAGTGATTAGGGGATGGCGCGAAAACGAGAGAAATATCCGCAACAGGGATCTGGCGGCGCGCCGCATTCGTAAAGCGACAGAATGCCCCACGTCGCGAATCGCATGTTTGCGCTTTCACGCCCGCCGTCAGAGGTGTCGCTGCGTTGGTCGTTTCGGTTTTGCCGCTTTGAGGGAGATCGTTTCATATGCCGTTTGACGCAGCGCGCCGCGCCGCCCCTGATGATGGATTTCGCAAATTACCGCCGGCGGGAGGTCGGCGCCGGATCGCCGTTATTGGCGCTGGCGTTTCCGGGCTGTCCGCCGCGTGGCTGTTGTCGTCGGCGCACGATGTCGTGCTTTTGGAGAAAGACGGCCGCCTCGGCGGCCACGCGAACACCGTCCCGATCGACGTGGAGCAGGCGGACGGGCGTCGCGACGTCGTCGGCGTCGACGCTGGCTTCATCGTTTGCAACCGAAAAAACTATCCAAACTTCATGGCGCTATTGAACCATCTCGGCGTCGCTATCGAAGACAGCTGCATGTCGTTCGGCGCCTCGCTCAGAAACGGCGCGATTGAATATTCCGGCCAAGATCTCTCAGCGCTGTTCGCCAATCGGCGCAGCGTCGCGTCGCTCAGCCATTGGGCGATGCTGCGCGACATTCCCCGCTTTCATCGTGACGCGCATAGGGCTTTGAAAACGGGCAAGCTTAAACATGGGTCGCTGAACGGCGCCACCATGGATGATTTCGTGCGTCAGAACGGCTATTCGTCGGCTTTCGTCGCCAATTTTCTGGAGCCGTTCGCCGCCGCGATATGGTCGACGCCGTCAACGCGCGTCCTCGATTATCCGGCCGCGTCGCTTTTGAAATTTTTTGATAATCATGGGCTCTTGCAAATTCTTGATATGCCCGTTTGGAACACCGTCACGGGCGGTTCGCATCAATATGTCAAGGCCATCGCCCGCGCTTTGCCGCCGGGCGCGGTGCGCTTAAATGCGCGCGTACAGACCATTGAGCGTCGCAGAAGCGGGCCAATTATTCGCTATGAAGACGGTTCACACGAGGCGTTTGACGCCGTTGTGCTCGCCACCCATGCAGACGATGCGCTGCGGCTTATTTATGAACCGACGGCGCAGGAGCGTGATGTTCTCGGAGCGTTTCAATATCAGTCTAATAAAGCGGTGGTGCACACCGACGCCGCAGCGATGCCGACCCGTCGGCGCGCTTGGTCGAGCTGGAACTATATGGGCGGCGAGGACACAGTGGCGGTAAGTTACTGGATGAACCGCCTACAGAATTTCACTTGTAAAACGGATATCTTCGTTACTTTGAACCCGCACCAGGACATTGATCCGCAATTGATCGCCGCTGAATTCGACTACGCCCATCCGATGTTCGACCTCGCTTCTGACGCGGCTCAGAGCGCTCTTTGGTCGCTGCAAGGCGCGGGCGGGTTATGGTTCTGCGGCGCGCATTTTGGGCAAGGGTTCCATGAGGACGGCCTGCAAGCCGGGCTCGCTGTCGCCGAAGCGCTCGGCGGCGTGCGCCGTCCTTGGCGCGTGCCCAATGAGTCCGGACGTATCCGTCTTCCACAAGCGGATTCGATGCAATCGGTCGGGGCGCGAACGACTGGAGTTCAATCGGGCGGATCGCAGTCGGATGCAGGGAGTGAACCCCTCGCGGTTTAAGTGGAGTGTTGCGGTATGGCGTCCGGCGGTGTTGAGCCCACAATCGAAGATTGCTCAGCTATTTACTTCGGTAAAGTTGTTCATGCACGCCTGAAGCCGAAGCGCCATAAACTCACTTATTCGGTCTTTTCATTTCTGATCGATTTGGATGATCTTGAAGGTCTCGACCGGCGCTTGCGGTGGTTTTCTAGAAACCGCTTCAATCTCTTTTCGTTTTACGACCGCGATTTCGGCGTCGGCGCGTCGGACGACATCGCCGCCTATGTGCGCGGCGTGCTGTCCGAGCATGACGTTGACGGCGCCGGTCCGATAAAGCTTCTGGCGTATCCTCGTATGCTCGGCTACGCCTTTAATCCGATTGCGGTCTATTACTGTCATAATAGCGAGGGCGCGCCGTCGGCGATGCTCTATGAAGTCCGCAGCACCTTCGGCGAACGCCATACTTATTTGATCCCGATAGCGGCGCGTCCCGAAACGGACGGCGTCTTGCGGCAGACGGCGGCTAAAAAACTCCACGTTTCGCCATTCATGGACATGGCGATGCAGTATCAATTTCGTGTTACGCCGCCGGGCGAGACGCTGCGCATCGCTATTCATGAAGAAGACGCAGACGGTCCGATCTTAAACGCCGCCTTCGACGGCGACAGGGCGCCGTTTACTGACGCCGTGCTTCTCCGGGCGTTTTTCCGCTATCCCTTGATGACGTTGAAGGTCATCGCCGGCATCCATTGGGAGGCGGTGAAGCTTCTTTTGAAGGGGCTGCGTTTGAAGAGTGGGCCGAGCGCGCCGTCTTATCCCGTGACGCTTGTCGAATGAGATAAAGGGCAGCGGCCGGTCTTTTCGGTCCACCTATATCAGTTTCACGATAAACCTATATCGAAACAGCGGCTCGATTTGGCTGGACGCCTGAGCGGGATTTCGCTACCTCCCTCGCGAAACAAGCAAGGTTTGGTTGGGACATCTCCATGAAGAAGACCTACAACGCCGCAGCGGACGCCCTAGACGGGCTGTTGTTTGACGGCATGACGATTATGTCCGGCGGCTTCGGGCTGTGCGGCATTCCAGAGAATTACATCCTCGCGATCCGCGATGCCGGCGTGAAAGACATCACCGTTATTTCCAATAATTGCGGCGTTGACGGCTTTGGGCTTGGGCTGCTTTTGGAGACGCGCCAGATCTCCAAAATGGTTTCTTCTTATGTTGGAGAGAACAAAGAATTCGAGCGGCAATACCTCGCCGGGGAGTTAGAGCTGGAGTTCAACCCCCAAGGCACGCTCGCGGAACGCATTCGCGCCGGCGGCGCGGGCATTCCTGGGTTCTACACCAAAACTGGGGTGGGCACGGTCATCGCCGACGGGAAAGAACACAAAGACTTTGATGGTGAGACCTATATTCTTGAAACCGGTCTTGTCGCGGATCTTTCGATTGTCGCCGCCGAGCTTGGCGACGCCCAAGGCAATCTCATTTATCGCCGCACGGCGCGTAACTTTAACCCGATGATCGCGAGCGCCGGCAAAACCACCCTCGCGGAAGTGGAACGTTTAGTTCCCATGGGCGAGCTGAACCCGGATCATATCCATACGCCCGGCATTTTCGTTCAGCGCATCATCGAAGCGCCGCGCGAGAAGCGCATTGAACAACGCACCGTCCGCGAAAAGGAGACCGCGTAATGGCTTGGGATCGCAATCAAATGGCGGCGCGCGCCGCAAAAGAGCTGAAAGACGGTTTTTACGTCAATCTCGGGATCGGCATTCCGACGCTTGTGGCGAACTATATTCCCGAAGGCGTCGACGTCACCTTGCAATCGGAAAACGGCATGCTCGGCATGGGACCGTTTCCGTATGAGGATGAAATCGATGCGGACCTGATTAACGCCGGCAAGCAGACGATCACTGAACTTGACCGGACGTCTTATTTCTCGTCAGCCGATAGTTTCGGCATGATCCGCGGCGGCCATATTGATTTGTCTATTTTGGGCGCGATGGAAGTTTCCGGCAAGGGCGATCTCGCTAATTGGATGATCCCCGGCAAAATGGTGAAGGGCATGGGCGGCGCGATGGATCTCGTCGCCGGCGTTAAGCGCGTCGTCGTCGTCATGGACCACGCCTCGAAAAAGGGTGCGCCGAAGCTGTTGCACGAATGTTCATTGCCCTTAACTGGCCAGCAAGTTGTCGACCTCGTCATCACTAATCTCGGCGTTTTCGAAGTCACGCGCGGTAAAGGCATGGCGCTCATTGAACTCGCCGACGGCGTCAGCCTCGATGAGGTGAAAGCGCAAACCGAAGCTGAATTTGAGGTTCGCGTTTAGCGGTCCTTTTTGGCGTTTATCATCAACGGGTCTTGCTTTGCGATAGGCGTAAGCAGGGCCCGTTTTTTATTGTGCGGGAACGCTCTGACGGCGGCCTAATACCAAGCTGCATTGACGTCCAACGATGCTGCGCGAAGGCAGGCCTCGTTTTGCAGGGGCTTACCCACGCATGCATGAGTCAGAGTCAATGCAGCGTCGTACAAAGAGCGCTAACGATCACCCGTTAGCTTTCAGCGCTTTGGTGTGGATCTCGGCCTGGTGCATGTAATGGGCGGAGCCAATCGCTGCGAATTTGTCTTCGCCTTCGCGTAAGTCGCGGAACTTTCTCGCGGGCGATCCAGCCCATAATTCGCCCGTCGGCACGGTTTTGCCCGGCGCTAAGAACGCGCCAGCCGCGAGCATGGCGCCTGACTGCACGGTTGATCGGTCGAGCATGGTCGAGGCCATGCCGACAAAGCCTTCGTCTTCGACCGTGCAGCCGTGCAGCATGCATTTATGGCCGATCAGCGCGTTCTTGCCGATGAGGGCGGGCGTGCCGCCGGTGTCTTCCGCATCGGAATGAATGACCGTGCCGTCTTGGATATTAGAGCCGGCGCCGATGGAAATCTTCGAATTGTCGCCGCGCAACACGCAGCCATACCAAACTGAGGCGTTTTCAGCGATGTCGACGTCCCCGCAAATGACGACGCCGGGCGCGATAAAGGCGCTGGGATGGATGTTTGGATGCTTGCCGTTAATGGCGAAGATGAGCGGTTGCATGAGTGTCAGCCTTTGTTTGGTTCGGGCGGTATTACGCGATCGCGGAGAGGTGCGCCAGCTTTCGCCGGCAAATTGGCGGGCGAGAACCCATCGGTCGTGGGCTATTCGAGCGCCGTGTTGAGCCCATGTGTGACGCCATTTGCGTTTCCCGGCGGTCAGCGAGTATAGCGGCGCCATGAAACGCCTCAATCATCGCCATGCTTTGACGCTCTTTTCTGGCGGGCAAGATTCGTCGATCGCCCTCGCTTGGGCGTTAGAGCGCTATGACGCCGTCTCCACGGTGGGGTTCGACTATGGCCAGCGGCACAATGTCGAGCTTGAAACGCGCCTGCGCGTGCGGGCGGAAATCGAGGCTTTGAACCCCGCCTGGTCGGCGCGGTTGAAAGACGACGTCCTCGTCGACGTCAGAGGCCTCGGCGCCCTTAGTGAGACGTCTTTGACGCGGGAAACGGCTATTGAGACCGCTGACACCGGATTGCCGACGACGTTCGTGCCCGGACGGAACCTCATTTTCTTAGGCTTCGCCGCGGCGCTCGCCTATCGCATCGACGCTGGCGTGCTTGTCGCGGGCATGTGCGAGGAAGACGAGGCGGGGTATCCAGACTGCCGCGCTGAAGCGCTGGACCGGCAAATGGCGGCGCTATGCGCCGGTCTTGATGCGGATTTCGCACTTGAGACGCCGGTTTTGCGCATTCCGAAGTCAAAGAGTTGGGAATTGGCCGAGGCGATCGGCGGGACCACGCTCGTCGACGTCATTTTAGAACATTCCCATACGTGCTATCTCGGTGAGCGCGGAACGCGCCATGGATGGGGCTATGGGTGCGGTGAGTGCCCTGCGTGCACCCTGCGGGCGAAAGGCTGGCGCGCCTATGTCGAAGAGCGTTCACAAGGCAATGGGCAAGGTGGCGGCGCATGAGCGTCTACGCTGTTAAAGAATGCTATTACACCCTGCAAGGCGAGGGCGCGCATACTGGCCGCCCTGCGGTTTTCCTGCGCTTCGCTGGATGTAATCTTTGGACGGGGCTCGAACGCGACCGATCCTCCGCCGTCTGTCAATTTTGCGATACGGATTTCGTCGGCACCGATGGGCCCGGCGGCGGTAAGTTTGAAAAAGCGGCGGCGCTAGCGGCGCACGTTAAAACCTTCTGGCCGACCGACGGGGGTGGGCGCGCCTATGTCGTCTGCACAGGCGGTGAGCCGCTCTTGCAGCTTGATGCGCCTTTGATTGAAGCCTTGCACGGCGAAGGCTTTGAGGTCGCCGTGGAGACAAACGGCACGCAAACGGCGCCGCCAGGCATAGACTGGATTTGCGTCAGCCCGAAAGCCGGCGCGCCGCTCGTTCAGAAAACAGGGCATGAACTAAAGCTTGTCTATCCGCAAGCGGACGCGCCGCCGGAAGCGTTCGCCGCCCTCGATTTTGCGAACTTTTTCTTGCAGCCCATGGATAGTCCGCAGCGGGCGGAGAACACCGAGGCGGCCGTCGCCTATTGTCGCGCACACCCGCAATGGCGCCTTAGTCTGCAGACGCACAAAGTTCTCGGCATTGATTAAGGCGGCGATTAAGGCAGTTCAGCGAGCTCCAAGCGGGCAATAAGAAACTGCGCGTCGCGGCAATAGCTCGCTGCGGCCCGGTCTGCCTTCTGTAAGGCCCGGTCAAGTTCCGACAGAATATCCTGAACTTCTTCGTCCGTAGAGAACGCTTCACGCGGCGGGTTCAGATTAAGTCCGTCCGCGGAGGCGTCGAGGCGCGTTGGTGACACCGAATAGTGCGCTTGGCCGCCCAATTGCACGTCGATTTGCCGGCGGCTGTCGCCGATGAGCGCTAGGTTGAACCCGTCGCGCGTTGTCAAAGCGGTCGCCCCGGCGCCATTGCCGCCGGCGTCAATCTGGGTTTCCGCAAGGCGCGCGATCGATGTGCGTAGTTCGTCGTAATTTTCAGCCAGCATGGCACGCGCCGCGGTGTCTTCGCTTTCCTGGGCGCTGAGGGCAATTTCAAACCCCTCTTCAATAGCGTCGCGCACCCGGTCGATAACGGAGAGCGCATTTTCGATGGCGCACAGAGCGTTGCGAATGGGCTCACGCGTCGTATTGCGCGCCTCCATGTCGTGGGAGGTCTGCACGAGCCGCAAGGCCCGGTCGAGACCGCCGGACACGTCCATCGCCGGCAAGGCTTCGCCGCCTTCGTTCGGCTTGCGACCGAACCATCCGGCAAGCGGGCTGCGCTTCGGCTTTCCTTTAGGCGTCCCCGTTTCAGGGGCGTATCGACTCACACTCATACTCACGCGACTACACTCAACTGTAAAATTTTGCGGAAAGTTTCCGCGAAATCCGTCCATCTGACAAAAAAGTAAGGTTCGCGGTTTGACGGGCCGTTAAGCGAAGGCGCGAGGTTGTTCGCGCCCGGTTTACGATGTTTTGCCCGACGGCTGACGCGGCTCGGAGGATGTGGTGCGATTGTTCCTGGTCCGTCCTTCTAGAAACCAGGCGCCGAGTATCGCCAGCGCGATCGCGGCCAAATAAGCCAAAGGCGGCGCAAGTGGGGCGACTTTGACGGCTTCGACAACGCTTGCGCGGCGCCGCGGCAGGCCGGCCCACGCCGCGCCCGCTTTGTCGCTGGCGCCCGCATTGATGCGGCGCAAACCGGGCGCGCGGACGCCCTCAGCGTTAACGGCGCGCCCCCGCGGCGAAAAAACGCCGCCGCCGGTTTTTTCCGCGAGCGGTGCCAGAGGCCCGCTATCCATGACGACATCAGCGAATTCTGGGGGCGCGGCGAGCCCAAAAGCGCCGATTGCGAACAATTCGCCGTCTCGGGCGCGGTAAAGACCTTTTTGCGGCGTTTCAATTTGGGTTTGGAAGAGACCGTCTTCGATTTGCCGGAGCGGCAGCGTCGTTATTGCTCCGTCCGGGGCGGTTATTTCGACCGGCGCTGTTTCATTTTCCAGCGTGCGCCGTTCCACAATGAGACCGCCGCCCGCTTCATAGATTTGCAATTGTTCTTCTTCGAGTTCCGGCTCGCGCATTAGCCAATGGGCGATGCGCCGTAACAGCTCGCCATGGGGGCCGCCGCCGTCAAAGCCGCGCGCCCACAGCCACACTTGGTCCGATAATAAGACGCCGACCCGTCCTTTTTTGACCCGGTCGAGCACTAAGAGCGGCGCGCCTTTCTCATCTTCCATCAAAGTGCGCCCGCCGCGGCGCGCCGCCGGCATAGCGCGCAGCCATCGCCCCCAATAATCAGCGTCCGAAAGGTCCGCCGTCACCGGGTGGCGCTCGCCGACCGTGTTGATTTGCGGACGAAAAGCGCCGTCGCGCGTCGGCCCAGTGGGGATCGCCGGTAAGAGATAGGAAAAATTGTACCGTGCCGCGAGGCTGTTCTCGCCGGCGAACTCAGGGCCGGACGCCACGAGAACAGCGCCCCCGTCTTCTACATAGCGCGCGATGTTCTCAAAGTGATAGGCGTTAAGGACGCCGCGATAGGTGTACCGATCAAAAACAATTAGATCGAATTCGTCGATCTTTTTAATAAAGAGCTCGTCTTGCGGGAACTCGATCAGTGCCAGTTCGCGTTGATCGATGAAGCCGTCGGCCGCTTGTTTCTCCGCCGGCCGTAAAATCGTAAAGTGAACAAGATCAATCGCCGGGTCGGACTTTAAGAGGTTGCGCCAAACCCGCTCGCCATTGTGGGGCTCGCCGGAAATGAGCATAACGCGCAAGCGGTCGCGGATGGCTTCGATGGGCAGAACGGCGGTGTTGTTGGCTTCCGACAACTCGCCCGGTCGCGGCGCGACGACAAGTTCGATGACGGATTTGCCGGGCCGCTCCAAGGGCGCGGAAAAGCTAATCTCGCGCTCGGTCGGCGCGGTTTGTCGGGCGATCTCCGTTCCGTTCAGACGCAGGATGATTTCCGGGTCCGGCGCTTTCTCGGCCCTGACGCCCTCTGGTCCGACATCGTCAATGCGGAAACTGATCTCGACGCTGTCATTGACGATGCCATAGCGCGGGGCGTTCAACAGCGTGATGCGCCGATCGACTTCATTCGTGCGCCCGGTGAGCAAAAGATGGAACGCGGCTTCCTCCGGCAACAGCGCCGGGTCCGGACGATCGCTTGACTGCCCGTCGGAGATGACGAAGACGCCGGCGAGCCGCCCGCGCCCAACGCCGCCGACGGCCGCCGCGAGCGCCGCGCCGATCGCGGTTTCTTCCTCGCCGGCGATGTCCGCTTCGATAACGTCCACATTGTCGAAGTTTCGAAGCGCATTTGTCAGCGTTTCGTTGAGGCGCTCGGCGACAGCGTCGCGCCCATCGAGGGACTGACTTAAAGAGCGGTCCGTTAAAACGACGGCGACGTCCGCGAGGGGCGTTTCTTCTTTTACTTGCAATGCGGGATCGAGAATAAGCCCGAAGAGCGCGATTGCCGCGAGCGCCCGCAAGGCGGCGCCGGCCGGCCGTCGACGCGCGCCGATGGCGATCGCTAATAGCGCGGCGATCGCAAGAGCGATGAGCACGGGTAGGTGCGCCATCGGCGATAAGATGAGAGACGACGTCACCGGCCGAGGCGCTCCAATAAGACGGGCGTGTGCACCTGATCGGACTTATAATTCCCGGTGAGCGCCACCATCGCCATGTTGATGCCGGCGCGATAGCTGAACTCGCGCGCGCGGGGGCCGCCGCGGGGCATCGGCAAGAGGTCGCGGCCGATCGCGTCGCGCGCCCAGGCGCCGGCCCAATCGCGCCCGCCGATAATCAGTGGCGTCACCGCATCATTCGCCTCACCTGCCGCTTGCACCCAAATCGGCCCGGCGGTTTCGCGGCCTGGTAAATCCGGCAAGAGATAAAAAGAGCGTTTTAGCACGTGATCATCCGGAAGCGGATGCAAAGGCGGCGTGTCGATGTTCTGTAAGATGGCGCGCAAGGCCGCGCGCTCCGGCGTTACAAGGTCGCCGATGGCGCGTTCCTCGTCGCGGGTGTCGAAAATGACGAGGCCGCCGAACCGCATAAAGAGTTCGATATTGGCGAGCGCCGCATCCGACGGCGTTTGTGTTTCGGCTGGTATCGGCCAATAAAGCAGAGGATAGACCGTTAGGTCGTCCGTTTCAAGATTAACGGCGTGGGGCGGCGCGGGCTCCACAGCCGTGCGCCGGGCGAGTTCATTGGAAAGGGCGGCGAGGCCTGCAGCGGTGATGCGATCGATCTCTGCATCGCCGGTCGTCACATGGGCGAAGCGCGTCATCAAGCCGGCTTCGATTTGTTTCTCGCTGAGCGTTGCGTCTAAAGGCTGCGCGTCCGCTTGGCTGATAGGTGTTGCTATGCTGATGAAAAGTGCAAGGCCGGCGACTGGCATTGGGTTTAAGCGTCCGCCGGCCGCCCTAAAGGAAAAGAGCGCGTCGCCTGCGAACAATAAGAGCGCCGCGATGAAAAAGTATCCGCCAAGACGGCGCGGCGGGACGTCAGCGTAAGGCGCGCGCGCGATGCCTTCAACCGCGAAGGGTTGGACGGCGTCTGCGTTATCAACCACGTTGACGGCGAGGGGCGCGCTTGGCGCGCCATAAAAGCCAGGTGGGGATGTGGCATCTGCCCCGGCGTCGATCTCGGCCAACGAGACGCCGCGGAACGCCGCCGACGACGGTCGCAGCGCGCCGAAGCCGTCAAGCAATCCGATCGCGGCGTAAACCGGGGCGCCGTTCGTATCGCCGTCATCTGTTTGTGCGGTTTCCCCGGCGACCGCGGAGAGGGCGGCCAGTCGCATCAACATGTCGACGAATGTTTGCGACAGCGGCAAGTCAGACCAAGCTGGCGTCGCCGTGACATGGAAAAGAACGAGCGCACCAGCGCCGCGGCGTTCCCCCGTAACGAGCGGCGTGCCGTCCGTGAGGCTCGCCCATGTTTTGGCGCTGGTCTCGCCGCCGGGCGTTGCGAGCACTTGTCTTCGCACAAAAACATCGCTCGCCGGCATTAAGTCAGCAAACGGACTGCCTTCTGCGAAGCCGCCGAGCGGTTGCGGCGTTTCCCAGGAGAGGGCGCCGCCAAAGGCGCGTCCGCCGCCCCTTAGCGACACGGGTGATAGACGTAGCGGCCCATCAATGACCGCTTCAGCGAGAACGGAACCAGCAAAGCGGATTAAAACGCCGCCTTCGTTCATCCAGGTTTCGAGCGCGTCTGCGTCGTCGGCGCGCAGGCGGCCGATATCGTCGAGTATAATGACGCCGGCGTCGGAGCGCGCGAGTGACGCTATGTCTCCTGACAAGAAGTCTGCGCTTGGCTGCAACGCTTTGCGCACGAAGAACCCGCCGGATAACAGCCCGCCGGCGCTGTCGCCGGCGGCGTCTGCGCTGCGTGCCGTCAGCCCCACATGGGCCCGGCGTTCACGTCCATCCGCGAGACGCACGGCGCCGGCTGAGCGCACGCCGTCAAGGGCGACGCGCGCGATCTCATTGCGCAAGGCGACTGGGATCGACAGGGTCACCGAAGCGCTCGTCTCGCCTGGGGCGAGGGTAACGGGTTCTTGAGCAGCGGTTCGTCCGTCCCGCGCGTAAGCGACGAGGCGTCCTGTCCAGGCCTCCCCCTCGCCGCTGACGCGGGTGACAGCATAGGCGTTCGGTTCTTGTGAGCGCGGCAGAAACAGAATGGGCGTCGCGGCGTCGATAAGCGCCGTCAGCGTTCCGCGTTGCTTGAGGGCGCCGGCGAAGTCTTCTGCGTTTTCATGCTGGAGACCGTCCGACAGCCAATAAATGTCGAAGGGGCCTTGGTCATCCGGAATATCGGCGAGGCGATCCATCGCCGCGTTATAGTCCGGGGTCAGAGCGCTTGGAACGAGCGCGGTAAGGGCTGCTGTCGCTTCGACCGCCGTTGTCGGCGTCACCGGCGACAATGCCTGACTGTCCGGGCGTGGCGCCGTGGAGAGGAGACGTAATGTGCGCCCGCTTTGCCTGGCTTCTTCTAAGAGTGCGCTAAAGGCGTTTTGACGGGCGCGCCAGCCGGCCGCCGCCGCCCAGCTGTCGTCAATGACGAGAAGGATCGGCCGATTGCTGGCGGATTGGGTCGGCGCATTGAGGATGGGGCCCGCGAGACCGGTGATAAGGAGGCCTAAGATTACAAGCCGCAACAAGAGCAGCCAGGGGGGCGTGCGCCGAGCGGTGGTGTCGTCATCGCTCAAGGAACGGAGTATCGAGAAGGCTGGAAAGCGCTTGCGCGACGGCGCTGGCGGCGTGATCCGCAATAGGAAATAGACCGCCGGCATTAGCGCCAGCGTGCTCAAAATGAGCGGAGCGGAAAACGAAAGCGCGCCTAATCCAACCATGGGGGCTCAAGCGCCTCTCTTTTGGGCGGCGGGCGTCGCGGTCCCTGGTGCCGCTTGAAAGGTTTGGTCATTCAAGACTGATGTTAAGGCGAATAGTCCGTCGCTGGCGGTCGCATCGGTGCGATGGCGGATGAACGCCCAGCCGAGCCGGCGGGCGGTTGTCTTGAGGTTTGTTTCAAGCGCCGCGAAGGCTTCTAGGTATCGATCCCGCACGGCGCCGGCGTCGCCGAAGAGAAGACGCGCCGGCGATTCTAAGTCTTCAAACTCGGTTCGCCCGGCATAGGGGAAGACCGCTTCAGCCGGATCGATAATTTGCAAAAGAACCCCTTTCGCCCCTTGCGCCGCATAGCTCGCTGCCGCCGCTTCAAGGGCGTCCGGGTCGTCGTAGAAATCACTGACGACAATCACCGCCGCTCCCTCGCGAATGCGCCGCGGCTGCAGCCGTGCAGCGTTGTCGTAATCATCCGTATGCAGGGCTTGTAGCAAAAGCTCTGGCGCGAGGCGTCCGTGATAGGGGTCGCTCCGCCCGCCAATGAGGCCGATGCGTTCGCCGGCTTTGGCAAGAAGGATGGCGAGCGCCAGCGTTAAGACGTCCGCGCGGCGTCGCTTGGTGGGCAGCGCTTTGTCCGAGCGGAAATCGAGGGACTGAGATGGGTCGCGCCAGAACCAGGCGCTCGCGGACGCCGCCCATTCATTTTGGCGCACGTAAAGCCGGTCCGAGGCGCGCGCTGATTGGCGCCAGTCAATCGCGCTCACCGGATCGCCGAAAGCGTATGGGCGGTGCTGCCAAAAGCTCTCGCCGGGCCCTGCTTTGCGCCGGCCATGCGCCCCGGCGGCAACCGTGTGCGCCACCGTTTCGGCCTCTAAGAGAAGCGCCGGAAACCCTTCAGCGGCCGCCTCCGCGCCGCTTTTGACGGCGGCGTCGGTCGATGGCGTCGTTTGGCGTTTGTCAGTCATTCAGCGAATGGTTTTCTTTGTCGAACCGCTTACTAAGCCAGGTGTTCAGAGCACAGATCGTCAATTAATCCGTCAATGGTGACGCCGTCTTGCAAAGCGGCGTAGGTGAGCGCCGTGCGATGGCGTAAGACCGGCTTCGCCAGACGTCGCATGTCCTCTGACGAGGGCGCGCGTCGCCCGTCGAGAAGCGCTGCGGCGCGGGCCGCTAGGACAAGCGCTTGGCTGGCCCGCGGGCCAGGGCCCCAGCGCACCCAGGCGCGCATTTTGGCAGACGCGTCGTCGGTCGGCCGCATCGCTCTGATAAGGCTAAGCGTTCCGTCCACTAAGCGCTCGGCGATCGGCATGGCGCGCACCAGCGTCTGCGCACGTTGTAATTCTTCGCTCGTCATGGCGGGGGTGAGGCTCGCTGTCTCGGCGCCCGTTGTCGCCGCCAGCATTTTCTTTTCAGCGTCCGCCGGCGGGTAATCGATATTGATTTGAACTAAAAACCGATCGAGCTGCGCTTCAGGCAGTGGATACGTGCCTTCTTGCTCGATCGGGTTTTGCGTCGCCAGCACGTGGAAGGGCGCCGGTAGGTCGTGGCGCTCGCCGGCGACGGTGACGTGACGCTCTTGCATGGCTTGGAGCAACGCCGATTGCGTGCGCGGGCTCGCGCGGTTGATTTCGTCTGCCATTAAGAGCTGGCAGAAGACGGGGCCCTTGACGAACCGGAAGGCACGCTTGCCGTCGGCGCTTTCTTCGAGGACTTCCGAGCCGATGACGTCGCCCGGCATGAGATCCGGCGTGAACTGCACGCGTTTGGCGCTGAGCCCCAAAACCGTTCCAATTGATTCCACAAGCAAGGTCTTGGCGAGGCCCGGCGCACCGACGATCAGTCCGTGACCGCCGGCTAAAAGCGAGCCGAGCGCCAGATCGATCACCGCATCTTGGCCGAAGACGACGGCTTTCAATGCAGCGCGCGCATTGGCGAGTTTGGCGGCGAGGGCGTCGAATTCGGCTAAGAGATCGTCGTCATGCATCGGTGGAATAAGTCCTTGAAGAGCATTATTGGCGCGCCAAACGCCGCCGTATTGACTGAGGTATAGGTGTCTGAGGGTTTGGGCGTATTTATGGCGGACGGGCCGCTAAGACTTCGTGAGCGCCCTTCATATCTTAGATCATATCATGGGTCTGGACCGTTCGCGCCGCTTTTTGCCCCAAAAATCGGTCCGGTGGCCGCACAGTCCATTGCCTCTTGCGAGATGGGCCCCATTATCATTACCGTTAAGACGGTCGATGAAAGCCAGCGCCGAGGTGAGCGAATTATGCCCGCGTTAAGCGACGCATCGGTAGGCTGACGAGGCGGCGGCGCAGCAAAAAGCGCCAAAGCCGCGTCTATCCCGGATCGCGAACTGCGGCGTGCGATCGGCCGAAAGGGTGGGGGGATCGCAAGGGGATCCCGGAGAAACGCGCTTTTTTATAAGGGCGCGCATAATTGGAACAGCGTCTCAGCCGACGGTCGGCGTAGGATGTTATCGGGTTCAAAAGCGACGGCTGTCAAAGGTCGTGCGCAAGTACAATAAAGGCGTGGGCGAGCGTGGCGGCAGACGATCAAAATTTCTCGGTTTGGAGTTTCATCAAAGGCATCGGCAAGCTGCTGATTGGCTTTTTATTAGTCGTGCAGGGGCTCATCGGCCTTGTTGTCATGATTATGGTGGTGAGCGCTATTATTGCCCTTTCCAATGGCTTTATCGGCGATGGCGGCCCGAGCGCTACGGTGCCGGACGGGGCGGCGCTCTATATTAATCCCAATGGCGTGTTGGTTGAACAAGCTGAGCCCGTCGATCCTTTCGAGCAAGCGTTCCAAGAAGCCTATGGCGTTGATGAGCCTGGCGATATCTCTGTGCATGATCTGGTGCGGGCGATCCGCGAGGCAGCCGGCGACGATCGCATCAAAGGCATCGTTCTTGATCTGTCGGAACTTAGCGTTTCACCGTCTAGCGCCAGCAAGGTTCACTACGTTGCGGCCGAACTGGAGAAGTTCAAGCAATCTGGCAAAACGATCCAAGCGGTGGGTGATGTTTACGGCCAAGATCAATACCTTATGGCGGCCAGCGCAGACACCGTCTATCTCCATGATCGCGGCAGCCTGGTTTTCTTCGGCTACGGTAGATATGTTACGTATTTCAAGAGCTTCCTAGATAAAATTCGGGTGACGCCGCATGTGTTTCGTGTGGGCACGTTTAAGGCCGCTGTCGAGCCGTTCTTGCGCGACGACATGTCGGATGAGGCGCGGGCCGCGAACGCCGATTATCTCGATGTTCTCTGGTCGCGGTACGCGAATGTAATTGAAGAGGCTCGCGGCCTAGATGATGGCGCTGTCGATCAGTTCGCCAATTCCTACAATTCGCTGCTCGCCGCGGCGAATGGCGATATGGCGCAAGCCGCCCTCGATTTCGGACTGGTTGACGAATTGAAGTCCCGGCCCGAGCAGCTCGCGGCGCTGAAAGACCTCTATGGCGAGGATAAAGAAGGCGAGACGTTCAAGAATGTTGAGGTCGGCCGTTATCTCACCGCCCTTGGGCCGCGCGAAGACGGCGAGGCGCCGAATGTCGCCGTCGTCACAGCCGCCGGCACGATTATCGACGGCGAAGCGCCGGCCGGCGTCGCCGCGGCGGGCGACACGATCGCTGGTTATTTGGAAAAGGCGCGTGAAGACGATGACGTGAAGGCGGTGGTTCTTCGCGTCGACAGCCCTGGCGGCTCGGCCTTCGCGTCGGAAGTCATTCGCGATCAAGTCATCGCTCTGAAAGAAGCCGGCAAACCAGTCGTCGTCTCAATGGGCTCCTTGGCGGCTTCGGGCGGCTATTGGATCTCGGCGCCCGCCGACGAGATTTGGGCCGCGCCGACGACCATTACGGGCTCGATCGGCATTTTCGCTTTCTTCCCGACTTTCGAAAACGCGTTTGATTCCATCGGCATCCATGTGGACGGGGTCGGCACGACGGCGTTTTCCTCCCTTTACGGCACGGGCGCCGGGCCATTGAACGAACCCTTCGCGGACGTCATCCAGCAAAGCGTTGAACATGGCTATCGCGAGTTTCTGAGCATCGTCGCCGACGGCCGCGACCTTGATTCGACCTATGTGGACTCCATCGCCCAGGGACGGGTTTGGATTGGCGAACGGGCGATGGGCCTCAGGCTTGTGGACAAGCTCGGCGGTCTTGATGAGGCGGTCGCGGCGGCGGCGGCGCGCGCAGGGCTTGAGGAGTATGACCGCGTTGAAGTGCTCGATACGACGACGCCGTTTGAAATGCTCTTCGGCGGCGGCGCGGCGCGTGTGATGCGCATGGCCGGCGTTAGCCAACGTGATGCTCTGGCGCACGGCTCGGCGTTGCGCAAAGCGGTGCGCCGCATCGAGAAGACAATCGACTTTTACGGCGCCTTCAACGATCCGCACGCGATGTACGCGCGCTGCCTCTCCTGCGGGGGATGATTCGTCCGCTTTAGTGCGGGCGCGAAGTTCGGTATGCTCGCCCGTAATGTCAGATTTAATGCGATACGCCGCCGCCCTTGAGGGCGCTGAGTTCGACCGCGGCGTCCCCAAAGCCCTCGCCAAGTGGGACCCGCCCTATTGCGGCGAATTGGATATGCTGATCCGCGCTGACGGCGTTTGGATCCATGAGGGCACGCCGATCGGTCGCGCGCGGCTTGTGCGGCTTTTCTCCACAGTGCTTAGACGTGAAGGGGATCGCTATTTCCTCGTAACGCCGGTGGAAAAATTGGGCGTGCAGGTCGAAGACGCGCCGTTTCTTGCGGTTCTGATGCGCGTGGAAGGTGCCGGCGATGGTTGCCGCTTGGTCTTCACGACCAATGTTGGCGACGTCGTTGTTGCCGGGGCGGATCATCCTATTGAGTATCGCGCGCGCCCAATCGCTGAGGCGGACGCGGCCGGCGAAGCCGAGGAACAAGCAGCCCCTTATGTGCGCGTGCGCGACGGTCTAGACGCCTTAGTGGCGCGGCCGGTTTTTTTCGATCTTGTCGCGGAAGGGGAACGGCGCCACATGGACGGCGTTGATATGTTCGGCGTCACGTCGGACAGCGTCTTTTTTCCTTTTGCGCCGGCGCGCGATATCGACGCGCCGTAATTAGCGACCGTCGTTATGGCGCGCGCTCGTTTTTTTCATTGAGCGCCGCCGCTTTTTATTTTTGCGCGCGCGCCTATTTGAGTATTTGTATGACCGATCCAGCGACGCCGACGTCTTCCTTGCGCACGCATATCGAACGCAATCTGCAGCGGGCGTCGGCGCA
>JBCCAY010000002.1:0-275366 GCA_039814575.1 Pseudomonadota bacterium
GCGACAAAACTTTCATCTGTATCTCAAGGAATGCGAGTGGCGCTTCAATTATGGAGCCGCGGATCAGCTCTTGAAAACTCTACGAACATGGCTCAAACCATACACACGAAAGTAAATCTTCTGGGACAGCCCCAAAATCTAAAGAAGCCGTGTGGGTGTAACCTTTATTTGCCCGTGATTTTCCTCTGTTTAGAGGGGTGTTTCGGTGCGGTTGATAAGAGAATATCGCTCTTCGATATCATGTGTCACTAATCCTTTGAGGAAAGATACGGCTATGATTGTAAATGTTTTTAAAAAACAAACCATAGGGATTCTGTGTTCTTCATTGCTGTTTACGTTGGGTGTAACGCCCGCTTTTGCTGGAACGGTTATGACAAGCGAACCCCGTACAGTAAAAGAAGTATCCGTGCTCTATGGCTACTATGTTGTGAAATTGAACGGCGCCAAGTTAATCACCCAATCTACTTGCACAAATCAATTTAGATTTAATCGCAGCGAGTCGACCAATGCCAATTATGACGCGCAATTGAGTGTGGCGCTTTCGGCCTTCCACTCTGCGGGCAGTATTCGTATATTCTACAATGATGCTTTGGATTATTCGCAGACCTGCAACGTAACTGGTTTGGGGGTAAATACTTCTGAATGACTTTAATCCTTCTGGGGCTAATATGTCCCTGATTCGATTAACTTTTAACCCAGTGATATAGAAGTGATAGGGTGGCTGAATCGCGGGGGTAGGTCAATCGGATTTAGCGCATCATAACGTCCTTTATGGTAGGCTAATAATTGGAAGGTTCCTTTAATCTGCAAATATTCGAAACTGATTTCATCCGCTTGGGTAGAAACGCCGATAGTTTGGCCCCGCCAGCTATCAACTGGCAAAAGAACTGTCGCGCCGCGTACCCAATCTAAAACGATGCACGCGAGGTAGCGGGGGACGTAATGCGCGCAGTGACAGTGCTTTTTGCGACAGTCGCGATGATCGGGATGATCATTGCTCTATCTTTGATCGGCGGCTTTGACACCTTCCACGAACTCGCCAACGGAAACCAGATTGATAGTGAACGGAAAGAAGGCTTATCGGACGGCTTTTTCACCGAGCTATTCGGTTGGCTTTTGACGATCTTGATCGGCTTCGTGTTCGTCCAGCTCGCCAGTATTTTTACCACACAGAACATTTACAAAGAATCCAACCGCCAGCTTTCGTCGGGCTTAGTCAGGCAGCATACGACTTTCCTGCGAAATCTACTCGCGCAAATCCGAGACACGAGCAATAACGTTCGGTGGAACTCGGACGGCGACGAATCCTTTAAAGGACATGCGTCGGTTCATGACATCGACGACACTGTGCGGTCGTCGGGCACGCCTCGATCCCACTATACGTCGGATGAGATTGCTGATTATCATGAAAAGTACCAGGAGGATGATAAGCGGTATCCAGAGTATTACTTGATTGTGAGCTCGATAGAGCAATACAACCAATTGGTCCGCGCAAACAAAGTCCTCCGCGAACGAGGAGAGAGTTACGAATTGAATGTAAGAAATCTCAAACCCTATTGGGCCTTTCTTGCGACAGCTACAGCTACAGGATCAGGAAGAAACACGCTCTATGCCCTCAAAAACGAACACCGTGATTTCCGAAGCAGATTCGGCGAAATTATCCGCGCGCTTGATTTAAGTGTCAGCGAGATCGCAAAAAAGACGCGGCTAAAAGTGGCCGACGAAAACAACGATTTGAACTGGAAAATAATCAGGGAATAGGAACAATTGATCGAGCGCACGCCCGAATCCTGGTCAAGGGTAGCGTCTGATTTGCCGTACATGGACGATTGATGAGGGTGGCGACAGAATTGGCCGGGGGGTCCAAATGGCTGCAAATATCAGAACAATGAATGTTGGTCGAAAGAGTGTGAGGTTATATACGCCTCATAACCCAAAAGTAGACCCTGAAATCAAACATACGGCCAATAAGACTGGCGGACACTCTCACATTCAGTGAATTCAGGGTTTCCTATCTCGGTCATTAATTGCTTTTCGTTTGCCATCCGGCAACTTTTGGTAGATTGCGTTCACTCGCTTTTCTTTGCCGATGCGATCTTCGACGATGAAGTTTACCAGCATGAAAAGTTCACTCGCCGTGTCCCGATCATCCTTCATATCTAGGCTGCCAGGATGCACGGATTCGTTGCCTATTACCCTAACGGCGTCAAGCGCTTGTTGAATGCGTTGATCGAGGCCCGCCTTCACCAAAGCGGCGATATCTGCATCGATACTTTTTCCGGGTAGGCCTAGGTGTATACACAATTTTTGAATTGCCAGGCGAAGCAGCGCCGCAGCGCCGCGTGGTGATTTGTCAAGAATATTTCGCGCTTCTTCGTAATCCGCCGCCATATCAGCAGGCATATCGGCGTGAGAAGGTTCAGCCGTTCTAATACCTGGATATAGGAGATTATCACTGCGCCAGATTGCGACGCCCGAGCAAACGAAACAAACACTGAAAAACAATCGCCTAACTGAAGCATAAACGCTCTGTGACCGATCATGATCGGTCACAGATATATCAGCGCCTATCTGCTCCCGAAAAAACTCGCGAAAAGACTCTCGTAGCTCTTTTTGATTTTCCTCAGGTGAGTTATTCGACATCGGTATTGACGAAAGGCGGCGTTCTACATCTTCCTCGCTACGGATGATGTCCGGCATCAAAGCTTTCTTCAACCTGTCGGCATACGCATCATACCACGTATGTGACGTGAAGGTATCACAATGCGGACAAATGAAGTTGATCTTTCTTGTTGATGGCGTTCGGTCCGATTGTTCAGTCATGTGGGCACTTTCAACTCAGGCGCTCGAAGCGTTTCACGTCGCTCATCCGTCGTCACCCCTGCATAGCCGAATTCCATAGAATCACTTTTCCGCCTGCTAGGGCCAATTGAACCAAAGGTCAGTATCCCTTGATTTGTGCGGAAAAAGCGACCGTTTTTTCCGCGTTTGACCGGTGCCCTGCCCCCCCCCCCCCCTCCATGCCGGCTTTCGTAAAAGCAGCCTGTCAGATGAGAATCCAGCCGTAAGCGTTGAACTACACTAGGAGGCGATCAGTGGATACTACCCCGGCAGCTCCATTTGCGATAAAGCGCGCCCGGTAACGGCGTATCAGCAATGCGTTCGACGTGCCGATGAGCTATTTCTTCCGCGAATTAGATCGTTTGTCGTATGGCGACCGTGAGGCAAGGGCTTGTTTTTTCGCGCTTCTCGTACGGAGTTGATGGATGGGAACCATCAACCGCACACGCTTGGCCGCGAAGCACGCTAAAGCGCCGGTTTGTTTCAGACAAAATGTTTGGCGTTTTAGCCGACAGCTTGCTTGTCCCAGCCGCGCTCTGTGTCCGGTGCGTGTTCGATTGCTGCGGCTAAGTACCGGGTCCGTGTCTGCTCCGAATACAAGCGAATCCGGGTCGCCACCTCCCGTATGCTTTGGCTGATATACAGTAATTCTTGCGTATAAACGCGCGCTGTATCGTTCGTCTGCTTGTTTTCTCGTTTAATTCGGCGGAGTCGCGCGTAAAGGTCTTCCAATTCCAGTTCTAGCGACTGGATATCGCTGTTATCATTTGTCATTTTTTCTTCGCGCCGCAGCAGATGTTATCACGAGACGGTACGCAAACTAAAAGCCCTGCGGCTGCGCCGCGGTGGGAAGCGCTGTTTATGCCGCTGCCCAATGGGCTTCGCAAGGGCGAATTTTTGTATATTGCTTGTTGACAACGCAAATAAAGCTTAAGTTTGCCGTTGAATTTTGAATATGCGTTTGATTTTACTGGAATTAAGAAAACGCAGCCGCATGAGCGGGGGCGGTTTTGAGTTTTCCAGATCCTATGAGGAAAAATATCTTTGATTTTTTTCAAAGACAGCGCCCATGACCGATGACACGTCAGATCAAACCGCTGACGCTAACCTTTCTGACGTCGCCGGGGATGTTAACGGCATGCGGGGCGAGGACACCGAAAGCGCTCCAGCTGAACGCGTTCGGATTGTCGGGATCGGCGCTTCTGCGGGCGGCTTAGAGCCAATCGAACAGTTCTTTGACGCGGTGGCGACTGACACCGGGCTCGCCTATGTAATTGTTCAGCATTTGTCGCCTGATTTTCGCAGCATGATGCCAGAGTTGCTCGAGCGGCACTCTGACCTCGTCATCCGCAATATTGTCGACGGCATGGCGGTTGAGCCCAACAAGATTTATCTAAGCCCTCCGCGGTCATCGGTCGAGATAAAAAGCGGCCGTTTATACGTCTATGAAAGAAAAGACGCTTACGAATTTTCGCTGCCCATCAATGACTTTTTTGAATCTCTAGCATCGGAGTTCGGGCGCGACGCGATTTGCATCGTTCTATCCGGCACTGGGTCCGACGGCACGCTTGGAGCGGAGACCGTCGCACGCGTCGGCGGACTTGTGATGGCGCAAGATCCGTCGACGTCGAAGTTCGAAAGCATGCCACGCTCCGTTGTTGAAGTGATCCCGCAGACGATTTACGCGCCTGCAACGAAGCTTCCCGAACTTATAACCCGGGCCCTCTCCGGTGAGGTCATTCAACGAGTAGATGCCGAAGCGCCGACGCGATTGAACGAGCCTGAGCGCGAGATCGTGCGTATGCTGCAGCACCGCTATGGCTTGGACTTCGGCTATTATAAAACTACGACCGTAGGGCGACGGATCGGCCGTAGGGCGAAACTAACCGGTATTAATGATTTAGCTGAGTATTCCGTCGCGCTATCGCGCAATCCAGAAGAGTTGGAGTCTCTTTATGCTGATCTGTTAATTGGCGTAACGGCGTTTTTCCGTGATCGGCAAGCCTTTGATTTGTTGAAAACAAAAGTACTGCCGAAGTTCGACCAGAAATTGCTGGAGAATGAAGAAATACGCATCTGGGTGCCAGGCTGCGCCAGTGGAGAAGAAGCCTATTCAATCGCAATTCTATTACACGAAAGAGCGCGCCTTCTTGGCGCCGACGTTCGATTGCGGATTTTTGGCACTGATATTCACCCACGGTCGTTAAAACAAGCCAGCCGCGCGATTTACTCCGCATCGAGCTTGGAGCGTGTGCCGCCGGATATTCGCGAGTCATATTTCACGCAACAGCGTGACGAATATCAGCTTAATAAGGAAATCCGCGAACTTGTTGTCTTTTCAAAGCACAACCTTATTAAAGATCCGCCCTTCACGCGCATGGACCTTGTCGCGTGTCGAAACCTCTTGATCTATTTTGACGAACAAGCCCAACGCAAAGTCATTGCGATGTTCCATTTCGCTTTGCGTCAAGGCGGCGTTCTATTTCTTGGGCCAAGTGAAACGCTCGGTGACCTGAATGAAGAGTTCGATGCGATCGACCCTCGGTGGCATATGTTTACCAAGCGTCGCGATGTGCGTCTTGTGGAGGCGACAAGGCTATTGCCGCTGAGCTCGCGAGAAACGTCGCCGCCGCCGCCAATCGCGCCGTCGAAAATTGAAGCGCCTGCGGATCAAACGCATTTTACGACCCCGCAAGGTATGCAACGTCATTCGCTCATGCGAATTTATGATGCTGTCCTTGCCAGGGTCGTAGGGACGAGCCTGCTTGTCAGCCATACTGGCGAAGTGATGCATGTTTTTGGCGACGCTGGAAAATTTCTCGCCTTCCGCCAAGGACAATTTTCGCAAAAAATCGGTGATCTCGTCGACGATCAATTAAAACTGACGTTTAACACCGCGATTGATCGATTGCAAAAATCGGCAGATGGTGAATTCGTGCGGAAAGTCGAGTTCGTCACCGCTGACGACGAGCATCTATCCGTTTATGTTAAGGCCAGCGTCCTTGATACTGGCGGGCCTGTCGGTAGCGCGCCTATTCTCGTCTCCATTACCGCTGAACCCAGTCGTAGAGAAGACGATGCGCCGCAGGCTGTTGTCGACATAAAGGATGAAACCCTCCTTAGAAAGCAAGTCGATGAATTAGAGCGCAGCCTGCGTTTCTCTGAAGAAACGCTGCAGACCACCGTTGAAGAGCTAGAGACGTCGAATGAAGAGCTGCAGGCGACCAATGAGGAATTGCAGGCGACAAACGAAGAACTTATGGCGGCCAATGAGGAGCTCCAAACCGTCAATGAAGAGCTGCACGCTGTTAACGAAGAGCTTTTTACCGTTAGCTCTGAACATCAATCAAAGATTGGTGAACTGACGAGTCTAACTAATGACCTCGACAATCTGTTGCAAAGCACCAATATCGGCGTTCTTTTCTTAGACGCTGAGAAAAATATTCGTCGGATCACGCCGGCGGTGTCGCGAACCTTCAACATTTTGGCGCGGGATATAGGGCGTCCAATTCAACATGTCACATCGCGCTTTGAGTTTCCAGATTTCGACGACCTCCTCAATCAAGTTTTAGAAAGCGGCACGACCCTTGAACGCAATATTGAAGTTGAAGGCCGTGACTATTTGTTGCGGATATTACCTTACAAACGAAATGACAAAATTGACGGCGCCGTTCTGACATTTGTCGATATTTCAGATATCGCGCGGCTCAATCGCAGTCTTTCTCAGTTCGCCGACATCGTTAGTCACGACCTCAAAGCGCCGATCCGCGCAATACGCACCACAACTGACTGGATTGTAGAAGACCTTGGTGAAGCGGTTGATCAAGAAATCCAGCAGCATACGAAGCGGTTAATGGACCAAACAGATCGTCTCGCCCAGATGCTCTCAGATCTTAGAGATTTTTCGAACTTTACGCAGCCGGATCAACGCTCAGAAATCGTCGACGTAAAAGCGATGGTGACGGACATCGCTGAATTCTTTGGCGATGATGTGAAGCTGGAGTTTACAACGCAATTGCCTGAGTTAGATACGACTAAGACAGCGCTGCATATGGTGTTTCAGAATATTATTGATAATGCGGTGAAGCACGGTGACAAAAAACCGACCCTAATCTCTATAAGCGCTAGGGAGCAGGACAAAGCCTGGGTGTTTGCAGTGACCGATGACGGCCCAGGTATTGATCCGCGTCATAAGGACAAAATTTTCCTCCCTTTCCGTAAATTGAAACCTATTGACCAAAGCGCTGGCAGCGGTATCGGCCTCGCTCTTGTTCGAAAGGCGGTTGAAGACCGTGGCGGAACAATAGAAGTGCATTCAGCGCCGGAAAAAGGCCGTGGAGCGAGTTTCGTCTTTACTTGGCCGGACTGACGTATCAATCCACCGCGTGTGCTTCGGGCGTGCGCTTTATAGCGAGCGCGTGTGCCAATGGATAAGAGACCACAACACATCATCGCTGTCGGCGCTTCGGCAGGCGGATTGGAGCCTTTGCGCGCCTTGTTGGCGCCGGCGAAATCCGACGATGATTACTGTGTCGTTGTTGTTCAGCATACCTCGCCTGACTTTAAATCGCTGTTGCCCAATTTACTCCAGGAGGAGACAGCTCTTGAAGTTAACCCTATTAAGGACGGCGTCGCGGTGCGCGGCGGCTGCGTCTATGTGGTGCCCGCCCACGCCGACGCGGTTTTTCGCAAACACAAGAATGACGGCGTTACCCTTCATCTCATTGATAAGCCGCCGCGGGAAAAACAAAACCTCCCCATAGATCGTTTGCTTCAATCTTTAGCTGAGGTGTGTCCGGAAAGCGCTGTTGCGGTCGTTCTATCGGGTTCCGGCTCCGACGGCAGTATTGGCGTTAGGGCTGTTCGCGATAAGGACGGTGTTATCGTCGCTCAAGATCCGCAAACGTGCGCATTCGATATGATGCCGCGGGCGTCCATCGCCACCGGACTTGTCGACCTCGTATTGCCGCCCGGCGATATGCTGCCGGAAATCATCACATATCTTCGGCAAAGAACCGACCCAACGTTGGCTGCACGCTTCACGTTCTCTGAATCGGCGTCGGATTTAGAGATGCTTGAGCGGATCGCCCGCGCCGCAGAGATTGATTTCACTGTCTATAAAACGCCGACGTTAAAGCGCAGCATCTTGCATCGTATGTCGGTCTTGCGATCGCAAACGCCGGACGCCTATCTCGCCACGCTAAGAGAAGGTGCCGCAGAAGCCTTGGAACTGCGTAAACGTTTCTTGGTCGGCGTTACGTACTTTTTTCGGGACGGGGAGGCCTGGGACCGCTTAGATGAAATGGTCGTAACGCCGCTTCTGCAGCGTGACGTTCCATCGCCCATCAAGATCTGGTCAGTCGGTTGCAGCACCGGCGAAGAAGCCTATTCGCTTTCGATGCTGTTTGATTGGCGCCGTGAACAGTTAGGGTCGTCACGCGATTTTCGCGTTTACGCCACCGACGCCAATATCGATGCTGTAAAATCCGCGAAGAGGGGCGTTTACCCGAAAGCCGTGTTGAACGACATTCGCCAGGATTTTGGCGACCGATACTTTACCAGCGTTTCGGACGGTCTCGCTGTTTCTTCGGTGCTTCGCCAAAAAACACTTATCGCGCAGCACGATATTGCGAAAACCCCCCCTTACATAAATGTCGATCTCATCGTTTGTCGAAACACGCTCATCTATATGCGTCCGGCGCTGCAATCCTATGTTATGCGATTGTTCTCTTACGCGCTTAATCGTGACGGGTTATTGTTTTTAGGGTCCAGTGAAACCGTCGATAAGTTCCCTTCTGCTTATCATACTGTGGACAAGAAACACCGCATTTTTCGATCGATTAAACGAGCCAAGGTCGAAGAAGTCATCGACCATGAGCGGCGTCAATCATCGGGCTTGCCGCACCTATTCGACTTAACCTTTGATGAGCTTTTGCCGATGCAAGCTGAATTACGTAATGCACGACCGGTCCTCGATAAAGCCGAGATTATCTCAGACATTCTGCGTGAGTTCGGCGCATGCATAATTATTTGTGACCCACAATTCCATATCCTGGAGACCTATGGCGATCTAATGGAGTTAATCCGTATACGCGATGGATCTTTTTCCGCGAACCTTCAGGATCTCGCTGGGGCCGATGCATCGGCTGCATTAATCTATGCGGCGCAACAGGCCGCTATCGGCAAAGAGGATCTTTATCGTGGGCAAGCGGCAATCCGTTTAGACGACGCCGAGGAGGTCGACCTTAATATTCTATGCCGGCGTACGCCGAGTAGTCGTGCCAACGCGCACTATATTTTTGTGTTAAGCCCGGAAAATAGAAGCGATGCGGCGCCGGGTGAGCGCGTCACGTTTCGCGATGTTGACGCCAATGCGTCGTCCGAGAATTTAAGCGGCTATACTGAAGAATTGCGCGCGACGAATGAAGAGCTCGTTTCGACGAATGAAGAGCTGCAATCAGCTAATGAAGAACTGCAAGCCGTCAATGAAGAGTTGCACGTCTTGAGCAGCGAACGAAACGAAAAGATTCTCGAATTGGAAGCTGCTAATTCTGATATCGAGAATTTGTTGAACGGCATTGATAAGGCGATCGCGGTCCTTGATGACGCTTTGGCGCTGCGTTTGTTCAATAATGCGTTTTCTGAAATTTTTGGCGTTGAAGCAAAGGACGTCGGGCGCCCGTTAGCGCATTTTGCCTCTATTTTTCCAAGTACAACGCGCCAGACACTCTTTCGCGACATGCAGCTTATGTTGTCCGGGCGCGCGCCGACATCCCATGAAGTGAAAAGTCAGGACGAGAAATACTACCGCGCCAAGATTAGACCTTTTGAGAGCGCCGATAAGACACCGGAAGGCGTTGTAATCAGTTTCACCGACATCACTGAGTTTAAATCGTTAGAAAGCCGGGCTGATCCCAAAAAAGATACTTTGGAGGCCGAATTAAAAAGAGAAGGCGCAGATTAATCGGCTGCCATATTGATATTACCCAACACAAGAAATGGAAACTGGCGCTCCGTAAGCGAAGTGAAAGGCGCAAGGCGAGAGCGCTTGCGGTCACATAGTCGAACGGGGCGCGGGACTGGATTTAAAGTCTAAATACTTTGTGGCTATTGCAGAAGCGTACCAACTGCGACTGCGGCGCAGTAATGGCGTAGCATACGCACCGTCTCTTCAAAGGCGGCGCCGGCGGCGTCTTTAATGACGTATCCAGCGACACCGTTGTCATAGGCGCGTTTCATATCGGTCTCTAAATCCGATGTCGAAATGACAAAGATGAGCGACTTTCCGATCGTTCGTTCCCGCCTGATATCCTCAATCAATTCATGGCCCGTCATGCCCGGCATGTTGAGATCCGTTAGGACGACAAAGGGTGATACGCCTTTGTGCCCGCCAGCCTCACGGAGCATCGCCAACGCCGTTTCCCCATCATTGGCGATGGCGACGTCGTGCGCCATTGCATATTTTTCAGCCAAGCGCCGGAAGTGAATAATATCCGTGTCGTCGTCTTCGACGAGGAGAATTGATGGCCGAACGGGGTCTCTCATTCAACTTTAATAACCTTTACGCCCGTCCTGGTCGACTATACGCCGGGCATTGCGGCAGAAGTTTTCCACAAGGCGATTTGATGTTCATCGCTGAGCGTATTTTGGTTGCTCGACGGTCGAGAGCAAACCCACGCAGCTCGAAAGCCCGCATGCAATCTGGGGTAGAAAGCGCTGCGGCCTGTTTGCAGATCTATCTTGGGCGCGGTCGGTGAGGCCTTTTGCGCCTCCAAACCAAGTTTGAAGTCTGAGTGATGGGGGAAAGCGCCGCTTGTCCACTTTAGCGGCGCTCTAGAGCATGCTGAGACAACTCAGGGGAATCACGCATGCAATTTCATTATGTAGAAGACAATGAGTTTGACGCCACCGCGGTAAAGAGGATGTTCGCCTCTGTCAAAGACCACAATGTCACGGTCAGCACATCGGTCGATGAGCTGTCCACCTATTCTAGCATCGGCGGCGTAATCCTTGATATTTATCGCCCGGACTCGATGTCGATCGAAGACGACGTCTCTCGCGTGCGGGAAGTTTCTAGAGCGCCGATTGCGTTTGTTACGGGCGGAGACGTAAGCGACTATCGTAAGCGAGCGATCGCAGTTGGCGCGGAAGGCGTCTTCGAAAAGTCTGCGCTGTCCGCTGATATTATCCAGCAGATCTTCTTTAACGCCCAAGAGCGCGATAGCGCCGCGACTTTGAATAAGCCAGATCCCTTCGTTTCTGCATCGTCCAGGCGGATCGCGGTGGATCAGTTAGTGAATTCTATCGATTACCTCGAGGCTTGTTTTGCCTCGGTCACGGATACGGCCCTTTTGTTGCGACATGACGTGCCCGTACGATCGGCTTTGCATTCCTTGGACGTGATTAAAATCGTCAAACAGTATTTCGCCAACGGTGAGGCGTCGACTTCTTACTTCCCAATTACTGATGTTATGATCATGCTTGATCGACGCATTGCCGACTTGGCCGCGTCGAAGGACGTCGAGATTTTTTTAAGCCCATCAACTCTGTCTTTCTCGGAAATTGGCAAAACGGATCTTGAGCGGCTCGGTGTCCAGCACTTGTTGTTGACGATGCTTGATAACGCGCGACCTGGTGATTGCATTAATATTGTCGCCTGCGTCGATTCTTCAGCAAACGAGACGATCGTTCGTATAAGTTCGACCGCGTTGGCTTTTCTTGGGCGCCGTGACGTTTCTTCCGCAAACGGCCCCGACGGGTTTTTCGCTGCAGCAAATTGGGCTTTGGCGAAAGCGTGCTTTGACTTAAGCGGCACTGACTTGCTTTACGAAAAAGAACCGCGCGGCTGCGTGCTGACGCTTCGTTAGGTCGCTCGGCGGTTCGTCGCTGCTCATTGATGATGGCGCCGTCCTGCTTGGCCTTAAAACGCGTTTGCAAGGCGCTTGTGCATGCAGCTCCGTCATCCAATAGGAGGGGCGGTTGACGGTGCTGGGCGTCTGTTTATCGCCGACGTGACCGCCTGAAAAATCTCGCCGACAAGCGCCGGCGGCGCCTGCCCAACCGGCATCGCCTGCTCAAAAAGAGGGCGGCGCAGTTTTGAGCCGGGCGTTCGTCACGGGCCGGCCATGGGCCCCGTTTCTCAACACTCGACATGCCCGTCTGCAAGTGTTAAATGAAACTGTACATACGGCGCGACGGCCAATTGCAGCGCTTTCTCGCTTCGCGCCGGCTTATTCACCAGAAGGGAACATCAATGGCTCTCGACGCTCACAATCAGGCTTTTGTGGACAAGATTGCAGAGGCCGGCGGGCCGCCGATTTCCGAGATGGCGGTCGCTGACGTCCGTGCGATGGGCGCGGCGTTTGCGGACCTTGCTGGCGAAAAACTGCCGATGGCCAGTGTCGCCGAGCATAAAATCGCCGTATCGGGTGGTGAAATCGACGCTCGTCTTCTTAAGCCGAAGGGCGACGTTGGCGGCTTGATCGTTTGGTTCCATGGCGGCGGATGGGTGTTCGGCAACATCGAAGAAGCCGATGCGGTTTGTCGCCGGCTAGCCCAAGCGGCTGCGTGCGCGGTGTTGGTCGTCGATTATCGTCTTGCGCCGGAGAACCGTTACCCGACAGCGGCGGACGACTGCGCGGCCGCTACGGAATGGGCGCTTGCCCGCGTGGCTGATCTTGCGGGACGTGACGTGCCCGTTCTGGTCGGCGGCGACAGCGCCGGCGGCAATTTAGCGGCGGTCACCGCACAGCGCCTTAAAGGCCGTCTCGCCGGACATGTGTTGGTGCAACCAATCACGGACTGCGATCTCGATCGGCCGTCCTATACGGACCCGAAGAACCAAACGCTTTTGAATAGAGATTCCATGGTTTGGTTCTGGGGACATTATCTTCCGGATACTGAGCGCCGCAAGGAAGTCGATGCATCGCCTTTGCGCGGCGATCTCGGCGGTCTTTCGCCGGCGGTTGTGATCACGAGCGACCATGACGTTTTGAGCGACGAGGGCGAAGAATATGTACGCAAACTGAAGGATGCGGGCGTTAATGCAGCGCATCGCTCGTTTGCAGGACAAATTCATGCCTTCTTTTTGTTCCCGGTCGCGCTGCCCGTCGCCGATGAGGCGTTGGCTTTCGTTGCAGAAGAGGTACGAAAAATCGTTTCTTAGCGGCCCATAAAAATTCGAAATTTGTGTGCGGATTTTGCGCTAGATCAAATGATATTCGGGTTGGGGGCGCTATAGCTTATGCCAAACGGGTCGGCGTTAACTTCGCGGCCTATTCTTCAACAAATTGGAGACGAAGACTATGAGCGGCAACAAGCCGGACTATGAAGTCCTGATCGTGGGCGCCGGATTTTCCGGCATGTATATGCTTCACAGGATGCGCGAACTAGGACTAAGCGTCCGTGTTATAGAGGCGGGCGACGGCGTCGGCGGCGCATGGTATTGGAACCGTTATCCCGGGTGTCGCTGCGATGTTCCGAGCTGGGAATATTCCTATTCGTTCGACGAAGATTTGCAGCAGGAATGGACTTGGACGGAACGCTATCCGTCTCAGCCGGAAATTCTTCGCTATCTCAACCATGTCGCCGATCGCTTCGATTTGCGTCCGGACATTGAATTCGAAACACGCGTTGAGTCGACTAGCTACGATGATAAGGCTGGTCTTTGGACCGTAACAGCCGAAGATAAGCGTGAATTCACTTGCAAATGGCTAGTTATGGCGTCCGGCGGCCTGAGCCGACCGAAAGATCCAGGCATTCCTGGTCTCGATAAATTCAAAGGCCAGGTGATCTTCACGTCCCAATGGCCCCATGAGCCTGTTGAACTTGAAGGCAAGCGCATCGGCGTTATCGGTACGGGCTCGTCGGGCATTCAGACGATCCCGCAGCTCGCGAAAGTCGCCGAGAAACTGACCGTATTTCAACGGACGCCGCAGTTCACAATTCCTGCGCGCAACCGGCCTTTAGAACCAAACGAGATGGACGCGATAAAAGCGCGTTACCCGGAAATTCGCGCCGACGCGCAAACCACCGGTTTTGGACTTGCAGAGTTTAAACCATCCGGCCTGCTTGCGCTGGAAAGCGATGAGGCGACGATCAAGAAAGAGTTCGACCGTCGTTGGGCAGAAGGCGGCCCAGCTTTCCTCGTGGCGTTTGACGATCTGATGCTTGAACAAGACGCGAACGCTTATGCGGCCGCGTATGTCCGTGAGCGGATTGCTGAGATTGTCGACGATCCGAAAGTTGCGGATATTTTGACGCCAAAGGGCTATCCGCTTGGGTGTAAACGTCTGTGTAATGATACGGACTATTACAAAACCTATAATCTGCCGAATGTGAATCTCGTCGATGTAGGGTCTGCGCCGATTGAGCGCCTTAGCGAAAATGCGCTGCACACGGCGTCCGGCGAGGAGTATCCGCTTGATATTCTCGTCCTCGCCACGGGGTTTGACGCGCTCACCGGCGCGCTCACCAGTATTGACGTGCGCGGACGCGACGGTCTGCATCTGAAAGATCGTTGGGCGAACGGTCCGGATACGTATCTCGGCATTATGGTCGATGGCTTTCCGAACATGTTCACGATCACAGGCCCTGGCAGCCCCTCGCTTCTGTCGAACATGATCAGCTCTATCGAGCATCATGTGGGCTGGGTGACCGATTGCATCGAATGGATGAATGAAAAGGGCAATGCGGCGATCGAGCCGGCGGCCGGTCAGTCCGAGAATTGGATGGACCACGTGCAAGAGGTTGCAGCCAGTACGCTGTTTGGCGCGCCAAACTGCAACTCCTATTATCTTGGCGACAATATCAAAGGTAAAGCCAGGAAGTTCCTGCCCTATGCCGGCGGCTATATGAACTATAAGCAGCGGATGAATGAAGTCGCGTCCGCAGGGTATGAAGGGTTCACGACGCGGTAGCGCGTCGATAAGTGAAGCTGCTGTGGCTGATGGCGTCCATCCATCAAACGTCCATCCATCGCACGTACAGTGAACCGATAAATTATTTGCTTCAAAATCAAAGCCGCGTCCCGGAATAATCGGGGCGCGGCTTTTTTGCGTCTAGTCTTCTTGAGACAGCTGTCCAAGTTTCGTCTCGCATCTGTTTGTGAGAGGTCGCGACACTTCGGGCCTTAGTGAGCGCGGTCAGCACACATCCGTTGCTTGCTGACGATTGGCGGACCCGTTTCTCGGGCAACCGAATCAATCGGACTGTCCGTATTCCCGTTTGGGATTGCGATAAATGGTGTGATAGTGCCCTTTACCCTTGGCGGTTTGGCCCACATTGTTGCCGTCCGATTTTAGTTCGATGATTAGAGTGGGGCCCTGGATGCGGAAATAGGCTTCTTCGTTATTCTTTGGCGACCCGGCCCAGGCGAAACCGATCTGATCAATCTCTTCTTCGAGTTCGGCCATGCGCTGCACAGCGTTTTCGTCCGGTTGGATCTTCACCCACAGCGCAATGAGTTCGAGCAACTGCGTGCGTTGATCCGTCGTTAAATGGCGTCCAAGAACGCCGACTTGCGGCACTTCGAGGCCGTCTTTTCCTGGACCTGTAACGACGTCGGCGGGCACTGAGTGTAGGGTCGCGCGAAGCTTGTTCTTCTCCGATAAGACATCATAAAGAGCAAACCCCGCCACATGCATGTCGCGAACGTTCGCGTACTCAACGCCCTTATAGGTAAAAACCGCAGGCTCTGTGCCGACAAAGCTCGGCGACAGGCTGTTGACCGCGTCGTTTTCAATGGAAACGTTGAGACCGAGATGATGCCCGCCGAACTGCCATGCCCAGCGGCCTTGTCCGGATATCTCACCGAAAAAAGCAAGCCAATAATTCTTAGGGGCCCATTGGTAGAGTTCGGCGTCAGGATCGTTACTGAGATAGGCTTCGCCGGCGATGATGTCCCCAACGCGTTCATACCCTTCGGGGGTTAGTGAGGCGGAAAGAAAGGCGAAGAGATGGGCGCGTTGGTCGGCGTTCAGTTCCCCGAGGTTTAAGCCCGGCCGTTCGAGGTAAACCGCCGGCAGGTTCGACCAACCAGATGCGCGCAAGGGGTCATCAAGCGGCATTTGGATCTTTGCGCGTTGCGTATCTGAGAGAGACGTCAGAAAGCCCGCGGCGGCCTTCCTCGCGGCTGCTCCGCCGGATGGTTTGTCAGAGTGCGCATAAACGGGGATCGGCGCCAAGTCGTCGGCGGACACGGCCGGCGCTTCGTGTGCGATTGAGCTGTTGGTCGACAGGAGGACGCCGACGAACCCAAACATCAATTTCATTGTCGTGGATGGCATCGCCTTTTCCTTAGAGGGTGATCTGGCGTTTCTTTTTGTCAGCGCCGCGGTTATCGTCAATACGACTCCGGAGCATTTCGTGACGTCGGTCGATCGTAGGGGTTTTCGGATCGCGGTCATTCAAGACTAACGTTCCGTGTTGATGATAGGCAACTTTAAAAGGCCCGGCTTGGCCCCACCGATCAGCAGGTTTTGCGTCGGTTCAGGAAGATACGGAATTGTTAAATTGTTGTCCGCATCGGCGCCTGTAATGACGAGGCGGATGCGGCTGCCCTTTTCAAAGTGGTTCGCGATCGGTTGGAGGGCCAATTCCAACGGCAAAGGAGCCGCGTTGAGCGAGGGCGCTGATTTCGCGCTTTCTATCGTTGCGAGATGCCACGGCAGGCCTAGATTGTTAAATGGCGCCGCCCCCAATGTTGCGTACGAGGCGCGCACGGCGCTGTCGGTGAGATGATGAACGTCGCCGTCTTTATCGACTTCTTCCAGGTAAAAGTTAAACTCGCCGTCTGGTTCTGTTGACGAAATGAGAACCGAAATTAGGGGAAACCCTGCGACGTCCAACGCCTGTTCTAGGGGCGCCGACGTAAATGTCAGGGCGTTCTCAGCGTGGGCGACTAAATCCGGGTAGCTCACATAAGTCCAAGTATTGCCGTCATAGTATCGCGTTTGCGCGCCCATCGTGGAGAGATAGTCGACAACAAAGGATGCTGTACCTTCCTCATTCGGCGGCGTGCTGGTCAGCGATCCATCATTGACTGATGTGACGCTGCCGCTTGGCTTGTTATCGAAATAGAAAATCTGTTCTGATGCGCTTTCAGTAGGGAATGTCGATGAAAAGCGCCAGTCAAACCCGTCAATCGGCGGCCCATCGATTTCCTCTGTATCAGGATGGCGAACGACAGCGAAAGCGACGGCGGGCTCATCGAGAACGCCGTTTTTGACGCCTTTGAGCCAATAATCGAACCAACGGCGCTGTTCGATACCCTTGATGCGCGTTCCCTCGCGATCGCGCGGGTCGTCGCTGCCCCAATGAGTCCACGGCCCCATAACCAATCGCTTCGGCGCCGCCCAGTTCGCGAACAGTTTAACCGTATCCGGCGAACCAGCGTCTCTCCATCCGCCCCAATGGTATGCAGGGACGTCGCCTGCGTTTATGCTGGGGAACTGAAGGTAACGATCGTTCGGCCCGTCGGGATTATATCGAACGCCGCCTAAATCATCTCTGGCGAAGTTAACGGTCCGTAGACGATCTGCGATGTCTCTTCGATCCTTCAATACGATAAGATCATTCACGCTCAGGAGCGTTCTTAATTGCTCTTCTCGTGTGGATAATCCTGGTACGTTTTGAACGTCGTCGAAGATAGCGACGAGATCGGGATACTCCGCCAGCATGGCGTCGTAGGGATCATCGCCATAAATGCCCGTTGACTGGGCGCGCTCTTCTAGCGCCTGTTTTAGCAATTCTCCCTCAGGGTCGGCGTCTACGGGGATAAGGCCGTCATTGCCGGCTTCGTCTTCTTCACGCTGTTGATTGAGTGAGCCGGATGTTTCGGCAGGCCTCCTGCATCCAGGCGAAACTGGCTTTCTGAAGAACGCCCGCGCCTCGGAAAAAATAATCGTATCCGCTAACAATGGCGACTTCTGGAAAAATCGCTTTGAGGCTTGGCGGTTGCGCCGTCGTTGCGAGGACTTGCGTATCGCCATACCAAGAAGAGCCGAACATGCCGACGCGGCCTGTGCTAAATGGCTGATCGGCGAACCACTCGATAAGATCATGGGCGTCATCAATGATGGCCTGTGAATATCCGCCGGTGCTGACGCCGAACGACGCTCCCGATCCGCGAGCGGAGGCTATCGCCATGACATAACCGCGCGCAATAAGCCCCTTGTTTATTCTGACATAAGGGTCTTTCTCTGGTTGGTCGAGAGAGGCGTAATTCGTTTCAGGATCAATTTCTCCGACGTTTGTCGCAAGATTGCCGTTCTCAAGGATGCCTTGCACCCTCGGATAGCCAGAATACATTAAGAGCACAGGGTATGGCGTTTTGACGGCGGTCCCGTTTTCGGCCGGTCTGTAAATTTCAACGGCGATTCTGACGCCGTCGCGCATTGGAACGTAAACAGACTCCCGTATGAAGTCTGTATAAAGAATGGGATCATACCCCTCATAGACGCCGAAGGACGAGCGCTTGTCATGTGCAGCAGACTTATCGGGAGTTGGTTCGTCAGACGTCGCCGTTGATCCGCCGCAACCGGCTGTTAAGACAGCGCCAACAGCGAAGGCGCTCCACATCAGAAATTTCAAGATTGTCATTTTGGCGACTGCTCGCTTTCGTTCTGTTGGCCGAAAGTTGTTCTGTTGGCCGAAAATTGTCGCTCGTCTCGCAATTCGTCCGGTAAGTTGTCCAAGAGTGTTCAAGGTCATCGGGTTTGACGCGAACTTAAAAGGGCTGATGGGCTGGACTTCGCCTGAGGTTGTTGTGCGATGTTTGGAGGCCGGTCTTGTCCTCGAATGTCGGTTCAGTTTTGAGAAACCGCTTGTTGCGGGGAGCGATGGCGTTAAGACGCCGAGAATCCGTGAAGAGAATGCCTCTCTTTCGCAACTTTGTCGAGCGCATGTATTTCTTGAAGAAACGTTTTCAGCAAAGGGAACGGGATCATATTGGGGCCGTCCGATAGCGCTTTATCGGGGTCGGGATGGGTCTCTGCGAAAATCCCTGCGACGCCGACGGCGGCGGCGGCGCGGGCGAGGGTCGGAACCATGTCGCGCTGGCCGCCTGATGTCGTTCCCTGGCCGCCTGGCTGTTGCACTGAGTGGGTGGCGTCGAAAATGACCGGCGCGCCTGTCTCTTTGGCCATTGTGGGCAGGGCGCGATAATCCGTCACCAGCGTATTATATCCGAAGCTCGCGCCGCGTTCGGTAACAAGAACTTTCGGATTGCCCGCCTCAACAATCTTTGCAACGACGTTTTTCATGTCCCAAGGCGCGAGGAACTGACCTTTTTTGACTTTAACGACCTTACCGGTTTTGGCGGCGGCGATAAGCAAGTCGGTTTGTCGGCACAAAAAAGCAGGGATTTGCAAAACGTCGACGACGTCTGCGACGCGCGCGCACTGCTCTCGCTCATGGACGTCCGTCACCACGGGCGCGCCGAGGCGTTCGCGGATTTCGGCGAATATAGGGAGCGCTTCATTGAGACCGACGCCGCGCGCGCTGTGAGCGCTGGTGCGATTGGCCTTGTCAAAAGACGTCTTGTAAACGAACCCGATGCCGAGATCATCGGTGAGTTCGATAAGGGCGCTTGCGGTTTCTAAGGCGTGGGCACGGCTTTCCATCGCGCAGGGCCCGGCGAATAAGGTGAAAGGGCGTCGATTACTGATGTTCAGTGATCGCACGCCAAGCGAAATCGTCACCGTCTCTAGCGCCGCTTGCATAGTGCCTCTCAACGCGATGCCGCATTATAGCCGCCGCGCCGGCTCGATTTTGGCCGACTGCAGCGCGTTTGCTCTCTCGTACAGGTTAGACTTAATTCAGGACCTTGAGTAAAGACAGCGCAAAGTTTTGAACGATCTTGCGATAGCGTCGCGATCGGCGACCAGAGTCGCCACAACAGCGGCTAGTGCGCACGTCTTTGATACGGAAATATACAGAAATCGCCGGTTTAGCCGCGGTAAGCAAGGCTTTACGCATCCTCGAAACCATGCTTGGCAAGGCTTTCAACGAGGCTGGGGCGCTTTGTGAGACAGCTGCGGGCCGTGTTTTTGTCACCGGCATGGGAAATGGGAAAGTCGGGCCATGTAGCACGAAAAGACGCCGAACCCTGATTTTTGCCAAACTGATACGGACTTTGCTACGCCAATGCTGTCGCCTGGCGCTCTAGTCTATTTCGTCCAATGCGCCTGACGACAAAACACTGACCATGCCGTTGATAATGTTGCCGCTCACCAATCGTGCAGCCTTTGGCGCGTCGCCGTCCTCTATTGCGCGAAGAATGCCGTTGTCGATGTATGTATCTTGAAGCGCCGGTAAGTCGATCGTCGAGCAATATCGGAGGGAGGGACCAACGCGCATCCAAAGCATATTGATGATCTTCAATAGGGTTGGCGAGCCGCTGGCCGCGTATATTGTCTGTTTAAACTCGTAATTATAATCGAGGTCGGCCTCGAGGTTCATGTTTGGATACTGTGCGCTGGCGCGATCAACGATCTCCTTTAACTTACTGATCACAGTTTCATCGACATGCGGAAACGCCCGAATTACCGCGAGTTCTTCCATGTGCGCGCGCAACAGCATCACTTCTTCAAACTCCGCCGCCGTTACGCGCGGAACAGCCATGGAGCCTGACGTTGAAAGTTGTGTTAGTTCGCCGGTGGCGCCCAGTCGATTAAGCGCTGCGCGAACAGGCGTTTCGCTAATGCCAAACTCTTTCTTCACTCCACGAACGGTGAGTTTCTCGCCCGGCTTGTAGCGCCCCGCCATGATCGCGGTTTTGATCATGGCGTAGACTTGCTCGTGAAGCGACTCTTCTCTTTTGGTTTCCAAGGTAAATAAAGCCTCTGTTACAAATTAGCTTTTCACCGTATCGGCATTTCGGTTTTGGCGGACTCAAAATGCGGTGCAATGCAGGTTTTGATCCGCGTAGGGGACGATGTCACGCTTTGCCCCTTCCGCTTTTGTTGGTGTGAGAGTTTTCGCCTGGCTACGAACCGGCTTGTACCTCCTTTTGGGGAAAACCGAAAATGCTCATCATCCGACAATAGCGTCTTTGTAATCTTCGCGTAGGTTTACTTTTTGAACCTTACCCATAGCGTTTCTTGGCAGAATGTCGATGAACACGATTTTTCTTGGGCGTTTAAACCTGGCCAGTCTATCAGAGATATCGGCTAGAATATCGCGCTCTGACAATTGATCTGACGAACGTTGGCGTACGACGACGGCGACAATACTCTCTCCCAGGTCAGGGTGAGGAACTCCGATGACAGCGCTTTCCGCGACGCCGCTGCACGCGTCAATCGCTGCTTCGACTTCGGCTGGGTAGATATTAAAGCCGCCAGAAATTATCAGGTCTTTCGCGCGTCCTTCAATATGAAGGTATCCATCTTCGTCGAAGCGGCCGAGATCGCCGGTTACAAACCAACCGCCATCACGAAACTCTTCAGCGGTTTTCTCCGGCCGCCGCCAGTATTCTTTAAAGACGTTAGGGCCTTGCACTTCAATAGCGCCGATATCTCCCTGGGGCAGGGGCGCGCCTTGTGCGTTCGTGATGCGAACATTGACCCCTGGCAGAGAGTGACCGACGCTGCCCGGGCGGCGTTCATCGTCATATGGATTGGACGCGATCATATTCGTTTCAGTCATTCCATAGCGTTCGAGGATGGCGTGACCGGTGCGGTCGTGGAAAAGCTTGTGTGTTTCCGCTGATAGCGGCGCGGATCCGGAGATAAACAAACGCATGTTTGCCGCCGTCTCGCGCTGAAAGTCGTCACTGGCCAATAGGCGTGTATAGAAAGTGGGTACACCCATTAAAACGCTTGCCGACGACATGTGTTTGATGAGAGCGTTGACGTCAAATCTAGGTAAAAAGATTATGCTCGACCCCGCCGCCAGGGTGATGTTCGTGGCGACAAAAAGGCCATGGGTGTGAAATATTGGCAAGGCGTGAAGAAGGCGATCGCCGCTTGTAAACCGCCATAATTTGCATAGCGACAAGCAGTTCGATCTTAGATTATCATGGGTTAAAACGGCGCCTTTCGGTTTGCCGGTCGTTCCTGACGTATAAAGAATTGCAGCGGCGTCGTCAGGCGAGCGATCGACAAGTGTGAAAGAGTTTGTCTGGTGGGCCACGGCTTGATCTGATTCCGCCGTGCCCATTAGCGCATCCATCAGACCGCCGCTTCCGTCACTTGATAAACTAAGGACGACGTCGACATTGGCTGCAGCGGCGAGCGGCTTTAAGTGCGCTTCGTCTTCTGGGCGACAAATAAAAACCGTCGGTTCGGCGTCCTTTAAAAAATACTCGATCTCGCCAGTCGTATATGCAGGGTTCAGCGGTAGATAAACGGCGCCGCACTGTAGGCTAGACAAATAGATAAGAAGGGCGTCAGGGCTTTTTTCAACTTGAACGGCGACGCGGTCTCCGGGTTTCACGCCGAGCGACGCAAAAAAAGCGGCAAGACGTCGTGTGCGAGAGAACATATCTGCATACGATATAATGCTCCCATCATCCAGCGTTAGGAAGGGCTGTGTGATGTCTGACGGCGCCGATTTGTGAAAGGTTTCAAATAGATTTGTTCCCATAGAGTATTTATCGACGCCTTAGCGCCACCTTGTTTTTCGTTCGAGGCTTTCTGTAAGCTGACCCTAACCGTTAAGGGCAGTATAATCATTCATTTTCTAATGTAAGTCGCCAACTTGGCCATATGTGGGTGGCGCACCGGCAATCGTTGGATGAGTAAACAGCGCTGCGCTATCGGCCGCGCTTCTATCGTCGTTCCTCAAAAAATTGCGTCGCTGAACGGCCTTCGGTATTTGCTTGTACGCTTTTCCGCGTTTCTGGCGGTGGCGAGCGCGAGCTGGGCCTAATCTAGAAATAACGTGTTAACCGGATATTCAAGAAATCATCGTCGCGGAAATTGAAAAGAATGTTCTCTGCGTCGACATTCAAAAAGAGCCGTGCTTCGAACGTCGCCAGCCAGTTTTCGCCAAGTCGGCGCTCGGCCTCCATGAACATCGCCGTCGATTGATCTTCTACATCAATCGCACCGCCGACGAGGATGCTGGCGTCCTGCGTATCGTTGAAAGCGAGGCGCGCGCCCATAAAGACGTCGTTCTCCGCGATCGTCACCGGCGCGGCGAGAGCGGGGCCGAAACTATCGAGGACAAAGCCCTCGTCGCGACCATCATATTGATACTCCGTGAGGAGACCGAGGTCGGCGTTCCCGAATACTTGATAAATCGTGTATTCAAAACCGCCGACGCCGGCGAAGAACGTGTCGCCGTGTCCTTCTCGAACGATGCCTTCGAATTTCCAAAGCCAAGCATCCTTCGTATACTGAACGTCAACGCCGCCTTGGGTGATTAAGTCGTAGACGGGTAGAAAGCTATCCGTGATTTGCGACGGCGCAAAGCGCGGCTCGCGCGAAGTGCCGTGGAATACCGACACCCCAAAATCCCAGCTGCCAAGATAGTGGGAGTAACGCGCGGCGAAGTCCGGCGCGGCGCGTCGACCGTCGCGGGTGAAAATCGGGTTATCCGTGTCGACGACGGACGTGAAGCGCGGCCGGCCTTCAACGCCGGGGAAGGTCCGGTCTCGGAAGCCGGACATAACGAAAAGGTCAAGCGTTCCCCAATCGCGCAACACGCTGAGGCTGACCATAGGTTGACCGAGCTTATCTTCTTCGTCGATGTCTTCCACGCTGTCCGTTTGATTGATGATATCCACCAAATGACGAGACTCCGTCCGCCCCCAGAAGACTTTAGCGAGCCCGACCGTTAGGGACCAATTGTCGTCTGAATTGAAACGGTAATAGGCCTCGCGCAGATCAAAGTGCGTGCGCTCATCGTCTTGAAAGTCATAGCGGTAAAACGGCAGGAGCGCGAGCTGGTGTTGACCGCTGTCCGACTGCCAGAGAATTTCCGGCTCGATGGCGATCGAGGGTTGGATGTGATCAAATTGCTCAGGCAAGAGGGCGTCTTGCGGGAAAACACGGGCTTCGGCGGAGACTTCGGCGGAAAGATCCCAATCCCCCGCCACCACGCTGCTACTCGCGAACATTGAGACAAGCCCCGCGCCGCCGGCGACGACGCCAGCCGCCAATCGCCGCTTTTGTGCGCGTTGTTGCGTCGTTTTCACCTTGGTCATCGTGCCTTGCCCCGCCATGCTCACTTTTTGGGTTCCGCTTGCATTCAGCACGTTCTAGCGCAGTCGCGTCAGAATCGTTTGCTCGAAGTCTTTCGCGTCTAGACCTGTCTTGAACGCATAGTCTTCATAAACGAGTTCAGTTTCTTTGCCCGTTTGGTGGTTGATCATGGTGAAGCGATGGGAGCGGTGAACGCCGTCATATTCACGATAATCGCTGAGCGTGAGCGTTTTCAGGAGAGACCCTTTGCGGTCGTAAAACTCCACTTTCCGGGTCTGAAAGATATCCTTATCAACCCAAGCGATTTGTTTGGTGTACCCCGATTTCTCATAACGGGGGAACCGTTCGATGACGTCGGTCATCATGCCGTCAAGTTCTTCTTCACGGATATATTTATAGGTGTACTTATTAAGTTCGGTCGTCGTGAAGTCTTCAAAGGCGAATTCTGAGCCAAGGAACGCGCCTGATTTGTTATCGGAAGAAATGCGTTTCACGCGCTTGCTGGCCGGAAGATAAAGCCATTGGAGATCGGGATCGAGGATTTTCGCGTGGGAGAGAAGCGCTGTTCCGGCGTAGAACCGCGGACTTTGAAAAACGATCAGTGTTTTATCGCCGACCTCTTCGCTTTCTTTTTCGAGCGTAGCGAAGGTGAATTCGCGTATAGATTCTTGGCCCGCTGCGTTTCGCAAAATCATTTGCGCCGCGACCTTGCTGTCGCCAAAGCCATTGTCGGTGCGGTCGGACCGTGCGGAGATGTCGTAACCTTTCTGCGCTTCCGGCGTATCGCCGCGCGCTTCAGGGTCGACGTCGGCTGCGGGCGTTGTGTTTTCGGTTGTGCCTTCAGCCGCGGCGGCGCTGTCGGTTTCTTGCGCGACAGTCGATGATGGGACGCCGGCGATGCTTGCGGCCGCGGCGAGGGCGACGGCGCTTATAGTGGTGCGTTGAACTCTTTTCATCATGTGAATGCTCCCCTTTGGGTGATGATATGGCATGTGTCGGGCGAAGCCCATATGGATCTTAATCAGCGTCTTTTTTGTCGGCCCCCTTTTTGGGAGGCGCCTTAGCTTTTCGTTTGGCATTGTCCCGCTATGTCGCCATGGCGGGTTCGGACTGCGTCGATGACGTCTTGTCTCGCGACGTCATCATGAGAAGCGCTGGCAAGAACAAGAAGTCCAGAACCAGAGCGAAGCCGATGGATAGGGTCGTCAAAAGGCCAAGCTCCAGATTGATCTTAAACGCCGAGAAAGTGAGGATCGCGAATCCAAGTCCTAAAATCAGCGTATTGAAGATAATCGCAACGCCGACGGTTTCGAATGCGTAGCGAATGGCGTCGGGCGCCGACAGGCCGCGGACGCGCCTGGCGCGCACATATTTCGTCAAATAGTGCACGGTGTCGTCAATGACGATGCCGAGCGACAAAGAGGCGATGGCGGCGACGGAGAAGCCGACCTCGCCCACAAGCAGCGCCCAGGCGCCGAACGCCGCAAGGATCGGCATCCCGTTCGGGGCTAAACTCAGTAGGCCGATTGAAACGCTGCGCAAGGCGATCATCATGATGACGGCGATGGCGACGATGGCGATCGTCGTGCCTTGCACCATGCTTTCGATGTTCCGCTGAGCAATAAAAGTGAACATCACCTGCGGTCCGGTCATCGTCGGTTCGATAGCAGGCTGATTTTCTGCGAACCATGCGCGACTGTCTTTTAGGAGTTGTTTGAGCTGTGACGTCGATACGTCGGCGTTTAACGTCGCGGTGAGGCGTGTCGCGGCTTTGTCGATGTCAATACGGTCATTAATGTCAAGGCCGTATGGCAAAGAAAGTTCGTATAGTAATAAATACTGAGCCGCGAGGTCGTATTGATCCGGCAGGCGATAGAAATCAGGATCGTCTTCATTTAGGTTTTTGTTAAGGCGCTTCATGATGTCGGCGATCGAGTAAACGTGCGCTACGTTCTCTTGTTCGCGCAGCCAGTTGGAGAAATCGTCGAGCGTTTCAAGGTAAGCTGGATCGTTTACGCCGCCTGGCTCACCGGACTCGATTGTGTATTCCAGCGGGTAGAAGCCAAAATATTCCGCGGCTTTGTCGGAGTCGCGACGGAATTCGATGCGTTGATCAAAGTACTGCAGGAAGCGGTCGCTAAGCTCTATGGTTGGAATAAAGGCGATCAGCGCCAGCGTCGCGGCGCCGAGACCGAAGAAGAGGACGCGGTAGTGGCCGATAACGACATTGGCGAACGCCGTCATAAACTGAGGTTTGTCTTGTTCCGTTCGGACGCGCGCCTTGAACGGCACCAGCGATAGCATCGCGGGCAGAAGCGTTAGAGACAGCGCCCAGGCGGCTAAAATGCCGACGGCGGAGATGTTGCCGAAATCACGGAAGGGCGGTGAATCTGAGAAATTGAGCGCCATGAAGCCGACGATGGTCGTGATTGACGTAATCGTGACGGCGAGAAAGTTCACGCGCATGGCCTCAATAACGGCCTCGCGTTTTTCCATGCCGGCTTGCATCGCTTTGCGTGCCGAAACGAGGATGTGAATACTGTCGGCGACCGCGAGTGTTAGGATAACAATGACGGCGCTAGGGCTCGGCCCGGCGAGCACGACGCCTGAGTATCCAGCCCAACCCATTCCGACGCCGGCTGATAGAATAACAATCAAGACGGTGCTCAACATCGCCGACACCGATCGCACGACGATCGCAGTGACGATGACGATGATCAAAATCATCAAGGGGATGAGTGTTTGGAAATCCGTCGCGATGGCTTCGGGGAAGGCGTTGCTCAACATGGTTGAGCCGGTGAGATAGACGTTTAGGTGCGGGAATTCGGCTCTTATCTCTTCGCGAATGGCGCGCACGGCGGCGACGGATTGCTTAATTTCATCCGTTGTTAATCCTGGCGGGTTGAGAACGATGTTAACGCCTGTCGCTTGTACTGATTCTGAGACCAATTGTTTATAAAGCAGCGGCTCGGCGAGGACGATCGCACGTTTTTCGGCGAGGATTTCCACCGTATCCTCGCCGGGTGTTTCAAAGAGATCTTCGACGATTAGCTCGTCGCCATTGGCGTAAGTGTGTTGGAAGTTCGTAAGGGAATCGACCCGTCGGGCGAACGGAACCTGCCAGCCTTGTTCGGTGATTTTCCCGACCGCCGCCATGGTCTCATTGGTGAAAACTTCCGAGCCGTCTTTCGGCGTCAGCACAAAGAGAATATTATCGCTCTTTGTGAAGCGTGCTTGGAAGTCTTCAAAGGCGCGCAGTTCCGGATTTTGTTCGGAGAAGAAGGCGCGATAATTGTCCGTAAAGGATAATTTTTGCGCATTTGTTGCGATATAGCCCGCAATTACGACGCTTAAAAGAATGACGAGCCATCGACCGGCGATGACTGTTTTCGTGAAGGCGGTCGCAAAAGCGTCTAGAGCGTTTCTCTGTTGGCTCACGGATAAATCCCCAGGTCTGTTAGCGTGATGCTTTACGTTTTGAGTGTTGAATAGGTTTTGGGTTGGCGGGTGTTTTTTTGCGCTTTCGCTGCGTTGCGCCGGTCGCCGCGGTCGCGCCTGAAGCGCTCAAGGCCTTTAAGGCGGTCCGAAAAGAGGTGCGCGAATCTTGTGTTGTGTGAATGTTCTCAACGCCGGCGCCGAGGCCGAGGATTAGGGTGATGATGACTTTCGCCCCGTCCTCCGGGGATACGGCGGGGTTCAGTTCGCCGCGGCGGGCGGCGCGGCCGAGCGCTTCCACATGGGCGTCTTCGATCTCGTTAAAATGGGTTTTGACGCGCTCAGCGACGCGCGGCTCGGTGCGCGCGACATTGTGGGCAATATTGCCGAGAAGGCAGCCGACGCCGCGTTTCGCCATTTCGTCACAGCAAAATTCAAAAACGCGTTCGACGGCTTCCATTGGCGAGTACGTGTCGTCGTTCAAGAAACCTTTGAACATCGTGCGCCGTTCTTCTTGGTAGAAATCAAGAACGGCGAGGAAAAGGTCAAGCTTGCCGCCAAACATAGAGTAGAGGGCGTACCGATTAAGCCCTGTGGCGGCGACAAGGTCTTCGACTGACGTTTCGTCATAGCCTTTACCCCAAAACACCTCGCGCGCCGCCAAAAGGGCCGCGCGGTGCTCAGCTTCCGAACGCGCCATTAGGTCCGCGTCCTTTGTGCAAGGGCTGCAAGCCATGGCGATGAAGTGTTATGGGCGGTCTTTCGCACTTTTAATGCTGACCTTTTCCGTTTTTTGTGGGCATCTTAGGGGGCGTGGTTGCGCACCTTCAGAACGGTCATTCTGGAAATTAGAACGGCTGTTCTGAAAAGGCAAGGGGAAATGTGTCTGTCACAAAAGTGTGAAGTCCCGCGCATTGATGCATTGGCGTCCGAGGGTGGTCTCCGTGGCAGGCGTTAACGCATCATCAATGAAAATCCCGGCTCTTGGGGATGATCCGAACATTGCGCGGATGGCGGTTATTGCCAGGCGTCGCAAGCGGCGAGCGCTTAATGCGGTGTTCTATGACCGGACGACGCACTTCGTCGCCATTGGCGAGCGCGCCTTTTAAGGGGTCGAGAGCGAGGAATGGGTCAGGCGTATGCCCCCTGTTTTGCGCGTCTTCGGAAAGAAGGGCGAGATCACCTGTTCTATCTATGAGCCGCCCCGCGACGATGTGCGTGACGTGATCGGCCCGCTGTACGCGGCCCGCGACACATAAAAGCCGCGCGCCCATCACTGTAGCGCGATAGCGCTCAAGAACTTTTGACCAGACAACGAGATTGGCGATCCCTGTTTCATCTTCGATCGTTATAAAGACGACGCCTTTCGCCGACCCCGGCTTTTGCCGTACAAGGACGACGCCGGCGGTTTTGACGAATGCGCCGTTTGGCCGTGCGACGGCGTCAGCGGTCGATAAAATTCCATCGTGAGCGTATGTTTCGCGTAAGAACCGTACCGGATGGTTCTTTAGGGAGAGGTTCGTCATCTGATAGTCTTGGATGACTTCTTCGGATGGCGGCGTTAGCGGCAGAGTGAATTGATCGCTGAGGGCGTCCGCCGGACGTTTTGGGGTTCTACCTTCCGTGTTTGCGCGTTCTATGTCTGTGGGCTTTAACGCTTGCTCTGGGACTTTCTCTGGCGCCTGTTCAATTGGTTGTTCAGGCGTCTGCGTGCTTTCAAACAATGGGCTTGGCCGCGCCGCTGTTTCTCCACGCATGGCCCAAAGGGCGCGCCGTCGTGACAGCCCCATGGAGCCGAAGGCGTCGGCGTTCGCTAAAATTTCACTCATACGGCGGGAAAGTCCGGCGTGGCGACGCGTTTCTTGCGGTGTTGCGTAGCCTCTCCCGCGCGCTTCGACGAGACGGCGTATCTCCTCTTCATTGGCGCCGCTCACCTGGCGGAAGCCGAGGCGCACCGCGAAATGTCTCGGGGTGCAAGCGGTTTCATTCTTGTCGCTTTCCGTCTGAGGCGCCTCGATACGCTCTAGCGTATTATCCCAGTGGGAATGATTGACATCCACGGGTCGTACCTCGACGCCATGATCGCGCGCGTCGCGGACGATTTGCGCCGGGGCGTAAAAGCCCATGGGCTGGCTATTCAACAGCGCCGCGCAAAAAACGTCCGGATGGTGACATTTAAGCCATGACGACACATAGACAAGAAGCGCGAAGCTCGCCGCATGGCTCTCCGGAAAGCCGTATTCGCCGAAGCCTTTGACTTGGTCGAAACAGCGAGCGGCGAATGCCGGCTCATAGCCGCGCGCGATCATGCGGTTCACCATCATGTCTTGGTAATTATTGATGGTGCCCACTTTGCGGAAAGTCGCCATGGCGCGACGCAAGCCGTTCGCTTCATCGGGGGTGAATTTCGCTGCGTCGATGGAGATTTGCATCGCCTGTTCTTGGAACAGCGGCACGCCGAGGGTGCGTTTTAAAATTTTCTCAAGCTCGTCAGGGGGGCCGTGCTCCGGTGCCGGCGAGGGGTAGTCGACCTTTTCAAGCTTCTTGCGTCGCCGCAGATAGGGGTGGACCATATCGCCTTGGATAGGCCCTGGACGGACGATCGCCACTTCGATGACGAGGTCGTAGAACTCTTGCGGCCGCAGGCGTGGCAGCATGTTCATTTGCGCCCGGCTTTCCACCTGGAAAACGCCGAGGCTGTCGCCCTCGCAAAGCATGTCATAAGTCGCCTTGTCCCCTTGCGGTAGGCTGGCGAGATCGTGCTCGATGCTCTTATGGTGCTTGAGAAGGTCGAAAGACTTGCGGATGCAGGTGAGCATGCCGAGGGCGAGGACATCGACCTTCATGATTTTAAGAGCATCGATATCGTCTTTGTCCCATTCAATAAAAGTACGCTCTTCCATGGCGGCGTTGCCGATGGGGACGGTTTCGATGAGCGGGCCTTGGGTAAGGACGAAGCCCCCCACATGTTGGGAGAGGTGCCGTGGAAAACCGATAAGCGTGCGCGTTAAAGCGACGGCTTGCTTGATAGTTGGCGAGGATGGGTCGAGGCCGGCGCCGGTGATTTGTTTCTCGACGATGTCTTTACCCCAACTGCCCCAGACAGTGCCGGCGAGGGCGGCTGCGACGTCTTCAGTGAGACCAAGCGCTTTGCACACTTCGCGCACCGCTGAGCGTGGGCGATAGCAAATGACTGTGGCGGTGAGCGCGGCGCGGTGGCGACCATACCGTCGGTAGACGTATTGAATAACCTCTTCGCGGCGTTCATGTTCAAAGTCGACGTCGATGTCCGGCGGTTCTTTGCGTTCTTTGGAGAGGAAGCGCTCGAACAAGAGGCTCGTTTCATTGGGATCGACGCTGGTGACGCCGAGACAATAGCAAAGGGCGGAGTTCGCCGCTGAACCGCGCCCTTGGCAGAGAATGTCTTGCCCCCGCGCCCAGGCGACGATGTCGTGGACGGTGAGAAAATATTTCGCATAGCCGAGCTCTTCGATGAGGCTTAGTTCTTTTTTTATGAGGGTTTTGACGTGGGGCGGCGCGCCTTTTGGATAGCGCCACGCAGCGCCTTTCCAGGCGAGATCGGTGAGGTGGGATTGCGGCGTTGTTCCGGGCGGCACAGGCTCGTCCGGATATTCATAAGAAAGTTCGTCTAGGGAGAATGAGCATCGATCGACGATCTCACAAGTGCGAGCGAGGGTGTTTTCATACCCTTCGAAGAGCCGCGCCATTTCCGCCGGTGCTTTTAAATGGCGTTCCGCATTGGGAAGAAGCCTGCGCCCTACCGTGTCCATGGTGCATCGCTCACGGATACAGGTCATGACGTCCTGCAAGGGTTTGCGTCCCGGTTCATGGTGGAGAACGTCATTGGTGGCGACGAGCGGTAGGTCGGTGCGCGCTGCGAGGGCTGCGAGCCGGCCGATGCGCTCGCGATTGCGTCCGTCATAATTATAGGTCGCGGCGAGATAGAGGCGTCCACGCCAAGTCTCCGCGAGGTCTTTGACGTGCGCTTCAAAGTGCGTATCAATCGCTTCGGGGGGCATAAGGATGAAAACCTGGCCCGCAGCGTAGTCTTTGATGTCGGCGAGGGTGAGGTTGCACTCGCCTTTTTCCGCCGCCAGTTTGCCTTTGGATAAAAGGCTTGAAAGCCGGCCATAGGCGGCGCGGGTCTCCGGGTAACAAAGAAGCGCCGGTCCGTCCTCAGGGACGAGGCGGGCGCCGATAAGAAGGCGCAGCCCCGCTTCTTTGGCGGCGATGTGCGCGCGCACGACGCCCGCGAGGGTGTTGTGGTCAGCGACGCCGATGGCGTTAAGGCCGAGCGCTTGGGCTTTTATGACAAGTTCTGACGCGTGGGAGGCGCCGCGCAAGAACGAGAAATTCGTCGTCACCCCAAGTTCAGCGAAATAAGGCTGCGCGCTCATGGAAAAAATCCGCAAAGGAACCATTTAGGGTCAGGCGGTTGATGGCTGAGGCTTTCAAAGAATTGATCGTCGTCCTTTATGTCGCTTGTGGTTTGTTCTCCTGCTTGTTCAGAATTTTTGTCGCCCTCGCCAATGTCAGGGGTTATGTCGGCGCAGCTGTTTTCCGGCCCTTGGCCGTAGAGGCCTTCGCGGTAGAGCCAATAGCGACGGCCGGTTTCGTCCTCGACGCGATAATAGTCGCGTGTGCGTTTATTGTGTCGGTCGCTGGATTGACCATCGGGGTTCCGCCATTCGGGGGCGATGCGTTCCGGGCCGTCCGCACGTTTGACGCGGCGCGCCACGCGTCGCCAGATGAAGCGCGCAGGAGGGCCGTCCGGCAGGGCGGCGAGCGCCGTGATTGGTTCCGGCGTTGCGAGCGTGCGCAAGGGGCGCGTCGGCGAGGCGTGGGCCGGCGGACTTGCAACCTCTGTCGGTGGCTTGTTTCCGGCGCCGCTATTGTCGCCATAGTTTGGAGGCGGCGCGGGAAAGGCGCCGGCGAAGGGCGTTAACACTTCAGCGTCTTGCGGTCGGTGCGTGTCTTTCGGCGTCGCTACTAAGACGCTGCCGTCGCCGAGTTTGGCGGTGAGGCGATCGGCGAGGGCGCTTAAAGCGGTCATGTCGATGGTGTTTTTCGCAAAGACGCTACCCGTAAGCGGACCCGTGATGGAAGTTGATAAAGGGCGCGGCGCCATTGTCATAGGGGCGATGCGGTGCGCTTCTAAGGCGAGGGCGTCAATGCCGAAGCTGGGATTAATCCCATCAATCTTTTCACGGAATAAATGGGCTAGATGCTTGGCGTTATTGACGGGCGCAGCAGTGGTGACGGTGACGCGCGCCGCGTCGCCATCGCTACGAAACGCGAAGAGAGTGAAATGTCGGCCGCCTTCGCTCCGGTTGGTAAGCGCGTCGCCAAGGCGTGCGGCGAGCTTTGCAAGCCCGGCTGTAACGCCTTCAGAGCTTAAGAGCGGCTCTGGGCAGGAGAGGCGTTCGATAAAGTCCGGCATCGGCCGTAAAGGTCGCAAAGGTTTAATGCGAACCCCGAGGGCCTCATCGAGTCGGAGAAGGACGGCGTCGGCTTCTGCTTTGGCAGTGAAGCGGCGGGCGAGCGCTTTGCGCGGCGCGTCGTAAAGCTGGCCAATACGAGTGAGGCCGAAGCGACGCAACACAAGGCGCGTCTCTTCGGAAAGGCCGAGCGCCGCCATGGGTAAGTTTTTAAGGGCGGCTTTTTCCTCCCCAGACGGAATGATGGTGGGCGCGGCTTTCGGCCAATAGCGTGCGGCGGCCGCGGCGGCCAAGGGCGCGCTCGCCAACGCCAGACGGTGGGGGATGTCGGCCGCATCAAGGGCGGCGGAAAGTCGGCGCGCCATCGCTGTTTCTTGCGCGCGCGTATTCTCGCCGCCGTGCAGATGCGCGCAGCCCGTCACGTCGAGCATGAGCCCGTCTATGTCGTCGAGGGCGACAAGCGGTGCGAACCGCACCAGCCATTCGGCAAGTTTCACAAGGGCGCACGCATCCTTGGTGCGGTCGATCGGTTCGGCGCAGATCTCCGGCGCGCGGGCGGTGGCGTCGGTGAATTTAAGTCCGGGCGTGACGCCTTTTGCTTGCGCGGGCGCGTTTGCGCAAGCGACGCGCAGGCCAGTCGCGCCCGCTTCGGTGAGAACGAAGGGAGCGTTTAAGAGGGGGGAGATGTCTGCTGCTGGTATGTCACAAGCGGTTTTTCCTTGCGGCTGGTGCGTTTTCTGCGGTGTTCCTGGTGTTCCCGTCAGTTTCTGCGTGCGTTGCTCGTTCCGGCCAGTGGAGGACGCGCGACCGTTCGGTTGCATTTTCATGCGTGAGCGGACGAGGCGCGTTAACGGCCAAGTCGGCAACCAAATTGAGAGATAGCGTTTCATTGTCGTATTCCAGCGTGAAGGTTTTGCCGACTTCTCCGGGCGCATGGCGGGCGCGTTCTAAATGGACGCGCCAGGCGGGGTTGCCGGGCGCCATCGGATCGAAGGGGTTTTTCGTTGAGGGCGCAGGCGCGATCCGCCAACGCGCGTCAGCGGCGCTCGACCCTTGGCGCGCATAGGGGCACAGCAAGATCGTTGGCGTTCCTGAGCGGCGGGCGGCGAGAGTGAGACGCCGGCTGGCGGTGAAGTCGAGATCGCTAATGTCAGCGACGACGAGGCCCGCGGCGCCGGAGACGAGCGCTTCTTCTACGGCCCATAGGGCGTCGACTTTCCGCCGGGTTCGGACAATCAAAATTTGTGGCGGCGCGGGCGCTCCTAAAAAACTCTGTAGGCCGGTGGGTGACAGGCCGCCATGCTCAGCGGTGGGACCGTACTGGCTGATCCACAAGATCGCTTGGTTGGCGGCTTGGTTGTCGGCTGGGGGGGCGATTGTCTCAAGGTTTTTGCACGCGCCGGATGGGGCGCCTGGCGTGTCGCTTAAGGGGGAGGATGCGAGCGAGGATGAGAGCGCTGCGGCGAGGGCGAAGCCGGTCGCCGCCGGCAAGTCGCCATGGGCGGCTTCAACGACTTCATGCACCCCGCTCACCCCGAGGCTGAAGGGAAACGTCATGTCTGCCGCTTTGGCTGATATCTTTCTGGGCGCTGCGCTCTTTTCTATAGCCGCTGCGCTGTTTGTCCGGCGCCGATCTGGCGTCCGCGCATAAGCGGGCAGCAAGTCGCTTGCTTTGAAAATCCGAACACTCATAATGTTCATGATTTGTTCTAAATCTCTGAGAGTCAAGAATGATCGTTTCGGCTCCCCGATAAATTTTACAAGCCCTTAAAATAAAATGCGTTTTTGGGATAAATGCCGGGCATCTACGCGCCTGGGAGGAAATTCATGCGTTGAAATAAGATTACGAGAAAGTAATAAAACGTCTGACTTGAAACACTCGCTATTGAATTATATCCGCTGAAAACCACTCGCGATTTCTCTTCTCTGAGAAACGCCCTCTTCCAGTTTCGCCCCGCCTTGGGAGGATCGATTTGCTCGTCGCAGACCGTCTCAGCCGCCGTTATGGCGATTTCCTCGCCGTCTCGGACGTTTCGTTTTCCATCAAGCCGGGGGAGATTGTCGGTCTTCTCGGACCAAACGGCGCCGGTAAGACAACGATCATGAAAATGCTCACCGGCTTTTTGGAGCCGAGCGAGGGGCGCGTCCTCATCGACGGCGCGGACATTGAAGAGGATCGTAACGCCGCCCAGGCGAAAATCGGGTATCTGCCGGAGAATTGCCCCGTCTATCCGGAAATGACGGTGCTCGACTATTTGGACTACGCTGCGGCGTTGCGGGCCATGCCCGAAGCAGCGCGCGGACCTGCTGTCGCGCGGGCGATCGACGCCACCGATCTCCATGAAAAAGCGGCGGAGCCCATTTCGGCTCTCTCCCGAGGTTTGCGCCAGCGCGCCGGCGTCGCTCAAGCGATCTTGCACGGGCCGCGCATTGTTATTCTGGATGAACCCACAAACGGTCTCGACCCGTCGCAAATCCGCCAGATGCGCGCGCTCATTAAAGAACTTTCGAAAACCGCGACGGTCATCGTCTCCACCCACATTCTCCAGGAAGTGCAAGCGGTTTGCGATCGCGTCATCATCATCAATCGCGGAACGCTAATGCATGACGCGCCGCTCGCCGAACTTGGCGGCGGCGGTCGCCTGCACATTCGCACCTCGCTCACCGAAGACGCCGCGCGTGCGGCCTTGTCGCCCCTTGGCGCGCTCGCGGCGCTCAAGCATGAAACGGGCAACGGGGCGGGCGGCGGCGCTTATGATCTGACGCCGAACGCCGAGGCTGATCGCGCGACGCCGGAAGCGTTGAACGCTGTCGCCGCGGACGCCGCCCGGCGGATTATCGACGCCGGCGGAGAGCTTTTCGCCCTGACCCAGGCGCGCCGCGACCTAGAAGCGATCTTCGCTGACATTTCTGGCGGGGCGAATAAAATGGAGGCGGCTAATGACTAATGCAGCCACATCATCCGCTCACAAACCGGACGCCGTCTCGGTAATCCTCCGGGTCGCCCGTAAAGAAATCGGCGGGTATTTCGCGTCCCTCGCGGCGCTCATTTTCATTGGCGTTTTTCTAGCGGCGAGCCTTTTTTCATTCTTCTGGGTGGAGCGGTTTTTCGCGCGCAATATCGCCGACTTAAGGCCGCTTTTCGAGTGGATGCCGGTCTTGCTCATCTTCCTCATCGCCGCGGTGACGATGCGCCAATGGAGCGAGGAACGGCGCAGCGGCACGCTTGAATATCTCATGACGACGCCGGCCTCGGCCTTGTCCCTGGCGCTCGGCAAGTTTCTCGCGTGCCTCGCCCTTGTCGCCGTGGCGGTGGGGCTCACCTTGCCCTTGCCGATAACCGTGGCGCTTCTCGGCGACCTTGATTGGGGGCCGGTCTTCGGCGGTTATCTCGCTGTTCTTTGTGTCGCGTCGGCCTATATAGCCATCGGCCTCTTCGTCAGTGCCCGGACCGACAGCCAAATCGTCAGTCTCATCGTGACGGCGCTCTTATGCGGCGTTTTCTATTTGATCGGGTCTGAGGCGATCACGTCCCTTTTCGGTAACCAAGCCGGCGCGGCGCTTCGGCTTCTCGGCGCTGGGGCGCGTTTTGAAGCGATCGCCCGCGGCGTCCTCGATTTCCGTGACATCTATTATTATCTCAGTATTTTCGGCGTCTTTATGGCCCTGACGGTCTTTACGCTCGAACGCCTGCGCTGGTCGTCGGGCGATGCGAGCGGCCGCCATGGGCGTTGGTTGATGGTGACGGGGCTCGCCGTCGCCAACCTCATCGCCGGCAATTTGTGGCTGCAGCAAACCCCGTTTTTACGCGCCGACCTCACCGACGGACGCGTTTATTCGATTTCGCCGGCGACGCGCAGCTATCTGCGCCAGCTTGATGAGCCGCTTTTGTTGCGCGGCTATTTCTCCGCGGAGACTCATCCCTTGCTCGCGCCATTAGCGCCGCGATTGCAAGACTTGATGCGCGAATACGCCGTCGCCGGCGATGGCCGGGTGCGGGTGGAGTTTATCGATCCTCTACAAGACCCGGCGCTCGAAGAAGAGGCTGGCCGGCGCTATGGCGTGCGCCCCGTGCCCTTCCAAACCGCGAACCGGCGCCAGGCGGCGGTTACCAATTCCTATTTTGATATCATCGTTCAGTATGGCGATGAATTCGAAACGCTGGGCTTTGATGATCTCATCGAAGTGAAGCAGGCCGGCGTCGCCAGCCTCGACGTGGAGTTGCAAAATCCGGAATATGACATCACGCGGGCGATCAAGAAGGTTCTGACGAGTTATCGTGCGGCCGGCGATTTATGGGCGGCGTTCGATGCGCCGGTGACCCTAACGGCATTTTTGTCGGACCCTGCGGTCTTGCCGGATCCGTTGCCGGCCTTTCGCGGCGATCTCGATGTGTTGATTGAGGAGTATCAAGCCGAAGCGGGCGACAAGCTGGTCGTCAACGTGGTCGACCCCGATGCGCGTGAGGCGGGGGAGGCCGATCCTGTCACGGACTATGGGCTGCAGCCGCTCGCCGCCGGGCTCTTCAACCCGCAGCAATTCTGGTTCAATTTGGTCTTGGAAAAAGACGGGCGTCGGCTTGTTGTTCCACTGCCGGAGACGTTCGACAAAGACGCTTTAAAGCGCGCCATTGACGGCGAGTTAAAACGGTTCGCGCCGGGCGCGTTGCGGACGATCGCTTTGAGCAGACCGCAACCGACGCAAGGCAATCCGCAAATGGGCGTGCCGCCAGGCCGTCCCCAGTTCGCGAACTTGGAAGCGAAACTGCGGGAGAACGCGAACCTTGTCATCGCCGACCTATCGACGGGCCGCGTTCCGCCGCAAACAGACGTTCTCGTTGTGGCGGCGCCGGAGAATCTTGACGACAAAGCCGTCTTCGCTATCGATCAATTCCTCATGCGCGGCGGCGCGGTTGCTATTGCGGCGTCGGCGTTCAAGCCCGACCTAACAAACGCGCTCGCCGTCACCAAGCGATCGACCGGCCTTGAAGATTGGCTCGCCCATCATGGCGTGACGCTTGGCGAGACGATGGTGCTCGACGCTCAGAACACGCCGTTTCCTGTCCCTGTCGTGCGCGATCTTGGCGGTTTCCAAGTGCGTGATTTTGAGCTTCTCGCCTATCCGCATTTCGTCGATCTGCGCGGGGGCGGTCTTGCCGATGATGACGCGCCGACAGCGGGGCTTGGGCAAGTGACGATGACCTGGGCCTCGCCTTTGACGCTCGACGCGGAGAAGCTCGACGGCGTCACCGTGAAGCGTTTAGCGGAAAGTTCTGACGACGCCTGGACGTCGCCTTCCACAAACGTCATTCCGGACTATGAGGCCTATCCGCAATATGGGTATGCCGCGCCGAGCGAAACGGGACGTCAACTCTTAGCGGTGATGGCGGAGGGGCGGTTCGCCTCTTATTTCAAAGGCAAGGATAACCCTCTGCTTACCGATGATAATGATGCCGACCCAGCTGATGAAGAAGCGGACGCGCCAGAACAAACACCGACCTTTAGCACGGTAATTGACGACTCGCCCGCGACGGCGCGGCTCTTCATTTATGGCTCGGGCAGTTTCGTTGGAGATGATGCGTTGGCGCTCGCCGGCGGTGTTGACCAGCAAGGGTATGCTGCGCCGCTCTTATTGATGGAGAATACGGTGGATTGGGCGTTGGAAGACCGCGGCCTCTTGGAGATTCGCAGTCGCCAGGGCCGTTTTGCACGTACGCTAGCGCCCTTAACGGACGGCGCGCGCAGTTTTTGGGAGACGTTTAATTATGTCTTAGCGGCGCTTGGACTGGCGCTTGTCTACCTCATTCAACAGGTCATCCGTAAACGAACGACGGCGGCGCGCTTGGCGGCTCTGAAGGCGGCGGCGTAAGCGACTTAAGTCAACGAACGGAAAAAATCGCGGGAGAGCGATCGATATGAACCGAACCGGCGTCATCCTTAGCGGCCTTTTGGCGGCCCAAATTGCGCTTGCTTTGGCGTTCTTCGCGAATGGTCGAGGCGATTATTCGTTTAGCGCCAGCGAACCGCTGATCGCCTTCTCTTCAGACGCCGTCACTGCGATGTCGATCGTAGACAATGACGAGGAAACCGTGCGTTTATCGCGGAAGGGCGAACAATGGACGCTTACGGACTTTGGTGATTTCCCGGCCGATAGCGACAAGGCGGAAAGCCTTTTGCGTCGACTGTCGAATTTCAAACGCGCTGCGCCTGTTTCTGATCGTCGCGTCAGCGCCTCGCGATACGGCGTCGCTGACGATGCTTTTGAGCGCCGCATCGATATCGAAACAGAGGCTGGCGCCAAGACGCTCTATCTGGGCGAGTCGCCGTCCTTTAAATATATCTACGCCCGCAACGGCGCCGATGACGCGGTTCACACCGTATTGTTTTCAGCCTTTGACGCGCCGACGGAGGCGTCGGCCTGGGTTAATCGCGAGGCGTTTCATGTCGCAGCGGAAGATTTGCAAGAAATCCGCATCAAAACGATTACGTTGACGCAACAAGACGGCGCTTTTGTTCTCGCTGATTTGGCTGCGGGAGAGATGGTCGACGCAGAGGCTGTCAATGATATTGCTGAAGCGGCTCGAACCTTGTCTTTCGATGAAATTGCAAATGAAGCGCCCGCCGAAGTCGATTTCACAACACCTGATCTTACGCTTAGTTTGAAGCGCGGCGAAGGTGGAGCATCTGTGTATCGGTTGGCCGCGGAACCTGTAGACGGCGCCGAACCGGTCAGCGCCTATTGGCTTCAGGCTGATAATTTTGACCCGGTATTCCGCGTCGCAAAATATCAAATCTCAAGTTTAATTGATGCTGATCGAGACGCGCTCGTATCAGCAGCTATGTCGCCGCCGGCTTCTGTCGTTCCCGCGTCTGAGACGCCAGTTGATAACAGTCAGTCAGTGGGTGATGCGGCGACGCTCTCCGCGCCTAAGCCCGAGACCAAAAGCGACGGCGCCGGCGTGTCTGAGGTTGTCGACGATGGCGCTTCACCGTCGGCGAGCACGACGTCTCCATAGAGCCCGATTGTCAGTTCTCAAAAGGCTGGAAGGCCGCTCTTAATAATCGTCACTTTCTGCGACAATTAAATTGGGCTCCTAGAAATGCGCTGACGCCCCGACTTATAAATATCAGTGATCCGCGATTCTTTGCGTATTTGAAGACGAGAATGCGTACGCACGGATTTGCATTGTGCACCATTTTCCTCATTTTGATAGGAAACGCGATATTTTTTGATCGAAGATTTTTTTAGTCGCATAAGAGCGTGATGACGCGGAAATCCCTGACAGCCGTTATTGATCTGCATCAATTTTGGGAATTGGGGCCGACTTAGGCTCGTCCTCTTAGCAAGGAGGACTTTATGACTTACCGACGCATATTCGCTCCCCTGATTGACCGTGAGTCGGCTGAACCGTGCTTAAACTTGGCGTTGCCGCTAGCGAAGACTTTTGGCGCCGAAGTCGACGCCGTCCATTTGCGCCAAGACCCGCCTATTCCGACCGCGGTTTATCATCCTTTCCCCTACGCCTATGTGCCGATGGACGCGCGGGAAATAGAGCAAGTCGCCGACGATCTGTGCTCGGATTTAAGGGAGAGCTTCCGCCGCGTATGCGCCGCTCATGCTGCGCCAGTATTTGAATATCCCTATTCGGAAACTAACGACGCTGAGAAAGTGTCTTCGGCTCGTTCCAATGATGCGCCGGCGACGCCCGGCTTTCGCGCCATATGGACCGAGGCGCGCGGCCTTATTCCGGAAGGCCTCGCCGCACGCGCGCGGGTTTGCGACCTCACAGTCTTGCCGCGCCTGAAGGCTCCGACGACGATCTTCGAAGATCGTGTGATGGAGGAGATTATCTTCGCCTCCGGCCGACCGGTCCTCATTGGCGGTGAGGCGCCGATCAACCTCAGCGGCCGTGTTTTGTTTGGGTGGGACGGCGGGCGAGAAGCGGCGCGCGCGCTCGCGGCGGCCGCGCCGTTTCTGGGGCAAGCCGCCGACGTTCGGGTTGTCAGTTTCGGCGATTTGAAGCCGGGCGCGTCGGGACCGGAAGAGGCGGCGCGCTATTTGTCCTTGCACGGCGCGCCAGCACGCGGCGAGATAGTCGCGCCTTCTAAAGGCCGAAGCGCCGAAGAATCATTTCTAGCCTACGCCAAGGAAATGAGCGCTGACCTCATTGTTATCGGCGCTTACTCCCATTCTCGGTTGCGCACGCTTGTGCTTGGTGGGTTCACCAAGTTTCTGTTACGCGAGAGCGACGTTCCGGTTCTCTTAGGGCATTAGGACGTTACGACACAGACAATAGGATGCTTGTTGAATAAGCGGGGCTGAACGTCGACGCGACCGCCTTGCACGGCGCTTAAGTTGGCCTGATGCTTATGTTGGTCTGGCGACGGGGCTGTTCCGCGCGCTTAATAGGCCGTCATTTTCAGCCAGCGGGCGCGCTTTACCTAACCGCTTACCGCAGCGTCCACGGCGTCGGTGATCCGGTTTGATTGCGGCGTCGTCGCTGAATCGAAGGCGGCGATGAGAGCGCCGTCTGGACCAATCAAGTATTTATGAAAGTTCCATTTTGGCGCGGCTTCAGCGCCGAGCGTCTCGCGCGCCCATCGGTAAAACGGATGGGCGTTGGCGCCGGTGACGGTCGTTTTCTCCGTTAGGGGAAAGCGAATATTGAAGTTCGCTTCGCAGAAACCCTTAATCTCCGCGTTCGCCCCCGGTTCTTGACCGCCGAAGTCATTCGACGGCACGCCAAGGACAATCAGGCCTTTATCAGCATACGTCTCATAAAGAGATTGAAGGCCGGCGTATTGTTTCGTGAAACCGCACAGCGAGGCGGTGTTGACGATTAATACTGGCTGGCCTGCGAAGCGGCTGAGCGGCATTGGCGCGCCGTCAATGCTGATAAACGAGAAGTCGTGTGCGCTGCTTTGCGCGATCGCATCAGCTGGTTCGGCGTCCGCCTGTGATTCGTCTGCCTGTGCTTCGTGCGTCTGTGCGCCCTCTTGGGACGGCGTTGCGTCGCCGGAGCAAGCGGTGATCGACATTGCAAGAAAAATGAGAAGAGGGCGGTGCATAAGGGCTTTCCATTTTTTTGTTTCCGGGCGCATGCACCTGCTATCAGGCGCTCGGCGTCTGGAAATCTGCAAAATTCGTCATCGAGAACGTTCTAACAGCAAACGCACTCAGAACGATGTACGTTCATACTCACTTGTGCGGATCGACTGCCTTGATCGACGTTGTGTTATCGCCCATCAGGTAATCGTAACGGCATTAGGACGCGGCGCGAAAATGCGTCTTGGGCGCATGTCCAGAATGCTTAAAGCTATACGACGCTGCATTGACTTTGACACTAAGGTGCATGGGCTCGGCCTCAAAAATGCCGCCGATCTTTGAGTTTTTTCGTTGAACGTCTTTATCATTGAACGTTAATGAAGCTGGGTATTTGCCGCGCCCGTCATCGATGCGACGCGATCGACGCGTGACGTGCCGACGTCGTTTCAGTAGGCGCGGTATTGAAAGCAGTGTGCCAGAATTACGGCAAAGGAAAGGGCGGGCTCGCACTAATGTGGGGGCAATAGCGCGAGCCGCGCCGCCCGGCGCTAAACGCAAATACTACCGAAGCGCGCCGAGAAGCGATGGATTGAACATGAGGCCTTCGCTGATGGAGTCCAGACGAAGAACGCTTGATTCCACGGTATAATTTGGAATCCGTATAGAGACGTTGGCGTTCCACCGGATAGTTACATTATCGCGGGTGTTATTGACAATCGTATGAATATTATCATTGTGACGTGTTTGGACAATGCTGGTTTCGCCCTGTTTATTGCCACCTTGCGTCCCGCCGACCGATAATGAGTCTGGGTTCACGTTCTGCGTACCAGCGGTCTGCTGCTCAACAGCAGGCTCGGTGTTAACTTTGTCGCCGAGCTGGCCATTGATTTCGAACTCTACAATCGTGTTCTGGGGGATACTTGTGTTTGGCGATGTATCGATCGCGGTAGCATTGTTTGAAGTACTTGCTTCGTAAGCGCTCTGTTGCGTTGAGTCTGTTGAGGTGTTTCTCGTATTTTGCAGATTGGCGGCAGTGTTGGAGGCCAACAATGGCGTGTTCGGGGCATTCCCGGTATTTGATTGGCTCTGAGCGTCAGACGCGCTGCTAATCGTTGACGCGTCGGATGTGGATGTTGAGGTGCTGACGATGACATCGCCGGTCAAATTTCCACCTGAAGACTCACTCGGTGCATTAGATGTGGTGTCCGTGGGCGTATCGGACAGCGGGGAATCGTTACCCCCAAATAGAACCATATCAGATAGGTCAACAATTTCCATTGTAAAGCCAAAGTCGAGCTGTAAGCCGTCGCCGCCCATAAAGCCGCCGCGGGCCTCTTGTAGCTCTTCTGTGTTCATTGGTTCTTCGGCGAGGAACAACTCGTCGGCGCCGAAAAGATCGGCGCTCGCAGCGGCCTCGTCAGACAAGGAAGCGTTGGTGAGCGCCATAGATGCAGCGCCGGTATAACTGAGAGTAAGAAGTACAGAAGGCATTATTGGGTTCCCACAACAATACTAGGATTAAAACCAGAGAAAGAAGGTCGCGTGCGATTCAGCAATTGCGACTGGAGGGGCTCGATTTCCATCGCCCGATCAAGCGGCGCCGTCGGCGTTAAACGCCAGTCTTCGACTTTGTTGAAGTTTGCTTTGCCGCGGCTGAGATCAGAGCGGATGTATAGAATGATCCCGTCCCAGCGTTGTTCGAATCGGTCACGGGGAAGGGAAACGACGCCCGCGGACGGATCGCCTAAGAGCACTGTCTTTTCTGTGACGCCTTTAACCACGACGAAATGTCGATAGCCGCGAACATCCACAAGCGCGATGCCGGGAACGCCGATTTCGCCGATGCGGTCCACTGAGATTTTGAAGCCGTCCGCCTTAAGGTTAATGCTCTCAAGGTAACGCTTCATCTCCAGGAGCGAAAACCCAAGTTTGCGAATGCGGTCTTTGTCGCCGACATTCCACATCGCTTGGAACGCGTCCGTCTCGGAAGTCGGTTTGTCATAGTGATAGGTAAGAAGCGTCGCCAACGCGGCCGAGCCGCAGCTAAAGTCGAACTGCTGGCGCATGACCGTAGAGAATTTGCGGTCTTGCATGCTGTCGACAGAGATCTGCGGGATCGCGCCGCCGACGCTGAAGAAGATATCGCTCGCCGCGGACGGCAAAGAGAAAAGGCCCGTCATCACGAGGCCGAAGAGCCCCGCAAAGCGCCTTTTGAGCGTGCGCGCCGTCATAGGAGCGGTCCTTCCTTGAAGAATGTCGCGTGTTTTCGACAAAATCGCTCTCTCCCTAAAGCGTCGTCTAAATAAAGCGGGTCCTAATCGGTTCGTCTGGCAAGGCGCGGTTCGGGCGATCATCGTGCGTATCGATGTTAAAAACGCCTAGAGTCCGGCGTCCTGCGCTCAATTAGTCCATGAACACGTTGACGTTCACAGTGCTCTGCATAACGACGCCGTTGCCGGTATTATTGAAAATCGTCGTGATGCCGGTATTCGCCGTGATCGAGTTATCAGTGATCTGACCGTTGACCGTATTCTCGTTGGAAACGTCGCGGACGATGCCCTGAGACGTGGAGTCGTTCATGGCGATGTCGTCAATGTTGACATTAGTATCGATATCGATCGCCGTGTTCGTACCACCAGACGCGGCGCTCATCGCCGTCGTGTTCATCGGCGCCATTTCACCGAAAACATCGACAATCGCGCTGTCGTCGGACAGATCGAAGGTCGCATCGATCGGGCCGCTATCGTCGCCAGCTGCCGTGGCGACCGCCACAACCGGAGCCAAAATCATACCCCATGCGCTCATAGTATTGGTCCACCTTTATCTCCGGAGCCAGTGTCGCTGACCGGCGATTTGCTGTTTGTCGCTAATGCAATGGCGACGTTCGACAAATCAGCCTTTCAGGTCCGCTTTCTCCTCGGCGTTTCGGCCCCAACCGATAACGCCGCCCACGAAACTTACACCCTCGGCGTCGCTTCTAATTGTTCGGAACACATCAACCGACGCGTCCATCTCGTTTCTTGAAGCGATCACTCGGTTTCCGGCCCTAATGGCCGAAAGGCGACTAATCGTTTCTTTCCTCTTTTTCCTTCGCTTGTTTTGACGCTTGGCGGTCTGGTGTCTGATGCGCCTCTTTGGGTCGAACGCTGCGGGGCGAGATGCCCCGCAGCGCCGATCTCAAGAACGTCGGGTCTTAGTTGACCGTGCCGACGTTGATGTTTTGGCTGTTCGAGAACGAACCAATGCCGGTGTTGGCGTTGTTGATCGTCATGCCTTCGTTGCCTTGGACATTCAGACCATTGATGTTGCCCGTCGTGATGTCCGAGCGGTTGCCCGGGATCGCGCCGACATTGATGCCGGAAACGGACGAGGACAATGCCGTGTTGTTCAACTGAACGTCGCCGACTTCGACCGACAACGTGTTCGAAACTGTCGAATTGAACGAGTCGTTCGTGGAGTTGTCGGAGTTGTCGACGTTAACCGTACCGCTGTCGTTAGCGACTGCGGAACCGTTGTCGGCCGTGTTGTTGTCCGAGTTGTCCGTGTTGTTGGAGTCGTTCGTGGAGTTGTCGGAGTTGTTGACGCTTACCGTACCGCTGTCGTTGGCGACTGCGGAGCCATTGTCGGCGTCGTTGTTGTCGGAGTTGTCCGAGTTGTCCGAAGCGTCGATCGCGACGTCAACGTCGGTGCCGTCATTGTCGTTGCCGTCAATGTCGGTGCCGTCATTGTCTTGCGAATTGTCCGAGCTGTTGGAGTTGTCGGAGTTGTCCGTCGTGTCAACGTCCAGAAGGTCGTTGTCGGAACCGTCACCGGAATTGTCGATGTCGAGGCCGTCGTCGTCGGAGTTGTCGGAGTTGTCCGTTTGGGAGTTGTCCGTTGCGTCGATGTCCAGAACGTCCGAGTCATTGCCGGTGAACGCATCCTGGTCATTGTTGCCGGAGTCGTTCGTGGAATTATCGGAGTTGTTGGAATTGTCGGCGTTGTTGGAGTTGTCGGAATTGTCCGTCGCGTCAACGTCTACAACGTCCGAGTCATTGCCGGTGAACGCATCCTGGTCATTGTTGCCGGAGTCGTTCGTGGAATTGTCAGAGTTGTTGGAGTTATCCGTTTGGGAGTTGTCCGTCGCGTCCAGGTCGATCGCGTCGTTGTCGGAACCGTCGCCGGAGAACGCGTCAGCGTCCGTGTTGCCGCTGTCGTTCGTGGAGCTGTCGGAATTGTCCGAAAGGTCGTTGTTCGACAGAAGGTCAGCGTCGATGCCGTCATTGTCAGCGCCGTCGCCGGAGAACGCGTCAGCGTCGGTGTTGCCCGAGTCAGACGTGTTGCCGCTGTCGTTCGTGGAGTTGTCGGCGTTGTTGGAGTTGTCCGTTTGGGAGTTGTCCGTCGCGTCTAGGTCGAGAACGTCCGAGTCATTGCCCGTGAACGCGTCCTGGTCGTTGTTGCCAGAGTCGTTCGTGGAATTGTCGGCGTTGTTGGAGTTATCCGTTTGGGAGTTGTCCGTTGCGTCAACGTCTACAACGTCGGAGTCACCGCCCGTGAACGCGTCTTGGTCATTGTTGCCAGAGTCGTTCGTGGAGTTGTCAGCGTTGTTGGAGTTGTCCGTTTGGGAGTTGTCCGTTGCGTCCAGATCGAGAACGTCGGAGTCGCCGCCCGTGAACGCGTCTTGGTCGTTATTGCCAGAATCGTTCGTGGAGTTGTCCGAATTGTTCGAATTGTCGGAGTTGTTAGGTGCATCGACGTCAAGCAGGTCGTTGTCCGTCGTTTGGTCGCCGTCGCCAGCTTCGGCGGAGGAACCAGCTGCGGCAGCGCTGCTGTCGTCAATTTGCGCGTAAGCGGAGCCAGCAGAAGCCAGAAGCGCCGTAGCAGCAATCGAGGTTAAAAGTTTGAGTTTCACGTGTAGTCTCCCACTTAGAGTTTCACTTCACTATTACCGGTTGGTAGGAACAGCGGTCCGCCGTGAAACGGGCCTAGTCCTGACAAGCGCCAACCGACCGGGGAGCGGAAAACTCCCCCCACGGGTGTCATTAAATGCAATCCCCATGCCAAAGTTCGAAGTCCGAAGCGGATCGTTTCGTTAATTTCTTAAACTGCTGTAATTTAAAAGAATTTTTAGGAAATTAGTTTTCGCATCTGGAGTGCGTTGAATTGTTGCGGTGCAAAAAAGTGTCGCATCATTTGTCAATGTGTTCGCCGGTCGTACGATTGGTCGTTCAATTGCGTTCGCTTAGTGTCCCGCAATGGGCGGCGTCTGAGGCGCAGTTTGGGGCGCCTTTGAGGTTGGTTCGGCGCTGGTGAGGCGTGCTGCGTTTATTACACTTATGAGTGGCGATGGACGCCTGAGCCGCGCAATGCGCGACCGCCGGCGTTTTTGTGTGTAAAAGTTTGTATACGTATTGAGTTTGTCATTGTTCGCGCACTATGAGCGGGCGCGTCTTTCGGCGACCGCTGCTGCGGCGTGCGCGCATTTAGGTCGTGTGCTGATTAAGTTGGCGGACTATCAGCGCTTTTGATAAGCGCTGATATTTAAGCGATTTGCTAGTGTTTTAGGGCGTTTTCTATCGGCTTCATTCGTTGCGCGGCCCACGCTAGCGCGTCGTCCGTTTGGTGCGTTTAAACGCTTGAGGCGGGAATAACTAACAGTGGTTCCCGTTTTTGGTGCGTGTTGTGCGCGCGCGCGCCTTATCGCGTCGAATTTAGTTGATTATTTCGATCAATAAGTTACGAAAAGGCCATGGTGGTGTGTGTGTAGGGAGAACCTTGCGCAACGTCGAACCTTCCTAGGGCGTGGGGCCCTGGGGTCTGGCGGCGGCGCGTACTGATATCGTCCGACGCAGACAAAATTTTGCATTACATCCGACAACTCGTGGGGGAGTTCTATGGATGATCACGACGGTTTCGCCGGCGACCATCTTGGCACAGACGGCGCCTTTCAACAGGCGGCGGGCGCATCAGGGTCGGAGGCGAGCGCTGCGACGACAGCGCATAATAGTGACATCGGTCGAAATCGATTCGCTGTTCGCGATAGATTCGACATGGGCGCCAGTATGGGGAAAACCAGCCTGGCGGGCGGCGACGTTGGCAACGCTGACATTGGAAGCAGCGCTGTTGAGCGCTTAGAAGACGGCAAGTCGATCGGGTATGGCGCTGATGCGGTGTCCGAGCCTACCGGCGCTACTGTCTTGCGGCCGCCGCAATGGTCTTCCAGCCAGACGGTTTTTGAAACAACCGCGCCGGATGCCGGGGGCCAGGCGGGCGCCGCTGCGCGGCCTGCCGGCGGTAAGTCCGATAAAAGTCGTGGACGGCGCGCGGCGGCGAAATCATCAAATGGTAAGGCGGCCCGCATCACCCGCGGTGTTTCGGGCGTTCATTCGGGCATTGACAAAACGATCGTGGGATCGAGCGCCGCGGCAGTCGCTTTACGTGATCAAATCACGCTTTACGCGCGCTCCGACCAGCCGGTGCTGATTTCCGGGGAAACCGGCGTTGGCAAGGAATTAGTGGCCAGGCATCTCCATGCCCTCGGACCGCGGGCCGATCGACGTTTTCTGCCGATGAACCTAAGCGCGATGCCGGACACGATGGTCGCCGCTGCGCTCTTTGGCCATGAGAAAGGGGCGTACACGGGCGCCCATGCGGAACGCGACGGCGCTTTCGCCACAGCGAACGGCGGCACTTTGCTCCTGGATGAAATCGGCGATTTGCCGGTGCCCCTGCAGACTCATCTGCTGCGGTGTCTAGAAGATCAAATGATCACGCGCCTTGGCGGTTTTACAGCGACGCAGATGGATGTTCGTTTGATCGCTGCGACTAATGTCGATCTCGCTGCTGCAGCGGTTGATGGGCGTTTTCGCGAGGATCTCTATTACCGCATTAGCATTTTGCCGATCCGCGTGCCGCCCTTGCGCGAACGCGGCGATGACGTCATCGAGATTGCCGAGGCGTTGATACGCGGTGAGGCCCATGAGCGCCATCGCACAGCCGTCCTCTCTCCGGCGGCGGCCGACCGGCTTAGATCGTACGCATTCCCTGGCAATGTGCGTGAGTTGCGCAGCGTTCTGGCGCAAGCGCTCGTGATCGCTTGCGACGGCCGTGGTGATGCGGTGATCGCGCCTGAAGACATTCGGTTTGCGCCCTTGCGCGCCCCGGCGCCGTTGGCGAGCGAAATCGACGTTTCGCCATCGCTAAGCGGCGCGCCAATGGCGGCGGCGAGCTGCGGGGGAGCCGCCGGCGAAGCGGCGTTCGAAGCGAGTGAAATGAATGTGCGTCGCGCGAATGATCTCGTCAGCCGCTGGCTGACGATGCGCGCGTTAAACGTCGCCGGCGGAAACGTGTCACGCGCCGCCGCGCTGTCAGGACGTTCGCGCAGCACGATCCACGCCTTTGTTAACGCCCTTGAGGGCGCAGATTTTGCACAAGAGTATCAGACGCTCAGCGCCGAAGTTCGGTCGTTGTTGCGTCACTGTTAACGATAAATTGCTAAGCAAATATCGTGATCGCCGACGACAATGCAGGCGAGGAAAATCAGTTTCATCGCCGCTATTTTCGGTTGGCGATGCAGGTTGGATCTAGCTGGCGACAGCGGATCGTTGAAAACCGAAAGAGTATGAACGGGGTCGCGCGGGGCGCGCGCGAAAGAGAAGGACGCGAGAAGCGATCATGAAAACGAATTTTGCCGGCGGCGTTGCGGTTTCGGCGCTGATGAGCGCGACCGTATGCGTCGCCTGGACTGGATTGACTGCGACGGCCGCGGAGGCTGCGAATCAGGCGAGCGATACGGCTGCTGGGGTTGAATACGCGCCAAAACCGACGCCGGAGGAAGAATTTGTTTATCTCCGTGACATCGTTTCGCTGCAGGCGTTACGCCTTGATCAGGCTGAACAAACGCTCAAGAAGCAGAATGCGCTGATAGAAGCGCAAGCCGCGAAGATCGAGCAATTGGAAGCTTCGCTCGGCGACGTACGACGGATGGCGGCGAGCGGCGCCCCCGTGCCGGCAGGCGTTCACGTCGTGCAGCAGGGTGATTCTCTCTCGCGCATCGCACAGCGTTACGGCACCAACATCGGCGCATTGGCGCGTCGGAACAATCTGAAAGCGCCCTATCGATTGAGCGTCGGTCAACGCATCGCTTATGGCTCCGCCACAGCGTCGGCGCGCGTTGCCGCGGCCCCGGCCGCGCCTGCGCCGCAACCCGCAAAACAAGCGTCGCAATCCAAACCGGCCGCATCGCAAAAGCAAAAAGCGGTGCAAACCGCCGCCCGGCCGACGGTTGAGAGCGATCCAAACCGCGCTGCGCCGCGCCCGCAACGCGTTGCGCAAACGCAAACTCAAGAAAAACCGCAGCAACAACCGGCGCGCCGTCAGAACCCGCGCGACGACAAGCCGTCAAACGAACCGGAAGAAGTGGGCGTTCGTCCGGATGAGGATTATGATCGGCCGTATCTTCCGATTACCGCAGATATCGGCGGCATTCTAACGCCGAAAGGGACGATGTGGGTTGAGCCGTCGATCGACTATACGGTCGCCTCGGACAATCGCTTCTTCTTCCAAGGCATTGACGTTCAAAGCGCGGTCTTGATTGGCGCGATTGAAGCGACGGATTCCGACCGGCGCGCGCACATCCAAGGCCTCGGACTGCGCTACGGCGTTACGAGTCGCTTCGAAGTGGATGGACGAGTCGCATATGTAAATCGTGACGATCGCATTTCCGGCGTGTCGATCCGTAACAGTATCGCCGATGTCGAAGACATCAAAGGCAAGGGCTTTGGTGACGCCGAAATTGGCTTGCACTATCAGCTTACGAACGGCCGTAAGTTCCCTTACACGATCGCCAATGTGCGGGTGAAGGCGCCGACAGGCGAAGGACCGTTCGATCTTGATCGCAATGCGGACGGGTTTGAAACAGAAGTGGCGGTGGGCTCAGGCTTCTGGACCGTCGAGCCGAGCTTAACATTCAGCATCCCGACGTCGCCAGCGGTGATTTTCGCTAATGTCGGCTATCAGATGAATCTGAGCACGTCGCCAGATCTCTTCACGGCGTCCCTTGCGCCACGGACGATACCGGACCCTGATTTTGTTCCTGATCCGAATGATCCTATTCAAAACGTGCCTGAGCTTGATCAGCTCGTATTTACCAATACGCTGCTGACGGAATTTGATCCGGGCGATGCGCTGCGAACCAATATCGGCGTCGGCTTATCGTTGAACGAGAAGCTCTCGATCAATTTCGCTTATGACCAGAGCTACTTTTTTGAGACGTCGACGACATCGATCGTCGATGAGCGTATTGTGACGTTTATTGACAGCGACCCGCAAGATGACGATCCGAACGATCTTGATACGGTTCGTAGCGATGTGCGAAACGTCGTCACCGTCTTGCAAGAGCAGCCGTCGGCGACGATCGGCACCTTCTTGTTCGGCGGTTCATACGCTGTCAGCCCCAATTTCCGTATTGGTCTGACCGCCGGCATTGGCGCGACGGATGAAGCCCCGGATGCGCGGGTCTCGCTGCGGGCGCAGTATAAACTGTTCGATTAACGATTAACGTCGACAGCGGCGCTGCTGGCAGCGGCTTTGGCGCACAATCTGCATAGGGCGAATCTGATTGGTAAGATTCGCCCTTTATGCGTTAAAGGCGCTGTATTAAAGGCCAGAGCCGAATGACCCATTCTCTTGATGATTTTGAAGACGCCGACGTGTGCATGATCGGCCTCGGCTTTGTCGGCATGACCCTCGCGGTGACGCTCGCCGATCTCGGGTTTCGCGTTGCTGGCGTTGAAACGAACCCGACCGTTCTTGAGGCTCTCGAGAAAGGCGAGGCGATCTTTGAGGAGAACAATTTCGATTGGCGCTTGCGGAAAGTCCTCGCCTCGGGGCGGTTTTCCGCGTCAGAAAAAATACCATCCGACACACGCGCGACGGTGTTCGTCATAACGGTGGGAACGCCCATTGGTGATGACAAAAAGACAAAAATGGCGTCGATTGAAACGGCCGCGGCCGACGTCGCCGCCGCGCTGAAGCCGGGCGATCTTGTCATTCTGCGATCGACCGTGCGGGTCGGCGTTTCCCGCGAGATCGTTAAGCCGATCCTCGACAAGGCCGGCGTTCCGTACGATCTCGCTTTTTGCCCTGAGCGCACCGTCGAGGGCAAAGCGATTGAAGAATTGCGGTCCCTGCCGCAAGTCGTCGGCGGCGTCGACACCAAGTCGAGCCTGCGCGCCAGCCGGTTTTTCCATATGCTGACGCCCTCCGTGGTGCGCGTTTCAAGCCTTGAAGCGGCGGAGCTTGTGAAGCTCGTCAACAACGTGCATCGCGACTTGATGTTCGCCTTCGCGAACGAAATCGCCGGCGCGGCTGAAGCGTCCGGATTATCCGCTATCGAAGTAATTGACGCGGCCAATCGCGGTTATCCGCGCGGCGGCGTCTGTCTGCCAGGGCCCGTCGGCGGCCCGTGCCTTGAAAAAGATCCCTATATCTTTGCAGAAGGGCTCGCGCCGCATGGGTTTTCGCCGGCCTTGACGCTCGCTGGGCGCCGCATCAACGAAACACTGCCCCTCGATGTGGCGAGCGCCGTCGCCGATTATTTTAAGACCACAGGCAAATCGCCCGCCCGCATCGCTTTGCTCGGCTTGGCGTTTAAAGGACGGCCTGAAACGTCTGACTTACGCGGCACGGTGGCGCGTCCGCTCTTTCATGCGCTCTCCGCGACTTTTCCGAATGCGGAGATTGTTGCCTGGGACCCCGTGGTTGCGCCGGCTGATGCGCGCACTGAAATCGGCGTGCAATCCGCGCCGAGCCTTGAGGCGGCGTTCCAAGGCGCTGACGCCGTCGTCATACAGAATAATCATCCAGCCTTCGCCCGCATGGATTTCACGACACTGACGAGCGCTATGGGCGCCGGCGGGCTTATCTACGATCTCTGGGCCCAGAATGAAGGCGAAAACCTTATGCTGGAGAATGGCGTCGCCTACCGCGCCTTTGGCGCCGCCCGTCGGTTTGTCGGCTAAGGTTTCGCATCGCCGCCGGGGCGAACATTGCTCAGATTACGATCGCTCAACCTTTTTAAGCTCGGAGATAAGAAACCGTACGGCCGGGCGCTAAGGATCGCGCCGCGGCAATGATGCTTTTTGCGTCAATCCCATGCACGCCATAGAGGTCGCGAATGGTTCCGGTTTGGCCGAATTGCGTGACGCCAAGCGCGCGCGTCGGCTGTCCGTGGACGGAGCCAAGCCATCCGAGCGTAGCCGGATGTCCGTCGAGAACGGTGACGAGCCCCGTATGTTTTGATAAGCCCGACAAGAGGCGATCAATATGGCTTCTGGCGGAAAACTCGCCGGCCTCGCGCGCTTGAGCAGCGGCGGTCCAGCCTTGGTAGAGCCGGTCCGCCGAGGTCACAGCCAAAAGGGCGATATCGCGATAGGCTTCGCTCAGTAAACCGACGGCTTTCAAGGCTTCCGGCGCTGTGACGCCCGCATAGGCGACGACGAGTTCCGTATTTGGACCAGGTGCGCGTAGCCAATAGGCGCCGTTTAGAATGTCTTCTTGTAGGCGCTCTGATAACAGCCGCTTTGGTTGCGATAGGGGCCGGGTCGACAAACGCAGATAAATCGAGCCGCCGCGTTCATCGTGGAGGTAATTGTTGTCATGCGAGGTCGGCGCTTCTTGCGGTTCCGCAGCGCCGTCTTCGTCCTCTCTCTGCATATAATCGAAACCGAACCGCATGATCGTCGCCAATTCATCGGCGAAGGCCGGTTCGAACGAAGCGAGCCGGTCTTGGGCGAGGCCGATAAGGGGTGTGCCGATCGATTGGTGGGCGCCGCCTTCCGGGGCGAGCGTAACGCCCGACGGCGTCGCCACCAGCATAAACCGCGCGTCTTGGTAGCACGCATAGTTTAACTGATCCGCCGCCCGATAGATGAACGGGTCATAGACCGTGCCGATCGGCAAAAGGCGCTCGCCATTGATCGAATGCGATAGCCCCAAGGCGGACAAAGCGATGAAAAGGTTAGATTCGGCGATGCCGAGTTCGATGTGTTGTCCATTCGGAGAAACGGTCCAATTATAGGTAGACGGAATTTTTTCCGCCTTGAAGGTGTCAGCTTTGGCCTCGAGATTGAACAGCCCTTTCCTATTCACCCAAGGACCAAGATTAGTTGAAACGGTGACATCGGGAGACGTGGTGACAATTCTGTTACTTAACGCGCTGTCTGTCTTGCTGATCTCGTGCAGGATTTGTCCGAACGCCATCTGTGTAGAGATGAGCTTGTCGGACGGCTTGGGGTAGTCGAGGTGATCCGCAACAGGAATTTTGGCGCCGGCTCGACGACGCGGAAATTGCTGGAAGAACGGCGCAGCGTCCACAGCGGCCTGGAGCTCGGTCGCATTGCGCGCGCAGCCGGCCCATTTCGACCATTCCTCGCCATTGTCTATATTTAGGCTTGTTTTCAGGGTCGAGATTTGCGTCTCGGTCATAAGCCCTGCGTGATTGTCTTTGTGCCCCGCCAAGGGAAGGCCGTAACCTTTAATGGTGTAACACAAAAACAAAGTGGGTCGATCGCTATCGGCTGCGCTTGCGAATGTCTCTTGCAGCAAGTCGAGATCGTGACCGCCGAGATTGGCCATCAGCGCCGACAGCGCGTCGTCCGTATAGCTTGCAATCAGCGACAGGACGTCAGGGTTATCCTTGAAGTCAGTCTCAAACCGCTGTCGCCACGCCGCGCCGCCTTGGAATGTCAACGCGGAATAGAGTTGATTTGGGCACGCAATAATCCATTCGCGTAAGGCCTCGCCGCCGGGTTTTGCAAAGGCGGCTTGTTGTCGTCGGCCGTGGCGCAGCGTGATGACGCGCCAGCCGAAGTTCTGGAACATCGCTTCGAATTTTTCCCACAATCCCTCGCGGATGACGGCGTCGAGGGATTGGCGGTTATAGTCGACGATCCACCAGCAGTTTTTCAGGCCTTGCTTCCAGCCTTCGATCAACGCTTCGTAGATATTGCCTTCGTCCATTTCCGCATCGCCGATGAGCGCGATCATGCGGCCTTTATCGTCATCGGACATCCAGCCATGGGCGGCGACATAGTCTTGGACCAGCGAGGAAAAGAGCGTTTGCGCCACGCCGAGACCGACGGACCCGGTGGAAAAGTCCACGTCGTCAACGTCTTTGGTGCGCGAGGGATAACTCTGCGCGCCGCCGAGCCCGCGGAAGTTCTGTAATTTTTCCTCAGACTGATTACCCGCCAAATACTGAATGGCGTGGAACACCGGCGACGCGTGCGGCTTCACGGCGACTCGGTCGTTCGGCCGTAGCTCGGAAAAATAAAGCGCCGTCATGATCGAAACGAGGGAGGCGGAGGAGGCTTGGTGCCCGCCGACTTTAACGTCGTCCTCTTCCGTTGAGCGCTTATTGGCATTGTGGATCGTCCAAGAGGCGAGCCAGAGGACTTTTTGTTCAATTTCTTTGAGCAGCTCGGTCGACGCCAAGGCGTTTTTTGTGGAGGGCATGGGGAATTCCAGTATTCGGCGGCGGGCGATGATCATCGCGATCCGCTGAAATTAGGCCGGGAACCTTAGTGAGAGGCGCTAAATCGATTGCGGATTCGTCAATATTAGATGATAATCAGCGTGTATTGTGAATATGGAGGTGATTATCACCACTCTCGATCGGCAAGACCGCGCGATCTTACGGGCGTTGCAAAAGGATGGGCGGCTGTCCATTCAAGACTTAAGTGAGCAAGTGAACCTCAGCGCGTCGCCGTGCTCGCGGCGGATCAAACGCCTGGAGGAGACCGGCGTCATTCTCGGCTACAAGGCGCATTTAGATGAGCGCAAAACTGGCGCTGGGTTTTCTGTCTTCGTGTCCGTTCGGCTCGATCGGCAGGTGGACGAGGCGTTGCAAGCCTTTGAGGCGGCGATCGCGTCCTATGACGAAGTCGTTGATTGCTGGCTGATGACCGGCCAGCAAGATTATCTGATGCGCGTCGCGGTTGCTGACCTTGACGAATTCGAGACGTTTCTCACCGGCCGGCTGACAAAATTGTCATCGGTCGCGGCGATTGAATCCTCAATCCCGATCCGTGCGGTGAAGAAAGGATTTTCCCGCGCGCCGTGATACTGGTTAGGCCGCCATTCGTTAAGCGACGGCTCTTTAGGCGACTGCTCTGGCGAGGGCGCATTGCGACCAGATTTCAGAGAGCGCCGTCACTAGCCGATCAATATCTTGGTCCGTATGCACCGGCGACGGCGTAATCCGCAGCCGCTCCATACCGCGTGCGACGGTCGGATAATTGATGGGCTGAACATAAATGCCGTGATTGGCGAGGAGCCAGTCGCTGATCCATTTACATTTCGACGCGTCTTTCACCATTACCGGAACGATATGGCTCGGATTGTCGAGGGTCGGAATGCCGACGCCATGCAGGCGTTGGCGGACTTTCGCGACAGTTTCTTTATGCGCGCGCCGTTCCGTATCGCTCGTTTTCAGGTGTTGAACGCTGGCGAGCGCGCCAGCGGCGAGCGTCGGCGGCAGCGCCGTGGTAAAGATAAAGCCCGAGCCGAAGCTGCGCACGAAATCAACAAGCGCGCGCGTGCCGGTGATATAGCCGCCCATGACGCCGAAGGCCTTGCCGAGCGTGCCTTCAATCACGGTGAGACGGTCCATCAGGCCATCACGTTCCGCGATGCCGCCGCCGCGCGGACCGTAAAGGCCGACAGCGTGCACCTCGTCGAGATAGGTCATCGCGCCATATTTGTCCGCTACGTCGCAAATCTCCGCAATCGGAGCGATGTCGCCGTCCATCGAGTAGACGGATTCAAAAGCTACGAGTTTCGGGCGCGCGGGGTCGTCGGCGGCCATGAGGCGGTCAAGGTCCGCCGGGTCGTTGTGCTTGAAGATGCGCCGCTCGGCTTTCGAATGGCGAATACCTTCAATCATCGAGGCGTGGTTCATCGCGTCCGAATAGACGATACAATTTGGTAGGCGCGCTGCAAGCGTCGACAGGCTCGTCCAGTTGGAGACATAGCCCGACGTGAACAGGAGCGCCGCCTCTTTGCCGTGGAGGTCGGCGAGCTCGTCTTCAAGGCGCACGTGATAATCATTGGTGCCGGAAATATTGCGCGTGCCACCGGCGCCCGCGCCGCATTCGTCAAGCGCGCCATGCATCGCCGAAAGCACCGCCTCATGTTGGCCCATGCCGAGATAATCGTTGGAGCACCAGACCGTGATGTGGTCAGGACCGATTTGCCCGTGATTGCTCGCGGCGGGAAAAGCGCCGGCGCGTCGTTTTATGCGCGCGAAAACGCGGTAATTGCCGTCGTCCTGCAGCCGTTGCAATTCTGATTCGAAAAAGGCGTTGTGGTCCATGATCGTCCTTTGGAGAGCCGGCTCAGGACAGGGGGGCGGGCAGGCTCGTCGTGGTTTTCGCGGTTATAAGCTGTTATTAAGCCTATCCAATCGTATTTTGGTTAAAATCTTTGCGAGCGAAGGCGGCTGATTGCCGCGCGGAACGCCTGATCCGCTGTTCTTAGCCGCGCCACTTCATCGTGATATTGCGCCAAATCAAGTTTGGCTGCGTGACTTTGGGTGCGAAGTTAATAGCCGTTCTTAAAAACTGCGTCTTCCGGTAGCTCGATATCCTGGTTTTTAAGCGCCGGCTTTTTTGGCGAACATCCAGGCGAGTTCGGCGAGCGGTTGCACTTGCGCGCCCATTTTGCCGGCCTCGCTAGAGGAGGCGTTGCCTTGGAGGCTGCGGGCGTAAACGCCCTGAATGATACCGGCGATGCGGAACATATTGTAGGCGAGGCAAAAATCGAGGTCCGGCAGGCTGTCGCGACCGGTGCGCGCGCAATATTGGGCCGTCGCCTCTTCGATTGTCGGCAGGCCCTCCGCCGCTAAATCTCGCCCGGCGAGCCCGCCGCGCACGCTGCGCGGAAAATGCCACGCCATCAGGAAGTAAGTGAAGTCCGCCAGCGGGTGACCGAGCGTCGATAGCTCCCAATCGAGAACCGCGAGGGCGCGTGGTTCGCTTGGGTGCATGATGACATTGTCGAAGCGATAATCGCCATGAACGATACGTGTTTCATCGTCCGCCGGGATGGCCGTCGGCAGCCAATCAATGAGCCGGTCCATAGCGGCGACCGTCTCTGTTTCCGCGGCTTTATATTGGCGCGACCAACGGGCGATTTGCCGTTCGAAGTAATTGCCTTTTTTTCCGTAATCGGAAAGACCGGCTTCGTCGGGATCGATTTGGTGGAGGTCGGCGAGCGTGTCGATCAGGGCGCCGTAGAGGGGCTTTTTATCCTCGCGGGCGATGTCCGGCAGGCCTGAGTCCCAAAATATGCGCCCGTCGACGCAGTCCATCACGAAAAACATCGAGCCGATGACGCTTTCGTCTTCGCACAGTGCATAGGTGCGCGGCACGGGGAAGCCTTGCGCGCCGAGCGCCGTCATCACTTTGTACTCGCGGTCGACGGCGTGGGCCGAGGCGAGCAATTCGCCCGGTGGTTTGCGGCGCAGCACGTAGCGTCCGCCGGGCGTCGTCAAACGATAGGTCGGGTTCGATTGACCGCCCTTGAATTTTTCAACGGTTACCGGCCCCTCAAACCCGTCGATCGTTTCTTTCAAATAGGCGGTAAGCGCCGCCTCATCGATTTTGAGGTGTTCCGGCGTTGCGCCGACGCCGGTGAAGTCGGCCGTATCAGACGTGCTCATAGATGCCTCGCGATCGCGCCTGGTTTCTAGGGGGCGATTTTTTTCAAACCGCGCGCCGGGTCTTTCAGCGCGTTTTAGCCAAGCGTTTCAAAAGTGCGGATTGCATCATGGAAGTCTTGCACCGCGCTCACAACCTTTTCCGGCGCCTCGGTTTGGGGATAGTGGCCAATCTGGTCCAAAAGCACGCCGTCGGCGTTGGCGATTGTCTCGCAATAGAGGTGATAAAGGTGTTCGCCCGAGATGGGGTCGGCGCCGCCGATAATAATGCGTAAGGGAATGATCGTATCGTGTAAGGCGCCGATCCAGCGATCCTGATGGCGTTTACGTTCAGGAATATAGCGCATCAGGCGATGCATCATTTTGCGCCCGTCATTTTCGTTCATGAGCTTCCAATGCGCCGCAATCTCGCCGTCGCTCGCCTTGGTGTTAGGGCCGAAGATTTTATCGAACGATGTGCGCAGCCGCTCTCGGGTCATCAACGCTCCAACAAGCGGGCCAAGCGGGGATAACGCTAACCGTTGCAAAAGAAGCGGCCGGTGGGCGCTGGGGATAATCCCACCGTTCAGAAATACCGTTGACTTGATTGAAAAGCTAAGTGTGCGTTCGTTCTGTCGAGCGATCAGCTCTTGCGCCGCCGTAACGCCATAGTCATGTGCAAGAATATGGGTTTCGCTCAAGCCCAAATGCGCCATCAGCGCTTCTTGCAGGTCCGCTTGCTCGAAAAGCGAATATTTGTGAGCGGATGGTTTGTCGGAGAGCCCAAAGCCGAGCATGTCCATCGCCGCAAGGTTGAAGCGCTTCTCAAGGGCCGGCCAAACGGCCGTCCAGTCCCAGCTCGATGTGGGAAAGCCATGGATCAACAAAAGCGTCGGCTTTGTTTGTGCGCGCTCGTCGTTTAAACCGTCTGACGTCCAATAAGCGAGGCGGGTCTCGCCGACGGTGAAAAACTGCGCGTCGCTCCGCCATTCGTCGAGCGGGGTCATGGCGTTGATTTCCCGTCTGGGGGCGTCTCCCCCTGTCCGCTTTGCAGGGCGCGATGGGCGATGTCACGGCGGTGAAAGCCGCCTGGCCAATCAATTGCGTCGACGGCTTTGTAGGCCGTGTCGACTGCGGTTTGTAAATCGTCGCCGGTCGCGGTGACATTCAAAACTCGCCCGCCATTTGCCAGGAGGCGCGCGCCGTCGGCTTTCGTCCCGGCGTGAAAAATGACGGTCTCGGCGTTGGACGATGCGGCGTCGAGCCCTTGGATTGCATCTCCCTTCTCATAAGCGCCCGGATAGCCTTTCGCGGCGAGCACCACATTGGCGCAGGCGTCGTTGCGCCATTCTAGATGAACGTCGCTGAGGTCGCCGGCGGCGGCGGCGGCGAGCACGGGCAAGAGGTCGCTCGTCAGAAGGCGCATCAGCACTTGGCATTCGGGATCGCCGAACCGGGCGTTGAACTCAACGAGGCGAGGGCGTTCGTTCTCAATCATCAGGCCGGCGTAAAGAACGCCGCGATAAGGCGTGCCGCGCGCGCGCATTTCGTCGATCACGGGCTGAATGATCTCGTCGATCGTGCGTTGCTTGACGACGTCGGTGAAGATCGGCGCCGGCGCATAGGCGCCCATGCCGCCAGTGTTCGGGCCTTTATCGCCATCATAGGCGCGCTTGTGGTCTTGGGCGGCGATCATCGGCAGGATGCGCGTTCCGTCGGTAATGGCGAAAAAGCTCGCCTCCTCGCCGGTCATGAATTCTTCGATGACGATTGCTGCGCCTGCCTCGCCAAAGCGACCATCGAGCATTTCCTTCGCCGCCGCGTCGGCGTCTTCGAGCGTCTCGGCGATCACGACGCCTTTGCCGGCGGCGAGGCCGTCGGCTTTGACTACATAAGGCGGCGTCAGCGTTTCTAAATAAGCGCGCGCGTCGGCAGCGTTGGTGATTCGGCGATAGCCGGCCGTGGGCGCGCCGGACGCGGCGCAGATTTCTTTTGTGAAAGCTTTTGACGTTTCGAGCATCGCGGCGGCGCGGCTGGCGCCAAAGCAAGCGATGCCGCGTTCTTCCAGCGCGTCAGCGAGGCCCGCAGCGAGCGGCGCTTCTGGTCCGACGACGACGAGATCGACATCCCGCACTTTCGCCGCCTCAACAATCGCTGGGACGTCGGAAGGATTTACGTCAACCTGTTCGCCAAGATCATTGAGCCCGGGATTGCCCGGCGCTACATACAAGCGCGACAGGCGTGGACTTTGCGCGATTTTCCATCCTAAGGCGTGTTCGCGGCCGCCGCCGCCGATTAGTAGGACCTTCACTTTAACAGGACCGTCACTTGGGAAACTCTCCGCCGATCTTTTCGCCAGTCTTTTGGCTAAACTTCTTTTGCGTCAGGCCTGCGTCGCGCGCCCAGAGGGCGATCGCCATGCAAGCGTTCATACCGCGTTTAGGCGCGAGCTCCGGCGGGATCAATGCCTGCTGACAATCCAAGCGATTCCAAAGAGGGCGCGCCCGCCAGAAAGACCGCCTCACCGGCCGCCAAAAAAGCGGCGGCGCCGTCGGCGTTCGGCCCCGGCATGCGCCATCGATTGATGACGCCGCCGGCGGTGTCCGGTCCTTTTGCGCGGGCCTTCGCCGCGATCAGCGCCTTGGCGCCCAGTTTCATCGCACGGCCTGCGGCGAATGCTGTGCGGGAGGCCGCCCGTTTTTCTGATCGGCTGGCGTCGCGGGCGCGCACTCGGCGCATCGCGTCTTTCTTTGTGGCGCTAACGATCAATTTTTTCGCCCTCTCTCTCCTCGCGATTTATGGCCGGGTGTCGATTTTTGTTCCCAACCGGCCGGCCGATTCGATCTCCATCGTGTTGGTCAATTTGCCGAACGATCCCTTGCCGGTGAAACTGCGTGACCCGGCGATCGATTTGCAACCGCTGCCCGAACCGGAACCAGAGCCCGAACCGCCTTTAGAAGAGGAAATTGAGTTAGAGCCCGAACCTGATCTAACGCCGGAAGTGTCGGAGCCCGAAGCCCCTGAACCAGAGCCGACCCCTGAACCAGAGCCGGAACCAGAGCCTGAGCCACAGCCCGAGCCTGAACCAGAACCCGAGCCGGAACCGGAGCCAGAACCCGAGCCCGAGCCCGAGCCCGAGCCCGAGCCGGAACCCGAACCCGAACCCGAACCTGAGTTGCAGATTGATTTGCCGGCGGAGGATGACTTTACGCCGCCGCCAACAGACGAGCCCGCGCCGTTCATTCCTGATCCCTCGACGGGCGCGCCTGACGATCTTTTGGACGCCTCGCCAGAGAACGACGCCATTGAAGACGGCGGCGAGGAAGACGCGCCGCCCGCGCCAGAGGTTGTCGACGCTCAGTCCGCTGAAGAGGACGCCCCGCCGCTTGTGGAGGATGAACCCGAACTCGACCCCGCCGATGATATCGACCTCGCCGAAGAGATTGGCGTCGGCGACCGGGGCGATGAGGATGCTGAAGACGACGGCGCGATTGTTGATCTCGGCTTCGAAGAGATGGACGCGGGCGCAGATGAGGAGGAAGAAGACGCTGAGGCGGCTGAACTCCTCGCTGGAGAAGAAGAGACGGCCCCGTCGTCTCTGAACGATGATTTGGCGCGGCAATTAGGGTTTGGCGGGCAAAGCGACAGCGCCGTTTCAGGCGATGACGCGTTTGACGAAGACCCGGTCTTCGGCAGCCGACGGTTCGCCTTGCCGCAAGTGGATTTGCCGTCCGTGGCGTTGCCGTCGACCGCTTTGCCGCAAGGCGAGACGTCGACCTTACCCGGACAATCCGGGGTCGTGGCGATTTTCTGCCCGGAAGAGTTCCGCAACGACCCGGAGAAAATCGAGGAATGCGCTGGGCGGCCTGAAATCCGTTCCGGCTGGCGGCCGGGCGCGAGCGGCGAGAACTTTGAAGAAGCTGTCCGTCTGTTGCGTGCAGACCGCGCCGCGGGCGGCAGCGGCGCCGATATCGCGACCTTCGGCCCCGAGATTGCGCGCGATTTGGAACAACGTCGTTTAGAGCAGCGCGGCGAAGACGCGATTATCGAAGATTTCCGCCGCAGCGACAGTGCGCTTGGGGATCAGGGCCGCGACGCCGGCGGGCTTAACGATCCTGCGGAAAAAGACCGCCCGACGCTAAGCCGCCCAGCGCCGGAACCCTCATGGGCGCGCCGCGACGATCCGTTCTTGAGCGAAGAGGATCTAGAGAAACTGCGCCGGGATCTAGAACGAGCGGAGAGTGATCGGCTCGGTGAAGAATAGAGCGCGGCCTATCATATTCCGCCCACCAATTTATTCCACTTGCAGTTCCGCCAACATCGCCTCCAGGATCGCCATGCCAGCGGCCCAGCCCTTGTCCAGCCCTTGAACGGCGGCGGCGAAACAGGCGATTTCCGCCTCGCTTGCTTCGTGGGGAACCCAAGTAAGGCGCATATTGGTTTTAGCGTTCTCTTCGGCGAACGTGACAGTGGTCAAAAGGGTAAGCGGCCAATCCGCCATCATCGGATTGGGGGCGATGTTCCAGTCCGCGTCGGCGTTCGACTGCAGCCAGACGAGGCGCTCCGGCGGCTTCACCTCTGAATATTCAATGCGTTGGTACCCTGAGCGTTCGCCCATCTTCATCTCAACGAGCCACAGCCCGCCGGGAGTGACGTCGAGTTGATGAATGACCGTTTCGATGTTCGGTCCATACCACCGAGCGAGGAGGTCCGCTTCGGTGAACGTACGCCATACGAGGTCTCGCGGCGCGTCAAATGTTCGTTCTAAAACATAGGTCGGCAGTTCATTTGCTGCAGCGTTCATCAGTATGTCCCCTTTTTCTCGGCGCGCTTTAAATCGTCGAGAAGCCCGTCCAACTGATCAAAACTCTCCGACCAAAAGGCTTTAAATTCAGCCAGCCAATCGGCCGCCGCCGCCATCGGCTCGGCTTTAAGACGGGCCGGACGGCGTTGTTTGTCGACGCCGCGGGCGACAAGACCAGCCTCCTCCAACACCCGCAAATGCTTCGACACCGCGGGCTGACTCATATCGAAGGGCGCGGCGATGTCTTTCACCGACGCTTCACCGGCCGCTAGTTTTGAGAGAATGGCGCGACGGGTCGGATCGGCGAGCGCCGCAAACACCGCGTCGAGATTTGGTTCCGACTTTGCATAACTAATCGATTCCATAACAATTTGGTTATATTAATGGTGCGAAATTGTCAAGCGATGGTCGCTTGTTCACGACGTGATCAGTTTTCGTTAAGCGCGAGACGCTCTATGGTCCGGCGCGATGGCAGATCCGAAACGCGCCGCGCCGCGGCCTAATCTCATTGAATATACGGTCACCGAGCTTTCTGGCGCGGTGAAGCGCGCGCTCGAAGATGGGTTCGGCTATGTGCGCGTGCGCGGCGAGCTCGGCCGCGTCACCCGCGCCGCGTCCGGGCACATGTATCTCGACTTGAAAGACGACCGCGCGGTCCTCTCTGGCGTCATGTGGAAAGGGACCGCACAGCGGCTTTCCATTGAGCCGGAACAGGGCATGGAGGTTATTGCATCGGGCAAGGTCTCAACCTTCCCTGGGCAGTCCCGGTACCAATTAATTATCGACAGCTTGGAGCCGGCCGGCGTCGGCGCGCTGATGGCGCTCTTAGAAGAGCGCAAGAAGAAGCTCGCCGCTGAAGGGCTCTTTAGCGACGAGCGCAAGCAGGCCTTGCCGTTCTTGCCGGAGGTGATCGGCGTCGTCACCTCGCCGTCGGGGGCGGTCATTCGCGATATCTTGCACCGCCTGCGCGACCGCTTCCCACGGCGTGTCATTGTTTGGCCGACCTTAGTGCAGGGGCGCGGCGCGGAAGAGAAAATCGCCGCCGCGATTCGCGGGTTTAACGCGCTTGGGCCCGGCGACAGCGTTCCGCGGCCGGATGTTTTGATCGTCGCGCGGGGCGGCGGCTCGCTGGAAGATTTATGGTGCTTCAATGAAGAAGCGGTGGTGCGCGCTGCGGCGGCGAGCGAGATCCCGCTCATCTCAGCGGTTGGGCACGAGACCGACACGACGCTTATCGATTATGCCTCGGACCGCCGGGCGCCGACGCCGACAGCGGCGGCCGAGATCGCCGTGCCGGTGCGCGATGAACTCCTCGCCGATATTTTGAACAAAGAGCGTCGTTTGGTTGCCGGCGAAGCGCGTCTTTTAGAAGCGGCGCGCGCTGACTTACGCGCTGCGGCGCGCGGGCTTGGTCGTCCGGAAGATGTTCTGGCGATGCCGGCGCAGCGTGTTGACCGCGCCGGCGAGCGGCTCAGCGCCGCACTAGCGGCGGCGCGGACGGGCGCGGCGACACGATTTGCGGGGCTCGCCGCGCGGCTTGGGCCGCAAACCCTCGCGGCGGGACAGCGCATGGCGCGCGAGCGTTTGGGAGGGCATGGCGCGCGCCTGGGGCAAGCCTTGCGCGTTCGGCTGAAAAGCGCTGGCGAAGCGCTCGCCGCGCGGCGATTGTCGGTGGATTCAGTCCGTGTACGGCGCGATGGCGCTGGCCGGGATTTTGCGCGCGCCAGAGGCCGGTTTGACAGTGTTGTGCGCGCCGACATTGCGCGCCGGCGCGCCGGTCTCGACAGCGTCTCAAAGCTTTTAGAAACGCTCTCCCACAAAAGCGCTTTGGCGCGCGGCTTTGCGCTGGTTCGCGGGCGTGACGGTCGATTGGTGCGCAGCGCAGCCTCCCTTGCGCCCGGCGATGCGCTTGGCTTGACCTTTGTCGATGGCGAGGTGGTGGCGGCGGTTCTAGAGGGCGACGCCGTGACGGCTACGGCGCCGTCGTCGCGAAAGCCTTCCGACACTTCCGACAACGGCGAAACAACACCGGCGAAGCCACGAGCGCGGGCGGCGGCGAAGAAATCCAGCGCCGCGTCGACGCCGCGTCAAAAATCGCTCTTCGACTAGTTTCCTGCAAGTGGACTACACGGCGGCGGCCGACCAGCTTTTCTTATGGACATGGCGAGGGCGACATTCAAAAACGCTTCGCGATGCCTTAGCGTCCAAACAAATGCTCTAATTGCGACAGGAGACACCGCGCGTATGCGCCAGACAAATAATGATTCCCTCGGCCAAGAAGCGGTCTTGAAATACCTCGACGCGGATTATGATGTTATCCGCCCAGGCGGTTTTGTTCGCTGTGCGGTGACGGATGCAAAGATTCCTTTGGACGAATTGAAGTATTGGAATGTCGATCGCCAAGAAGCGTACATTGATGCGGCGGCGGCGATGCGCGGGTTTGGGTACCCGCCAAAGGCTGAGGGCGCCTAACGCCATCACCTTTTAAGGCCAGATTTTGGCGAACGAATAGGGAGGCGACGGCGTGAACAATCCGATGGCGAGACTGGCGGGAATTTCGTTTCTGGCGTTCTGCGCCGGGGCGTGCGTGGCGGAGCCGAAACCGTCCATGGATGCATCGATGGATGCATCGGGGGCGGCCCCAATCCCTGATGCCCCAATCCCTGGCGCTCCTGAAACGCCGAACGCCCCGCCGGAGATTGAGAACCCCTTTGCCGTCAGCGACGCCGCCGAGCCAGATCTCGCGAGAAAGGCCGCTTTTGCAGAGGCGATGCAGGACGTTGAAGAGCGTCAAAAGGTGTTTGGCGAGGTCGCTAAGAGCGTTGTTTTGGACGGGCAATTCGTCCAAGGCGGTCTGATTTTCGGCCGCACCCAGTGGGGTTCAAAGGTTCGCCTTGACGGTGAGCCCGTAATGGTCGGCGATGACGGCGACTTCGTTTTGGGATTTGGGCGCGATTCCGGCTCCACGGCGTTGTTAGTCGTGACCCTTCCGAATGAGACGGTCGAGCGCCGCAGCCTGACCATCGAGGAACGCAATTTCAGGGTTGAGCGCATTAATGGACTCGATCAGTCGAAGGTCTCCGGCTTTACAGAAGCGCAATTGGAGAAAATCGGCGTCGATCGGGAAAAGAAAAACGCCGCCCGCGCGGTCACCCAGCCGCGTGCCGATTGGCGCAGCGGGTTCGATTGGCCGGCCAAGGGCCGCATCAGCGGCCGCTTCGGCTCCCAACGTATTCTCAATGGCGAGCCCAAGCGGCCCCATTCCGGTCTCGATATCGCCGCGCCGACAGGGACGCCGGTGCGGGCGCCCTCGGCCGGCATTATTCGTCTCGCGGAAAGCGATATGTATTTCGAGGGCGGCCTTATCTTACTCGACCACGGCCATTGGCTGGAAAGCGCCTTCGTTCACTTGTCGCGCTTAGACGTGGTGCCGGGTCAACGGGTTGAAAAAGGCGAGATTATTGGCGCGATCGGGGCGACCGGACGCGCCACCGGCCCGCATTTGCATTGGAGCGTCAAATGGAAGGATCGCCTTGTCGATCCGCAATTACTGGTGCCGGTCGGGGGTAATAAAACGGCGAATTAACGTAATGTTCGTGATTGACAATCATTATCATAAGCGCCATATATGCCGCACCTGGAACGTTTGGGCGCAAAAATATGTTTGTCTGCATCTGCAATGCATTACGAGATCGCGAGTTGGCGGCTGCCGCTGACGACGCGAAATGTGTTGCGGAAGTGTTTCGTAAATGCGGGCGGCGGCCCCAATGCGGGAAATGCGCGCCTGACGTCGCCAAGATGATTGATGACGCCCGCGCGGCGCTGCAAGGCGATGGGCCCGTGGCTATTCCGGCCGAATAGTTCCCCTTTCTTACGACGATCTCTGATTTGCATTCTTATTAGGTTGCTCTTTGGGGAGACATATTGTCCGAACCTGGGCGAGTGATAATCGCTTTCATACATCGTCCTTGTACCCCGCCGCGGACGCGTTATGGTCTCGGCAAGTTCTTAAGGAGGCTTTCGTCGTGAAGGGCGATCAAAAAGTAATTGAATACCTCAACAAAGCGTTGAAGCTCGAGCTGACAGCGGTAAACCAGTATTTCCTGCACGCCCGTATCTTGAAAGACTGGGGTTTAAACAAGCTCGCCAAGGTCGAATACGAAGAATCGATCGATGAAATGAAGCATGCAGATCTTTTGATCGAGCGCATCTTGTTTCTCGAAGGTCTTCCGAACGTCCAGGATCTCGACAAGGTCTATATCGGCGAGTCGGTCAAAGAGATCCTCGAGTGCGATCTGAAAACAGAGCACCGTGCACATCCGCTCTATGTCGAGGCGATTGCATACTTTGAGCAATGCAAAGATTATGTCAGCCGCGAACTCATGGCGAATATTCTTGAGTCGGAAGAAGAACACATCGATTTTCTAGAGACCCAATTAGGCCTCATCGATAAGGTCGGCGTGCAACGCTATATGCAAAGCCAAATGGGCGACGCCGAAGAAGGGTGATTGCTGGGCTTTCGCTCCGATGCGGGCGTTAGATCTCTAAAATGCTCGCTCCATCAGGAGCGAGCGTCTGCGCCAGCAGAGTATTTCTTAAGTTTTTTTGGAAAAGCCTCGTGCGTCATCGACGAGATCGTTTAAGCGATCGCCATCCTCGTGTCTTAAAACCATTAGGCTTTCAACATTGTCGACGCTCTTAAGACCCAACAATTCATCGATTAACCGACCATAGTCTTCCAGATCACGCGCAATGGCCGTCGCCATAAAATCATAAGCGCCGGTTACGACTTTCAGCGATAGAATATTCCGAAAGCCGCGTATCTCCGCCCACGCGGTGTCACGATCGACAACACGATCGCGGCTGATCATGACCTCCGCTTGAACGCCATAGCCAAGCTTGCGCCAATTCGCTTGTCGACCTGCCGTTTCCACGATGCCGCCCTGAATCAACCGTTGGAGCCGACGGGCGACCGACGAGTGAGACAGGTGTGCTTTTTCAGCGATCCGCACGGTGCTGGCGCGCGCATCACGCATCAATTCTCTCAGAATAGCTGCATCAAAATCGTCTATCATAGGCGTCGCTTATTTTGCGCGAATATTCGGTATTTTTCGTCAATATGCGCAAATTCTGCTGAAAAAGCGCTAAAAATTGCGCAAAAAAAGAATACCACCGGCCATATTGTCTTGGGCGTATCTGTTAAGATCAACAGCCAAGGAGCCAAAAATGATTGAGAAAGTGTCGTTTACGTCCATGGATCAGGGCGACGCAGCCGATTATCGGTTGGTCGTAGACTATGATCGCCACATGCGCGACGGTTTGGCTCAACGCATTCTCGACCATTTAGCGATGGCGGGCGCCTATGACCGGCCGTTCCACATCACGCGACTACAGCACATGCTGCAAACCGCCGATCGCGCGCGCGCCTCCGGCGCTGACGACGACTGGGTGTTTGCGGCGCTTATCCATGATATCGGTGATATTCTAGCAACCGACAATCACTCTGCGCTTGCGGCGGAAATTCTGAAGCCCTTAGTTCGACCTGAAGTCACGCTTGCTGTTCGTCACCACGAAATTTTCCAGTTTCATTATTATAAAGGGCGGTCCGATATCGATACAAAGGCGCGCGAAAAGTACCGCGATGAACCGTTTTTTGAGTGCACGGTGGCGTTTTGCCACTTGTGGGATCAGAAGGCCTTCGATCCGGACTTTCCGACGTCGACGCTCTACGAATACAGCGATCTCGTGTTCAAAATTTGTCAGCGGACACCCTATTCTTAGAAGACGTTTGGCGGCCTAGCGGAAATGGGCTTTGGCGCTGGCGAACGGGCTGAGTTTGAAAGCGTCTTATAAAGGGGGACATGAAAGCTCGAGCTTTCATAGTCAGCATCAATAAAAGGCGAGAGCGCTGTTTGATGTGCGATGCCGGGACCGTTGTCCGCGGCTTACAGTTTGCGTTTAGCTCGTAGAAGCTTCTTTCGGCCATCGGCGATGGAACCATAACCATTGTTCGGGGTGGGCGAGAATCTCTCGGCCGATCGCCTCATTAATCAGTATGGTAAGGTTTTGTACGTCAGTTCCCATATGGCCGACGCTTTCATAGGCGATGGGGTCGCGCATATAGACGTCGAAATGCGCGCCGTCACGCCGCACGATCGACGAAGGAATGACGGGCACATTGTATCGTAAGGCTAGCCGAGCGGCCGCCGTCGGCGTCATGGCGTCGCGTCCGAGGAGCGGCGCCGATATGCCGCTGTTCAGCTTTTGGTCGGCAAGCATCGCGACGCAGCGGCCGGCGCTCAATTGTTTCATCGCGTCGCGCGCGCCGTCATAGCCTTTCGGGATCATCCGCCGCGACATGACCTCGCCGCGTAATTCGATTATCAATCCGTCCACCAATGGGTTGTTCACCGGCCTATAAATGACGGCGTAATCGATGCCTTCGCGATTGAGAACGAGGGGCATCACTTCCCAATTGGCGAAATGTCCGGAAATCAACACCGAAGGGGCGCCGGTCTTGCGACGTTCTTGGACGATCGGTGAGATATGCACCGTGACGCGCGGCGTTTCATGGCTGGGATCGAAGGCGTTTAAGTGGGGGTACTCGGCCGCTGTTCGACCAAGATTCTCCCAAACGTCTTTGATGGTTTCGTGGATGCGTTCCTCCGGCCAGTCGGGGAAGATCAAGCGCAAATTGTCTTCGCCGCGCTTTGAGACGGGGCGCAGCAAGGGGCCGATCGTTCGCAGGAAACCGCCGCCGAGGGATGAGGCTTTGTCGACGCTCATCCGTCCGAGCGCCGCGAATGCTAGGCGCGTCAGCGCATATTCGATCCGATGGCTGAGAGTTACGGGACGGTCAGACCGCGCCGCCGGTAAAGCGAGCGACTGTAACTCGCCCGCAGCCGTCTTATTGGACGCGAGCAGCGCCGCGTTAGGTGGCGTCGACGCGGTTGGCGCAATCGGCGGTGGTGTTTCAGCGGTCAAGCGTCAGGTCTCCAGCCGGGCCGTCGTTCATCAAGAAGTCCGAGTATCGTCGTTTTCAGTGCGGGCCCCGCCGTGATATGCATGCTTACGGGCAAAACTGCAATATTTTGGCGTTGATCGGGGGATAAGCGGACACTGTCTTTTTCCGTTGTGATGAGTTGGACACCCGTTTTTTCGGCTTTCGACTTTAGGGTTCTAATTTCCTGATCCGTAAACGGATGGTGGTCGGGAAATTCGATAAAGTCATGGACGTCATATCCCGCTTCTTTCAGAGTGGCTGCGAACCGGTGCGGCCGGCCGACGCCGCAAAATGCGAGCACGGGGCCTATCTGGGCGGCTGACGCCAAGGCTTCTTGCGTCGGCGCCAGGCGTGCATCGCGACCGATCGTTACAACCACGTCGGCGCGCGCTTCAGCGCGCGGGGACGGCTCACGGTAAGGACCGGCGGGGAAAACGGAGGCATTCGCCGGCGGTGTTTCGCTCTTAAGTAAAACTGTAACGTCCTTGGCGAGCGTTGGATTTTGAAAGCCGTCATCCATGATAATGAGCTGTGCGCCGTTTGAGACGGCGAGGCGCGCGCCCTCTGGTCGGTTTTTGGAGACAATTGTCGGGCCGGTTCGCGCCAATAAGAGCGCTTCGTCGCCGACATCGCGCGCCGTTGCTCTGGTCTCGACACGGACGGGACCACGCAGCGCGCCGCCATAGCCGCGCGTCAAGAACGCGATAGGGCCGACTTCCGGCTCCAGCAGCTGTTTCAGCGCAATAGCGAAGGGCGTTTTACCAACACCGCCAAGCGTCGCATTGCCGATACAGATGACCGGTATGTCGGCGGTGATCGGTTTTGTCGCCAAGGCGCGCGCGCGCTGCGCGGCGTCATAAATTATCGCGGCGGGTGTCAGTAAGGCCCTTGCAAGGCTTGCTGCAAGGCCGGCCTCTCGCCAGAACCAGGGCTCGTCCCCTAACCGCACAGGCGCGTCGTTCTTCATGGGAAAATGATTGGGAGGCGGAGTGTCCAATGTCACGCCGGGTCTCGTGAGCCTAAGAGACGGAGGCCGGTAACCGGCGTAAGATGTCGTCGGCGACATGCGCAAGCGTTTTTTCGGCGCTCGCTTCGGCGGCGCTTTGGGCGGCGCGCGCCATTGCTGCGCGGGTTTTTTCATCCTTTAGAAGTCTGCGAACGGACGTCGCGAGGTCGCGTTCATTGCGAACAAGCGCCGCCCCGCCGCCTTGGCGCATGTCGGCGTAGGTCTCCACGAAGTTGAAAATGTGCGGGCCGTGCAAAATCGCACATCCGAGCCGCGCAGGTTCTAGGGGATTGTGTCCGCCCTTTTTAATTAAGCTGCCGCCGACAAAGGCGACGGAAGACAGTCGATAGAAAAGCCCAAGTTCGCCGAGCGTATCGGCGATATAAATTTCTGTCGACGGATCAAAGCCGGCTTTTTGGGACCGACGTTGGCCGGTGCGGCTCGCCGCGCGCACGAGGTCCATCGTTTCTTCGCCGCGGGTTGGGTGGCGCGGCGCGATAATGGTCAAAAGATCTGGAAACTCTGCAGTGAGACGCCGGTGGGCGTCGATGATGAGTTCTTCTTCGCCTTCATGGGTGCTGGCGGCGAGCCACACCGGGCGTTGGCCGAGCATTGCTTTCGCGGCGGCGACGTCGTCGGCTTCGGCTGGTAGGGGCGGGGCGGCGTTTTTGAGGTTCCCATAGGTAGCGCCGGCCGCGCCGGATAGGCTCTCAAGGCGTTCGCGGTTTTGCCCATCTTGCGCGATGATGATGTCGAACGCCGACAATAGATATCGAATCGTATGGGGCCGCTGCGACCACGACTGGAACGAGCGCGGCGACACCCGGCCGTTTACGAGTGCCATGAAGGCGACGCTTTCGCGCGCGGCGAGCAGAAGGTTGGGCCAGAATTCTGATTCGACAAACAAGGCGCCGGTCGGGCGCCAGTGATCGAGGAAGCGGCGTACGAACGCTGGATGATCGAGCGGAATAAACTGATGGATGGCGCCGGCCGGCAGTCGCTCTTTCATCAGCGCCGCCGAGGTGACGGTGCCCGTCGTCACCAAAAACCGGATATCGGGCCTTTTTTGGGAGAGCCGCTCCACCAACGGAATAACGGACAGCGACTCGCCGACGCTCGCGCCGTGAATCCAAATCAATGATCCGTCAGGCCGTTCGACGCTGGCTACGCCGCGGCGTTCGTCGATGCGGTCGGGATCTTCTTTGCCGGCGTTTAGTCGACGCTCCAGGGTGAAGTTTGCGATCGGCGCGGCGGCTTTTGATAGTTTGCGGTAAGCCTTGAGACCGAACGGGGCCGATTCTGGATCGAGACTGCGGCCGTTCTGGATAGAAGTGGCGGTTGATGGCCCATTGGGCGTCGCAGTCAACTCCTCTGTGGGGGGCGACGGTGAGACATTACTGGGATGATCGGGCGACAGCGGCATTGTAATGAGGCGCACTTTATCGTTGAGGTTCGGGGTTCGCCGCGGCTGTTTTTTGTAACCGGCCGCTCGATACGCCTTGGCTCGGTGCGCCTTGGCTTGATGCGCCGCCGCGTCGCTCACGTGGCGCGACGAGGTCTTCAGCTTCCTGCACGACCTTGGCTAGCGCGACTTCTAGAGTGTGGCGCGCCGTCGCGACGGCCTCTGGGTCGTTCAACTCACCGATAGCAATGGGCGGTCCGGCGACAGCGGCGATTTTTGAAAACGGCAAGACCAATAGGAACCGATCCCATGTGTTGAGGCGTTTAGCGCGCGAGGCGGCGCAGGCGACGGGAATAATTGGCGCGCCGGTCATTGCCGCGAGGCGAATAATGCCGATTTGCGCTTTTTCTGCGGGCCCGCGCGGCCCGTCTGGTGTGACGCCGACGACTTCGCCATTTTCAATTGCGTCTATCATCTGGCCAACGGCGCGCGCGCCGCTTTTGTTTTTGAAGGTTTTCTTCGCGTTCGCCGTTGATCCCCGAACGAACCCGATGTCGAAGCCCTTCACCGCCGAAGCGATGATTTCACCGTCGCGGTGGGTTGAGATGAGCATACGAAACGGCCGTGAGACTTCCTTGCGAACGGCCGGCGCCATGAGGAGGCGCGCATGCCAGAACGCGATAATGAAGCCGCGTTGATCGGCGTTCTCCAAGGCGCGCACATTGTCTACGCCGACGACGGTGATCTTCGACGTCGCTTGAACAAGCCGAATGTAAAACGCAACGAGGCGGCTCGCCGCTTTCGCCGCGAAAGCGCTCTTTGCGAAGCGTTTGAGTGGGGCCGCCGCCGGAAGAGCTGTCAACAAAGGCATGAGTTTTTAATCTTCCGGCCGGTTAATCGACGGCGCTTACGCCAAGTGCGGGTAAGCTAACTAAGAGGCCCGTTTTGCGGCGTCAGCCGGCGTGGACCGAGCGATCGTTCTTTTAGCGTTCGCCTTATAGCGCTAAGGCGAGAATTCAATAAAAATCCATCGTCCCGCCAATGACTTGCGCCGTCGAGGACGATTGGCGCAATACATCAATATACGCTTTTCCGCCGATTGAAATAGGGGTGAGTTCGCCATGGGCGACGCCGTCGACAGCATGGACAAAAATAAGCCCGCAGACGCCTCGTCGGCGCATTTGGCGACGCGGTTGTGGCGCACGTATCTGCGTCCCTATCGCGGTAAATTGGCGGGCTCGCTTGCGGCCATGGCGGCGTATTCAGCGTCGATGAGCGCGATTCCGGTGGGCGTTGAGCTGATCAATTCGACGTTTACCGGCGAGGTCCGGGCCGTCGGCTTGCCGCGTGTTCCGGCTCTTGAAGCCTTGAGCGTCGTTTTTTGGGGGCCGGTCCTCATCGTGCTTCTCGGATCGGCGAACGCTGCAGCGCAATATCTTCATGCCCGCTTGTCCGCGTCAGCGGCATTGGCGGCGCTCACGGATATGCAGCGGGATTTCTATGACAAGCTGGTGCGGATTGATGACGGGCAATTGCGGGCGCTCGGCACCGGGCAGACCGTCGCCCGGCTCACCAATGACGTAACGGTGCTGCGCGAGACACTGACGCGCGCCTCAAACGCGGTGCGCGACCTCCTCACGCTCGTCGCGCTCTTGGGGCTCATGCTGTTTTACGATTGGGCCTTATTTTTGGTGGTGTTCACTGTCTTCCCCGCGCTTGGATGGCCCGTTGTTTTTATTGGCAAGAAGTTACGGCGCTTGTCGAAAGAGGCGCAAGATCAAGCCGGCGACATCGCCGGCCTTGGCGCGGAAGCCGTCGCCGGCGGGCGCGTCATCCGCGCCTATGGGTTAGAAAGTCCGGCCACGGATCAGGCCGGGCGGGTTTTTGAGAAGCGCCGCCGCGTGCTCATGGGCATGGCGCACCTGAAAGCTCTGAACGAACCCTTCATTTTCTTCATCGCGTCGATCGCTATCGCCATCGTGACGGCGGTGGTCGCTGTGCGCATCGAAGCCGGCGCGCTCGGTATTCCCGAACTTGTCTCGTTCATTGTCACCTTGCTTTTGCTGTCGCAGCCGGCGCGCGGTCTTTCGACGATGAACGCGGTTGCGCAAGAGGGCTTCGGCGCGTTTGAACGCTTGCTCGCGGTGATCGACGCGGAGCCGACTATCCACGATAAGCCTGGAACGGCGGCCTTAGCGCCGAGCGGCGGCGCGATCCGTTTCCGGAATGTTTCGTTTTCCTATGATGACGGTCCGGCGGCTGTCAGCGACGTCGACATGGAGATTCCCGGCGGCGCATCCGTCGCGCTTGTCGGCGAATCTGGCGCCGGCAAATCGACGATCTTTAACCTGTTATTGCGCTTTTATGAGCCGAACGCCGGCGCAATCGAGATCGACGGACGGGCGACCGACGCGGTCACATTGCGGTCCTTGCGCGCGGCCGTTGCGGTCGTCAGCCAAGAGACGATCCTTTTCAACGACACCGTTCGCGCCAACATCGGCTTCGGTCGGCTTGGCGCATCTAACGATGAGATCGAAGCGGCGGCAAAGAACGCGGCGGCGCATGATTTTATTATGTCATTGCCCGACGGTTATGAGACCCAGGTCGGCGAGGCGGGACTTCGCCTGTCTGGCGGGCAACGCCAGCGCATCGCCATCGCGCGCGCCTTTCTGAAGGACGCGCCTATTCTTTTGCTCGATGAGGCGACGTCTGCGTTGGACGCGGAAACAGAACGGCAAGTCCAGGCGGCGCTCGCCAAGCTGAGCGAAGGGCGCACCACATTGGTCATCGCCCACCGCTTAGCGACGGTGAAAGGGGCCGACCGCATCATCGTCATGGACAAAGGCCGGATCGTGCAAACGGGCGATCATGACAGCCTCGCGCGCGAGGTCGGCGCTTACCGTCAATTGGCGGCTTTGCAGTTTGGCGCTGCAGAATAAATCTATTGTCGTCGGCGATGATTTTGTTTGCGATTTCCTTTTCGGAGCGCGGGGTGATTAATAGATTTTGGGGATGGAATGCCTAAAGCCCCGATGCTAAGTGGCGGTTACGGCGAAATGAAAGAGGACCCTAAGCATGACAAACAGAAGATTGTTTTCAGTGCGCCTGTTGTCAGCATTCTTCGTATCGGTTTTCTTTTTTACGGCCAGTTTCACCGCCGCCTTTGCTGCGAATAACAATACGCTAGCGCCGACGGATCAACAAAAACAACTTGTGGTCGAGGCTCTTGAATCTCGGGTCAAGCCCGGCGGTCCTGGGGGCGTCATCGGCGTTTATCAAAACGGTGTTCCGCTTGTGGTTAAAGCGGCGGGGCTCGCCGATCTAGAACAGAATATTCCAATCACTGAGAACACCATTTTTCATGTGGCGAGCGTCTCAAAGCAATTCACTGGATTCGCCGTTGCATTGCTCGCCCAAGAACGAAAGATCGATTTAGACGCCGATATTCGTGACTATCTTCCGTATGTCCCAGATTTTGGCGCGACGATTACGGTGCGTCATCTTCTCCACAATATGAGCGGTTTGCGCGACCAATGGGACCTTTTTGAGTTCGGCGGCCAAAGTTACGAAGGCATTCTACGCCAGCAGCAGATTCTTAATATGGTGGCGCGTCAACAGGCGCTGAATTTCGCGCCGGGCGATCAATATATTTACTCAAATACGGGTTGGACCTTGCTCGCTGATTTGGTTGCACGGGTTTCTGGGCAGTCCTTTGCAATGTTCACGAAGGAGCGCATTTTTGACCCTTTGGAGATGGAGCGTTCCTTCTTCTATGATGATGTCCACCAGATTGTTCCGAACCGTGCGCATTCATATTCTTTTGACGAAAAACCAGAAAGCTTCCGTCGTGAACTCTTAAACTTTGAAACTGTGGGCGCTACGAGTTTACACACGACGGTTGACGATCTTGGGCGATGGGCGGCGAATTTCACGTCGCCCGTCGTCGGTGACGCGGCGCTCCTCGAAACTGTCCTAACGACTGGAAAACTTAATGATGGCGCCGATACTGACTATGCTTTTGGTCTGCGTCGTGTCGAGCATGGGGATCGCGTCTTGTTTCAACATGGCGGCTCTGACGCCGGGTTTCGTTCGCTCGTAGCGTTCGAACCGGCGACCGGCCTGGCGTTGGCGATCATCACGAACGAGGGCGAAACGCTGTCACCCTATGACATAGCCGAGGATTTGATTGCTGTCGTCTTTGGCGAAGTCGCCCTAAAACCGGGCGTGGCAGAAGCGGTTTTTCCCGCTAACGTGCGGCGCGCGGTTGTTGGAACGTATCTGAACGACACGCGCCCGGCATTGGTCATCAAGCGCAAGGGCCGCGGTGTAACGTTGTCAGAAGGCGTTGGAGACCCCGAGCCGACATTAATGACATACCGCGCCAACGGGTCTTTCGACGATGGTAGTCCCCAATGGGGTTACTACAATATTTTGTAGGACGACGATGGCGCCGTTGCCGCGGTCGAGCTTGTCGACGTTTATGGCGGCAATCGTCGCACGCGCTATGGCAGGGCCGATGGCGGGCAATCCCCGAAGATGAATAGGCGCGCATTGGAATCGCTTGCCGGCGACTATAGATCGTCAGAATTGGATGCAACCTACACCGTATCGCCAATGGAGAACGGTGTATTCCTAACGGGGCTGTGGATGCCGGCGCCGATGCCGCTGACCGTTTCCGGTATTGATCGCTTCGATTTTGCGGATTGGGGTTTAGTCTTGCGCTTTGTGCGCGACGATGATGGTGCGCCGGTCGCTTTTATGTTGAGCAGCGAACGGGCGGTGAACGTCCGTTTTGATCGTTTTGACAGCGATCAATGATCTCTAAAGCCGACAATAGGCGTGCGCCTAACCTGCTTATTCTCTTCGGAGAATGCGCTCTGTCAGCAGTGTCCCCCACCAAGACGCCTGGAAGTCTTTCTTTACCGCGACGGGATCATAGTCCGTATCAACCCAATTGAAGAAGGCGTCCACGTCATTAAGGGCGACGCCGTGTTCTTTTGCGTGCTTTAGGTAAAGGTCGAACGCGTAATCGATGACGCCGGTTTTGCCTTGGCGCACATGGCCGTAGCGCCAGGAAAGTTGATCAAGCGCTTCGTTTAATGGCCGTCTCTCATGCAAGAAAAGATAGAGCGTCGCCATCAGCCCGGCGCGGTCAGCGCCTGACTTGCAATGCATCATGGCCGGGTATTCAATCCGTTCAAAGAGCGCCCGCGCGCTCTGCAATATCTCTTTGGATGGCGCGTCGCGCGAGAACACGCGGAACGTTTCAAGCGCAAGCCCCTCGCGCGCGCACGCCTCTTCTTCGAGAAAGAGATAGCCCGACGGCATGTCGCCGCGCAGATTGATGATTGTTTTGACGCCCTTGTCTTTCCAACGAGCGAGACGCCGCGGCCCCGGTTGATAGGAACGCCAAACCTTCCCCGGCGCTATTTCATGGGTGTTGTCGTAAAACGATCTTAATAGTCCGTGGTCGGCGAAGATGAGCCCCGCCCAAGCCCGGCGGCGCCCCGCCGGCGTTTGGAACGCCTCGCGCGTCAGGGTTTGCATCTCGCCTCCAGGCTCTTAAGGGATCGCGTCGTATACCGCGCTAGAACTTTCCGTCCCCGTCAGGGTCAAGCAGCTTGTGCATGTGGACGATGAAATAGCGCATTTGCGCGTTGTCGACGGTCGCTTGCGCTTTGGCGCGCCAGGCGCGTTCTGCTTCGGCGTAGTTCGGATAGATGCCGACAATGTCGAGCGCGTCGAGATCTTTGAATTGAACGTCTTCGAGATTTTCCAATTCGCCGCCGAAAACCATATGCAGAAGTTGTTTTTCCGTCATGTCGTGCGCTCCGAGGAAAGGCTGTTTAATCGCCGGCGATCGTCATCTTGCCGACGCCTAATGTGGGCGCGTTCGTCGCGCCGCGAAACTCTAGATCGTCGGCGGGCTTTAACGCCTTGAACATGTCGAGGAGATTGCCGGCAATCGTGATCTCGTTCACCGGATAGGCGAGGGCGCCGTCTTCGATCCAATAGCCCGAACAGCCGACGGAGTAATCGCCGGTATTGGGGTTCACTTGCGGGCCGAACATTTCCGACACGAGAAGGCCTTCGCCCGCCTCGGCGATCAGCGCGTCATAAGGTGTCGCGCCGGCGGTCAGATAAGCGTTTGTCGTCGACGCGCCCGGCGCTCCGCCGGCGCCGCGCGTCGCCCGGCCGTTTGTTTCTAGATCCAATTGCCGGGCATGGGTTGAGTTCATGATCCAGGTCGTCAAAACGCCCTGGTCGATGAGCTTCAGCGCTTCGGGTTTCACGCCTTCGCCGTCGAAGGGTCGCGAGCCGTGTCCGCGTTTGATGAACGGATCGTCGATAATGTCGATGTTTTCGGGGAATAATTGTTCGCCCATTTTATCTTTGAGGAAACTAACGCCGCGGGCGATCGCGCCGCCGTTTATCGCGCCCGTTAGATGCCCGACGATCGACGGGGACAATCGCTTGTCGAAGATCACCGGCGCTTGTCGGCTTTTTATTTTGCGCGGTGATAACCGCCGGACGGCGCGCTCGCCGGCGCTGACGCCGATTGCGTCGGGCGCGCGCATGTCGCCGTAATGGGTTTTGGAATCATAATCATAGTCGCGTTCCATGCCGTTCGCGTCTTCCGCGAGAACGCTCACCGACACCGAGTGGCTGGCGCCGCCGGACGTTCCGAAAAACCCATGCGACGTCATTAGCCATTTGCGGCCCTCGCCATAGCTCGCGCCGGCGCCGGAGGAATTGGCGACGCCTTTTACGGCGAGCGCGGCTTCTTCGCATTGGCGCGCGCGCTCTTTCAGGGCGTCCGTACCCGGATCGTCAAAATCGCCGAGATCGAGATCGGGGAAGGGCGCTTTTGCGAGCCGATCCTTAGGAGCGAGGCCCACGAACGGGTCTTCCGGCGCGGCTTTCGCCATGGCGGCGCAGCGTTCTACGAGTTCCGCGACGTCGGCTTTGTCGGTTTTCGTCGTCGAAATACTCGCGGCGCGTTTGCCGAAGATGAGCCTGACGCCAAGGTCGAGGGATTCGGAGCGTTCGACGTCTTCAAGCGCGCCGAGGCGCCAAGAAACGCCGTGGGAAACGCCATTGAAGAGGATCGCGTCGGCGGCGTCAGCGCCGCTTTTGCGCGCCTGGTCGATGAGGGAAGAGAGAAGGTCTGAAGCTTGTGAATCGTCCATAGCAATTGGGATACGCGCGGCCGCGCGCCCTTGCAACTAAATGCGGCAAGCGATCACTGCAATTGAACAAGCTGACGAACGGACCGCTGCACGTCCAAGGCGTCAGCCGGCCTATCCCCTCAAAAAAGCGGCGATCCATCGCGCCATGGCGGCGCGGTCGCTGCGGCCTTTCAGGCTCGCTTGCGCCTCAGCGGCGAGGTCTTCGCCGATGCGCGCGGACCTAGCGCGATAGAGCGCCGCGGCGAACGCGTGATTGAATTCCGGGTGCATTTGGAACGACGCGGCCGGCGCGTGGTCGTAGGCGACGACGCCGAATTCGCAAAACTCCGAACCGCCGAGGCGCCGGCCGGTCGCTGGCAAAGCGGTAATTTGGTCTTGGTGGGAGAGCGCGCAGGCGATTGCGCCAAGCCGCGGCGCCATCCAGTCTTGCGGCGCGTCGATCCGATAGTGATGGACGCCGACGCCCCAGCCCTCGTCTGACTTCTCGACCGTTCCGCCAAAGGCTTGCGCCATAATTTGGTGACCGAAGCAGATGCCGATTTGCGGTCGGCGCGCTTCCGCCGCTTGGTTGAGGAAGGTTTCCAGAGGCGCGATCCAGGCGTGACCCTCATAAACCCCAGCGGGCGAGCCTGTGGTCAGAACCCCGTCGGCGCGCGCCAAGTCAGGAAACGGCGCGCCTTCGAAAATCCTGTGGCGTTCGAAGGTCATCGCTGGCGCGACAGGGGCGAGCATCGCTTCCATCATTTCGCCATAGCCGGGAAAATTGCTTCTGATCGTTTCCGGCGGTTCTCCGGTTTCAAGAATCGCAAGGCGCATAGGCGCTGGTGTCCGTCAATGGAGGTGGAATGAATGTCGCGGGATCAACGACGATGACGTTGGGCGTCGCCGCCTTTATGCGTTGGATGGCGAGGAAGCGTGTGTGTCCGGGTGGGTTTTCGCGATCGTCCGGCGAATGATCGGTGGGAAGCGGCGGCGATATTTCATCAGCCAGGCGTTCAAATCGGGGGATTTGGTGCGCAGACGTTTCACGAAGCGCTGGATCGTCGGCACGTAAGGTGCAAGCAGTGCGCAGCCAATGGTGATCATGATGAGGCCGAAGGGAATCGGCAAAGGCAGCACAACGAGCCCGGTAAGAACCAGGAATGACCCCAACGCCTGATGAAAGATCGGCAACACGTTAACTGACGCGCCTCGGTTACAAACCCCGCCCACATCGTGACCATAGGGTTCACTGTGCCGATGGTAAAGCGGTGAGGCCCAATGTTTCCTTAACATCGGGCGAAATCATGGCTTGACGAGGATGTTTTCGGGATTCGTCGTTAACGCGAAAGTAAGGAGTGCGCCCACCCAGCGCCGGCCGCGACGCTGCGATGTCTTCGCGCTTTCTAGGGATCGTGCCTATAAGGGCGCAAAGGAGAATTCCCTCGAATGTCTTACAAGTCCTTGCGCGACTTTATGGCGCGTCTCGAAGCGGCGGGCGATCTTGTGCGGGTGTCGACGCCGGTCTCGACCGTCCTGGAAATGACGGAGATCCAAACCCGGCTCCTCGCGGAAAAAGGCCCGGCCGTTCTCTTCGAAAAGCCGGTGATGCCCGACGGCTCCATCAGCGACATCCCCGTGCTGATCAATCTCTTCGGGACGGTGGAGCGGGTCGCGGCCGGCGTCACCATGGGCGTGCGTGAAGAGGATCTTGCCTCAGAGAACGCGCCCGACGCCACGACCCGCTTGCGCGAAGTCGGAGAGACGCTCGCCTTTTTGCGTCAGCCTGAGCCGCCGGCGGGCCTAAAAGACGCGCTGGAATTGCTGCCGCTGGCGAAAACAGTCCTTTCCATGAAGCCCGGCGTGAAGGCTTTTGGTGGCGCGCCGTGTCAAGAAGTCGTGCTCACGGGTGATGAGATCGACCTCGATACGCTCCCCATTCAGACCTGCTGGCCGGGCGAGCCGGCGCCGCTCATTACGTGGCCGCTGATCGTCACCAAGGGCCCGAGCGACGCCCGTGAGGATAATTTTAATCTCGGCATCTACCGCATGCAGAAGATCGCTAAGAACAAAACGATTATGCGTTGGCTCGCCCATCGCGGCGGCGCGCAACAGCATCGCCGCTGGAGCGAAGCGAAGCGCGAACCGATGCCGGCCGCCGCCGTCCTCGGCGCAGATCCTGGCGTTATCATCGCCGCCGTCACGCCCGTGCCCGACACGCTTTCTGAATACCAGTTCGCGGGCCTCGTGCGCGGCAAGAAAGCGGAACTCGCCACGTGCAAAACCGTACCGTTGAAAGTCCCCACCGAGGCGGAGATCGTTCTCGAAGGGCACGTCTCGCTTGAGGAGTATGCGGACGAAGGTCCGTATGGCGATCACACGGGATATTACAACTCCGTTGAGCAATTCCCTGTCTTTACGGTGAGCGCGATCACCATGCGACGTGATCCAATATACCTATCGACGTTCACTGGCCGCCCACCGGACGAGCCGAGCGTTCTTGGTGAAGCGTTGAACGAGGTGTTTATTCCGCTCTTGCGCCAGCAATTCCCGGAGATCGTCGATTTTTGGTTGCCGCCCGAAGGATGTTCTTACCGCATCGCCGTTGTCAGCATAAAGAAGGCCTATCCCGGTCACGCTAAGCGGGTGATGATGGGCGCGTGGTCTTATCTGCGGCAGTTCATGTACACGAAATGGATCATTGTCGTCGACGCCGACGTCAACGCGCGCGATTGGAAAGACGTGATGTGGGCCATCTCCACCAAAATGGACCCGGCGCGGGACATCACCGTTATTGAAAACACGCCGATTGATTATCTCGACTTCGCGAGCCCCGAGTCAGGGCTCGGCTCGAAGATTGGGCTCGACGCCACGGACAAACTGCCGCCGGAAACGCATCGCGAATGGGGCGAGGAAATCCGCATGACCGACGCCGTGATTGAGAAGGTTGACGGCATGTGGGCGGCGCTTGGTCTACCTGGCTCAGGCAAGGCGATTTGGCGGCGCTAAGACCGATCGGGCGCGTGCGGAGTTAATTCTTTTGTATCTACACGCTACATTGTGGCGGGTGGTCTTTTCTATCGCGTGGAACGCTGTAGAACGCCTTTAAAAAGGCGAGCATCCACGTGACTTCCGATCGTATATCCCGTCGCACGCTCCTCGCCGGCGGTCCTGTATTCGCCGCCGCCTTGGGCGTTCCTATTCCTTTCTTGCGCTTCTTGCCGGAGGGCGTCGCGCCCGTCGCGCTTGCGGCGCCGACCAATGAACATGGGCTTTCCGTCCTTAACGAACATCCCCTGAACATTGAGACGCCGGCGCATCTCCTCGACGATAGGGTAACGCCCGCAAGCCGGTTCTTTGTCCGCAATAATGGTCTGCCTCCCGATTTAACCGACATTGTCGCCGACGATTGGGAATTGACGATTGACGGCGAAGTTGAAACGCCGCTTACGCTGAGTGTCGGCGATCTAAAACGTGACTTCGAACCGGTTACGCTCAGCCTGCAGATTGAATGCGGCGGCAATGGCCGACGTTATTTCTCGCCTGGCGCATCGGGCAATCAATGGAGTTTTGGGGCGATCGCTTGCGCCGAATGGACGGGCGTGCGCCTCGCCGAGGTTCTAGAAAAAGCGAGCGTCAAACCAACAGCCGTCTATACGGGCCATTATGGGGCTGACCGGCATTTGTCCGGCGATCCGGATAAAGCGCCGATCTCCCGCGGCGTGCCGATTAAAAAAGCGTTTGAGCCGCATACGATCCTCGCTTGGGCGATGAACGGCGCTGATATTCCGTTTGCGAATGGTCATCCCTTGCGTTTGATTGCACCGGGCTGGCCGGGGTCTTGTTCGCAAAAATGGCTGACACGGATATGGGTGCGCGACCAAATCCACGACGGCGCAAAAATGATGGGTCAATCCCATCGTGTGCCGGCCTATCCAGTGGCGCCGGGCGCTGAAGTGCCTGATGAGGATATGGTGATCATTGAGAGTATGCCGGTGAAGTCGCTGATCACCTTTCCGGAAACCGGCGTGCGCCGCGTTCCGCAAACACAATTCCGCGTGCACGGTCATGCATGGGCGGGCGACCGCCGGGTCGACGCCATGCATGTGTCGATTGATTTCGGCCGTACATGGCAAAAGGCATCGCTTGATCCGCCAGCGAATAAATATGCCTGGCAGCAATGGCGCGCGGATGTATCGTTGCCGCAAGCGGGCTATTTCGAGGTCTGGGCGCGGGCGACCGACGAGGCGGGTGAGATGCAGCCGCCGATCGCGCCCGGATGGAATCCGCGTGGATACCTAAACAATATGCAGCATCGCATCGCGGTGTTCGCCGTTTGAGAAGGCTCCAGCTATGCGCGGTGTTTTTATTGCTTCGTTGTTCTTGATCGGTGCGCCGGCGTTTTTCGCCTACGGTCTTATTGAGCAAAGGCTGAACGCTGACGCGGCTGCGACCGTCGAAGAGAGAACGCTTGCAGAACGTCGCACCCGACGCATTGCTGCGTTTGCCGAAGTCTGGCCAAGCGAACCTGATTATGGTGATCGCTTCTCCGCGCTCACTCCGGCGGCCGTCGTTCTACGTGTCGATGATCGTCCGGCATTTAATCCGAGTGACGATTATTGGGGATTGCCCGATGCGCCGGGCCGAGACTATGTCAGCGGCTTTTGTGCCGGATGCCATTCACTACAGATCGTCATGCAGCAGCGCGCAACCCGCGAGCGGTGGGTCTACATGCTCGATTGGATGCAGAAAAAGCAGAACATGCCCGCACTGCTGCCGGACGATAAGCGGATGGTGCTCGACTATCTCGTCGCCCATTTTGGCACTGAGCACTGAGCACTGAGCACTGAGGCTCGGCGCTTCTTCACGACAGAGATGCCCGCTTAAACCCGCTCCAACACCGCCGCCGTCATCGTGTCCGTCGTTGCATCGCCGCCAAGATCACCCGTGGCGACGCCGTCTTTCAGGGCACCGACGACCGCCGTTTCAATCGCTGCGGCGGCGTCCTCTTGGTCGAGGCTATGGCGCAACAGCATGGCGCCGGAGAGAATGGCGCCGACCGGGTTCGCCTTGCCTTGTCCGGCGATGTCCGGCGCGGAGCCGTGGATCGGCTCGTAAAGGCCGGCTTTCTTCTCATTGAGCGACGCCGACGGCGCGAGGCCGATGGAGCCGGCGATGACAGAGGCCTCGTCGCTCAAAATATCGCCGAACATGTTCTCTGTAAGGACGACGTCATAGTCCGACGGATTGGTGATCAGTTTCATCGTCATGGAATCGACGAGTTGATGCTCCAGCGTCACATCGGAATATTCGGTTTCTTGCAGTTCCGTCGTGACGGTGCGCCAGAGGCGGCTCGTCGCTAAGACGTTCGCTTTGTCGACGGAGGTGACTTTGCCGCGTCGGCCGCGCGCCGCTTCGAAGGCAATGCGGGCGATGCGCGTTACTTCTTCGCGAGAGTAAGTGCAAAGGTCTGAGGCGTTGTCGTTGCCTTCCACGCGCTCGCCATAATAGACGCCGCCATTCAGTTCTCGGATAATCAAAATATCCGTATTTGTTGCGATTTCCGTTTTCAGGGGCGAGTGGCGTTCCATGCCCGCCATCACGGCGATGGGGCGGAGATTGGCGAAAAGCCCAAGGGCTTGGCGGATTTCTAGCAGCCCTTTTTCGGGGCGGATGGTTGCCGCGTCCCATTTCGGTCCGCCGACGGCGCCAAGGAGGATGGCGTCGGCGCCCGCGCAGATCTCTTTTGTCGCGTCCGGGTAAGGATGACCGGCCGCGTCAATCGCTGCGCCGCCAAACGCCGCTTCTTTAAAGCTAAGGGCGATCCCAAACCGGTCGGTCGCTTTTTCAATGACTTGGCGTGCCGCGCCGGCGACTTCCGGACCGACCCCGTCGCCCGGAAGATAAGCAATCGTATGCGTCATAAATGTATCCTGAGAGTTGGTCTTTTAGCCGGTCTTAAGCGGCGTCGCCGCGCGCCGCTTCAAAGGCCTTGATGTCGTCCATTTGATTGAGGAGGTGGCCGAGCGTGTCGACGCCTTGCAATAGGCACTGCCGTGCGAAGGGCTCCACTTTAAAAGCGGCGTTAAGCCCGCCGTTGGGCGTCGTCACGGTTTCGTTTTCCAAATCGATCGTGAGTTCGATGCCGGGGTTCGCCAAAAGGTAAGCGTGTGATTGCGCATCGACGACCACCGGCAGGAATTGGTTCTTCAGGGAGTTACCCGTGAAAATGTCGGCGATCTCTGAACTGATCACCGCGTCGAAGCCGAAGCCTTTTAGCGCCCAGGGCGCATGTTCGCGGGAGGAGCCGCAGCCAAAGTTTCGTCCGGCCACAAGAATACGATAGTCCGCGCGGGCGTCGCTGCGGAAGAGGTCTTTCGCTTTCGGCGATCCGTCGCTGTCATAGCGCCAATCGTAAAACGCTGACTGGCCAAGACCCGTTTGCGATGTGGTCGTTAGAAACCGCGCTGGGATGATTTGGTCGGTGTCGATGTTCTCTTGCTCGAGCACCACGGTCCGTGAGGTGACTTTTTTGATCGGGTCGAAGCTCATGACGCTTCTCCTAAGAAGGTGCGGGGGTCGGCGATATGGCCGGCGACGGCGGAGGCCGCGGCCGTGGCGGGGCTCGCCAAGACGGTGCGCACGCCGGGGCCCTGGCGGCCGACGAAATTACGGTTCGAGGTGGAGACGACAAGATCGCCCGGCGCGCCCTTGTCGCCGTTCATGGCGATGCACATGGAGCAGCCAGATTCGCGCCATTCCGCGCCGGCCTCGGTGAAGATCGTGTGCAGACCTTCCGCCTCGGCGGCTTTTCGAATGGCTTCTGAACCCGGCACGATCAGCGTCTTGACGCCGTCATGCACATGTCGGCCGCGCAAAATGGCGGCGGCTTCGCGCAAATCGGAGAGCCGTGAATTCGTGCAGCTGCCGATAAAGACTTTGTTCACAGGCATCTCCGCGAAGGGCTTGCCGGCCTCGAACTTCATATAGTCCGCGGCGTGTTGTTCCACGTCGTTTGTTGGCGCGGGGCTGATCGCGGCGGCCGGCGCGGCGGCGTCTGGGGAGACGCCGAAGGTGATCATCGGCGTAATCGCGGCGGCGTCGACGCGCACTTCTTTATCGAAGACGGCGTCATCCTCCGTGTAAAGTGTTTTCCATTCGGCGAGCGCTGCGTCCCAGTCAGCGCCTTTCGGCGCAAACGGACGGTCTTTCACCCACTCGAAGGTTTTCTCATCGGGCGCCACCATGCCGAACCGGGCGCCGGCCTCGATCGACATATTGCAGAGGGTCATGCGCCCCTCCATGGAGAGCCCGCGCACTGCTTCGCCGGCGAACTCAACTGCGTGGCCTTGCCCGCCATCGGCGCCGACGGCCGCGACCATGGCGAGGGCGAGGTCTTTAGCGCTAACGCCCGGCTGCAATGCGCCTTCAAAGACGACGCGCATGGTTTTCGGCTTTCTTTGTAAGACGCATTGGGTGGCGAGCACGTGGCCGACTTCCGTGGTGCCGATGCCGAAGGCGATCGCCCCGAACGCGCCGTGCGTGGAGGTGTGGCTGTCGCCGCAGACGATTGTTTTGCCCGGTTGCGTCAGGCCAAGTTCCGGACCGATGACGTGGACAATGCCGCGGCGCGGATCGCCCATACCGGCAAGTTCAATGCCGTGTTCTTCGCAATTGGCGATAAGCGTTTTTACCTGATTTTCCGCGTCTTTTGTGGCGAAGGGCAATGTGCCGTCCGGCCCCGCGGGCAATGTCGGTGTTGAATGGTCGAGCGTCGCGAATGTCCGGTCCGGCCGGCGCACTTTTAGGCCGCGCTTTTTCAGCACCGAGAAAGCTTGCGGCGAGGTGACCTCATGGATGAGGTGCAGATCGATATAAAGAACGCCGGGGGTCGCCGCAGTTTCTTCGGCGACCAAGCGTTTGTCCCAGATTTTTTCAAACAGCGTTTTCGACGCCATGGTCTCTATTCCCTTTACGGATAAAATTACGCGATAGCGCCTTTTTTCGTTTTGGCGGCGTTTAAGTCGACGGCTTGGTTGATGGCGGCGACAAAAGCTGCAACCGCTGCGTCGGCGACGTCTACTTCTCGCGCGCGGCCGGTGAAGCGCTGGCCGTCCACTTCCACGACCGCTTCGGCGTTGACGAGCGTGTCGTCGGCGTCGGCGGCGTGATGTAAATCGAGCAAGACGATCCGTCCATCGACGTCGCTAATGGCGCAAACGGCTGCGAACGCCGCATCAATTGGCCCGCCGCCTTCACATTGAATGGTTTGGCGCGTGCCGTCATTGTGCTTCATCGTCACTTTGGCGTAAGGCTGCGAGCCGTCTTCCACGTCGGTGCGCAATTCGATCTGGCGTGTGCGCCAAGGGCCCGTGAGGCCGGTATCGCTGGCGGTGCCCGTGAAAAGCCGCACAACGTCCGCATCCGTCACTTCATTGGTGGTGTCCGCCAAGCGTTTGAACTCCGTGAAGACGGCGCTGATGGCGTCGGCGTCTGCGTCGAGCCCTAAGGCCTCGGCGCGCGCAGCCAGCGCGTGCTTGCCGGAGTGCTTGCCCAAGACAATAGAATTGGACGGCATGCCGACGCTTTCCGCGTCCATAATTTCATAGGTGCGTCGGTCGGCGAGGACGCCATGTTGGTGAATGCCCGCCTCATGGGCGAAGGCGTTCTTGCCGACGATGGCTTTATTGCGCGGGATGGGGTTGTGCGTGACGCGAGCTAAGGCATTGCTCGCGGCGAAGATTTGCGTTGTGTCGATCCCGGTCTCCAGGCCGAAATGATCGTGGCGCGTCGCGAGCGCCATCACGGCTTCTTCCAAAGAGCAATTGCCGGCGCGTTCGCCGATGCCGTTAATCGCGCACTCGATTTGCCGCGCCCCGCCGCGCACCGCGGCCAGGGAATTCGCGACCGCCATGCCAAGATCGTCATGGCAATGAACGCTGAAAACGACGTCTTTCGCGCCGTCGGCTTGCGTCGTCAGGAATGAGAAGAGATCGCGAATTTCTTCGGGCGTTGAATATCCCACCGTATCGGGAATATTGATGGTTTTCGCGCCGGCCGCGATCGCCGCGTTGACGACGTCCAACAAGTAATCCCGCTCGGTGCGGATTGCGTCTTCGGCGGAGAACTCAACGTCGTCGCAGGCGGAGCACGCGAAGCGCACCAATTCGTCGACTTTTTTGAGGATCTCGTCCTTCGACATTTTCAGCTTGGCGTCGCGGTGCAGCGGGCTCGTGCCGATGAAAGTGTGCACGCGCTGGCGCGCCGCCGGCTCGATGGCGCGGGCGGCGGCGGAAATGTCGCGCTCATTGAGGCGCGATAAAGAACAAATCCGCGGGCCTTCGATTTCCTTGGCGATCGTAGCGATGGCGTTGAAATCGCCCTCGGAGGCGGCGGCGAAGCCGGCTTCGATAATGTCGGCCCGCATGGCCTGTAAGGCGCGGGCGACGACCAGCTTGGCTTCGACGGCCATGGAAAAGCCCGGCGCTTGTTCGCCGTCGCGTAAGGTGGTGTCGAAAATGCGCACATAATCGGCGCTCGCCGGATCGGCGCCAGCGGCGTTAGCGCCCGCTTTTGAGGTGGTCTCTGTCATGTCTCGTCTCCGATACGGCCGTTAATATGGCTGTGAGGCCGCGATGATTCTTGTTGGGGCGCTGTGGTTGCTTCAGTGATTTTCGAGGGTTCTAGCCGGTCCATCGTGTTTTCTCCAAGGATTTGTTTCGATTGAGGTTTTGAAAGAAGGCGCAACGAAAAAAGCCGCTTCGGGTGAAGCGGCTCATCGAATTTCCCGGTTATAGCGCTGTTTTAGAGCAAGGGATCTCGAGCCGCGGTCCGAAGGGCGCTGCTAAGGAGGAGGTCGAGAAGGAGGAGCGAGGCGCACGCTGAGCCGCTCGCGGAGGGGATTATCCCGTTTCGCGCTAAAGAGGGCATATGCTGTGCAAACTGCGTCATTGGAAGCCTAGGTAGCATGGAGGCGTTAATTTTTAAAGGCCCTTCTTGGATGAGACCGGCGTGGGGCTTGCGTTAACCACTACTCCCCAATCCCTAAACGCCCCGTATTCACCGTTGCGGCGTCATAGTTCGCGCGGGCGATGCGTGTCTGTAGGGCGGCGGCGTAATAGCGAATGCGCGCGTCGGCGGCGGTTTCTTCACGGATGTTGACGAGGAAGAAATCACTGGCGCCGCTGGCGAAGCGTTCGCGCTCAGCTTCTTCCATGGTGACGGATTGATCCACCTCTTGCTCGGCGATCAAAACCAGCTGTTTGGAGACGTTCAGGTCAATGAGGATGTTGCGCAGCTCAATCTCGATTTGATCTTGCAGTTGCCGACGGCTTTGGCGCAGGGCGTCGCGGTCGGCTTCAGCTTTTTGTAGACCGCCGCGCGCTTTACGCTGTTGTATTGGCACGGAGAAGCGCAAGCCCACAATTGTGTCCGTTGAGTCCCGTGACGGACCGCCTTCGGCTATATCGCCGAGATCGCGGGAAACTTCCGTACTGACGTCCAATTGCGGTAAGAGGTCGTTGCGACCAAGAGCAATTCGGCCCTCTGCGCGTTCAAGACCGATACGGAGGATTTCCAACTCCGGCCGGACGGCGAGCGCGGCGGAAATATCCGCAGGCTCATCAAGTCCGAGAGACAGAACCGGTTCTCCAAGGTTGGGCGCGGGCAGTCGGTCGGCGGAGGGCGCCGTCGGCGCGCCGGCGGCGTTGCGGTAATAGAAGGCAAGGTCGTTCGCCGCGGCCAAAAAGTCCCGCCGCGCTTCGGTGGCGAGGCGGCGGCGGCGATTGATGTTCTGGCGATTCTCAGTGATGAAGATCGCCGCCCGGGCGCCGCTGCGGACTTGTTCTTCAAGCCCGGACTCGCGCAGCTCTGCGATTTTTAAAAGCTTTTCGTAGACGGAGAGTTTACGACCCAACATCACCCAGCGCCAATAGGCGATCAGCGCCCGGTGCTGTACGCCCACTTGGGTGAGGAGAACGTCAAGGTCGGCCTGCCGAAAGGCAAGGCGCGAATCGCGCCGGCCGAAGCGCTCGTCATCGATCGCTCGGTTTCTAAGCAATGAAAAAAGCGCGCCAATTTTTAGTTCGCCGCCGGTATTGGTGAAGTTCTCGTCTTCATAGATGGGAAAGCGCCCGTCGGATAACCGATACCCGCCATAAACCGAAGCGCCTAGGGGAGCGATCCGTTGGCGGAGAGTTGAATTAACAACCCCGCCGGACCAGAAGCCGGACACGCGATCCGTGCCGTCGACAGAGAATAAGAGATCGAACGCGCCGTCGGCCGCCAGCACGTTTCCTGCCGCTGACTGCCGTTTGGCGAGCGCTTCTAAGATCAGCGGCGCGTGCTCTGCGGATGCGGCGAGAACGATGTCCGCCGTTAAAGGCCCCGTCAGATCGTCGATCGGGCGAACCGTGTTTTGTAAGGATGGGGTTATTTGCGGTCCATTACCGACAACTATCTCAGGCGTTGATCCGTCTGTTTGCGCAACGCTTGTTGAATGAAGGGCGAACACAGCGCCCAGCAAGAAAACGGCGGCTCGAGAAGCCGCCGATAAGGCTGAGAGACACGCGCTTGAACGCTTTTGCGTCACGGCGCCCCTCCAGACCCTGCGGTTCTCACGGTTTCAGCGAATTCTGGCGGGAAATTGTTCAGCTGACGCCATAACTCAAAGCCGACTGAGACCGTTTCCAAGAGCACCCAACCACGCGCTGAGGCGCCGAAGCGTACATAAGACGTATCCGGCCAAGGGAAAGGGTCGCCCATATCTTCGGTGACGAGAACGCGAAAGCGGCCGTTTGCATCAGCCGATGGGTCGATCGCGACGACTTCGCCGCCGAACGTGCCGACCGCGACGGATGGCCAACCGCTAAACTGCACCGCGGGCCAGCCTTCGAATTGCAGTCTAACTTTGGCGCCCGGTTGCACCAGCGCCACGTCGCGGCCGTCGATGAAAAGCTCGACAGCGCGTGTGACGTTTTCTGGCACGAAGGTGGCGACGACTTGTCCGGCGCTCACAAACGTCGCCGCATCACCGGCGTTGACGCGTAAGATAACGCCGTCACGTGGGGCACGAACGATTTGCGCTGATTGGCGGGAAAGATTGACGTCGATCCGGTTCGCTTCGGCGGCGGCTTCCGCGACGCGCCCGCGTAGCTCTTCGACGCGGATTTGCGCTTGTTCAAACTCCCGGCGTGCGGCGAGGCCCTTATCGTAAAGGCCTTTCATGCGCCTTAGATCGATTTGCGCCGTGCGCACGGCTGTGCGCGCCGCTTCAAGCTTTGCGAGCACTTGGTCTTTTTCCGCATTGAGACGATCGAGCAAAAGCGGGTCGTTGTCGACGATTTTGACGATTGGGTCGCCTTGTTTCACGCGGCTTCCATCGCGCACATACCATTCCTGGATGCGCCCGGGCACCAGGGCGTTGATCTCTTGCAGACGGTCATTGGGGTTGAGCGCTGTGACCGCGCCCGGGCCGGCCGTTGTTTGCACCCAAGGCGTGAAGCCGAGAAACGTGATGACGCTGACGCTGGCGACGGCGAGCATCAAGGCGACAACGCGGATCATGCTCGGCGTTTTGATCCCGGCGAGCGTCCTGAAATAACGGATGTTTTGTTCTCTAAAGGGCATAGTGTTTTAGGGCGTTTACGGCGTTAAGCGTCTTTCAAGCAGTGAGACCGAATCGGCGGCGTCTTCTTTTTTGGCGTCGTTGACAGCGGCCTCGATGACGCCGCCGATAGCGTCGCTAGCCGGGGAAGCGCTCGCTTGCGGACCATAAATGGCGTGTTGAAAGTCTTCGAAATTATCGAACAGCGTCTGTTTTTCATTCTCCAAGAATAAGAAGAGGTCGAACCCGAAATTACGGCGGCGATGGGAGAAATAGACGAACGTCATTTCTGTTTCGGCGCGCAAGGCTGCAAGGGCGCTTTTCAGACACTCCTCCGGCATGAGATCGTAGAGTTGGTTGAGGATCAACACGCGAGGCTTGGCCAAAATGGCGGCGGCGAGCTTCAATTGCATTGTTTCGGTAAGCGATAACGGCCAGCCGGTTTTTGCAATTTCTGTATCAAGACCGTTTTTAAGTTGTGCGACGATTGGCTCCAGACCAACGGCGCGCAGTGCATTTAGAAGATCGTTAGCGTTAAGGTTGTCGGCGCTGAGATTCAGGTACTCGCGAATGGTTGTTTCGATAATCGACGGACGGTCGAGGAGAATGATCTCCCGGCGTAGATGGTGGGCGTCCGCCGCGAGAATATCGCCGCCGCCAAACGCGACATAGCCGCCTTGCGCTTTTAAATGCCGGCGCAACAAACTCGTCGTCATGCGCTGAACGCCGTGATTGCAGGCCAACGCCATAACATTCGCGCCGCTCGGAATCTCAAACGTCAATTTCGCGGGGACGCCCCGCGCGTCGCCGCCGGCGTTGACGAAAGTGAGGCTGGCGTCCTTGCGCGGCGCCAATGGCGCGCCTGTCGGTTCTTCCTGAGGGACGTTATAGAAGAGCGATAGCTCTTCCACAGCGGCGCATAGATCGTAGAAATATGTGAGATAGGTTCCGAGTTGCGACACGCCGAAAAACGCCGCTGACAACACAAGCTCTGCGGCCACCAACTGCCCGAGCGTTAATTGCCCTTGGATCACGAGCCAACCGCCTAAACCCAGAAGCATGGCGCTCGCTGCGGCGTAGAGAATTAGGAAGCTGATGGTCTGCGCGAAATGCAACCTAAAATGCGACCGGTGCTGATCGACATAGCTGCCGGTCGTTTTGTCCGTCGCCTTTAGCGCATAGGCGACGTGCCGGTCAGATTTAAAGAAACCATTGGATTCGCCGAGGCCTTCCAGCCAAGCGGCGGCCTTGTGCTTGCGGTGCGATAGTTCGATCGCGGCGCGCACGGCGCCGCGCCCCCAAATCAACCAAATGACCCATATCGATAAAACAATGACGATATTAAACGCCAGGAACAACGGGTGATATAAAGAGACCAGCACAAACCCGACGCCAGCTTGCAAGATCAAGGTGAAGCCGCCAATCAGCAAAACGGGGATAGTCTTCTGTACGGTGATGATATCGAAGTAACGATTGAACAGCGGTCCTCGGCCGTCATCGTTAAAATAGGGATTTTGGGCGAAAATCGACCGCAGCGAGATTTCCGACACCATCCGCGCATAAAAGCGTCGGCCGAAGATCTCCATCAGGTGAACCCGCAAAGCGTTCAAAAGGCCTGACGCCAACAGCAGAATGAACAGCGTTGCGGAGAGCACGACCAAGGGCGTCGTTAGCCCGGTATTGGCGACGGTGTTGATCAGCATCTGCACGGATATCGGCGTCGCTAGCGACAAGAGCGAGATGCCGACGCCGTAAATGATGGCGAGGTAATAGAAGTCCTTTTCCGGGCCGAGAATGCGTCTAAAAAAGCGCGCAAGCTGTCCCAAAGTGACTTCATCGCCGGTTAAGTCCGTCGCCATCCCAGTTCTTTCCTCGCACCGCGTTTTGCCCGCGGATCTCCAATCGGGCCGCTTAGCTTTCCGCCGCAGCGTTGTGGTGTCGCATTGACTGCTGTGAACACCTTACGCCACGGGCCTTTCGATATCATATACGTTGGGTTTGACCGTGCGGCGCACAATAGCCCCACGAATCACCAGCGATAGTAGTTTGATCGGAAAAACCAATTTTGATCAAAATTATGATCGCATAAGAGTATTAAATAACACTATTGAAGTCGTTTAGCCCGCCGCGCTGAACACGGCCGCTAAAATCGCGCGAGGATCGCTCGTGCTTCACCGCACCGCTGGTCAATGGCGCACGCGGCGTCGAGTGGTTGATGCGCGCGGAAAAACGCCGATTGATACGCCGCGTCAAGTGGACCCCATTGGGCCTCAGCGGCCTGCAGCGTTTCGATCTGACGCTCCCATAACGCCCGTTGCAAAGATGCTGTGCGGCTGAGGTAGAGCTGGCCTTTGTAAATTGTCCAACGGCGGGGATCGGCGGCGAGGTAACGGCCTTGCGATAGCAAAACGGGGTCATAACCGCCAAAAGCCGGTGTAAAGCGTTCAGGATTGGCCAAGAAGATGTCGCGGTGCGCTTTGCTTGAAAACAAGAAAACCGCGTCGTGGAAGCGAGCCGTCAACCGGACGTCTCCGCGCTCCGGAAAAGTCTTATCCTCGCCGTCAATTTCGAAATAGCTGACAGGATCGAACCCACCGATCGCAATTTGCGTTTCAGGGTCTCGCGCGATCCAGTTCGGCGCGTCGCCGCGCACAAGGTCGTCAAACGCCTGCGCCGCCAAGATAAAGCGATCCGGCATGTCTGGCGTTGATGCACGTTGATCGGACGTTTGGCCGAAGGCCGACTGCGCCGTCAGGACCAACGCTGTAATAACGCCGGTGGCGATGGACGCGTGGAATGACTGGCGCAGCATAAGACGGCCTCCTGGCAAAGTTGGGGAGGCGGCCCGCCCATATCGGGGGCGCGTCGGGCGGGCCCGCCAAGCACTTCTTTTAGGGAGATGGACGAGGAAGAAGCGCTTGTTTTCCCAAAGGTCGATCAGGCGGCTTACGTCGGAGGGTGGATCTTCCGTGAGCTAACTCATCGACCAACTAACACCCGCATATTGCCACCGGCTCGCAATAGGATCAACGGAATAAAAGACAAATTACGATAGGTTATTTCGATTGAACGTCAATGTGACGCGATCCATGGTTTGTTTTTGGTTACAGCAGAATTAGGTCTTTGAATTTCTTTTCGGCGACTTCACGCATCACGGCGCCGATAGCCTTATACGCTTGCGCGCGGCCGGCGCTTTTGCGCCAAACAAGTCCAATAGTACGCGTAATCGACCGCCCACGAATCTCTTTTATGACGACTTCGCTGCGCGCTCTAATTTCAGAGTGAACATAAAGCGCCGGCAAAAAAGTTACACCCATTCCCATACCCGCCATTTGTCGCAGCGCATCGAGGCTCGTTCCCTCATAGTCTCGCAATAGGCTCGCGCCAAACGCTTCGCACAGATCCTTGATTTGATCGTGCAAGTGATAATTTGGACTAAGCGACAGAACATCGAGACCTTTAAGATCTTCAACGCTCACATTCTCGATTTGCGCAAGGGGATGATCGACCGCGACCGCTAAATAAAGCGGTTCACGGAATATTTCATAAGCGACGTGTTCAGCGCTTATAACGGGCATTTGCGTGGCGACGACGTCATGCACGCCGCGCCCGAGTTCGTGCTCCAAATCGCGCGCCGGCGTTTCGCGCACGTAAAGGTTCAGCTCTTTGTGATTGCGATGCAGCGCCGCCACCACATAGGGCAGAAAGTACGGTCCAAGCGTCGGCGACGTGCCGAGGCGGATTGTCCCTATCAACCCTTTTTGTGCGCCGGCGGCGAGATCGACGATCCCGAGGGCTTCGTCGGAAATGCGTCGGGCACGGACGGCGATCTCCCGACCCACTGGCGTTAGGGCGACGCCTGAACGGCTGCGCTCAACAAGTCTTATGCTGAGGGCTTCCTCGAGGTTTTGGATTTGAGCGCTTAATGACGGCTGACTAACGCCGCATCGTTCTGCTGCGCGTCGAAAATGCGCCTCATCCTGAACCGCGATGAGGCAATTAAGCTGCTTTAGAGTGATCGGCGCCTGTTTCATTGAGATTCACTTTATCCATATGGAATTCCGATCTTAATAGTGATTCTATTCATGTTTTTCAATCCAACAAATTGCCTTAGGCATATGACGTTAACGCTCATGCGTCTAAGGGCGAACGGAGGCGATACCATCCAAGGCGGCGACCCAGATCTGGAAGCGCGATATTCCGCGATGGAAAAGAAATTGGCGTCCCTTAGAAGCGCCCGATCGCGCTTGGATCAGCTGATTGTTCAACGAACCCTGGCGGTCGTCGCCCATCGCGCTTTTCTAACAGTCTTAAAATCGCGTCGGAGGCGTATTGAAACCGCTCTACGGCGTTTGGAAATGCGCCATCGCGCCGAAACAGCGCCGACGTATGCACCGCGCGCAACGACCTTGGAAGCAAATCCAGCCTCGGAAGAATCCGATAATATATTGAATTTTAAGCGTTTTCTGCAGATTGCGCCGTTTGTTGGCGGTCGCGGCGCGGCGCGACGGCGGTCGTTACGCAAAAGCCCCCGAAAAAACCGATAATTCACACCAATAATCGATAATAATTATTAGTTGCGTAACTTTGCGCAGCCTGTTATCCAGCGCTTGGTTGCGTCTAAAGGGAGCGGGCTCGGAATGTTAGCCGCCGGGCCCGCTTCTTTATTGGCAGGATCGATTGTGGTCGTTATGACGGCGCGATCAGATCTTATTAACTCGCCAATGGCGACACCCGCGAGGTCGACGCTCCCAAGCATAGGGCATCCCCAGTGAAGGGGAGGGAGCGACCCGGCGCGGCGTATTTCGAAAGGGCCTAACCAAATGGCGTTTGACGAAACCAAATTACCGAAGACGGTGACCGAGGAAACGGTGCTTTCCGTCCGGCATTGGACCGACGATACGTTTTCGTTTCGGTTGACGCGCCCACAGAGCTTCCGTTTCCGGTCCGGCGAGTTCGTGATGCTCGGCCTCATGAAAGAAAACCGGCCGCTCTTGCGTGCGTACTCAATCGCCAGCCCGGCGTGGGATGACGGTCTCGATTTCTATTCGATCAAAGTCGAAGACGGACCGCTGACCTCAATGCTGCAGCACATTAAGGAAGGCGACGGCGTCTTGTTGGGGCGCAAGCCGACCGGCACGCTCGTGCTCGATGCGCTGTTGCCCGGCAAGCGGCTCTTTTTGTTCTCGACGGGCACGGGCGTTGCGCCCTTTGCGAGTCTGGTGCGCGAACCGGAGACGTTCGAGAAATTCGACACGGTCATCCTCACCCATACCTGCCGCACGGTCGCTGACCTGCAGTACAGCCAATATATTGTGAAGAGCCTGCCGGACGATCCGCTTGTCGGCGACACCGCGCCTGGGAAAGTCGTCCATTACGCGTCAACGACCCGCGAAACGTTTGATCGTATGGGCCGGATCACTGACTTGATTGAGTCGCGCAAATTATTCGACGATTTAGGCGTCGAGGCGCTGAACCCGGAAACCGACCGTATAATGATTTGCGGCTCGACGGCGATGCTCGCTGACACCAAAGCGATTGCGGAGGCTGCGGGGTTCACGGAAGGCTCTAATGCGGCGCCGGGCACGTTTGTCGTCGAGAAGGCGTTTGTCTCCTAAAGGCTCGCGCCTGCGGCGGCGCTGGGTCGCTTGCGAAAGTGAGTTATGATCGATCCTTTGCGCCCCAATAAAACCGCCGCATTAGCGCTATGTCGTTGCGGCGTGTGTGCGGTTAAAGGTCCGTCTTTATTGGAAATGGAAACCGCGCGATGAAGTTGCTGCGATTTGGCGCTGTCGGCGCGGAACGTCCTGGCCTTCTGGATGATAGCGGCGTTGTCCGTGACCTTTCTAGCGTCGTCGACGATATCGCTGGTGCGGCGATCACGCCGCAAGGACTTGATCGTTTGCGTTCGTTAGACCCGTCGGAGCTTCCAGCGGCGCCGCATGACGGTCGTCTCGGCCCGTGCGTCGCCGGCGTGCGTAAAGTGCTCGGCATCGGCCGGAATTACGCCGATCACGCCGCTGAGATGGCCGCCGCAGCGCCGTCCGAACCCCTCGTTTTTTCCAAAGCGACAAGCGCGATTACCGGGCCGAACGATGGGCTTATTCTCCCGAAGGGGTCGACCCATACCGATTGGGAGATAGAGCTTGGCGTCGTCATCGGCACACCGGCGCAGTACGTGTCCGAAGCAACAGCCCTAGACCACGTCGCCGGCTATTGCATCGTCAATGATGTATCGGAACGCCGCTATCAAAAAGAGCGGGGCGGACAATTCGTAAAAGGCAAGAGCGCCGACACGTTCTGTCCCTTGGGCCCATGGCTTGTAACGCGCGACGCCGTCCCTGACCCGCAAGCGTTAACCTTGCGTTTGTCATTGAACGGAGAGGTTCGCCAAGACGGTGCGACGCGGGACATGATTTTCTCCGTCGCGCATCTTGTCTCTTATCTTAGCCAGTTTATGACCTTGGAAACCGGCGACATTATCACCACCGGAACGCCAGCGGGCGTCGGCGCCGGTCAAACGCCGCCGCGTTTTTTGCAGTCGGGTGATATTTTAGACTTGGAGATCGCCGGGCTTGGTCGTCAGCAACACCATGTTCGGCGGTTTGAAGAAACTGTTTGAAGCCAGCGGGCGCGTCGTTTCAACCAACGCCGTTCGCTCATTTATCAGCATACAGGTTAAATTAATCTTGGAAAGCGAGCGATGAATACCGTGTTTTTTCTTTTAGCCGCCATGACCGCTTTCTTTGGCGTGGCGTGCCTTGCGTTAAGCCAAGAGCGTCATTGGAAGAAGGTTCTAGGATATTCGCGCAAGGAGCTTTCAGCGCCCCGTCGCGTCGGATGGGGGCTTGTTTTTCTAAGCGGCGTTTTCTGTATCGTTCGCGACGGCGGCGGGTTCGCTGCGCTTATTTGGCCTTTATTGTTGGCGCTCGGCGCTTTCTTGACGGCTTGCACCCTCACATGGGCGCCAAACCGCTTGCGCGGCGTGGCGCGCCTCTTTGACAGAAGCGCGCCGGCCGATGCCCCGCCGGCTGCGTCCGGAAATGCCAACTAGCCGAGCGATAAGCGGGCTTCTAAGCCCCTTATCTTAGCTTTGGGGCTGAATGAGAAACTCGTCGACTGCGTCTTGATTGAGTTCAATGCCGAAGCCCGGTTTGTCGGACAGCGTGATGTGTCCGTCGACAACTTCCGCTTCGCCTTTGAACAATTCGGAGAAGAACGTATCGCCGTCGCGATACTCCGACGGGAACCACTCTGAGAGCGGAGAGTTTAAGCTCGCCATAATCAGATGCTGATTATGGAAGTTGTGGGAGTGCGGAATAACCGGTAAGTCATGGGCCTGCGCCAGCGCCCAGATCTTGCGCGCTTCGGTCACGCCGCCGCAGCGATTGACGTCCGGTTGGAGGAAATCGACCGCTTTTGCTTCAATGAGGCGACGGAAGCCCCAGCGGGTGAATTCGTGTTCGCCGCCTGAAATCGGCGTGCCGACACGGTCGCGAATGCGGGCGTAGCCCTCGATGTTATCCGGCAGGAGCGGCTCTTCGATCCATTTCAGGTTAAACGGCTCGAGCATGTTGATCATTTCAATGGCGTAGGGGACGTCCCATCCCATATAAGCGTCGGCCATGAGCTCGGTGTCCGGACCTAGCGCTTCACGTAACGCTCTGATGCACTCATAGTTTTTGCGCATGCCTTCGCGGCCGTCAGTGGGGCCGTATCCGAACCACATTTTGAACGCCGTCAAGCCATAGCGCTCTTTGCGTTCGGCGGCCGTGCGGCCCATTTCTTCTACATCGTCAATGGTTCTGCCCGCCGAGCAATAGGCGCGAATGCGCTCGCGCGTTTTGCCGCCGAGAAGGTTGTAGACAGGCTGGCCGAGCGCTTTGCCGATGACGTCCCAAATCGCGATGTCGACGCCGCTGATCGCTTCAAGGACGAGACCGGTCCGGCCGATATTGACCGTGCTGCGGTACATCTTTTCCCACAAGAGTTCCGTGTCGAACGGGCTGCACCCTTCGACGAGCGGGGCGAGCTGATTTTCAACGACGCGGGCGACGGCTTCCGACCCCAGCGCGACGCCGCCGACGCCGGAAATGCCGTCGGTCGTCGTGACGCGCACAATGACGATGAAAACCGGATCGCGCCTGGCGTCCGCCACCATGTTGTAGGTGCACATGGAGGCGCGACGCAGGCCCTCGCCAAAGTCGAACAGCGCGTCCGTCGGCGCTGTCGCCAGCGCGTCTTGGGGGCGCCATTCCGGCGCCTTGATCCGGAGGGCTTCTACTTTGGCGATTTTCATCAGTTCATTCCTTACTGTGAGTAACCTTTAAACAAAAAGGTTCTAGTCGATAATGATTAGTTCGCGCGGGACCTTGCTAAAGACTTCGCAGCCATTCTCCGTAACCGCAAAGGTCTCACTAATGATCGCCCCGAAATCTTCATAGAGCCAGGTTCCAAGCATAATGTGGAAGACCATGCCTTTCGTCATAACGGTCGGATCATCGACGCGAAGGCTGCAGCTGTCCTCTAGCCAGTTAATGCCGATCGGATAGCCGCAACGGCTGTCCTTCCAATAGCCGCCTTTGTCAACGGTGGCGCAGTATTTTTGCGCGACTGCCGCTAGGGTTTCGCCTTCTTTGACGACATTGATCGCTTCGTTACACCCGTCGACCATGTATTTATAGAGGTCGGAGAGCTTATCTGACGGCTTACCCATGCTGATCGTGCGCATCAGGCCGACGAAATAATTATGACGGGCGGCGCCGAATTCGGGGTTATAGTGTTTGCCGTTTTCGATCAGCTGCTCGGTCCACGTGATGTGAGACGTTCCCGATTGAAGCCCGCCCGGCAGGTTCGGCGCTTCGAAGCCCATTGCGCCTATTTCCGGCGTGCCGCGGATAAGGCCGGCCGTGATGTCGGCGTAAACGTCGCATTCGCGCCGGCCGGGCTTAAAGAAGTCATAGCAGTCCAGCATCACTTTATCGGTGATCACCGATGCATCGCGCAGGTGTTGAATTTCCGCCGGCGATTTAACGAGACGTTGGCGCATAACAACGCCCGACATGTCGATGAGTTCAACGTCGGGGAAGCGTTCCTTGATCGTTGCGACAGTCGCCGCCGAGAGGGAATCTAACTCAACGCCGACCCGTTTAATGCCGCCGCGGGCTTGCAACGTGTCGAAGATAAAGTCGAAACCGGAGACATTATAGTCGCCGATATAATGCTCCGGATACCCGACAATATTGCTGTTCGGCATGTAGCACATATACATAGCCGCCGGCGCGTCTTGGCGGCGTAGATAAAAACTCGGATGGGGCTCGTTTGCATAAAGAACGAGCGCTTGCGCCACATAGTCCGATAAGGCGCGGTACCCGGTTAGATAGCAGATATTGCCCGCTTCATTGACGAGCATGCAGTCGAGCGAATGCTCTTCCATTTTCTGCTTCGTGGCATCGACACGTGATTGGTATTCAGCTTCCGTAAAAGCGAGCGGCGATTTTTCGATCTTGCCTTTATGATCCCCCGGCGCGGTAACGCCAGGCACCGTAACTTCATAGGCCATTTGTATTTCTCCAGTTATTTCAATCGCTGTTAGTCAACGTCTGCGAACGAGCGTCTGTTTGAGGGTTTAAGTTCTGTCTCGTGGTAAGCGAGCAGGGCGTCACGTCCGATGTCTCTGGCGAGGGCGACGACTTCGCGTCCCTCTTCCACATGGCCGCCGGCGCTAAGGAAATAAATATACCCGTCCGTAGACGCCTTAACGGTGTGAGTTTTCGGATTGGAGTCCTCAGTCGAGACAATGCGGCCGACGACGTCGCCCTTGTGCACGGTGTCGCCGATGCTTCGTTCGGGAATAAAGAGGCCGGCGATAGGCGTCTCAACGAACAGCTCGTCGGCGTCTTGGCGGACGTAGCGCTGTGTCGTGGAGCCGCGCCAAAGAATGGATTCCTGCTCGCCGGAAAGGGAGCCGGTATAGCGCAAGAGATTGCGCACGGCAGTTTGCGTAATCTTGAACGATTCAGCCGTTAACTCGCCGCCGCCGCCAAGTTCGGCGCAGCCGAAGACTTTGCCCTGGCGCATGGCTTCGGCGTCGAACATGCCTTCTTGTCCAAGAACATCCGGCAACATAATGACCGGCAGGCCAGAGGCGTCGATCGCTTCGATGGAGCGTTGCACTAGGTCTTTGTCCTCGATCGCCAAAGTCATGATGCTCGGCGGTACGAGGTCGATGTGTCCGCCGGCGTGGAGGTCGAACAAAAAGTCGATCTCGGGAATAAGAACCGTCGACGCGAAATGCGCGATGGCGTCGGTTGGCGATCCGTTGAGCCCGCCGGGAAAGCTCCGGTTCATGTCTTGGTCGTCAATCGGCGACCGGCGGGAATTGTTGGTGAGGGCCGGCGGGTTCATCACCGGCGCGACAATGAGACGGCCTGCGACGTCTTTAAAAGCGTCGCCGGCAATCATGTCCAAGAGAGCCGAGGGGCCTTCGTATTCGTCGCCGTGGACGCCGCCTGACAGCATCACGGAAGGCCCGTCGCCGTGATTGTAAACAAATACTGGGAGAATGAATGAGCCTTTGGAGCCGTCGTCTTTTTCCCATCGAAAAGTGACGTCCCAACGGCTGTCGCCGGGCTTGTTGAAGTCAATATCGTGTTCGACGGTGGTTTTCATAACGAAGCTCCAAAGAGTTAGCGGTGTATTTCACGACGGGCGAGACCGCTTAGCGGCCTTCTGGAAACGGAACGGAATGGGCGTTCGCGACGGGTTTGATGGCGTCGACGATGTAGTCGGCAAGGCGCAGACCATTCTGCATTTGGTCCGTACGCAGACGCCAAGCGCGTTCGCCGGGAATGCGCTCGACGCCGCCGGCGCGCAGCGTTTGCTTTAGGGAATCGATTTCTTGTTCGAACGCCGCACGCGCGCCAAAAGCTTCCGGATCGAACACCTGAATAAAAGCCGCGTTCATTTCGCCGTCGCTTAGGTCAGCGCGCCCATAATTGCTGAGGCCGGAAGAAAGCACTTCCGCCATCAACGACATGCAAAAGCCTTTATAGCCGTGGCTGGCGCCGCCGACGGGCAGAATTGCGGCTGGCGGCGTGTCATAAAACGCGTTGGGGTCGTCGGTAACGACGCCGTCGTCCTGGCGTCGCAAGCACTCAAACGCCATGGGTTCGCCTTTTTGGCGGGCTTTGTCGATTGCGCCGATGGAGGTTGTCGCCATGCTGACGTCAAACAAGAACGGGCCGTCGCTTGCCGGCGCGACAAAGGCGATTGGGTTGTTGGAAACGACCGGTGTCGCTGTGTCCGGTCCGCAAACGACGGGTTCCGACGGCGTGCACGCTGTAATCGTGCCAGCCAAACCCTGTTCTGCGAGATAGGGGAGGTAGGCGGCGAGCGCGGCAATGTGCTGGCACCGACTGACGACGCCGGCCGCGGTTCCGAACGACTTCGCCCGTTTCGCCGCTTCGCGCACGGCGTCGCGCAACAGCCAAATGCCCGAAAGTCCGTCGCCGTCCCAGTTAAAAACGACCGGCGCATCGGACAGAACAATCGGGTCGCCTGTCGCTTTCGCTTCACCACTGGTGAGCCAGGTCACATTATCCGGCAGGCGTTTAAGCCCATGGGTGGTAAAGCCCATGAGGTCGGCTTCTATCAGCGTTTGCGCAGCGTTACGCGCGCGCGCCTCGCTCAGTCCCGCTTTCGCAAGGAGCGCGGCGCTCGCCTCAAACACCGCTTCAAAATCATATCGTCGATCGTTGTCCGTCATACCGCTTAACGCCGCTTAGGGCTTCCCATTCGATCAGAGGGCGCGCTTTAAGGGCGGGCTTCGGCCCATCGTCCCAGACTTTTATTCCAGACTTACGGCCCAGACTTTCGTCCCAGCGTTTTTGTCTTTGTCTATCGCCCCAGCGCGCGCCATTTCGGAGTGTCGGCTCGGGCCAAGGCCGACGCGCTGCGCGGTACTAGCATCTACCGAGCGCGACACCAGCGTCGCTCTTCTCAAGGGATCTAAAAATGGTATCTAAGATTGTATTTTAGCATTGTAAAGACAGTACATATTTGTCAAAAATATCGATTTATCGACAAAATATGTCGCAAAAGCGCAGTCCAATGCGCATTAGCCAGGCTACAGGCGGCTCTCTGAGAAAGATGGCTTGCACGGCGTTATATCTTTGCAAGGCTTTTTGTGAAAATTGTCGTTGCTGTCCTGGCGCTTCCCCACCTGCAAGGGTTTTGCGACCAATGGCCGTGCGCCGCTGCATGTAGGACGTCTCGTCAGCTGTTCCATAAGCCAGAACGGGTCGTCAAAACGGGGGAGGCAATCTGGCGCCCTCTGACCGAATGCGCCGTTCGATGTCGTTATCGCGGTTTGCAGATCCTAAGCGCGGTCTGACGGGTGGGCCTATCGCGATAATGATCAACGATCCCAATAGGCGTTCTTATTATCTGGATGCAAACGCTTTAACGTTTGACGTCGTCGAGGGGCCAAATCGGTCGGCGGAGATTTTTATATGGGAATATTGCGTAATTCCTAGAGCAAATGCCGCCGCCATCCACATAGAATAAACGCGACGTAAATGCATCATAATCGGCGCGCAGATGGTTTTGACCTTTTAAGAACAAGACTGAGATCGTTTCTGGATCGAGGTCGAACAGTTTTAGCTGTTCGCGTTCTTCTGATTGCGTCGGAATTGTTGTGACAATGACGTCAGTCGATTTAATCTTTAGTCTGACGCTCGGCCCAAGGTTCGCCTCCATGCCGTTCATGTAAGGCCCTTTCCTCACATAGCGACCGTGAAAGAGCGACACGACGGTTCCTTCAAATTCAAGCGGGCCGCCGCCAAAGTCTGGTGAGACATTGCCGCCAAGCTTTCCTGTTATGCGATTTCCACATCCGGCCGCTTCGGCGGCTTTTACGATCTCGGCGTCGGCGATGGAGAAGAAAACGCTGTTCGGAATATTGGCGTCGATCAACATTTTGAGCAGCGCGGTCGCATCGCCCGTCGCGCCGCCGCCAGGGTTATCCGACAAATCGGCGATCAGAAGGGGAGCGCCGCCGCCTGTTTCCCCTGCGATAAGCTTTTCAGCCTCTTTGACGCTTAGGGTTTGGATTGTCGTGTCCGATTTTGTTCGCCAAACCATGTCGAGAAGCGCATCGCTTGCGTCGTCGACTTCACGTTGCGCGTCTGACGACCCGCCGTTTGTTAAGGTGACGATGTTCGGTCCCGCGTCACTGCAATCGCCCCAAGCGAAGCCGACATTAATCTCTATCGCGAGTATATGCTTTGACTTTTCCTGCAGTAATTGCGCCAATTTCAACGCGGCGCACATGGGGCCGTCGGGGTCTAGCGTGCGGCCGCGGTCAAGGGCGTCAAGCATCGGCCCACGCCGGACCGAGAGGCGCGGCGTGATTTTTTCCTCCAGCGTCGCATCGAGAAAAGCCGCTGCGCGTTCTGCAGTTTCGAAGAGGTCGACATGAGGCGTTGTCCGATAGGACGTCAGTATATCAATGTTTTCGATGAGCGTATCAGAGATGTTCGCGTGTAAATCGACAGTTACCGCGATAGGAACGTCGCCGACGATTTCTCTGATGCGCCCGGTAAGATCGCCGTCAATATCATCGCACGATTCCGAAAGGGAGGAGCCGTGTAGAACCAAAACAACTCCGTCGACGGGCAGGTTCGATTTCAGATCTTTTAGAATGTCGTCGACCATCGTCGCATACGCGTCATCGGTGACCGGACCGCCGGCCATCCCGATATAGCAAGGGCCGCCGACGAGATCCCAGTCAAATCGTTCGGCTTGTGCGTAGACGCCGCTAATCTCGGTGCGCGCCGATCGCCCGTGCGCTTCGAGCGCCTCGTCCTTCATCAGAATAAATGCATCCAGCGTTTCGTTCGCCGCTGAGAAACTATGCGATTCATGCTGAAGCGCCGCTAAGTACACTCGTTTTTGCGCCATAAGGCTCCACACTGCGCTGTTGTTTTAAGTATTCAGGAAATCCGCAGCTTTCGCTGCAGCGCGTCCAAGTGTGTCGATCCGACCGGAAATAACAAGCGATCCTAAGATATTTTTTTCTTGCAGCTATTATAGGAAAAAGAAATCAGTTATCCGTATGCGTGATTCTAAGAAAGCGGAAGCGGGGCAAGCCTCCACGGCCTAAGGATCGCCGCACTTGTTCACCCGTCGCTCGGCTCGTTGATCAATTCGCCTCGCGCGTTCAAATGTATCGGTGGATTGCATGGCCCGCTTTATTACTCCTATCGTTTTATGGTTTGCTCTGGTCGCGTTGTTTGCAGGCGCAGCGGCGAACGATCGCTCAGATCTCGAAGGAAACCATATGCACGTCCACTATTTGGAAATTGTAACGCCTGATGTGGAAGAGACGTGCAAGGCTCTTTTTGCGCAGCATGGCGTGACATTCGAACCGCCCGTGGCCTCGCTCGGGAATGCACGCATCGCGCATTTGACCGGCGGCGGTCGCATTGGCGTGCGCGCGCCGATGCGTGAGAGTGAAGCGCCTATTGTTCGTCCTTATTTGCTTGTTGACGATATTCAGGTGGCGATAGCCGCGGCGGAGAGCGCGGGCGCTATGGTCGCCATGCCGGCCACAGAAATTCCTGGGCAAGGAAAATTCGTGATTTATATTCTTGGCGGCGTGGAGCACGGCCTATGGGAGCGCTAGAGCGTTTCCAGGTCAAGTGTGTGCGGTTGACCGTTAGGAAACGCGTAAAATCAAAGACCTAAAGCCGTTCAGCGATTCCATTTGAGACGGAACGGCTTTAGGCGCTCGTGTGACAATGCTTTTTTCCGGTTTGAAAAACGCTCGCCACGCGCAGTCGTCGTCAAAGCGAAACTTTGCGGTGAAGGAGACTATTTGAGCGGCGTTTATTTCTTGACGCGCCGATCAGCGCGCACAGCAGGTTTCATCTGTGCAGAGACAGTCTTGCAATCCATTAACGCTTTTAACGCCGCAATGATTGAGTAGGCGTTCTTTTAGGGCGAGGCGCGCCCGGTGGAGGCGAACCGTCGCTGTGTTTACTGTGACGTTAAGTTTGCGTGCGGCTTCTTTCAGCGTGGCGCCGCCAAAATAGACGATATCCAGTATCGACGTATATCCGCTGTTGAGCCGGCGCGCCTGCGTCGTGACGCAATTGCACGTCGAGCCAGCCTCCGACCCTGTGAATATACTGCTTTCACCGGCGTGTTGTTCAGCGGCGAACGCCTCTTTGAGGCGTTGTTGGCGCGTCGATGTTCGCCCGAAATCGATCACCGCGTTATGGTGAATGCGATAAAGCCATGCGAGCACGCGGTCCGGCTCTCTTAGATCGCCAGCTTTCTCTAGGGCTCGCATGGCGGCGTTTTGTAGAATGTCGTCGACGTCGGAACTGTGCGCGCGCGCCTGGACGAACCGCTTAAAGGCTGGCCCGTGGGAGCGGATCGCCGTTTCAACGAGCGTCGTGACTTCACGGTCTTCCATGGGGGAAGATTACCTCATTTTTTTGCGTTTGGGCACCCGCAGCTCGGACCGCACTCGCAGTTCTCGCACGTGCAGGTTTCGCCGCAACAGCATTGAGTTCCGCTTGGTTCTTCGTTGGTGCAGGCGCATGTCGGCGGACAATTGTCGCAGGCGCATTGTTGCGGGTCGGTCATATTTTTCTCCTCAGTTTTGGCCGTTCGGACATTAGACGAACCACGCCCCTAAAACCTTACAGGCGCCGGCCATAATTTTACCGTTCGCGGCGGTGATCTCGTTCAACGGTGAATTCGTTAAACTGTTAAGCGCCGCCGGAATGCGGGGTAAACGCGGCGAAGATGCTCGGCTGTGGCGCGTGATAGATGGCGGCGAGGGGCGGTTACATTGCTCAGCCTTGCGCCTTATATTAATCTGTAAAAGCGCATTGTTCGCCGCATCAAAAATGGAAATCTGATGGTCTCTGCTGAAACGACAGATAAACGTCTGCCCGTAACCGTTCTTTCGGGCTTTCTCGGCGCCGGGAAGACAACGTTGCTTAACCGGGTCTTGAACAATCGCGACGGGCGCCGCGTCGCCGTGATCGTCAACGACATGTCGGAAGTGAACATTGACGCGGATTTGGTGCGCTCCGGCGCGGAGTTAAGCCGCACCGACGAAACGCTTGTGGAGATGTCCAACGGCTGCATCTGCTGCACCCTGCGGGATGATCTTCTGGCCGAGGTGCGCCGCCTCGCCGAAGAAGGGCGGTTTGACTATCTCCTCATCGAATCGACGGGGGTCTCCGAGCCGTTGCCGGTCGCCGCCACTTTCGATTTTCGCACCGAAGAAGGTGAGAGCCTGTCCGACGTCGCGCGTGTGGACACCATGGTGACCGTCGTCGACGCCGTGAACTTGCTTAAGGATTTTTCGAGCCATGATTTTCTTCGAGACCGTGGGGAGACCAACGGTGAAGAAGATGAGCGGACATTGGTTGATCTTTTAACGGACCAAATTGAGTTCGCCGATATCGTTATCCTGAATAAAGTCGATGACGCCCGTCCTGAACAGGTCGACGCTGCGCTAAAAATCATCCGTAGTTTGAACGCGGACGTTCAGATCATTGAAACGAACTATTCCGATGTGCCGGCGGATTCAATTCTCGATACGGGTCTCTTTGATTTCGAAGAGGCGCACAAGCATCCCATGTGGGCGAAAGAGCTTTATGGCTTCGCCGACCACACGCCGGAAACCGAAGAATATGGCGTAACGTCCTACACCTATCGCGCCCGCCGTCCTTTTGTGCCGGAGGCGATCCATCAGCTGCTCAACGGACCGCTGCTCGGCGTCATTCGCGCTAAGGGCCATTTCTGGATCGCCACGCGTCCAAAATGGGTCGCGGAGTTTTCCCTGGCGGGATCGTTATCCAGTGTGACGCCGCTCGGAACCTGGTGGGCGAACGTGCCGCGCGAGCGGTGGCCGGAAAGCGACGCGTTCGACGACTATTTGGCGGATCGTTGGCAAGAGCCCTTTGGCGACCGCCGGCAGGAAATTGTATTCATTGGCGCCGGTATCGATTGGCCCGCGCTGAAAGCCCGGCTTGATGCTGCGCTGTTGCCGGAAGACCAAGACTATTCTCCAGACGGAGATTTTAAGGCCCCAGACCCGTTTCCGCGCTGGGCCAGTCATCTTGATGGCTGAGGCGTCGCTTCTCATCGTTTGAGACGCAGAGGTCTCGATCCCTTGAAAGACCGCAAGCATTCGGCCCTTTACCGCTACATCGAGACGCTCCATGGAGAGCGTCCCTGGGGGGCGATGCTTGATGCGGGCGCCGGCGCCAATTCCCTGCGTTGGGTGAGCGGGTTGAAAACGGAGCGATGGACCGCTGTAACCGGATCAGCCGGCGAAGCGGCCCGTGCGCGTGAGGCGATCGGCGCCGCTGAGCGACCTCAAGATCGACTTGTTTCGGGAAATTGGGCTGACCCTCAACTGTTAAAAGGCGACGTCTACGACACGGTGCTTGCGGATTATTTGTTGGGCGCCATTGAGGGCTTCGCGCCGTATTTTCAGGCCTATCTTTTTGACCGCTTGCGCCCGTTAACACGCGATACGTTGTATGTGACGGGACTTGACCCCTATGTGCCGACAACCCGTCCCGAAACGCGGGCCGGGCGCCTTGTCTGGGAGATCGGCCGGTTCCGTGACGCCTGCGTGTTGTTGAAGGGCGGTTTGCCGTATCGGGAATACCCTGCGCAATGGGTTGTGGACCAGTTAACGCGCGCCGGCTTCGCCGTTCGCGACCTCAAGCATTTTACGATTGGTTACAAAAGCGCGTTCGTTAACGCGCAGATCCATATCGCTTTGCACGGAATGGACGACTTGACGGATCAGACGCTGGCGGCGGCGCTAAAAGACCGTGGCGACGCCTTGCGCCGTGAAGCCCTTGACGTCATCGACGGGGAGGGAGCGCTTCGAGCGTGTCGTAACTATGTTGTCGCTGCGGCCCCTGTTTAGCGCCTTTGGCGGGTTTGGTTGTATGGGGCTGGCGTTCGTCTGAAGCGCTGGCACTGGAAACGCTGGCGCCGAAGTGTTGTCGCCAGAAGCGCATAGGCGATCTCGCCTGAAGACGGGTCTCAGTGGCCCAGGTCAGCAGCTAACTACAATTCTCACCGGTGCAAACGCATTACGCTCGCCGTCCGTTTGCGCTCATCATGAATGACTAAGAAAGACTGTGTGAAAGCTCGTCAGCCAAAAAACGACAGGGTCGTAAGTCGTCTGTCGAGCAGGCTAATCGGATCTGCGACGGTGTGGGACGCGCCTGTAGCGGGGGCGCCGATATTCTTTCCATACATTGGATAAGGAATAAGTGTGCTGGGTTTGCGTATCCGGATCGCTGGACCTTTAGCGGTTTACGTCGGCTGCGCGCCGTTAGAACGCGGATTGATCATCCATCCGGCGAATAGAGTGTGGCGATCGCCAAGGCGCGGCGCGCCGTCGAGCCCGTGCCGTCGGAATGAGAAATTAGGGGATTTATTGTCATGACAAAGATTTTTGCAGCATCGATGGTCCACGAAACCCATGGTTTCAATAAGATCCCCACTGAAGCCGAAGCGTTCGACATCGAGATCGGCGATCAAATCCGAGAAAACCATGACGGTACGCCGGGCGATTCGGCGTTGTCCGGATTATTTGATGCGGCCCGGAAATACGACTGGGAGCTTGTGCATCCGATAGCGGTCGCGGCAATGCCGAGCGGCCCCGCGACGAAGGCTGCGTTTGAAGAGTTTTGGGCGACGGCGGAAAAAGCGCTGCGCGAAGACGGCCCCTATGACGGTGTTTTCTTTTTCATGCATGGCGGCCAGATGACGCAACACGTCGACGATCCTGAAGGAGAGTTCGTCAAGCGCGCGCGCGCGATTGTCGGCCGGGATGTGCCGATCGCGGTCATGTTCGACATTCACGCCAACGTATCGCCTGAATTGATCGAGAATGTTGAAATCTTGTGCGGGTTTCATACGACGCCCCACATCGATCAGCGACAGACGGCGGAGCGAACGACCAAACTCTTGGCTGATACGATCAGTAAAAAGATTAAGCCGGTGACGTGGTCGGTTCATCCGCCTGTCCTTATCGGTATCGACCATGGCCGCACGCTCGGCGATGATTGCCCGGTCAATGTCATGCTGCGGCGCTTTGAGAAACTCCAGGCGAGCGATCCGGCGTTGTTGGACATTAGCTTCTTTTCGGGCTTCCCATTCTGTGACACCGCGGCCACCGGCGCCTCGGCCGTTCTCGTAACAAACGGCGCCGACAAACGCTTCGCGGACATTGTCGAAGCGTTTGGCCAAGAAATTTGGGACACGCGTGATTTCTCTTCCATTCGTTCCGGCACCATGAAAGAGGCGGTCGCCGAGGCGCGGAATACGCCAGGCGATGGGCCGTTTCTTATCGGCGACTGGACGGACACCCCCCATGGCGGCGCCTATGGCGATTGCGTCAACGCCTTGCGGGCGTTGATCGAGGAGGGCGTTTCTGACGCCGCTTTTGGCGCTGTTTTTGATCCCGATGTCGTGAAACAAGCCCATGCAGCAGGCGAGGGGGCGACGATTGACGTCGAACTCGGCGGTAAATGCGCGCCGGAGCGCGGCGGCCCGCTGCTCGCGAAAGCCATTGTAAAGTCGAACTCCAAAACGGGCGAATACACCGTCAAAGGCGGCTACAATTGTGGAAAGACAGAATGGTTTGGTCCGTCTACGTGCCTTTCTATCGAAGGGATCGACGTCGTGGTGACGCCAAACCCTGAGGCCCTTTTTGATCGAGAACAGTTCCGAGTGTTCGGCGTGCACCCGGAAGAAAAAGATCTGATCATCGCCAAGGCCTATAACCACTTTAGAGCTGATTTCGAGCCGATCTCCCGCGGCCTCGCCTATGCTGATTGCGGTGGAATATTCACGATGGACATGTCGAACTTTGACTTCCAAAAAGTGCGTCGCCCAATTCACCCCCTTGACGCCGACGCTGATTTCAGCGTCAGAACGTTGCGGGCGGTTTCGAAGAATGGCGCTGGTCTGAACTAAGGCGATGCAGGATCAAATCTGTGTTGCTTGATTGTCCAGTTAGTTTTTGGGCGATCTTTTGGAGTGTTGGTCGCGTAAGTTTCCGGCGCGTGTGAAACGCATCCTATGATTTCTCTTTTATCTGAGTAATTTTGCTCTTGTTCCCTGACGCCGGTTCGTCGCCGACGGTTTGCCGAGCGACCGGAGCGCGGTATCGATCGTCGCATCAATACTGTTTGGATGACCGGACCGATCAAATATCGTCTATACTGTCATATGACGGTTGGAGATGACCAATCTGGGGTGCGGTTGCGGTTCCGATTGGAGCTTGGTCAGACGCTGTCATCGTGGACTAGGTGAAGGACGTTTTGGATGCGGTGTATTGTAGTTATTCGCGCCGTCGATCAGTTGAAGGCGTTGGCGACATGACAACCGAACAGCTCTTATTCTCCGCTCTGATGCTGATCGCGGGGATCGGAATTCCGGTAATGGCCGCCTTGAACGCCGGGTTTGGCGCGCAAATATCTCACCCCATCGGCGCGGTGGTTATCTTGTGCCTTGTGGCGCTCGCGCTCAGCCTTGTGCTTCTCGTCTTTGTCGGCGCCCCTAATCTGTCAGAGATTAGCGCCACGCCGCCGATTTACTTCTTTGCCGGTGTGTTTTTCATTTTGTATATCGCTTCGGTCACCTATGCGGCGCCGAAGATCGGTCTGGCTAACGCTGTCTTTTATGTGTTGCTCGGTCAGTTAGTCAGCGCGGCAATAATCGATCATTTCGGATTATGGAACGCGGTCCAATCGCCGATCACGGTCAAACGGATCATTGGTATATTGATTATGGTTGTCGGTGTGTATCTCGCCCGTAAAGACGTCATCAGCCCCGTCGGCTAGCGCGCGTCTAAAACACAAAACGCCCGATGGCGGCGCGTGATCGTAAGGCGATGCCCTCTTTGGTCGTCAATGGCCAAGAGGTGTGCGAGACGATGCATTGTCAGCACACGTCCCGCATTGTCGTTTAGCGACGTTTTTGTTTTGCAGCTTCCTTCATTTTGAAAATCGCCGTGGCGAACATGTCATGCATGGGCGTTGCAAGCGCCGGGTCGCTTGTCTCCGGCGTGCCGGCGTTGAAGAGCGGATCGGGCGCGTACTCCGCTTGCAGCTGTATCGCTTTTGCGTAGGCTTTGCCGCGAATTTGCGCCAGTAGGGCCAGGGCGAAATCAAGTCCCGCTGAGACGCCGGCGCCTGTCACCACCTTGCCGTCGGTCACCACTCGCTCATTGACGGGCGTTGCGTCAAACTCCGAGAGAAGGTGACGCGCCGACCAGTGGCTCGTGGCGCGCTTTCCCTTTAAAAGGCCCGCTTGGCCGAGAATAAGCGATCCGGTGCATACGGAGGTGACATGCTTCGCTCGCGCGCCGCGATCCGCCATGAAGTCCATGGTTTCGTTATCGAGCATCGCCGCGATTGTCCCGCCGGTGCCGCCAGGTGCGAAGAGAATGTCTAACTCTTTCGGACAGTCCGCCATGCTGATGGTGGGAAGGATGGCGAACCCCGTGTCGCCCATGATCGGCGCAAGCGAGGTGTCTTTGCTAACAAGATGCACTTTTGCGCCCATCATAGAAGCGAAGAAGTATTGCGGTCCGACAAGGTCGAGCATCGTCATCTTGGGGTAGACCAACATGGCGATTTGTTCCGACCCGCGCATATTGAACCCCGGATAGTTCGCAAGATCTTCATGCGCCTGGTGGGCGATTTCTCGCGCTTCTTCCGCGTTAGCGCCAAAGCGGTTCGGCGAGGGTTCTTCTGCTGCGGCTTGCTGCATCAACGCGCCGAGCGTGACAAAGGGTGCGAACGCGCCAAGCCCTGCGGCGTTACGGAGGACGGTTCTACGAGACTGAGTCATGGCGTGGTTCCTTAAAATTCAGTGGAAAGTGTGACAAAAGCCGAACGCGGCGCGCCGGGTCTGACGACCGCTTGGTTGAAATACTGATACGGCGTGAAATACTTCGTATCCGCAAGGTTCTGCACCGTCACCCCGATCCGGTGAACGCCGATCTCGTACGAGACTTGCGCGTCCAACACAGCGTAGGCGTCGGAATCAAAGCTATTCGGCAGGGTGATGTCAGCCTCTGAGGCGAAAGTGACGCCCGCGCCGACCCCGAGGCCTTCAAGCGCCCCGTCGAAACGATAGCGCGCCGCCAACCGCCCGGAATATTCCGGCGCGCGCGGCAAGCTGGCGCCGGCGGGAATGGTCGTGTCCTCCGTGATTTCAGCGTCTGTGTACGCCGTTGTCATCAGCACAGAGAGTTGTGGCGAGGGCTCCCAAACGAGGTCAATTTCAGCGCCGACGGAGCGTTGTTCGCCGGTCTGGATCGACGTGATAAAGGTCGTCGGATCGGGCGTCGGCACGTTCTCGCGAACAATTTGGAAGCCGGCCAAAGTGCCTGATAGTCCGAGCCCCTTGAGTGAGAACTTAACGCCGCCTTCGATTGAGCGGGATGTTTCAAGCTCCGGCGGCGCGCCGTCAGCGCTGGCGAAGAAGAGCGACAATCGCGACCCTGTCGACCAGCCGGCGAAGGCGGAAAGGCCGTCGATCAGTTCGATTGTCGCGCCGAGGCGCGGGTCGAAACGGGTGAAGGTTTGGTCCGTTCCCTGACCGCCCTCGAGCTCAATAAGTTGGTATTCGCTGAGACGTCCGCCGACCATAAGGCTGACGCGGTCGCCGAGGCGAACATGATCCTGAACATAGCCGGCGATCGTTTTGTAATCGCTTTCAAGGAAGTTCACGAGCGGCGGCGTTTCGTCAAAGCTGAGTTCCGGCGTTTGCGTCACATAGTTGAACGGGCCGATCACATTGAAGAAATCGAAGCCCGTGGCGGCGTCGTAATTCGTGTCGTCATAGGTGGCGCCGACGAGGAGCGTGTGCTCAAGCGCGCCGGTCTCGAACGTCGCCGTTATGCTGGCGTCGGCCGTCCATTGCCGAACGTCCGCGGGTAGGGACCCACGGATTTGAAGCACGGCGTTGCCTTCTATTGGAAAGAACGCGAAGAACGGCGAGCTTGAAAACTCATCGAAACTATTGCTGAACCGTCGCACTTGAACCGTCGCGGAGAGGACGTCGCTGAAGCGGTGGGTCAGCGATCCGTGGACGGTGAGGTTTTCAATCACCGTATCCGGCGCGTCTGGCGCGCTCGTGAATTGGAACCGGTCGACGCCCGGAACATCGGCGACTTCGGCCGGAAGACCGACATATTCAAGCTGTTCGACCCGGTTATAGCCGACCCGAAGAAGGGCGTCGGTCTTCTCCGACAGCGCTGCGCCAAGAGACGGGTTGAGCGTAATGCGTTCGATCTCGACCGCGTCGATGTAATCATCGGAGCGAAAGTACTCAGCCGGTAAGCGGAGCCCGACAGTGTCGCTGAGCGGAATATTGACGTCGATCGTCGGCGCCACTGTTGCGAAGCTGCCGGCGCGCAGGCCAATCCGAGCGAACGCTTCCTCTTGCGGGGTTTTGGTGACGATGTTGATAAGCCCGCCGACCGGCGCGCCCGTGCCGCCCCCAAAGAGAACGGATGTTGGCCCTTTGGCGACTTCGATCCGCTCGACGCCGACAAGGCTCGCCGGGTCAAGAACCGCCGTGTCGCCATAGCCCATCAAGCCGTCCACATAGATTTCCGCTTCAAAGCCGCGAACGATGGGGTTGGCGAGGACAATTTCCGAGGGTTGAGACGGGACAACGCCGGAAACATTGATAAGGGCGTCTGAGAGCGTATTCAGCTCCTGCTCGCGCAAGAGCGTCGGCGTCAGCACTTGGATTGATTGAGCGATCTCATCGAGCGGGACGGGCACGCGGCTCACCGCCGCGTCATTGGCGCTATAGGGCGCGCGGCGCCGCCCGTCGACAATGATGACGTCAGCGCGCCAAGTTTCGGTTTCAGTATTGGATTCAGCAACAAAGCTAGAGGTGGTTTGAGCGTTCGCGATCGCGCATAGGGCACCGCTGGCCGCTCCGGCCAATAAGCAGGTTCGCAACATGGAATTGATCTTTCAACTGACAAAAGAGTGACGGTTGAGCGTTTCGTCTCGACCGGCGGGAAAAGGCGTCAGTGAAAGGATGGCGGCGCCCGCCCGCCGAGCGGCGGGCCCGTGACGCCGACAGCGTGAAGCGCGGCTACAACCGGCTGCGTAAACATCGACAGTGGCGCTCGTAGAACCGCCGCATGAACGCGCTGCGGGAGAACCGCCGCGCCGCCGATCACGCAATGGGGGCAATGATCGTGATCGGACCGGTCTTCTTGTTCACCAGTGAGGGAGAGGCTCAAGAGGGCGTCGGCTGTCGCTTGCGCAGTATCGGAGACGTTTCCCGACGGCGCGCAAATAAGCGAAGCCCAATCTGCGCTGGGCTTCGCGCTTGCCGTCGATACGCCCGCCGTCAATGCGCCTGGCGCGATCGCCTGAAAGACAATCGCTAAGGCCAGTAGACAGCGAAGCCATATGGTCCGATGAGCGCGCATTGCGAGCCTTATAACGTCCGATTCGATAATGGGTAGTTGCTATGTGGTAATCACTGACCGGGAAACCGGGATCAGATTGACGCATGAATTCTTAGTTCGCGACCTAGTCGACAGGCAGTCGTCAGGCTTGAAGTATTGCGCCGGCGCTCGTCCATATGCAGACTTATCGTTATGAACGCCCCCATAGCACCTCCCGCCCGGCATTGGACGAAGGAATCGATTGCAGCGCTTGCGGCGTTTTTTGATTTGCCGAACCGCCCCGACATGCAGGACTGGCCTTTCGAAGTTGCTGATTGTTCGCGACTGCCGGAATTTTTGGAGGCTTTGGAACGGTTTGACGATCCCGATATCCGTTTCACGCTTCTCGATATTGTTATTCAGTCATTCGAAGAGGGTGAGATTGGTTTGTCGACGGATAAAGAATGGCGCTGGATCGAGAACTATCTGAACGGGAACTTTGAGTTACACGCCTATCAGATTTGGTATTGGTCGTCGTTCGATGCGAGTATAGCCGATGCCTGGCGCGTCAGCACGCGGATGCGCACCATTTGGACAGCGCATTCCCCCTAGCTTCTAGGCTTCGGCCGGCGCGTCGTTTTATTCGAAAGCCACAGTTCTACAGGTACGATAGGGGCGGGAGCGCTCATGCTTCAGCCTGATCGCCAGTGCGCCAAACCATGAAATCATTAGAACTTGAATCGTCGAATGTCGCAGCTTCTGGTCCGATTTGGTCTTCAGCCTGCAATGATATCTGAAGTGCGGCGCCGTTCTCAAAAACTACGCCGATCCGGTGATCTGGTTCGTCGAAGGTGTCAACGACAATGCTTCCGATACAATCACAGATGCTGTCTTTGTAGCCGGTGTCATCATAAGTCAGTACACCATCTTTTAAAATCAACAGCGGACACAAATAAGTGGTTAGGACCGGACCGTCGAATTGGAATTGCATGTAGTCTTGAACGAAAACGACAGCAGATAATTGTCTGCCGTGCAGTCGAGAAAGGACAGTGGTCTGTTCCAGCACGATCGACATTCCCCAAAACCGGTCTCGCTCGCGGTTTATAATCTCAATCGGAGTGATCTGTTCGGTATGGTTTTGCGACGAGCGGCGCTCACCTCGCTCGGCGGTATGCGTCTAAGGAAGGCATTGGCAGTTCGCCCTCAAGACGGTGCGTCGGCGTCGGCTTGTTTGACCTCGCGATGGCGATCCTCGTTGAGGCCCGCTTTCCAATAGCTCGAGATGTAAAGCTCTTTTGGCCCGAGCCCGCGTTCGTTGCGCAGATAGGTTCTGATGCGACGCATCGCTTCAAATTCTGTTGCGGACCAAGCATAGACCTGACCCTCGCGCCACGGAACATCGCGCACGACTTTTTCAAAAGCATCCGGCTTAGCGCCAGGGTGTGGATTGACAACCCATTGGATGTCGACGCCTTCAGGGTGCGCCAAATCTTGACGATCGTCTTCATCTTGAATTTCGATGACGGCGACCCCGGTCGCATCGGACGGCAGCGCTGCGAGGTTTACCGTGATCGCCGGCAGCGCCGTCATGTCGCCGATGACAAGGTACCAGTCAGCGTCATTTGGCAGCGGTTTGGCGGGGCCCGGCGTCCCGTTGACGGCGAGTTGGTCGCCCGGCTTCGCGTGTTGCGACCAGGCGACCGCTGGGCCGCCTTCGCCGTCGGCCCCATGCAGGGCGAAATCAATGTCTAACCTGTCTGGCCGTTGGCGACTAATCGTGTAGGTGCGAACAAAGTCTCTGTCGGACTCGTCCGCGGCGGGGATCATCAGTTTCAAATACCCGCCGTCTTGATCGGATGGAAAGTCATCGAGCGCGTTTCCGCCGAGCGATACGCGTCGCATATTCGGTGTGACCAGTTCGGTCGACACCACGTCGAATGTGATTGGTGCTGGTTTTTTTCTCATAGGCGTAGATTTAGGCCTTTTTTATGAGAATGTGAACGCCTCAGGTCGCGCCGGATTGGCGTTCTTATCGTGCGGCGCTGTCAATAACTGGAATCAACGCCCCGCTGGGCTTGCGTCTTGTCGACACCGCCTGTTCGTAGTTACGAGCCGGTCCAATAGGCTGGTCCAATGAGCCGGTTCTATCGATGTGCAGAAGAGGTCGGCGGTAAAGACGGTGGATCACGCCTCTTGCGGCTCGTCTAGTCCGTCAAGCGCGCGGGTTTTTCCACGATTATTGAGGGTACGCGAGCGATTGTCCTTTGGTTTACCCGAAAATGCTGACGTCCATTTCGATCGCGTTCGTAGTTCCCTCAGCGTGTTGCCCTATTAAGCGCGTGTCGTTGGCGTCTTTGATCAGCGCTTTTTTTTGATCATCCAAAATCGGTATACTTAGCCGTGAATAATCAATGCTTTCCTCGTACGTTCGCCAATGATCACCATGTGACGGTTTTCTTTTCGTACTGTCCATTATAGTTACCTTACAAACATTATTATACTGATCGCCTTGGGTTAAGGTCGCGCACTCCCGCACCACAAAGATGAACAAGCGAGCTTAATAAAATCCGTAATGAGATAAAAACTAAAATGAGAGCGCGGTATCACACGTCTTTAGGGCCTCGGGAGTAATGAAAATCGAAATCGAGATGGTCTTAAAACCAGCGATCTGTTGATCGCTAAAGAAGCGCCGATTGTGGTCTCCTTTCGAGTTTGTTCGACTTTGTTGAGACTCCACAATGACTGATGTGGCTGCTCCGGTTGTCTTCACACCTCCAATAGATGTGCGCCATATTTTGGCGACAACCCCAGGGCGTTAACAGGCATAAAGTCAACTATAGGGAGTTTATTTTTTCTCTTACTGCCCGTAAGACCAAAATCGATTTGTAGGGGAGTATGGGGAAATGATGAGGTTGCACACTCGTAGAGGGAGCGATTTTTCAAGTTCAACTGTTTGGTCTTCAGGGAGATGCTTGAAACGGGGGTTATGCGCTGGCGTATCGGTCGGAGCGGTTTGGGCCGCCAGTATGACCGCCTTTGCTCAGTGTGCCCCAGACCCAGCGAATGATGGCGATGAAGTTGTTTGTACCGGCGTGGATAATGACGGCATCCAGATCTTCGAGTCGAATATCAGTTTAATCATAGCAGATGACGCATTTGTCACTGCCGATGGAAATACAACGCTTCGTCTGAGCGGCGCTGACAACACGTTTGTCAATCGCGGCGAGATAACGGGTAATCCAGATTTCTCATTTTCCGGCGTCGTTTCGATTTCAGGGCTCTTCGGGAGCAATACCGTTAACGGCGTGAATGAGGGGCGTATTTCAGTGTTCGGATCGGGTTCTGCGTTGGAACTTAGTTCCGGCGTTCTGGAATTTGAAAACCGTGAAGGCGCTTTCATAACAAGCGAAGGGTCTTTAGACACAATTGATCTTGATTCCGGTTTCAATGGGACGTTGTCGAACAGCGGCGTCATCAGAAGTGAAACGGGGCGGGCGATTGACGCATTCACCTCGAGCACCACCGGCACGCTCAGACAGATTACAATTATCAATGAAGAAACCGGTGTTATTGAAAGCGGCGGCGGCGTTGCGATCAATAATTTCGGCGGTGACTTTCTCGACATCACGAATAAGGGCGTTATCCGGAGCAACGCAAGCGGCGCCTTTGACGCCGCCGTCAACATTGACGAGGGCTCAATCCTTAGAAATGAAACCGGCGGTCTCATCGAAGGGGAAAACGGGACGGCCGTACGGTCCTCTGCGTTTGGATCGCGCGGTCAAGCGTACATTTTTAATGACGGGGAATTACGCGGCGCCGGTTTCGCCGTCACGGGCGGCGCTTATTCATTGGTGAACAACGGATTTGTGAACGGCGACATCGGTGGCGGCGCTCAAGTCGTCAATACCGGTCGTGTCGACGGCTCGTTCGACATGGTGTCAGGAAGCCTAGAGAATTCAGGAGATATCTCCGGAAACGTAGCCTTTGCTTCAGGGGCCGATGTCTTTTTCGACTTTGGCGGCACGATTGGCGGTCCGGTCACGCTCGGGGCCGGTGACGATTTCGTCCTTGTGCGCACTGGCGTTGATCGCGGCGAAATCTCGTCGATTGACGCCGGCGAGGGGTTCGATTCTTTTGGTTACAGCGTTGATGCGGTTGAAACTCTGGCTTTGAGAGAAACCGAAGGTTTCGAAGGATTCGCCATTGAGGTCCGCTTTGAGGATAGCGAAGCAACCCTGACGGCTGACGACGCTTTCTCTCAAACCGTTTCTTTGTTTGGCGAAGGCCTTGTCATCAATGAAGCGACGATTTCGACCGTCGGCGCCGACGCCGTTCGGCTTTACAGCAATACACAGGAGTTTTTCTCTGGCGCTCCAGACTTTATCGATAGTCCGTTCGGCAGCGGCGTTACTTTTGTCAATGACGGCGTTGTTGAATCGTCTGGCGGTTTTGCTTTGAACACGTTACCTGAGCCAGGCTTTTTCAGTCAGGCGAGCGGCGCCGAGCGTGTTGAAAACAATGGCCTTATTAACGGAGATGTTTTCTTGGGCGGCGGAGACGATGTTTTTGTTAATCGCGGCACGGTAAACGGATCAGTTAACCTGGGTGTTGGTGACGACGTTTATGTCGTTGATCTCGCCAATCTCTCGGATGCGTCCGCAACAAGTGTGATGGGCGGTGACGGACGTGATGCAATAGGTTTCTATACGAATTCTGAGGCGTCTACGACGCTCGAAGTTAATGCCGATTTTGAAACTGCTGCGGCTTTCGCCGATGGAGCGAACGCACGGCTAACCGTTCTCGATTCCGGCAGCGCGTTGCCGGGCCTCAGGGCCTTCGGCGACGGAACAGTGATCAACACCGCGACTATTTCACAAGCCGGCATCACCTCATTGTTCTTCCTGGATGGCGTTGGCGCCGTCGAACTTGTGACGGACGGCGTCACATTAGAGAATGAAGCCGACATTACTGGTTTCGTCGGCGTGCGATTGAGTGGTGACGGTCAAACGTTTCTAAACAATTTTGATTTGTCGCGTGAGAGCTTGTCAGGAGACAGTACGGGCAACCTCGGCTTCATCACCGATGCCGGGCGCGGAAACACGATTGTCAACAACGCAGACATAACGGTTGATGCTTTTTCAACCGCTGCAGTTTTCATCGGCGATAGTACATTTGACCGGTTCGGCGAATTCGATAGTGAGGATGGTGCGAGCGAAACCACCACGGTGGTCAACAATGGACGTCTAACCGCAAATTCCGCCGCTTTAAGGCTGTCGACCAATCTGCCCGTCATTATTGAAAATAATGGGTTCATTTCTGGCGTCGAGATCGAGCGATCCGAAGGCGGCGTTACGCTTGTTAATGCAGACGGCGCTGAGATCAATACTATTTCAGTTAACGGAACGTCTTTTCCGAGTGAGGCCGAGGGAAGAATATCTATCATCAACAATGGCGTCATTGGTGACGAGGGGACGCCGGACACCATCTTCTTTCGGGCGGATGGTTTCGGTCCTTCTGGAACCGGGCCTGATGTCGCCGATACGATCGTCAATTCAGGCTTTATCAACGCCAACATAGATTTTCAGGGCGGTGAAGATGCGTTCACCGTGGTTGGCGATGGTTCGGTCGCCGGCGTTGTCGACGGCGGAACCGAGATTGATACGGTCTTCTTTGAAGACTTTTCCGGAGCCATTGACGTTGGAAGCTTCATCAATTTTGAACGCTTAGACATCTCGACAAGCGAATTCGTATCAATCGGCGATGACGCAGCGATCAGCGACAGCTTTACGAGCCTCGTCATTCGTCAGGGGCTGACGTCTGTCGATACTATGTTGCCGCTCGACGTTGAAATTCTAGAAAACGGCGTTTTAGCGGGTGTAGGAACGATTTTGGGCGACGTCTCTTCCGTCGGCTTTATTGAACCGGGCGCAAGTATCGGAATACTGACGATAGCGGGCGACCTTAATCTCGATGATGGGTCGCAACTTGTTTTTGAGTTTGATGAGACCAGCAGCGACCAAATCTTAGTTGGCGGCGATGTCACGCTCGGCGGCGAGCTAGCGCTTGTTTCGTTGGCGGCTCCGCTGACGCGGGTTTCCGCCTTCACTTTTCTCAGCGTTGCCGGGGATGTCGCCGGAGCGTTTTCGTCGGTGGATTTTGCGACTGGTATTGGCGATGTTCAAGTTTCACCAAGTGGCGAGGTGTTGGTTATCGTTACGCCGCAGATTCTAACCCCTACTGATTTTTCCAATAATGCGCTTGCGAGTTCTGACTATCTGAATTCGCTCGTTCTGAGTGGTTTTGAATCGGCGTCACTCGATACCCTGCTGTTGTCGATTTTCTCCCTCGACGTCGGGAGTCCCGATGTTGAAGACGCGCTTCTCGATTTGCAGCCCGAAGCTTATGCCGCGGCGTCCACGATTGGCGTTGAGCAAGCTTTTTTGGCGACCGATATCGTTCGCGCCCGTGCCGGTCATATGGACAAGCGCTCGAACGGGACGCATTTCTGGCTCTCAGGCGCTGGGACTTTTGCGCGCTATGAAGGTGATCGTGCAATCACTGGAACAACGAGCTTCAAAACAACTGCAAATGCGCTCATCGGCGGTGTTGAGGTCGTTCGCGACAACGCGATGATCGGTGTTTACGGCGGGCGCATTGAGGGGCGTCAAACGTTCCGTTCAACACGTGTTCGAACAGATGCAGACGGCTTTGTTGCGGGGGGATATGGAGGATGGCGCACTGGCGCTCTGTATACTGACGCCTCTTTCGGATATATCGGCTCTGAGGCTGAGACTAACCGCACGATCGCTGTTCTCGGTGAAAATCTTGTAGCGGATTATGACCTCGCGACTTTCACGGCGCAATCAAGGGTGCGTCATGACTGGCGGCTTGGGGCGATGACCTTGTCGCCGTTTTCCGCGCTTAATTATGTCCGTACTGATCGCGACCTTGTTTCTGAAAACGGTGGGGCGGCGGCTCTCGATATTTCCGGGCAAGCGGAGGACTTTCTTTTTTGGGATGTCGGTGCGGAAGCTCGTCGTCATCTCGACTTCAACGGGAGGAGGTCCCTTGATGCGTCGCTATTTGCAGGGTGGCGATATGAAACGCTGGGAAACAACCTTCAGGCTGATGCTTCCCTTAGGGACGTTGAAGTATTTACTCTGACGGGAATGGCTGCTGATTTTGACCGAAGCCGTTTGCTCATTGGCGGCGATCTGAAAGCGACGTTTGTTGAACGAACGGAAGTCTTCGCCCGTTACCGCGGTGAGTTTGGAACGGATTACTCCCAAAATAGCGTTAGCGGGGGATTGTCAGTGCGTTTTTAATGGCGTTTCAGTTTCCGTATTAAATGTGGTTCGTGTACGGCTTCTATATTCGCTTCTATTGACGACGTTGAATGATTTGCGGCGAATCGTAAGTCGAATCGACGACGGCGTATGGAACTCACAGTACGCGGTTTTGCGGCGTTTGCATCTTCTGGCGACGACTGAAATAGGAGTATTTCTTCGACGCCTTCTCAATCTAGGCCGCTAGGGCGTCGAGGTTTGGGCGCATGTCTATCATGCCTGTATCCGGCAAAATGTCTGGTGGACCCGGACGCACAAACATCGAACGAATTTTGGGAAGAACTGGCGCGTTGTTCGAATGAGTTGGACACCTAGTTTAGGGTCCGCGCTCATCTAGGCATACTCAATTTTTTGTCTGAAATTCTCGTGCTTTCGAACAACAGCTTTCGTTCAGTTGCCTTGACGCGCGGCTAATTCTACTTCGCCAAAAATGACAAGTTTGCGATCGTTTCGTCAGCTTTGCGATTGATCGCGGCGTGCGCATCCAGACCATTCCTTTTGTTCTTCTGTCGACGCTTGCGCGGCTGTTTGGGAGTATGGCGAGCATCGCCAGTTTTGTCGTTCGGTCCGTTAAATCGTTCACCTGTTAGTCGTTCAATCGCGCGCAGTTCGGCCCGTTCTTCAGGGCTGCAAAAGGAGATTGCTATTCCTGCCGCTCCGGCGCGCGCCGTTCTGCCGATGCGGTGTACGTAGGTTTCAGGCGTGTTCGGCAGATCAAAATTGATGACGTGAGACACGCCTTGAATATCAATCCCGCGTGCAGCTATATCGGTTGCAACAAGAATGAGGGCATCGCCGCGCCTAAAGGCTTTGAGCGCGCGTTCACGCTGGCCCTGACTGCGATTGCCGTGGATTGCTTGAGAAGCGAGACCTGCGCGGTTCAGGCTTTTCACGATTTTGTCGGCGCCATACTTCGTACGCGAGAAGACAAGCCCCCGCGTAAAAGTCTTATCGCCCGCGATCTTTACCAAAGCGCCAAGTTTCTCATGCTTGGTTAAAAAGTCGACGGACTGTTTGATTTTCGGCGGCGGTTGTCGTTTCAGCTCAATGCGCACCGGATTGTTGAGCAGCGCGTTTGCAAGGCGTGCAATCTCGCTGGGCATGGTCGCCGAAAAGAACAAGCTTTGACGCTTCTTGGGCAGTTTCGCGGTGATGGATCGGATCGTGCGGATGAAGCCCATGTCGAGCATCTGATCGACTTCATCGAGGACGAAATACTCAACGCCCGCCAGCGAAACAGCGTCTTGCTTTAGCAAGTCCTCTAGACGGCCCGGCGTGGCGATCAAAATATCAATCCCGCGTCGGATTATTTTTTTCTGTTTGTTGATGGGAACGCCGCCGATCACCAGGCCTGTGCGTAGCGCTGTGCGCGCGCCGTAAACGGCGACCCGTTCTCGCACTTGTCCAGCGAGTTCACGTGTTGGTGTGAGGATGAGCGCGCGCGGACCAAGGTCCTGTGTCTTGTGCGGTGTTTCGTAAAGCTGATGTAAGAGCGGTAGCGTAAAGGCCGCGGTCTTGCCGGAGCCGGTTTGCGCGATGCCCAGCAAATCATGGCCCGCAAGCAGTTTGGGTATAGCTTCTTCTTGAATTGGGGTCGGCGTCTTGTGGTCGTCCTTGGTGAGCGATTCCAGGATCGCCTCCGCCAGGCCAAGTTCGGAAAATGTCGTCACTATATTTCTTTCGATGCGCCCTTGCGCGACGCCCTTAAAAGGCGCGCGGAAACGGCGTCTGGGATCAATATGAGAGCCCGCGTGTCTGGGCGCTGATTTTCAGGGTAAAACGGCCGGAGGGAGGCGTATTCGCTATTTGAGCGGCTCCCGCTACACGCGGCCTGAGCGAGCATATGGCGCAGCTTGGGGTTAATAGCAAGTGAATGCTGGAGGAATTAGCCGGGTGGCGCTGCGGCAATGGCTTCGTCGCTTGCATGCGGGTATTCATCGAACGAAGCTGGTAATGCAGCGCATTAACGTCTATCTATGCGCCGCGCCATGATTGAAGGCCGTCTATTAGGCCTCTGAAGCAAGCTTCTTATTCTCCTCCAAACATCGGTAGCATTTTCTGCACTCGGAATTATTTCGAGTGCTCACGCCTGTTTGAAAGGAATCAACAAATGGCGACTGGAACTGTGAAATGGTACAACCCGCAAAAAGGATTTGGGTTCATTGCCCCTAATGACGGCGGCCAAGACGTTTTCGTCCATGCAACCGCGCTCGAAGCCGCGGGCATTGGCGGTTTGGACGATGGTCAAAAAGTCTCTTTTGAATTGCAACAAGAACGAGGCAAAACCTCGGCCGGGCAACTGAAACTCGAGGGCTAAGGCTGGTCCAACCTGCATAGAGCGCTGGGTGCGCTCTATGCTCTATTCTGGAGTTTTCTAATGACTAAACCTTTGCGACGTCCATCACCGGCCAATCGGCAAGCCATGCAAGAGCAGTCCCAAGCGGCTGCCATGAACGAGCTTAAGGTTCATGCCGCTCTTCAGCGAGATAAATCCAATCGACTAAGAACGCTTCGTTTAGAAAGCGAAAAATCTGACGGTTCGCGCTTTAAGACTTGAAGAGAGAAAGACGCGACCAGGAATGACGCCTAATCAGTAAAAAATGTTTACTCCGTAAAGAAACGATATCGATGAGTTGCCTCGTTGGCAGTGAATTTCGAGAGAGACAATTTTGAGAAAAAAGGCCGCGGCTAAGCGCCGGCATATTAAAGACATGGAAAAATGTGGCGATGTCAGCTGCTGAAAAGCTGCGAGAGCAAACACTGAAAAAAACGGCGAAGCTATGTGCGCTGCGCCTTGAAAAAGAAGCTGCGGAGCGCGCTGAACAACAAAAAGCGCTTCGAAAGCGAGCGCGTTAATGGTGAAAGAAGAACTTCTTGAATTCGACGGCGATGTCACCGAGGTGCTGCCGGATGGGAACTATCGCGTCAAACTGGAAAACGGGCATGAAATTCTAGCGTATGCCGGCGGCAAGATGCGCAAGCACCGTATCAAGACCCTCGCCGGTGATCGCGTTACTGTGGAGATGTCCGCATACGACCTTACAAAAAGATGCATCACCTTTCGTCACAAACCTGAAGACCATGCTCAGTCCTCGCCAAAGAAACGAAGTGTTTATCGGCCGCGTGGCCGCCTATAAGAGCTAGAACCGAAAGTGCTATAACTAGCGGCGAGTGCGCCATATTCTATTACGTGCCGAAATGGGTATATCTATTGTCGGTTGGCGTCCAATTTCTCTTTTAAAACAATCAATTAAATTGTAAACATAATATCTGGTGGACCCGGACGCACAAACATCCGACGAATTTTGGGAAGAACTGTCGCGGTGGAACAACCGTTTAGAAGGTTAATTGGCGTTTTATAGGTCGTTTTTTGGGTCTAATCTAAAATATATTGTACATATGGGTATTTTTGGGTATTTTTATGGGTATGAGCCTGAATACCCAGACAATCACGATCACGCCCGCTCTCTTAAAGCTCATCGCCGAGATCGATGAGTTCAAAGGCCAATGGACAGCTTTGAAGACCTTAGCGCCTGAGCGGCTTTCAGCGCTACGGCATGTTGCGACAATTGAAAGTATTGGCTCATCAACCCGGATTGAGGGTAGCCGTCTCTCTGACCTTCAGGTCGAAACCCTGCTTTCCAATATCGCTATCCAAGCATTTGAAACGCGTGACGAGCAGGAAGTTGCCGGGTATGCGGAAGTCATGGAAACAGTGTTTTCCAATCACGATTATATTCCAATCTCCAATAATTTCATCAAACAGCTCCACCGTGACCTTCTGAAGTATAGCGAAAAAGACGAACACCATCGCGGGGACTATAAAACCTCGCCTAATCACGTCAGCGCGTTTGATGAGAACGGCAAAGAAATCGGCGTCATCTTCGAAACAGCGACGCCTTTTGATACGCCCAAATTAATGAATGAGCTACAAATCTGGATAATTGATCAGCTTAATTTGGGCAAGCTGCACCCTTTGCTGATTACTGCTGTCTTTATCGTCGTATTTCTTGAAATTCATCCTTTTCAGGATGGAAATGGTCGGCTGTCACGCATTCTAACAACTCTTTTGCTTTTGAAAGCTGGTTATGAATACGTGCCATACACTTCGATGGAAAGCGTCATCGAACAAAATAAGGAAAGCTACTACCTTGCATTGAAAAAGACCCAAGGGACGATCCGCTCAAAACACCCCGACTGGCAACCGTGGCTCACCTTCTTTCTGGAAACGCTGAAAAAGCAAAAAGATCGACTCAGGAGTAAAATCGAGAAAGAGCAAATTCTGCTTATATCCTTGCCCGACCTATCGATCCAAATTCTGGAACTCGCCAAACAGCATGGACGCATTACCAATAGCGCGATCGTCAAGGCGACACGCGCCAGCCGTAACACGGTCAAAGCACATCTTCAAAAACTCGTGGAGAACGGACACCTCATTAAACATGGTGTCGGTAAAGGCACATGGTATTCAAGGATTTAAGATGATGGATGAAGACACACTGAACGAACTGTTTGAAACGCTGGATCAATGGGAAGAACAACTCAAGAATAGTAATTTCTATAAAGAGCAAAAATCAGAGATTGCAAAACCGGATGACACCCAAACGCACTCGAACCAAAAAACCGCTATAAATCAAAGCGATAATCGATAAGGTTCGATACGTAGAAATTCAACATCAATAAAATCAATGACTTATAGGATGGTGGGCGCACGTGGTATCGAACCACGGACCTCTACCATGTCAAGGTAGCGCTCTACCACTGAGCTATGCGCCCGATTTAGCGCGAGACGACGGCTCAGCGCTTAGATCGAGAGGCGGTGCTACCGGTTTAAGAGCGATCTTGCAAGCGGGCGACGTGCATTGAACGCCAAAATGCGCATCAGAAAATGGGCCAGGCCTTTATCCGAAGAGGCGACTGTCGAGCGCCCATCGGCGTGACGCCCAGTTAGGCCGCGACAACGCGTTCCACTTCTTGGACGAGATCTTTTAAGTGGAAGGGCTTGGAAAGGACTTTGGCGTCTTCCGGGGCTTTGTTCGCTGGATTAAGCGCCACAGCCGCGAAACCAGTGATGAACATGATCTTCATTTCTGCGTCGATTTCCGCTGCGCGGCGCGCCAGCTCAATCCCGTCCATGCCCGGCATCACGATATCCGTTAGCAGCAGATCGAATTCACGGAGTTGAAGTTCGGTAAGGGCCTCGTCGCCCTGACCGGCGTCAACGACGGCATGGCCCGCTCGCTCCAGCGCCTTTTTAAGAAAGCGTCGCATAGAATCGTCATCTTCCGCCAACAATATCGCCGCCATCGTTCTTCCTGTCTCTCAATCATCGCCGGCTGTCGTCCGCCCATCAATTGGTGCATCGGAGCCGAGGAGGGCGCGTTCTAGCGCCTAAAAGCTTCGCTTGCTCTTGCAGGCGTCATTCCAACTCAGGGATAAGGGAGTTCGGACTTCTTACGCAATGAAACCGGCGTTTTTCGACCGCGTCGGCGTTATTTTGCGCTTGCGCGCGCTTCAGGCGCGTCGCTTTTTGTGGAAGCCGGTCTTACCCTCTTAAACCGAATGACGATACAAGATCGCTTTAAGTGTACGCCGGAAAAGATGAACGAACGATTTTCTAATGACCGCCTCGAGGATGAGACGGACGCATCAGAACTGTCTGCGGCCGTTTTGGAGCTATTGCGGCCCGCGGAACAGCGCGGCCCGGTGATTTTCGCATCGCCTCACTCGGGTCGGCGGTATCCGGCGTCATTTCTGGCTCTCAGCCGTCTCGATCGATCGGAATTGCGGCAATCGGAGGACGGTTATGTGGACCTTCTTTTCGACGCCGCCCCACGCCATGGCGCGCCGCTTTTGAGGGCGCTGTTTCCACGCGCGTATGTGGACGTGAACCGTGCTCGCGATGAAATTGATCCACGCATGTTCGCAGATCCTGCGCCGGCGAATATCGATTCCCGGTCCAATCGTGTGCGTGTCGGACTGGGCGTAATTCCACGCATTGTTGCCGATGGTCATGACATTTACGCACGAAAACTCAGATATCGCGACGCGGAAAAGCGGTTACGGACATGTTACGATCCCTACCATGCCGCGCTTGGTGATTTGATTGATGAAACAAGAGCCGCTTTCGGGTGCGCGGTGTTGATAGACTGTCATTCCATGCCGTCGATCGGCGGTGCGCCGTTTCGACCTGGTGAGCCGCCGATCGATTTTGTCCTGGGCGATCGCTATGGCGCGTCTTGCGCGGGCAGTTTGACGGCGCTTGTTGAGCAAGTGTTGGCCGGCATGGGGTACCGGGTATCGCGCAACAGCCCTTATGCCGGGGGGCATGTGGCGGCCGCCTATGGTCGGCCGGAAACCGGCGTTCACGTTTTACAGATAGAAATTAATCGTGCGCTTTACCTCGATGAGGCCCGTTTGACCCGTCATCGCGGCTTCGCCGCCTTACGGCGGACTATTGAGGAGCTTGTCGGCGCCCTGGCGAGCGTGTCGCCCGGGGCTTTGCTTCCTGCTCAAGCTGCTGAATAAAAAGAAAAAAACCGCGAAGTCGCCTTCGCGGTTTGAGTGTTAGGGAGGAAACGCCCAACAAGGGCTGCGGCGGTACGCGCCGCTTTTTGGTCATATCGATGCATCTGTTGCGTTGCAACAAAAATTATTGCGCTGCAGCAGAAATTTTTTCCCAATCAACGGTTGGGCGTCTTTGAAATCCGTCCATTTGTTTTCCAGTTGCCTCAGGTTCTGGGGCCGTTTAGGTCAGCGCAATCGTCAACACTGATGCTGGACGGTGTTCGCTGATCGCTTTTTGAAACTATCCGGTTTTCGTCCTTGAAGACTTGGAAGACGCTGGAAGCTAATCGCGGCGCCGTCGAATGGGAGCACCCCTTTGAGCACGTCTGGAAAGAGCACATCTGAAAATAACGCCGAGCCGGCTTCCGTTTCTTCCTCAGGGGACGCTTTCGATCGGGCGGGATCTGATGAAGAGACCGGGCGCGAGCCCTCAAAAAAGGGGCGCTTAACGAAGCTGAAAAACGGCGTCGGCCGCCTAACAAGGCCGCGACAGCGATTTCCAATGCCTGCCGGCGCAGAAAACGGCGGCTTGCGCATCGCCATCGCCACGGACGCATGGAAGCCTCAGGTGAACGGCGTCGTTCGCGCGCTCGACACGCTCGGCGCGATTCTGACAGGGTTCGGCAATGAGGTGCTGTATGTAACGCCAGAGAAATTTCACTCTGTGCCCCTACCGTCCTATTCAGAAATTCGGCTCGCGATTTTACCGAACCGGCGGGTCGCGAAGATGCTCAATGACTTTAAGCCTGACGCGATCCATATAGCGACTGAGGGGCCGATTGGTCGGGCCGCCCGGCGTTTCTGCAAACGTCGTCGCTACCCCTTCACTACGAGCTTCCACACCCGCTTCGCGGAGTATGCGAATGCTCGGTGGTCGGTTCCTTTGTCGTGGGGATATGCCATTTTGCGTGATTTTCACAAGGATGGCGAGACCATGATGGTCGCGACGCAAGGCATGATGGATGAAATGGGTGCGCGTGGCTTCAACCGGATGAAGCTTTGGCCGCGCGGCGTTGATTTAGAGCAATTTCGACAGGGGGAAAGCGCTGTTCTAGACGCTTATCCCGGCCCCCGTTGGCTTTATGTCGGACGCATCGCTGTCGAAAAAAGCATTGAGGATTTTCTGGAACTCGATTTGCCGGGGTCGAAGATTATCATTGGTGATGGTCCTCAGCGTGCTGAACTTGAGACGAAATACAAAGACGTGCACTTTTTGGGCTCGAAGTTCGGGGATGAGCTGACGGCTTATTATCAGGCGTCGGATGTATTTGTCTTTCCTTCGCGCACCGACACGTTTGGATTGGTGAACGTTGAGGCGCTGGCTTGCGGCGTCGCGGTGGCGAGTTATCCGGTGCGCGGCCCGCTAGAGATTTTTGAGGGCGCGCCACCGGCCTGCGGGGCGCTTAATGAAGATCTGCGCGCGGCTTGTCTTGCAGCTTTAGAACACCGCGACCCGGCTGAATGCCGCGCCTGGGCGGAGCGGTTTTCTTGGGACGCGGCCTCGCGCCACTTTATCGCCAATCTAGAAACGCCTGGTTTCGACGAAGATTTCTGGTTGCGGTCCGCGAAAATGATTGACTAGCTGATCACCAAGATATCAGATACCAAAAATCGATCTTCGTCGATGCGCATTAAGCGCGTTCAATTTCCACCTGCTACGGAACAATTTTGTCGGGTGCGAACAGGGAAAGGTGTCAGATATGTTGCGCGCGGCAAATAGTGTTCTTTCAGCGGCAATTTCGCTCATAATTGCTTTTGCGCCCTTCTCTTTGATTGTTTTGGGGCTGGGTTTTTCGTCGCCGGTTTTTGCTGATACGGCGTCTGAGGCTCGAGAATTGGCCCATGAGCGGGCCTTTAAACGGTATTTTGAAGATCGAGATTCGCGCTTCACCGGTGTTGTCGTAGAACAGTCCGAGTGGCGAAACGACGCGGAATTGCTTTATCAAACGTCGGCATTCGGTGGCGCGTCCAAGTTATATATTTATGACGCCGAGGCGAAGGCGTCTCGACCGGCCGGACGCGGCGCTGCGTTTTCTGAGGCCGCTGAATGGCCGCGCGGCGCTGATATTGTCGGTGCGCCGGGTGATGTTAATCCGACGTCGCCCGACGGTCGTTGGACGATTTCACGGCGCGGTTTTGATCTCTATATCGCTGAGAACGGCGGACCCGAAAAAGCGCTGACGAGCGACGGCGGACCGCGCCACAGCTACGCTGACGCTGGGCTTATTTCTTGGTCGGGCCAGTTAACGGTGAAGCGCAAAAACTATGACGTCGGCGCCAGCGTTCTTTGGTCGCCGGACAGTCGTTATTTCGCTACCTATGTGGTGGACGCCGAAGGCGTTGCGCCGAAACCATTTGTTGAAAACGGCTATGATGAGAACGGCGCGCCGACAATGTCGGCGCTGACGACCTTGACGCCTTTCGCCAGCGATGAGGGCAGCGTCACAGCCACCTTTTTAATCGGTGACCCAGAAACCGGCGCTGCGCGAGAAATTGGGCTGCCGTCGCCATATTATGAATCTCTAGAACCAATCCGATCCGATTATATTCAGTGGTCAGAGGATGGCGAGTTTCTCCTCATCATTCACTTCGACGAAATCGGTCGAAACCTCACCCTTTGGCGGATCAATCCTCGAACGGGCGAGAACATCGTACTCCTTGAAGAGGAAAACTGGTTCGCCTCTTGGGGACGCCCGTTTGGGTTCAAAGTCTTCGGGCAAGACGTTCTGTACTTTTCCCTCAGCGATACGGGCGGCCATCTGTATCGATATGACCTGCGTACGGGGGAGCGGAAAAACCAAGTGACGGAAGGCTTACTGCACGTTTATGAGACCTTCGGCGTACGCGATGGATGGGTGTACTTCACCGCCGGCGATCTGAGCGGCGATGTCGATCCTTATGTCCAAAACCTCTATCGCGCGCGCCTTGATGGGACGGCGCAGGAGAAGGCTACCTCGGGCGCATCCCACCATCGCGTTCAAGCGTCTCCGGGGCTCGAGCGGTTCTTGGTGACCGCCTCTACGTTATCAGAACCTAGCGTGTCCTTTGTTATTGACGCTGAGGGCGTCGAAGAAACCGTCTTAAACGAGGCGTCCTATGTAGACGGCGTTCCTGTTCCTGAGCGTTTGTCGTTCACTGCCGCCGATGGAAAAACCGAAATCTGGGGTAATGTCTACAAACCTTCCGATTTTGATCCGAGTAAGAAGTATCCTGTGATCTTCCGTGTGCACGGAACGGTCGGCTTTATTTTGGCGGGCTTCGGCCAGGGTGATTATTATGCCTACAACGGTCAAGCTTTAGCTGAGACCGGCGCCGTCGTTCTGATGCTCGACCATGTGGGCGGGATCGGGCGCACCCGCGCGTTCTTGGATGCGGCGCATGATTTCGGCCATCAATGCGGCGGTCTTGTTGACTTTATCGCCGCGCTCGATCAGTTGGCCGCGACGCGAGACTATGTGGACCCCTCCCGCGTCGGCATTTATGGCAATTCCCAGGGCGGCAATTGCGCCAGTCGCGGCATTCTTGAATTTCCGGATCGAATTCACGTCGCGACGTCGCTTGCCGGCAATCATGATAGTCGGTTGGTCAATGTAACGGAGCTGCAGGTCTATGTTGGTTTGGCCGAGAACCATCGTGAAACATACCGTACTCAGGACAACGCGCATCTCGCGAAGAACTTAAAAGGCGATTTGCTGCTCGTGCACGGTTTGCAGGACGAGGATGTTCCGTTCATGTCGAGCGTCCATCTGATCTCAGCGCTGATCGAACACGATAAAGACTATGATTTGCTGATCGTTCCGGAGGGTAACCATGATCTTCCCGGCCGGCCCTATGTGATGAAGCGGGTTTGGCGATATCTCGCTGAACATCTTGGGCCGCCGCAATAGTCGCCTTCCATGAGTCGCCGGCGCGCCGTTAACCGTCTCGATTTGGCGCACGTCATTGGCGCCGTCCGCGCCGGGACATTCTAAAAAAGCGATTTTCGCAACCCGGAGGCGGCGCGGCGCTTGGACGCGGCGCCCCTGGTTTTATCCCGTTTTTGGCGAACGGCGCGGTCTTTTTTCTGTGGCCGGCACCGTTCGGCATGTCCCTTGCCTATTCCCCCTTCAGTTACGTTCGGCCGATTTCTTTCGGCGGGCGGCACGCTGAAAAGGAACTAAGGCAACATGACACATCCAGTCGATCTCTATGTCGGCAAACGTCTGCGCCAGCGCCGTCGTCTGCTCGGTCTGACGCAACAAAAACTCGCCGACGCGGTCTCCATCCGCTTCCAACAGATTCAAAAATATGAAAGCGGCGCGAACCGTATCTCTGCGTCGCGCCTTTGGGCGCTGGCGAAAGCGCTTGAAGTGCCGGTGGCGTACTTCTTCGAAGGCGTCGACGAAACGGAAGACGCAGCGCCGATCCGCAACGGCAATGGCGTGCATCAACCAACGCCGCACGACGTTTTTCAGAACAAAGACACCATTGATCTCGTGCGCGCTTACTATCGCTTGAACGAAGAACCGCGCCGGCGTTTGCTCGACCTCGCCAAGGCCATGTCCGGCGACATCTAGCCGAAGCGCGCTTCTTTCCCCCCTTGCTTGCAAGGCGGCGTCGTTCCGAAAGGGGCGGCGCCGCTTCTCGTTTAACGCCGGTCAATCCGCTGAAACGGCCTGGCGCCCCTTGTGTTCCGAAGTCGCCGCGGCCATGGTCCGGCCATGGCGAGCATTAACTTTGACGAGATTACGGCGTTTGCTGAGCGATTGGCCGACGCCGCCCGCGGTCAGACGCTGCCGCTGTTTCGGACCGGCGCGACGATCTACAATAAAGCGGGGGCGCTGTTCGATCCGGTGACGGACGCCGACCGAGCGGCGGAGCGGGTCATTCGCGAGATGATCGAGGCGGTTCGACCCGATGATGGTATTGTCGGCGAGGAATTCGGCGTCGCGCGGCCTGAAGCGCCAAGCCGTTGGGTGATTGATCCCATTGACGGCACCAAAGCGTTCCTAACCGGTTCGCCCACCTGGACGACATTGATCGCCTATGAAGACGGGGCGACGCCTGTGTTCGGGCTTATCGACCAACCGTTTACGGATGAACGATGGATCGGAGCAACCGCGCCGGCCGGCGCTGCCGAAGAGGCGACGGCTTCAGGCGAGGGCGTCCTATATCGTCGCGGTGAGACCGCGCTCCGAGCCCGCGCGAGTGACTGCGAAGAACTAGCCAAAGCGCGTCTGTCCACGACCGACCCGCGCCGGTCGATTTACTTCACGCCGGACGAACATGACGCGTTTGAAGAGGTGGCCGGCGCGACGCGCGTCGCCCGGTTCAGTTTTGACGCTTATGCTTACGGCCTCTTGGCGCTCGGCGAGTTGGACCTCGTCATTGAAGCGGGGCTGAAGCATCATGATTTCGCGGCCATTGTTCCGGTTGTGCGCGCGGCAGGCGGCGTCGTCACCAATTGGCGCGGCGCGGTGCCGGGCGCAGATGATCGCGGTCGCATCCTCGCCGCCGCGACGCCCGCGCTTCACGAGCAAGCGCTCACCGTTTTGTCAAAATGTCCTTGAACGTTTAGAGCATCTCTGCGATCGCGTTGAGGCGGCGGGCCGCCTGCTCGATCGCCGTATTCGCTGTCTTTAACGCTTCGCTGTCCGAGCCTTCGCCGCCAGCGGCCTTCTCTCGCAATTCGAACAATTCGTCGCAGACCGTCAGGCCGGCGAGGAGAAGAAGCCGCGCTTCGCCAATTTGCCCAAGGCTGTCCACAAGCTCGCTCACATGCGCGTCGAGATAGTGAGACAGAACCAAAAGACGCTCTTCTTGGCCGTCTTCGCAGGTGATTTTGTACGGCCGGCCGTTCAGTTCGATATCAACTTGCGCCATCGGATCTCCCGGCTCTTCTTGCGTCTATCATTCTTGCGGGCGTCCTTCGCTTCGGCCCTTCTTTGTTTCGGCAGTCAGGGCGCGCAGGTCTTTCATCGCGGCGTCGAGGCGGGTCGCTGCATCGTCCGCCGCGCGCCGGGCATGGGCCGTGAGATCGCGCGTCGACTGGTTGCTTTCTCGCGTCGTCGCGGCGGTCTCGGTGCGGTCCGCAAGCTTTGCTTCTATCGCAGCGATGGCGCCGGCGAGTTTCGCCAGGGCGCCCGTTACCGATTGGCCGCCAGAAGATTTGCTCGTCGTGGAGGTCTGGAGTGTGGACGTCGGGATCGTCGATGACTGGATCGCCGACTCCGTTTGTTTAGGTCCGTTATCGGCTTGCGCGGTCATGCGCGTTTCCTCCACGGCTGGGACTCGTCAGAAAAGCGGCCGCCAATCGCTGCCAAACGCGGCTCTCAGAGTCCGTAAAATGCCTGTATTTCACTTGATTATCCTGAAGCGCGCCGGCCTCGATGTCCAGGAACCTCGATGTCGGGAAGGCGCGCCAGAAGATAGGAGTGCCGGATTGTCAACGCGCCCGGTCCATCGGGCGTGCGTGCGCGGGCTTTGATCGTGCGCGCTTTGATAAGGAAGCACTTTGATAAGGAAGCGCTTTGCAGTTGATCTTCATCGGCTATCTATACGCGCCGTCTTTGGTTTAGGCCGCCTGCAATGGGGCGCTTCATCGCGGCCTGCCCCCTTGACCGTGGCGAGCCTGCGCGGCATGACGAGCCGCATTGACGCCGCCGGCCGCGTCAGAAGGGGCGTGCGGCGCGTTTTATCAATTGCGATGGTCGCCAGTTGGGCATTTTCTCGTGCGCCCCCCGCGGTTACCTGCGCTTGAAGGACATTCCATGGGTTCGACGCCTGCAGCCGCTCCCGCATCGGGGACGCCCAACGCTCGTATTCAAGATCCCGCCGCCGGCGATCCGATCGCGATGGCGAACGCCATCCGCGCGCTCGCCATGGACGCGGTCGAGAAAGCCAAATCCGGCCATCCCGGCATGCCCATGGGCGCGGCGGACGTTGCGACGGTTCTTTTCACGAAGTTCCTGAAGTTCGACGCCGCCGATCCGCGCTGGCCGGACCGGGATCGGTTCGTGTTGTCCGCTGGGCACGGATCAATGCTGCTCTATGCGCTCGGATATCTGCTCGGCTATGAAGACGCGACGCTCGACGAGATTAAGAATTTCCGGCAAATCGGCGCGAAGACCGCCGGTCACCCAGAGTATGGCGTCTTCGCCGCGGCGGAAACGACGACGGGTCCTCTCGGCCAAGGCCTCGCCAACGCCGTCGGCATGGCGATCGCCGAAGCGCATTTAAACGCTCGGTTCGGGTCGGATCTCGTCGATCACAAAACCTATGCTCTCGTTGGCGACGGTTGCCTCATGGAGGGGATCAGCCAAGAAGCGATCGCGCTTGCTGGTCATTTAAAGCTGAACAAGCTCATCGTCCTCTGGGACGACAACGAAATCACCATCGACGGCGCGTTGTCGCTTTCGGACTCCACGAACCAATTGCAGCGCTTCGAAGCGTCCGGCTGGGCGACGACCCGCGTCGACGGCCACGATCCGGCCGCGATCGAAGCGGCGCTCGCCGACGCGCAAGCCGCCGATCGGCCGACCTTGATCGCCTGCCGCACAGTTATCGGCCGCGGCGCTCCCACGAAACAGGGAACGTCCGGCAGCCACGGGTCGCCTTTGGGCGCTGAGGAAATCGCCGGCGCGCGCGACGCGCTCGGCTGGCCGCATGCGCCGTTTGAGACGCCTACGGATATTTTATCCGCTTGGCGAACTGCGGGATCACGTGGTGCTGCATCGCGTGAGGCATGGGCGGGTCGTCTTGCAGCGTCTCCCGCAAAAGCCGAGTTCGAGGCGAGCCAAGCCGCAGATGTCGCGCCGGCGATCGCTGCGCTCGACGCTTACAAAAAGACCCTTGCGGAGGAAAAGCCGGCGGTCGCCAGCCGCAAGTCCTCGCAAATGGCGCTCGAGGTCGTGAACGACGCCGTTCCCTTCGTGCTTGGCGGATCGGCCGACCTAACGGGCTCGAACAACACCAAGACGAAAGCGTTGTCGCCGCTGACCGTTGACGATTACAGCGGGCGTTACGTTTATTACGGCATTCGCGAACACGGCATGGCCGCAGCGATGAACGGCATGGCGCTGCATGGCGGCGTCATTCCCTATGGCGGCACATTCTTGGTGTTCACGGATTATTGTCGGCCCTCAATTCGCCTATCGGCGCTAATGGGCTTGCGCGTTATCTATGTCATGACCCATGACTCGATCGGCCTTGGTGAAGACGGGCCGACCCACCAGGCGGTGGAGCATCTTGCGGCCTTGCGCGCCATACCGAACGTTTCGGTGTTCCGTCCTGCCGACGCGATCGAAGCGGCGGAATGTTGGGCGGCGGCGCTTCAAAAGACCGATGGTCCGAGCGTCATCGCGCTTAGCCGTCAGACATTGCAACCGGCGCGCCTGACCCATACGGATGAAAATCTCGTCGCTCGCGGCGCCTATATTGTCGCTGACGCGCCAGACCCGCAGGTGGTGTTGATCGCCTCCGGCTCTGAGGTCGGTCTCGCGATCGAAGCGCAGCAAACTTTGGCCTGCGAAGCGATCCGCGCGCGCGTCGTCTCCGCGCCGTGTTTCGAGGCGTTCGCCGCGCAAAGCGAAGAACAACAAAGCGCTCTTTTAGGGCAAGCGCCGCGGGTCGGCGTTGAAGCGGCCGTCCGTCAGGGTTGGGAGCTTTTCTTGCGCCGCAAAGACGCGTTTGTCGGCATGTCGGGCTTCGGCGAATCCGGACCCGGCGCCGCAGTTTATGAACATTTTGGAATCACCGCAGCGGCTGTTGCAGACGCCGCGCGGGACGTCGTGAAGAAGGAGAATGAATGATGGCGTTGCGTGTAGGCATTAACGGTTTCGGCCGCATCGGTCGGCTCACCTTACGGTCAATGATCGAACATCAGCGTAAGGACATTGAAGTCGTCGCCATCAATGACCTTGGTCCGGTGGAGACGAACGCACACCTTCTACAATACGACTCAATCCATGGCCGTTTGCCGAATGAAGTAAAGGCGACTGCCGACACGATCGACGCCGGCGCCGGCGCAATGAAAGTCTTCGCGGAACGTGATCCGGCGAAACTCCCTTGGGGCGATCTCGGCGTCGATATCGTTTTTGAGTGCACGGGCATCTTCGCTGATAAAGAAAAAGCATCCGCCCACCTCACTGGCGGCGCGAAGCGCGTGCTTGTTTCGGCGCCCGCCACGGGCGCGGATAAAACGATTGTCTATGGCGTCAACCATGACACGCTGTCGGCTGACGACACCGTCGTCTCCAATGCGTCGTGCACCACGAACTGCCTCGCTCCTGTCGCGAAGGTTCTTGATGACACCGTCGGCATTGAGCGCGGTTATATGACCACGGTTCATGCGTATACGGGCGACCAACCGACGCTCGACACCATGCACAAAGACCTTTACCGCGCCCGCGCGGCGGCCTCGTCCATGATCCCGACATCGACGGGCGCGGCGAAAGCGGTGGGTCTCGTCTTGCCGAAACTCGCCGGTAAACTCGACGGCTCGTCGATCCGCGTGCCGACGCCGAACGTGTCGTGCGTTGACCTCGTTTTCACGCCGGGCAAAGACACGAGCGTCGAAGAAGTGAACGGCGCCATTCAAGAAGCGGCCGCCGGCCCGCTGAAAGGCGTTCTCGGTGTCACCGATCGTCCGCTCGTCTCTGCCGACTTCAACCATGACCCGCATTCCTCGACCTTCGCTCTGCCGCAAACGCAGATCCTTGAAGGCAAGCTCGTCCGTATCCTGACCTGGTACGACAATGAGTGGGGCTTCTCCACGCGGATGAGCGACACCGCGCTCGCCATGGGCAAATTCCTGTAAGGCGTTTGCGCGGGGAGGGGCGCTCCAATGGCGGGCTACAAAACCTTGAATGATATCGACGTCGCCGGAAAACGTGTTTTCGTCCGCGTCGATTTCAATGTGCCGATGAAAGACGGCGTCGTTACGGACGCGACGCGGATCGATCGCGCGGCGCCGACGATCAACGCTCTGCGGGAGGCCGGCGCTAAAGTGCTGCTCCTGTCGCATTTTGGTCGGCCGAAAGGCGCGCGCGCGCCGGAGATGTCTTTAGCGCCCGTCGCGCCCGCTGCCGCTGAGCGGCTTGGCGTCGACATCGCCTTCGCTGAAGATTGTATTGGTCCAGCGGCTGAGACCGTCGCCGCCAGTTTAGAAAACGGCGGCGTCGCGCTTCTGGAGAATACGCGCTTTCATCCGGGTGAAGAGAAAAACGACCCCGAATTTGCAAAAGCCTTGGCCGAGATCGGCGACATCTTCGTCAATGACGCTTTCTCGGCGGCGCACCGCGCTCATGCGTCGACCGAAGCAATCGCGCGGCTGTTGCCGTCCGCGGCGGGCAAAGCCATGGAGCGCGAGCTTGACTATCTCGCCGCTGGTCTCACTGAGCCGAAGCGACCGCTTTTATGCGTTGTCGGCGGCGCCAAAGTGTCGACGAAAATTCCGCTGCTCTTGAACCTCGTTGGCAAGGCCGACGTGCTTGTCGTTGGCGGCGGCATGGCGAATACATTTTTGTTCGCCAAAGGCGTCTCGGTCGGAAAGTCCTTATGCGAACCGGACCTCGCCGATACGGCGCGCGAAATTATGGACCAAGCGGAGAAATCGGGCTGCGAAATCCTTCTTCCCGATGACGCTGTTGTTGCGCGCGAGTTCAAAGAAGGCGCGGCGAGCGAAGTCGTGGCGGTGGACGCCGTCGGCGCCGATCAAATGATTTTAGATCTAGGGCCTGCCTCGGTCGATAAGATCGCTGATCGGATTGAGGGCGCTGAGACGCTCGTCTGGAACGGTCCGCTTGGCGCGTTTGAAATCCCGCCTTTCGATACAGCGACGGTGGAAGCGGCGCGCTTCGCCGGCCGCCAAGCAAAGAACGGCGCCCTGACGGCCGTCGCCGGCGGCGGCGATACGGTGGCCGCGCTCAATCACGCCGGCGCCGCGGATGATTTTACCTATGTGTCGACAGCGGGCGGCGCATTTTTGGAATGGCTTGAAGGCAAGGTCTTGCCTGGGGTGGAGGCGTTGACGGCCTGAAGGTGCGCGCAAACGGGGCGCCTAGCGAATTATTGGGAGAATGAAGATGGATCTTGAAGCGTTAAACAAAGTGGCGACGGCGATTGTCGCGCCCGGCAAAGGCATTCTGGCGGCCGACGAATCCACGGGCACGATCAAAAAGCGGTTCGATACCATTGATGTGGAATCGACGGAAACCAATCGCCGTGATTATCGCGAACTGTTGTTCCGTACGGAGACGGCGATGCGGGAAAATATTTCCGGCGTCATCCTGTTCGATGAAACCATCAGGCAAAACGCCGCCGACGGTACGCCGCTCGTCAAACTGATCCAAGACGCGGGCTCCATTCCTGGCATTAAAGTCGACAAAGGCGCGAAAGCGCTCGCTGGCGCGCCGGGTGAAACCGTCACCGAGGGGCTCGACGGTCTGCGCGAGCGGCTTAAAGAGTATTACGACCTCGGTGCGCGCTTCGCCAAATGGCGCGCGGTCATCGATATCGGCCGGGAAGGCGATGAGACGGTTCCGTCCGGTTACTGCATTTCGACGAACGCCCATGCGCTCGCCCGGTATGCCGCGCTGTGCCAAGAGGCGAACATCGTGCCGATCGTTGAGCCGGAAGTTCTTATGGACGGCGACCATGACATCGGCCGCTGCTATGACGTGACCGAGTTCACGCTGAAGTCTCTGTTCGATGAACTCTACGCCCAAGACGTGGAGCTTGAAGGAACCATCCTTAAGCCGAACATGGTGATCGCCGGCAAAAAGTGTCCGACCCAAGCGAGCGTCGAAGAAGTCGCTGAGATGACCGTGAAGTGTTTCCGTTCGGCGGTGCCGGCCGGCCTTCCGGGCATTGTCTTCCTCTCCGGCGGACAATCCGACGAAGAAGCGACGGCCCATCTAAACGCTATGAACGCTGGGTATGCGGATAAAATGCCTTGGGGCGTGTCCTTCTCTTACGGTCGTGCGTTGCAAGCCTCGACGCTCAAAGCCTGGAGCGGCGACGCGGCGAACGTGCCGGCGGCGCAAGCCGCTTTCGCGCATCGGGCGAAGATGAACGGTCTCGCCCAACTCGGCCGTTGGAACACGTCGTTAGAAGCGGCCTAGGACGCTCGATCCTTATCGTGGCGGCGCGCACTTTTTCGCGCCGCTGCCGCCGCCGTTCTCAGAGTTGACGTCGTAACACGACGCTGCATGGTCGTCCCACGACGAAACCTGCGGCGGTCAGGCTTGCTTGGCGGGAACTCTTCGCGCCGACCTGCCTCAAGGGTCATGTGTCAACGTCGATGCAGCGTGGTGTCACGTCGCTCGCGCCCCTTGACCGCGACGGACTAAGCGCCAATATTCATTAAAAGTAAACTGACCAGTGTAATTATGGTCGCTGTGCTGCGGTCGTCTTTACGCGTCGGCGTCTGCAGGCGCATGCAATCGTGCGACCAATCGCAAAGCAAGCGGTTATGCCGGACCGACATCGATGAGGATGATTGATTATGGCCGACGACCAACCGATCCCTGACCAGTCTAGTCCTGGCCAATCCAGTCCACACCGACCGAAGGCTGCTGATCCGAACGCATCGACCTGTTGCGGCGCTTCTGCTCCTGACCGGGAGGCGAGTGTCGAAGACGAAACCGCCAGCTTTGGCAAAACGGCGGCGTATTCCATCGAAGACGCCGTTTGGATCAATGGGTTCGCCTGTCCTCCGGCGCCAACATTGAGACGGTTGCACGCCGCCGCATCGGTCATGCGGCTTGTCCGTAACAAAGAAGACACGCGGCAAGTTTTCGAAACGGTGGACGCGCTGGCGGGCAAGGCCGGCCATCGTCAGTTTAAGCGTTTCACCGACACCCCTTATGGTCGGCGCGTTGCTGCTGAACCGGTGCGCGCCGAAGACATTCTCTCCAATCGCGAGTGGTTGCGCAGCCTGCCCCCCGGATCGTTCGGGCGCGCTTATCTCGAATTCATGGAAGGCGAAGACCTAACGCCCGAGGGTCTTTTGTCCTCCGCTCTTGAAGCGGGGATCGATTTTAGGGCGGAGACGGATTTTCCCGCCTATCAGCGCATATTCCTCCATCAGGCGGTGATGCATGACGTCTTACACGTCTTGAGCGGTTATGGGCGCGACGCTCTCGGCGAGTTTTGCAATCTCGCTTTCACGCTTGGTCAGTCCTATAATCGCGGCTTTGATTTGATCATCGCGATAGGGCTCATGGCGCAGAAATTGGAAGCGCCGCGCGCTCCGTTGATTGCGGCCGTGCGACAGGGACGGCGCATGGGTCGACAGTCCGACTTCGTGTTCGGCTTTGATTTAGAAGAGCTGTTGCCGAAACCGCTCAGCGTTGTCCGCCGTGAACTAAACATCCTTGAACCAACGATTTACAATGCTGTTCCGCAAGACCTTAAAGATAGGCTTTTGAAGCCGCGCCGCGACCTCACGCAAACCGAACAAGAAGCTGCGGCGGGGGCGCACGCTTGAGGCGCAAGCGCTTGGCTGGCGTTCGTTGACTTTACCGTCTTTCACCAACCTCCTAACCGCCAACACTTTCCAAGCGCTGTTTGCCAAGCGCTGTTTGCCAAGCGCTGTTTGCCAAGCGCTGTTTGCCAAGCGCTGTTTGGACGAGGAGGGGGAAGCGGGCTTATAGTCGTCGGACAATCCCCTCATTGCCCTTGATTGAATGAGTCGTTCGATGGTCGACCCTTGCCGCCTTTATCTTATAACGCCGCCGATTTTGCCGGATGTCGACGCTTTTGCCGACGCCCTGAAAGCGGCCTTCGCCGGCGGCCCCATCGCCGCGGTGCAATTACGGTTGAAAGCGCCGGACGGCGGCGCGCCTGCGGCGGACGATGTTAAGCGCGCCGCCGAGCGGCTTGCGCCCATCATTCGAGACGGCGAGGCGCTGTTCATCATAAATGACTATCCAGCGCTTGCTGAAGCGACCGGCGCGGACGGCGTTCACATCGGCCAATCGGACGCCTCTTATGAAGCAGCGCGCGCCCGGCTCGGTGACGACGCGGTCGTCGGCGTCACCTGCCATGCGTCGTCCGATTTGGCGATGGCTGCGGGCGCAGCGGGCGCGGACTATGTCGCCTTTGGCGCATTTTTTCCGACGACAACAAAAGACGCGCCGACGCGCGCGCCGGTCAGCCTAATCGAGGATTGGACGTTCGCGACCAATGTTCCGTGCGTGGCGATTGGCGGGATCACCGTGGAGAACGCGGCTCCATTAGTGATGGCCGGCGCCGATTACCTTGCCGTATCGGCGGGCATATGGGCCGCTGCGGACGGGCCGGAAAGGGCCGTCAGCCGATTTCAGCGTCTTTTTAGCGCGGCTGGATGAGCCAATAATTGGGCCGCGGGCGCTGGAAGCCCCTGGTTTTCATCTTGGTTAAGTCATTTGGCATAATACCTGCTCCTAGTGTGTTCATAGATGGGTCTTAAGCGCGCCGGCGTGCGCTGCGGGCTCAGTCTTCGATCGCGTATCGGCGATTTGTGTCGCGACGCGTTTTGTTTCGGCGCTTTAAGGAGCCCGCCTCGATGACGTCAGCGTCAACAGCCAATTCTTCAGGGGACGCGCCTTTGCAGGGGGAAGCGCCTGGCGCTAACAGCTCCGGCTCGTCCGAAGTCGCCGCCGAGAACGACGCGACCGCTGCGGCCTCGCATGGTTCTAAGCTGTCGTTCTTGTCCGCTTTAATCGACGGGTCTAACCGCCGCCGCCTCGCGGCGGCCGGTGTCTGCCTGCTTGGCGTTGCGACGATCGCCTTCACGATCGCGGGCGAGCGGCGCGTGTCGAAAATCGCGCTAACCACAAGAACCGCCGTTGACGCGCCTTACGCGGGGGCCGCACCCGGCCTCGCGGCGGCCCCTGCCGACCCCGCGGTCATTGTCGATTCCCTTGCTGAGGAAACTGCCGATTCGCCCGCATCCGAAGCGTTGCTCGCAGAAGGGGCGACCACGTCGCTCGAGCCTGCATTGGAGCGTTTAAAGGCGGGAGAATATGAAAAGGCGCGCTGGCTCGCTGAACCGGTGGCGAATTCTGGTGATCCCGCGGCCCAGCATCTTGTCGGCTATCTCTATGAAACCGGCCTCGGCGGTCTCATGGATGTGCGCCGAGCGGAGAGCTTTTATAGACGCAGCGCCCAAGCCGGCAATATCGACGCGCAAGTTTCGCTTGGCATCCTTTATCTTGAGGGTGTCGATGGAGACGCGAAGCCGGAATTGGCGGTAAAATGGTTCCGGCGCGCAGCCGAAGCGGGCGACGCCCGCGCCATCGCGCGTCTTGGCGCTCTTTATACGAATGGAATTGGCGTACAGCAAGACCGGATCGCCGGGCGTTCTTTGTTTGAGCAAGCTGCAGCGGCTGGCGACGCCGACGCTTTATTTGTTCTTGGCATCGCCGCCATGAACGGCGATGGCGTACCGCAAGACTTCCAATACGCCCGTCAACGTCTCGAAGCGGCAAGCGCTGCGGGACATGTGGAGGCCGCTTATAATCTCGCCGTTCTTTATCGCTCTGAAGCGCTTGGTCGGCCGGATATTAAGAAGGCGGCGATTATTATGAACGCCGCCGCGGAGGCGGGTTACGCCCCGGCGATGACCGCCATGGGGCTCTACGCGCACCGCGGTGAAGCGGAAGGCGCGGCCGCGGACTGGTTCGAAAAGGCGAATGCCGCCGGTGATTTGCAAGGGCGCTTTTTCTACGCCGTGGCGCTCGCCCAAGGCGATGGACGAGAGAAGGACGCGGTTCGCGCCAAAGCGATCGCCGAAAGCGTTCTCAATGACAAAAACGCCGATGGTGAACTCAAAGGAAACGTCCGCCGTTTCTTGCAGTCCCTCGCAGACGGCAAGCCGACAAAGATCGGCGGCTTAAGGGAGTAGCGCGCCGCGTATGGCGCCTCTTCCGATTCATCACTGCCGCATAATAGTATGTACAAAGAGGATATATGCACCGCGCAATGAATAAAGTTTGAGCATCTCGCTTGAACATTAAGATTCTGCGCCCATCTCCTAAGCATTAGCAAAAATGGAGAGAGACGTATGCGCGGATTGTTGCACAAAGCCGGAGCTGGCGTTTGGCGTGTGGCGTTGAGAGTGTTGCGGGCGATTGGGGTTGGCGGAAAGTCCGCCCGGACGGTGAAAAAATCGGGCGCGGGGTTCGCCGCGAAGAAAAAGACTGAGGCTGCCGCAGGGCCCCATGGCGCGGCTGAACGCGCTCCGCCCCAGCCGCGCGGGGTTTTGTTCAAGCGTTTAGCGCGGCCCGAGCTTGTGGAGCGCACCGCCGCGGAACTAACGCTAGAGCAAGCGCAAACCTTCGCCGCCCAGTCGACGCCGTTTTATGTAGATCCGTTCGCGCTCTTCCCGCGGACGGATTTCTTTTATGAGGAGGTGGAAGAAGAGTACTTAAAAAGCGTGCTCGCAAAAACGAAGGACGCTGCGGACGCGAATTTCTTGTCGATCATGGGGCGCTTTCGCCGGGCTTTGAACGATAATACGCGGCGCTTGTTTCTTATCTATGCGCCGCTGCTCGCGATTCTCGTCATTGTCGCCGAACGGTTATCGTCGCCGCGATTGGCGGCGGTCTTCGCACCCGCGGTGGCGAATGCAGGCGTCCGTGGGAGCCTCGCCCCGCTTGTTCTGGCCGATTGTTTTTTTATCGGCCTTGGCGTTTTGGTGCTGCTTCTAATTTATCACTGGCCGTACAAAGTGACCCAGCAGCAAAATCTTTTGGGACTCGACAATTACATCACGTCGAAATTCAGCCGCATCAATCACAATTTCCAAGTCGCTAAGCGCAAAGCCATGAATGTCGAGCGCGGTCGGCGCATGCCTGAGGCCGACCAATTGAAGCAAGAAGCGGGAGACTGGACCGTCGCTTACCACTGGCTCGCCATGCGCTTATTGCTCTGTGAGCTGACGGTGCGTAATGTGGTGTATCAGATTAAGCGCAATACCGCGCTTTATGATTTGACGGGCGTTCTCATCGCCGGCGCGGCGGCGATCGCGCTCGTCTCGCACTGGTCGGACGCGCGGCCGAGTTTTCTCATTGAAGCCGCTGGGAGCGCCGCCGTTTTTATCGGCCTTGCTTATTTCTCGATTATGTCCGCGGCGAGCCGCGATATGCTCGCAGTTCTGCAGCCAAAGGAGTGGAATCGCTTCCACAGGCTGACGCTTGACGAAACCGTTCGCGACCATGTGGGCGAGGACAAAGTCCAGATCGTCACCTTCCGCGACCGCAATCGTTTCGAATGACAAGGGTCGTTTCATTTCGAAGGTCTTGGGTTGCTGCCATGGAGCGCGCTGCGAAGCCGTGAAATTATGCGACCTCAAAATTGCTCGATCTCTCGCGGTATGGTACCGTTTTCACAAACAACAACGGGTCGCTCGGTCGTCGAGCGGCTCACACCATTTGGGATGAAGCGAATGAACGATCATTTTTCACTGTCTGTCGCACGGGCAATGCGCTGTTGTTTGGCGGCCGTCGGTTCGATTGTCGGTTCGATGGCTCTCTTTTCTGGGGCCACATTTGCCGCTGACTGTCCAAAGCCGGCGTCGCTTAAAGACGGCTGGGACGTCTCTACGCCGGATAAGGTCGGTCTCGATTGCGCAAAACTGCTTGAAGCCGTCGCGGCGATCGACAGCGGACGGTATGGGCGCGTTAACCTTTTGATCGTCGCGCGCGAGGGAAAGATCGTCTTTGAGAAGTACTGGGACGGACGACAGCCGCCCTATGATCCTGGCAACGGCGCTTTTGAAGCCTACAAAGAAACCAGCTTTGACGAGAACACCGTCACGGACATGATGTCGATGACGAAATCCTTGATCGCGACGGCCGCGGGCGTTGCTGAAAAACAAGGCCTCATCAGTCATGTCGGCGATTCCGTCGCCTCATACTTGCCGTATGACCCGTTCTATCAAACCGAAGCGGTCCGCCGCATCACGATCCGGGATATGTTGACGATGTCGGCTGGGCTTAAGTTTGACGAAAACACCTATCCATACGGTCACCCAAAAAACGATCTAACGGCGGTTTATGGCGCAGTGGCGAAAGACGAGGATGCGCTGCCGATAATTTTTAATCAGCCTGCGGTTAGTCCGCCGGGGGCTGTTTTCAACTATGCGAGCACGCTTTCCCACTCGACGGGCCGCATCGTTGAGCGCCAGGCCGGCATGCGCTTCGATCGTTATGTACGGGACCATCTGCTCGACCCGTTGGAAATCGGCTCGGTCTATTGGTCTAACCCGGACTCGGAGACCTATAAATTCTGGGGCGATATTTCGATGCGGCCGCGTGATTTCGCGAAAATCCCGCAATTGCACGTGAATGGCGGACGCTGGAAGGGCGAGCAAATTATTTCCGAACGTTGGGCGCGCGACGCGCTCCTCGATCATGCCTTTGTGAGCGATGGTCAGGATACGTCCGATAAAACCGTGCGCCGATACGGATACTTTTGGTGGACAAAAGAGGTCGCCGGCGACCAACCGGTCAAGCGCTACGCCTATGCAAGCGGGTTTGGCGGCCAGTTCGCCGCCGCGATCCCGGAACTCGACTTGGTTGTTGTCGGCCTTGCATCGAATTGGCCGGAGGACTGGGATCCTAAAGATGAGGGATATGCGCGAGATGACTATGCGTTGGATGATGTTGTGCGCGATCGGCCGGTCTGGGGGTACAATATGATCATTGATGAGTTCATTTTGTCCGCCGTTAAGGCGCCTTAAAGCGACGAATAAGAGGGCGTGGGGATAAGCGCTTGTTCCTCGCGTCCTCATAAATGTTTTGGTTTCGTTCCGAACGCCCTATCATGGGGCATGGACCAAGCGATTCGCATTCTCGGCGTCGATCCCGGCGCACGCGCCACTGGTTGGGCGGTGATTGAGAGCCATGGCGCTCGCCTTAGCTTCATCGCCGCCGGCGTTATTCGCAGCCGTGCGACGGCGCGCGCGCCGCGGCTCGCCGGCATTCTGTCCAGCTTAAACGATCTCATCGATGCGCACGGCCCCCATGAGGCGGCTGTTGAACAGACCTTTGTGAACGCAAGCCCGCGCGATGCGTTGGTGCTCGGCGAGGCGCGCGGCGTCGCTTTGTCGGCGCCGGCGGCGCGGGGCTTGCCGGTGGCTGAGTACGCCGCGAACACTGTGAAAAAATCCGTCGTCGGCAAAGGCCATGCGGACAAGCGCCAAGTACAGGCGATGGTGCGGGTGTTGTTGCCGCAATCGGGCGAACAAGCCGCGGACGCCGCGGACGCCCTCGCCGTCGCCATATGCCACGCCCACCATCGCGGGGCTCTTTCCAATTCCGGCGTTGGAAAGGGTTCAGGCGCCTTTCAAACCATTAGGAGAAGCGCATGATCGGACGCTTGCGGGGAACCGTCGCGGCGCTTGACGCTGACACATTGCTGATTGATGTCGGCGGGGTTGGATATGAAGCCCATGCCCATTCACGCATGCTCTCGCGTCTGGCGGTGGGCGAGGCCGCCACATTGTCGATCGAGACGATTGTCCGTGAAGATATGATCCGGCTTTACGCGTTTGAAGACGAAGCTGAGCGGCGCTCTTTTCGGCTGTTGCAAAGCGTGCAGGGCGTCGGCGCCAAGCATGCGCTGGCGATTTTGCAAGTTTTGCCGCCGGTCGACCTTTATGACGCCGTTGCGGCCGAAGACGTAACGGCGTTGTCGCGCGCGCAAGGGGTCGGCAAGAAGATCGCTCAACGCATCGCCGTGGAGCTGCAGTCGAAACTTGGCGCGCTGGCGCCCGCGGCAAGCGGCGGGGTGTTTAACACTGTCGCCGCCACGATAGCGTCTGACGGCGCTGAACCAAAGACGCCGGGCGCGACCGCTGACGCCGTATCTGCGCTTGCCAATCTCGGTTATGACGGTGTCGAGGCCCGCCGCGCCGTGAAGCGGGCGGCGGCGAATGACCCCGCCGCTGAAGGCAGCGTCGAGATGCTTATTAAAGCGGCGTTGAAAGAGCTTGCGGCCTAACGGCCTTTAAAGGAAGTCAGCATGAATGCGCTTAATGGTTCGCTAGCGGAGGATTTCGGCGCCGACCGATTGATCGACGCGGAGCGCAAACCTGAGGAGGTGCGTGAAGACGCCGACGCCGCTTTGCGCCCGAAGCGGCTCGGCGAGTTCGTCGGCCAGGCGCAAGCGCAGGACAATTTGCGCGTCTTTGTCGGCGCGGCGCGCCAGCGCGGTGAGGCGCTCGACCACGTCTTGTTCCATGGACCGCCGGGGCTCGGCAAAACGACATTGGCGCAAATCGTCGCCAATGAGCTGGAGGTGAATTTCCGCTCCACATCCGGGCCCGTTATTACGAAGCCCGGCGATCTTGCGGCGCTCCTCACCAATCTTGAAGCCGGCGACGTCTTGTTCATTGACGAAATCCATCGTCTGACGCCGGCGGTCGAAGAAGTGCTTTACCCCGCGATGGAAGACTTCGCGCTTGATTTGATGATCGGCGAGGGGCCGGCGGCGCGCTCGGTAAAGATTGATTTGCCGCGCTTTACGCTCATCGGCGCGACTACGCGCTCCGGGCTTTTGGCGAAACCGTTGCTCGACCGGTTCGGCATTCCGGTGCGGCTCGATTTTTATGCGCCCGAAGAATTGGCCTCGATTGTCGCGCGCGGCGCCCGACTTTTAGGCGCTGAGATGGCCGCTGACGGCGCCATGGAAATTGCTCGCCGGGCGCGCGGCACGCCGCGGGTAGCGGGCCGGCTTTTACGTAGGGTGCGGGACGTCGCGACCGTTGAAGGCGCGGCGGTTATTGACGGGCGCGTGGCGGACGCGGCGCTCACCCGGCTGGAGATTGATCGCTTGGGTCTTGATCCACTGGACCGGCGTTATCTTCGTTTGATTGCGGAGCATTTCGCCGGTGGGCCGGTGGGCGTTGAGACAATCGCCGCCGCCCTCGCCGAAGCGCGTGACGCGGTGGAAGACGTCGTTGAGCCCTTTTTATTGCAGCAGGGGCTTATCCAACGCACGCCGCGGGGCCGCGTTTTATCCAAAAGCGCTTGGGCGCATTTAGGGCTTGCGGTTCCTAGGGGCGAGCCCGCAGGCGGCGCCGAATTGTTTGAGGCGTAGTGGCGGCGACGCCGATGCCGCTTCTTACACGGCGCTTTATGGGGCGTGACGATAGGCGCCCAACGTCATTCTTTTATCTGATGAAACACTTTGGCGACGATTTTCCAGTCATCGCCAAACTTATAGAGCGACATGTAATCGACGTAGCTGAGCGTATCGCCGATATAAAACTCAAACTTCGCAACGGCGGCGGCTCCTGTGACGTCGACGGATAAGAACTTTACCGAGACTTTCTCTTCGTCACTCGTCGGCAATTTGCCTTCTTCGACTTCTTTAGCGACGCCTTCTTTCCACTTCGCTATCGGTAGTTTCCACATCGACCCGTCATCGCCGACGCCCAACATTGCAAAATCGGGATGAAAGCCTTGGTCGATTTTCTCTAGATCGCCTTCGTTTTGAAGGCCTTCGACGTATGCGGTTTGAATAGTACTTTTGATGTCAGCAATATCCTGCGGATTTTCTGCGGCGAATGATTGGCCTACGGCTAAAAATATGAGCGTCGTTGTAACAGCGATGAGCGCTGAGCGCATGTCTTGTCTCCTGAGGAATTGTTTCGAAGATATATTGAGCGATTTGGGGGACGTTACGCCGCTATCGTCTACTAGACCAGTAAGGGATCAAGACGCCTGGTTCGGATAATGCGCTCAACCGTTGGGATTATGCGTCGAAACGTTTTGTTTATATGGCCGATAGGCATCATCAGCGGTATGTCGGTCGTCTTGGGGCGCCGACCGAGCATTAGTGGCGTGTTGTCGCGCTCGATAAACGACCGTTCAACGGGCTCAGCAGATTGGGCTTTAAAAGGCCCGCTGTTCTCCCATATCGATCTGAAGAGGCGATCGCGCGCGTAAATACTCGTGATGATCGCGTCGTCGGAGCCGCTATGTCGAAACAGCAGACCCCCGCTCAAAACGAGCCCTTTGACGACGCCTTTGGCGCTGGCGACGAAGGTCTCGCCGTCCCGAGCCGGCGCCTCTCTCGGCTCGCCCGCATTGGCGGGCTCGGCGCGAGCGTCGCCGGCAACATGCTGGTCGACGGCGCCAAGAAAGTCGCGCGCGGCGAACGCCCAGCCATCGGCGATCTCTTGCTGACGCCGACGAACGCCCAAAAAGTCGCCGACCAACTCTCCCAATTGCGCGGCGCGGCGATGAAGGTCGGCCAGCTTATGTCGATGGACGGCGGCGATTTTATGCCGCCGGAACTCGCCGACATTTTGGCCCGCTTGCGGCAATCCGCCCATGCCATGCCGCCTGCTCAGTTAAAAACCGTGCTCGACCGCAATTGGGGGCGCGGCTGGCTTCGGAATTTCAAGTCCTTCGATGTGAAACCGATCGCCGCCGCCTCCATCGGTCAGGTGCACCGTGCGCAAACGAAAGACGGCCGCGATCTCGCTGTGAAAGTGCAGTATCCGGGCGTGCGCCAAAGCATCGAGAGCGACGTTGATAATGTCGCGACCCTCGTGCGCGTCGCCGGCCTTTTGCCTGAGGGCGTTGATATCAAGCCGCTTCTAGAAGAAGCGAAACGTCAGCTCCAAGAAGAAGCCGATTATGAACGTGAAGGCGCCCATTTGGCGCGTTTCCGCGAGCTTTTGAGCGATTCGGACGATTTTCTTCTGCCGGAACGCTATGACGATCTCACCACCACGGACGTTCTAGCGATGTCCTATGTCGGCGGCGCGCCGATCGAAACGCTCTTCGACGCCCCGCAAGAGAAGCGCGATCATGTCGTCAGTTTGCTGATTGACCTCTTACTGCGGGAGCTCTTTGAGTTCCGCTTGATGCAGACGGACCCTAATTTCGCAAACTACTTCTATGACGAACCGACAGGGCGGATCGTCCTTCTCGATTTCGGCGCAACGCGCGAAATCCCGTCAGCGCTCTCCGACGGCTACAAAACGCTGATGGCGACGCGTCTTTCTGAAGACTGGGAGAAAGCGCGTTCGGCCGCCGCCGATATGGGCCTCATTGGCGGCGACAGCCACGGCGAGGAAATTGAATGGATGCTGGGTGAGCTCTTCGATGTCGCGATGGAGCCCGTTTGCCATGACGGTCCGTTTGATTTCGGCGACACGGATTTAGCCCTCCGTATGCGCGATAAAGGCGTTGCTTTACGCACAGGCGGATTTGTCCATGTGCCGCCGCCGACGACGGTCTTTTTCCATCGGAAATTCGCCGGCGCTTATTTGTTAGCGGCGAAGTTGAGAGCCCGCGTTGACGTCGGCGCGATGGTGCGCCGGCATCTTTCCGTATAGCGGGGCGGCGTTCCTAATCTATGCTTCGAGAACGGCGAGGTTCTGAGGGCGGTCCTTGACAAATCGAACCGTCTGCAACACTCAAACGTCGATTAATAACTCATTGTTGCGCCGGGAAACGTCGCTTGCAAAACCCTCATACCATCACTGTACGAATTTATTATGAGGACACCGACTTTTCAGGAGTGGTTTACCATGCACGCTATCTCCATTTCTTTGAGCGCGGCCGCACCGAAGCCTTGCGTGACGTCGGCATTGGGCATTCTGAACTCTTAAAGCGCGACCCGCCCTTGGTGTTCGCCGTGCGGGAGATGACGACGCGGTGGCTCAGCCCGGCGCGCATTGACGATCTTCTGACGGTCAAAACTGAGTTCACCGAAGCGAGCGGCGCGCGCATCATGGCGGTCCAGCAAATCTGGCGGGACGAGGCCTTGCTCGCCGCGGCGGACGTGCAAATCGTCTCCATGAGCGTCGATGGGCGCCCGCGTCGCGTGCCGCCGGAGCTTGTTTCGCTTTTTACGGCGCGTGCGGGCGCGGCATCCTGATAATCTCGCGGGACGCCTCAAAACGGCGTCCGGCAAACCTTAAATTACTGAAATCTCTCACGCTTTATCCAATTCTTAGGCCGTGACCCGCGAGGAATGGGACTTCCGGAAACCACTAAATGTTTCTTTCGCCATTTCGTGGCCAAAATTTCGTGGGGAATTTGCGGTGAATTGGGCTATGGAAAGAGAAAAGCGGGGCCTTTCTACTTTATGCCCGGCGCGTTTCGGCGCGTCCCACAAAGCCTTGAGGCAGCCGAATGACGGCGCGTCCGCGAGGCGGCGCTGATGGTTGAAACGGGTCGCAAGCGGGTTGCGAGCGCTTGAGTAGAAGAACTGAGGAAGAAGAACCATGGAAGCGGAAGTCGTAACGGCAACGGGCGCAGGGCTCGGCGGAGAGTTCAGCCTGTGGAGCCTGTTCCTCAGCGCAGGCCTCGTGGTGAAGGCGGTCATGGGCATTTTGGCCATCGCCTCGGTGTGGTCCTGGGCCGTGATCATCGACAAATCGATGCTGTTCGGCCGGCTGAAGCGCAAGTCCGGACGCTTTGAAAGCCAGTTTTGGTCCGGCCGCTCCCTGGAAGAGATGCACCGGAAAATGAGCGACAAGACAGACCATCCGATGGCGCGGGTGTTCGACGCCGGCATGACCGAATGGTCGCGGGCGCAGAATATCGGCCGGTCCGAAGCGCTGTCGGTGTCGGCGCGCGACCGCATCGACCGGGTGATGAACGTCACCGTCGCCCGTGAACTGGAGGCAGCGGAACGCAATCTCGGCGTACTGGCGACGATTGGCTCCGCCTCGCCGTTTATTGGTCTTTTCGGAACGGTTTGGGGCATCATGACGGCGTTCCAGGCGATCGCGGCCACCAAAGATACGAACCTCGCCGTTGTGGCGCCGGGCATCGCCGAGGCGCTCTTCGCAACGGCGCTGGGGCTCCTCGCGGCCATCCCGGCGGTTATCGGCTACAACCGTTATTCTGCGGCGTTGAACTCGTTCGCCGTGCGGCTTGAGGGCTTCACCAATGAATTCGCCGCGATCTTGTCGCGGCAATTGGATGAGAGGGCCGGCTAATGGGCGCTTCTCTAAGCGGCGGGCGCAGCTCTGGGCGAACCCGCGTTCGGCCGATGGCGGAAATCAACGTGACGCCGCTCGTCGACGTCATGCTCGTGCTGTTGATCGTCTTTATGGTCGCCGCGCCGCTTTTGACCGTCGGCATTTCGGTTGATTTGCCCGAGACGTCCGCTCAGCCGATCCAAGACACCGGCGAGCCGCTGACCGTGACGATCACCAGCGAAGGGACGGTCTTCGTCCAAGAAACCGAGACGCCGATTGAGAATTTGGTGGCGCGCCTCGAAGCGATCGCTGTCGCTGGCTATGACCAGAAAATTTACATCCGCGGTGACCAACAGCGCTCTTACGGCGAAGTGATGAAGGTCATGGGTCTCATCAATTCCGCCGGATTTCGCAGCATCGGGCTCGTTTCCGATCCGAACCTCGATTTGAGCCTCGATTCTGGAACGGGCGCTGACGCGTCGGGCGAATAGCGCGAGACCAATAAAGGTAAGCCGTCATTGGGAAGACGGCGAGGGGATAAGTAAGGACGCCCCATGCGTTGTGGGTTTTTAACGTCGATATTGTTGCATGCGATCGCCGTCGCCATCCCGCTGGGGATGCCGTGGCTGTTTCGCCATGACGCGTCGCGTTATGAAGCTGAACCGGCGATCCCCGTCGAGCTTTTAAGCGAAGCGGAGTACGCGGAGAAAACGAGCGTTCCTGCAGCTGCTCCGGAGCCTGAAGAAGAGGCTGAGCTGCCAGAACCGGAGCCTGAACCCGAGGAACTCCCGCCGCCAGCGGAAGAAATTGCTGAACCGCAACCAGAGCCTGAGCCCGAACCGGAACCCCTGCCGGAACCTGAGCCCGAGCCTCAGGCCGAAGAGCCAGAACCGGAACCCGCGCCAACGCCAGAACCAAAGCCAGAACCAAAGCCCGAACCGAAGCCGGTCGTGAAAAAACCGGAGCCGAAAGAGGAAGATCCGCTCGACCTCGATCGTCTCGCGGCTTTGGTGGACAAAGCCAAAAAAGATGAGCCGAAACCAGGGACCGCCGGCGACGGGGCGACGATGAAAAGCGATCGCCCGCGCGCAGCGATCGGCGCCGGCGATCGGCTTGCAGCGAGTGATATGACGAAGGTGCGCAGCGCCTTTCAGGCATGTTGGGACACCTCGTCTTTCATTGGCGCGCCGGAAGCGGAAAAGCTTATTGTGGTTGTGGAAGTGAAGCTTGGCCGCGACGGTCGCTTGCAAGGCGCGCCGAAAGTCATGAACGGAACCCAGATTACGCTGTCGGGCAATCGGTTTTGGAAGGTGGCTGAACGCGAGGCTTTAAACGCTGTGCGAAAATGTGAGCCGTTAGATTTTCTTCCCCAAGACCGCTACGAATCTTGGAAGGAATTTGAGTTCAGGTTCGATCCCGGCGATATGATCGGCCTTTAGGAATGGGTGCCGTTTTATTGCACCGCGCGTAGGCGTGGGGCCTTAACGGGGTTTAACCCGCGGCGCGCCGGAACGAGAGTAGAACGTTCATTGTTATGCTGAAAAACGCGATTTTGACTAATATGACCCTGATGAATGCAGGCCCCGCACAACAAATCGGACCTGCAGAACACTTTCGAAAAGGAACCTTCGGTATGAAAGGCTTGCTCGGCGCGAAGCGCGTACTTTCTGGATTATGTGCTTTGATCGTCGCCTTTGCGGCGGCGTCTGCGCCGGCCAATGCGCGTGTTCAGATCGACATCACGCAAGGCAATGTCGATCCTATGCCGATCGCGGTCCCCACTTTCATCGCCGTCGGCGACGGCAAGACCAAAGAACTGGTGCGCGACATCACCGCTGTGATCAACGCTGATCTCGAACGCTCGGGGCTGTTCCGCGTCATCAATGAGCGCGCCTATATTGAGAACATGAAAAGCGTCAATGTGCGTCCGCGCTTTGTCGATTGGCGCCAGATTGACGCGCAAGTCCTCGTCGTCGGCGAGGTGACGGAAGCCAGCGACGGCCGCGCGACGGTGGCTACACGTATTTGGGACGTTTACTCCAACGAACAATTAGCGGCTGTCTCCTTTACGACGCCTGCGGATAATTGGCGCCGCGCCGCGCATAAAGTCGCGGATAAAGTCTATGAGGCGCTAACCGGCGAGCAGGGCTATTTCGATACGCGCGTCGTCTTCGTGCATGAAACAGGGCCGAAGGAAAATCGCCGCAAGCAATTGATGATTATGGACCAGGACGGCGCGAACCCCGTGCCGCTGACCGATGGGCTCGACTATAAAGCGCTGACGCCGCGCTTTTCGCCGACCCAGCAATTGATCAGCTATATGGCGCTCTTCGAGAATAAGCGCGGCCAGATCTATCTCTTCAATATTGAAACCGGCGAGCAGGAACAGCTCGGGTCGTTCCGGGGCATGAGTTTCGCGCCGCGCTTTTCGCCGGACGGGCGCGAAGTCTTGATGACGATCGAGCGGGCTGGCAATTCCGACGTCTTCCGTATGGATTTGTCCAATCGCAAAATTACGCGCCTTACGGACAATCCAGGTATCGACACGTCGCCGACCATGTCGCCGGACGGGCGTCGCATCGCTTTTACGTCTGACCGCGGCGGCTCGCAGCAGCTTTATGTGATGAGCGCCGGGGGCGGCGATCAGCGGCGCATTACGTTCGGCGAAGGCCGCTATGCGACGCCGGTGTGGAGCCCGCGCGGCGATCTCATCGCTTTCACGCGCCAATACAAAGGACGGTTTTATATCGGCGTCATTCGCCCTGACGGGCGCGGCGAGCGCCTTCTCACTGAAAGCTATCTCGATGAAGGCCCCACTTGGTCGCCGAACGGCCGGGTGCTGATGTTCTTCCGCGAAGCGCGTCCCGGCGCCGGACCGTCTCTCTGGTCGATTGATTTGACGGGGCGCAATCTGCGCCGCGTGAGAACGCCGGCGGACGCTTCCGACCCCGCTTGGTCGCCGCCGCTTCAGTAGTCGTGCGGGAGCTATGGGCCTAGGCCGTTGACGCGTGCTGATAGGGCGGCCTGATGCTCGGCCACGCCGTGGCGGCCTCGCGCTCTTCCAGCGCCTCTCCCGCACGCGTGTCCTAAATTCTCCGATTTCGGCGTTTCGCGGATAGCGTAACCGAAAATTCATCTCCGTGGCGCGCGGCTCGCTTGATCGCCGTCGCGACGCCCCCTACCGTTTCGACGTCATAAACAGTGCGGTCGCAAAACCGCCGTTTCGGAGGCGAACGCGGCTTTCTGCTGCAAAAAAATGAAAAAGTTCGCGCTTTGTTTAGGCAAACGCGCCCATTGCGGGTTTGTCGTGCACGAAAGTGTAATGTTAGTGTACTAGCGCTTAGGGGCGAAATGCGGGGGGCGCGCTCGCTTGAAGCCCGCTTTCATCGAGTGGAGCATTGGAGAGTAAGAAAATGGCTTTTGGTCTTAATAAAAAGAGCGGCTTGAAACTGCTCGGCGCGGCGAGCGCAATGCTGATGGTCTCAGCATGTACGAATACGTCCGGTCCGGACGTGGTGGCGACAGGGCCTGACACGTCAACCGTCGCTGACCGCATTATTCCTGGGTCCCAAGAGGATTTAGAGCAGTCCGCCGGGCATCGCGTATTCTTCGGATACGACAAGTATTCATTGTCCCCGCAAGCGCAAGCGACGCTGGCGCGTCAAGCGCAGTGGTTAAAAGCCAATCCTGGGGTCAGCATCCTTATCGCGGGTAATTGCGACGAGCGCGGCACGCGCGAATATAACCTCGCTCTTGGCGCTCGTCGGGCCCAGTCGGCGCGGTCTTTCTTGATCAGCAACGGCATCGACGGCAGCCGTGTGCGCACGGTCTCTTATGGTAAAGAACGTCCGCTTGATCCGCGTTCCACGAGCGATGCATGGTCGCTGAACCGGAACTCGACGACGACGATCGTCGCCGCGGGCGTTTAAGCGCTCGGGGGTTTAAGAGGGGTCGGCGCGCAAATTATGCCGACCCATCGCCATAATTTGCGCGCCATGTCTGGTTTAGACTGGCGCGTTCTTTATTTTAGCGAGGCGAAAGACCCTATCAGTGCAACAAGACCCTATCGGTGCAAAAAGAGCCTTGGCTGCGACGCCGCTCTAGGTGAGCGTGGCTTTAGCGCCGTGGAGCACCGTCGAGCGGTGTAAGCGTTAGAAGTGGGCGTTAAGAGGAAATTAACGCAAATGTTTCGTTGCTGTCGGGGCTCGTTAGTTGGGGCGGATCTAAGGAAGTATTAGGATCATGATCGTTCACGGAAGATTGCAGAAGCGCGTTTTTGGGGCGGTCGGAATACTGGCCGGCGCAATGGTTATGGCGACCGCCGCAGAAGCTCGGCCCTCCACGAAGGAACGGGTTGAAACGCTGGAAGGCGATGTCGCCGAGTTAAAAGCCGCTTCTGAGGCCGCTGCTACGTCGAGCCAGCGCGTCATTATCCTCGAAGAGCAAGTGCGCGCGCTCACCGGCCAGATCGAAATCCTGAATTTTCGGTTGCAGCAATCGGATGCGCGCATTCAGGCGCTGTCCGCTGCGCTCGCCGGCGAAGGCGGGCTGCCGGCGGATTTCTCCGCGCCGAGCTTTTCGGCGCCGGTAAGCGGCGCTGCTTCGTCGTCCTATGGCGCGAGCGCGCCATCCGCGAGCAGTGCGCCATCAGCGCAGCCTGGCGCGACGGGCGGTCCGGCGCCCTTGGGTGCGGCGTCTCCGCTCGGAGAGCCGGCGGCGAGCGCCGTGGACCAGGGGGCTTCAGCGTTATCGACGCCGAGTGCGCCGGCGTTTGACGACGTGCAATTGCCGATGGACCCGGAAGCGGCCTTTATCTACGCGAACAGTTTCCTTCTGGAGCAGGATTATGCGCGGGCCGAAAACGCCTACACCATGTTTCTCGATGTCTATGGCGGTCATCCGCGGGCGGAAGACGCCCAATTTCGATTAGGCGAGATTTATTTGGCGCGGGACAAAAACGCAGAAGCCGCTGACGCTTTTGTGGCGTTCATCCGTAAATACCCTAAATCGGGACGTTTGCCGGAAGCTTATTTCAAGCTCGGCGCATCATTTTCGCGTCTCGGTCAAAAGGATGAGGCGTGTAAAGTCTTCAACGCCGTGAAGAAAAAATACCCGAACGCGCCCTCGCAACTTTTGGAGAAAACGGATCGCGAGCGCGCCCGCAATGGGTGTCAGTGAGCCGGCGAAAGCAGACTGACGATAAGGCGGACACGCCATTGGACGCCGCGCCGATTAACGCCTCACTTGTGGGCGATGAGCGCTTTAAAACGTTGGCTGAAGATCTGCGTGCGGCTTGGACTGAGGCTGGCCGACCAAGCAGCATACTCTTAGCGGTTTCCGGCGGCGGCGATTCCATGGCGCTCCTGGCGGCGGCGACGCGGACCTTTTCCGCGGACGTCGCGCTCAGTGTCGCCACGGTTGATCATGGCCTGCGCAAAGAAGCGGCGCGCGAAGCGGCGCAGGTCGCCGCGACCGCCACTCGTCTCGGCCTTCCGCATACGACGTTAACCTGGTCCGGCGATAAGCCGTCGACGGGCTTGCAAGCGGCGGCGCGGGCGGCGCGCTATCGCCTCCTCGCGGAAGAGGCGGCGGGGCGGGGCGGGGCGGCGGTCTTCACGGCCCATACGGGCGATGATGTCGCTGAAAATTTATTGATGCGACTTGCGCGTGGCGGCGGTGCGCGCAGTCTTGCAGCGATGCCGACGCTGCGATGGATCGCGAGCGGCGCCAATGCGGCCGTGATGCTGGCGCGCCCTTTTTTGTCGCGCTCTCGGACGGACTTACGACAGGCTGCCGCGGCGGCGGGGCTTTCAGTTATTGACGACCCGTCGAACGAAGACCCCGCCTTCGAGCGCGTGCGGGTGCGCGCTTTTCTAAAGACACCGACGAGCGAAGCTCTGGGACTGACGCCGGCGCGCTTGGCCGCGAGCGCGGCGCAGCTTCAGAACGACGCTCAGCTGCTCGACGCGGCTGAGCGCAATCGTTTCGCGGCGCTTGGCTGTGTGTTCACCCATTGGGGCGGCGTTATTGTTAATTGCGATCGCGCATTGTCCCAGAAGTCGGATTTAGCGGCCTCGGATGCGGGACTTTTCGCCCGGATCATGCGCGCCGTCGGCGGCGGCGATCATCGACCAAATCTTGATGCGGCTGACGCGGCGCTCAAAACGGCGCTGAACGGCGGCAAAGCGAGCCTCGCCGGCGCCATTTTGCAGCGGCATGGCCAGAAACTTATCGCTTACCGTGAACCGGCGGCGTTACTCGGCCGCGCCGGCGTTCCGCCGTTCCAGCCTGTCACTTTGGCCGCGGGCGCGCAGGTTCTTTTCGATGGGCGATTTATTGTCAGCAATGACGTTGAACGGCCGTTAAGTCTTAAGCCGTTTGGGATGAGCGGAAATGGCGGGCCGGCCTTGTTCGCTGGTCCTGGCGACGCCGAAAAAAGCGCGCCAGCTCTGTTTGACGGCGATAAATTGGTCGCATCCCCGGTTTTAGGCCCATCGCGCGCCTTCCGGTCTTTGGTTCTGGAAAGGTTTGATGAGCGCACCGTGCGATTCCTTTAGGGGGCGATGACAGAATTATGATGCATCAACCCTCAATGCGGGTGGATATCGCGCCGTTAACGCCTATCTTAAGGATCGACAATTAAGGTGAATGCGGCGCTGCGCCTTCTTGTGCAGGCAGTGAACGTCGCGCCCACACATTTCAGCCGCCAGAAGCGGCGTTCGCGCGAAGAGGCGAAAGCACTATGAACACGCGTAATCTGATCATTTGGGGCCTGGTATTCCTATTTTTCGTCCTGATGCTCCAAATGTTCAATGTGAACCCCAACGGCCAGACCGTGCAGGGGCTCAGCTATTCTGAGTTTGTTGAACGGATCGACGCCGGCGCCGTGCAATCCGCGGAGATTGACCGTGAGACGGTGCGAGGCGTTTTGAACGATGGATCGGCGTTCGAGACCTCCATTCCCCTGACGGCGGGCGCGGATGTCGCCAACCGGCTGAACGATTCGGGCGCAGAGACGAAGATCACGCCGGAAGAGGAGTTGCCGCTGCTCTTAACGATCCTCTTCAACATTCTGCCGTTCCTCATCTTCTTGGCGTTCTTCTTTTTCATCATGCGCCAGATGCAAGGCGCCGGCGGTAAAGCCATGGGCTTCGGCAAGTCGCGCGCGAAGCTTTTGACCGAGCGCCAGGGCCGCGTCACGTTTGAAGACGTCGCCGGCATCGACGAAGCGAAAGAAGAGCTGGAAGAAATTGTCGAGTATTTGAAAGACCCGATGAAGTTCCAGCGCCTTGGCGGCAAGATCCCGAAAGGCGCGCTTTTGGTGGGCCCTCCGGGCACGGGTAAAACCTTGCTCGCTCGGGCTATCGCTGGTGAAGCCAATGTGCCGTTCTTCACGATTTCCGGTTCGGACTTTGTAGAAATGTTTGTCGGCGTCGGCGCGAGCCGCGTGCGCGACATGTTCGAGCAGGCGAAAAAGAATGCGCCCTGCATTATCTTTATTGACGAGATCGACGCTGTCGGGCGCCATCGCGGCGCCGGCCTTGGCGGCGGCAATGACGAGCGCGAGCAAACGCTGAACCAATTACTCGTTGAGATGGACGGTTTTGAATCGAACGAAGGCATCATCTTGATCGCCGCGACGAACCGTCCGGACGTTCTCGATCCGGCGCTGTTGCGTCCTGGTCGTTTCGACCGCCAGGTCGTTGTTCCGAACCCGGACGTTATGGGCCGCGAGAAAATCTTGAACGTGCACGCGAAGAAAGTGCCGTTGGCTCCGGATGTGAACTTACGCACCTTTGCGCGCGGCACGCCGGGCTTCTCCGGCGCTGATTTGGCGAACCTCGTCAATGAAGCGGCGTTGTTGGCGGCGCGGCGCGGCAAACGCTATGTCACGTCGAAGGAGTTCGACGACGCCAAAGACAAAGTGCTGATGGGTGCGGAACGCCGGTCGATGGTGATGACCGACGAAGAAAAAGCGCTCACCGCTTATCACGAAGCGGGCCACGCGCTGGTGGGCTTGTCCGTGGAAGGCAACGATCCCGTGCATAAAGCGACGATTATCCCGCGTGGGCGCGCCCTTGGCATGGTGCAGTATCTGCCTGAGCGCGATCGCTACTCCATGACGTTGCAGCAAATGAAAGCGCGCATCGCCATGGCCATGGGCGGTCGCGTCGCCGAAGAGCTGAAATTCGGCAAAGAGAAAACAACGTCCGGCGCGTCTTCCGACATTGACCAGGCGACGAAAATCGCGCGCTCAATGGTGACGCAGTATGGCCTGTCCGAGAAACTCGGCCCCATCGCATATTCAGAGGATGAGGGCGAGGTCTTCCTCGGTCAGTCGATCGCGCGGTCGAAGTCTATCTCCGGCCAGACGGCGAAGCTTATCGAAGACGAGATCAAGAACTTCGTCGTCGAAGGCTATGAAACGGCGAAACGGGTCTTGACCGAGCGTAATGACGATTGGGAGAAACTGTCCCAAGCGCTGCTTGAATACGAAACGCTGACGGGCGCTGAAATCAATCAATTGCTCGCGGGCGAGCCGATCGTGCGCAAAGACCCGACGGATTATTCCTCGCCGCCGCCGGCCTCCGTGCCGCCGACGGGCGCCTCGCCGTCGGGTAAAAAGTCGGACGATGACGGTGGTTTTGAGCCGAGCCCGGCTGGGGCGTAAGTCCCTGCGGCGGTCCGTTCGGACCGGCGCAAGGTCCATTGGTTCGATAAACAATGACTATGCCGAAGATTATGGGCGTCGTGAATGCGACGCCCGATTCTTTTTCTGACGGCGGACGATTTCTGTCCGCCGATGCGGGAATCGCGCACGCCTTAAAGCTTGTCGAGGATGGCGCCGATATTCTTGATATTGGCGGAGAGTCGACTCGGCCGGGCGCTGATATCGTTCCGGAGACGGACGAGTTAGAGCGCGTTCTCCCGATTATTGAAGGTGTTCGCCGGCGCGACGCGACGCCTATATCGATTGACACCCGCAAACCGGTCGTCGCCGAAGCTGCGATCGCGGCCGGCGCGACGATTTGGAACGATGTGTCAGCCCTGACCTTCGCGGACGACAGCCTGGCGCGCGCTGCGGCGCTCCAAGGCGACGTTATTCTGATGCACGCCCAGGGCGACCCGAAGACCATGCAAGATGCGCCGTCCTATGGCGACGTCGTCGAAGACGTCTTCGCATTTCTAGAAAAACGCATAGCTGCGTGCGTCACGGCGGGCGTTGATCGCTCCCGGATAATGATCGATCCGGGCATCGGCTTCGGTAAAACGCTAGAGCATAATCTAGCGCTCTTGCGTAATCTTGACCGCTTCTCGGCTCTCGCCCCAGTTCTCCTTGGCTCCTCGCGCAAACGCTTCATCGCCGCACTTGATCGTCCGGCGGCGGCGGAAACCCGCCTTGGCGGCTCGCTCGCCGCAGCGTTGTGGGGCATGAAAGCCGGAGTCGCCATGGTGCGCGTGCATGACGTTGGGGAAACACGCCAGGCGTTTGCGGTTTGGGGAGGGGTTGACGCGGGGTGATGCGTTATCTTCGTTGGCCGTAGGTTTGCGACGGATTGCGATGGTTGGCGTTCGTGGGCGACGTTCAAATCGCCCATTGTAACTCCCGAGCAAGCATCGAGCGACACGCATAGTCGGCGCGCACAGCCCGTCGTGTCGACGGTGTGATCGCAGAGCTAGAGCGATGCAGGGTTAGGGCGTGGACAATCAAGACATCGCCCGGACGAGCTTCGCAAAGTTCGATGTCGCAGTCGCTCGCTAAGGCATGGGCGCGATGCGACGGTATTTTTCCAAACTTGTGACTTCCGAGAGCAAGTTCCAATAGGCCGGTCTCCTCAGTGCTGTCGTCGATATGAATGCGTACAAAGACCATTTTTTCTAACAGTGATAGGGGCGGCTCACAGTGCCAAAAATTTGACTTCGCAACCCAGTTTGAATAGCCGTCTATTTGCGCTTTTTGCCGAATAGCGATCACCCGATCTTGGTGCCATGGAACCGACCAATTAGCTTCCTGGGTTTTATTGAACGCGACAATTCGAACAGGCTTGGCGTGAACGCCAAGTTCGCATATCTGCGACGCCAGTGCGCTGCCGGGTCCGATCAAGGTCGATAATTCGTTTGTAAGTGGTAGACGGATGCCTGGTTTGGCACCGACATCCGTAAGTTCTGCTAGTCGGAAAACCTGATTGTTCGAAAGTAATCCACGAAGCCAAATACGGCCCAGTCGATGTAGTTCTTGCAATTGTCCCATTACCGTCGTCCAATCAGTCTAGTCGCCGGCGGCTATAGTCGATTTCGGACCGCCAATCTCGCGATCTAAAAACGCTGGCAATATCTTTGAAAACTCTTTTGTTCCGCCGTTTATCAAAAGAACGATGCCGACGTCGCGGGCCGGTAAGAATGTAATTTGCGCGCCATAGCCGCGGTCGACCGATCCGAAATGCGAGATGACAGTCTCGCCACTATAGGTGTAAACCCGCCAGCCCAAACCGTAATGGGCGTCTTCTAGGTTTGGCATCGCTGAACGCACGCGGCGAATCTCAGCAAGCGTTCGCACGCGCGGCGTATGTATCAAATTCAACATGTCCGCATTCAGAATAGACGGATGGTGTCCTAGTTGCGCTTTCAGCCACTCCGCCATATCGGAAATGCTGGCGTTGACGCCCCCAGCGGCTGGAACTTTGTAATAGGCGTCTTTAACTGTTCCAACGTACCAAGACTTATCTTTAATGCGCCGGTGGGGACGCGCCCAATTATCGTCACTCTTGAGATTGCTTAACCCGACCGACGCACGCGCCATGCCAAGGGGTTGAAAAAGCCGATCGTCAAGCGCGTCGGCGAAAGCTCTACCGTCTCGCTGCTCAATAAGCAGGGAGGCGGCGTCAAACGTGATGTTTTGATACGCATAACAGGCACCGACAGAACAAATGGGGTTGACCTCCGAGAACCTTGCACGGATCTTGGATGGCGCAATCCCGGCCTCCAATAGATTATCATAGGCGTTCGGCGGCAGACTGGTGCGATGACTAAGAATATGTTCCAGCGTCAGAGCGTTCGTTGCGCGGCGCGACTTTAGTTGCAAGCGCGGCGCGAAGGCGCTTACCGGAAGCGACAGCGCCACCTTTTCTTCAGAAACCATCTGGCTGATGACGCTGGCGCTCATCGTTTTTGATAACGACGCAATTCGAAACACTGTGTCCGGATCGATCAGGGCGTCGCTGTTGATTTGTCGTTTGCCGTATGTGGCGATGCGTTCGACGGCGCCGTTTCTAACGACAGCAACCGCCATGCCGACAACATGATTGTGCGGTACGGCTTCTTCGAGCAGAAGCGTGAAGTCGTTTGTCGGCTCAGGTGCGGCGGTCGCGGGCGAAAGAAATGGTGATAGGCAAGAGACGCACAGCGCCAAAATAATGCGCACTAGCGGTATCACTGATGCTTTCCAAAAAACGTATCGACCGCATCAAAGTACGCGTCGCGCAAATCATCCCGCTCCATCATAATTTCGTGCCGAGCGTCTTTGATCAGAACGTTCTCAATCAAAGGCGCCGTCTTGGCGAGCTGCGCATGGTCATTCGAGTCGCATAGACGATCTTGTCCCGCAGAGATGATAAGAACCGGCGTTTTCAACGCTGTGAACCGTTCAGGCCGATGGAGGTCGTCCATCGCTGCAATGGCGGCTTTCACCCAGGCGAGGGTCTGTCCCGCGACGGCGGCCTCCGGCTTAGCGCGCTGCAAAGCGAGGAAATGGTTGTGGCGCTCTACTTCGTGGGTGAGGGCGCGCTCGTCGAAACGTTCCGGATTGTCCCCTTGACGGGGCGAACCGCGCTCGCCGGCGCCGAGGGCTACGCCGAGACCGGCGATTGTTTTCGCTGCGAAGATGACGAACGACGATGTGGCGAGCCGCGTTAAAGGCGCGCACAGCGCCGCTGCTTTGAAACGCGTATCGCCGTCCGCGAGGAGCGCCAGCGCCGGTGCGCCGCCCATGGAGTGGGTCATTAGATAATAAGGCCCCGGCATCTGCGGCGCTACGACCTCATCCGTAAACGTAATAATATCTTGGCGAAAAAGATCGAAGTCTTCCATGTGGGTCAGCGATGGGGTGTCGCCGAAGCGCTGAGACAGGCCTTGGCTGCGCCAATCCATCATCGCCACATTGAAGCCGCGCGCTTGCATGTCGGAGACAGTTTCGAAGTACTTTTCGATGAACTCCGACCAGCCCGTCAACAAGACGAGAGTTTTGTCCGCCTTCGGTGTTTTAAATAAAGCGCCGCGTAAAACCGCGCCGTCGGCGGCTTTGAACGTCAACGCCTCAGCGCCTGCGGGCATCGGGTTTTCGGGGATGCGGATGAATTCTACGATTGTTTAGCCTCCAACAATAATCGCGCCATGACGCTCATGTCCCCACCGATAAGTAGTCGACCTGATAGATAAGAGCTTTCCAGAGCTTTTTTGCGGGCGAATATTTCTATGAGCGTCTCTGGGCTCGCCGTCCAGATGGCCCGTCCTTCTTTCCTTGCGGCGAGCTTTGTTTCGTCTTTTTTGACGGGTTCCGTCGCTGACACCGATGGCGGCGATGTGTAACCGTCGACAAAAAAGGGCGCTTGGTTCGTTGCGCGAATTTCGATAACCGCATTAAACTCATGTTTGAAAGCGTCTTCAGCGGCTTTGATTAAAGAGTCAGTATCGGCCATATTGTCTGTTATCTAGCAGTCAACGCGCTGCTGTCGGCGGCGCTTGGTTTGCGAAAACGTAAAGTCATGCGGTCACTTTCGCCAATAGCATCATACTGGGCGCGGGGAAAATCAGCTGCGCGCTTGCCAGGCGCGTCAGCGGACCGGCGCACGGGGCGCAAGGTCCAAACGCCGAACGGGTGGTCTTTGGTGTCGGCAGGATTGGCGTTGATGTCGGACGCTGCCTCTAAGACAAAACCGGCCTCCTGAGCGAGGGCGATAACGCTCGCCTCCGTGACGTAGCCGCCATGGCTTTCGCCGTCGCCTGTCGACGGGTCGGCGCGGTGTTCGACAACGCCGAGAACGCCGCCGGGCTTCAGAGCCTGGAAGAATTCCTTAAACGCCGTCTCTGCGGCAGCGCCTTCGAGCCAATTATGCACATTACGGAATGTTAGAACGGCGTCGACTGAGTTTGCTGGAACCGATGCCTGTGCGGCGTCTGCGGGATTGAACGCCGTAACACGTACATCACCGAAAGATTGTTTATCAGCGGTGTATCGCGCCTTATAATCGGCGATGGCGGTAGCTGCAGCGGGGCTTAGCGTCGGATCGAAATGGGCGGCGTATAAAACGCCGTCTCCGGTCGCCAAATAGGGCGCTAGAATATTCGTGTACCAACCACCGCCTGGCCAAACTTCCATAACGGTCATCTGAGGTTCAACGCCGAAGAAGGCTAGGGTTTCCAATGGGCGACGCCAAGCATCGCGTGCTTTCTCCGCCTCCGTGCGGTGCGCGCTGTTGATTGCGGTTTGCAGCAATGTTTCTTTGCTCGGTTCGGCCGGCGTTCCGGAAAGCGTCGAAGACAGCCCGTCCATGCTTGGCAGGCGGTCGCAGGCAGGGGTGAGACCGAAGCCCGCTGCTGCGCTGCAAAACGCCAAAAGCTGAAAAACTCGCCGCATCAGGGCCTACCACGTTCCGGTTTTTGTCTTCAAAACCTTGAATCCCTGATTTTGGCGACCATGTCTATTGCGGGAGGCCAATACGGCTCCCGGCTCGGACCTATCCCATCGCGCGCGGAGCAGCGGCGACGGGGCGGCGGCCGAGATGATTAACCCTTGCTTAGCAAAGAAGGATATATCCCATGCGTAACTACGACCTTACCCCGCTTTACCGGAACACCGTTGGTTTTGACCGGATGTTCGACCTCTTGGAGAACGTCGGTAAAATCGATGCAGGCGGCTATCCCCCCTACAATATAGAACGCCTTGACGAGGACAGCTACCAAATCACGCTCGCCGTCGCCGGCTTCGCTGAAGGCGATTTAGAAATAGAAGTGCGAGAGAACGTTCTCAAAGTTGCTGGCGTGCGCCGCGAACCTGAAACCGGCCGCACATTCCTGCACCAAGGCATCGCCGGACGCTCTTTTGAGCGGCGCTTCCAACTCGCGGATCACGTGAAAATCGAAGCGGCGACATTAGAAAACGGCCTTTTGAATATCGGCTTGAAGCGCGAAATTCCTGAAGCGAAGAAGCCCCGGAAAATCGCGATAAATGGCGGCGAAGGCGGCTTGAAAGTCGTAGACGGTCAATCCGCCGCTTAAAACGCGCACCGATTAACGCAAAAGCAAGTTACATGAAGCGTTGATCAGTGGGAGCGCATCCCTTCGCATCGCGCCTTCGTCTCTTTCAGACGGGGGCGCGTTTTTGTGTGGTGAACGTACTCAAGCACGCGGTTTCGACCGATCGCGCGAATGTCGGACGTGCTTTAAAGCCGTTGGATGAGCGCCACTCGAAGGTCTAGGCGTTCGAGAGCATGTCTTCCGACTTACCGTGTTTTTGGCCTTACAAAGACAGAATATTCTCTAGGTTCGGCGCTAGTCCGTCATTTTCTTCCATCGCTGCAGCTGCGGGGGTTTCCGCCGCGTAGACTTTGGTGAGGCCTGACAGATTAGAGAGCGCCATAAGCCCATCAATCGACACCGCCGTGCCGAAAAGGTTCAACACGGATAAACTCTCATGGGTAGCCAAGTCCTCCAAAAATGCGTCGGAAACATCCGTTTGCGCTAATCGTAGCACTTTTAAACGGGGCATCTTTTGAAAAAGCGCTCCGGACGCGTCCGTTACGGCGGTGCGGGAAAGTTCAGCAACGACGATCCTGTCAAAGAGCGGCGCCATTTGCCGGAAAAAGGCGTCGTCGAATTTTTCACGCATGACCGACGCATGCAGAATAAGGTCTGCGCTTGAGCGTGACTCGTATTCAATCAAACCAGGATATTGCTCTTGCAAATCCAGCACGGCGGATAAAAGCGGCGCGCGCTGCTCCGCCACGACAGCCGGGTCCAGTTCTTTATGCGCCAGTTCTTGATGCGAAAGTTCTTCATGTGACGAGGACGCTTCGTGCGCATCGTCGTCGTTTGCAGTAAGCCCCGATGGTTGAAGGGCGTGCACCAGCTCGGCCGGCGGCGCGGCCATTTCCGGCGCGCCAGCCTCAATCCAATCACGCAGTGTTGCAATCTGCAGATCTGATAAGGGCGCTTTACCCGTCGGCATGAAATCGTCGTGCGAGGGCGGTAGCGTGACCCGGTGGATCAACTCGCTGTCAGTCTCGCCGGCGATGACGACGGCCCCTGACGTGCCGCCTTGCATAAGCGCGGCGAACGAATCGAGGCGAAGTTTTCCCTTCTGTTTGTTCGCGCCATGGCAACTCACGCAACGGTCTTGCAGGATCGGCGCGACAGCAAAGGAAAAATACCCGTCATCCGGCGTTGGCGCTGCGGCGACGGCCATGTCATCGCTTGACGCGATCCATTGATCGAATGGCGGGGGGATTGATGCAACTAAGTGGCTTTTGCCGTGGGTGATCTGACCGCCGCGATAGCCAGTGAAACCGACGACCACCAGCGTGACGGCGATCGCCGCGAAGTACGTAATCGCTTGCAGATTATTTTCCGCATACGATGTTCACGATAAGTGCAAACGAACAAAACAGGCGGGGGCGACGAACGCGCCGGCCCACATATGCTGGCTCACGAGCGGCCCCGACGCGCCAGTTGCAGCGAGGCCCCAGCCCAAAAGCGGCGCCAACAGGGCGCCGGCAAGCGCGACGCCCCATAAAATCGGGATCGACGCCCGAAGCGATGCTGATCGATTGCGCCGCGCAATAAGCTCGATGATCGGTATAACAACGACTAAAGCAATGGGAAAGTGAACGGCGATCGGGTGAAAATTACCCAAAAAAGAAAGCCAAGCGCTTTCAGCAGCGCCGTCCGGACGCGTCAATAGCACAAGCACGAGCGGCGCGAAAGCCGCTAGCAAACTAGCAAACCAAAACGTTTGCCGTCCGCTTGCGCCGGCTGGAATAAGTTCAATCGAATTTTTCTCTTTGGACGAATGGTTCATTGGCTTAGCGGCGGTCATTTGGCGTCAGTTTAAGCGATAATGTCATGCAGTACGCTGGTTGGTTTAACGCCCGTAAGTTTTTGGTCGAGCCCCTGATAACGGAAGGTCAATCGATGGGAGTCGAAGCCCATCAAATGAAGAATGGTGGCGTGCAGATCACGAACCTCAACGGGGTTAACCGCCGCGTCGAGGCCGATATCGTCGGTTTCGCCATAGGACATACCGCCTTTTACGCCGCCGCCGGCCAACCAAATTGTAAAACCGCCAGGATTGTGATCGCGCCCAATCCATTGCGCGCGTGGCCCGAATTCTTTTTGTTTCATTGATGTACGGCCGAATTCCGTCGTGAAGACAATAAGCGTTTCGTCGAGCAGGCCGCGCATTTTAAGGTCTTTAATCAATGCGGCGATGGGTTGGTCGACCAATCGACACATTGTGATGAAACCGTCATTCAGCGCTTCAAAGTCTGCGGTTCCGTGATGGTCCCACCCCCATTGAAAGTGCTGCGTGAACCGAACGCCGCGTTCAGCAAGGCGTCGCGATAATAAACAATTCATAGCGAAATCGCCGCGTCCGGGTTCTGCGCCATACATGTCGAGCACCCATTGCGGCTCATCGGAGACGTCCATCGCTTCAGGCGCCTCAGCCTGCATCCGATACGCCATCTCGAATTGCGCGCTTCGGGTCAGCGTTTCCGGGTCTTTAAACTCATCAAGCGTTTTCTGATTGATGGATGCAATCGCATCAAGCACAGCGCGTCGCTCTTTGCGTTAAACGCCGGGAGGGTTGTCGAGGAACATAATCGGCTCACCGCGCGCCTGGCAGACCATTCCTTGATAGGCGCTTGGCAAAAAGCCGGAACCCCATAGCAAGCTCTCCGGCGGCAGGTCGGACGCGAGATAAGGCCCGTTGAGCTGAATGAAGCCTGGGAGGTTTTGATTTACCGAGCCAAGCGTGTAATTAATCCAGGCGCCGAGCGACGGATAACCGGGTCGTGCGTCCCCTGAGTGATTGAGCAGAATAGCTGGCGCGTGATTGAACTGCGTGGTACGCATCGACTTGATGAAGCAGATATCGTCAATGTGTTCTTCGAGAAACGGCATCCGGTCCGAAATCCATGCGCCGCTTTCGCCGGTCTGGTGAAATGGATAAATCGGCCCCAGCAATGTCGGTTCGCCGGTTAAGAAGGGGAATTGCTTTCCTTTAAGCAGCGATGCGGACGCCGTTTTGCCGTCGAGCCGTTTGAGCTCCGGCTTGTAGTCAAAAAGGTCAAGGTGGCTAAGCCCGCCGCCCATGTGAAAGTGGATAACCCGGCGCGCCTTGGGCGCCATTTGCGGCGGCAAGGGCGACAAAGGACGCGTCGGCGGACGAGATAAGTCCAATATCGGTCGTCCCGCCGCGTCGACGCCGGACGAGCCCGCCAATGTGGGCGAACACGCCGCTGCGAACGCCGCCGTCAAACCAGTGCACATGCTGAGAATATCACGCCGCGAAACTGACGTGGCGCCGCTTTCTTCTTCAGAGGCCGGTTCATGATGATAATGAGCGATTGGATGGTGATCCTTGTGCGTCATGCCACTACCTCGTCAGCGCGGCGTCAAGATTAAGAAGAGCGGAGGCGATCAAACTCCAGCGCTCTTCCGTCGCCGCCGCTGAATCGGCGCGTCTGCCGTCGTTCACTGACGTATCTTGCGACAATAATTTCTTATACAAACTAGAAAACGCGAGCATTTCATCCGCCGTCAGTGTCCTTGAAAGAACAATTTTGGCGCCGTGGTTGACGCAAGCGGCGAATGTTTCATCGATTGCTTTTGGCGTTTGTTGGGACGCCCCAGTGAGGTCAGTTATGTCAGTCACGTCAGTCACGCTCGCTTCGGCGCACATTCGGCGACCGAGCGCGCGCGCAGCCTCGACTTGAATATCTTCATTCAATGTGACGAGCGCTTGCGAAGGCGTGTTGGTGGTGTTGCGACGCGCCGATGACATATCGCGTTGCTTCATATCGAAAATAAGAAGGCTCGGATAAATCGCTGTACGTTTGATGCCGGTATAGATGGCGCGTCGATAGCGCTCGGCGCCCTCGGCCGGTTGAAATGTCGCTTCCTCGGAACCGACAATGTCGCCGCGCGCAATGATAGGAGGCTCCACCGGCTCACCGCCCATTTTCTCATTCAAAAGTCCGGCGGCGAAGAGCGCTTGGTCGCGCACCATTTCGGCAGACAGGCGTTGGCGCGGTCCGCGAGACAATAGTCGGTTGTCCGGATCGATTTCTATTTTGAGGTCGGTGGCGCGGGAAGACTGTTTATAGGCGGCGCTGGTGACGATGGTCCGCATGAGCGCCTTCGTGTCCCAGTTCAAATCATCTTGGAAATGCAAGGCCAACCAATCCAAGAGCGCGGGATGCGTCGGTTCTTCACCGACACTACCGAAATCCTCCTGAGACCGAACAATGCCGAAGCCAAAGAGCTGACCCCATATGCGGTTCACGGCGACGCGCGCCGTTAACGGTTGGGCGGGATCAAAGAACCACTCCGCCAAATCCAATCGATCCGGTTCTCCCGATGGGCTAAACGCCGGGAAGAGGTTGGGCGGCGTCGGCGTCAGCGCTTCTCCGACTTTCGTCAGCCAGTTGCCGCGGTTGAAGGCCAGCGTGTCGCGACGCATGCTGTCGCGCATATCCGCCATGACCGGAAGCGCTTGGGTAGGAAGCGCGTCAAGGGCGGCCTCGGCATCGCGCAGCGCCGTATATTTCGCAGATACGTCGCCCGCCGCGTCAAACGCCAACCATTTGGGCGAGGAATGGGTTTGCACGCGAAGTCGGCGGATCATCGCTGAGCGGCTACTTACGGTCGCGTCGTGGATAATGCGAACCCGAAGCCGACTGCCGGCCGGTGGCGTTTGTTGTTCGCTTAAGATACCGACCGTCCAACGGCGACTGCGTAGTTTAAGAACTGAGACGAACGCGCCGGACCCAAGTAAACGCATGGGCGCGTAATTGAGGTCATATTCGCGTTCCCGTGGCACTGAAGGGTAAGGCGCCATCACGTTATCAGAAGGACCGCGGTTTGGCGCGATATTTTCCTCAGCGTCAGGAATGAAATAGTGGAAAGCCAAACGCTCGCCTTCGTCGCCGTTAGGCGATACGAAACGCGCGTCGATTTCCCGCACGATAAAGCCTTCCTCAGGCGTATGAATCGCCTTCGCCTCATCAAGCGGAATGACGTCAAAGCGTATGGCCGAAACCGGCTCGTCTGATATCTCGATATCAAATTCATAAATCCATGATGACGAGCTGGAGACCGTGGCGGTTGTTTCGCCGTCATTGAACTCGAACTCCGGCGTTTCTGCGTACCCGGCCGCATCGCTGCCGGCGAGAGCAGATTCGCCCGCAAAGCCCTTTGCTTTCGCTTCTCTAATGAAGGCGGGGGTCCAATCGGGAAGCGATCGAACAAAGGCGAGCCCCTCGTCGACGATTTCGGCTCTTAATTGCTCGACCTGCGTGTTCAACCGCCAGACTTCATCTCGATACGTATTATCGATCGGTACATGCAGCACTGGAACATCCTGCGTGAGGTCGTGATCGGCCGAATTATTGAAGAAGGCGAGAGACGTGTAGTACTCTTCGTTACGAATGGGATCGTAGGGGTGCGAGTGGCACTGTACGCAATTCATCGTGAGGCCGTTAATCACTGACCAAACCAGTGCATTTCGGTCCATCGTCGCTTCCATGCGGAACTGCTCGTCATCGGCGCCGGCTTCGTCATTGGTTCGGTTTTGACGCAAGAAAGACGTAGCGATCAAATCGTCCATTGAACGGTTGGGACGCAGATCGCCGGCGAGCTGCTTCTGCACAAAAGCGCTATAGGGAAGATTTTCATTAAACACCGAAACCACCCAATCGCGATACGGCCATGAGTGCCGGATGCGATCGTAGTCATAGCCCTTACTGTCCGCATACCGCGCCGCGTCGAGCCACACGCTTGCCCAACGTTCGCCGAACCGCGGAGACGCGAGAAAGCGGTCGATGGCGTTCATAAGCGTCCGGCGCAGCATCGGACAGGAACGCCTCCAATTCTTCTACGCTCGGCGCGATGCCTGTTAAATCAAGCGAAGCCCTGCGCAGCAATTCCGCTTTAGCGGCCGGTGGTGAAGGGCTTAAACCGGCGTCTTCAAGCCGCGCCAATACGAAACTGTCAATCGGATTGCGCATCCAATCGTCTTCCGCGTTGACATCCGCCTGTGCAATTCTTTCGCGTTGTGGGCGAACAAACGCCCAATGCGGCTCCCATTCGGCGCCTTGCGCGATCCATGTCTCTAAGACGTTGATTTGCGCTTCGTTCAAAGGAGTCGCTTTATAAGGCATTCGCTCTTCGTCATCGTCGGTTTTGAGGCGTGCGATCGGCGCCGATGCGTCTGGGTCGCCCGGCACAATCGTTGGATGTCCGGAATCGCCTTTCCCTAGAGCTTGTTCGCGGTAGATGAACGAGACGCCGCTCTTTTGGCGAACGCCGCCATGGCATGAAACACAATACTGATTGAGTATATTGGCCGTACGTCGTCGTTAAAGGAAACACGTTGTAGGCTGGGTTCGCCATCGTTCGATGACGGACCGTTTTGTCTGCCGTTCGATTGTGAACAGCCCGCGGTTGTCAAAAGCGTTATGATGAATGCAACCGAACTTACACGAAAGAAACGCCAATTTAGAAAAAACAGGAGGCTTTGTTCACTAAACATCATCGTAGAAATGCTTTTCATCTTGCATCAGGTTAGGAGACTCGATCAAGCAACCAAGAAATGCCTGTTTCGCTCAAAAGCTCTGCGATCGGCCTTAGTAGTTTACGAAGACCCTTCCGATTCCCCGCGCGTTCGTAGGTTATCGACGTTCAAATTTTAATTTGTGCAGCGCACTTTTAGTGGACATGCAGAACAACTTGATTGACTTCGTTTGCACCCGAAAATCCGTGCTTCAATACTCTATCGACGCAACGCTTTTCAGCTACCGGCGAACGAACACGTTGTGTATGTCTCTGGCGGCGGACCTTACACGGCAGGGATAACCTGAAATGTAGAAATTGGACTATTGGTCAAAGAGTTTTCGCTCAAGTGCGCCCATTGTAAAATGACTTCGCCCATCAATTGCGGCGATTAAGCCGAAGAAGCCACTCTAAATCTGCAACCGCTCGAATTGCCACATAATAGCAGCATGTGATCTTGTGGGAACAATCTACCTTTGCGAATGCGTTTGACGCGATCACAACAAAGGAACCGTGACTCGTTGGCGGCTAATTGCCGGCGCCCGACATCTCTAATGACGATAGGGGCGTCAAAATTGTTTTGGGATGACAGAATATGCTTATATCTGACCCTCCGACGTTTTTGAGCGCCTCGGATCAGTGTTTATTCTCTTCTAGGAGGAGATCGGCGCAATGATCAGAACAGAAAAGATTTCAGGACGGGGCGCCGTGTCGTGGCCGGCTGTAGGTGTTGTCATCGCCGCCGCCCTCTTTACGGCGTGTGCAAACGGTGCGGATGGACCGCGTATTATCGAAATTGATTATGATGAAGGCGGCGGCGCGACGGCCGACGCCGATGCCGCGGCGCAATGCGCTGATGAAGGACTAAATGCCGTCCTCCTTGACGATATGGGCGATACGGAAGGCCGGCGGCGTCATCGGCGGTATGAGTGTCGGTAGAGTGGACATGTGTTGGCTCGAACCTGGACGGTTCTTCATCGTTTTAAGCTGGTCGTTATTCCCCCCAGAAATGGACACATTTATGCTTAAGATAACGACCAGCGTCACAAACTACAGACATTTACAATAGATAGATTTGCGGAGTTGTCGACGATCAGTGTGTTCGGCGGAGGCAAAAAATGAACGATCCTCTTCTAGTTCAATACAAAGTTCTTTCTGATCAGATGCTGCATTTCAGCCGGCTTTACTGGCAATCAATCGCCTTTCTTTTTGCCCTTGTTCTGGGAGCCGTCGCGGTTTTTCGTGATATGGCGATCGTTCCATACGCTGCGGCGATTTTCATCTTTGCAGCAATTTGTGGTTTGATGGGGTTTGTCGTTGATCGCCTTAGAAAGCTAGAGAAGCGCTATGAAAATGCGCTTGAAGCCATCGAGACGGCGCTTCGAGCAAAAGGTCATTCCGATATTCAGATTGCGCCTAAGTCTGGGGCGTTCGGAGCGCGATTTGTTGTGACAATGGGCCTATTCGTTCTTAGTGCGGCTTTGTTTGCGCTAGGGGCTTTTGAGTTGTTTGGGGGGTAGACCCTATCGGCAGTGTAATTCTGCGGCCCGCGGTTTTTCGAGACAGAGCTTCTTCGAATTGTTCCAGCGTGTCGCCCCAATACTCTTTTACGGACGGCCCGGACTTCCATCTTCTTTCACGAAACAAGAACCCAAACACTTCATGAAACCAGACACGGCGACCCATCTGATAGTACCAACGCTGTGCGTGACGAATTTTTGGGTCTTTCAACGTCAACAATCTCCACAGAGCTTTTGGACGCGATTGAACAACAAATTCAATGAACTTCACCCATAAAAAGACACGCCATGGCGGGACATGCCGAGTCGCTAAAACCTGGTGCTTGTAATCCCATTTGGATTGATCACCTTGAATCACCTCTCGGTGCGCTGCTTGCGAAAAGAATGGCGTCCAGCGATGCGGCGTTACATAAACTGATTGAATTTGATCTGGATCATAGGAAATGAGCTGGCGCAAAACCCGCCAATAGTCTGAATCTTCTTCTTCTTCGAAACCAACGACCCAAGTCGCCATCGAGAGCATGTTATGCTGGCGCATCAGCTTAATCGCTTCGCGATCGGTCGTCGTTGAGCCGCCCTTCCTGATTTTCTTCAAAACCGCCTCGTCAGTATTTTCCATACCCATCAAGAAGCGTTCGACTCCGGCTTTTTTGTATAGATGTAAGTGTTCACGGTCTCTGACGATGTCATCTGCCCGTGTCGATCCGACAAGAGTGACATCGACATTCTCGGAAATGAGCGCTTCCAGAAAGCGCTTCCACATCTTCTTTGAAGAGGTTGGGTTTTCATCTGCAAGGTTGAAGACTTCAACACCGTGTTCGCGATGCAAGCGTGCAATTTCGGCAGCAAAGCGCTCAGGGTTTCGATGTCTCCATTTTGTCCAAAACCCTCTTTGTCCGCAGTAATTACAAGGGTGGGGGCACCCTCTCGAAAACTGAACGACCACAGCACGTTTGCCGCCCCAATAAGAGTACTGAGCGTAATCAATCAATTCCCAGGCAATTCTATAGGCGTCGAGGTCGGCGATCATTTCTCGCGCTTTTGTCGCCAAAGACTTGCCGTCTTGGCGAAAGGCTATTCCTGCTACATCGGCCGAACTTTCATTTTGCGACAAGGCCCGCACCAATTGACGGCATGTTTCTTCGCCCTCGCCACGAACAATGTAATCAAACTCAGGATTGTCATTTAGAATGTCTTCCCAGTGGTACGTTGGGAAAACTCCACCGTAAATTACCTGTAACCCCGGAACGCTCTGCTTTGCCGCTTTTGCTATCTCGATGGCGATAGGATGAGCTGATGTCGAACCTGAATGGCCAATTAGAAGCAGGTGCGGCCGGTGCTTTGAGATAGCCTTTGTTATCTCGGGCAATGTCGCAGGGCCAAACTCGGCGTCAAATAATGATACATCGTGTCCGTCATCAATCAGAGGGCCGCCTATGCATAGTAGGCCTAAAGGAGGCAGATGATCGTCGGGTATTCGGCTTCCAATGGCCGGGTGCGGTGGGTTTACAATTAAAATGCGCATGAGGTGTTTCTTTGCAAGCTGACCCCAACTGACATCGCAAATTGTCCGAACCTCGACAGAAACACGGCGTTATCATGAAACAATCGCAATCGATAGAACGATTCACTCCGGGACGCTTTGATGGGGACGCCTTGACGGGCGCGCCTTGCGCGGGACGCGCTTGAAATGCGTGCTAACAAGTCATTCGAGGAATTTAGTTAGCGGTCGACAAAGGCCAACGAGCAGTCTTTGCTATCCCAGCCGACTATCGACGGCAGTTGCTGATCACCCGTTAATCAGTACACGTGCCTTATCCGAAATCTCGGCATTCGCCGCTAAAACGGACGGCGCGTGAAGCGGCTTATCGCCGCCGTCGAGATCAGAGACGACGCCGCCGGCTTCGCGCACGATGACGAGCCCCGCGCCAATGTCCCAAGAATTGAGCCCGCGCTCCCAATAGGCGTCGAAGCGTCCGGCCGCGACAAAGGCAAGATCGAGCGCCGCGGAGCCGAACCGTCGAACGCCGGCGGTTTCGCTTAAGACCCGCTCCGTTTCGCGAAGCGCTTGCTCGCGGCCTGGGCGGCCCTTGAAGGGGAGCCCCGTTGCGAAGAGGCATTCTTGCAGGTCGCGGCGGGCGGAAACCCGAAGCCGGCGATCATTGAGCCAGGCGCCTTCGCCTTTTTCCGCCCAGAAGAGCTCATCCGCCGCCGGGTTGTAGATCACGCCGGCATAGGGTTGGCGATCGCGTTCCAGGCAAATCGACACAGCGAATTGGGGCAGGCCGTGCATGAAGTTCGACGTCCCGTCGAGCGGGTCGACGAGCCAGCGGTTCGAATTGTCGCTGCCCTCGATCTCGCCGCGTTCCTCCATGACGAAGCCATATTTCGGGCGCGCGCGGGAGAGCTCTTCAAATAGGGTTTGCTCGGCCTTGAGGTCGGCGGCGGTGACGAAATCCGCTGCGCCCTTCTTGGAAACTTGCAGGGCTTCGACTTCGCCGAAATCCCGGGCGAGGCCGCGCGCGGCCTTGCGGGCGGCGCCGACCATGGCGTTGATAAGGGCGGATGCGTGCGCCATGGGAAGGCCTCTTTCGTATGGTGCGGTCGCCTTTAATCCACCGATCGTGTGGGACGACGCCGTTGGGTGGGCGAGCTGACATAAGCGCCCGCCGATGGTTTTGTTGGTGATGAAGCGCCGCACCATAGCTTCCGATCGGCGAAGCGCAAGCGGTGGCTGGATATGTCTTTGCGCCCGCCGCGCCAGTTCGAGGGCCGTTAACTGCATCCCTTGGTTTACACCGGCGCGGGGCGCCCTAAAAATTGTATTAATCGTTCTTCTCAGCCGGCCGTTCTCCGGCCCTCCAATGAAAGGGTAGTCCTCCCCGTGACGCACGCTGAACCCGTTGATTTCGCGAAAATCGCCGGCGCGGTCATGCGCCTCGTCACCCAAGATCCCCAATATAAAGTCGGCGAGGCGGAAGTCCGCGGCAACACCTACCGCGTTTTTGAAAATGCGCCCGCGAGCCTCGTCAGTCTCTTCGAAAAAGGCGCCGCCCATCGCGACCGCGACTTTATTCTCTATGAGGATGAAGCGTACTCCTTCGAAGAGACTTGGCGGCGCGCCTTGCAAATCGCGGATACCTTGAAAAAAGACTATGGCGTCAAGCCGGGCGATCGCGTCGCCATCGCCATGCGCAATTATCCTGAATGGTGCTTTGCTTATATGGGCGTCATTGCGCTCGGCGGCGTCGTTGCGCCCTTGAACGCCTGGTGGAAAACCGAGGAGCTCGCCTTCGCCCTGAAAGACTGCGAGGCGCAGATCGTTTTTGTCGACGGAAAACGCCTGGAGCGTTTGAAGCCGGTGCGGGAAGAAATGGGCCTGACGCTCATTCTCGCGCGCGACGTCGGCGAGGGCGCGGACGCGCATTTCGACGACGTGTTGGCGGCCGGCGCGCCGAACCCGCCTTATGCTGAAACCGATCCCGATGCGGATTTTTGCATTCTCTATACGTCGGGGTCTACGGGCCGGCCGAAAGGCGTCATCCTCACCCATCGCAGCGCGGTTTCCGCGATCGTCTCTTGGGCGTTTTTGATGACAGCGCTCGCCGAAGCGCGGGGTGGTGTGTCGCTATTAGGCGATAACCCCGGCATTCTCATGGGGATCCCGCTGTTTCATGTAACGGGCAGCCACTCGAATTTCATGTTGTCGTATTATGTCGGCCGACGGATGGCGATGATGTTTCGTTGGGACCCCGATGAAGCCGTCGAGATGATCAATAAGCATAAGATCACGAATTTCGTGGGCGTGCCGAGCCAGTCCTTCGATATTATGATGGCGGCTGGCGATCGCGAGATGCCGTCGCTGCTCGATCTGAACGCGGGCGGCGCCAAACGGCCCCCCGCCCATGTGAAGATGCTGCGGGAGCGTTTTGCGAACACCAATCTCACGGCCGGTTATGGTCTGACGGAAACCAACGCCGCAGGCTGCATCAACTCCATGGACGACTATTTCAAACGCCCGGATTCCACGGGCCGTCCGACGCCGCCTTTGATCGATCTCAAAATCGAGCTGGATAACGGCGAAGCGGCGCCTGTGGGCGAGGTTGGCGAAGTTTTGTTGCGCGGACCAATCGTATTCCGCGGTTATTTGAACATGCCCGAAGAGACGGCTGCGGCCCTCACGTCGGACGGATGGTTCCGCACCGGCGATCTCGGCAGGGTCGATGCTGAAGGGTTCCTTTATGTTGTCGACCGCAAAAAAGACCTCATTATCCGCGGCGGGGAGAATATTTCCTGCCTCGAAGTTGAGGCGCGCGCCTATGAGCACAGCGACATCGCGGAAGCGACCGTGTTCTCCGTGCCCGATGACGCCCTCGGTGAGCGGGTCGGCATGGTCGTCTTCCCGAAGGAGGGCGTGACCATAGATCCGAAAGCCTTGCGCGATTTCATCGCCGCTGACTTGGCGGAGTTTAAAGTGCCGGAGCGCATTTGGATTGCGCCGGCGCCCTTGCCGCGGCTTGCGACAGCAAAAATCGATAAACGCACCGCGCGCTCCATCGCGTTGGAGCATCCGCCGGCCTGGACGGCCTAAGCGCTGAGCTGCACGAAGATAGTACGTACGCGTAAGGAGGAAAATATGGACGCCCTTGAACAATTCCGCCAAGAAACGCGGGCCTGGCTTGAAGAAAACTGCCCTGAAGAGATGCGCGACGGCGCGGTCGGTGAAGAGTTTATTTGCTGGGGCGGACGCAACTGGACGTTTGACTCTGACGCGCAAAAAGTTTGGCTAGAACGCATGGCCGCTAAAGGCTGGACCGTGCCGGCCTGGCCGAAAGAGTATGGCGGCGCTGGACTCTCCAAAGAAGAAGTCAAAGTTCTCAAAGCTGAGATGCGACGCATTAAAGCCCGCTCGCCCCTAGAGAGCTTCGGCATTTGGATGCTTGCGCCGGCGCTCTTAAAATACGGCACGCACGAACAAAAAGCGCATTTCTTGCCGCCGATCGCCCGCGGCGAAATCCGTTGGTGCCAGGGATATTCCGAACCGAACGCCGGCTCTGACCTCGCGTCGTTACAATGCAAATGCGAAGACAAAAGCGATCACTGGCAGATCAATGGTCAAAAAGTCTGGACGTCCTATGCTGATAAGAGCGATTGGATTTTCGTTTTGGTGCGGACCGATCCGTCCGCGACGAAGCATAACGGCATCAGCTTTATTCTCGTCGACATGGCGTCGGAGGGCGTTTCGACAAAGCCGATTAAGCTCATTTCCGGCAAGTCGCCGTTCTGTGAGACCTTCTTTGACGATGCGCGCGCGCCGAAAGAGTATGCGCCGGGCGTCTCGTCGATTGTCGGCGAGGTCAATCGCGGTTGGGACGTGGCGAAATATCTCCTCACCCATGAGCGGGAGATGATCGGCGGCGGCGGCGGCGGTCTTCTTGGCGGGCGCGGCATCGGCGAAATTGCCGTTGGGCATATTGGCCTCGACGATAAAGGCCGGCTCGATGACCCGCTGCTGCGGGCGAAAGTGGCGGAAGCGGAAGTCGACGGGTGGTCGTTCTTGCTGACGATGGAACGCCTAAAAGACGAAGCCAAAGCCGGCCAGGGCGTCGGCGCGAAGGCTTCCATGATGAAATACTATGGAACGGAACTTAATAAACGCCGTTTCGAACTGTTCATGGATGCGGCGGGCTCTGACGGTCTTGAATGGGAAGGCGCGCGCTCTGAAGACGGAAAGCTGGCGCGTAATTGGCTCCGCACTAAGGCGAATTCTATTGAGGGCGGCACGTCGGAAGTGCAGCTCAACATTATCGCTAAACACCTCTTACAACTGCCGGGCGCTTAATGCGCTCATTGGGCCGAGCGCGGCTCGTTTGAACCGCGTTCCTCTCAATTGCATCAACAATCGCCGAAAGGATCGCCATGCCGCTCGTCCTCACCGAAGAACAGGAAATGTTACGCGAGTCCGCACGGGGGTTTCTCTCTGAGAAAGCGCCGGTTTCGGAATTCCGCGCCTTGCGCGACTCAGACGATGAAACCGGCTTCTCCCGCGATCTTTGGCGTGAAATGGCGGAGATGGGCTGGGCCGGCATCCTCGTCGACGAGGCCCATGGCGGCGCGGATTTCGGCTATGTGGGCGCCGGGGTCGTCGCAGAAGAAATGGGGCGCACCCTGACAGCCTCGCCGTTTCTTTCAACGGCTGTTTTAGCCGCAACGGCGCTTAGCAAGTTTGGCTCTGAAGCCCAGCAAGCGGCAAACTTGCCGGCTATCGCCGCCGGCGAAAAGGTCATTGCGCTCGCCGTCGACGAGGGCGTAAAGCACGATCCGACGAAAACCGCGTTGACGGCGGAAAAGTCCGGCAATGGGTTTAAGCTAACTGGCGAGAAGACCTTCGTCGCCGACGGTCAGGCCGCTGACGCGATCATTGTCGCGGCGCGCACGGCTGGCGCGTCCGGAGAGACGGACGGATTGACGATGTTCCTCGTGCCGGCCGACGCCGTTGGCCTTGAAAAGGAACGCACCGTGATGGTCGACCATCGCGGTGCGGCGCGACTGTCATTTCAGGGCGTTGAAGTGACGGGCGAGGACGTCATCGGCAATGTTGACGGCGGCGCGGCGGTGCTCGGCGGCGTCTTAACCGCGGGACGGGCTGGTCTCGCCGCGGAAATGTCCGGCGCTGCGCAAGCGGCCTTCGAGATGACGATCGATTACTTGAAAGAGCGCAATCAGTTCGGCCAAGCGATTGGTTCGTTTCAGGCGCTGCAACACCGCGCGGCGCATCTCTATTCGGAGTTGGAGTTGGCGAAGTCGGTGGTGCTGAAAGCGTTGCAAGATCTCGATGATGGGTTCCAAATGGCCGGCCCGACGGCGTCTCTCGCAAAAGCTAAGGTCGGTTCCGTTGCTAAATTGGCGGCGCTTGAGTCGGTTCAGATGCATGGCGGTATCGGCATGACCGACGAATATGATATAGGGCTCTACCTCAAGCGTATCCGCGTCGCTCAGGAAATGTTTGGCGATACGGCCTATCATACGGACAAGATCGCCGGGATGCGTGGGTATTGATTTGTAGGCGCCGGTGCGTTCTGCGTGTAGAGTGAACGGATAATCCATGCCTGATATTCCCGTTACGGAGATTCCTGGTTGGGTCGGAAAAGAAACAGGAGTCTCCGATTGGATTCTTGTTGATCAAGCCCGCATCAATCAGTTTGCTGATGTTACAGAAGATTGGCAGTTTATCCATGTAGACCCGGAAGCGGCGAAAGAAACGCCGTTTGGCGGAACCGTCGCTCATGGCTTCTTAACCCTGTCCTTACTCGCCCGGATGGCGAAGGACGCTATGCTCGTTCCGATCGGCATAAAAATGGGCTTGAACTACGGATTTGAGAAAGTTCGGTTCATGGCCCCGGTCGCCGCTGGCAAGCGTGTTCGCGGCGCATTCACTCTTAAAGATGCGCAAGAACGGCCCAACGGACAATGGCGGTTTGTTTACGTCGCCAAAGTCGAAATCGAAGATGAAGAAAAGCCGGCCTTAATCGCTGAGTGGGTCAATATGATGTTCGTATAGACCATCCTTTTACCGCGGCCGCCCTCTAAAAAGCAGCGTGTGCGTCCAATTCTAGATTCATGGAGATGAGCGAGAATGTCCGACATCCGATTTGACGACAGAGTTGCGATTGTCACCGGCGCGGGCAATGGGCTCGGCAAAAGCCATGCGTTGGCGTTAGCGGCGCGCGGCGCGAAGCTTGTCGTCAATGACCTCGGCGGCGGGCGCGACGGGTCTGGGGGCTCGCTTGGACCCGCCGAAGAGGTGGCGCACATCATCAATGAAAACGGCGGCGCGGCGATCGCAAACGGCGCGAATGTCACCAAGGACGACGAGGTCGCCGACATGGTGAAAGCGGCCATGGATAAATGGGGCCGCGTCGACATTCTTGTGAACAACGCCGGCATTTTGCGCGACAAGTCCTTTCACAAAATGTCGTTCGACGATTATCGCCTTGTCATTGACGTGCATCTCATTGGCGGCGCGCTGTGCACCCACGTGGTGTGGAACCAAATGCGTGAACAAAACTATGGCCGCGTCGTCTTCACCGCTTCGCCCTCAGGCCTGCACGGTATTTTCGGACAAGCGAATTATGGCGCGGCGAAAGCCGGCATGATCGGCCTGATGAACGCCCTGCATTTGGAAGGCGCCAAATATAATATCCATACAAATCTACTATCGCCGTCGGCGCGCACGCGTATGACGGAGGATATCGGCATCCCCGAACCGCTCTTGGAAAAATTAACGCCTGAAGCGGTGACGGCGGCGCTTCTTTATCTTGTATCGGAAGACGGGCCGTCGCGGGCGATCGTCTCGTGCGCCGGCGGGGCCTATGCGCGCGCCTATGTGGCGGAAACGGATGGGGTCTATCTCGCCCCCGACGCCCAGACGCCCGAAGCGATCGCCGCCCATTGGGAAAAGATTTCCGACGCGTCGGACGTCAACTATTACCAAAACTCGAATGACGTCGTGATGCATTTCATGGGTAAAATGCAAAACGGACGCTAATGCGGCTATAGAAGCCTGCCGCCTACGAATGAAATAGGGAGAAACGCCGATGAGAGAAGCCGTTATCGTATCCACCGCCCGCACGCCGATCGGCAAAGCCTATCGTGGCGCATTCAATAACACACCGGCGCCGACCCTCGCCGGTCATGCGATTGAGAACGCTGTCGCCCGCGCGAAAGTCGATCCGGGCGAGATTGAAGACGTCGTTATCGGCGCGGCGATCCAACAAGGCACGGCGTTTCAGAACATAGGTCGCCAAGCAGCTTTGCGCGCGGGGCTCCCGAAAGAGGTTTCCGGCATGTCCGTCGATCGTCAGTGTGCATCTGGCGTGATGGCGATCGCCATGGCTGCGAAACAAATCATCGCCGACGGGCAAGACGTTGCCGTGGGCGGCGGCGTTGAGTCGATCTCTATGAACCAAACGAATCAGATGTTCTTCACGCCTGACCCCTGGCTTCTGAAGAATTTGCCGGCGACTTATATGGCGATGATCGAAACGGCGGAGATCGTCGCGGACCGGTATAAAATTTCTCGCGACGTCCAAGACGCCTATGCGCTGCAATCCCAGCAGCGCACGCACGCCGCCCAACAGGCGGGTAAATTCGACGATGAAATCGTTCCGCTCGCATCGACCATGGTGCGCGTCAATAAAGAAACCGGCGAAAAGTCCGAAGTCGACGTGACGCTGGAAAAAGACGAAGGCAACCGTCCGGAGACGACGCTGGACGGCCTCAATGGCCTCAAAACCGTGTTCCAAGGTGGTCAGGTCGTGAAGGAAGGCAAGGTCATCACCGCCGGCAATGCCTCGCAATTGTCTGATGGTGCGTCGGCGGCCGTGTTGATGGAGGCGAAAGAAGCCGAGAAGCGCGGGCTGGAGCCGCTTGGCGCCTATCGCGGTGTCGCGGTTGCCGGGACGCACCCGGACGAAATGGGCATCGGGCCCGTTTTCGCTGTGCCGAAACTTTTAGAGAAGACCGGCAAAAAGATGGGCGATATCGGCCTTTGGGAATTGAACGAAGCGTTCGCGGTGCAGGTGCTGTATTGCCGCGATACGCTGGGCATTCCGGACGAAAACCTCAACGTCAATGGCGGCGCGATTTCGATTGGCCACCCTTATGGCATGTCGGGCGCGCGCATGGTCGGCCACGCTTTGATTGAAGGCAAACGCCGCGGCGCGAAATATGTGGTTTGCACCATGTGCGTCGGCGGCGGCATGGGCGCAGCGGGACTTTTCGAGGTTTTCTAGTCGCAGCTTTTGCTCAGCCGGCGTTTTTCTTCATACGGCGCAAAAGCGCGAAAACGCCTGCGAGCCCTAAGCATACGAGGGCGAGCGCGCCGGCGCCAAAAGCGGCGGTGTGCTTCACTGTCGTTGCGGCCTGTTGAATAAGCGCGCTCCAGCCATAGGGCGCTGCGGCGTCTAGCGCGAAGGCTGTCAGAAAACTGTTCTCGACGACTTCGCCAAGGCCATAGGCGAGCGGCGCCGCCATCGCGTAGCGCAAGGGCGAGGCGGCGAGGCCGGCGCCTTTCAGGCCTAAGCCGATAAGGCTCCACAGGAGAAGCGTGTTGAGCGTCGCAAAAGGAATGTCTGCGAACTGCCAGAGGAGATAGGCGCGCTTGCCGTTCCCAAGGGTTTCTAGCGTGCGCGCCGGTTCTACCGGGGGAAAGCCCGGCAGCATCTCCGGCAAGACGCCGTCCCCGGCGGCGAGGGCTTCCGTCCATGGGCTGTTCGTATTGAACGCCCAATAGGAAAACGCCGCCAGCGCGACGAACCATAAAAGAGCGCCGCGCCATGAAGCGGACGTAATGCGTTCACTGATGATAGCGTCGATCATGACGCGTTGATCCCCGTCAAAGTCGTCTAAGTCAAAGTCGTCTAAGTCAAAGTCGTCCAAGTGCATTCGTCTCGGGGCCATGCGCTCTCCCAAACGATCGCGCCCCCGCGTTGGTTTCGCCGAAATTGGGACTTCATGAGACCATATCAAGGCCCCCAAGCGACCCAATGAGCGGTCTAGAACAAGAAACCCTCTTTAAAGCCGAGCCCGTCGGCGTCTTTGAAGGCGGCGGTCCCATCTTTCTTGGCGATGGTGAACGCCGCCTGCTCATAGGCGTTGTAAGCGCGCGACTCGATTGTGTCGACGGCCATATACCGCGCTTCTGCGGTTTCCCGGCCGACAGCGAGGTCAATATAGCCGTGGCTTTCCCCTGACAAATAGCGAACGGCTTTGTTGTCGCGGTTCGTCAGAAGGGCGTATTCCGCCCCCTTGCCCCCTAAGAATTCCGGTCGGTAAGGCGAGGGCGAGGTCACGGACGCAACGCCAAGTTCAACGCCCATAGCGTCGCCGGCTCGATTAGACAAGTCGTTCGCCCACCAGGTGTGCGTGTCGCCGGTGACGACGATAACGCCCTCGCTCTTGGTTTCCTGCAAGAGTTGGTAAAACCGCTCGCGCGCGGCGGGATAGCCGTCCCATGCGTCGAGGTTCACCGGCAGTCCGAGGGCGGAGAATTCGACAAACGGTCGCGCTTGGTCCCAGTCTTTTTCCAGTTCGAGAATGTCTTCCTCGGAAACATGCGGCGTCAAGTCCGGCGCAATCACTTCCGTCATAATGATTTGGTTGGCGATAAGCCGCCAAGGGTGGTTGGCGCCGGATGCTTTGCGGAGCGTTGTTTCCATATAGTCGCGCTGCGCCTGTCCAAGCATTTCGCGGCTTTCATCCCACAAAACGCGGTCCCGGAAAGCATCGATGTCGGCTTGGGTTTTCAGGGTGGGAACGACTTCGGAGTATTCAAACTGCCGCGAGCGCGCCATCAGTCGCGTCTCAAGCGCGGTCAGCGTTAAAAGGTCGCCATAGGCGTAGGCGCGGAAGAGGCCTTCCGCTGGTCGGCCGGGCGCGGGGTCGCGCACAGGCATCCATTCATAATAGGCCTGCAGCGCCGCGCGACGGCGCGCATTCCAATCGCCTTCGGTTTCTTTTTGGTGGTTTTCAGCGCCGTCCTTCCAGGAATTGTTCGATGTCTCGTGATCGTCCCAAATGGCGATCATTGGGTGTGCGGCGTGCATCGCCTGGCAGGATGGATCTGTTTTGTACTGCGCATGGCGCTGGCGATAGTCGGTGAGGGAGATGGTCTCATGAGCCGGCGCATGATTGCGGCCGATCCGGGCACCGACGTCGCCGCCATATTTATCTTGTCCGTACTCGTACAAATAATCGCCGAGATGGATGACGGCGTCGAAATCCTCGCGTCGGGCGATTTGGTCGTACGCATTGAAGAAGCCGAAGGCGTAATTGGCGCAGGAAACGACGGCAAAGCGCGCCGCGTCTAGCGCCCCTTGCGGCAGCGTGCGCGTTTTGCCGGTGGGCGACACCGCGTCGCCCGAACGGAAACGGTAGAAGTATTGCGCTCCGGGAGTGAGATCGTCGACGAGGACTTTCACCGTCCAATCCCGCGAAGGCCCGGTGAGCGCGACGCCTTTTTTTGCGACGTCCGTGAAGTTCGCGTCGCGGGCGATTTCCCATTCCGCTTCAATGACGCCAGCGGCGCCAGATTGCGCTGGCGTCACGCGTGTCCACAGCACGAGTGATCGCGGGCCTGGATCACCGCTGGCGACGCCGTGCTGGAAGGCGCCGTAATCACTTGCGTCGAGCGCCGTAAAGGGCGTCATGCGGCGCGGCGTCGTACAGGCTGACGCCCCGCCCGCGAGCGCCGCGGTCAGCGCCGTCCGGCGTGTTAGGCCTCGGGATGTCTTTATCTCGTCATGCATCGTCGTAGCGCCTTTTCCAATCTAGCGGCCAAAACGTTGGCCCGAGTAAGAGCTCGCTGCGTCCAGTCCCTGTGCCCAGTCCTGTTGCCCAGTGTTTGGGCCCAGTCTGTGGGTATCGTTCACCAAGGCGTCCCCCGGCGAAAAAACCACTTTGCGTCCCGATTTTAGGCCGGATTGCGTCCTATGGGGAGACATCCAACATTCTTATGACATCTGTGCAAAATGCCGCGCCATGGCTGCTTTTGCTTCTGCGCGGGCCCACCGACGCGGTCAGGCATTGATCGAAGCAGCCTTTTCGGGCATTTTCCCGGCGCATCGCGACTGATTGTGTTGTCGGCCGCTGCCGTGGACGACGTTGGACTATTTGTTGCTCTGCGGTATAGAGGCTCGCTTGATGGCCTCAAACCAAGAAATCCCTAGAGATAATGACGCTCCGGGGACAATAGCTCGATTGGCGATCGGTTTCGGTCGGAGTGACGTAGCGCTATTGGTGGAAACGTTGCTCAGGGCGGATCAGCTTGCGCATCGCTCGGTTTAGCGGTCTGCGCGGGTCAAATCCCGGTAAGCCGCTGTTTTTAGCTTTGGATGCAAAATCGATAGGGATCCCATGCCGGAGAAAATGTTGAAATTCGTCTCGACGGAGCAAAAATCGCCGGCCAAGCGCGCCGCGTCGACGCGCCGGACGGATTTTGACGAGATTTACCAAGTTTTCGCCGACGACGCCGCTGCGACCCAATCTTCTCGTTGCTCCCAGTGCGGCGTGCCGTTTTGCCAGGACCATTGCCCCCTCGGCAATGACATTCCCGATTGGCTTCGCCTTGTGGCCGAAGGCCGTATGGAAGAGGCCTATGCCGTCTCCGCGGCGACGAACAATATGCCCGAAGTGTGCGGGCGCATTTGTCCCCAAGACCGACTTTGCGAAGGCGCGTGCGTCATCGAGCAGTCAGGCCACGGCACCGTCACCATTGGCTCGGTTGAAACCTACATCACCGAGACGGCGTTCGAGAACGGATGGGTGCCGCCGATCAAACCTGCTGTTGAACGGGACCAGACCGTCGGCATTATTGGCGCCGGACCGGCCGGCCTCGCCGCGGCGGAGCAGCTGCGCCTCGCTGGCTTTCAAGTTGTCATCTATGACCGTTATGACCGGGCCGGCGGGCTATTGGTGTACGGCATTCCGAATTTCAAACTCGACAAGCACATCGTTAATCGCCGGGTGAAGCGCCTTGAAGAGGGTGGCGTCGCCTTTGAGCGCGGCGTCGATATCGGCGTTGACGTGACGTTTGATGAATTGCGCGCGCGCCACGATGCGTTGCTGATCGCCACCGGCGTATATAAAGCGCGCGTACTCGATTGCCCGAGGGAGTCCAATGCGCCGTCAGCGCCTGCGCTTGATTTTCTGACAGCGTCGAACCGTAAGGGATTGGGCGACACCGTGCCGGACTTTGAAAACGGTTCTCTAAATGCTGACGGTAAGAACGTCGTCGTGATTGGCGGCGGCGACACGGCGATGGACTGCGTGCGCACCGCCGTGCGCCAAGGCGCTAAATCCGTGCGCTGCCTTTATCGCCGCGACCGCGCCAACATGCCGGGCTCGCAACGCGAAGTGGGGCATGCGGAAGAAGAAGGCGTCGTTTTTGAGTGGCTTGCGGCGCCGCGCGCCGTCGGGCGCACGGTTGAAGCTGTCCGTATGCGTCTTGGCGCGCCCGACGCAAGCGGCCGCCAAAAGCCTGAGCCCATCGAGGGCGGTGAATTCGCGCTTGAGGCGGATCTCGTGATTGAAGCGCTTGGGTTCGAACCGGAAGATTTGCCGGGAATGTTCGGTGCGCCGGAACTCGGAATCACCCGCCGCGGCACATTGGCGGTTAATCCCTCGACGCTTGAGACGCGGCTTCCCGGCGTTTACGCCGCCGGCGACATTGTGCGCGGTGCCTCTCTTGTCGTGTGGGCCATTCGTGACGGGCGCGTCGCCGCCGACGCCATCGTTCAGCGGCTCATGTCCGGCGACACGACGGGCGATGCATCGGGATCCGGCGACGAAGCCCGAAAAATCCTCGCCGCCGAGTAAGGACGAAAGCAATGACCGAGACCTCCTTTGCCCGCCAACGGGCGATGCGCGATCGTGCGGAAGCAGCTGGGATTTGGCGTCCGGAAGACGAGCATGACGCGTGCGGCGTCGGGCTTATCCTGTCGCTCGACGGCGCCCCGCGTCGGACGATTGTCGAACTGGCGCTAAATGCCCTGAAGGCGGTGTGGCACCGCGGCGCTGTCGACGCTGACGGCAAAACCGGCGACGGCGCGGGCGTGCGCTTAAACGTGCCGCAGGATTTGTTCCGCGATTTTGTCGCGCGCACCGGCCATGAGCCGACAAGCGCCGACATCGGCGTCGGTCAAATCTTTCTGCCGCGCACCGACTTCGCCGCTCAAGATCACGCGCGCGCCATTGTCGAGGATGAACTCCTGAAAGAGGGCCTTCTGCTTTACGGATGGAGACAAACGCCGGTGGACGCCACTGTTCTCGGCGTTAAAGCCAACGCGACGCGGCCGGCGATTGAACAAATTCTTTTCCATGACCCCCATGGGCGGTCGAAAGAGGATTTAGCACGACTTCTGTATATTGTTCGACGTCGGATTGAAAATCGCGCCATCTCGGCGGGTATACCGGATTTCTACATCTGTTCTTTGTCGACAGACGACATCATCTACAAAGGCATGTTCCTCGCCGAGGCGATTGACGATTTCTACCCGGATCTAAAAGACGACCGCTTCGTCTCGCGCGTGGCGATTTTCCACCAGCGCTATTCGACGAACACATTTCCTGAGTGGCGCTTGGCACAGCCGTTCCGCATGGTGGCCCATAACGGCGAAATCAACACGCTGCGCGGCAATGTCAATTGGATGAAGAGCCATGAGATCCGCATGGCGTCCGAAGCCTTTCAGCAAAACGAGGGCGACGTACGTCCGGTTGTGCAACCGGGCGCTTCTGATTCAGCGGCGCTTGACCAAGTCTTTGAACTTATTGTTCGCGCCGGACGCTCCGGCCCCATGGCGAAGAGCCTGATGCTGCCCGAAGCGTGGTCGAAACGCAGCGGCGTCATGAAAGACAGCTGGCGCGCCCTCTATCAATATTGCAACGCCGTGATGGAGCCCTGGGACGGGCCGGCGGCCTTGTCGGTTTATGACGGCCGTTGGGCGGTCGCCGGGCTTGATCGCAACGGATTACGGCCGGTGCGCTACGCCATCACTGATGACGGCGTCCTCGCTGTGGGCTCTGAAACGGGCATGTGTCCTTTAAACCGCGACAGCGTCATCAAACGCGGCGCGCTTGAAGCCGGCGGGATGATCGCGTTCGACTTCGAGGAGCTGAAACTCTATTCCCATGAAGAGATTCTCGACCGCCTTGTCGGACGTCATCCGTATGAAGAGTGGCTGAAAAACATCGTTGAGCTTGACGACGTTATTTGCAACGGACCGGAAGATCGTCTCTTTGGTGAAGAAGACCTTATCCGACGCCAAACGGCTGCCGGCTATACGCTCGAGGAAATTGATCTCGTCTTAGGGCCAATGGCGGTCGACGCTAAAGAGGCGATTGGCTCCATGGGCGATGACGCGCCTTTGGCGGTGTTGTCGGACGGTTATCGTCCGCTTTCGCATTATTTACGCCAGAAATTCAGCCAGGTGACGAACCCGCCGATCGACCCCTTGCGCGAAGCGGGCGTGATGAGCCTGAAAACGCGGTTCAAAAATCTCGGCAATATTCTAGCGTCTGACGAGCGGCAGACGGACGTTTTCGTGCTGGAAAGCCCGTTCCTATCGAACGGCATGTGCCAACGTTTCTGTGATTATGTCGGCGATAAAGCCGCCGTTATCGATTGCACTTATGCGGTTGGCGAAGCGTCCGGCACCGGCGACGCGCTGCGCGCCGCGCTTGAGCGGATAAAAAAAGAGGCGCTCGCCGCCGTTGCCGATCGCGACGTGCAACACGTTATTCTAACAGATGAGACAATTGGCCAAGACCGTGTCGCTGTGCCGATGATCCTCGCCGCTGCTGGTGTTCACACGCATCTTATCGACGAGCAAAAACGTGCTTTCTGTTCGATCCTTGTGCGTTCTGCGGAGTGCGTCGACCCGCATTATGTGGCGTCTCTCGTTGCTGTCGGTGCAACTGCGGTTAATCCGTACCTAGCCTGTGAGTCGATTGCCGCCGCTCATGCGCGCGGCCGCTTCGACGGCCAAGAAACGCTAAAAGGCCAACCCGTCAGTGTTCTGATTCAGAACTATCGGGCGGCGATTGAAGCCGGTTTGATGAAGATCCTCGCCAAAAGCGGCATCTCAGTGATTTCTTCTTATCGCGGCGGGTGTAATTTTGAAGCGCTTGGCATTTCGCGGGCGTTGGCGACGGAGTTTTTCCCTGGCGCGCCCTCGCGCATTTCCGGCATTGGTCTGCCCTATCTCGAGCGTAAAACGGCGGAAATCCACCACAAAGCGTTCGGCGGCGGTCCGGCGGTGACGCCGATCGGCGGCTTCTATCGCCATCGTCGGCGGGGCGAGCGCCATGCGCTTGAGGCGTCATTGGTGCACGACTTACAAAAGGCCGTGCGCAATGAAGACTATGACGCTTACAAATCATATTCAAAAGCGCTTGAGGCTAAAAACCCGATACAATTGCGCGATCTCTTAAGCGTTAAGCCGTTGAAAGCGCCGATCGACGTTGCGGGCGTTGAGTCAATCAACGCGATTCGTCAGCGCTTTGTGACGCCGGGTATGTCCCTCGGCGCGTTGTCGCCTGAGGCGCACGGCGTTCTTAACATCGCCATGAATCGCATCGGCGCAAAGTCCGTGTCCGGCGAGGGCGGCGAAGATCCGGCGCGCTACAATCCGTTCCCCAATGGCGATAACGCCAATTCGGCGGTGAAGCAGATTGCATCGGGACGTTTCGGCGTGACGGCGGAATATTTGAACCAGTGCCGCGAGATTGAAATCAAAGTGGCGCAAGGGGCGAAGCCGGGCGAGGGCGGGCAATTGCCGGGCTTCAAAGTGACGGAATTCATCGCTCGTATGCGCCATTCAACGCCGGGCGTTATGCTGATTTCGCCGCCGCCGCACCACGACATCTATTCGATCGAAGATTTGGCCCAGCTGATCTATGATCTGAAGAATATCAATCCCGACGCCCGAGTGTGCGTAAAGCTCGTCTCCGCCGCGGGCATCGGTCCGATTGCAGCGGGCGTCGCGAAAGCGGACGCGGACGTGATTCTTGTGTCCGGCAATGTCGGCGGCACGGGCGCTTCGCCTTTGACATCTATTAAGTTCGCGGGCGGACCCTGGGAGCTTGGTCTCTCTGAGTCTCACCAGGTGCTGACGGTCAATAACCTCCGTGAGAAAGTCACTTTGCGGACAGACGGCGGAATGCGCACGGGCCGGGACATAGTCATTGGCGCCATGCTCGGCGCGGAAGAATTCGGCGTCGGCACGATTTCGCTTGTGGCGCTCGGTTGCCTAATGGTCCGGCAATGTCATTCGAACACTTGCCCCGTCGGAGTGTGCACCCAAGACGAAGCGCTAAGGGCGCGGTTCACGGGCGCCGCTGATCATGTCGTGACGCTGATGTCGTTCATCGCCGAAGAAGTGCGGGAAATTTTGGCGTCACTCGGCGTGCAATCGATCGAGGACATTATTGGTCGCTCGGATCTTCTCTATCAAGCGGCGCGCGGCGCGCCTGACCTCGACGATCTCGACTTGAACCCGATGCTGACGCGCGTTGAGGCGGGTGGTAGGCCGATGCGTTCGACCCGTAAGGGGCGCTCGGAGCCGAAGCCGACCCTTGACGACCAAATCGTCAAAGATGCAGCGCCTGTCTTTGAGCGCGGCGAAAAAATGCAGCTCACTTACGCCGTACGAAACACACAGCGCTCCATCGGCGCCGGCACGTCCTCGGCGATTGTTCGCCAGCACGGGCCCGATGGTTTGCCGACGGACCATTTGACGGTTCGCTTGCGCGGCAGCGCTGGCCAGTCCCTCGGCTGTTTCGCTGCGAAGGGCTTGCGCTTGGAGCTGATCGGCGACGCCAATGACTATGTCGGCAAAGGTCTTTCCGGCGGCGTCATTATTGTGCGCCCCCGCGTGCACCAAATCATTGCCGGTGATCTCGCGGTCGAAGCCGACGCCGTTGTGGGCAATACCTGCCTTTACGGCGCGACGTCGGGCGCGCTTTTCGCTTGCGGTCGTGCGGGCACGCGTTTCGCCGTGCGTAATTCCGGCGCCGACGCGGTCATTGAAGGGTGCGGCGCCAATGGCTGCGAATATATGACCGGCGGATCGGTGGCGATTCTCGGCCGCGTCGGGGACAATTTCGCGGCGGGCATGACCGGCGGACGGGCTTATGTCTATGACGCCGACGGCCAGTTGGAAAAACTCGTCAATCCGGACTCCGTCGTGGTGCGCGCCCTTGACGCGGAGGCGGCGGAAGCCTGTCGGGCGATGATCCAGCGACATTTTGACGAAACCGGTTCTCCCCGCGCGGAGTATCTCCTGTCCGAATGGGCGCGCGAAAAAGATCGGTTCTTCGACATCATGCCGAAGGACATTCTGCGCTTGCAGGCGGAACGCGACGCCGCCGCCGTGGCTTAACACCGCGCCGACGACAGCGGCGCTCCTAAAAGGGGAGCGGCCGCCATCGTCGGTGCGACTTTATCCCCGGACTTGCCGGCTCACAGCGCTGGGTCTATCTGAGAGCCCATGGACGCGTCTTTAAAAATCGCCATTTGCCAGATTGAGCCCCGCGTGGGCGATATTGAGGGCAACAAGAAGCGCATACTGGCCGCGCGGGCTGAAGCCGCGGCCGCCGGCGCGGATCTATGCGTCTTTTGTGAGCTTGTTGTCTCCGGCTATCCGCCGGAAGACCTCGTCCAGAAGCCTGCTTACCAGCGCGCGTGCGCCGCGGCGGTCGAAGAGCTTGCTGCAGCGACCACTGACGGCGGGCCAGCAATGATCGTCGGCGCGCCCTGGCGGGTCGGCGATAATGCGCCGGCCTTACCTTACAACGCCGTATTCCTTTTGGTCGACGGCGTCGTCGCCGCTGAGCGCCATAAAGTCCGTCTGCCGAATTATGGCGTTTTCGATGAACTGCGGCGCTTCACTCCCGGCGCGGCGTATCCGAAGCCGATCGCTTTCAACGGCGTTAAGTTGGGGCTAATGGTCTGCGAAGACATGTGGCTCGAAGGGGCCGGCGAAGCGCTTGCGGCCGCCGGCGCAGATCTTCTTATTGCGCCGCACGGCTCGCCCTTCCGCGAGACGGCGCGGGCGGAACGCACCGACGCGGCGAGCGCGCGCGCTACTGCGACGAGTTTGCCGCTGATTTTCGTCAATCAATTATCCGGTCAAGATGAGATTGTCTTTGACGGCGCGGCGTTCGTGATGAACCGAGCGGGGCAAATTGATTGTCGCGCCCCACAATTCGAGCCCGGCGTCTTCCTCACGGAATGGCGCCGTGACGAGGAGGGACGTCTTACCTGCGAGAGCGGTCCGCAGGCGGATTGGGTGGACGGCTCTGAAGAGATATACCGCGCCGTTGTTTTGGGCGTGCGCGATTACATAGAGAAGAACCGCTTTCCCGGCGTCGTTATTGGCTTGTCCGGCGGCGTTGATTCTGCGCTGACGGCCGCCATCGCTGTCGATGCGTTGGGCGTCGATCGCGTACGCTGCGTTATGATGCCCTCGCAGTATACGTCGGAAGAAAGCCTCACCGACGCGGCGGATTGCGCGCGCCAGCTTGGCGTCTCTTATGAGACCATCGCGATAGAACCGGCGGTGGATGCGTTTTCATCGATGCTCGCGCCAGCGTTTCAGGGGCGCGCCGCGGACACCACCGAAGAGAATATTCAGTCCCGTGTGCGCGGTGTTATCTTGATGGCGCTTTCCAACAAGTTCGGCCATATGGTGCTGACGACGGGCAATAAGTCGGAAATGTCGGTCGGCTACGCGACGCTCTATGGCGATATGAACGGCGGCTATAATCCGCTTAAGGACATTTACAAAACGGACGCCTACGCGTTGTGCCGTTGGCGGAACGCCGCCGCCGGCCATGGCATGAAAGGCCCCGACGGCGAGGTCGTGCCCCAGCGCATCATCACCAAGGCGCCGTCCGCGGAACTGCGCGCTGATCAAACCGACCAAGACAGTTTACCGCCCTATGACGTGCTCGACGGCGTTTTGGAACGTATTGTGGAGCGCGAAATGTCGATCCGTGAGATCGTCGCTGATGGGTTTGACGAGGCGGTGATCCGTAAAATCGAACACCTTCTCTATGTGTCGGAGTATAAGCGTCGCCAGGCCCCGCCGGGACCGAAGGTCACGAAAGTCAATTTCGGCCGCGACCGCCGCTATCCGATTACAAACGGCTGGCGCGATCGCGGCGAACACTGAATAACGATAGTGAGTTTATCGCGCGGGTTTCGCGCTTCAAGGAAATGCTATGACCGTCACCGTCCGTTTCGCGCCGTCGCCCACCGGTAAATTGCATGTGGGCAATGTCCGCGCCGCACTTTGGAACTGGCTCTTCGCCCGCAATCAAGCAGGCCGCTTCATCTTGCGTATCGACGACACGGACCAAGAGCGCTCGACGGCCGCCTATGAAGACGGTATCCGCCAAGACCTTGAATGGCTTGGTCTTGTTTGGGATGAAACGTTTAAGCAATCCGATCGGTTCGGAGAATATGATGCCGTCGCTGAGGCGTTGAAAGAGCGTGGCCTTCTCTATCCCTGCTACGAGACGCCGGAGGAGCTCGATCGCAAGCGGCGGTTGCAGCGCGCGCGGGGCAAGCCGCCCATTTATGATCGCGCGGCGTTGGCGTTGGGCGATGCTGACGTGAAAGCGTTGGAGGCTGAAGGCCGCAAACCCCATTGGCGCTTTAAGCTTTCGCAAGGCGAGGTGCGCTGGACGGATTTAATCCGTGGAGAGACGAGCGTTGATACGTCGAACGTCTCCGATCCGGTGCTCGTTCGCGCCGACGGCGTATATCTCTACACGCTGCCGAGCTGTGTCGACGACGCGGATTATAAGATTTCCCACGTTATTCGTGGTGAAGACCATGTGACCAATACGGCGGTGCAAGTGGAGATATTCTCAGCACTCGCTGATATTCGCGGCGGCGCCTCGGCGGTTCCTCAGTTCGCCCACCATTCCTTGCTCATTGGGGCCGATGGGGAAGGGCTTTCCAAACGCCTCGGCAGTTTGTCGATCGAAGCGATGCGTGAGGAGGGACTTGAACCGGCGGCGATTGCCAGCCTTCTTGCGCGCCTTGGCACGTCTGAGCCGGTGCGGCCGGAACCCTCGCTCGCTGCACTCGCCGCTGACTTTGATTTCGCTAAAGCCGGCCGCGCGCCCGCGCGCTTTGACAGTGAAGAACTGGCCTCGCTCAACGCTAAAATCCTCCACGAGACGCCCTATGCAACGCTCGCCGACCGGCTGGCACCCCTTGGCGTTGAAGAGGCTTTGTGGAATGCGGTGCGTGGCAACATCAATGCGCTAGCTGATGCGGGCGAGTGGGTAAGTGTCGTCAGCGGTGCCATCGACCCCGTGATAGAGGACGGCGGCGTTCCTGGCGCTGCAGCGGACCTCGTACCAGACGGCCCTTTAACAGAAGAGAGCTGGAGTTCATTCGTTAACGCCGTAAAAGAGACGACCGGCGCGAAGGGTAAAAAGCTCTTTATGCCCTTGCGTTTGGCGCTTACGGGCGCAGCACGCGGACCTGAGATGCAGGTGATCTTTCCGTTGATCGGAGCGGAAAAAGCGCGGGCTCGCCTGCGCGGTGAACGCGCCTAAATCTCCGCTAAATGACGGAGCTGATCATCCGCTCTTCGGCGGCTTTGAAGACGTCGTCGACATTTGTCACGAGGCGGATGTCTTGCAGAAGCTCTTTGTCTGCGAAGCCTTTTTCAACGATGTGATCGAACATCGCTTTAAGCGGCGTCCAGTACTCGTTTGCGTTGAGGAGAATGATTGGCTTCCGGTGAAGTTGTAGGCGCGCCCAAGAAACCGTCTCTATCACCTCTTCCAAGGTGCCGATGCCGCCCGGCAGGGTTAGAATGGCGTCCGCTTCTTCGAACATGAGCATTTTACGTTCGTGCATGGTGTCGACCACTTTGTGTTCGACGCCGTCCAAAATGCCTTCAAGTTCCACGAGAAACTTCGGAATGACGCCGAATACTGCGCCGCCGGCGTCCCGCGCCGCGCCTGCAGCCGCGCCCATCAGCCCGAGTTTGCCGCCGCCATAGACAAGCCGCCAGCCGCGCGCGGCCGTCGCCGCGCCGAGGGCTTTTGCCGCTTCCGCGTAAACGGGATCGTCTCCGAATTTGGAGCCGCAATAAACACATAATGATTTCATGGACTTAGCTCTATTCTGGGGCATTGAGGGCAGCTTATCGCAGCGATCTAGTGATAAGGTTAACCGATAGGATCGGCCATTCTTGCTGTGGCGTTCTTAAACTGGGGTCAGATTCTCGGATGTCGACGTCTTTTTTAGGGCAGCCTCGGCTGCACGCTGGCTCTAGAGCCCAATTCCTGTCCGTGATAGCGTCCGCCGCGAAAACGCGACGGGGGTCTTTCGCGCATGCGTGAGGTATGGTTTCAAGCGTCGCTCTCGCTTCTCGCCGACATAAGAATAAGGGGCGTTCCGGATGCGCGTCGTAATAATTTTCATTCTACTGATTATCTTGGGATATATCGGCTGGAAGATCGCTGAGCGGTACGAGCTTGTCGAGCCGCTGGAAGAAATCGTTGCGCCGACAGAGCCGGAAGCCGATGAAGCGCCGGCCGAAGAAGCGTCGACGGCCAGTTTGCCGAGCTTTGATATCGTTCGTATCGATCGGACCGGCGACGCTGTCATCGCGGGGCGCGCCGCGCCAAACGCTGAGGTCACGGTCTTCGCCAATGAAGCGCCTTTGGCCACTGAAACGGCCGGCGGCGACGGCGCGTGGGTAATCGTCACCGAAACGCCGCTCGACGCCGGCACGGTGGAGTTAACGCTTGAGATGAAAACCGTCGACGGCCTTGTGGTGCGGTCAGAAGAAACGGTCGTCGTTTATGTGCCTGAACGCCCATCCGACAAGCCGCTCATTTTACGCACGACGCCCGGTGGCGCGACGGAGGTTCTGCAAGATCCCCGCGATCCAGATCCGGCGCTCGGGCCGCTTTCCCTCGACACGATTGACTATGACGATAGCGGCAGCGTGATTTTCTCGGGTCGGGCTGAACCTGGCCGCATGGTGATTTTATCGGCGAATGGGCAACCCGTGGGCCGCACCGACGCAGACGCGGCCGGGCGCTGGACGCTTTCCGCCACGATGACGCCGGGGCTTTATACTTTGCGGGTGACGCAACTCGATGAAGAGGGCCGACCGGCTTATGTCATTGAATTGCCGTTTGAGCGCGCTGCGCCTGGCGACATTGAGTTGCGCGACGGCCGAGTGATTGTTCAGCCGGGCAACAGCCTCTGGCGGATTGCGCGCCGGGTCTATGGCACAGGGTTTCAGTATACGGTGATTTATGAAGCCAATGCCGATCAGATCCGCGATCCCGACTTAATCTATCCGGGCCAGATTTTTGAATTGCCGGAAGAAGAAGAAGGCGCGGCTAACGAGAACTAGCCGGCATTTCGGGATTGCGTTTGCGCTACTCAATGTAAGGTTTGGCGCTATTCAAGCACGGTCGCGTCGCTAAGAGCCCGATTCAAAACTCTGGAAATAGCGTAACACGAGAGGGTCAGACGGTCGTTTGCCGCGCGACGATGCGGTTCCGGCTCTTACTCTTTTAGATTTAGAGCCTGAGCGGCATGGATTTGTCGCCAACGAACGTCTGATTCGAGAGGTTCTCCGGTGTTGCACGAATTTACAATCGGGCTCTAAGAGTTTTCTAGAAGGTGCGCTATGAGAAACCTGTTGTGGGGCGTATTTTTCGCGTTTGTCGCCGTCGCTCTTTTCACGAATTGGTCGCCGCAGCTTTTGCAATTCAATGGAATGGTTGGAATTACCCGGCTTGTTTTAATCGCGGTATGGGTCGGCTTTCTCGTTTATTCGCTTTATTGCAGCGCCCACGAGAACATTTTTCGCACCATTGGCGGCATGAGCCGTTTGTATTGGGGGCGGCAAGTGATCTTTGACCTCTATATATCGGTATTTTTATCTGTCAGCGTCGTTTATCTCGTCACGGGGTCCATCGTGCAAACGCTTCTTTGGGCGCTCGCCATGATTCCGTTCGCCAATCTCGCGATTTTGCTGTTCTTGATTTTGCATTTGGATACGATTTTTGCAGCCTTTGCGAGCGCTCCGGCCCTGCCATAGGGGCGGCTCGCGGCGGTCGTTTCACTTATATGCACGCTAAAATTTACCGCCGGTTCTAAAACCGCCGCCGCCTGAGCTTTTTGGGAATCGCACACGCGGGGCGCGGTGACGCCGACGAGGGATAGGACGACGGCCTTTACCATATCGTCGACTGGATGACCGCCCGCCGCGCCAATCGCCGCCGTTCCAATCTTGCGGGAGGCCGAAAACGTCGCGCCATTCCTCGCCGCCGAAATCATCTTCCCAATCGCGTCGACGCGTGCGATGGCTCTTCTTAAGTCGTCGCCAAAAATCATCGCGGGAGAGCGCCGATGCGGCGAACTCCGCTAAGAGCGTCGCCATTAGTCCGTCGCTGCGAAACTCCGAATACCGACTGTCGAAGCGAGCTTTTTTGAAGCGCCGCCGGATGTCTTCCAAATCTGTAAGCGCCACCCGTCGGCGTGTAAGAGAACTGCGCGCGGCGCTTTGCGCGTCCTCGAGTTCCATATGCTCGCGTTTGATATCGATCAGCGCTTCAACAATCGCGTCATCCTCTAGGGTCGCCGTTTCATTCGCCATGCGGCGTAAATCGGGGATCGAAAGCGCCTTGAGCGCCGACGTCATTAATGCATGGGCTTCGCTCGCCGGCCCAGCGTCACCCGCCATAGCGGTTTGTAGGGCGGCGGTTTTTTCCGCATGGGTCTTTTCCGCGCCTGCGATCTCCCCGTCGATGGCGTCCATGGCGGCGCGTTTTGCGGCCACGGCGTCGCGCAAGGTCTCAACGCCGTCAGCTTTCAGCGCGTCGCGTTCGGCGGCTTCAAGGCTGCGCTCGGCCGCTTCGGCGGCGTCGTCCAGGCGTTCAACGTGTTCCGCCAGCCGTTCGGGTATTTCTAACAGCCGGTTATAGTTTAACCGATGGCGCCGATAGTCGATAAGGCCGGCGACCCAATCGTCAAGCATGGCGAAGAGGGAAAACGCGCGATACTCCGATGTCGCATACTGACGGTCATGGAGGTATTTGAACAGGACGTCAGCTTCGTATGCCGCGCCTTTCGCCGCCCGATCAGCGCGCGCCGTTTCTAGCTTTTGTGTTGAACGCGCCGTCATCGCGTTCGCTTCTTCAACGGCGGCGGCCTTTGTTTGATAGGCCTCATCGGTTTCAAGGCGGGCGCGCGTCTTTTCAGCTGCCGCGTCATGTTCAGCAATCGCCGTATCGAGCGCTTCGGCGGATTGGCGTCGTTTGTCTTCGAGCGCGTCGAGCGGGGTTTCCGCTTGCTCGACGGCGCTTTTTAATTGATCTAAATGGGCGCTTTGGCTTTCAAGCAGTGTGCGAACCTTTTCTTCGGTCTCGCTGAGCGCGTGCGCGCCGCCTGCGCCGTTTTCTAGAAGATCGACGCGAATCCGCGCTAATTCGGCGAAGGCGGCGATTTCGCGCACCTCCAAGTCCGCAAGCGCCGACGCATCACCGCTTGCCGCGCCGGCTGCGCGCTTCAGATCATTGCGGGCCGTCGCGATGGCGCCGTCAAGGTCGCGTAGGGCATGGCGTCCTGACGTCATAAGGTTTGCTCCGCGAACAAGAAGATCACCATTTGAGCACCGCCCCGCCGACGCCGATGTCACCAAAAGAATATTGCGGTAAGAGCGCGCCCTTAGGTTTTTCGCCTAATACGTCGTCTTGGACGATTTGATCGTCCGCCTTGTCGGCCGCGACCCGGTCGAAGACGGTTTTGGGTGTCCTCACGCCCCATTTTTCTGCTCGTCGGCGCGTTTGGTCTTCTTCGCTTTGGATTTCCAATGCGTGCGGCGCGCCGGCGGCGTCGACGGCTTCGACAACGAGATAATAGTTCCGCACTGACGGTGCATCGTTCGGTATACGATAGAAACCTGACGCCTCGCCAGGGCGCGAAACAATCCGAATGGTCAGCGCCGCTGACAAAACGCTCGACAGAGCCGACAGGGTGTCAATTGCTGCCTGCGCGTCTTTTGCGGCGCCTTTTTCAAGCGCGTCAGCGCCGGCCCGATAGGCGGCTTCGATACGTGCCCGCGCATAGTCTGTCTCGGCGAGCGATAGGGCGGCGTCTCGCTCTTCTTTGAGAGATGTCGGCAGTGTTTCGGTGATGGCGATCGTTTCCGCCCGTTCGGCCCGCGCGGCCGGACCGGCGATCCCAAACTGATAGACGCCGCTTATGAATGCGGCGATCCCAACAATCGCTGAAACGGGCCTGAGCCAGCGGTCGCGCGCCACATAAAACCGCGCCAGAGCGAATTGCAGTCCGCCTTTATTCGGTTCGTAGGCGAAGCGCTTTTCTTCTAGAGCTTTGACGCCGTCTTGTAGGATATGGTCGGGGACGTCGATCCCTTGGGCGGCGTAAATCGTCTTGAGGCGGTCGATTAAGGCCGCTTCGCGTGCGTCGCCGTCAAGCTCGCGCGCGACAAGCGCCGCACGATGGCGCAGCGTGTCGACGACGTCCATGGCTAACATGACATCGTCAAAGGCGGCGTCGTCAGAAGCGACGGCCTTCGACGTCATCGGTTCAGCGAAGTCGGTGGATGTGGCGGACGTCATCGCGAGCGGCGTTATTGGGCTTTCAAGGCGTCGTCAGCGCCGGCTTCTACGAGCCGGGCGAGGCGTCGCTTGCCGTCTTCCACGGCGACGCGGATTTCATTGGAGTTTTCTGTCGCCAGCGTGCGCATTTCAGCAATGATTTCTTGGCTGCGCGCTTGGTAATTCACGACCGAGTCAACGAGCGTCTTCACCGCGGCGGCTGAGACGGTTGGTCCGTACCCAGCCTTCACGGCCGCTTCTTGCACTTTGCCGCCAATGTCGGACAGCGTCTCCAGGCTTTCATTGATGCCCTTCTTCATGGCTTCGAGGGTTTGCGTCGACTCATGCAGGCCATGCATGCCGGTGAAGGTCGCTGTCAGCGCCGTCAGCACGGTTTCGTTGGTGCCGAAGAACGACACGGCTTGCGCGTAAACGCGCTCTTTTGCGCTCGTCGTTTGCACGAGCCGGGTCATGATGACTTCCGACGTGTTGTAGCCGATGGTGATATTGTCTGAGAGATCCTTCGCGACTTGGTAGCGCTTTTCTTCTTTCTGGAGGGCGCGCAGGGCTTCGTCGCGGTCGAGCTCAAGGCCAGCGCGTTCCGCGGCGTCGTCTCCGGCATAGGCGCTGACTTTGTCAACGGCGGCGCCGACGGCGCTTTTGGCGCCGTTGAGTTTTTCTGAGGCCGTTTTGAGGATTTCGAGCGCCATCACTTCGGATTGTTTCAACGCGCCGCGGAAGTCGCGATAGGCTTCCAGGATACGGATCTCGCGCTCCACCTGGTCGCGGGTATCGGCGGCGACTTCCAGATAGAGGTCTTTGATTTTATCAAAGCGCTCGGCGATGTCGCCGCGGGTCATCTTCATCCAGACGTTTTGGATGCGTTCGATCGTGTTGATTTTGCCGTCAGCGTATTGGTCGACGAGGGATTTGGCGTCATCGCGGATGGAATCGAAGGCTGCGTTGATCCCGTCATAGCGCTCGCCGACGGACATGCCGGCGACTTGCTCACGCACCACCTCATTAAAGTGGGAGGATTGATCGAGCGTTCGGGCGATCGCGGCGACACGCGTTTCGTCAAGGTCGGAAATCTGGTTGAGGAGGGCGATGACAGGGGCGGGGGCGGTGTCCGCGGACGTGAAACCGAGAGCTTTTAGCTCGCCCATGGCTTTGTCGAGATATTGAAGCGCTGTGGTGCGCTGAGGAGGGGCGATGTCGGGCGTCGCTTTGGCGATGGGGGCGTCGGTCATGGCGTTCTTATCTCCCGCTTAAGATCAGTTTCGTACATACGATGTGCAAGGGCCGCCGCCCAGACCTTGCGCTGCGCTTTGGTGAAGAAAAACCAAACGCCCGGCGCGTGGGCGGTCGGCCCGGTCGCCCGCAACACCGCCGCTTGCTTGGCGGTGCGGCGCGCTGTAACCAAAAGAAAAGCGCCTCCCTCGCGCGCCTCGCCGCAAAGGATATCGTCCCATGAACATTCATGAATACCAGGCCAAAGAGCTTTTGAAATCCTATGGCGCGCCGGTCGCCGACGGCCGGGTCGTGCTGCCGGGCGACAATGCCGAAGCGAAAGCCAAAGAGTTGCCAGGGCCGGTTTATGTGGTGAAGGCGCAGATCCACGCCGGCGGCCGCGGCAAGGGCTCCTTCAAAGAAGCCGAAGCTGGCGAAAAAGGCGGCGTGCGACTCGCAAAGTCGCCGTCAGAAGCGGCGAATTTCGCTAAGCAAATGCTCGGCGCGACGCTCGTCACCAAGCAGACGGGCGATTCGGGCAAGCAAGTTAACCGGATCTATATCGAAGACGGCGCGGATATTGAGACCGAGCTTTATCTTTCCATGCTCGTCGATCGCGCTGAGGGGCAGATCGCTTTCATCGCCTCGACTGAGGGCGGCATGAATATCGAAGAAGTCGCCGAGGAAACGCCGGATAAAATCCACACCATTCATGTGGACCCGGCGACGGGCCTGATGCCCCACCATGGCCGCGCCGTCGCCAAGGCGCTGGGGCTTTCCGGGCCGGCTGCGAAGCAATGCGGCAAGCTCGCCGGGACGCTCTATAAGGCGTTCACGGAAAAAGACATGGAGATGCTGGAGATTAACCCGCTCATCGTCATGAAGAGCGGCGATATCCGCGTGCTCGACGCTAAAGTCGGGTTCGACGGTAATGCGCTTTTCCGCCATCCCGACGTGATGGAGCTGCGCGACGTCACCGAAGAAGATCCGCTGGAGCTGAAAGCCTCGGAGTTCGATCTTTCCTACATCAAGCTCGATGGCGATATTGGCTGCATGGTCAACGGCGCCGGGCTCGCCATGGCGACCATGGATATTATCAAGCAATACGGCGCGGAGCCAGCGAACTTTCTCGATGTCGGCGGCGGCGCCAGCAAAGAGAAAGTAACCGAAGCGTTTAAGATCATTACCTCCGATCCCGGCGTGAAAGGCATTCTCGTCAACATTTTCGGCGGCATTATGCGCTGTGACACGATTGCGGAAGGCGTCGTTGCGGCCGTGAAAGAAGTCGGCTTGCAAGTGCCTTTAGTCGTGCGTCTTGAAGGTACGAACGTTGAGGCCGGCAAGAAGATTTTGTCCGAGAGCGGATTGGCGATCACGCCGGCCGACGATTTGGAAGATGCGGCGGAGAAGGTCGTCAAAGCCGTCGGATAATTTATGCCGGTCGGCGGCGACGCGCTCACGCCCGCCGCTGCTGTGACGTCGCTTCTTGTCGTCGTTACAACAGTGTTTTATCGGGCCGTTTCGCAGGTATAATACGAAGCGTTGAACGCATGCGCCGCGGCCTATCGGTCTTAGGGCGTATTCGAGAGTTATAGTGTCATGTCAGGAACCGATTTATCGGATGTGCTCACGGCGTTCTTCGCGGACCCGGGCGATGCCTTCGCGGAACTTGGGCCGGCCTTGGAGCCGTTCGGCTATCGTCTCTTGGACGACCACAAAGGCCTTGAGGGACTTTTGCCACGGCCCGATTTAACGCCGGGGGATTGTTTTGTCTGGCGTACGGCGTTCGAAAACGCCCCTTTTCTTATTCTCTCGCGCACTGACGCGCCAACCCAAGAGGGGCGTGACGGACGCCTTGTGTTCGTGCAAAGACGGGTTTGGTTGATGGAGATCCCCGAAGAGCGAGGCCGCGCTTTTGTCGATAAAGCGGCCGGCGGCCCGCCGGCGGAGACACTGCCCCAAGAAGGCGGCGCCCGCGCGCATATCTGGACGCTCCCCGCCGCGCCGCCGGTCTTGCAAGACGGTTATCGCTTGTTCGTGGCGGCCGATCAGGAAGCGCTGATCCTCGACCGTATCGCGATGGTGCGAGCATAGGCGCTTCTGTCCAGGTGGCGGCCGTTCAGGCTTATTTCACAAACAGTAAGCCCGGTCTCGCGGTTCCGGATGATGCCGTAATCAAGCCGAAGTTCGAAATGTAAAACCCGTCCTTGTAGGGAGCGATAGAGGCGGGGAAGTCGAGGGCGTCGTCTTCCGACCAGCTGCTGACTGCGCCGTCATAACTGACGATGCTCAATTGATCGGTGCGATTAACGGCGACGACAACGCCTTTCGGGCCGGCGACGATACCGTCGGCGCCTTCAAGGAGCGCGCAATTCGTTTCATTGAGCGCCGTCATTGTTTTGGGGTTTCCTTCTTCGATGTCGATTCGGAAAATCTGTGCACGGTCGGTATTGGCGATGTAAAGGGCGTCGTCCGGTCCGAAATCAAGACCGTTTGCGCCGATCGCGAAGCCTAATTCGTCCGGCTCGCAAACCAAGGGATCGCCTTTCAAGTTTGGATCAGCGAACCACTCGGAGGCCTCGCCGTCTGGTGTGATGCGCCAGATGACGCCGGCCGCGGAATCCGACACGAGTGCATCGCCGCCGTTCATCCAGGCGATGTCATTGGGAAGCACCATACCCTCGGCCGTAGCGAACAACGTCGCGTTTCCTCCGTCCGATCCGACTTTGTAGACGCCGGTCGTCGTCTTCTCATCATAAGAGGCAAGCCCGGCCCACAGCGAACCGTCCGGCGCGACGCTAAGGCCTGTTAAAAACCCTTTTCCTTGCGGCAAAGACGGATAGGTCGCAAATTCCGATTGTTCGCCGTCCGCGATGCGAATGACTTTCTGGGCCATCGCTAGACCGAGAAACACCTCATCGCCTCTCACCGCGAGCCCCTCCGGCAATTCATTTGCTTTGGGATCGAGAGACAGCGTGACCGATACATTGGCGTGCGGCGCTTCGACGGAGGGAGTGCAGGCGACGAGCATCGCTAGGCAGAAAAGAGGTCTGAACACGACGAACTCCTAGGTTGAGCTGCGAAAGTTCTAAGTGCAGTCATAGGAAATGGTCTCACCGACCTACAGGTGATGGCGATTGATGGCAATTGATTAGGCGTAATTGTTGATTAGGTGCATCTGGCGAAGAAACGAACAGGGCCTGATAGTGCGGCCAATGATGCGTTGATCTTTAACAGCATCAAGACCGCACTACGGTAAGGAGGCGTGATGCCTGAGGTGATGCCTGCGGTTATGTTAGAACCGATTGTCTTGCTTGGCGGCGGCGCGTTCATCGGCGCCGTCTGGGCGCTACTATTATCGCCTTTTTTTCGAATGCGGTTTGTCGTAACGCTCGCCTTCGGCGCGCTTGTTCTTGTTGGCGCTGCTGTTGTGTTCCTCGTATGGGTGATTCGCTGGGCTAAGGCGGAGCAGACAATGTGCGATGCGCGACAAGCGGCCGACGGCTCGGTTTTACTCGACTGCCAAGCGATTGGTTTAGTTACAGCGTTTCCCGTCTTTAACGCCCTTGCTGCGTTGGCGGCGTTTTTGATTGTGGCGGTAATCATGCGGCTGCGCGGTTGATATTGTCGAACACATTCCTATCGTTTGCTCAAACGATGCGATTAAAATCAGTTTACAGAAGACGATAGCTGAGTAGATCGCGCGCTTTCTGTTTTATGCGTCTTCAGCGCTGCGAAACGCATAGGAAGCATTCGATCGTTACCCGCTGAATACGGCTTCGTTGCTAATCCAAATTCCGAGAGCGAACAGCCCAATCAGGAGCGTCGCCCACACAATATAGCTTATCCGGCGTGACTTTTCGGCGTTTTTTTGTTGCAACCACCGTCTCGGTTGCACGCCTTTCCAAGCAAAAACAATCTGCGCTGACAGCAGCACACAGATAACATTGAGCAAAACGAGAATTGCTGCTGCAAGGGCGTTCTTAAAATCGCCAACGCCGAGATAAATGGCCGAAGCGGCGGAGGGCGGCAATAATGCGACCGCGACCATAACGCCAACCAGCGCCGACGACACCCCGCTCGTTAATGAAAGCGCCGCGGCCGCGCCTGACGCCAGCGCAAGGGCGACGACTTCCGGATTGATATTAGTGCGGGCGATGAGTTCCTGGCTTTCAAGATTAACCGGAACCAACAACGCCAGCAGAAAAACGGTGCCAAATCCAACGGCGAGCCCGCAGATCGCCGTACGCGACGCTTTAATCATTAACCCCGCTGAACCAAGCGCTGAGCCAAGGCTAAACCCAATGACCGGCCCTAATAGTGGGGCAATCACCATAGCGCCGATGACGACGGCGACATTGTCTTCATTAAGACCAATGGCCGCGACGATCGCGGAAAGCACCGTTAAAACAATAAAATCTGAATTCAGCCGACTATTGCTTGTGACTTCGACGACGAGCGCTTCACGCATGGCTTTTTTTCGTCGGTTCTTCTTCTCGTTCGTATCTTCTTCGTCGACCGGCGGCGCTTCAATTCTCGGTAGGGTCGCTTCCACATCTAAGAGCACGAGCCGCCATTGTTCTTTACTGGCGAACATGATTTGGACGGCGTCCATCAGGGATTGCCCTTCGCCGTCTTCAAGCAGGATTTGAACGGTTTCTCGATTGCTGTCCGGCTCTACTTCCCGTGACCAATCCACCGGATGAGCGCTCTCTATCGCGTGTTCGACGCGATCGCGATAAGAGCTTGGGTAAGCGAGTTGGATGAGTTTCATAGCGACTGTCCGTTTGCCGACTGTATCGTCACGATACAAGAAGAGATTAAATCAAACGGCGTTCGGACACTATATCACATGGGAATTCCATTTCGTGTTTGAGGGCTAAATTGCCGATAGCGTGACAACTAATGTGGGTCGGCTTAAGATACACGCCGAACCTGTTGTTCAGACTTATCCGAAGTGGACCCAAAGAAAAACGCTGCGGGCTTAGCATCGGCGCTTTTACCAGTGCATTGTGCTGTGCTTACCCGGTGAATAGGGCCGTGAGATACTTCAAACGGTTCACCTTGTGTAAGAACCGTCAAGAGTCATGCCGTCGCTGTGTGCGCCCATCCAGTTTAGAGTGTCTGCCGTGTCCGCGAGGCCAAGGTCGTAAAGGTCCGCCATCAGAAAGACCTTGTCGTCGCGGAAGAACCACTGCCCATCGACGCCGAACCGCAAGGGCGGCTTTCCTACTATTGTGTAGGTTCCGGTGACGACGGCTGTGACGGCGTTTGGTTCATGGAGGCGAATTTTTCCAGCGCGCCATTCACGCCGATCAAATTTCTGGTCGAAACCGGCAAGCGACCGCTGGAAGCCTTTGATAATGGCGGTCCGGCCTTTCACCTCGCATGCGTAAGGTCCGCCCGCGACGACATAAAGGCAGTCTTCTGTGAGATGGCTTGCCGCCTCGTCCCAGCGGCCGTTCATTGCGGCGGTTTCAAACGCGGTGATCCAAGATTTCCAGGCTTCATAGACCATTGATGCGGTCTCCTTCCAATCGGACGAAGGAAACACGCAGCGGATACAATGCGCCATTCCCAATCGGGAATAAAAGCGATTCAAATGCTAACCTTCGCAGATGTCGCGGATAACCGTCTCCGACGTTTCATCGGCGGGAAGAAACTGCTCGATCCGAAGACGTTCGGCTTCCGCGCTGCCCGGTACGCCGACGCTCGTCACCAGGCAGACTAAGCCAAACTCAGTGCCGCCAATGCGGTAGTGTTCCGCCAATATTGGCGGTGCAGACGGCGGTCTGCGCTCAAAATCGATGCGCCGGATATGCGGGTAGTGGGAGACTTCGCTAACAAGGGAAAGCGCCTCTGCGTCTCCTTTCGCCTCCCGCAGCACACGCCCAAGAACAGCGGATATGAATGCGCCGGGGTCGACAATGAAAGGGAAGAGCCCCGCTTCGTGTAGGCATAACCGAAGAAGATTGGGTCGACCGGTTACTGCGGCGAGGTTGACGCCGCCCTCTTTCTCGGCGAAAGCGAATAATTTTTCGACGCTTTCATTAGTATCCAGAATATTCTGCGCCGTATCAAGGAGAAATGCGGGGAACGGTTCTTGTTGACGAAGAACGCGCCCAACGACAGAGCGGACGCCGGGGGGAATATCCGTATTTGGCAAGCCTATGGCGTAGCCGGCCGCAGATAAAAGCAGAGCGCTCTGTTCAGCGTTCAGCTCCAGCGATGCGGCGAGACGAGTGACGACGTCCCGGCCTGGAGCAGCGCGACCGTTTTCAAGAAAGCTGACATAGCGCTGTGTCGTTTGCGATCGGGCGGCTAGGTCTAACTGAGTCATGCCACGTAGAGACCGAAAGTTTCTCAAGACATCGCCGAAAGCGCTTTTTCGATCGATCATCGGCCAGCTTTCTCAGTGAAAAGACTTGGTTCAGATTGGGTTTTTAGGTAGGAGCGAGCGAACAACAAAAATGTCGCATAAGCTTTTCTAGCCTCTTTTTAAAGAGGCCGCCATTAAGCCGCCAATATCAAATCCGCCGCCTTCTCGCCAATCATTATGCTCGGCGCATTTGTATTGCCGCCAATCAGGCGCGGCATCACGGAAGCGTCGACGACGCGTAACGCGTCAACACCCTTCACCCGTAAGTTGGGATCGAGCACGGCCGCGTCGTCTGATCCCATACGGCATGTGCCGACAGGATGATAAATCGTATCCGACCGGGCGCGAATATCGGCGATGAGCGTTTCGTCATCGGCGTCGATCGGCGCATAGAGAGAATCGCCCCGGACGGCCGCCAGAGCGGGTGCGGCCATGATGCGCTGCATTTCTCGCGCGCCGGCGATGAGGCCGGTTAAATCGTCCGGATGCGATAGAAAGTTCGGATCGATTGCCGGCGGTGCGTGCGGATCCGGGGAGGCAAGGCGCACTGTCCCGCGGCTTTTCGGGCGCAACACGCATACATGGCAGGTGAACCCCGCGCCCCAGTGCTTTTTTCGGCCATGGTCGTCGACGATGCCGGGGATGAAATGCAGTTGGATGTCCGGTTCGGCGAGGTCCGACCGGGTTTTCAAAAACGCGCCGGCTTCCGCGACATTCGACGAGAGCGGCCCGTTGCCGTTTTGATAGTGAGCGAAAAGGGCGAACGGCAGGCGCGCAATAAAGCCTGGCGTTAGGCCGAACCCGCCGAGAGCGGATGTTTTATAGATCGCTGTGTAGTCCAAATGGTCTTGCAGATTTCCGCCCACATTTGGCGCATCTTTGACGACACGAACGCCCATATCTTTCAGGTGCGCGGCGGGGCCGACGCCGGAGAGCATGAGAAGCTGCGGGGATTGAAACGCGCCGGCGGAGAGGATGACTTCGCCTTCTGCGCGCACCAAGGCGCGTTCAGCGCCTGAGCCTGTTCGCAATACAACGGCGGTCGCACGGTTGTCTTTAATAACGACCCGCTCCGCATGGGCGTCGGTAATGATCCGCAAGTTTTCGCGTTCACGGGCAGGCTCGAGATAAGCCCGCGCCGCTGAACAGCGTCGTCCGGCGCGTTGCGTAACGTCGTAATAGCCGGCGCCTTCTTGGGTGTCGCCGTTAAAGTCTGCATTAAGAGGAATCTGCAGCTCTTCCGCTGCATCTAAAAACCGATCGCACAGCGCGTTTTTGTATCGAAGAGGACTGACAGTGAGCGGCCCGTAGCCGCCATGGCGGTCTGTGGCGCCGCCCTCGCGGCCTTCGGACTTTTTGAAGTAAGGAAAAACATCCGTCCACGACCAACCTGTCGCGCCGTCGCGTGCCCAGCCGTCGTAATCTGATGGTACGCCGCGAATATAAATCATGGCGTTGATCGCGCTGGAGCCGCCGAGAACGCGGCCGCGCGGTTGGTAACACACGCGGTTGTTCAAGTGCTTTTGGGGGAGCGTGTCGAACGCCCAGTTTTGTTTCGCGCCATCAGGCCAAAAGGCGAAGCCCATCGGTATTGAAATCAGCGGATGCGTGTCTTTGGGGCCCGCCTCCAAAAGACATACGCGCGATGTCCCGTCCTCGCTGAGCCGCGCGGCGAGGGCTGAGCCCGCCGAGCCTGCGCCGACGATAACATAATCCCAAGCGCCGAGATCTTTTATCGCGTCATCTATTTCATCGTTCGCCGATTGCGTCATGGCTGCTTTTCTTCGAAGTCGTTATCCGAACCGTCGCAATAAACGAATAAGCGTCCGCGTTCGCTCCGTATAGGGCGGATGCAGAAGGTCTGGCCTGGCGAGGCGACTTTGGCGAAACACGGGCTTCATATGCGAAAACGTTTCGAAACTGGCGTCGCCATGATAGGCGCCCATGCCGCTGGCCCCGACGCCGCCGAAGGGAAGGTTCGGATGCGCGAACTGGATCATCGTTTCGTTGATGCAGGCGGTGCCTGAGACGGTGCGCGTTAAGACGTCGTCACCGATTGCGGTGTCCTCCCCGAACCAGTAAAGCGCCAAAGGTCGATCGCCCGCGTTCACATGCGCCACGGCGTCGTCCGTAGAGGCGACGCCAATCACCGGCAATACCGGGCCGAAGATTTCTTCTTCTAGAAGTTGGAGCCCGGCGGGCGGGTCTATAATGAGCGTAAAGGGCAGTTTTCCGTGTGCCGTTAAAATCTCAGGATCGCCGATTTCAACGATGAGCGCGCCGGCGGCTTTTGCTTCGTCGATGAGGGTTTGCAGCCTTGTAAAATGACGCTTTGAGATCATCGCCGTGTAATCGGGCGTATTGTCGATTGATGGGAACAGCGTTCGCGCCGTCGCTGACAGCGCGTCGATGACCGCCGGTAGGCGATCTTTCGGCGCCAGTACATAGTCTGGTGCGATGCAGCTTTGACCGCCATTGAACAATTTTCCTTGCACGATCGATCGGCTCGCTCGGGCAAGATCCGCGCTATCGTGGATGATAGCTGGGCTCTTGCCGCCGAGTTCGAGTGTGACGGGCGTTAGGTTTTCCGCTGCGGCGAGGGCGATGCGCCGGCCGACCGGCGTCGATCCGGTGAATAAGAGATGGTCAAACGGCGTTGCTGCAAAAGCTGCGCCTATGTCGGCGTCTCCGAGCACCACGGCGACGAGCGTTTCATCAAATGCGTCGGCGAGCATGTCGGCGAGGACCGCGCTCGTTTTTGCGCTCACCTCGCTCGGCTTAAGAATAACGCGATTGCCGGCGGCAAGGGCGCCGGCGAGTGGCGACAAGGCGAGGCTGACGGGGTAGTTCCAGGGCGCGATAATGCCGACGACGCCGAGGGGCTGCGGTTCGAGGCGCGCACCCGCTGGCGCCAAGTGTAAAGGCGTAGCGACCCGGCGCGGCCGCATCCATCGACGAAGGCGCGCTTTTGCATGGCGCGCGGCGTTGATGGAAAGCGCGATATCAGAAAAGAGGGTTTCGACGTCGGCCCGCGCTCCAAAGTCGGCGTTGACGGCGTCTGCGAGGGCAGGTTCATATTTTTCGATTGCGCCGATGAGCGCATCGAGGCGTTTTTGCCGTTCTGCGAGTCCTGGTGGAGGCGCATTGCGACTGGCCGATTTTTGCCGATCGTAAAGCGTGGCCAGCCGGGATGTCTGGTCATCGCGTCCCGTTAGGCCCATATGTTGGACGGCTTGTGATCCCATGCCAATCTCCTCACGACGCGGCGTCGTCGTGCAACAGCGCCTGGTTCGTCGTTCGAGATATGATGAAGGCGCGCGCGCCAGCTTGTCCACCAGCGCGCGCAGTTCGTTAGCGGTGATCGCCGGCGCACGATTTTGCTGTCGTTTGGTTTGTTTGAAACCTGCAGCGTCGGCTTTGTTTTAGTGATCAGCGACCGGCTTGAGCGAGGATTTGCTCGTAGAGCGCCGGGGTTTCAGGCGAAGCAAACTCCAGCGGATCGAGCGTGATCGTCGCCGGAAGCTTTTCGAAGTAAGACGACGCCGGCGTTTTCTCAAAATCAAGGTCTACAAAGCGGTAGATGGCTTCGGTTTCCTCCGGGCGCTGGGCGCGCAATAGGGTATAGTCCCACAGGGGACAATGGGTTGCGCGCTTGACGGTGATGAGTTTGCCGTTGTTTAGAAATTTCTCTGCATGCCGTGCGTTTTCAATTGGTGTCGACAAATCGAAATCGCCGGAAAACATCAGCACCGGTGGGTCGATCGGTGCATCTTTGCGAAAATCATCGTCGACCTCCGGCGGGGCGCCGGCGACGTTCCGAGTTGCTTCGTACCACAAGTTTGGCGCAATCCACTGGCTCGCCGTGTCGGCTCTTAGTTTTTTATCCCGTGCAGGCGATATGCCGAGACTGTTGTCCATCGCTAAAATGAATAGCTGCTCGTCGTATTGCGGCGTCCTGTCCGCGAGCGCTATCAGCGCCAACATCCGATAGTCGCCTTCATAAAGCTCCAAAACGAACTTCGGCCATCGCGCAAGATTCGATTGCTCAAAAGAGCCCCCCAAAGCCCATATGTTTAAAGCGCCTATGCGCAAATCATCGCCGTTCAATCGGATTGAAACGATATCATCAGCATTGGGAGTTTTGACGTCAACCGTTACAGGCGTTTCATCAAGTCGCTTGATGACAGTTTGCAGCGCCTTCATCAGCCCACCCTCTGGAACGCGCCCTGCGAACGCGCTATAGGCCTCGGCCTCCTCGGCGACGCGCGCGGCTGTCGCCCAAAGCCAATCCGGGCTGTCATAGGTGAAATCAAGCGGTTCGATGCCGCTCAGAAGCGCGCGATCGACCGTCTCCGGCCAGCGCTTAATATATGCGAAACTCCATTGTGCGCCGAAGCTGCAACCGCACAATACAATCTTGTCGTATCCGAGCGCGGCGCGCGTCTCATAAATGTCATCCACGGCGTTATCCATATCGTAGCCGCGCATGTCGACGCCGGCGTCGTTCCAACGGCGGAGCGCACGCTCATAGCTGTCGGCGAGGCGCCGGCCGGTTTCTTTTAGCGACCCCGGCTTGTCAAGCGGCGCAGAGGGCGCGCGGAACGCCATGTTCGGCACTAGGCCGCGTTCGTCAGTATTGCCGCGTTGGCCGATATAGACGAAGTCGCGCGTCTGCCGCAGGCTGTTGATCAGGTCAAGTTTGTCCGGCTTTTCCTCAAGGAACACATAACCTGGTCCTCCTTCGAGGTATATGAACGGCGCTCGTCCGGTTTCTGGGGCCAGCGCCGGCGCGCGAAAGACGTGCAGCGGGATCATACGTGTGTCAGGATCGCGGCGATTCTCAGGAACGAAAATCAGCCCCCGCTCGATCGCCATGGTCCGACCCGTTTCGTCGGTAATAATGTCCGGCGTCAGATAAATGTCGCGCTTAGGCGCTTCTGCCTGTACCGTCGTTGAAATCGTCGCGGCTATCAGCATCGCCAACAGAGAATCCCCTCTTGGTCGCCGTAAAAACGAGCGCGCGGGTTTTCGCTGAGCAGTCGAATCGGATTCGATCAGCAAAGACTGTTTATTTTTTGCCGCCCCAGAACTCGGTCGCGAACTAATAAATCTCAATACGTTTACAGAATTATTTATAACCATACTTTTCATTGAATGCATCAACTGCTCCAAATCTACTATCTGTTTATGAATCGCCCGGCTTCTGAAGGGCGTCGTCGCCTCTCGCCAACGCGTTTAGCCGTCCAGTTGCTCGTAAAGCGCGGGCGTAGCGGGCGTTTCGTAACGCAGGCGATCGAGGTTTATGGTCGCGGGAAGCGTGTCCAGATAGTCGGCCGCTGAACCGTTCTCGAAGTCCATGTCGAGAAAGCGGTAAATCGCTTCGGTGAGGTCCGGGCGTTGCGCCGGCAGTTGCTCGCCGTTCCAGAGCGGGCAATGGGTGCCGCCGCCGACGGTGATGAGTTTGCCGTCGATTAAAAATTCTTCGGCGTGTTCTGCGTTCTCGATGGGCGTTGACCAATCATAATCCCCTGAGACAAGCAGAACGGGGACATCGATTGGCGTGTCTTCCCGGAAATTAGCGGGAACGGTTGGCGGTGCGCCCGCGACGTTACGCGTGGCGTAAAAGTACCAATTCGGATCGACCCATTGACGTGCTTTTTCAGCCTTCAGTCTTTTGTCGCGTGCGGTGGATATCCCCAAGCTATTATCGATGGTTTGGGCGATAAGCGCTTCGTTTCCTTCGCTTCTCGAAGATAGCGCCATCATGGCCAACATGCGGTAATCGCCATTATACAGTTCAAGGATAAATTTCGGCCAATATGCCAAATTCTCTAAATCGTTATCCTTGTCAAATGCATAAAAGTTCTTAGCCGCTCCCATGCGTAAATCGTCAGCGCCTAGGCGAACCGAAACCATTTGATTGGTTTCGGGATGAACGACGTCAACCGATACTGGGTTTTTCTCGAGACGGTTGATGACGGCTTTTAGCACTTCTAGAAGGCCGCCTTCCGGGATGTGCGGTGCGAAGTCCGGTTGCGCTTCTGCTTCCGCCGCGACGCGCGCCATTGACGCCCAGAGCCAGTCTGCGCTGTCATAGGCGAAATCGAGCGGTTCGACGCCGCTTAATAGGGCGCGGTCGACGGTTTCCGGCCAGCGCTTAATATAGGAAAAACTCCATTGCGAGCCAAAGCTGCAGCCACGCAATGCGATTTTTTCGTAACCGAGAGCGGCGCGTATATCGTAGACGTCGTCGACAGCGTTTAGAACGTCATACCCCGTCATATCGACGCCGGCCTTGTTCCATACGGACAAAGCTTTTTTGTAACTGCGCGCTAATTGTGCGCTGGCTTTTGACATCGACGCTGGCTTATCGAGAGCGGCAGACGGCGTCGAAAGCCACAGTTCGGGAATTAGGCCGGACGCGCCCGGATAGCCGCGTTGGCTTACATAGATGACGTCGCGGGTTTTTCGCATACGATCAATAAAGTCGAATACGTTCGGTAGTGTTGTATCCAGCTCGTACCCTGGCCCTCCCGGCAGATACACGACCGGCGCTCTGTCGGGTTCAGGTTTTTTTGCCGGCGCTCGGAAAAAATGAAGCGGAATCGATCGGGAATCTGGATTGCTTCGGTTCTCTGGGACAAAAATCAGTCCCCGTTCGAGCGTCATCATTCGACCATTTTGGTCGGTGAGAATGTCAGGCGCTAAGTAAACTTCTCGCGGCGGCGCGGCTGTTTGCGCCGCCGCTGAAGTCGACAAAGCTGCTGCTGTCGCTGTTGCGGCAAGTCCTATAAGTCTAATCCGGCGAAGACGCGTTCGGATCTCTTTCTTTAATCGTGTCCGCGAGGCAATGGTCCAACAGAAAAAATTATTAAGAACGGCGGCCATGAACGTTTCCTGCTTGTGTGAGCGACGGCGCTATTTGCCTTTTTCGCTAAGGCTTCGCAAAGGAATGCTGCGCATTCACCCCTGTCGGGGCGCTGCGTCCAACCTATGCCTTAGCAAACCCTAAAATGACTTAATATAAAGATTTATCAAGAGGCCCAGGCTTAGGCCGCGCCGTTTCGACCAAGCATCGAGGTCCGGCGCGACCATTGGCCCGCGGGGGGGGGGGCATTGTCAAAAAGGCCGCTAGAGCGACCGCCGTCAACGGACGGCGCTAATTGAACACCACAGTTTTCGAGCCGTTTAAGAACACGCGATGGTCGAGATGCCATCGAACCGCGCGCGCCAGCACTCGAGACTCGGTATCGCGACCGATACGGACGAGATCGTCGGGTGTGTCGGAGTGTTTCACGCGTGCAACTTCTTGCTCAATAATCGGACTCTCGTCGAGGTCGGGCGTTACATAGTGCGCCGTCGCGCCCGTAAGTTTCACGCCGCGCTCGTGCGCCCGGTGGTAGGGCTTGGCGCCTTTAAAACTAGGCAGGAATGAGTGATGGATATTGATGACTTTGCCGTAGAGCCGATTTGATAAATCGTCGGATAACACCTGCATGTATCGAGCGAGGACGACGAGGTCGACGCTCTCTTTAGTGATCAATTCGAGGAGTTTTTCCTCCTGTTCGGCCTTGTTCTGTTTCGTGACCGGCATGTGATGGTAAGGCAAGCGATAAAAATCGGCGAGCGATTTGGCGTCCATGTGGTTTGAGACGATCCCCACAGGGTCCATTTTCAAACTGTCTTTACGCCACCGATAAAGCAGATCGTGAAGGCAATGGTCCATTTTTGAAACCATGATCAACACGCGGCCGCGTTGGTCGGCTGGAACAAGTTCTGTTCGAATGTTGAACTTCTCGACGATCGGTTTCAGGTGAAACTCAAACTCCTTAACGTTGTCGATCGAGAAATAGATACGCATCAGGAACGTATCGGTTTGGACGTCATCAAATTGCGCCGCTTCAATGATGTCGCCGCCGTTTTGCGCGATGCAGCTCGAGACGGCCGCGACAATGCCGGGCCGGTTGTCGCAAGAAAGTTTCAAAACATAGCTTGGCGATCCGGTCATGGGGCGGGTCCTACTCTTAAGCCTTATCGAACTGGAGGCGTGTCCAACTGGAGCGGGCATGTTCGGGGCGTTGTCGCAGCTGACGACGTAATCATCTGTGGTGCGAGCATTTCAGCATAACATGGTCGTTAGCGACGCGACAGGGCGCTTAATCGCCTCTCACGTCATCATTTAGAACAGCCGCGGCGGGGTTTAGACGATCCAGTTCGCGTTAGCATGATGTGCCGCTATGTATCACGCGATCGTCAATGTGGTGCGCGATGAATAGCGTGTTACGCGCCCTTTTCTATTCCGTTTTCCATTAAACGTCGTAGCTCAGCTTGCCGCAAATGCGCGCCGTCCAAAAAAATGCGCAGGCGGCTGAACCGCCTGCGCAAAAATTTCGAGCGCGCCTTAGCGCTTACTCCGGGATGATCTCACCTGGTAGCGAGTTCACCGTCATCGTGTCGCGCGGTTGGTAGTGGATCACGGAGCGAATCGACTTGCCGGCTTTGAGCAGATCAAAGGCGGTGTTGATTTTGTCGTGGGTCATATTGTGCGTGATGTACGGATCGACGTCGAAGTCGCCGCGTAGCCATTCATCGACCATGCCTGGCAATTGGCTCCGGCCGAGAACGCCGCCAAAGGCGGTTCCGCGCCAGACCCGGCCCGTGACAAGCTGGAACGGACGCGTCGCGATTTCTTCGCCGGCGCCGGCGACGCCGATGATCGTGCACTCGCCCCAGCCCTTGTGGCAGGCCTCAAGAGCGGCGCGCATGACTTTAACATTGCCGATGCACTCGAACGTATAGTCGAGGCCGCCATTCGTCATTTCAACTAGGATCTCTTGGATCGGCGTGCTGTGGTCATTTGGGTTGATGCATTCGCTCGCGCCAAGGGATTGAGCGAGTTTGAATTTCTCCGGATTGGTGTCGATGCCGATGATCCGAGAGGCCCCGTTCATCACCGCGCCTTGGATCACCGCCATACCGACGGCGCCTAAGCCGAATACCGCAACCGTCGCGCCTTCTTCGACTTTGGCCGTGTTGCGCACAGCGCCCATTCCCGTCGGTACGGCGCAGCCCATAACGGACGCTTTTGACAGCGGCGCTTCTTTCGAAATCTTGGCGATCGCGATTTCGGGCAGCACCGTGTACTCACTAAATGTGCTGGTGCCCATATAGTGAAGGATCTGCTTGCCCTTATAGGAAAAGCGGGATGTCCCATCCGGCATCAAACCGGCGCCTTGGGTTGCGCGAATGGTTTGGCAGAGATTGGTTTTGCCTGACTTGATGTAAGGGCAGTCCGGGTCTTCCGGCACGTAAAGCGGGATAACGTGGTCGCCGGGTTTCACCGTCGTGACGCCTTTGCCGACCTCTTCGACGACGCCGCAGCCTTCATGACCCAAAACGCATGGGAACAAGCCTTCCGGATCCGCGCCCGACAGGGTGAACATATCTGTATGGCAAAGGCTGGTCGTTACGATGCGGACCAAGACCTCGCCGTCTTTGGGGCCTTCGAGGTCAATCTCTTCGATTTCCAGCGGCCGGTTCGGCTCCCAGGCAATTGCTGCACGCGTTTTCATTGCCTTTTCTCCTTTTCATCAGTGTTGGTGGACAAATAGGTCTTCAGTTCCGCTCGCGATAACAGTGAGCGTTGACATCAATCATATCACGGGTGTGGACCTTATTCTCAATCGTCGGCCGGCCGCGCAATACGTCGCAGTTCAAAAGTTATGCGCAGGCTGCGCCTGGCGGGCGGTGCTTTGGAGTTTTCAGATGTTCGAAATATGCCCAGCGTCGGCATGGTATTTTCATAGGCCGTCGTGTGCCTCTGCTTCTTTATAAGGGCGAATCGGCGTCGCCTCAACAATTGGCTTGAAGCCCCGTTGTTTAAGATCATTTATCTAAGTCATGTGGTTCGTTGAAGGCGAAGCTCTGGTTCTCGCATATTGTCTCACGACCGTACGCTGCGCGCACGACGTTGAAAGCGGCGGTGGCGAAGATACCTGACGCAGACATTGCGTGTTCTTTTAACGACGAGTGTGCATTGCAGCATCCTTTTGCGGGAAAGATGCGGCAGCCAAATTGGAGCGGTCTGGGGATGTCGACTGACTATGGGGAAAACAGCCCCAAATGACGCCCGGACAGTTGACTGCGCCCGATCGCTTGCCTGTGAAAGACCTTCGCTATCCCCAGTCGACATAAGATTATTATGGGACGAATGTCCAGTGAAAATCGCATATTGGCGGCGATGGCGCCTAATATGGATCAGTCTCATTGCGGGGTCACGCCGTTCTGACATAAGCGGATGGTGACACTGGGCGGCTTGCGACGCTAGGCGACTGGCGCAACGGCTCGTCTGTGAAAAAGGCGGTGCGGTGCGTGATAGCGGTTGGCGCGTTCGCTAAGGCCCCGTATAATACGCGGAGATCTTTCGCCCTTGACGGCTGTCTCATCACGACCAAAATCTGTCTTGAGACGCTGGGGGCTGTTCACTCTAACGCGCACTTGACAATGACGCGCCGCTGACATTTGGACGACACTGCGAAGGGCGCGGCCTAAACGGTTGAACGAAACCTTGGTTCTTCACGTTAACGGCCGCTGGAAAAAACCGCAGATGTCGCTTTTGTCGTCGTGCGTTCACAATGCGGTAATCGACGCCTTTAAAGAAAGACGCTGCTTTGAATATTGCTACGTTCGTTCAGTATGCTGCTATTTCGCCGGAGCTTAGCAATAAAGCGCGCTTTGGGCGGTACGCCGTACTTGCTGGTTTGTTGGCGGTAACGATGTTCGGGGGGCGCGACACCCGCCTTGTCGTCGTGGAGACGCTCGCCGACGCCTATATCGCCGTGTCGGTTTTTGTGGCGTTAACGCTTCTCATTTTTCATGGGCTTGAAAGCGCGTTGAAGCTTAACACCGCCGCGCTGCTAAGTAGGTACGCCAAATATCAGATTGCAATTGCGGCCGTGCTTGGCGCGCTGCCGGGGTGCGGCGGCGCCATTATGGTGGTCACGCAGTATAGCATCGGCCGCACGAGCTTTGGCGCGATTGTCGCCGTCTTGACGGCGACCATGGGCGACGCGGCGTTTTTGTTAATTGCGAAAGAGCCTTCGACAGGCCTTCTCATCATGGCGCTCAGCATCGTAACGGGCGCCGCTTTCGGGTATCTTGTGGACACCCTGCACGGCAAAGACTTTCTGCGGGTCGATAAGGCGAACGCCTTCAATCGCGCGCCGCCACCCTTCGATTTCGGGCGTCTACATTGGCCATGGATCGCCCTTTTGATGATTGGCGTGCCAGTCGGGATACTATCGGCGTTTCAAATCGACATTGACGCGGTCTTTGGCGCGCCCGGCCTTGAAATAACCATCGGCGCCCTTGGCGCGCTCTCCTCGTTAGCGCTTTGGTTTCTCAATCCATCGACAAGCGCCAGTTATATCAACCGAACGGATGCGCCGGCGCCCGGCCGCGTATGGGAGAAAACAGCGACCGACACCTGTTTCGTAACAGTTTGGGTGATCATTGCGTTTCTGGCGTTTGAGTTGACCATCCATTGGACGGGTTGGAGCCTCAGCGCTGCGTTCGGCGCCCATGCTTGGTTCGTTCCGCTCATCGGCGTTCTCGTCGGATTTCTACCGGGATGCGGGCCGCAGGTCTTAACGACGAGCCTTTACCTGCATGGGGTGATCCCGCTATCGGCTCAGATGGGGAACGCCATTTCTAACGACGGCGATGCATTGTTCCCGGCGTTCTCGGTCGCGCCAAAAGCGTCCGTTCTTGCGACGCTATATACCGCGGTTCCGGCGCTCCTTTTGGCCTATACCTGGTTCTTCCTATACGAACTCTAGTTCTCCAACTCTAGTCGCCCATCGGAGGCCGCGCCTCGGCGAACGGGAGCCGTCCGAGCCGACCGTTTGGCGCGACCAGTGAAGGGGCGGTCTTTGTCTCGGTCTTGGGCGACCACACGGTCAACTGACGCGTGATGCGCAAGCTTTATATCGTGGACCGCGGGGAGGGAGCTCAGGTCACGTAATTTTCGGACCATCAGAACCAAGGCGCTCAAACGAAACCAATGGCGCCGTCTGCAACCGATCATTTACCTTTCTAAGTGCGTTGGCGACTGCGATCAAAAAAAAGAGGGCTGAATAATCAGCCCTCTTTCGATTGCCGTAGTGAGGATTTCGCCAGATTTTGCGTTTGCACGCCGAAACGCCGACTGTCGCTTTCAGGTTATAAGCTGACGCGAATTGTTCCGATAACTGAGCGGGGATCAGCAAAATTGAAACCGCCGCCCAAGAAACCGAACCCCGAACGTTCAATATAGGTTCTGTCCAGCAGGTTATTCACGTTTACCTGTAATTGGATCTTCTCGGTTGCTTGATAGCGCGCGCTGGCGTCAACCCGGATGAACCCCGGCAGGAAGATCTCCGAATTATCAGTTTCCCGTCTGGCGGCCAGGTTGCTGCTCCGATAGACGAAGCCAAGGCCGAGCTCCAGATCTTTCAACGCATTGTCAAACTCTTCAAACGAGTACGTACCAAACATGCTTGCGGTATGCTTTGACGTTCCTAATTGCTGAAGAGGGTTTTCTAACGGCCCGTCGCCTTCAGTTTGCTCCGCTTCAAGGAAGCCATAAGAACCGGTGAGGGTGAGCCCGCGGTAATTGTTGATCGTGAAATCAAATTCACCGCCGCGATGGCGCACCTCGCCGACGGTATCAAAAAATTGAACGCTAATGCCGTCACGGTCGACCAGCTGGGCAACGTCGTTCCGCGATGTATTGAACAACGCTAAATTAGCGTTGAGCAGTCCGTCGAAAAAGTTGGTTCTGAAGCCTACTTCGTAGGAATTGCCTGTCTCCGGACCAATCGGATCGCCATTGATGTCCTGTATATCAAGCTGAGGTATGAAGGACTGGGCGTAACTGAAATACGAGCGTACGTTCTCAGATAGCTCCGCCGTGGCGCCGGCGCGGATCGTGACCGCGTCATCAGACTGCTCGATGCGCGCTTCAAGAGGGTCTGCGGTGCGGTCTGTCGTGACCTCATCATAGCGAACGCCGACGGGAATCGTCAGCCAAGACGTCGGCCTGATCGCCAATTCACCGTATACGGAAGCCAATGTTCGAACCGAGCTCTCGAAGAAAGATATCTCAAAACCGGGTCCTGTTGTAAGGTCGTTGGGTATGGTGTTGACGAAAGTCGTCCCGGCGATGTCATTGAAGTCCACGGTGCCCGAGAAATCGTCACCAATTGCAAACCGGGCATCAAACTCCAATGATTGGTAGGTGGCGCCGAGAACAAAGCTGTGCTGTTGGTCGAAGAGATTAATCGGTCCCGTCAGCTGCGCATCGCCGAAATAGAACAATTGGTGTTCTTTTCCGTTCTCTTGATAAAAATCAGCGGTCGGATTGTTAGGATCTGTACCGTACGCATAACCGTTATAATAGTAGTCCGCACCAGCATCAAGATACTTATACGCCGGCGCGGCATATCGAGATGCAAAATCCACCTCTTGGATCTGACCGCGTAATGTCAGCTTGAGGTCATCAAGGAACGAATGCTCAAGAAAAACCTCGGTGCCTTTCGAGGTTTCAAAGGTGAAGTCAAGATCCGGTTGGCCCACATACGTTTCCGGCGTGACATTCGGGGGAGCTTCCCCTTCAAATGTCAAAGGGAAACGGAAGTTACTCGAGCCATTGCCGCGAATGTAAGATATGCTGCCTTGAATCCGCGTATTCGGACCAAGATCCGCTTCGATCACCGGGCGGATTGCAAAGCTGCGTTTAAATGCCGGTTCTTGCGGCGTTCCAGCATACTGGTGCGCAATACCGACACGTGCACGGATGTTTTCGTTGCCGAATAAAGCGCCAAAGTTCGCGTCAGCTTCGAGGCGGTGGAAATCAAACTGACCGCTGGTTGCTTCAAAGTTGACAAAGTCTTCTCCCGCAACGGGCTGAGTGAGAACCGTATTGATCGAGCCGCCCGGCAAAATCGGGCCGACGCTGACCGAAGCAGGGCCGCGCAACAACTCGATTGAATCGATGAAAACGTCATCGACAGGGTTTGAGAAGATGTTTTCCGCACGACCGTTAACGATTTGCGTCGCGTTAAACCCCCGCACTTGAATGTCTTCAATTGCAAAAGCGCTCGGGTCGCTAAAGCCGATGGTCACGTTTGGCAGGGTCTGCAGATATTGCGTCGGCTTAACAAAGCCGCGGGCGTTCAAGGCGTCACGGTCGAGAACGTCAAGACTAAAAGGAATTTCTTCAGGCGAAAGGCCAAGCCGATCGCTAAAGCGTTGGTTAAAGAATTTGCCTGTAACAACAATTTCGTCGTCCGTCGCCGTTGCGTCATCAACTTGCGCCGAAGCGTTCGTCACGCCGCCCAACACAATTGCAGATACGCTGCTCAACAGGCCTAACAGGCCCTTTTGTCTTTTAGATTGCGCCACTTTTCCCTCTTGGTTTTCGTGCCCAGTTTCAATGCGGGAGATGGTGATCACCCCGCGCTCTGTTAGGGCCCCGGAAAACCTCGAACCGCTCAGCAAAACGCACAGCGCTTCGCTGGCCGAGAGAATACCGTCGACGGAGAAATCGCCCTCGACGTCAGCCAACACATAGGGGAAAAGAAGTTCACGCTCCGTTTGTTCGGCGAGCGAAAGCACCGCTTCGCCGAGCGTTTTTTCTCTTACCTGCAGCTTATAACGCTGCTCGACGACACTATTGGAAAAACCCTCAGCGCACGCCGCCCTGCCAGGGGTGATGGTCGCACTCGCCATCAAGCAGCCCGCGACAATAGCAGGCCCCAAGCAGAATCCCTCCCGAATATGTGGGCTAAACGCCGTGCTAGCTTTTAACGCTGCTCCGCCGGCCCCACTATTTAAAACAGGCGAGATACCAAAACCCGCTATAACTTTTTCAGTTCGCCGCATTTTTTTAACTTAAGCTCGACTGCGCCTTCGCGCCCCCCCCGGACTATTCTGAACCACCCCCGCCGATTCTTGGTTAACGCCGGTTTGGCCGCGTGTTGGCATTTCGATCGGCTAACGGAACTTAAGGCGCTTTGTCTTTTTATTAGGAAATGTTACACGGAGCACTTCACCGCACAAATGCGCATAACCGCTAACGTCGATAAAACGATGCGACTTAACCCCACTAGATAGATGTCAAGCTTGCTCGACATATTCATCAAACACGAAGCGGGCCTTCGTCGATTATTGTGGCGGTACGTTTCAAATCGACAAGATGTCGAAGATCTATTGCAAGAAACATATGTTCGGGTGCTGGCGGCCGACGCCAAATACAAGCTACGCGCCTCAAAAGGGTACCTTTTTCGGACAGCGAAGAACTTAGCCCTCAACGAATTGGCGAAAAAATCGAGAACCACTACAGATTCTATAGAGGATTCAACGCCGGAAACTGTTCTAATAGATGAAGGACAGATCGCCGCCGATGAAAGCCTATCGACGCGCCAGGAATTCATGCTCGTTGCACAGGCCGTGGCGGGGTTGCCGCCGCAATGCCGCAAAGTTGTCGTCATGCGAAAATTTGACGGCTTATCCTATCGGGAGATCGCCGACCGTCTTGGGATAACGGTGAGTACGGCCGAGAAGCATGCAGCGACGGGCCTTATAAAATGTGTCGATCACTTAAGACGCAATGGTCACGACGTGGAAGAAATGATGGTGCGGCTCGGAGCAAAACGGCGCGCGCCTTCATCAACGGGGAGCGGCGAAAAGCCGAACCGTCCCCAGACGGATAGTCGTATTTTGAGAAAGAAAGCGGCGTCAGTAGCTGCTGAAACAGTGAAAATTGACGATGAGTAAGGACAATATCGCAGTGTCGTCTTTAGACGACCGTCTCATTGATGAACAGGCTGCTGCGTGGGCTATACGTCTGGAATCGGGAGACGCGACGGCGCAAGAGCGTGCGGAGTATGCTCAATGGGTGAGCGCCGACGATCGGCGCCGCCACGCTATGGAGAAATTCAGCGCCATTTGGCGTGAACTTGGCGACGGTCGCGAAAGCCGCTTTGAAGACGGTGAGGCGCCCTTGCCGCCGACATTCTTTGAGCGGATTGGACTGGAACCCGAGCACGGCGTCGTCGCCGGCGTTGCGGCGATGTTTGCATTGTTCATATCCATTGTGGTGATTCCCTACACAATTGGCGGAGGCGATCGCGATCTGGCGCAAACTTATGCTACGGAGATTGGGAGCCAAAAGGTTGTGACCTTGAGAGACGGCTCATTGGTCACGCTCAATACGAATAGCCAGGTTGAAGTGAGCTATTCGGAAACGTCGCGCGATATAACATTGTTACGCGGCGAGGCGCATTTCTTGGTCGCTCATGACAAGGAAAGACCATTTTCAGTGGTGGCTGCAAACACCCTAGTTCGAGCCGTGGGAACCGCCTTCGCGGTTCGCATACGCACCGACTCCGTCAACGTGATTGTCACAGAAGGAGCCGTCGATCTGCTTAAGACATCGCAGAACGTCGATTCCGATACGGACCGTTCTGAAGACCTCGCGGCGCCGTCTTCGGCTAGCCTGAAAATGGGCGAGAGCATCGTTATTCGGAACAAACTGGAACCCGTCAAAACTATTGATGATGCGGAGATGAGCCGCAAACTCTCTTGGCGGGACGGTGTGCTAGCGTTTGCAGGTGAGCCTCTTGCAGAAGTTCTCGATGACGTCAGTCGTTATACCGAGATGGAAATAATTATTCAGGATCTGGAGCTAAGCGACATACCAATCGGCGGGTATTTTAAAGTTGGGAATGTCGATTCCCTATTTGAGGCGCTTGAAGACAGTTTCGAGATGCGTATCGAGCGCGTAAGCGATGAACGGGTTCACTTGTATGCTGCATATTGATGGTATTTGCGTTCAATGACGATATCGGCGCCGAATGCTGAGAGGCTCGTGTCGCGAAAGCGAACGTTTGGTCCTCTCTTTTCGAGGGCCATGCTGAAGCATCGACGATGCTATGCCGAACCAGCAGTCAAAAGCGCGACTGCGCGTCGGGCGGTCAGCCCGCCCCGTCGGAGATTATCGCGCAGCGATCTATCGCGAGATATGGAAACTGGTGGAGCCCCTGGAAGAAAGATCGAACCTTTTCGATCGTTCTTCCAAAACTAAAAACGGAGGCAACGCCAATTTTCAATTATGGAAATTGGTGGAGCCGAGGGGAATCGAACCCCTGACCTCGTCATTGCGAACGACGCGCTCTCCCAACTGAGCTACGGCCCCGATCACTCGTTCATAACCGAACCGTCAATGCGTTGTCACCATTCGTCGTCGACAATCCCGTTCTCCGGCTGAACGTTTGCAGCCAGGGATGAGCCTCAGAAGAGCATCTTCAGCGATGGTGCGCGGCGCGGTATAGGCGTCGCCGGAGCGACGTTAGGGATGCAAGGCGATGGATGCCAATGCAGTGGATGCGACGCTGTTGCGCCGCGGGCCGGTGCGGCTTACATCCCTGATGATCACTAGTGTGCGTTGCAGCCCGCCAAGCGCGCGGGCGGAGCGCGTCCTCAGCCCTCGTGCGAAGAAAGGCCGTCTCCCATGGTCATGGTTTGGTATGTCATTCAGCAATTGCTGCAGCTCTATACGTTCGTCATTATCATCGGCGTCGTTCTAAGCTGGCTGATCGCATTCAATGTCGTTAACCGTCACAATCAAGTTGTTGACGCCATTTATCGCACGTGTACTGCGCTGACGGAGCCCGTGCTCGCTCCCATCCGACGGATGTTGCCGAGCCTCGGCGGAATCGATATCTCGCCGATTATTCTTCTTATCGGCATCGGCGCGTTGCAAACGGGTCTTGGACACTACGTATTTGGCCCGCTTATCAACGCCGGATTATAGGCGCGCGCTCGCTAAGGCGGTGAGCGTCTCTGATGTCTACGCCGCTTTTAGTGTAAATCCTTAAGGGCAGGGATTAGCGATCGTCGCATGTACAGCGTGCACAGCCGTGTCCAGTTCATCCGTCCAGGGAATGTCGAGCGAAGCAAAAATCACGTCCAATTGCGCCATGTCGCTGGCGCCGAAAATATTGCTGGTGACAAAAGGGCGGGTGGTGACGAATTGCATGGCGAGCGCTGACGGGTCGATAGAAAATTTTTGCGCGATGTCGACATAGGCTTTGATAGCGGTGTCGGCGGACGGTGTTTGATAGCGCTCGAAGCGGCCGTTACGGGCTTTACGGGAGCCTGCGGGCAGCGCGCCGTTTAAGTATTTTCCGGAAAGCGCCCCTTGGGCGATCGGCGAGTAGGCGAGAAGCCCAACCTTCTCCTCGATGGCGATTTCTGCAAGGCCTGTTTCAAACGTGCGGTTAATGAGGTTGTAGGCGTTTTGGATGGACTGAATGCGCGGCAATCCATCGCGCGCGCCAGCGCCCAACATGCGCATTACGCCCCATGACGTTTCATTTGAGACGCCGACATGGCGGATTTTCCCAGCCGTGACGAGATCGCCAAGCACGCCTAAGGTTTCTTCAAACGGCACGCCAGGATCGTCGAAATGCTTATAGCCGTTAATCTCCGATCCGAAGAGTTGTGCGTCTCGGTCCGGCCAATGCGTTTGGTAGAGGTCAATATAGTCCGTCTGGAGATTTTGTAGGCTGCGATCGACGGCGTACCGGATTTGCGATTTGGTGAGGCGCGTATTACGTCCCTTGCGAAGCCATTGCATTGGCGAACGGCCGGCGACTTTCGTTGCTATAATGACCTTATCGCGGCGCCCGCGCTCTTTTATCCAGCGCCCGACGATCCGTTCTGATTCCCCTTGGGTCTCTGGTTTCGGCGGGATTGTGTAAAGTTCAGCTGTGTCAATGAAATCGACGCCGCGATCAAAACAGGCGTCCATTTGAGCGAACGCTTCTTTTTCCGGAATTTGGTCGCCATACATCATTGAGCCAAGGCATAGGACGGGCACGGTGAGGTCGGTATTGCCAAGGGGGCGTCTCTCCACGAAAAAACTCCTTCCATCAGCTGCTAAGGGGGCAGCTGTAAACCCAGTAGGACGGCGCTGAAACGCGCCCGCACACGTCGGGTGTGTTATTGGTCGCGCTGGAACTACCTGTATCGCAGCTTGAACGCGCGCGCCAAGTGGGTGCCTGGTTTCTCCGTTCGAGCGGGCTTCCACAATCGCGCAAGGTCCGTAAACGGTTGAAAATCGTATTTGAACACACTGTGGGCGGCTGCGTTTCCAGCGAAGGTTGCGGCGAATGCGGGCTGGGCGTCGTCACATCGCGTCGCGGGGTGTCGCCTAATACGCCGGCTTAATACGCAGAACGTGCAGATTTTGTCGGCTCTCGCGGCGGCGCTAACGCGCCTGTCTTTTGGCGTTGCCGCGCCGGCGCTCCAATCGCGGCGCCTTGAACCGGCATATTTGAAGGGCCATATTATAAATATGGCTAAAAAGCACTTATTCTCGGGCGGATTTGACCGGCGGAAGCGCCTTCTTGCAGCGGCTTCCTGCGTTGCGATAGCGGCCTCGCCCGCAGTCGCTGCGGATCTTGTCAATGATCGCGATGCATTTGCGCCAACTGAGGTCGCGTCCGTTATCGTCGTCAATGACGCGAGGACGGCCGATGGTGCGGCAGTTAATGCAGATGATAAGAGCGGTTTCACTCGCCAATGGCCGTTTGCCGCTGCGGCCGCTGTCGTGGCTGCCGCGCTCATCAAAATTATCGGCTGGACGGGGGTGCGCCGAGGACTGAAGCGCGCGGCGACCGTGGTTGGTCCGGCTGTCACCAATGCTGCAGGCGCGGTTGGTAAGGTTTCCATAAACGCCGTGAAAGCCGTTGGCTCCGTGTTTCGTGGACCGATCCGATGGGTCATTGGGGCGGGCGTCATAGTGTTCGCGGTCTTTCTGGGCATCGGCTTTTATGACGCGGAGTGGATTGCTGGTGTTTTTCTTGGCGCAACAGGTGCGCTTATGGGCGCCGCGGGCGTTTCTCGCGTACGTGGCGCTTTCGCTTGCTGCCGCGCCTTAGTTGGCCGGCGTAATCCAGACTGATCTGTCGCCGGGCTGATGCGCCCATGGAATCGAGATGGAATCGATGAGAAACGCGCTCGTTTAGTGATCAACGAGGCGGCATGGAGTGATGCGGCGGTCGGCGGTGCTTCCCAGCCTCTAAATGCTTGTCGGTATATCGCGCTACGCATAGGCGGCGACGCTAAAGAACGAAGCCAATGCTGGGCGTTTTTCGCGAAATTCGCCGAAATCTCGTAATAAATATTAGGGATAATGAATATTAACCAATAAAATCAACAGGTTGTAATGGGGCTGCCTTAATTCGGCCAGAATAAGGCGCCATCTTTAGTTGCAACGACAGCTGCCTTTATGGCTTCGTTTCCTGACTTGCTTTTCTAACGTGCTTTCCTGGCGTCGACGATGAATGAGCCTGTTCGCTGAAATAGCGAGCAGGCTCTTTCCCTATGAACGGCCCGTGGGATCAGTGCGATCTGTCGATCAACGCGCGTCGCCGGACGCCAAAATGACCAAAAAGACAACTCGCTGGAAGGCTTTTGCCCTTGACCAGGGAGAATCATTGCGCGCCGGCACCGGTGCAGGATAACACATTGAGTATGTCTCCCGTCCGCATTGCTCCGTCCATTTTGTCCGCAGATTTTGCTCGCCTCGGCGCCGAAGTCGCCGCCATTGATCAGGCAGGCGCCGACTATATCCATATCGACGTTATGGACGGGCACTTCGTGCCTAATTTAACGATCGGTCCGGGCGTCGTGAAAGCTATTCGGCCTGTGACGCAAAAATCGTTCGACGTGCATTTAATGATTGCGCCGGTCGACCCTTATGTGACGGCGTTTGTCGAGGCTGGCGCTGATATTCTTACGGTTCATCCCGAAGCCGGGCCGCACCTCCATCGCACGGTGCAGACGATTAAGGCGGCCGGCGCGAAAGCGGGGCTTGCGCTCAATCCCGGCAGCCTTGCGGCGCTTGCCGCGCCGGTCATCGATGCGCTTGATCTCATCCTTATCATGACGGTTAATCCGGGCTTCGGCGGACAAAAATTCATCGATAGCCAATTGCGGAAGATCGAGGCGGCGCGCGCGATGATCGATGAAACCGGCCGCGATATCCGGCTGGAGGTCGATGGCGGCGTGAACCGTGAAACAGCCGCCCGTGTGATTGACGCCGGCGCTGACGTGCTCGTTGCGGGCAGCGCTGTTTTTACTGGCGAAGAAAGTCAGTATGCGGGGAATATTGCGGCGCTCAGGGGCGCATCTGGGCAATGAAAGAACGGGCGGCCGTCAAAGCGGTGATGAAAATTTCCATGGCGAGCGACCTTGCGGAACGCGTTCATCGCGCTTGGGGCGAGAGCCCGTTTTACCAATCGAAGTTGAAAGGCCCAGCGCCCGATCGGTTTCTGCATCGTCCTGATGATCCTTATACTCCCGACCGTGCGCAAGGCTTGTCGCTTGCGAAAGGGCGCATCGAGGCGGGGCGTGAAACGCTCGATTGCGAAGGAGAGCTGAACCGAGCCTTTGACACGGCGCCGCGCGGGGGCGCCTTGCATGATTTTCTGCATGGGTTTCAGTGGCTGCGCCCGCTTGCGACCCTCGGCGCGGAGGGGCGCGATCCGGCGATGACCTTGGCGCGAGCCTGGTTCGCAGCGCATGAAAAATGGTCGTCGGAGAGTTGGACCGCGGGGCTGACAGCTGATCGATTGTCCGCTTTGTGTTGCCATGGCGATCTTATTCTACCCCAAGGCGATGCGCCTTGGCGGAGCCGTGTTCTCACATCGATGGCGCGCCAGACCCGGCATCTGGCGCACACTGGCCACCGCGCCGATGGCGCCGACGACCGTCTTAACGCCGCACTTTCATTATGCCTTGCCGGATCGTGCTTGCCGGCGTGTTCGGAAGCCTTAGAGCGCGGCTTCGAAATTCTGCGTCGTGAATTGCGCTTACAAATGCGTATCGACGGCGGCCACATCAGTCGCAACCCGTCTCGACAATTAGAGATTGTCGTCCGCCTGCGGATGATTGTCGCTGCGCTCGACGCCAATAAACGGGCGACGCCGGGGTTTCTCTCGCATTTACTCGGTCGGGCGCGGGCGCACCTCGATCTGTTTCGATTAGGCGATGGGCGATTGGCGCTCTTTAATGGCGCTTCTGAAGGCGACGGCCGGGCGCTCGCGGCGGCCTTGCAGCGCTCCGGTGGAGAAGAGGCGCCGACGGGATTCGCCAAACGCTCCGGTTTCCAGCGTTTGGAAGCGGCCCGCACCGTTCTTGTGGCGGACGTCGGCGCGGCGGCTGGTGAAGTGACAGCGCAAGAAGAATATGACGGGCTCGGATCGTTTCACTTGGCGTCAGGAAAGTGCAGGATCGTCGTTAATTGCGGCGCCGGCGATCATTTGTCTGGAGGGTGGGGGGAGGCCCTGCGTTTGGCCGCGGCGCACTCGACAATTTCCTCTGAAACGCTTGGCCCTTTGAAAGGCGCCGCCGCCGGCCATCGCCGCGCTGAAGACAATGACGGCCAGCTTCTTGAGTTGGAGCGACCGCTTATCGGTCCGATCGGAGGAGCGTTTAACCCGTCACACGCAACGCTTTCCCAGCCTGCGCGCGGCCGGCAGCCGCCGCGCGGTCGGCAACGGGCGCGCATTGACAGCGCCGCGCAACGCGCTGGCGGCGCTCGCCATCGTCGGCGCTTTTACTTGGAAGCGTCCGGCGGCGATCTGCGGGGGCGCGATGAGCTGATTGGCGTCTCCAAAGCCCTCGCTGCCGATTGGCGCTTGCGATTTCATTTGCATCCGGGCGTCAAAGCGTCCCTCGCCCGAGACGGGCGTTCTGTTTTGTTAGCTCTTCCAAATCGTGAGGGCTGGAGATTTCGCAGTAATTGCAAGGCGCTATCCATTGAGAAAAGCCTTTATGTAGGCGCTGGCGGTGAGCCCACGCCGAGTGAGCAAATTGTTTTATCCGGCGACGGCTTGGATCTCGATGGTCCAAGCGATATTGTCGTTAAATGGGGTTTCCAACGCATCAGCGACGCGTAAGCAGCGCGTTTGGGAACGCTAGCCATGGGCGAGCGATACTTTTGGACGTGTATCAGAGACGATGCGCCCGTTTGCTTCAGTTGTCCGTCAAAGCGGCGGCGCGGCAGGAGACGGCGGCGCGGGGAGGTTTGGCGTGTTAAAAGCGGTAATGGACGCGGTGCGCGGTCGGGGACGAACAAATCCGGGTGTTCCCAATTTCACCGATGACGAGATTGCGAGTTTAATGCCGCGACCCTTGCGGCGCGTCGACCAACGCGCGGCCCGCAAGCTGCTCGCCGGCAAACGCGTCCTCATCACCGGCGCCGGCGGTACGATCGGTTCGGAGCTTGCACGTCAGGCGGCTTCTTTCGAGCCGGAGATGCTCGCCATTCTCGATAACGCTGAGTTCAATCTCTACAAGATTGATATGGAGATGAAGGAGGCCGGTCATGGCGATATTCTGCATACGTGTCTAACGGACGTTTGTCGCTGGCCGCACCTTGAGCGGGTGTTCGACCGCGTAAAGCCGCACATCGTTCTGCACGCCGCCGCATTTAAACATGTGCCGATTGTTGAAGAGAACCGGGCCGCGGGCGCGCTCGCCAATGTTAAAGGCGCAAAAAACGTATTCGATGCGGCGACCGCGTCAGGCGCGGAATCCGTCGTCTTTATCTCCACGGACAAAGCCGTCAACCCGACAAGTTTTATGGGGGCTACTAAACGGATTGCTGAGCTGTACGCCCAGGCCTTGGACGTCGCGCAAAACGAAACGCGGTTTGTTTCCGTGCGTTTTGGCAATGTTCTCGGCTCGACCGGTTCCGTGGTGCCTTTGTTTGCGCGGCAAATTGCGGCTGGCGGACCGGTGACCGTGACGCACCCGGACATTCAACGCTATTTCATGACAACGCGCGAGGCGGTTCAATTGGTTCTTCAGTCCGCCAGCCTCGACAGCGGCAGCGCGTCCGTCGTCACCCATGACGGCCGGATTTTCGTTCTCGACATGGGCGAACCGGTGAAAATTCTTGATCTCGCAAAGCGCATGATTGAGTGGAAAGGCCTCGCCCCTGGCAAGGACATCGAAATTCGCTTCTCAGGCTTGCGCCCTGGCGAGAAATTGTTCGAAGAAATATTTCTTGATACGGACAAGCTGATCAATACCGGCGCCGACGGCGTGTTGCTCGCCTCGCCGGCGATGATTGATTTGCCTTTATTGACGCCGCGGCTGTCGCAAGTGATTGAAAGCGCTGAGACGGGCGATCAGGCCTTGCTGGATGAGGCGGTCCACCATCTTGTGCCGGAGTTTAATCCGACAAATGGCGCTGAAGCTGCGACAGGCGAGCACACGTCGAAATCTTGAGGGGCCTTGTTAGGCCTGGGTTCGTCAAATTTCTTCGCATCTTCTTGTCCCCGTTCAATAGTCCCGTTAGACCATCGGACCTTCTCTATTTGATGGCGCAATGCCCTTTGAAGTCGTTCCAATCTTGAGGGATCTCTAGTTTATGTCTGAAGCCTCGCCCGCTGATCGTTCCCCCGTCCGTCGCGCGCTTATCTCTGTCTCTAACAAGGCCGGCGTCAATGTCTTCGCTAAGCGACTTGCGGATGCCGGCGTCGAGCTCATTTCCACCGGCGGCACGGCGCGATTGTTGCGAGAGGCGGGGCTGACAGTGCGTGATGTCTCCGACGTCACCGGCTCGCCGGAGATGATGGACGGCCGGGTGAAGACCCTGCATCCGAAAATCCATGGCGGCATCTTGGCGGACCGCGCCAATCCTGAACACGTAGCGGCGATGGAAACCCATAGCGTGCCGGCGATCGATCTCATCGTCGTCAATCTCTATCCGTTCGAAAAAACCGTCGCGGCCGGCGCCGACGCGACGAGCGCCATTGAGAATATCGATATTGGCGGGCCGGCGATGATCCGCGCCGCCGCCAAGAACCATGGCAGCGTCGGCATTGTGACGGACCCGGAGGATTACGACGTCGTCGCTGAAGCCATTGAGGCGGGCGGATTACCGCTGGCGCTGCGCCAGCGGCTTGCAGGGATCGCTTATGCGCGCACCGCCGCCTACGATGCGGCGATTGGGGCGTGGTTCGCGGAACAATTAGACGACGCCGCGCCGCGCCGAGCTGCGCTCGCCGGCGCCCGGGTTCAAACCTTGCGGTATGGTGAAAACCCACACCAATCGGCCGCGTTTTACGCCGCCGGCCCGTTGCGTCCGGGCGTCGCTACGGCGAAGCAAATTCAGGGCAAAGAACTTTCGTACAACAATTTGAACGACACGGACGCCGCTTATGAATTGGCGGGCGAGCTCGGCGCTGATCGCCCTGGCGTCGCCATTATAAAGCACGCCAACCCCTGCGGCGTCGCCGCTGGCGACACACTGTTAGAGGCGTATAAGAAAGCGCTTTTGTGTGATCCGGTCTCTGCGTTCGGCGGTGTCATTGCTTTAACGCAAACGCTTGATGCGGAAACCGCCGAAGCAATCGCTGCGGTTTTCACCGAGGTCATCATCGCGCCGGACGCCGACGCCGCGGCGTTGGATATTCTTGCGAAGAAAAAGAATCTGCGACTGTTGCTCGCCGGCGGCCTGCCGGACCCAGCCGCGCCCGGCATGGTGATGAAGCCTGTCGCCGGCGGGTTCTTATATCAATCGCGCGACAATGGCCGCATTGACCGTGATGCATTGAAAGTCGTCACCAAACGTGCGCCGAGTGAAGCGGAATGGCGGGACATGGTGTTCGCGTTCCGCGTCGCGAAGCACGTGAAGTCGAACGCGATTGTTTACGTGAAGGACGAAGCGACGGTAGGCGTCGGCGCCGGCCAGATGAGCCGCGTTGATTCTAGTCGGATTGCAGCGCGCAAAGCGGAGGACGCCGCGGCGGCGGCCGGCATCGAAACGCCGCTGACGCAAGGGTCTGTGGTTGCGTCGGACGCCTTTTTTCCGTTCGCAGATGGTTTAGAAGCGGCGATTGCTGCCGGCGCCAAGGCGGTGATCCAGCCGGGCGGGTCGATTCGCGACGAAGACGTCATCGCCGCCGCCGACAAAGCGGGCGTCGCGATGGCGTTCACTGGCATGCGCCATTTCCGGCACTAATACTTGGTTGTAGGATAGTCGATCAGGGGCGGCGGCGCCCCTGATCCAAATTGGCTTTTCTAAGCTTTAGTGCGTTCCACCAGTTCAGCAAGTTTCTGGGTGAACAGCGTCAGTTTGCCGACGCCAATGCCGGCGCTGAGCTCCAGGCTCGCCACATAATCCTCAAGCTGAACAATCTGCGGATCGTTCGCTTCCATCCATTGACCAATGAGTTCGCCGAGCCAAGCGGACGCTTGGCCTTCCGGCTCCTGGTCGGCGAAGGCGGCGGCGTTCTTCGTCAGCGCCGCCTGTTGCGCAACTAGGTCGTCGGTCAGACGCCGCATGGCCATGCGATCATAGTGATGGTCGAGAATTTGGCGGCGCGCTTTATTGCGGGCCTTTTCAATACGGAAGGCGTCGCCAATGGCGAAGAAGAGGGCGCCGGCGTTCGTCGTCGACCAACCCGTTTGCCGCGCGAGGTTTACCACAGGGAAGCTGTATTCAAGCGTCGGAATAAGCGCCGCATCGGCGGCCAGCGCTGCCGGTGCGCCCGCTTCTTTCCAGCCGGCGATGCGCTCGTTCAAGGCTTCCGCCGCAGCCGGCGTTAAGATCTTCGGCGCCGCTGCTTTTAGTTCGGCGACAGGCCCTTTGTATTGATCGACAAGGCCTTTGACGCCCTGTTTCTCAAGCGTGTTCGACGCTTCGACATCGCGCAGGATTTGATAAATCTGCTCCGCGACGAGCGTTGACGACGCCGTGTAAAGATCGTTTTGCAGTGCGGCCGACGCCTTATTGTCGAGGGCGTCGACGGCTTTTGAGAAACCGCCAAGATCCAAAATCTGCCGCGCGCCTTCAAAGGCGAGGGTGATTTGCGGTAAACGCCCGCCGGTGGCTTCCGCCGCGCGCTGGGCGAACGTGGCGCCGCACATATCGACCATATCATTGGAGAGGCGCGTTGCGATGATTTCACGGCGCAGACGGTGTTTCACGAGCGGCGCGGTGTAGCCGTGCAGGGCTTTCGGGAAGTACGCGTAAAGCTCTTTTTCGAACGCTGGATCATCGGGCGCCGATGACGCGACGAGTTCGTCGAAGATCTGCATTTTGCCATAGGCGAGGAGCACGGATAATTCCGGCCGCGACAAGCCTTCACCGGCTTTTTTCATCACCGCTAAGCGTTTCTCATCCGGAAGGTCTTCGAGTCCCCGGTCAAGTCTGCCTTCCGTTTCGAGCGCCGCCATCATCCGCGCATGGGCGTCAAGATCGCGCGGCGCGGCGGCGTGCATCTGCGTAATCGCTCGCGTCTGCTCGTAATTGTGTCGCAAAACGAGCGCGGCGACATCGTCCGTCATATCGCTGAGGAGGGCGTCGCGCGCGTCCGTTTTCAGCTCGCCTTTTTCGATGGCGGCTGACAAGAGAATTTTGATATTCACTTCGTGGTCGGAGGAATCAACGCCGGCGGAGTTATCGATGGCGTCGGTGTTCACCCGTCCGCCGTTACGCGCAAAGGCGATACGGGCTTTTTGTGTCAGGCCAAGATTAGCGCCTTCCCCGATCACCTGCATGTTCATGTCTTTGGCGTCGATGCGTACAGGATCGTTCGCTCTGTCGCCGACGCGCCAGTTTTCTTCGCCGGCGTCTTTGAAGTAGGTGCCGATGCCGCCAAGCCAGAACAGCTCGACTTCGGCCTTTAGAATGGCGCGGATAAGCTCATGCGGCGTTACCGTCTTGGCGTCGACGCCGAGGAGTTTTTTCATTTCCGGCGACACCGGAATCGACTTTAAGCCGCGCGAGAAAACGCCGCCGCCTTTGGAGATGAGGGACGCATCATAATCGCCCCAACACGAGCGGGTCAGCTCGAAGAGGCGCTTGCGTTCTTCCCAAGACACCGCTGGGTCTGGGGTCGGATCGATAAAGATATCGCGATGGTCGAAAGCGGCGACGAGCTTGATCTTTTTCGACAACAGCATCCCGTTGCCAAAAACATCACCGGACATATCGCCGACGCCGGCGACCGTGAAGACTTGCTTCTGGATGTCTTTGCCGATTTCGCGGAAATGGCGTTTCACGGCCTCCCATGCGCCACGGGCGGTGATGCCCATGACTTTGTGGTCATAGCCGGCCGAACCGCCGGAGGCGAACGCGTCGCCGAGCCAAAATCCGTACTCCGCTGAAACGCCATTGGCGGTGTCGGAGAAGGCAGCCGTGCCTTTGTCAGCGGCGACGACAAGATAGGGGTCCGGCTCGTCCCAGCAAACGACGTTGTCGGGCGTCACCGTCTCGCCGCCGACAATATTGTCGGTGACATCGAGCAGCCCTCGGATGAATTCAATATAGGCCGCGCGGCCTTCTTCATAGACCGCTGCACGGTCGCCGCCCGCGGGCAATTGTTTCGGGTAGAAGCACCCTTTCGAGCCCGCCGGCACGATGACGGCGTTTTTAACGCGTTGGGCTTTGACAAGTCCTAAAACTTCCGTACGGAAATCTTCACGTCTGTCCGACCAGCGTAGTCCGCCGCGCGCTACCGGGCCGAAGCGTAAATGCACGCCGTCGACGCGTGGACCAGAAACGAAAATCTCCCGGAAGGGTTTCGGATCGGGGATTTCGTCCATCGCGTTCGAATTGATCTTGAACGAGATGTATGACTTGGCTGCGCCGTCTTTTGCCTTCTGGTAGAAATTCGTTCGCGTCACCGCTTCGAAAAGGTTGAGGAAGCGGCGAATGATCCGGTCCTCGTCGAGGCTTTCAACGTCTTTGAGAAGCGCTGTAACGGTCTCGATCGCGGCGTTCGCCTCGCGTTCGCGCGCATCTTTGACGGTCGGGCCCGCTGGATTGAACCGCGCATGGAAAACGGAGATGAGCGCGCGGGCGATCTCAGGGTGCTTAGCGAGCGTTTCCTCAATATAGGCTTTTGAAGCGGGAAACTCCGTCTGCAGCGCATGGCGCGCCGCAGCCCGTAAGACCGCCGCTTCACGCCAGGTTAGGCCGGCAATTAGGACGAGGGCGTTAAACCCGTCATCTTCGGCGCGGCCGTCAAGAATGGCGGTGAGCGCTTCTTCCAGATTTATCTTAACCGCGTCGAGATCAATGGTTCGACGGGTTTTTTCCTCCGTCCAGAAATCATTAATCCAAACCGTGTCGCCGGCTTCCGCCTCGGCTGGTTTGATCTGGTGGCCGTACTCCTGAAGAACATAGAGGCCTATGTTCTCAAGGGTTGGGATGAGGTCCGACAAACGATAGGGCGCTTGTTTGCAGTAAAGCTTGATGCCGATGGCGCTCTCGGCCGCGCGCGGGTTGCGGTAAACGCGTAACGTCCGCCGCGTCGTTTTCATCACTTCTACGACGGCGATATCATCGAGCGCCGCCTTTGGGGCATTGCGTTCCACATAACCGGCATCGAAGGCGTTTTCATATCGCGAGAAGAGGCCGCGCGGCGCCGCGCCGCTATTGCGACCGCGCATTTCATCTAACAGATCATCGGTCCAGCCGCGGGTGATTTCGCGCAAGCGTTGCGTTAGCTCTGCAACGCCCGGTCCTTCCGGCGCGCCGGGTTCGATCCCGATAATATAGTGCACGCGCACCAGCGCTGCGTCGCCGAAATGCGGATTGAACGCCGCGACGCGCCCGCCGAACGAGTCGCTCAAAAGCGCGCCGATCTCTTCGCGCACAGAGGAAGAGAAGCGATCACGCGGTACAAAGACGAGCGCAGAAACAAAGCGGTCAAATCGATCGCGGCGTAAGAAGAGCTTCGCGCGGGGGCGTTTGTAAAGGCGCAGAATGCCGAGCGACGCCTCGCGTAAGGAATCGATATCGCCTTGGAACATCTCATCGCGCGGATAGGTTTCAAGAATGTTGATGACGGCCTTTTCGTTGTGCCCGCCGGGGACAAACCCCGCGGTCTCGGCGATCCGGCGCACTTTAGCGCTAAGAAGCGGAATATCGGAGGCCGGACGATTATAGGCGTCTGCGGTGAAAAGACCGATAAAGCGATCTTCGCCTGTTACTTGTCCATCGAGGGAATAGGTTTTTACGCCGAGATAATCCATATGCACGCGGCGGTGAACGAGCGAACGCAAATTGGCTTTGGCGATCAAAAGCGGCTCGCCCGACTGCATAAAGTCAAGGACGGCTTCCGACGGACGACCATCATCCGTATAGGTTGATTTCAGAATTTTCCGATCATGGTCCTTAGCGATGCCGAGATCGCCGCTTTCATCGTGATCAAACGTTATCCCGTTCTTGGTTTGCGCATAGGTGTAGCGACGCACGCCGAGAAACGCGAAGCGATTATCCCAGAGCCATTTCAGGAACTCGATGGATTCGCGAAGGTCTTCGCGGTCGACCCCTTGCGGACGCGCGCGCTCCAATTGAGCGATGCAAGAGGCGAGGCGCGCGCGCATCGGCTCCCAGTCTTCAACGGCCAGGGAGACGTCGTCGAGGACATTGGTGATTTCTTTATGCAGCGCCCCAATTTCGGCCTCGTCCACCGGCGGGTCCATCTCGGCTCGGATAATCGATTCGCGAATGGGCTGGCCGTCGTCGCCGTCGACGCGCGCGCCCGCGGCGTTGCGGCGAATATCGACGACGGCGTTCAAAAAGAACGAAACCGGCTTGCCCGCGTCGCTCAAGGCGGCGCTGATCGAATCGACGATGAATGGTTTATCGTCGGTGATGATCTCTAAGACCAAGCGCGAGCGGCGCCAGTTCTCGGATTGGCTGAGCCGCAAGGTCACCAAGGGGTGACCGGCTTTGCGCGCGGCGCTGTTTTTCCATGTATCAACAGCGCGCTCGAGCAGGGCGGCCGGGTTTTCCCAGCTTTGATCCTCGCCCGTCGCATAAAAGACGATCTGATGCAGAAGACTTTCAAACGCCGTCGTGATTTTGTTTTTCGCCGTACGCGGCGCGTCTTTATGCTCGGCGGCGAGAGCGATGACGGTCTGTAGGATTTTCTCGTCGTCAACGGCGTGGAAACCTTCTGGCATGACGGGGCGCCTTTTTGCTGTCTTTCCTCTCCGACGCGAGGGCGCGTCGGCGGTGGGGTTCGTGGATTTCACGCGTAGTCTACAAATGAAACACTTATCCAAGTGTTGACAAGATGCTGAGGCTTCGCGCGTGATCGGTTTTGCGCGATTAAATTCTTATTAATAGAGCGCTGCGTGGGCGCGTAACGCCACATAAGCCTTTGCAATGCAAGACAGTGATCCGCGCCTCGCGTCATCTAAATTTAAATGAGAAGAGCCCTATTAGGCTCGTGTCGCCGCCGCGCTTGGCGCGAGTGTGTTTGCGTCGGCGTCCGTCTTAAGGGGGGCGATCGCGTCTTCGACAAGGCGCCGTTGCGTGCGCGGGAACCGTTTCAAAGTTTCTTGTGCAATGCGATTGGAACTGAGAAGGGCCGTCGCCGCTCCGGCGCAAACGGTTACGACAATCGCGACGCTTAAGAGGCTGAGCCCAAATGTGTTGATTGCGCTCGGCAAGATAAAGAACATGCCTGGCGCTAAAAGACTAATGGCGCTGATACGGTCTGCTGCGCTAAGCGCCGCTGCTAGCGCCAATCCAGCAGCAAGGAGCGGGATAAGCTGCGCCGAAGCGGCGCCAGGGTGGCCGTCGGGGGAAAGCAATACTGAGCCGGCGCCGATAGCGGCGCTCAAAACGGCGAGGCTCGCGGCGTAGTCGGCCCGCCAGCGAAAAGGTCGCGCAGCGCCGCCAGCGCCAGTGCGATAGCCGCGCCGGATCTTTTGGCAGGCATAAAGCGCGGCAAAAACGATGATCGCCCAGACGGCGGCGCGCGTCGGCAACGTTCTGCCGAATAGAACCGCGGCGAAGACGGCTACGCCAGCCAACAGCCCTAGCGCGGCGGCACTTTTCCGCGACAGCCGGTCGATCAGATGCAGTTCCGCGGCGCGTGAAAACTTCGACGGGCGGCGCGGCTCCACAGAGGCCGCCGTCTCGTCGAGCAAATTTTGCAGCTCACGCACGGATTTTCCGCCGAGGTCGTCCGCTGGAGAGCCCATCGGCGTTGCGTCCGACGCTGGCGCGTCATTTTCAAGATCGGCGCGTTTGTCGATCATCGACTGTCCTCGTTACGCAACCGCTAGCAGGCGCGGTGAAGCGTTAATAAAGCGTTAATCGCCAGAGCAGTTGCTTGAGAGCAGTTGCTTGGGCTGATTTGTGCGAAACGAAAAGAGCGAAAGACGCTGTACGCTCTGCGTTCTGTCGTCGGCGTCCGGCGGCGGAGGTCGGCTCGCGTCGGTTCTGCCGAGTAGGGGCGTCGTGACGCTGGAACGCAGGCGATTGAGCCTTTGACCGAGACTGAGACGGAGCGAGCGGCGTCAGTTACGCGTCAATAACGTCATACGTGGTGATGGTCCCAAAGAAGCGACGAGCGCCGACCATCCGTCTGGTGACGGCCTTTGATTAGAACGTCCCTCTTGAGACGACGCCGTCTAACGCTTTGGCGATAGCGGTCGCGGCGCCCAGTCGGGCGGGGCCATTTCGAAATGCGCAAAGTCAAAGGCCGGGGCGACGGTGCATCCGACGAGCGTCCAGCGCCCCAGAGGCTCCGCGGTTTGCCAGGCGCGGGGCGGTACGATCGCTTGGGGGCGCTCGCCGGCGCCGAGGTTCTTGCCGAGGCGAACAGCGCTGGCGTCAACGCCGTTTTCTGAGATCGTGAGGGCGAGCGGTCCGCCGGCGTAGTGGTGCCAAACCTCTGCGGCGTCGATGCGATGCCAATGGGAGTATTCGCCGGCTTCCAGGAGATAATAGATCGCCGTTGATGCGCCGCGCCCGTCCTGCCCGCCAGCCTGATCGCGATAAGTTTCACTATAATGCCCACCTTCCGGATGCGGACGAAGATCGAGCATTCTAATAATGTCAGCGGCGGATAAGCTGTCCTGTCCCGCTCGAACATCTGGTTGGGAGGCGTCTGTCATCCGTTCTGAACGGCCTTTATTGTTGCGCAGGTCAGTTGCGCTGACTGGAGGTTTAGAGACACCGCGGAGATACCGCGTGCGCTATTCATTCGCTATTCCTCGATTGGCGCGCCGGTCTCGTCTGCAGGCGCATAGCGGGCGCGAATATCGATCCCCGCTTGGATGAGCTCGCCGCGCAGAACGAGCGCGTCGAGGTCAAAGGGATCACGCTTAAGCGCTTCGACAATGTCTTCTGCTGCTTCGAGATCCTTGCCGAGGGCGCGGCGGGCTTTCGCTCTAATGACGTAGGTTTCCGCCGTCGCAAAATTAGCCGCTTCGGCTTTGCTGGCGGCGTCGGCTGCCGCTTGCCACTCCTCGGCGGCGGCGTATGCTTTGGCTGCAACGATGTGGATGTCGCTAAGGTCAGGTTCTAATGACTCCGCCGCTTCGACGGCTTCAATAGCGAAGTCCGGCCGCTCGGCTTCGAGAAACGCGAGCGCGGCGGAGGCGAGCACGCGCGCCCGCGTTGGGCTTTCACCAGCGCTTGGGCTTTCGCCGAGCTCCATCAGTCGGATCGCGGCGCGTTTCGGGTAACCGGCCGCAAGGTCGGCGATCGCCAGGCAGTGGACAGCCGGCGCTCCGCCGCCATCTTGCACCCAGGCGCGCGCCCCCGCCCGTCCGATCACTAAGTCGTCGGAGATTAATTCAACGCAGGCGACGTATTGCGGGTCTTTGCCGCCAAAATCGGTCGGCGCGTCGAACCGCAGATAATCGGGCTCGTACGCCGCTTCTGGCGTCAACAAACCGGCCAGGGAAACAAGCAACCATTTCATAGCGCCCGGAGACTACACGAACCAGGTGAGGTTCGCCACGATCTCATTTGATAAAGCTGATGATCGCCCGCGCGCTATGCTGATCGCGCCGTATTCGCTGGGATCAAGCAGGCGGCTTGATCCCGGGGAAGCGTTTCTCTCACTCCGCGGCGCTGGCGCGTTTGGCCGGCGCGGACCAGGTCGGCGCGCCGTCGCTGGCAGTGGGTTTCGCTCTAGCGGCGTCGCTGTTCATGGGCTTTTCGTCGTTCGTCCCTTGAGGCGACGGGGGATCGCCTTTGACGGCGTCGGCGCCGGAGGGCAGGAACAACGTCACGCGCGTGCCTTTGCCCGGCGTTGATTCCATGTGCACCCAGCCGCCATGCAGGCTGATAAAGCGTTGCACCAGCGCAAGGCCAAGACCTGCCCCGGACGACGGACCGCTCGATTCAAACGCGTCAAAGGCTTTGGCTTGGTCTTCGCCGGAAACGCCGCGACCGGAATCCTCCACGGCGATCCGAACAAGCCCCGGCGTGCGGTCCGCGGTCAGACGAATATCGCCGCCGGCGCCAGTATACGCAAAGGCGTTCGAAAGCAGATTGAATAAGACCTGTTTTAAACGGCGCTCATCAGCGTCGACCGCGCCGATGTCTTTGGCGCAACTGACGGTGAGCGCGACTTGCGTGTCTTCCGCTTTTAGCGCCGCGTAGGCTGCTGCGTTGGTCAGAAGGTCTTTGATGTCGACGGCGCTGCGATCAAGCGACATTTTGCCGGCGTCGATCGCTGCGAGGTCCATAATGTCGGCGATGAGGTCTTTCAGCGTGTACGCCGCCGTCAAGACGCTTGAGACATAGTCTTTCTGACGATCGTTCAGGACGCCGAACATCTGACCGTCGATCATTTCGGAAAAGCCGATGATTGTGTTCAACGGCGTGCGTAATTGGTAGGAGACATGGTCGACAAATTTCGATTTTTGTCGGTCGATGTCTTCCAAGAAAGCGTTGCGTTCTTTCAGTTCTTTCTCGCGTTCCCGGCTGTCGGTGACGTCAAGAAAGTGCACGAGCGTCGCGCCGTCGGGCAGCGGCTCGGTGCCAAAAGATAAGGTTCGCCCGTCCGCCAGTGACAAAGTCACGTCGTGCATGGGCGTACGGTCTTCACTGCGCATAGAGGTGATGCGCGCTTTGATGCGAATGAGCGCGTCGCCGCCTTCGGCGATGCGTCCTCGAATTGAGCCGAGGACTTTCTCAATGTGCGGACGGCTTTCAAGGAGGGCGTCGTCGAGCCCCCACAGATCGCGAAACGCGTCATTGTGCAGCTTGAGCCGTCCGTCGGCGCCGAACGTCGCGACGCCCTCAGCGAGATTATTCAGCGTCGCCCTTTGGACCTTAATTTGCGTGTTGTGCAGGGTTTCGAACCGCAAGCGCTCGGTGATGTCTTCAAAGACAACAACCAATCCTCCAAGTGGGTGATGCGCTTTGGCGACCCGCAAGGTGCGCCCATCCGGCAAGGTCCATACTTCGTCGGGGGCGGCGCCGGCGCGGCCCGCGTCCGCTGGCGACGTTTCCTCCGTATAAAGCGCTAATTGTTCAGCCCGCCAGGCGCGGTAATTCGCCTGTTCCGGTAAGCGGCTGGCGTTGCGCAAACGATCGAGAATGTCGCCATGGCTCGGACGTGCGTCTAGCTCGACCGTTTCCAGCCCCCATAGAGATTGGAACGCTGCGTTGTAATAGGAGAGTTCTTGATTGACGCCGAAAATTGCAACGGCGGTGGGAATTTGATCGAGCGTCTTGCGGTTGGCTTCTAGGTGCCGCGCAAGATCCGCTTTGGTGCGTTCGAACGCCGTGACGTCGACAGCGAAGCCGGCAAGCGCTGACCCCTCGCCGGTATGCACCGGCGCTTCGGTGACCGCGAAGATGCGGCGCTCGCCGCGGACATTAACGGCGATGCGCGCCTCGGCGGTGGATTTTTCATCGGCCGCGCGTCCGGCGAGCCGGCGCGCGGCGGCGTCGAGCTCGATTTGATCTTTATAAACGACCGCGAGCGTCGGCGCTTCGACAATCTCCGCATAGGCCGCATTGGCCCAGGTGATTTTTAAGTCCGGTCCGCGGCGCCATGCCGGGATGGGCGCTTTTTCCAGTTGCGCAAGGGCGCTGTGAAGGTCGGCGACATTGTGGCGCACGCGACCGACAACGCCGTCGTCTTCTGTCATGCTGGCGACGGGGTCGGTAAGCCATAGCGCCGCTTGCCCGCCGGCTGTCCGGCCTTCAGCTTCAATTGCGCGGCCTTCGCGCGTTAAGACCGCGCCCGAAAAAGAGACCCCATGACGTCTTAGGTCGTCGACGCTTTCTCGTAGCGTGGTCGGCGCGGCCTCGGCGGATTCTTCTTTAACCGGAAGATCGCCGAGCGCATTCAAGAGGCGATCGACCGGCCCATTCGGCGCACTTGCGTTGCTTTCAGCGCCGGCTTCGACCGCGGCGAAGGACATTAGAGAGGCGAGCGCTGACGGTCCGCCGAGGATGCGGGGCGCGCCCCAGCCGTTTTCGGAGTCTGCTTCGCTTTCGTCCCAGACGAGAATAAGGCCGCGATGGGCGGAGAGAACAGCTTCGGATTTTTCAAGCCGCGCTTCCATTTCAGCGAGGTGCTTTGTCCACTGAGCGGCGGCGCGCTCACGCGCCGCACCCGCGCGCATCGCCCAGGCGACACCGGCGGCGGCAAGCGCCGCTGAGCACGCTGCGCCGATCAGCAACGGATCGCCAAATCCGGCCGCGTTCGAAGCGTTTTCGCCAAGGCTTAGGGGCGACGGCGCGCCGCCGGTCGGAGCGCCGCCGCTTTGGGCGAAGGCTGACGCCGACGACAGAAGGCCTGACGCCAAACCGGTAAATTGACACATTCGTCTCTTCAGACTCATGATTTCCAATCCGAGCAATGGCGTTTCGTCGCCACATTCGTTTTTCGCGCATTTCGCGCTTTTGATCCTGGCCGCTTTGCCATACGCCGCCACGAGCGATTAGCGGGCAGTTGTCGCTTAAAGAGCGTCAGTTATGGCGAACACTTTGGCCCAACCGACATAAACAGGATGTCTTCGTCAGAGATACGCTTTATGAACACCCGCCCATCGAAAGTTCGGCCTTTCGCGACGATGACAACCAAGCCCCACACAACGCGCGATTGGTTCTATCATCGCCCATAATTAAGGGGCTATGCGTCGTTCGCCTTTCACAGCTCGTCGCAATAAACTTTGACACGTTGACCATCCTAGACCGTCGCCGCGGCGGCCCGCGTCAAAGGCGTCGAAAAATTCGAGCAATCATCATTCGGTGCTTCGCGCCCAAGCGCCATCCCCGTAAACGCTTTTTTAATGAATTCAGCGAGCGGTCTTTTGTTTGTCGAGCGCCGGACATCAGCCGAGATCCGTTTCCGTCAGCATGGACGTTAGTGAATTGGGGAAAACGGCCCCGCGCGCCGACAGCGCCTTCCACCGGAGTCGGTCAGCGTCCCCGTTACTCGCTTTGCAGTGCGCGTTCAAAAAGGCCGCGCAGGATCGTTTCCGCGGGCTCTTCGTCGGCGTCCCCTTCGTCATCTGAGTTGTTCGACGATGTTGCATCCGACGATTTATCGCCGCCAAAGACTTGATCAAGCAGTTCAAGCCCTTTTTTCTCCACCGCTCCCTGCAACAGCGATTCATAATCAACGGCGACGCTCGGTTGCGAGAAGCTGCCGCCGATCTTCACCGGCACCATGAAGCGACGTCCCGACCGGTCGAGCTTGGGCGACACCGTCGGCGCTAGGCGGAGATCGACGGTTTGCCCCGGCAGGTTAACCGAGCCGCGCCCCGCCATGTCGAAAAACGGGCCCTCCATGGATATTGTCGGGGCGGAAACCGCGCCATTGGTGATGGTGAAATTCGACAGGAACTTTGAAAAGTCGGTCTGTTCGTTGGGGCGACGCGCTTCGGCGATAGCGGCGCTGATCGCGGCGGGGTTGCCGCCGCCCTCGTAAATTTCGCGCACCGCATTGGCGAGTTTGACGATGTTGAAGCCTTTGACGGCCCCGTCGTCGATGTCGAAGCCGCCCTTCCCATCGAGGCTTCTCATAATGGCCGCTTGCGAAGCGCCGGCGGCGGAAAACTCAAACCGCATGGCGCCGAGGCCGAGCAATTTATCGTGTTTTAAGAAGTCTTTTGAAAATGGCTCCGCTTTTACCGAGCGCATATCGAAATAGCCGGCGAAAGAGGGGCGCGCTTTGCGGGCGTTGACGACAAGTCGCCCGGAGCCGCCGCCGCCATAAAGCCGTAACTGAGGAATATCGGCGGCTAACCGGCCATTTTGAATGACGAGTTTCATTCGCGCTTCGCCGGTTTTGATATCGTTTAAAAAGACCGAATCAGCGCTGAGGTCGAGATCGGCGTCAATGTTACGAAGGCTGGCGAAATCGAGTTTATCCTCAGACCATGCCGGAAAACCTTCCGCGTTTTGTGTCGGCGCCGGCAGATAGGGCCGCAAATCGAGCGACGGCGTTGAAAGCGCGCCGGTGGCTTTCGGTTTGGCGCCCGACCAATCAAGGCTGAGATCGCCTGCGGCGTCGATTTCGTCGAAAGTGATCTCCGCTTGCTCTAATCTGAGGCCTTCTGCGTCGCCGTCGACTTTGCCTTTGGCGGCGAGGGCGTCGAAGCCCGGCGCGTCCTCAAGCGCGGCGCCGAATAAGGCGGCAAGGCCGCCGAGGTCGGGCGCGTTCAGCGACACCGGCCCTTGATACCGCACCGCGCCTTCATTTTGCGTCAGCGCGAGATCGGCGCCGAGTTCGGCGTCGTCGAGCGCGGCGTCGAGTTTCAAGTTGGCGGGCTGCGATCGCCGCAGCGCGTCGATCGTTGTCAATATAAGCGACACGCGCGCCGGCGCGCCTTGCAGGGTTAGGGTTCCGTCCGCCTCCAGCGGCTCAGCGAACCGTTCAAGGCGAACCGCGAGATTAATGTCGGTCGCGGAATAATCGGCTGCCGCGACGGCGTCTTTATAGCTCGCAGAACCATTGACGATGCGCACATCGCCGAGACGAACGTCGCCGACGCCTAATTCATCCGGTTGCGGTGCATCTGTATCGGTATCGTCTGTCGGCGCCGATGGCGTGTCGAACGCCCAATTCACGGCGCCGTCCGCACGGCGCTCGAGCGCGATCGTCGGCGTTTCCACGACAAAGCGGTTGATTTCCACCCGCCGCGATAGAAGTGGGAGAATTTTGACGCCGATATCCGCCCGCTCGGCCGTCAGTAAGGTCGGCGCTTCGAACCCCTCCGGGCTTTCCACGACGAGATCGGTTACGGAAAAGGCGGTGTTCGGTAAGAATCGGATTTTGATGTCGTCGCCGAAGCGCACGGGTCGGCCAGCGGCGGCGGTCGCTTGTTCCTCCAGGCGCGGCTTATAGAGGTGGGTCGGCACCACCATCGGCAGCAAAAAGGCGATGAGCAAAAGAAGACCGACAAACGCAATGACGGCGGCGATAAAGCGGGACATGTCGAGATCTCCTAAGAATACGGCGCGCAATGCCGACGCCTCACTCTTATGGGGTTGGACGCCAGTTTCAACCATCCAATCATGACAGACGCTAAAGGTATTGCCGAATATGGTTGACGCCTTTTGAACGTTAAGAGAACAAACATTAATTATGTAATTATAACAATGGATTATGTGTATTGCAAAAGTAGAACAAATAAGGTACAAATGGGTTCTTGGCCCGCTGGCGGTTGACGGCGGCGGGCCGCATAGGGCAACCGGAGGGCGATGTTGTGAACGCAACGATGAAAAACGCGGGATTAAAATTGGTGGAGACCGGCGGAGTGGATAAACGCAAAGCGCTCGACGCGGCGATCGGGCAGATTGATAAGGCCTTCGGCAAAGGCTCTTTAATGCGTCTCGGCGACCGTGAGGTTGTCGATATTGAAGCGATTTCAACGGGCTCTCTCGGGCTCGACATCGCGCTCGGCATTGGCGGTCTGCCGAAGGGCCGCATCATTGAAATTTACGGGCCGGAGAGTTCCGGCAAGACGACGTTGGCGTTGCATTGCGTTGCTGAAGCCCAAAAGAAAGCTGGCGTCGCCGCTTTTGTGGACGCTGAACACGCGCTCGATCCGATCTACGCCCAAAAACTTGGCGTTGATCTCGACGAATTGCTGATTTCTCAGCCGGACACCGGCGAGCAGGCCCTTGAGATCGCGGATACGCTGGTGCGATCGGGCGCTGTTGATGTTCTTGTGATCGACTCCGTTGCGGCCTTGACCCCGCGGGCGGAGCTTGAAGGCGATATGGGCGACAGTCTGCCAGGTTTGCAGGCGCGCTTGATGAGCCAAGCTTTACGCAAATTGACGGGTTCGATCTCTAAATCGAATTGCTTGGTGATTTTCATCAACCAGATCCGCATGAAGATCGGCGTTATGTTCGGCTCGCCGGAAACGACGACAGGCGGCAACGCCCTGAAGTTTTACGCCTCCGTGCGCCTCGACATTCGCCGTATCGGCGCGATCAAAAACCGCGACGAGGTCGTCGGTAACGCTACCCGCGTCAAAGTGGTGAAGAACAAAGTAGCGCCGCCGTTTAAGCAGGTTGAGTTCGACATCATGTACGGCGAAGGCGTCTCGTACACCGGCGAACTTGTCGATCTTGGCGTGAAAGCTGGCGTTGTCGAGAAGTCGGGCTCTTGGTTTTCCTATGGCAGCGACCGCATTGGCCAGGGCCGTGAAAACGCCAAGCAGTTTCTAAAAGACAATCCTGAGATTGCCGCGGAGATCGATCATGCGGTTCGCGCCAATGCGGGTCTTGTCGCCACGGAGATGCTGACCGGCGAGGGGGAGGGCGAAGACGACGACGCGGAAGAAGCGGCGGGCTAAGCCTGCGGAGCTTTCGTTTAGTAGATTTGTAGCGGATTTGCGAACGCGCGGCTCTTTTGACGAGGGCCGCGCTTTCTTATGTAAAGGTCGTCCTAGACATAACATTGGGTTGACGCCGCCCGGAAAAACGACAAGTTCGTAGCGAACGGCGCTCTTCTTTTCATCGGGCGCATTTTTTCCGGCTTCCCAATAGGAACAACGCTCGCCTGTCGTGTTTGTCGGCGTTTTCGTAGTTGCACGTCACGCCTCACATGAGACCTTCGTCTTGAGAACAATGGAGGCCGAGGCGGGGCGTTCCAACCGGGAAAAAAGATTGAAACTGACAAAGGGTGTAAGCCGCAGCGATGACCGCGTTAAAAGACATTCGCCAAACGTTTCTTGAATTTTTTGCGGACCGCGGTCACGAGATAGCGCCGTCCGCGCCCTTAGTGCCGGATAACGACCCGACGCTGTTGTTCGTCAACGCCGGCATGGTGCCGTTTAAGAACGTTTTCACCGGCGCTGAAACGCGCGGCTTCACGCGCGCCGCCTCGTCGCAAAAATGCGTCCGCGCCGGCGGCAAACATAACGATCTCGATAATGTGGGTTATACGGCGCGTCACCACACCTTCTTTGAGATGCTCGGCAATTTCTCTTTCGGTGATTATTTCAAAGAAGAGGCGATCGACGCGGCGTGGTCGCTCGTCTCCGACACCTTCGGCCTTGATCGCGACCGGCTGTTGGTGACGGTTTACCACACGGACGATGAAGCGGCGGCCTTATGGCGAAAAATCGCCGGGCTGCCCGACGAAAAAATTATCCGTATAGAGACGAATGATAATTTCTGGTCGATGGGCGACGTTGGTCCGTGCGGGCCGTGTTCGGAGATCTTTTACGATCACGGGAGCCATATTGCGGGCGGACCGCCGGGCTCGCCGGACGAAGACGGTGACCGGTTCATAGAGATTTGGAATCTTGTCTTCATGCAGTTCGAACGCTTCAAGGACGGCAAAGAAGCGCCTCTGCCGAAGCCGTCGATTGACACCGGCATGGGCCTTGAACGTATCGCAGCTGTCTTGCAGGGCGTGCACGATAATTACGATATCGACCTTTTCCGCACCCTGATCGCTGCATCTGAAGAAATCACGGGCCGAAAGGCTGTGGACGAGGACGCCCCCACCCACCGGGTCGTCGCCGATCATTTGCGCTCTTCGTGTTTCCTCATCGCCGACGGCGTCACGCCCTCGAATGAGGGGCGCGGCTATGTCTTGCGGCGCATAATGCGCAGAGCCATGCGGTACGCCCACGGTCTTGGCGCGCAAGATCCGCTGATGGCGCAATTGGCGCCTGTCCTTGTCGATGAGATGGGCGCGGCGTTTCCCGAATTGCAGCGCGCCGCGCCGGTAATCGCGGAGACGCTCGCCAGCGAGGAAGAGAAGTTTCGCTCGCTCCTTGATCGCGGTTTGAAGCTGCTCGACGAAGAGACGGTGAAGCTTCCCGACGGTGCGCCCTTGCCGGGCGCGGCGGCGTTCAAGCTTTATGACACTTATGGTTTCCCCCTCGACCTCACCCAAGACGCGCTGCGTCGGCGAGGGCTTGATGTGGATACGGAAGGGTTTGACGCGGCGATGGCCGCGCAAAAAGCCGCCGCGCGGGCGGCGTGGGCCGGCTCCGGTGACGCGGCCGATGAAACCGTTTGGTTCGACATTCGTGAAGACGCCGGCGCGACGGAGTTTCTCGGCTATGTGCACAATTCGGCTGAGGGCGTTGTGCAAGCGATCGTTAAAGACGGCGCGCAGGTCGACGCCGCTGGCCCTGGCGACACGGTTGAGCTGATCGTCAATCAAACGCCGTTTTATGCCGAATCCGGCGGCCAAGCCGGCGACGCCGGCGTTATTCTGGGTGAGGACGGTTTGGAGGTCGCGATCAGCGACGTCAAAAAACGCGGCGGCGCTCTACATGGCCATATCGGCGTTGTGATGTCGGGTTCTTTGACGATCGGTGCGGCGGTGCGCTTGTCGATCGACATCGCGCGCCGCGCCGCGACGCGCGCCAATCACTCTGCGACGCACCTTTTACACCAGGCGTTGAAAGACGTTCTCGGCGATCACGTGGCGCAAAAAGGTTCTTTCGTCGCCAATGACCGGTTGCGGTTTGATTTCGCTCATCCCGCGGCCGTGAAACCGGAAGAGATCGCTGAAATTGATCGTCGCGTAAACGCCGTCATTCGCCAGAACGGCGTCGTCGACACCAAGGTAATGGCCTATGACGACGCCGTCGCAGCCGGCGCGGTCGCTCTCTTCGGCGAAAAATATGGCGATGACGTGCGTGTGCTGACAATGGGCGAGCGTCTGGAAGGGGCGGCTGGGCCTTATTCGGTTGAACTATGCGGCGGCACCCATGTGGCGCGTGTCGGCGATATTGCATTGTTTAAAACGGTTTCGGAAAGCGCCGTCTCATCAGGCGTACGCCGTATTGAGGCGCTCACGGGAGAAGCGGCGCGGGCCTATTTCGAAGAACAAGCTGCGATGGCGCGCTCGGCGGCGGACGCCTTGAAGACGACGCCGCAAGAATTGGCGGGCCGGGTTGAAGCGCTGCTTGGCGAGCGCAAGAAGTTGGAGCGCGCCCTGTCTGAGGCCAAGAAGGAATTGGCTCTTGGCGGCGGCGGCGCGGCTGCGCCCGCGGAGGAAGCGGCGGAGATCAACGGCGTGAAGTTTATCGGTCGCGTCTTGGACGGCGTTGCGCCAAAGGATCTGCGAGGCCTTGTGGACCAAGCTAAGACACAGCTCGGGGCTGCTGGCGTCGCCGCGTTTATCAGCGTCAATGACGGCAAAGCAGCGTTGACGGTCGGCGTCACCGACGACCTGAAAGACCGTCTGTCCGCGGTCGATCTCGTCAAAGCGGGCGCGGCGGCGATTGGCGGCAAGGGCGGCGGCGGTCGTCCGGACATGGCGCAAGCTGGCGGTCCGGATGGCGACAAAGCCGCTGATGCGCTTCAATCCATCGAACGCGCTATTGCGGGCTAGGACGCGGTCAAAGGGCCCGAACCCGCTATCCTTAGCGGCGGTGATGGTCAGTTGATTGTCACCGCGCCGCCGGACGATGTTTCTTTTGAAATCTTGGAAGGTCCGCCCTCAACGCTGATCGCGCCGCCAGAGGAGGCTTCAGCGTCCACGGCTTGATTGGCGTAGACGTCGGCGCTGCCGCCCGAGGACGCTTCGGCGTTGACGCGGGTGCAGCGAAAAGCGTCAACCTCTGCGCGCCCACCGCTCGAGACGTCGATGTCTAACGCGTCGCAGGCTCCGGCGACGTTCAAATGCGCCCCGCTTGAGACCGCAATGTCGAAAGCCCCGGCGTCGATGCCGGCCGCTTCGACGCGCGCACCCGATGAAGCGCTGACGCCTTCAAGCGCAGGCAACCGAACGCTCGCCTTCACCGGATCGCGTCGGCCCCACGAGACGCCGCGGAAATTCCGTCCGATCAATAACGTGCGCCCGTTCAGGCGGATGTCGAGCTGCGCCATCTCTTCTTCGGTGGTGTCGACGGTGAGGGAGAAGTCTTCCGCAAGAGCGATGTCGGCGTTGATGCCCGCCGCAACGGAGACTTTATCAAAGTCCTTGAAATCAAAGGACTTCGTTTCCGAGTTCGCCGCGCTTACAAACGCACAGCTCGCCATCAAGCCGATTGCGAGAGCCTTAGCATTCTTATGGATACGCCATCCGGCCATGGATCTTTCCTCCCGTCCCAATTCGAGGGGAGAGTGTGACGCGTCATCGCCCGTGAGAAAAGCGCGGGCAGGATAAACCGCACCGTTTTTGCGAGGAATCCTTAGAAATCTGGATTTTTTCTGAGATTTGTCGGCTCGCTGGCTCGAAATCGTCTTTGTGGCGGCGGCGATTTATACGCCGCCGGCGTTTTCATATTCGGTGATCACCGTGAGAAACGTTTCCGCGAACTCGCGGCGTTTGGCGTCGCCGACGCCGAAGACGTCGCCGAACTCGGCTTGTGAACGTGGTTTGCGGCGCGCCATGTCGATCAGCGTGCGATCGCTGAAAATGACATAAGCCGGCGCTTTGCGCGCTGTCGCGAGGGCGAGGCGGTATTTTTTGAGCGCATCAAGAAGGCCTGCGTCCACGTCCGCCGGCGTCGGCGCGCCCCTGCGCGGCCGCCCCTTTCCACGGGCATTGGCGCCGGCCTCGTCGCGAGGTTTGCGGATGCGAAAATTGGCGACGGCGTCAGTGTCCGCCGCTTGAGGACGCCGGGCGACGCCGCCATGGGCGTGGTTCGTTTCGGTAAAGCCCGCGGCGCCCAATTGCCGGAAGAGCGCCCGCCAATAGGCGGCGTCGCGGTGTTTGCCGGCGCCGTAGGACGCATATCGTGAGGCGTTCCGTTTGCGGATATTTTGCGTGTCGGCGGCGCGTAAGACTTCGATAAGGAAAGAGGGGCCGTATAGATCGCCGGTTTCTGCAATGACTTTTAGTGCGAGGTCCGCCTCTTCGCCGGCCTCGACCGTTTCCGGCGGTGAGCGGCAAATGTCGCAGGTTCCGCATTTCTCGGGCGTATCGCCGAAATGGGCGAGCAAGCGTTCGCGCCGACACTCCGCACTCTCGCAATAGGCGACGACGTCGTCGAGCCTTGCATGCTCGGCGCGCGCTGCGGCGCTTTCGGCCTTCTCGATCATCCGCCTACGGCGCCCGGAATCGCCAGGACCGTATAAAAGAACAGCGCGGGCCGGCGCGCCGTCGCGGCCGGCGCGCCCAATCTCTTGGTAGTAAGCTTCAAGCGAAGCGGGCAGGGCGTAATGAAAGACGAAGCGAATGTCCGCCTTATCAATACCCATGCCGAAGGCGATAGTGGCGGCGACCACAAGGTCGGGCTCTGTCAAAAACGCGTTCAAGCGATCGGAGCGCTCCTCCGGCGTCAACCCCGCATGATAGGCGACGGCTTTAATACCGGCGGCGCGCAGGTGCTCGGCGATTTCCTCTGTTTCTTTGCGCGATAGGCAATAAATGACGCCTTGCTCGCCTTTGTGGTCGTCTATCAGCGCCGTGAGTTGCGCTTTGCCGTCGGTTTTCTCCAAGACAGCGATGTCGATATTCGGACGATCAAAGCCGTGGACGCGAACAAGCGCATCGTCTTTTAAGAGGCGTGTCTTAATCTCATCCCGCGTGCGGGCGTCGGCAGTCGCCGTAAAGGCGCCGATCGGCGTTCCGGGAAAATGCTCTTTTAGTTCGCCAAGCGCTAAGTAATCCGGGCGGAAATCATGCCCCCATTGACTGACGCAGTGCGCTTCGTCGACGACGATCCTCGCGATCTTTATTCCCTTTAACGCGCCGAGCATGCGCGGCGTCATCAAGCGCTCCGGCGCCATATAGAGGAGCTTTAACTCTCCCGCGGCGGCGCGGCGCCAATCGGCGACGCTGTCGGCGCGCGGTCGATTGGAATGAATGGCGCCGGCGGCGATCCCTAGCGTGTTAAGTTGCGCCAATTGATTGTCCATGAGGGCGATCAGCGGAGAGACAACGATGGTGAGCCCGTCTTGCATGGAGCCCGGCAACTGATAGCAGAGGCTTTTCCCGGCGCCGGTGGGCATGACGGCGAGGAGGTCGCGACCCGCCAAGGCGGCGTCAACCAGCTCTTCCTGACCCGGACGAAAATCATCAAATCCAAATAGTCTCTTCAGGGAGGCGCGCGCATCGCCGGCTCCGTCGGCGTCCTGGGCGCCAGCGCCATCTTCATCAGGGGGAGAGGCGCCAACGGAAACCGATTCCGACAGTTCCGACATTGCTGCGTTTCGTCCTCTCGCACCGTCTTCGTTGGCCATGGCGGTCGCCATTTGCGGTTCCATTGACGGTCGCCATTGATCGTCGATTGTGTCACAGCGAAGCGCTTGTCGTCTGCGTTCTCTATAATCGACGCCAAGAACAGCTAAAGCAAACGAATGTTTGGCGCACTTGGCGAAATGTTTGAAGAAACGACAATGCGTGTCGGCGCTATGCCGCGCGCAGCGCCGTCGCCTCAATTTCGACTTTCATCTCCGGTTTCACCAATCCGGCGACAACCATCGTCGCGGCGGGACGTATGTCGCCCATAAATTCGCCCGCAATGCTCATAACAACGCCGCTGTCTTTTTCGTCGGTCACGTAATAGACGACGCGAACAATGTCGGCGAGGGCAAAGCCTGCTTCGTTCAGCGTCTTTTCTATCGTTGCAAAGGCGTTCCGCGCTTGCCCGGCGACATCGCCGGGCATGTCCATCGTTGCGTAGTCATAGCCCGTTGTTCCGGACACGAAGCACCAATCCCCCGCGACGATCGCACGCGAATAACCGGCTTGCTTCTCCATCGCTGAGCCGGTTGATACGCGCGTGCGGGGCATGGCGCGTCGTCCTCGTTAGGCCATCGCCTTTTGGAAGTTCTCGTCAACCTTCTCAATGAAGCCGGCGGTCGTCAGCCATTTTTGCTCAGCGCCAATCAATAACGCTAAGTCTTTCGTCATATGGCCGCTTTCAACGGTTTTGATGATGGTTTTTTCAAGCGTATCAGCGAACGCGATGAGCGGCTCATTGCCGTCGATCTTGCCGCGATAGGTGAGGCCGCGCGTCCAGGCGAAGATCGACGCGATGGAGTTCGTGGATGTCTCTTCGCCCTTCTCATGCTGGCGGAAGTGACGCGTCACGGTGCCGTGGGCGGCTTCGGCTTCAATCGTCTTGCCGTCCGGCGACATCAGAACGGATGTCATCAGGCCGAGCGAGCCAAAGCCTTGCGCGACTGTGTCGGACTGCACGTCGCCGTCATAGTTCTTACACGCCCAAACATAGCCGCCGGACCATTTCATACAGGCCGCGACCATGTCGTCGATGAGGCGGTGTTCGTACGTGCCGCCGAACGCCTCGAACTTGTCTTTGAATTCCGTTTCAAAGACTTCTTCGAAGAGGTCTTTAAAGCGGCCGTCATATTTTTTCAGAATGGTGTTCTTCGTGGAGAGGTACACCGGATACTGACGTTGTAGACCGTAGTTGAAGCAGGCGCGAGCGAAATCGCGGATCGACGCGTCGAGATTGTACATGCCCATGAAGATGCCCGAGGACGGCGCCTCGAAGACGTCTTCTTCGATGACTTCGCCATTGTCACCCGTCCATTTGATGGACAGCTTGCCTTCGCTTGGGAAGAGAAGGTCCGTGGCGCGGTATTGGTCGCCGAAGGCGTGGCGGCCAATGATGATCGGCTGGGTCCAGCTCGGCACGAGACGCGGCACGTTGCGGATGATGATCGGCTCACGGAAGACGACGCCGCCGAGAATATTGCGGATCGTGCCGTTCGGCGAGCGCCACATTTTCTTCAGGCCGAACTCTTCAACGCGCGCCTCGTCCGGCGTGATGGTGGCGCATTTGACCGCCACGCCGTGTTCTTTGGTGGCGTTCGCGGCGTCGATGGTGATTTGGTCGTCGGTTTTGTCGCGCGCTTCGATGCCGAGATCGAAATATTTCAGGTCGATGTCGAGATAGGGGTGAATGAATTTATCTTTGATCATCTGCCAGATGATCCGCGTCATTTCATCCCCGTCCATTTCAACGATCGGGTTGTCGACTTTAATTTTCGCCATGGGATTCGGTGCTCGCCGCTAAGGGTGGGAAGAAAGTTTGACAGGCCTATAGCAATCTCGCCGCCGCACGCAAAGCGTTCGCAGGCGCTCGGAAGAGGAATTTATGATCTACCTTTGTCGCAGCGGCGTAAGACAGAGCTGATTCGCCGCTGACGCCGTCCCTTGTCAGGCCGCCGGGCGGGGGCGTATCAGCGATCGCTAGACAAGTGGAGCGGCAATAAGTGGGCCCCATGGAAAACGGAAATGAACGCCGACCGCGCGGCGGTTTGGAGGCCTTGTCCGAGGGGCCGGTGATGATTCTTGTTGAGCCGCAACTCGGCGAGAACATTGGCGCGGCGGCCCGCGCAATGCTCAATTTCGGACTTGCTGACATGGGGCTTGTTGCGCCGCGGGACGGCTGGCCGAATGAAAAAGCCGTCGCCATGGCCTCCGGCGCAGCGGCAATTTTAGAGCGGGCGCAGCTCTTTCCGACAACGGCCGAGGCGCTCGCTGACCGTCAATATGTGTTGGCGACGACGGCGCGTCCCCGCGAAATGCTTCTGCCGGTTTATTCGCCGGAAGAAGCGGCGGCGGATTTGAAAAAACGAATCGGCGACGGGCAGAAATGCGCCGTCCTGTTCGGGGCGGAGCGTCGCGGCCTTGAGAACGCTGACGTCTTAAAGGCCGATGGCGTTATTTCTATCCCGGTGAACCCGGCGTTTCCCTCCCTCAATCTCGCGCAAGCGGTGCTGATCGTCGGCTATGAATGGGCGAAAATCGAAGGCCGGAGCCGTATGCGCAGCGACCTCGACGCCGCCGTCCCGGCACCGAAGGCCGATTTCGAGCGGCTCATGGCGCACCTTACCGAGGCGCTTGACGACGCTCGGTTCTTCCACCCGCCGGAAAAGCGGCCGACGAAGGTTCGTAATTTAACGGTGGCGCTGGCGCGCGCCGGGCTCACGGAAGGCGAGGTGCGCGCCCTGCGCGGCGTCATCAAAGCGCTGCAGCGCAGTACGCCTTCGGATGACTCTAAACAAGACGATGAGTAAACGGACGAAAGGCTGGGGCGCGAGTGATGACAAAACATGAGACCAAGCGCGTCGTCAGCGCGTCCGATCTCTCCGCGACGCGGTTTCGCTATTACGATTTTTTGATGGCGGCGACCTGCGTCATTATCGTTTGTTCGAATATTATTGGCGCGGGGAAGGTAGCGACCGTCGCCGGCTTCACTTTCGGCGCTGGCGTATTGTTCTTTCCTTTGTCCTATGTGCTTGGCGACGTGATGACGGAAGTCTACGGCTACGCTCGCGCGCGGCGGGTCATTTGGGCGGGTTTTGTTGCGGCGGGGTTCGCTGCGGCGATGGCGGCCTTCATCACCGCGATGCCGCCTGATGGGGCGTGGAACACCGACATTGGCGGCGGCGTCACACGGCAAGACGCCTTTGCACTTAATTTCGGACAAGCCCCGCGCATTGTTATGGCCTCGGTCTTAGCGCTTTGGGCGGGGGAGTTCGCCAATGCTTTCGTCATGGCCCGGATGAAAATCTGGTCTGACGGAAAAGCCCTCTGGCAACGGACGATCGGCTCGACCCTTATCGGCCAAGGCGTCGACACGTTGATCTTCTATCCTCTCGCTTTTTCTTTTGTGTGGTCATGGGAGTTGATTGGCGTCGTCATGGTGACGAACTATGCGTTGAAAGTCGCCTGGGAGGCGCTGTTGACGCCGGTGACCTATAAAATCGTCGCCGCATTGAAGCGCGCCGAAGGCGTCGACGTGTTTGACGAGGAGACTGATTTTACGCCGTTTTCTGTAAAGTCTTGAGGCGGTGACGTCTTTAGGTGGCCGCCGGCCGGCGCTCGTCGCCATCATTCGAGACAGCCCTTCGGGCTTCCTCAGGACGAGGAGGGGCAACCATAACAAAGGCAAGCCCCTCATCCTTAGGAGCCGCCGCTAGGCGGCCTCTCGAAGGATGCCCAGGGCTTCATGCTCAATAACGCGACTGCGCCGGCGCTTTCGTGATTTGCGCTCTGTCCTTCGCCGGGCCAGTCTTTCCGCCGGGATAGACGGCGGGGCGAGGGGCCATGGTCTTCAGTTTCTTTGATAAATCGGCGCGCCGGGCGCGCGCCTATCGTGCGACCTATGACGCCCGGGCGGCGGATAAGGCCGCTGGCGAGAGCGCCCTTTACGACGCCGCGCGGGCGTATCATGCGTCTAAACCGGCCGGCAAAATGGAGACGGTTCCGACAAAGCCGATGGCCACGCCGGCGGACTTGGCGCTGGCCTATTCGCCTGGCGTCGCCGGCCCTTGTCGCGAGATCGCGGAAAAACCCGCCGCCGCGCGGGCGCTCACCAATAAAGCGACGACGGTCGCCGTCGTCTCCAATGGCACGGCGGTGTTGGGCCTTGGCGATATCGGCGCAGCCGCCGCGAAGCCGGTGATGGAGGGCAAGGCTGCGCTCTTTCGAAAGTTCGCCGGGCTGAACGCCGTTGATTTGTGTATTGATGAAACTGATCCGAAACGCCTCGCGGAAATCGTGATTGCGCTTGAGCCCGCTTTCGGCGGTATTAATTTAGAAGATATCCGTGCGCCGGACTGTTTTGAAGTGGAGGCGATCTGTCGCTCGCGCATGGGCATCCCCGTCTTTCACGACGACCAGCACGGCACGGCGGTTGTCGTTCTCGCGGCTTTGAAAAACGCGCTGGAGCTGACCGGGCGACGTTTGCAGGACGTGAAGATTGTCACCTCCGGCGCTGGCGCTGCGGCGCTTGCGTGCGCTGATTTGCTCGTCGCCGCCGGCGCGGATGCTGCGCAGATCACGCTGACGGACCGCTATGGCGTCGTCCACAAAGGCCGCACAAAAGACATGGATCCGCGCAAAGCCCGCTATGCGGTGAAAACGAACGCCCGGCGCTTGTCCGATATCGTCGCCGGTGCGGATGTCTTTCTCGGCTTGTCCGTTGGCGGTGTTTTAACGCCGGATGATGTGCAGTCGATGGCGTCGCGACCCATTCTAATGGCGCTCGCCAAGCCAACGCCGGAAATCTGGCCGGAGGATGCGCTCGCTGTCGCGCCAGACGCCGTCATCGCGACCGGCCGCACGGATTATCCGAACCAGGTGAATAATGTTCTGTGCTTCCCGTTTTTATTCCGCGGCGCGCTTGACGCCGGCGCGGTGGAGATCACCCAAGCGATGACGCTCGCCGCGGCTGATGCGATCGGCCGCTTGGCCAAAACGCCGCCGCCGGAGGAAGTCGCCGCTCTTTATCCTGATGAGCGGCTGGAGTTTGGGCCGGCCTATATTTTGCCGAAGCCGTTTGATCCAAGGCTGTTGTCGGAGGTTGCTGGGGCGGTGGCGTTGAGCATTCGCTCGTAAGGCCGACGACTGCCGTTGGGTGGCAACCAGTTGTTTTGAGTTGGTAAATTTCTACAAAAAGTAGATAAAATGGATATTCTTGACTTTAATAAAAATATATAATTATTTCTCCTGCAGTTGTTTAAGTGGGGAGTATCATGCCGCAAATTTTCTATTACGCCATCATCGTTCTATTGGTTTGTGGTGGTCTGGGATCGTCGGCGGCTGCGGGGGTCGTGACCTTTCACGGAACAATTTCCTCGATCGAAGCGCAGCGCATTAACATCGCCAACGGAGACATATCGCCGCTTGGGATTTTTAACCCGGCAAATGAACCATTTGATGTCGGCGACGATTTTTCTATTCAGTTCAATTTGAATGACGCCTCAAATCAGCGTGTCGGTGGCGGTTTAACGCGATATGACATACCATTTAGCGCCTCGTTTGGTGATTATACGATCACGGACGCACTTGCGGTCGTGGGCATAGACAATGACCGTGTTTCCAGCACACCCTCTTCGAGTGGCGATATCCTTTTCTTTTCGGCCTCGGCGAGTGGGCCGCGGGGTGCGACGACAAGTGACGCCTTAGTCGCGGGATTGCCGTTCAATAATATTCAAAGCGTATTTAGAGACCCGAGTGCAAGCGCCTTTTCTGATGAATTGTTGACCAGCGATAAGTTCGATTTTTCATTGTTCTCAGCGAATGGTGGATCGCTTGTTTTTAGCAATCGACCAAGCTCTAATATCATTGATGCGCTTACCGTACGGCTCGACTTAAACGATATCTCCTATGTTGAGATTTCTGAGGTGCCTTTACCGGCGGCTTTCCCGCTCTTTTTCCTTGGACTTGCCGGGATCGGGTCAGTGAAAAAGTTTTCGGGCGCTATGATTACGCAGGTTCGTCGCACGGCGGCGATGAACTAAGATGAACTAAAAGGTGTCAGTCGTGAGCTGCCGGCCGCGCCCCTTTTGGCGTTGTCGGCAGGTGGCTAGCGCCGCCCATTGACTTTCTCCCCTCAACCCCCTATTCCCCGCCGCTTCTATGACGGGAGGCGCGCATTCCCGCCGTTGAGATCGCGTTGGGGATCGGCCCCAGCGCCGGGCCGCGCCGGAATAAAGAGGCAGACATGTCAAAGCGCATCAGCGCTAAGTATAAGCTCGACCGTCGGGTCGGCGAAAATGTTTGGGGCCGCCCCAAATCTCCCTTCAACAAACGCGAATACGGCCCCGGCATGCACGGCCAGCGCCGCAAGGGCAAAATGTCGGACTTCGGCATGCAGCTCATGGCGAAGCAGAAGCTGAAGGGCTATTACGGCTCGATCTCCGAAAAACAATTCTCGCGCACCTATGATGAGGCGGCGCGCCGTCGCGGCAACACGGCGGAGAACTTGATCGGCCTGTTGGAAAGCCGGCTCGACGCGCTCGTCTATCGCGCGAAATTCGTGCCGACCGTTTTTGCGGCCCGCCAGTTTGTCAATCACGGCCATGTCAAAGTGAACGGCGTGCGGACGAACATCCCGTCCTATCGCTTGAAGCCGGGCGACGTTGTCGAGGTCAAAGAAAAGTCGCGCAATATGGCGCTCGTTCTCGAAGCGCTGCAAAGCCCGGAGCGTGATATTCCCGATTATGTCGACGTCGATCCGAAGAAAATGACGGCGACTTATATGCGGATGCCGGAGTTCGCTGAAGTGCCTTATCCGTGCACGATGGAACCGAACCTCGTCGTCGAATTCTATTCGTCTTAATCGTTAGACGAAGTAAGTGTTTCAAGCCCGTCGTGAAAGCGGCGGGCTTTTTTGTTTGCGTTTCCCTAAAAGCGTCATGTCGCCGCGACTTTCGATGCATGCATTTGAGGGCATATGGCATCGGTTCAAGGCTATGGGGCCGGTGCACGCGGCCGGTTTGGCCCTATGCTTGTCGACAGTCGGATCATTTTACGAATGTTACTCGATGTTATGCGGCGTCGATCGATAGTACGGGCGGTTCGTCGACGGCCATGAAGCCTTGAGCCGCGGCGGCGACGGTGTTCTTATGAGCGCGTTTTGCGAGCAAAGGACCTCACATGGCGAAGATCACAATGCTAGATGGCGGCATGGGGCGGGAGTTGAAGCGTATCGGCGCGCCCTTTGGACAACCGGAATGGTCGGCTCTCGCATTGATGGAAGCGCCGGAAAAAGTCCTTGAGGCGCATAACAATTTCCTCGCCTCCGGCTCCGACATCATCACCACAAACGCCTACGCCGTTGTTCCATTTCACATTGGCGAGGCGGCGTTTAAAGCCCGCGGGGCGGAACTCATCGCGCTTGCCGGGTCTCTCGCGCGTGAGGCGGCCGCAGCGGCGGGGCGCCCAGTGAAAGTCGCCGGGTCGTTGCCGCCGGTTCTTGGCTCGTACAATCCTGAGGGTTTCGATACCACCGTCGCTGGGCCGGTCATTGACGTTCTGATCGAAAACCAACGCGCCTATGTCGATTGCTGGCTCATTGAGACGACGTCGTCGGTTGATGAGGCGCTCTTTACCCTGTCGAAACTGGCCGAAGAAGATAAGCCGGTCTGGCTCTCGTTGACATTGACGGACCGCGAGGACGATGACGCGCCGTGTACGCTTCGTTCCGGTGAGCCAGTCGAAGAGGCGATCGCCAAAGTTGTAGACGTTGTCGATATTGACGCCCTTTTGTTCAATTGCAGCCCGCCGGAGGAGATGGAAACGGCAATTACGATCGCCCGCTCGATCGCAAAATCCAGAGGTGTGGAACTTAAAATAGGGGCGTATGCGAACGCTTTTACGCGCATCGCCAAAGGGCACAAAGCGAATGAAACCGTCACCGATTTGCGTGAGGAGCTGACCCCTGAACGGTATGCGTCGTTCGCTGAGAAATGGGCGGCGGCCGGCGCGACGCTGATTGGCGGTTGCTGCGGGATTGGGCCGGATCACATAAAATGTATGCGGACGGCTTTCGAGGAATAGCGCCCCCCGATCTAGAACGTTAGTTCTAAAAACTATCGACCCTAAACTCTGGATCGCCGGCGTAACGACGATTGGTTGCTTGACGCCGGATTGACGGCTTTTCGGTCCGATATTCCTTTTTGCGCGTGATTTGCGTGATTGACAAAGAAGCCTTATAAACCGACATGATACCGATAACATAAGTTGGATGGAGGCTGCATGACGGGCATTTGCAATAGGGTTTGTGCGATCGGCGGCGTAATGTCGATTGTTGTTTTCGCTTATTCGTGCGGGGTTGAGCGTGACAGCGCGCCGGTGCTTGAGGCCGCGCAAACGACGCAATCGACGGCAGCGCCGCGAGACGGCGCGCCTTATCCGATGCCAGATGCTAAATATCAGGTCCGGATCGAAAACAATGTCATGATCGAAATGCGTGACGGCGTTCGTTTGGCGACGGACCTTTATGTTCCCGAAGGCTTGACGGATCCGGCGCCCGTTCTAATGACGCGCACGCCCTACGGCAAATCTGGATCTATCTCGCGGCGCGCGTCGTTTTTCGCGGGTCAAGGATATGTTGTCGCCGTTCAGGATGTTCGTGGAAAATTCGAATCTGAGGGTATTTACCATGTGTCCGCCGGCAGTCGCAGCGACGGCTACGACACGATAACGTGGCTCGCAGCGCAAGACTGGTCGAACGGAAAGATCGGGACATTCGGGTGCTCCTATCTCGGCGAGAACCAATACATGCTGATGGCCGAAAAACACCCCAATCACTTTGCAGCGATCCCTGAAGCAGCGGGCGGCGGGATCGGATCAGCAGGCGGTCTTTACTCTTATTTCGGTGAAGCGGCAGGTAGCGGCGTTATGAGCCTTGCTAGCGCGATTGGATGGTTTTGGGATAGCGGCGTCAAAACGCCAGGCGCCCGCACGGGCTCTGATATTGAAATTGACGACTGGAACGATGTCTATGCGCATCTTCCGTTTATTGATGTCTATGCGGCGTTTAATGGGCCTGATACGGATTTCGAAGCGTATGCGAGAGACTTACCCGCTGGCAAGACGTGGATGAAAAACCATGACTTCGTTCGCGATGAAGACACTGTCGCGACGCCGGCGTTGCATGTGAACTCTTGGTACGACTATGGCGTTGAGGCGACGGCGTTCGCTCGTGGTTTCTTTGAACAACAGGCCGTCAACGATGTCGCGAAAAACCAATATATGATTATAAGTCCTGCAGGTCATTGCGGATCCGCTGACTTACCTGACGGCGCCCTTGTCGGAGATTTGCCTGTGGGCGATCCCCGCTATGATTACTATAAAACCTATGTCGACTGGTTCGATTATTGGTTGAAGGGCGTTGATAACGATATTTTGTCGGAACTGCCGAAGGTCAGTCGCTATGTGTTGGGTGCGAATGAGTGGCGGGCTTCATCACAATGGCCGCCGGCGCCATCGTCGCGACGGTCCTATTATCTGACAGCGGATCTCGCGAACGAAGACAGCAATATTGACGGCGCATTGTCTTTAAATCCGCCGAACGCGCCTGGCAGTACAACGTATACCTATGACCCCATGAACCCTTCTTATACCAAAGGCGGCGCTGATTGCTGTTGGGCGGGCGTTACGACGCCAATTTTCGGGTCGTATGATCAGCGCGAAGCGCATGCGCGCGACGATGTTCTGTTTTTCCAAACGCCTCTTCTTGAGGAGCGAATTGAGATCGCTGGAGCGGTTGAAGTCGAATTGTTTGTATCTTCTGATGCGCCTGATACGGACTTTATGGTGCGGTTGTTGACGGTCGACCCAGACGGGCGTGCGTTTAACCTAACAGAGAAGATGTTCAGAGCACGCTATCGAGAAAGTATGGAGAGCGAAGTTTTTATGGAGAGCGGCGGCGTTTACCAGTTGTCGTTTCGCTTGCCGGATACGGCGGTTGAGTTTCCCAAGGGACATCGGATCGGCGTATCGGTCACGAGCTCTGATTTTCCCCGTTATGTTCGCAATCTAAATACTATGGGAAGTGTGGTCGAGGCGGTTACGCCGCGAGTGGCGGAAAACACCGTTCACCATTCGGCCGATTATCCTTCTCGCATCATCTTGCCCGTACAGAGGACCGAGGATTAGCCGCCGGCGTTTTGGCGCCGTCGCTTTAGCAACGCTAGGCCGGCGATCATTAGCGGGGCGGACGCTGGCAGTGGCACTTCTGGGACATCTGCGAAGGTTTGTTCCAGAGACGTAATGTCGCCCAAGACGCCTTGCGACGCGAAGAAACTGTCACCAAGACTGGCGTTAAAAAAATTAATCGAGATGCGTGCGCTGTCCGGAAAATCTTCAAGTGCTATTCGCCTCCCTGGGAGGTCGATTCCGGACAGCGCCGTTCCGCTGTCATCCGTTATACGGAACCGGCCGCTGGTAAAGCTATAGCCGTCTACCAACCCGTCGCTGCTAATAACAGGCGCCGTGACGCCGCTCGATATCGAAGTTCCGTCAACGCTAAAAACGTCTCGTGGATCAATAAGTTGATCGCCATCAAAAATGCCGTTGAATAGCGTTAGATCAGGTGCTTGTTGAACGGCGTTGTACGTGCCGAGCGTATAGGAAACAGACGTCGCAGTATAAAGACCGCGGGTGCTCGAAGCGTTTCGTACCGGCGTGTTATCGTCATAGAGTGTCGTTATAGAAAAACGATCGCCTTCATTAAAAAAGGCATTGCCTCTAAGGCCGAGGCCGACGTCAGTGATAACGCCTTCCACTCGGAGGGTTACGATTGCTGCGTTTGCTGTTGAGCAGCATGAAATTGCAACGAGCAACGTAATAATGAAACGGATAAACACTTCAATCTCCCTAGGCGATATACGCCGGTGGATATGACGAAACAAACAGCATCAGTCAAATTTTCTGAATTATACAACTTTCTCTTTTTATCCACTGACTAAATAACCAATAGAGCGAGGATTAACGCTGTTTTTCGCTGATGTTACGCTGCATTTACGTTCACTCATGTCGGCATGTTAAATCCAAGCGCAACGAGAGCGACCTTTAAGTTTTGTCGCTGGGCGTCAATGCAGCTTCGTATAAGCGCTGTTCGGTCCGAGCGCTTGGCTCCGTTGGGCCGGCGGCAAGTAAAATAGGGCCGCGGATCAAGCCGCGGCCCTATTTATAGGACGTCCTCAGATTATATGGCGATGATGCGGCTCTTACGGATCCTTTGTTCCTACGAGAACTGGTTCATCGTATTATCGTCGCCGGCGGCTTTCAGCGCTGCATCCCCGGCGAAGTATTCTTTGTGATCGTCGCCCATGTCTGAGCCCGCCATGTTTTGGTGTTTGACGCAGGCGATGCCCTCGCGGATCTCTTTGCGCTGAACGTTCGCCACATAGCCGAGCATGCCGGCGGCGCCGAAATATTCTTTGGCGAGATTATCCGTTGACAGGGCGGCCGTGTGATAGGTCGGCAGCGTAATCAAATGGTGGAAAATGCCGGCGCGCTTAGAGCCGTCCGCCTGGAAGGTGCGGATTTTCTCGTCGGCTTCTTTCGCGAGGTCCGTCTCGTCATAGCTGGCGTTCATGAGGTCGGCGCGGTCATAAGACGCGACGTCCTTGCCGGCTTCTTTCCAGGCGTCGAACACTTGCTGACGGAAGTTCAGCGTCCAGTTGAAGGACGGCGAGTTGTTGTAGACGAGCTTTGCGTTCGGCACGACCGCGCGGATACGGTCCATCATGCCGGCGATTTGCTCCACGTGCGGCTTTTCGGTTTCGATCCAGATGAGATCGGCGCCGTTTTGAAGGCTGGTGATGCTGTCGAGGACGCAGCGGTCTTCGCCGGTGCCTTTGCGAAACTGGAAGAGGTTGGACGGCAACCGCTTCGGCCGCATCAGCTTGCCGTCTTGTTTGATGACGACGTCGCTCGGGCCTAAATCCTCCGGCTTCACCTCTTCGCAGTCGAGGAAAGCGTTGTATTGATCGCCAAGATCGCCCGGCGTTTTGCTGTAAGCGATTTGCTTGGTGAGGCCGGCGCCGAGGCTATCCGTCCGTGTGACGACGACGCCGTTTTCGACGCCAAGCTCTAAGAACGCATAACGGCAGGCGCGGACTTTCGCCAAGAAATCTTCATGGGGCACGGTGACTTTACCGTCCTGGTGGCCGCATTGCTTTTCATCGGAAACCTGGTTTTCGATCTGCAGGGCGCAGGCGCCCGCTTCAATCATTTTCTTCGCCAGCAAATAGGTCGCCTCGGCATTGCCGAAGCCGGCGTCGATATCGGCGATGATCGGCACAACATGGGTTTGATGGCCGTCAATGGCGGCGAGCGTGGCGTCTTCTTTGGCGCGATCGCCGGCTTTGCGGGCGGCGTCGAGTTCGCGGAAGAGCATGCCAAGCTCGCGCGCGTCGGCCTGGCGCAAGAATGTGTAAAGCTCTTCAATGAGCGCCGGCACGGACGTTTTCTCGTGCATGGATTGATCAGGCAGCGGACCAAAGTCAGAGCGCAGCGCCGCGACCATCCAGCCTGAAAGATAGAGATAGCGGCGTTTGGTGTCGCCGAAATGTTTCTTGATGGAGATCATCTTCTGTTGGCCGATGAAGCCGTGCCAGCAGCCAAGGGATTGCGTGTAGTTGGCTGGGTCGGCATCGTACGCAGCCATATCCTCGCGCATAATCCGCGCGGTGTAGCGGGCGATGTCGACGCCGGACTGGAAGCGGTTCTGAACGCGCATGCGGGCGACGGCGTCGGCGTTGATCCCGTCCCAACCGCCGTCTTGGGCCTTAATGAGGCTTTGGGCGGCGGCGATCTCTTCGCGGTAGGTTTTTGGTTGAGCGGTCATCGGTCTCTCCAGTCAACGAGGTCCAAAAAACGGTGCGCCGAACGTCTACGCGAACGCTCGGCCGTCAGTGCGTAGATTAGACGCAGCGCGGGCCATTTGTGCAGGTGCAAAATCGTTGACTTGTCAATATTTACAAAATAATCCTGTAATAACGTAATAATTATGTAAAGAGGCCTGGCTCTTGCCATGGTTGAGGCTCGTCATGGCGAAAGAAAGCGCTGTTTATCTCGGCCCCAAATTGAAACGACTGCGGCGGGATTTGGGGCTGACGCAATCGGATATGGCCGAGGAATTGGGTATCTCCGCGTCTTATGTGGCGCTGATGGAGGGCAATCAGCGGCCGGTGACCGCTGATATGCTGTTGCGCTTGGCGGCGGCGTTCAAAATCGACATGGCGGCGCTTGCGGGCGGTCGCGCTGATGAGACCGTTGACGCGCTTGAAACGGTGTTGCGCGATCCCTTGTTCGCCGAAATCGATCTGGCGCCGATGGAGGCGCGCGACGCCGCCCATGCGCATCCGAGTCTTGTTGAAGCAGTGCTGCGGCTGCACGCCGCCTATCGAGAGGGACAATTAGCCCTTGCCGACGACGCAGGCAGCGCTGAGTCTGCGCAAGACCCGGTTGGAGAGGCGCGGCGTTTCCTGGCGGCGCGACGAAATTCTTTTCCAACGCTTGATGATTTCGGAGAACGCCTCGCTGCCGACGTGGCGGCGAGCGGCGGGTTTGAAACTTATCTGTCGGAGAAGCACCGTCTTTATGTCCGTAGACTGCCGTTTGACATTATGGCGGGCGCTGTGCGGCGCTTTGATGTGCACAAGCAAGAACTGTTATTAAGTGAAACCCTTGATCGCGCGAGCCATAATTTTCAATTGGCCTTGCAAATCGCCTATTTGGACATGCGCGAGCTTGTTGCGGACGCCGTCGACGAAGGCGTTTTTGAGACGGACAATGGCGCACCTTTAGCGCGTCGGGCGCTGGCGAACTACGCGGCGGCGACGATCCTTATGCCCTATGGTGAGTTTGTCCGCTTGGCGGAGAAACGTCGTTACGACCTAGAAGTGTTGGCGCGCCGCTTCACTGTCAGCTTCGAGCAAGTGGCGCACCGCCTCACCACGCTGCAAAAGCCGGGGCAGGAAGGGGTGCCGTTCTTCTTTACTCGCGTTGATGCGGCGGGCAATGTCTCCAAACGCCTTGACGGGGCGGGGTTTCCGTTCGCGCGCCATGGCGGTTCATGCCCCTTATGGTCTTTGCACGAAGCGTTTGGCCGGCCGCGGGAAATTATCGCCCAATGGGTGGAGTTGCCCGACGGTGAGCGGTTCTTCTCCATTGCTCGCACGGTGACGGCTGGCGGCGGCGCCTATGGGGCGTCAAGCATTCGCCGGGCGATTGCGCTTGGCTGCGCGGAAAAGCATGCGAGCCGCTTGATCTATGCAGACGGCCGTGAGATGAGCCGTGAAGCCCCAACGCCGATCGGCGTCACGTGTCGGCTGTGTCATCGAGCGGACTGCACGGCCCGCGCCGAACCGCCCTTGGGCCGGCAAGTGTTGCTCGATGATTACCGTCGTATGGCTGCGCCATATGGGTTTGGCGACTAAGCTTAAGATTCTTTTTGTGCAAAGAAACCTAAATTGGGCGTTACCTGCAAACCAAAGCCTCGAGAATAGTTGTATACAATTCGAAGCGGTGTTTGTTTTGCTAGTATTGCTCTACGATAAGAGTTTTTCGCCGGGTCCGATTTTTATCGACGTACTTTGATTTTTGAAACCTTCAGCGCTTCATTCACGTCATACGTGACCGTTTGAACGCCTTTTTCTTGCCAGTCTTCTTTTTGCACAACGCGTCGACCGTCGACGGTAGTGTGCAATGCATAATGGTAGCGGCGTTCTTTCATGTCATCTTCAAAATAATTGATGATCTGTTGGGGACCGCGATAACGTTTGCCATTCTCGTCGATTAGTTCGGCTGTCTTATCTAAGAGCGCGTGTAGGGCGCCGGAGCGGTTTCCATTGATCGCTGTGCGCAGGCGCGTCGCCACGTCTTTCGGCGTGTCGCGGTTTAGCGTGTCTGGGTCAACCGGCGTTCCACCAACAAACACAAGATCAATTTTGGCGAGGTTCAAAACATCATCGCGCGGGTCGGCGGAAAGCAGTAAAAGGTCCGCAAACTTTCCAGGCGTGACCGTCCCCAACTGCTCGTCAAGGCCCATTACATGAGCGTTGTTGATCGTCGCCATGGTCATCACTTCGAGGGGCGTTACGCCTGCTTGAAGATGAAGTTCCATCTCTGCGATAATTGAGGGACCGAAGGGGACGCCGGCGATCGCCGCATCCGTTCCAAGTCCCATTCGAACGCCCGCCTTGTGCAGTATGGCTTCGTTTTCGACTGTCCTATTGAACTCATCAAGGTAGATGGGCTGCTTTGACGCGTCCTCGAGCGTCATTCCGTCAAATGGAGACGCGAGATAGCCGGGTAATATGAGTTCGTCCGCGATTTGGTGAATGTCGTAAGTATGCGCGGTCAAATCGGGATCGGCGACGAGTATCTCTATATCCGTATACGTTAAATGCCCACTTTTTCCAGAGTAGAAACGCAGTGGCCCAATGAGCGTCGAGGTTTGCGCCACGTTATGAATTTTCATTAAATCAATGAACTCTTGATCGACTTCACCGAAGCTGACGCCATGGGCTAGGTCGCCGCCGAGCCGAATGGCCTCTTTAGCTTTCCATGCTTCGAGCGCGTCGAATGAATTCTGCACACCAAGGCGTCGCGTCTCTGCGAGCATCGCTGAAACGATCGGCAACTGTTTCAAATAATCCCCTGGCGCATCTTCTTTCTCGCCGTCGCCGAGATATTTTGCGTCGACCCAATAGATTTTGGGGCTGTCCCAGAAGATTTACTTTCGTGTGTATGGTTTGAGCCATGTTCGTAGAGTTTTCAAGAGCTGATCCGCGGCTCCATAATTGAAGCGCCACTCGCATTCCTTGAGATACAGATGAAAGTTTTGTCGC
>JBCCAY010000014.1:0-93646 GCA_039814575.1 Pseudomonadota bacterium
CGACCGAAGCTTTCGATCGCTGTATTGCTTTTCGGACGGAGTACGTGGTCGTGGCGCACTCGTGTAAAATTTGTCCCACAGGCTTTTCCTCCATGATGGATCGCTGCATAAAACGATTCCATCACTCTGTGGGACTAAACAGCTAGGGCGCTGAGAATGTGACGATCGGCCAGGCCTTTCAGTGTTTCAGGCCATTGTCCGCGAAGGGATAATATCAGCGCGCAAAACGGAACGCTCCAAACTACGCGATGGGCGACGAGCTCTAGCGGCGGGACTGTCTCGACCCATTTGAAGAAAACGGTGATGAACCCCCACCAGATGTAGGCGCTTATCGCCGCGATGAGGCCGAGGCGCAGCTCAGCGTTTGCGCTGGGCTGCGCCGTCACTTTCGTGGAGTGAGCGTTCGATTGCTCGTCAGGCGCCGATCCGCTCACGCATCGCCTGCGGCGGCGCGGCCGGGCAGTAAGCCTCTATTCAAGAGAAGCTCAGCGATCTGAACGGCGTTCAGCGCCGCGCCTTTGCGTAGATTGTCAGAGACGCACCAAAACGCCAGACCATTGTCGACGGTCGGGTCGACGCGGATGCGGCTGATGAAGGTGGCGAACTCGCCGACGCATTCCACCGGCGTCACATAGCCGCCGTCTTCACGTTTATCGACAATCAGCAGGCCGGGGGCCTCACGCAAAAGTTCTTGCGCTTCTTCGTCGGACAAAGGCTGCTCGAGTTCGACATTCACTGCTTCCCCGTGTCCGACGAAGGTCGGCACACGGACGCAAGTCGCCGTCAGCTTGATCGACGGATCGAGGATCTTCTTCGTCTCAACCGTCATTTTCCACTCTTCCTTGGTGAAGCCGTCCTCCATGAAGACGTCGATATGCGGGATGACGTTGAATGCGATTTGCTTGGTGAAGTGTTGCGGTTCCGGCGACTGATTGACGTAGATGCCCTTGGTTTGATTGAAGAGCTCATCCATCGCGTCTCTGCCGGCGCCGGAGGTCGACTGATAGGTCGACACGACGACGCGTTTGATCGTGGCGCGGTCGTGCAGGGGCTTCAACGCCACGACGAGTTGCGCCGTAGAGCAGTTTGGATTGGCGATGATGTTCTTCTTCGAAAAGCCCGTCACGGCGTCGGCGTTCACTTCCGGCACGATCAGCGGCACGTCCGGGTCGGTCCGATAGAGCGAGGAATTGTCGATGACGATCGCGCCGGCGGCGGCGGCTTTCGGCGCCCATTGCTTGGCGACGCCGGAGCCGGCGGCGAAGAGCGCGATGTCGACCGTGCTAAAGTCGAACGTTTCCAAATCAACGCATCTTAGCGTTTGATCGCCATAGGAGACCTCGCGGCCGATTGATTTACGTGATGCGAGCGGTGTCACCTCGGCCGTTGGGAACAGGCGCTCGGCCATGATGCTCAACATTTCCTGACCGACATTGCCGGTGGCGCCGACGATTGCGACATTCGCTTCCATGGGTGTTCTCCTTTTCGCGCCCTTTAACGCAGCGGCGAACGCCGGCGCAAGGCGCGTTTTCATACGGGTGTGTTTCTAAAACTGTTTGTCCGGCGTAAATCGGCCGCTCGGCCCTTGAACGGGTGGAGCGGCTGTCAAATAGCGCCGTGGCAGTGTTTGTATTTCTTGCCCGACCCGCACGGGCATGGGGCGTTGCGCGGCGTTCGCCCCCAGGTGCTCGGATCATTCGGGTCGACGCCGCGCGTGCGGTTCGCCGCCGCCATTGTTGTGACGCCGGCTGAGGCGACCCGGCGGCGCGCGGCTTCCGCCGCGCGGCCAACTTCATTTTCGCCGGTCTGCGGGTCGATATGCGTCGCCGTCATCGGCGTCTCGCGCCGTTCCGGCACGGCTTCTTCGGGCGCGCGCACTTGAACATTCATCAGCATGCGCACGACATCGCGTCGAAGGCCGTCAAGCAGGCCTTCGAAGAGGCCGAACGCTTCGGTCTTAAATTCGTTGATCGGGTCGCGCTGGGCGTGCCCACGCATCCAAATCACTGATCGCAAATGGTCGAGCTGTTGCAAATGTTCGCGCCAATTGTTGTCGACGACGTGCAGCAGAATAGCCTTTTCGATGCGGCGCATGGTCTCCGGGCCGATCTCCGCGGCGCGCGACGCAGCGGCCGCTTGCGTCGCTTCGATAAGCTTGTCGGAGATTTCCGTATCCGCAACGCCTTCTTCGCTCGCCCATTCCGCGATGGGGAAGGGACGGGCGAAGACTTCTTCGGCATCTTTTGTAAGGCCTTCGACGTTCCATTGCTCGGCATAGGATTTCGGCGGAACGTGGGTCGCGACGAGATCATTAACCAATTGGTCGCGCATATCGTCGATAATGTCGTCGACCGTTTCCGACGACATGAACTCGATCCTCTGTTCAAAGATCGCTTTACGCTGGTCATTGATGACGTCGTCGAATTTCAGAACGTTCTTACGAATGTCGAAATTGCGTTGTTCGACTTTCTTCTGCGCGGTTTCAACAGCTTTGGTGAACCAGGGATGTTCAATCGATTCATCCGGTTGAATGCCGAAGCGCTTCAGCATCTTCTCCATGCCGGCGCCGAAAATGCGCATGAGATCGTCTTCCAGCGAAAGGAAGAACTTCGTGCCGCCGGGATCGCCCTGACGGCCGGAACGACCGCGCAGCTGATTGTCGATGCGCCGGCTTTCGTGGCGCTCCGTCGCCAATACGAAAAGACCGCCGGCGTCGAGCACTTCTTGTTTGCGGTCCGCGATGGTCGCTTCGATGTCGGCGCGTTTTTGCGCGATCGTCTCTTCGGTGTCGTGCTCTTCAAGCGAGTTCAGAAGCGCCCGGTCGACGGAGCCGCCGAGCTGAATGTCGGTGCCGCGACCCGCCATATTGGTGGCGATGGTGACAGCGCCGGGCGCGCCGGCGTCGGCGACGATCTCCGCTTCTTGTTCGTGGAAGCGGGCGTTCAGCACCTGGTGCGGGATCGGCTCTTTTTTGTCGGCGATGGAATGAACGTAAGCGGCGCGGTCTTCAAGCTCCGCTTTGTCATCGGCATACTTGTCTTTTAACTCTTCCGCATGGCCCTCAAGGCGCTTGGCGACGTCGCGCCAAAACTTCTTGTCCGACAGTAAATTTGAGAGAAGTTCGGACTTTTCAATTGAAACCGTGCCGACGAGAACGGGTTGGCCCTTGCGATGACATTCGGCGATCTGCACTGCGATGGCGCGATATTTCTCGTCCGCCGTCATGTAGAGTTCGTCGTCCATGTCGTCCCGCGCCACTGGTTTATTGGTGGGGATCTCAAAGACGTTCAGCTTGTAGATGTCGGCAAATTCCGCCTCTTCGGTCATCGCGGTGCCGGTCATGCCGGCAAGCTTGTCGTAGAGACGGAAATAGTTCTGGAAGGTGATCGACGCGAGCGTTTGGTTTTCCGGCTGAATGTCTGCTTGTTCTTTCGCTTCGACAGCCTGGTGCAAGCCTTCAGACCAGCGCCGGCCTTCCATCATGCGGCCGGTGAACTCGTCAATGATGACGACCTTGTCGCCGCGGACGATGTAGTCTTTGTCCCGCTGGAATATCTTGTGGGCTTTCAGCGCCTGATTGACATGGTGCACAACGGAGACGTTCACCGCGTCATAGAGGCTTTCGCCTTGCAGGAGATCGGACTCGCGCAGCAAGTCTTCGATTTTCTCATTGCCCTCTTCGGTCAGAACGACCGAGCGCGCCTTTTCGTCGATCTCGTAATCGGACTCTTCCAACGAGGCCATGAAACCGTCGACGGTTCTGTAAAGCTCGGACTTATCGTCGGTCGGACCGGAAATGATAAGCGGCGTACGCGCTTCGTCGATGAGAATGGAATCGACTTCATCGACAATCGCGAAGTGATGGCCGCGTTGCACCATTTCTTCGATCGACGATTTCATGTTGTCGCGTAGGTAATCGAAGCCGAATTCGTTATTGGTGCCGTAGGTGATGTCGCAGGCGTAGGCGGCGCGGCGCTCTTCATCCGACAGCCCATGGATGATGCAGCCGGTGGTCATGCCGAGGCGTTCATAAACGCGGCCCATCCATTCGGCGTCACGTTGGGCGAGATAGTCGTTGACGGTGACGACGTGCACGCCTTTGCCGGTGAGGGCGTTCAGATAGACGGGCAGGGTGGCGACCAGCGTTTTACCTTCGCCGGTTTTCATCTCCGAGATCGCGCCATTGTGCAGCACCATGCCGCCGAGCAATTGCATGTCGTAATGGCGTTGACCGAGCGCGCGCTTCGCCGCCTCGCGAACCGTGGCGAAGGCTTCTTCTAAGAGCGCATCGAGGGTTTCGCCGTCGGCGTAGCGTTTTTTCAGAAGCTCCGTGCGCGCGATGAGATCGGCGTCGGAAACGTTGGCGATCTCGCCTTCCAATGCATTGATCGCGTCGATGCGCTTCTGCATGGGTTTCAGGCGTCGGTCGTTCGATGAACCGAAAAGGCGTTTGGCAAGGCCGATGATCGCCATGGCAGAAAAATACCTCGTTGTCCGCGTCGTCGTTCTTTTTCGCCGCGGTTTTGTCGCCGTTGTTTTGTTGGTCGGACGCCTTAGCGTGAGTGCCCGATGAAATAAGGTCCGGTCAATAGCGCCGTAAACGACCTCGGTCGAGACGCATCGAAGCCCGACGCCCACATGTGACCCCCCCCAATGCGAACGTTTTCGCCTAGGCGTCGATGCGCCTTCTAGGACGGATGCGCGCATAAGGCGAGGGGGTGGACGTCGGCGCTAAGCCGGTGCGCCGTCCGCAGCCGAACGACAAGCCGCTGAGATAGTAAGGGGGTTAAAGACTGTCAACGAAACGACGCGATGAACCGCGCTTCCTTGCTCTTTGGCTCCAGTAAAGCTGTTCTCCCGCGCCGGCGACTTGATTTCCTAGGGCGTTTTCTGTGAAGCCTTAACGCTCCGGGAGTATATGATGGTGGGTGATTCGCCTTAAAGGAGCGGCCCAAGCGTGACGGCGCGCCGATACAAGTCCCTTGATAAGCCTGATGACGGGTCGGAGGCTTCCGGCGCGGCGGCCGGTGACGAGTACTCGCCTAATGTCGGGCAAGCGGATGATGTGGACGACTTGGCGGATAATCCTGACGAGGACAGCGCGACCGACGAGGCGGTTCTTACCGGCGGCGATGAAAGTTCTCCGTCTCCAAAGCCGAAACGGCGCCCCCGCAAGAAAAAGAAACGTGTTTTTCGCTTCATGAAGCGCGGCAAAGCGCGTCGACGCCCCAGAGGACGCGGCCGAAGCGGCGAGAGACTGGCGAGTATGAGCCAAAGCGCCAGCCAAGTCGCAGGCCAGCCTCTTGCTGCCGTCGGGACGGCGCTCCTCGATCTTATGCGCGCCTTGGGCAAACTTATCGCGACGGTTTGGCGTCTTGCCGGCGCGTTGGACGCCGCGCTTTGGAACGGCCTTGTCGTCATCGTCGGCGCTGTCGTCTCCGTCTTCACGGCCGCCATAAGATTTCTAGCGTTGAGCGCCATCGATTTCGCCCGATGGCTGCCGACGCCGTCCGGCCGCGCCTATGTCGCGGGGTCGAGTGTTGTCGCCATAATCGCCGGCCTTTGGATATTGGACGAAATGCGCGGCGCGGCGATTGACGCCGGCGCGTCGTCGCGTCTTGTTGCGCCACCCCAGAATAGCGCCGATCCCGTCATCGCCCATGCCGGCGGACGGTTTATTCGCTTGAGCGAGATTACCGCTGCGGCTGAGGCCGCTGGACGCCTAGACGCCGGCCAAACATTAACACCGAAGGCGGCGTTTGAGACGGGGCTGGTTCAAAACTTCGTTGAACAAAGGGTGTTGTCCGAAGCGGCCGTTGACGCTGGCGTTAACCGCGATCCTGTCGTGGCGCAGAAAATAGCCATTGCTCGGGAACGGATTTTGGCCGCCGCCTATCTCGAAGACCGCATCGCCGCCGCGACGTCTTCTGATCGTCTAAAGCGTCTTTATGATTCTCAATCGGACCTGGTTCGCCTCGGCGATGAAGTGCGGGCGCGCCATATCGTTGTCGAAACAGAAATTGAAGCGGCTGCGATCGTCGAATTATTAAACAACGGGGACGACTTCGCGGCGTTGGCGCGGGCCCGCTCGCTCGATCGCGCCACCGGCCCGCGCGGCGGCGATATTGGTTATTTCACGCGTCATATGATGACGCCGGTGCTCGCCAACGCCGCTTTCACCACGAGCGTTGGCGATTATGCGCCGCTCTTCTTTAGTCCCTATGGCTGGCATGTCCTCGAAGTTTTGGATCGTCGCCCAGCGCCGAGCGTCAGGTTTGAAGCGGTTGAGGAGCGGATAAAGGACTTTATTACGGAGAAAACGATCGCCGACACCGTTGAGGGCCTAACGCGCGACGATGAGATCGTTTACTTCGAGCCTGAAACCCCCGCCGCGGGCGCCATGTCGGTTCGTCCTTAAGCGCCCTTTAACCAACAAGCTGCGAGGCGATTATGGCGTCAGCATCCGCCGCGCCCACCAAACTGTTAATTGTCGTCGCCGCGGCGCTGATCGACGCCGATGGCCGCGTTCTCTTAGCGCAACGGCCCGAGAACAAGTCCCACCCCCTGCAATGGGAGTTTCCCGGCGGTAAGCTGGAGGCTGGCGAGACGCCCGAAGCGGCCTTGATACGTGAACTCCAGGAAGAGTTGGGCATCGACGTGACGGCCGAATGTTTAGCGCCTTTAACTTTTGCCTCTGCGCCTTCAGATCCCGTTCATCTTTTGATGCCACTTTTCGCCTGTCGGAAATGGCGGGGCGCGCCCCAGCCGCGCGAAGCGCCCGGGCTCAAATGGGTGAAACCCCAAACCCTCCTTTCTGTCGATCTTGTCCCGGCGGACAGGCCCTTAGCGGCTATGGTGAGAGATTATTTAGGCCCCTCATGATCCCACGATCATTCTTCCCAAGCGCTGCCTTAAAAGATGCCGTCATTCACTTCGTGGACGATGAGCGCGGCGAAACGGCGATTGAATATTCGCTGATTATCGGCCTGCTGTTTCTGGCGATTGTCGCGGGCGTGCGCGCTTATGCGAACGAAACGGCCAATATGTACGACGCCATAGAATCGGCTGTCATCGCACGATAACCCTCAACTCTTTCGACGATTGACCGCATCGGCGAGGGATGTCTTCGCTGATCCAGGTTTTAGCGGTTGTTGTTGGCTCGCGGCCGGCGCCCAGCCGGTTAGGGTCACGATATCGAACCCGATTTCAGGCGTTTCGGTTTGAAGCATTGCGAGCGCCTGTGCGGCCGCGGCGCGCGAAAGCGCTCCGCCGCGTTTCATTAAGGAGTTCGTTTCGCCCATTCCCCGCAGATCATCGATGAGCCGTTTGGGATCGCTATACGCCACTTGAATGCGATCGATATCCGCGACGGGCAGGGCGAACCCGGCTCTTTGCAGCGCCGCGCCAAGATCGCGAACGGACGCAAACGGCAACACCCTCGGAGCGACGCGGCCGTCAGCCTGCGTTTCCGCCGTCCGCAGCGCGCCGCGTAAGCTTGAAAGCGTGTCTTCCGCGAAGAGAGCGGCGATGAGGAGACCGTCAGGCTTCAATGCTTGGCGATATTGCGCCAAGGCGCCGACCAAATCGTTGGTTTGGTGCAAGAGCAATAGGCTGACGATCAAATCGAGGCTTGCAGGCGCGAAAGGCGGCGCTTCATCGTCTGCGACCAGTCGAAGGCGCGTCGCCGTTTCACTATTGCCACCGTGATCTCCCAGGTGAGCGTGTCCTAAATGAGATTGCGCGAGATCGACGCTTATCACGCGACGAACGCCTGCTTTTTCGGTCAGCATGGTTTCAAGCCCCGCGGCGCCGAAAAACGCCGCCGTCTCGAATTGGCGCGTCACCGTCTCAAGACGATCCACAATGTCCGCTATGACGCGACGATGCAGAAAGTCGTGCTCTGAAAAAACGCGCGCCGCGCGCTCCCGCCGCGTCCGGTAGAGCTTTCTATCGATCACGATTGGCGGCGCAGAGGGCGTCGTCGTCTTCGGTAAGGTCGGCATACGCATCACCTCAGCGGCGCTTATCCGCGGTTACACCTTATCAACGTTAATCGAACGCAAACGGTCGGTGAGGCCATTAGCGCAAAAGTCACCATGACCTTTCAATAGGCGTTTACATCTCGGTTGCAAAATCAGGCCAGTTTTGCGCTTGGCGCAGGAGGCTTACAGATGTTTAAGAAATTCTCCCGGAACGCTGACGGGAATATGGCAATTCTCGCTGGCTTTATGTTGCTGCCCGCGATTCTGTTGCTCGGCGGCGGATACGACGTTATGCGCGCGACGTCCAACACCGTGAAACTCCGTTCGGTTTTAGAAAGCGCCGCGCTCGCCGCCGCGTCTTTGACCAACGCCCAAGAAGTTGAAGCAGTTGTCGCGGACTATATGGATTCGAATTTGGTGAAAGACCCGCAAATTCGAAACAGTCTAACTGTCGCAGTCGTCGAAAGTTCGGCGCTTAATTCGAAAACGGTTGAGATCCAGGCTTCGGCGGTGATCCCAACCTTCTTCCTACGGATCGCTGGCATTAACGAGTTACCAGTTAAGGCAAGCACGAAAGCCAACCAAAGTAAAACAACGCTCGAATTGGCGCTTGTTCTTGATATCTCATCGTCCATGCGCGGCGCCAAACTCGCCAATCTACAAACCTCTGCGGAGGACTTTGTCGAAAAAATTCTGAACGATGAGAACATCGACCACACGTCAATGAGCCTTATTCCGTTTGGCGGCACCGTGAACATTGGACCTCTTTTTTCCACCTACGCCGTCACTGAAGGCGGCGCGACGGTTGATCCCACCGAAGCGCAGTATGATATCGGCTCAGCGGTGTTGACGTCCAACTTCCGCTTTACTGGCGCTGATCTGTGTATTGAGCATCAAGACGCCGACTTTAATGACGACATGTTGCCCATGGCGTCACGCTCGCAAGTGCCCGATTTCTGGAAATGGTGGAACAACCATCCATGGTGTCCTGCTGCGGATAGCGCGGTGATGATGAACACCAATGATAGAGACGCGTTGAAGACGCATGTGTCGAATTTGGTGCTGTCGGACGGCACCGGCATGGACATTGGCATGCTGTGGGGCGCTAAAGCCCTATCGCCTGACTGGGTTGGACAGCTTGGCGGTGATTTTGCGGACCGTCCGCACCCCTATAATAGCGACGCCATGAAAGTGATGGTTGTCATGACGGATGGTGAAATTACCCAGCAATATCGCCCCGAAGACCCGAGCTTGAAAAATGTCCATACGAACCGTCCGGATAATTACGCGGCGAACACCAACGCAGAAGGTGTAAACGCGGGCGTCTTCAAGAACGAGCACGGCAATGCCGATAACGCCAATCAGCAGACGATTGTGAATAAGGGCAGTTCTTCCTCTCAACCGTCCGGCAATGACGGCGTCGCGCACTTTAAACGTTTGTGCGATGAGGCGCGCGCCAACAATGTGATTGTTTACACGATCGGCTTCAACATCAATCAGAACAAGATTTCCCACGAACTTCTCGGTTACTGCGCGTCTGATCCGAGTAAGTACTATTTCGTGGAATCCTTGGATATCGGTTCTGCCTTTGATTCCATCGCCGCTTCGGTGAACGCCCTGCGCATTGTTGGATAAGCGGATCGTTGGATAAGCAACTTGTTGGGTAAGCGAAGCGACGGCCAACAAATAGATGACAAAAAAAGGCGGTTTGTGGGGGAACCCCAAAACTGCCGAAGCCCCAAGCCGGCCGAAGCCCCAAACCGGCCGAAGTAAGGACCACGCGAGATGTACAGCGTTAATAAAAGTCGGAAAGCACTGAAAGCGTTTCTCGTTCGCTTCAGCGAAGACCGATGCGGCGCATTGATGAGCCTTGAGTTCGCGCTTGTCGGACCAGCCTTTCTCGGGCTCATTCTCGCGCTGTTCGAGCTTGGCTTATTGATGACCAAGACGGCCATGCTCGATCTGTCCGTCGCCGACGCGACAAAATTTATCTATACCGGCGCGGTTCAGTCGGGAACGCCGACCCAAGAAGAGATCAAGCAATTCATCTGTGAGAAGTCGGTCGTTTTCACGAATTGCTTAGAGAACATCACTGTCGAACTCACGCCGATTTCGAACTTTGATGCGCCGCCGGAGGCCGACGCACCGTGCGTTGACGCAGATGATGATGAAGCGATCGCGCCGGCGGTCGATTACTCAACCGGTAATGGCGGCGCCATCATGTTTATGCGCGTTTGCGTCACCACTGATGTTGTGACGCCGGGCCTTGGGGTCGGCGTTCACTTAGTCGATACGGTCACGAACCGTATGCAAATCACGTCTTCTGTCGCCTTCATGAATGAGCCGTTCTAATGCCGTATTCCCTTCGCTTGTTTCGTCACTCGTCTCGCCGCTTGGGCCGCCGTCGGTTTCTTCGCGCTGAAGAGGGCTCCGCCGTTGTTGAGTTCGCATTTCTTGCGCCGGCCTTGATCATGTTCATGTTGGCGAGTGTTGTCTCTTTCGATGCGGTTCGCGCGCTGCGTCAAATGTCGACGGCGGCGTCAACGGTCTCCGACCTCGCCACGCGCATCGCCGAAATGGACGACAGCACGCGCGACGCCATCTTCGTGACGGCCGAAGCCCTGCTTGGTCATTATGCGGAACATAACCCTTACAATATTACCATCACCAGCGTCGCTAATGAGTTGGGCGACGGCGAGGACACGCTTGAGGTTGTCTGGAGCGAATCCAAGACGTCTGGCAGCGAAGTCACTAACGCCAGTTTGTCGGGCTACGACTTGCCAGAAATTCCAGACGGCGAGTCCATCATCATGGTCGAAGTCGACGTGCAGTACGACGCAGCGTTTGCGTTTCGTGGATATGCGCCGACATTCGATTTCGAGGACATCTCAATACGTCGGCCGCGTTTCGTGACAGAGGTTTGCTATCGCGAAAGCGAGTCGGAGCAAACTTGCAGCCACAATAACGACGATCCGCTCGGCGGTGGAGACGTCTCGCCGCCTGACGAAGAAGACGATACGGCGTAAGACGGTATCGCAAGCGCCGGAGTGTTTGGCTTGGCGTTAGGCACCGCGCCAATGTGCCTTCAATCCATAAAGCGGCTGCCGTTTTGAGGGTAAGCGCTGAAACCCCTTGCGAATAACGTGTATGGCGGCAAGGGTGTGTCGGTGCCCATGCTCAACAAAGCGTTGCATTTGTCTAAGGCTGCTGTTCTCAAGACAAGTTTTCTCGGGAACAGGTCGGCCCGTATCGTATCGGCGAAACCGCTAAACGCTGAAGCGCCATCTAATGCCGCCCAGTCGGCGGCAGGCCGCGTCCGGCGCGTTTTCGCCGTGGGTGGGCGCTCGACGATTGACTTCCTGACGCCGCCGCTTTGTCCGATTTCTCAAGAACCTGTCGCGCGTCCGGGCGACCTTAGCTTTTCCGGCTGGTCACAGCTGACATTCATCGATGCGCCGATATGTTCGTCTTGCGGCGTTCCGTTTGAGATCGCGCCGTCGCCAAGCGGCGATATGATCTGCGGTGCATGCATAGCAAAGCCGCCCGACCACGACGGCGCACGCGCCGCTGTTGCGTACACGGACGCCAGCCGGCGGTTGATTGTGGGATTTAAATCGAGCGACCGGACGGAATATGCGCCAATGTTCGCCCATTGGATCGCCCGCGCGGCGAAGACGTTTATTGAGGATAAAGGCGAGATCATCATCGCGCCGACGCCGCTGCATTGGCGGCGTTTGTTCGCCCGGCGCTACAATCAGTCGGCGTTAATCGCGCGCCGTCTGGTCGAACATCCGGTCTATGCGACGGCGCAGTTCATTCCCGATTTGCTGAAACGCCGCCGGGCGACGCCGCCGCAAAAAGATCTGTCGGTCGACGCGCGATGGCGCAATGTCGCCGGCACATTCGCTGTGACGGGAAAATATGCCGACCGACTCAAGGGCGCTCGCGTCTTATTGGTTGATGACGTTGTCACCAGCGGCGCAACGGCGTCGGCTTGCGCCCGCGCCTTAAAGCGCGCCGGCGCGGCCGCCGTTTATGTCGTGTCGGTCGCGCGCGTTGTGAAATCCGGCGCAATCGCCCTATAAGCTCGGTGAAAAGGTCATTGTCGCCTCGCTTGCGTGCGGGGCTCGGATAGCGGATCGCCCTATGCAGAAAGTCATCGTCTACACCAAACCATTGTGCCCGTTTTGCGTTCGGGCGCTGTCGCTTCTTGATCGGAAAGGCGCCGATATCGAAGAGATTTCCGCGGGCTTTGATCGCGAGAAGAAACAAGAAATGATCGCTAAATCGAACGGGAAGACGACCTTTCCGCAGATCTTTATTGGCGACGCGCATGTGGGCGGTTGCGACGATCTTTTCGCGTTGGAAAGGGCCGGCCGGCTCGACGCGCTTCTCAATGGCTAATGCATCAGGGCCTAACGCAACGGGGGGTGGCGCATCTGCGCAAGACGGCGCCAATGCTGATGCGTCGCGGCCTTTGCGGGTCGGCGTTGTGCAATTGTGTTCCGGCGTCGATCGTGACGCCTCGATTGCCGCGGCCATAACGAAAATCGACGAAGCGGCCGCGGGCGGCGCGCAATTCGTGGCGACGCCGGAAATGACGGCGTCTGTCGACAAGAATGCAAAGCGCCTTGCCGCGGCGACCCCTGTAGGCGAGGCGGCCGATGCGTTTTCTGAGGCCGCGCGCCGCCACAAAATCTGGCTTTTGATCGGATCGATGGTGGTGAAAGACGCCGAGGGACGGCTCTTCAATCGCGCTTTGATGTTTTCACCGGACGGAGAAACGGTCGCTCGCTATGATAAGGTTCATATGTTCGACGTGGACTTGCCGACGGGCGAGAGTTGGCGCGAATCGGCCGTTTACACGCCTGGCGACCAATCCGTTCTCATTAAGACGCCGACGGCGAGCATTGGCCTAACCATTTGTTACGACGTTCGTTTTCCTCAGTTGTATCGGGCATTGGCGCAAACGGGCGCTGAAATCATGTGCGTTCCCGCCGCGTTCACCAAGCCCACGGGCGCAGCCCATTGGGAAACCTTGTTGCGGGCGCGCGCCATTGAAAATGGGGCGTTTGTCATCGCCCCCGGCCAAGGCGGCCACCATGAGGACGGCCGCGAGACCTATGGTCATTCGATGATCGTCGATCCATGGGGCAAGGTGGTCGCGATGCTGGAAAATGACGCTCCCGGCATCCTTTTGGCGGATATCGATCTGGCGAAAGCAACCGAGGCGCGCCGTCGCATCCCCAATTTAGCCCTTGAGCGGCGCGTCGAAGTGGTCACATTACCTTCATGATTAAGTATCAATTGAAGTGTTCCACGGGCTGCACCTTTGAGGGATGGTTCCGTTCCAGCGCCGATTTCGACGAACAGAAGGCGGCAGACACCCTAGTGTGCCCATTGTGCGGCGATGAACACGTCGACAAGGCGATCATGGCCCCCGCCGTTTCCACAAGCAAACGCGCTGCGCGGCGCGATGAGCGTTTAACGGAGATCCGCGCCGCCATGAATGAAGCGGCTGGTAAGGCCCGCGCTTATGTTGAGAAGAATTTCGACTATGTGGGCCAGAATTTTCCCGAAGAAGCGCGACGCATCCATTACGGTGAGACCGAGTCGCGCGGCATTTACGGCGAAGCGACTGTGAAAGAAGCCAAAGAGCTGACGGACGAAGGCGTCTCCGTTGCGCCCTTGCCGGGAACGCCCGCATCACCCCAAAAGAAAAATTAAGGGAGTCGGCGCTAGGCTCTTGCTTTGCAGCTAATAGGGCGCGTGTTCGATGGGATCAGCATCGCGTGTGACCGTCAGCTGCCCTTGGGCTCGGCGCATATCCTCGACGGGCCGCCTTAGAGCGCGGGCCGGACATGCCGTTAACCGCTGAAGATTTAGAACCACTCGCCTTTTTCGCCGATTTCGATCGGTCGACGCTCAGCGCGTTGGCGGAAAAAGCCGACGTGCACACGCTTGAAGGCGGCGCGGCGCTCTTCCGTCAAGGCGATCCGTCGACGGACCTCTATGTGGTGCTGACGGGCCGCTTGATTGTGGTGCGCAAAACGGGTGACGGCGAAGACGTCGTTGGTTACGTACGCGCCGGAGAACCGATTGGCGAAATGTCCCTATTGTCCGGGGACGCCCATTCAGCGTCGGCGTTTGCGCTGCGCGACACGCGTCTTTTTCGGCTGCCTGCTGCGCTCTTTGAAGACTTGTTCGAAACCCGCGTTGACTTCGCCAGCGCGCTCGCCCGCGCTATTTTGCATCGCGCACGACACCCGACGGCGAGCTTTTCCCATGCGCCGCCACGGGTTTTCGCTTTGGTGGCGACGTCGCCGTCCATTGAAATCGAGCGCGTCGCAGAAGAGTTGAAAGCGTTGATCGCCCGCCATGGACGGCTTGCGACTATCATCCATGAGAACAATAATCCGGATGCGGCGTTATTCCAGCAAGAAGCGCGTGCCGATATTGTGCTGGCGCCGTGCCGGGTCGGTGACAGCGATTGGTATCGGTTCGTCTTGCGCCAGTCGGATCGTTTGTTTGTCTTCGCCCGCCGCGACGCCCGGCCGCCGACGCCGTTTCCGCTCAGTCCGACGCCAATGTCGCCGGCGCGGCGCTTTCGTCTTGTCGATCTCGTCGCCGTTCACGAAGGGCAGGGGAATATATCCCTCGCCGATTGGGTGAGCGCGGTCGAGGCGAACCGGATTTTTCACTGGCGTGATGAAGAGACCAAAGATCGCCTGGCGCGGGCCATTATCGGGCGTACGGTGGCGCTTGTTCTCTCCGGCGGCGGGGCGCGCGCCTATGCCCATGTGGGGGTTCTCGCCGCCATGCGTGAACGGGGTTTGCCCGTCGATTTTGTCGGCGGGGCGTCGATGGGGGCGATTATCGCGGCCTGTCTCGCCATGGGGTGGGGGCCGGAAGAAATCGATGCGCGCTTGCGCGATGCTTTTGTTGATTCGAACCCATTGTCCGACCACGTCATGCCGGTCGTCGCGCTCACCAAGGGCGAACGCGTCGACGAGCGCTTAAAACGCCATTTCGGCGACACGCTGATCGAAAACCTTTCTATCCCGTTCTTTTGCGTTTCTTCAGAACTCACCGGCGGGCGCGTCTGCGTGCATCGCCGCGGCCTCTTGCGCCGTGCGTTGCGGGCTTCGATTTCTTTGCCGGGCGTTTTGCCGCCGGTCGTCGAAGGGCGGCATTTATTGGTCGACGGAGCGGTTCTCAACAATTTCCCGACGGACCTTATGGTCAATGTCCATCGTGGACTGACAATCGGCGTTGATGTCGCCCGCGAAGGGTCGATTTCCAATACGCCGTTTATCGACCCGCCGAATTTCATCGGCTGGGTGCGCCGCCATGGGCTGACGAGCGCGCCGCCGATCGTCTCGCTATTGATGCGCTCAGCGACGGCGCGCCGTGACGATAAGGATAAAGACGGGCCCGATGTTCTCGTGGAGCCCACTGCGCCCGGCGTCGACTTACGTGATTGGAAAAAATACGACGTATCGGTCGCTAATGGTTATGAGACAGCGATTGCTGCGTTTGAGCGGGACGAAGAAAAGCTTGCGAACTATTGCATTGACGCCGGCTAAGGCGCCGATGGCCTATTGCTGGTTATCGCCCGTGCGTTCTGCGACGACCATGTAATTCACGCTCGGGTCATCGGAGATGCGCCAAGAATCGACCAATGGATTGTAAAACACGCCTGTTGTTCCGGTGACCGTCAGGCCCGCGGCGCCGAGCGGTCGTGCAATTTCTTCTGGTTTGACGAAGCGACGAGGGTCGTGCGTGCCGCGCGGCAGCCAACCAAGAACATATTCCGCGCCGACCTTAGCCAAGGCGAAGGCCTTCAGGGTGCGGTTGATGGTAGCGACGATCATCATGCCGCCGGGCTTCACCAGCTTTGCCGAGGCTTCTACAAACAGATCGACATTGGCGACATGCTCGACGGCCTCCAAATTGAGGACAATGTCAAATGGCGCTTCGCCGTCTGAGACGAGGCTCTCCACGCTGGCGCAGCGATAATCGATATCAAGCTTCATATCGGCGGCGTGCAGCCGCGCCACCGCGATATTGCGTTCTGAGGCATCAAGGCCCGTGACCGCAGCGCCAAGGCGGCGCATGGGCTCGCTGATGAGGCCGCCGCCGCATCCGACATCGAGGAGGCGAAGGCCTTCAAGGGGCGATTTCGCCAAGCGGTCGCGACCGAAATGCATGCAAATCGTATCGCGAATAAAGCCGAGGCGGACCGGGTTAAATTTATGCAGCGGTTTGAACTTGCCGAGCGGGTCCCACCACTCAGCGGCGATTTGCGAGAATTTTTCGACTTCGGCTGGATCGACCGTTTCGCCCGAAGCGGACCCCGTCTTTTCGTGGTGATTGGCGGTTTCTGACAAATTGGGGGCAACTTCCGGTTGATTTCTGGCGTCAATCATGGCCGTTTCCAGTCCGCTGAATAGCTTGGTCTTAGGGGGTGGGCGTATATTACTCCATTCTCTGTCCCACTTGCGTCGTCTTTGCGGTGTTAATAGACAAAATCGGGCGTGGGCGAGGATGGCACCGGAATTTCAGTGATCATCAAGCGCTGCGCGTTTAATAGCAAGCGTGCGCGCCGTCGCAGCTCCAATTGAAGGGGCGAGACTTATCGGCTTTCGTGCGTGAGAACGGTATAAAAGCGAGTGATATGGCGCGTATTGTAATGAAATTCGGCGGCACGTCCGTCGCCGATCTGGATCGGATGCGGCGGGTCGCAGCCCATGTGAAGCGGGAACGCGATGCTGGCAACGCCGTTGTCGTGTGTGTTTCAGCTATGGCCGGCGAAACCAATCGGCTTGTCGCCTTAAGCGAAGAGGCGGGCGCCCCTGAAGAAGGGCTCAATGCGCGCAATGTGGAATACGACGCGATTGTCGCGAGCGGCGAGCAAGTCTCCGCCGGGCTTGTTGCGCTTATACTACAAAACCAGGGCGTGCCGGCGCGGTCTTGGCAGGGCTGGCAAATCAAGCTGCATACGGACGAGGCCCACGGTAAAGCTCGGATCGCCGGCATTGATGAGAACGCCCTTGGCGAAACCGCCGACGCCGGCACGGTGTGTGTCGTCGCCGGCTTCCAGGGCGTTACCGAAAACGGCCGCATTGCGACGCTTGGCCGGGGCGGGTCTGATACGACTGCGGTGGCGCTCGCCGCCGCGTTGACGGCCGAACGGTGTGATATCTATACGGACGTTGACGGCGTCTACACGACCGACCCACGTATCGCCAAACGCGCCAAACGGATCGATCGCTTGTCGTTTGAAGAAATGTTGGAAATGGCGTCATTGGGCGCGAAAGTCCTACAAACGCGCTCCGTCGAACTCGCTATGGCCTACAATGTGCCGGTGCGGGTGCTCTCAAGTTTTCAAGATCCGGCCGTCTCCGGGCCCAATACTGTAATAAGTGACGAGGACCACTCCATGGAACAAAATATCGTCAGCGCTGTGACGCTCTCGCGGGAGGAATCGCGGATCAGCTTGCTCGCCGTGCCGGACGAGCCAGGCCGGGCGGCGGATATTTTCCAAATGCTGGCGGATCTTGACGTTAATGTCGACATGATCACGCAGAGCCCAGCGCGCACGACAGGCGCCAATATTTCCTTCACCTTGCCCCTTGGCGACTTGGATCGAACCGTCGCGGCGTTGTCGAACCGTCAATCGGAGATTGGGTTCCAAGAAATTGTGCCGGACCCCAATGTCGTCAAAGCGTCGGTGATCGGCGTCGGTATGCGTTCGCACGCCGGCGTTGCGTCGGTGATGTTTAATACGCTCGCGGAGAAGGGCATTAACATCCACAACATCTCGACGTCTGAGATTAAAATCAGTGTTTTGATCGACCCAGAATATGCTGAGCTTGCAGTTCGGTCGTTACACGCTGCTTATGGTCTTGATGCTGAGGGTGTAAACGGGCCGGCGGTCGTCGCTGGTGCGGCGGTTGAATGAGCATTGACGAACCGATGTCTGGGGCGCGACGCGATGACGGCGGCATCGCCGGTCTCTTGCGGCGTATGCACGATATCGTCGCTAGCGAAGCGACGCCGCAAGAACGCCTTGATCAGCTGACGAAAGTCATCGCGGGTCACGTCGTCGCCGACGTTTGTTCGATCTATCTTCGCCTGCCTGACGACAGCATCGAATTGTTTTCGACCGTCGGCCTCAACCGCGAAGCCGTCCATACAACGACGATGAAATGGGGCGAGGGCCTTGTGGGTCAGGTTTGCGCGACCCGTAAGCCGATCATGACTGCCGATGCGCCGATGCACCCGGCTTTCGCCTATCGCCCCGAGACGGGCGAAGACCCTTTGCACTCATTTTTGGGCGTGCCGTTATTGCGCTCCGGTAAAGCGCTCGGCGTGCTTGTTTTGCAAAACAAGAAAAGCCGGCGCTATGGACCCGATGAGGTGGAAGCGGCGCAGGCCGTTGCGACATTGCTGGCGGAGATCGCCGCTTCGGGTGAATTGCTCGATGAGCGCGCCACTGAAGGCGTCGGCGCTATCTTGCATCTGCCGGACCAACGCGTTGGGGAGGGCGTTGTCGCCGGCGTCGCCATCGGCGTTGTGGCGTTCCACGAAGCGCCAGCGGCGAAACACAAAGTTTTTTCCCGCGATCCTGCAGCCGAAGCGCAACGCCTTGAGGAGGCGATTGGCGCGTTAAGAGCCTCTGTTGACGACATGTTGGCGAGCCCCGTTCTCGGCGCCGCCCCGCGTGAAGTCTTAGAGACATATCGTCTGTTTGCGTATGATCGCGGGTGGCGTGATCGTCTGCGCGCAGCGATTATGTCCGGTCTGACAGCTGAATCAGCCGTTGAACAGGTGCAGGCTGAGAACAGCGCCCGCATGAAACAATCGCGCGACCCCTATATGCGCGAACGCTTACATGACCTCGACGATCTGGCGTTTCGGTTATTGCGGCATCTCTCCGGTGAAGCGAGCGATTTCAATTCGTTGCCTAACGACGCGGTCGTGTTCGCGCGCTCCATGGGGCCGGCGGATCTTCTGGAATACGATCGGACAAAACTAAAAGGCCTAGTCCTCGGCGAAGCGTCGTCGACGTCCCATGTGGCGATCGTCGCGCGGGCGCTCGGCGTTCCATTGGTCGCGAGCGTCGGCGACTTGGCCGGTTTAGGGGAAAACGGCGACGCGGTGGTCCTTGACGGTGAAACGGGCGAGGTGTTCGTCCGTCCGACGTCTGACGTTGTCACGAGTTACCAAGAAAAGCGCGAACTGCAGTCGGAGCGTCAGGCGGCCTACGCCCGCGAACGCGAGCTGCCGGCGGTGACCAAAGACCGCGTCGGCGTGGAGATTTGCATTAACGCCGGTTTGGCGCTCGACATGGACTATCTTGACCTGACGGGGGCGTCCGGCGTTGGCCTCTTTCGAACCGAATTGCAGTTTCTGATCGGCGATCAGCTGCCGCGGGTCAGCGCACAGCAAAAGCTTTATACGGAGGTTTTAGAGCTGGCGCGTGGGCGGCCCGTCGTGTTTCGCACCACCGATATCGGCGGCGATAAATCGGCGGACTATATGGAGCGCGAAGTCGAGGCGAACCCGGCGATGGGCTGGCGCGGATTGCGGATGGCGATTGACCGGCCGGGCTGGATTCGTCCGCAATTGCGCGCATTGCTCGGCGCTGCGGCGCGAAAAGAGCTGCACATTCTCTTTCCCATGGTGACATTGAGCGATGAGTTGCTAGCGGCGAAAGCGCTCCTGGAGAAAGAAATCGAATTGCGCCGACGCCGTGAGCAAGCGTTGCCGACGGCGATAAAAATCGGCGCCATGATTGAGACGCCGGCCGCGGCCTGGCGTCTTGAGGAGATCGCCGCCCATGTGGATTTCCTGTCGGTGGGCGGTAATGACCTTGCGCAGTTCTATTTCGCTGCGGATCGCAATTCTGCGCAGACGAGCGCGCGCTATGATCCGCTGGAGCCTGGGTTCTTAAGTTTCGTCAGAATGGCCGTTGAAAAAGCGGCGGTGGTGAACAAGCCGATATCTTATTGCGGTGAGCAGGCCGCGGATCTCGTCTTCGCCGCGGCGCTGATGGCGGTGGGGCTACGGAAATTCTCGATTGCACCAAGCGCCGTCGGTGGATTTCGCCGCCTTGTCCGGTCGTCGAGCGCTGCTGAACTCGCTGAATGGGCCGAGACATGGGCCCCACGATACGGGACGAGTGAAGCGTCGGCGCCAAAAGCCACTGTCAGTCCCGCCGCTGCGTCGGCTTATGGCGCAGCGCGGCGGGATTTGTCGCTGTTATTGCGAAAATCTGGTGTCGCGATCAGCTAACCGAGCCTTTTTGTCATCTTTCGACAGCCTTTATTTCGAAAATTCCCCCTCCGTTAACGATTTTGATCCATTTCAGCGGTGTTGTTTGTGCACCGTATGCGGTAGGTTCAGAAGAGTGGGGCGAACAGACGACCAATGGCGTCAAATATGGCTTCAAAAAAAGTTTCCGCTGAGATTGTCGAAATTGACGACGCCCGGGCGAAGCATCGCCCCGGTGAGGTCGATCCTGGGAATTTCCCAACGGTCGGGGCGTATCTTGAGGCGGTGCGAGTCGCTTCCGACCTAAGCGCCGACGCGGTGGCCGAGCGGACCCACATCAAAATCCAGTTTATCGAAGCTATCGATCGCATGGATCTTGACGCGCTGCCGGCGAAGCCGTTTGCGATTGGCTTCGTTCGCTCCTACGCCGAGGCAATCGGCCTCGCGCCCGAAATCATTGTTGATCGCTTCAAGAGCGAAGCAGGCTTTGACGAAGCGCCAGCGCCTGAGGAAGAACTTGAAGCGCCGGGGCGTCCGTCGCTCGATGAAGCAACCGCCGGCACCGCCCTGGGGACGGATCGGTCTCACTTAACGTTTCTTTCGGTCGTCGCCGTGTTGGCGTTCATCATCTGGTGCGCCTTAGCGATTGCGCGCCCGAAAGATCCGGCAGCGCCTGTTCGTCTGGACGGCGCGCCGATTGCGAATGATTACCAAGGCGGCCAAGCGTTGATGAACCCAGAATTAGGGATGAACGGTCCGGCGGAAGAAGCGTTTTCGGATCGCTTGCGCGGCGATGACGCCATTGCGCCGCCGCCGCTTCCGCGCATCGTAGAAGGTCGGGTTTTGGAGCGTATCGAACCGGTCTATTCGCCGCGGTGCGAAACCGGCGCGATGCCCGCTGAGACGGTGGCGCTCGCCTTCACCATTCGCGTTGACGGGGCCGTGGTGAGCGAACGCGTCGTCGAAAGCAGCAATCCTTGCTTTAACCGGTCCGCGCTTAACGCGCTGCGCCAATGGCGTTTTCAGCCCCGTACGGTAGATGGCGTGAAAAAACCGGCATTCGATCAGCAAGTGGTCCTGACGTTCAATAAGCCAAGCTGATTCGGGTGTTTTCGGCCGATCGCAGCGGTAGGTGAGGCTTGATAGCGGAGCCTCCGAGGACGGATCGCGATTGATTCGTCAAAAATCATGTCTACCTCTAAAGCAACAGCATCTGTCCGCCTCGAAATGAGGGGCTGATGCGGCTTACGGCGATTGTTTACGCTCATCGGATCTGGCTCCCTTTGTCGCAACCCTTAGGAGCCAGCGCACTTTGCGCGCTTCGGTGCGTTTGCGGGCATGCGGCGTCTTTTTCCGCGCTAGCGAACACGGTAAAAGTATCGTATTGCTGACGCGAAAACGTGTACAAAGAACTAGGGTACCCCCATGTCCGTGCGTCCTTGGCGAGACATTGAACGCCGTAAATGCCGAAAAATTATGGTTGGAGACGTGCCGATCGGCGGTGACGCGCCGATCGCGGTTCAGTCGATGACGAACACGCTGACCTCAGACGCGGACGCGACGATCCGCCAGATAAATGAAATCGCAGAGGCCGGCGCTGACATTGTTCGGGTCTCGTGCCCTGACGTCGAATCAACAGCGGCGATGTCTGAGATCTGCAAGCATTCGCCGGTGCCGATCGTCGCTGACATTCATTTTCACTATAAGCGCGGGATTGAAGCGGCGAAGGCTGGCGCGGCCTGCTTGCGCATTAATCCGGGCAATATCGGCTCAGAAGAGCGGGTCAAAGAGGTCATTAAAGCTGCAAAAGACCATGGCTGCGCCATGCGGATCGGCGTCAATGGCGGTTCTTTAGAAAAGCACTTGCTCGATAAATATGGCGAACCATGCCCGGAGGCGATGGTCGAAAGCGCCCTCGACCATGCGCGCATCCTGCAAGACAATGATTTTCACGAGTTCAAAATATCGGTGAAAGCCTCCGACGTCTTTTTGACGGTCGCCGCCTATCAAGCCCTCGCCGAAGCAATCGATTGCCCCTTACATCTCGGCGTTACGGAAGCGGGGGGTATGCGCATTGGTTCGGTGAAGTCGGCGATCGGTTTGGGCTCGCTGCTTTGGGCCGGCATCGGCGATACGATTCGCGTGTCGCTTTCCGCGGATCCCGTTGAAGAGATCAAAGTCGGCTTTGATATCCTGAAATCCCTCAATCTACGGCATCGCGGCGTCAACGTTATTTCTTGCCCATCCTGCGCGCGCCAAGGGTTCAACGTTATTGAGACGGTGGAAGTGCTGGAGCAGCGGCTCGCCCATGTGACGACGCCTATGACCCTCTCGGTGATCGGCTGTGTCGTCAATGGCCCCGGAGAGGCCCGCGAGACCGATCTAGGGTTCACCGGCGGCGGCGCCGGTAAAGAGCACGGCATGGTCTATCTTGACGGAAGCCCCGACCATCGTATTGACAATGACGAGCTCGTCGACCATCTCGTAAAAATGGTTGAAGACAAAGCTGCCGAGCTTGAGGCCGAAAAAAATAATCAAACGGTCACAGCGGAGTAATCAATCAGCGGGGATTTTCGGATCCGCGGTGGCGAAGACGAGAATTCGCAAGGGCGGCGTAGGCGGGAGAGGCCGCGACGCCCGACGCTGAAATAACCGACTCACGATAACTGAGAGTCTTCATGGGCGTTGTTGCGCGCATCTAGTCATGTGCAGCAATAGCGTCGCGCGGGGACCTAAAGACGAACATGATTTCACAGGACAAATTGGACGCGATCCTCGCCCGCTTCGCGGCGGTGGAAGAGGCGATGGCGACCGCGAGCGAAACCGAAGAGATCATCCGTTTGTCGAAGGAGCACGGTGAACTGAAATCGGTCGCCGATAAGGCGCGCGAACTTTCCGATATTCGTCAACAACTCACGGATCTCACTGAACTCGCCGACGGCGATGATCCCGATATGGCGGAGATGGCGCGCGAAGAGCTGCAGGAACTTAAAGACGCCGCGCCGGGTGTCGAACACGATCTACAGATCATGTTGCTGCCGAAAGACAAAGCGGATGATTCGAGCGTCATCATCGAGGTGCGCGCCGGCACTGGCGGCGACGAGGCGGCGCTCTTCGCTGGCGATCTTTTCCGCATGTATCAGCGCCATGCGTCTTTGAACGGATGGAAGATTGAAATTATCTCCCAATCGGAGGCCGAAGTTGGCGGCTACAAAGAAATTCAAGCCAACATCGCCGGCGAGGGCGTTTACGCCAAGCTGAAGTTCGAATCAGGCGTCCATCGCGTGCAGCGCGTGCCGTCGACGGAAACCCAAGGCCGCATCCACACCTCGGCGGCGACAGTCGCCATTCTTCCGGAGCCGGAAGAAGTCGACATCGAAATCAACGAATCCGATTTGCGCATTGATGTCTTTCGTGCGTCAGGGCCCGGCGGGCAATCGGTCAACACGACAGACTCCGCTGTACGCATCACGCACTTGCCGACCGGCATCGTCGTCAGTCAGCAAGATGAAAAGTCGCAGCATAAAAACCGCGCTAAGGCCCTGAAAGTTCTCCGCGCCCGTCTTTACGATGCAGAGCGGGCGCGCGCCGATGCGGAGCGCGCCGAGGCGCGCAAAGGCATGGTGGGATCGGGCGATCGTTCCGAACGCATCCGAACCTATAATTTTCCCCAAAGCCGGGTTACCGATCATCGGATTAATCTGACCTTATACAAACTAGATGAGATTATCGCCGGCGATGCGTTAGACGAAGTTGTCGAAGCGCTCATTACGCAAGATCAGGCTGATCGCCTCGCTGCGATGCAGGCGGATACGTGACGGGCGGTCAAATAGGAGAGGGCGCTGCAAAGTCCGTACGCGCCGCGATTCGTTGGGGCGCTGGGGCTCTATCGGCATCTGATACCCCTTTGCTCGATGCCCGCGTCCTGATGAAAGCGGCGCTTCGTTGCGATGACGCAGGTTTAATCGCGCGAGAGCACGACGAATTGTCATCATCAGCATCTGATGCTTTTGAGGCTTTTATCGCTCGTCGTGGCGCCTATGAACCGGTCGCGTCCATTGTCGGCGTCAAGGAGTTTTGGGGGCTGCCGTTTGAGGTGGCGCCGGGCGTCCTTATTCCGCGACCGGACAGTGAAACGCTGATCGAAGCGGTGCTTCAGCATGTTGACGATCGCGATAGACCCTTTCGCGTTCTTGACCTTGGCGTTGGCTCGGGGTGCTTAACATGCGCACTCTTAAAGGAGCTGCCGCGCGCGGAAGCCGTTGGCGTCGACATTAATCCAAACGCCGTCGCGGCGGCCCGCCGTAATCTGCAGGCTCTCGGGCTTGCCGAGCGCGGGCGCATCGTTGTTGGGAACTGGTTTGCTCCAGTTGTCGGTAGGTTCGATATCATTGTGTCGAACCCGCCCTATATCGCGGGTAAAGAGCGCGCGGGCCTGACGAAGGACATCCTCGATTACGAAGATCACCGAGCGCTGTTTTCCGGCGCTGACGGAATGGACGCCTACCGCTTAATTTTAGAAAAATTGCCTGAATATCTGAAGCGGGACGGCGTCGCCGCGATTGAGCTAGGGGATGGTCGGGCGGAGGCGTTTTTAGATCTGGCGGCGATGACGGCGACATTTGAAACGCAGGCTTTTCGGGATCTTTCAGCTCGCCAGCGTGCTGCGGTCATCATCTGGCGGTGATCATAGGAGGCGAATGGTTCTGTCGAGCGAGAAAACAAATAGGACGTTAAGGAAAAAATCGTTGCAATACTGGTCGGCCGCGCTATCATCATCGTATTGATTAAGCGACGGAACTGTTGCTAACAGAAAAATCCAAACAGGCAGGTATTTTGAAAGCGCGTCTAACGTAGGCTTTGCCTTTCATTAGCGACCTGTCTTCAGCGATCGGCTGAAATAGACAAAATGACGACAAGAAAGAATTTGGCGCGCGGTTAGCGCATTAGACGTTCGGCGGGGGGCGACGATCTCTAGCCAATCGTTCGATTGATTGGCCACAAGACGTGTTTCTATCACTTGCACCTGCGAGGTGGCGATCTCACGGTCTTTGAACCGTTATGGATCAAGGTCGGCAGTTAAAGATGTCGGTATGTTAACAGATGAAGGCGGAGTGTTTTTCAATTTCCTTCGCGCCTAATGCCGAGATTTATATGTCAGGCTTTTTGTCGAGCTTCTTTTTGTTTGATGGCTCATGAGGCTTTGAAAGACGACAGCCCATCAGACGTTCAGCGAGTGGATCGGTGATGTGGGCGTACAGATGATTGATGGGTCTGTTTAGTTAACGATTGCAAGTTTTAGAAGGCCGTTTAGGGGGCAAGCTGCGTGAAGCGGCTCATGATAAGGTTTTAGTTTTCGTGACAGCGCTGATCGCGTGAAGGTGGTCATTACCTTGGAGCGTCAGGCGTCGTTTTGTTGAAAGTGCATTGGTTTGTGAAAGTGTATTGGCGATTTTACAATCGGTCGAACGCCGTGAAGATGGACGGCGGTGACCATAGAGCCAGACAAGAGAACCAATGGATGACAGTGGTTAGAAAAATGAGATCAAGTAGGTTTTGGTTATGAAGCGTGGACGTAATCAACGGCGCCGTCAGGGCGCCAATCCTAATCGGGCGTTTGATTCGAATGGGCCCGACGTAAGGATTAGAGGCACGGCCAATCAAATCCATGATAAGTATATCGCGCTTGCGCGCGACGCCTCGTCCGCCGGCGACCGTGTTAAAGCTGAGAATTATCTTCAGCACGCTGAGCATTATTTCCGCCTCATCCGGTCAATGCAGCCGTCCGCTGCAGAGCCAGCGACCCAAAGCGCTGAATTGGACGGTTCCGGTGAGCAGCCTTCGGTAGGAGGCGGTAAGCCGGCCCGTCGGCCGCGGTCTCGTCCAGATACGACTTCTGAGGCGAATGACGACAGAAACGAAGATCGCGCTGAGGCGGAGAGCGTCGAGGTGAACGGCGCTGCTGAGGCTGAGGACGCAAGTGCGGTGACCTCGTCAAAAGCTAGTTCTGTTGAACCTGACGCCGAACCGGTGAAGGAAGCTGAGGCGAAGCCTGAGGAAGACGCGGAAGCCGAAGAGCCGCGCCCACGTCAACGCCGCAAGCGTCGTGTACGTACGACGAAGGCGGATAAAGCCGACGCCGAAGCGGCGCAGGAAGAGGCGGCTGCGTCTTAGTCTCTAATTGAGCGCCAGGGCCCATAAGGCGGCGTCCAGGGTTATGGCGTTTCCGGGCTGACAGTCTTTGCTCACAACAGTTAGCGGCCCTTGTTTGACTTGCTTTATCGCCCAACGGTGTCTGGTGTTTGGTGAGCCTCGCTGCATCACATAAATAAGAACTCGTGCGGCCATCGGGTTCTCAGCGGGCTATGTGTTTTGATTGCCGCATCCGTTGATTCGGACGTTTATTATCGCGCGGGCGGTTAAATTTCGTTGCCGGCTATCGTTTCCGATCGCGACCCATATGGTTGTAATGGCGGTCGCTCACCTTATCTCAATAGTATTCTACGACGCTGTCGCCATAAGGGGCGGCGTTAAGAATTGACGCTTCTGAAAGGTCAATGAAGATGCAACTTGAGAAGTACACCGATCGCGCCAAGGGCTTAATCCAGGCGGCGCAAGGCATCGCCCTGCGCGAAAACCACCAACAATTCACCCCTGAACACATCCTCAAAGCCTTGCTCGACGATCCGGAAGGATTAGCCGCGAATCTCCTCCGCAGCGCCGGCGCTCGACCCGACGTCGCTCTTCAAGAGGCGGAAGCGGCGCTGGAGCGGTTGCCGCGCGTCGAAGGCGGCGGCGGTCAGCTTTATCTCGCGCCGGCTACAGCGCGCGTGTTCGCTGATGCGGAAGCCGGTGCTGAGAAAGCCGGCGACGCTTTTGTGGCGGCCGAGCGATTGTTGATCGCGCTCGCGCAGTCTGGCGATACCGAGGCGGCGACGATCGTGAAAAACGCTGGCGCCACGCCGCAATCCATTGAACAAGCCGTCGCTGACTTGCGCAAAGGGCGCACGGCGGATTCAGCGTCCTCCGAGCAGGCCTATGACGCGCTCCAGCGTTATGCGCGCGATCTGACGGAAGCGGCGCGCGAGGGCAAGCTTGATCCGGTTATCGGCCGCGACGAAGAAATCCGTCGCGCCATGCAGGTTTTGTCCCGCCGCACAAAGAACAATCCGGTGCTCATCGGTGAGCCGGGCGTTGGTAAGACGGCGATCGCCGAAGGCCTAGCGCTGCGCATCATTAATGGCGATGTGCCGGAGAGTTTAAAAAACAAGCAGCTCTTGTCGCTCGACATGGGCGCGTTGATCGCCGGCGCAAAGTATCGCGGCGAGTTCGAAGAACGCCTAAAAGCCGTTTTGTCGGAAGTGACGGCGGCGGCTGGTCAGATCGTTTTATTCATTGATGAAATGCATACGCTCGTCGGCGCCGGTAAAGGCGAAGGCTCGATGGATGCTTCGAACCTTTTAAAGCCGGCGCTAGCGCGCGGTGAGCTGCATTGCGTCGGCGCCACGACCCTTGATGAGTATCGCAAGCACGTAGAAAAAGACGCAGCGCTCGCGCGCCGTTTTCAAGCGGTCTTTGTTGAAGAACCGACCGTCGAAGATACGGTTTCTATTCTCCGTGGCCTGAAAGAAAAGTACGAGCTGCATCACGGCGTGCGCGTTTCTGATAGCGCGATTGTCTCGGCGGCGACCTTGTCGAACCGCTACATCACGGATCGGTTTCTGCCCGACAAAGCCATTGATCTCGTTGACGAGGCCGCGTCGCGGTTGCGCATGGAGGTCGATTCCAAACCCGAAGAACTTGACGAGATTGATCGCCGCGTCATTCAGTTAAAGATCGAGCGCGAGGCGCTCAAGAAGGAAGACGATGAGGCGTCTAAGGATCGCCTGTCGCGGCTTGACGTTGAGCTTAGCGATCTCGAAGAGCAGTCTGAGGCGCTAACGGCGCGATGGCGCGCTGAGAAGGAAAACCTCGCCTCAGCGACGAAAGTTAAAGAAGCGCTCGATCAGGCGCGCCAAGCGCTGACGGACGCCGAACGCCGCGGCGATCTAGCAAAGGCGTCTGAGTTGAAATACGGCGCCATTCCAGAACTTGAGAAGCGTCTTGCGGAAGCGGAAGGTCATGACAGCGACGGTGCAGATGGCGCTGGTGCGTTGGTGCAAGAAGTGGTTGACCCGGAGCATATCGCATCGGTCGTGTCGCGATGGACCGGTGTGCCGGTCGATAAAATGCTTGAGGGCGAGCGTGAGAAACTCCTTCGTATGGAGAGTGTTTTATCCGATCGGGTGATCGGGCAAGAAGAAGCGATTTCGGCCGTCTCTGCTGCGGTGCGCAGAGCCCGCGCCGGATTAAAAGATCCCAATAGGCCAATTGGCTCATTTTTGATGCTTGGTCCGACGGGCGTTGGTAAAACCGAGCTGACCAAGGCTCTTGCTGCGTTTTTGTTTGACGACGACACATCGATCGCGCGGATCGATATGTCGGAATTCATGGAGAAGCACTCCGTCGCTCGCCTGATCGGCGCACCGCCGGGCTATGTCGGTTATGAAGAGGGCGGCGTTTTGACGGAAACGGTTCGTCGACGGCCTTACCAGGTCATCCTCTTTGACGAAGTTGAAAAAGCGCACCCGGACGTCTTCAACGTCATGCTGCAGATTTTTGATGAGGGGCGCTTAACCGATGGGCAGGGACGCACCGTCGACTTTAAGAACACGCTCATTATCCTGACATCGAATCTGGGCGCTGAGCATCTCGCCGCTCAGGGCGAAGACGATGATATTGAAACCGTGCGGCCGCTTGTCATGGACGCCGTGCGCGGACGGTTCCGCCCGGAGTTCTTGAACCGTCTCGACGACATCATTTTGTTCCGCCGTTTGGCGCGGGGTGACATGAACGCGATTGTCGATATTCAAATTTCTCGTTTGGATGCGATTTTGGCCGATCGGAACATCGCGATTGCGCTCGACGATGCGGCCCGCAATTGGCTGGCTGAAGCAGGGTTCGACCCTGTCTATGGCGCCAGGCCGTTGAAGCGGGTCATTCAAAAAGCGCTGCAAGATCCGCTGGCGGAGCTAATTCTCGCAGGTGACGTCTTAGAAAGCGCTGAAATCAAGGTGTCTGCAGACGCTGACGGCTTGAAGATCAATGGCAAGTCCGTCGGCGGCGCGCATCGTAGTTTTTCAGCGCCAGGCGCGCCGAACGAACCGCCGGCGGGCGCCCTCTTGAACTGAAAAGCGAAATGAGAGGAACAGTGCGATGACGTGGCGACCGGATAAACAAGAGGCGCTTAAAAAACTCATCCGCGAGACGATCCGTTCTGCAGGGACGCTTCAGCCTACGGAGCTTCCCCACCATGTGCGCGAGCAGTTAAAATCCCAAGTCGACGGCGATATTGACCTGGATTTGCTGATCCGCGCCGTGCTTGAGGAGCAGAAATAAGTCCAACTTGGCGACTAAGCCTGCAGCGACAATCATAAAAGAGACGACGCCTCGCATTATACGACGCTGCACTGACTCTGACTTATGTATGTGCCGGTAAGCCTTTGAAAAACCGGTAAGACTTTGAAAAACAATGCCGACCTTTGAGTGTGATCGGTCGACGTTAATGCAGCTTGGCATTAGACGGAGCGGTGGCGTCGCCAGCGCAGTAAATGACCGGAGGCTAGAAGCACGCCGCCGGCGACGGTCAGCGGTTTTTCGAAGTCGTGCAATGACTCCAAGAAGGCGGCGCTGACTAAAAGCGCAAGTCCGATGCTTGCTAGGACCAGAAAGCCGAAATCCCGATGACCGACGCCCATTCTGAGCGCGGCGAACAGCGAGACAGGAATCGCCGCAAACACAAAGCCCTGGTGGATCCATTCCGCATCGGCCCACGCGCCGAACGTCGGCGCCATAGCGGCGAGAATCGGCAAGCCGAGACAGTGGAAAATGCACAGGCTGGAAAGACCGATTGCTGTAAAGTCGATCGCTGGCATGACGGCGCTGCGATCGCCGAGTGTCGAAGAACTTCTACTCATAGGGGATGCTTACAAACTCGCGTCTTTTTCAACACAGAATAGGGCCTAACGCGCCGTCGGGCGAGCCTGTTTGAACGCTGTTTTCCGCTCTGGTCCGTTTAAGGTCGTTAGATCATTGGACGGTGTCGCATCGTCCGCCGCGAACGTTTTGGCAGGTTGTGAAGACTTCAATCTGAATATCGTCGACGTCGACAAGCGAGTAGGAGAACAAGTTCGCCACTTCGGTCGGGTTCAATTTGACCTCTTTCGCCTGCAGGCAGTCGCGACAGATGAGGAACGCGCTCGAACATCCCATCTCATCAAAATTTCGGGCGACATAAGCGTTTAGCCCCGAAATTTTCCGTACGACGCCCTTCGTCTCCAACGCGTCCAAAGCACGATAAATTGTCATTGGCGCTCGCAAGCCGCGATCGCGCAGAGCCTCTAATAAATCATACGCCTTCACAGGATGCGTCGCGCGTAAAAGCGCTTCGTAAACAAGGCGCTCGTTTTTCTTCAATGACAAAGACGCGTAATGGCTTGTCGACGGCGCTTGAGGTCTATTTTCGGCTGGGTGATCGTCAATGTCGCCTACGCCGCGGGACGGCGTATCAAATTTCTTGTCCATATCTCTCTCCAAAGCACGCCCTAATAGGCATTGAGCGCGTGGGACATTCAGGCGGAAAAAGTAATGAGAGGCGGCGGGCCGCGGGGGTGTTTCGCGGTTGCAGAGAGTCGGTGGAGGGGCGGGATGACATACGAAAACCGAACGCCGGAATATGAGTAGGGCGGGGCGAGACTGTGCGGCCCTTCGGTCGCCGCCGTCGATGCGGGTCGTTCAATGGCGACACATAGGGAGCAATCGGCGGACGGCTCGTTCGGACGATGATGGGGATCGTCGCCGCAGTGCGCGCCGTCCTGACGCTCGGCGTAATGCAGGCCGTCGCTGCTATGAATGATCGTGACAAAGGTTCCAACGACCACGGCAACGCTGGTCGCTAGTAAAATAAACGCCTGAGCCATGCATAGAACGAGGCGCATTGGCGTCGCGAGCAAGTTTCGTCGGCTAAAGATCATGAATACATGTTATGTTATCCATTAATTTTTAGCCGGCGCCGCCATAGGTTGCAAACAGTTTGTACCGTAAACCAGCGCGCACAGTGCGCCTGGTTTTCCACTAGTGGTATGGGGAAGAAGCGTCGCCGCATGGCCGCGCTCGACATCGCTCGTTCTCAATCAAGCGCTCTCGTCGCTAAATGCGTCGCCGTCAAACATGGCTCGCAGATCAACGGACGAGCGCTCGCCAACATGCTCGCGGTTTTCCAGCAGCCATTCTTCCGCGACGGCGCGCCCTCGGTCTTTTAGGGCGCTTAAGAACTTCCAATCGGTATTGAATTTGCTGGCGACCGACAGATTGGTGAGGGCGTTGTCGCTGCGGATCGAGTGAATGCGCACATTGCGAAGCCGGTCTGAATATTCTTCCTTCAGCCAGCCTTCATCGAGCAGACGATGAACGAAGCTGATCGCCCGCAGTTCCCGTAAGAGCGACGAGTTGAAGCTGATCTCATTGACCCGGTTCATAATGTCCGGCGCGGTCACGGGCAGCTCGTCGCGGTTTAACGGATTAACGTGGACGATTAAGACGTCGCGCGCTTCGGCTTCATAGAAAAACGGGAACAAGACGGGATTGCCCATATAGCCGCCGTCCCAATAATGCTCTCCGTCGATTTCGACAGCCTTGAAGAGGAACGGCAAACAGGTGGAGGCGCAGACGACGTCGACGCTGGCGTCTTTGGTTTGGAAGACGTGAACTTTCCCCGTGCGGACGTTCGTCGCTGACAGAAAGAGCTGAGTCGCGGTGCACCGACGCAGGCTTTCGAAGTCGATTGTCTTCTCAAGAATATCCCGGAGCGGATTGATATTGAACGGATTAAACTGATAAGGCGAGAGAACACGCGTGAACGCTTCGAAGAATTGATAGGACGGCGAATTGTCGAGATTGAACTCGCCAAGCGCCATGTCGAAAGGCGAGCCGCGCACGGGGCTGAAGATGGCGCCCGCCTTGGAGATATGCGACCAAAGATCGTGCAGCGTTTCGCGCGCTTTCTCCGGGCCGCCGAGGTGAATGCCATAGGCGAGGGCGGCGGCGTTGACCGCGCCGGCACTCGCGCCGGAGATGCTGTCCACACGCAAAGCGTCATCCTCAAGCAAACGATCGATAACGCCCCAGGTGACGGCGCCGTGGGCGCCGCCGCCCTGTAGCGCCAGATTGACCGGTTTGGCCTTTGTTTCCGACATTTACTTCGCCACCCAGCCGCCGTCGATTTGGTGGGCTGCGCCAGTGATCTGCGCGGCGGCGGGCGAGGCTAAGAACACGGCTAAAGCGCCCACCTGTTCAACGGTGACGAATTGCTTCGTAGGCTGCGCTTCAAGAAGCACGTTTTTGACGACGTCCTCTTCGGTCATGCCGCGCGCTTTCGCCGTATCGGGGATTTGTTTCTCCACCAGGGGCGTTTTCACATAGCCGGGGCAAATGGCGTTGCAGGTGACGCCGAACTCCGCGCCCTCAAGGGCGATCGTCTTGGTGAGACCGACGACGCCGTGCTTCGCTGTCACGTAAGCGGCTTTAAACGGCGAGGCGACAAGCCCGTGCGCCGAGGCGACATTGATGATGCGTCCGAAACCGCGTGCTTTCATGCCGGGGAAGGCGGCTTTGATGGTATGAAACGCCGATGACAGATTAATCGCGATGATCGCGTCCCACTTAGCTTCCGGGAAATCCTCCACCGGCGAGACATGTTGGATGCCGGCATTGTTAACAAGCACGTCCACTTGCCCGAACGCCTCCTCGGCGGCGGCGATGAGCCCGCGTATTTCCTCGGGCTTTGTCATGTCGGCGCCGTTATAAAGCACCTCAACGCCATGGGTCTCGGCGATCCGGGCGCGCGTCTCCTCGATTTCATCGGCGTCGCCAAAGCCGTTCAGCATGACGTTCATCCCGTCCGCGGCGTAGGCGTCGGCAATGCCTAAGCCGATGCCGCTGGTGGATCCGGTGATGACGGCGTTTAGGCGTTCGGCCATGGCGTGGGCTCCCAGATTGTTTCGATGGCGGTGCTATTGTTGCGCCGCAACATAGCGCGGCTCGGGATGAACGGCAATGAATTTGGGGGGGCGGCGTTTGTCGTCCGCGAGGCGCTTCGGCCTAGGTGAGGGCTCTACCGCCTGACGGAGCCTTAGGCGACGACGTTGTCCGGGCGCGACAGCCGAAACAGTCGTCGCGCATCGAGATGTCAGTCGCTCTCGCGCCCATCCCTATACGGATTAATTCCGAAATGCGCCAAGATCGCGCGCCAGAGATCTATGTTTTTGTTGGAGACATCCTTCAGAAAGTCCTCCGCGGCAGCATCTCCGTTACGTTTATTGATCGTAGCTGTCGTTACAGCGCCGCCATGGGCGCAAACATCGAACAGTTCCTGTTCATTCGGGTGCGCGTCGGCAAGAGCCTGCAGGTCTGCATAGAGGTCGCGTGCGGCGTCCATATCAGACTGAGGAAGATCATCGATGAGGTTCACCGCCGCTTGGGCCTGGCCTAGTCTTAGTTGCGGTTCGTCGCTGTTTTGTTCAGCGAGTGCCTTCAGCTCTGCATAGAGGTCGCGTGCGGCGTCTATGTCAGACTGAGCAAGGTCATCGATCAGGTTCACCGCCGCTTTTGCCTGTATTAGCCTTATTTCCGGTTCGTCATTGTGTTGTTCAGCGAGGATTTTCAGCTCTGCATAGAGGTCGCGCGCTGCGTCTGTATCAGACTGACCCAGGTCATTGATGAGGTTCGCCGCCGCTTTGGCCTGACGTAACCTTATTTCCGGTTCGTCGTTGTTTTGTTCAGCGAGGATTTTCAGCTCTACATAGAGGTCGCGTGCCGCGTCTATATCAGATTGACCAAGGTCATCGATGAGGTTCACCCCCGCTTTTGCCTGTCGTAACCTTACGTCCGGTTCGTCATTGTGTTGTTCAGCGAGGATTTTCAGCTCTGCATAGAGGTCGCGTGCGGCGTCTATGTCAGACTGAGCAAGGTCATCGATCAGGTTCACCGCCGCTTTTGCCTGTATTAGCCTTATTTCCGGTTCGTCATTGTTTTGTTCAGCGAGGATTTTCAGCTCTGCATATAGGTCGCGAGCGGCGTCCATATCAGACTTACGAAGATCATGGATGAGGCTAAAGGCCGCTTTTGCCTGTGCAAGGCTTAGTACCGGTTCGTCGTTGTGTTGTTCAGCGATCGTTTTCAGCTCTGAATAGAGGTCGCGCGCTGCGTCCATATCAGACTGAGGAAGATCATGGATGAGATTAAAGCTCGTGCGTGCTCCAGTGATCCTTGTAATTCTATCCGTACTCGTCAGGAATTGTTTCGCGTTCTCGATTACTGGCGTTAGAGCTTCCGCTAGTATGTTGAATGTTGAGATGGCGAATAAGGCAACCGCCAAACCGGGCTGGTGTAGTCTGCCGGTTTCGGCAAACGCTGGATCATCCGGAAAATCCATCTGTATACGATATAAAGATTCAATCATCTTTTCGGCATCATGCGCGGCGGCGGCGTCCAGTAGGGCGTCGGCCAACATTTTGTTTGGACCGTCGGACCAGTCCTCTAAGAGTTTCAAAACAAAGCGCTCGCCCAGCATGTCCGGTTCCAGGGCGGGGACGCCGTCGTTTCCGTCGGTCCGTTGGCCGAGAACTGCGTGAAGGCGACGACAGACGCGCAAATTATCATCTTGTGGAAAGGCGTCAGGGTATTGTGCGCAGAGGGTTTTGATCGCCGCGTAAGGCAGTCCGCCGCACAAGACGGCGACGGCGGCCAACGCTCGATACCGGTCTCGGTTGACGTCGTCTTCGGGCCCTTCCGTCCACCAATAGCGTTCCTCGTCTTTTGTCAGCACATGGTCGACGAGACTCTCCCGGTCCCATTGCCGGGGGCTGTCGCTGCGCGCCAGCGCTTCGGCGAGATAGGCTGCGAATAGCGGCCGTTTTTGCGGGTCGATCGCTTCCAGCTGCGCCAAGGTTTCGGATTTGTCGGGTAGGGCGCGGTCGGCGTCTTCGAAGAAATACTGAAAAATCGACCAAAGATCGTCCACCGGTTCGAGCGGTAGGTCGCGCGCCTCACATCTTTTGGCTTTGACGCCGTCGCTGCCCTTTTCGATTTCGGCGCGCCAAGCGATTTGGTTTTTGCCGTCATTGCCGCGCTCGAGCAGAATAACGCGTACGGGCATCTCCAAATGGCTGTCGCGGGCAGCTAAGGCCTGAATCAGTTTCGCCACTTTGGTCGGGTCCGCCGCTGGATAGTCGATCACGAGAAGATGCGGCGTTTGCGGGCGCCAGCGATCCCAATTCGGTTGATCGGCGCCCCGCCTCAGAAATCCGCAATCCCAACCGCCGGCTTTGTTCAGGCAGTATTCGAGGGCTAAGCGGCTCTTGCCGGCGCCGCCACCGCCATGCACGACCATCCAGGCGAACCTCTCGTTGCTTTCCATAAAGGCGTGGAGCGCGGCGAAGGCGTTCGGTCGGTCGATAAAGGGAATCATCCGCGTTTCGTAGATGAATTGGTCCCGCTTGTCGTAGCGGCGGAAGTCAAACCGCTTGAAAATCGGCTGAGGGTTTTTCAGTTCCTCGACTTTGTCGTCTAAAGCGTCCAATCCGCTCTCGATGCGGTCGAGCGCGCTCATTGTCGCCGCTTGCGCGCGCAACGGCGCCGGCAATGACGACATTAACTCCGCCCCGTCGGGGTCGAGGTGTTTGATCCTCTCGTCTAAGAGAACGCCGCCTTGCACCAGTTTGTCGAATTTCGCGATGAAGCGCCGTAAGCCCTCATAGATTTGCCCGCCGCTTTTGCTCTTGATCAGAAAGTCGGCGACATACCGCGAGGCGGTTTCCCCGCCCAGCTTGCCGGCGCGCATGGCGGCGATCGCGAAAAACCGAACGCCATATCTGGCGATGAGTTTCGGGCAATCGGTTTCCTTGCAGATCCATTCGGTGAGGAGGGCTTGTTGCTTTTTGTCGTTTAAGACGTCGCGAAGGCCGTCATTGATGATCGCCCGCAAAAGGCCCGCCAGCACGTCGCGGTCGTCGGACATCGCCGCCGGCAGCGTCGCGCAGGCGCCTAAGCTTTCGTCGACGGCGATGAGGGCGGTGGTCTCTGACAAGGGGGGCTCACGGTTCCAAGGGTTGCGGGCTTTCGATCGTCCCATTTGCAAAACTAGGAAACTCGCGTTCGATTGCAAGCCTCACTTGCAAGCAATCGAGAGGTGAAATCCAGTATTGTCGAGGGACTTTCTTGTAAACCTTGAGAAACCACAGATGACCAGCGGTTAAACGTTCTCACCCACGAGACGCGATGCGCGAACAGCGACGGAGCGCTTAAGCGAAACACTCGCCTAAAAACCCATCTAACGCGGACCATGACCGGTCCGCCGCGGTCTTGTTGTAAACCGTGCCAAAACCCGGATCGTTCGCTTGCGGATTAGTGAAGGCGTGCATCGTCCCGCCATAGGCGTGGATCTGCCAGTCGGCTTCCGCCTTGGTGAGTTCTTCGCCAAGGGCCGTCATGTTTTCCGGCGTCGCCATGGGGTCGTCATAACCGTGGAAAGCAATGACTTTCGCCTTAATTTTCGCACCGTCCGTATTGCCTGGCGGATTGAAAAGTCCGTGGAAGGATGCAACGCCGAGCGTGTCGGCGCCGGAGCGCGCCATATCGAGGACGCATAAGCCGCCAAAGCAAAAGCCGATGGCGGCTGTCTTCGCGGCGTCCGCTTCCGGCTGATCTTTCACGACTGACAGCGCTTGCTTCAAGCGGTCCTGCAGCATCGCCCGATCTTCGATGAAGGGCTGCATCAGGCCCTGGTTTTCTTCCGTCGATTGGCCGAGGACGCCCTTGCCGTAGAGGTCGACCGCGAAGCCGGCATAGCCGAGCCCGGCCAGGCGTTCGGCGACGCCGACTTCGAAGTCCGATCGCCCGGCCCAGGCATGGCTCACGAGCACGGCGGGCCGCGGGCCGCTTTGCGCATCATTGACGGCGAGAACGCCCTCCAGCGCGACGCCATTGTGTTCGTATGCGATCGGTTTTTTTGTGACGGCCATCGGGCGGATCCTTTCTGTGGCGCAGCATGCCGGCAGGCAGGCTGCCTATTTGGCGCGGATCATAGGGCCTGGCCGCTGCTAGGCAATGACTGAGTTTCGGCTGACAGCGTCAAGTCTTCATCACCGCGATGCGGGGACGTCGTCTCGCTCCTCAGTATAACTGACCGAATCTCGTTCGCAGCGGGCCTTCTAAACGCCGATCCGCTTTTTCGCTGCTTCATATTGCGCGGTGAGTTCCGCGACATAGGCGCCAGCCGAACCGCGGCTGTTAATCGCGCCGATGCCTTGGCCGCAGCCCCAAATGTCTTTCCAGGCTTTCGCATCGCTATTGCCGCCCGAGCCGAAATTCATCTTTGAGGGATCGCTTTCCGGGAGATTATCGGGGTCGAGCCCGGCGCTTTCGATGGACGGACGCAGGTAATTTCCGTGTACGCCTGTAAAAAGGTTCGTGTAGACAATGTCGTCCGCGCCGCAATCGACGATCGCCTGCTTATAGCCGTCAGTGGCGTTCGCTTCATCCGTGGCGATGAAGGGCGAACCGATATAGCCGAAGTCTGCGCCCATGGCTTCAGCGGCGAGCACCGCGTCGCCAGTGGCGATGCACCCCGATAGCGCGATCGGTCCGTCAAACCAGGCGCGAATTTCTTGCACCAGGGCGAAGGGCGAGAGCCCGCCCGCATGACCGCCGGCGCCGACGGCGACGGGGATGAGGCCGTCCGCGCCTTTATCGATCGCTTTTTTGGCGAAGGTGTTGTTGATGACGTCATGTAGCGCGACGCCGCCATAGGAATGAACGGCTTGGTAGATCTCTTCGCGCGCGCCGAGAGAGCAAATCGTGATCGGCACTTCGTGCGCCACGCAGGTTTCCATGTCCTGCATCAAACGATCATTGGAGCGGTGTACGATTTGATTGACGGCGAAGGGCGCGGCCGGCCGGTCCGGGTGCGCCGCGTCATGAGCGGCGAGGGCCTCTTTGATTTCGGTTATCCAGTCGCTCAACTTTTCTTGCGGTCTAGCGTTCAAGGCTGGGAATGAGCCGATAATACCGGCTTTGCATTGAGCGATGACGAGCTTCGGATTTGAAACAATGAAAAGCGGCGCGCCGATCACCGGAACGGTCATTTTCTTTTTTATTTCACGTAGATCGGTCATGCGCTTCGGTCCTTTGGCTAAGTCGAAAAGAGGCTAAGGTGCGCGCCCTGCGGCGGCAATCAAAAGGCGCAGCGCGGTCGTCGATCTTAGGCGTAGCGGGCGCGCCAGTCTCTCCATCGGTATTTTAACGAAGCCGCCGTCGCCGCTTTTGGGTCATGCTTCGGTCCCATCTTGATCTTTTTTCTGGTATTCAAACGAGGGATCAGCGGAGAAACAAGGGGAGTGCCGATCATGAGAAACGTAATTCGAACGTTAGCGGCGATAATGATGTTTTTCGCGCCAACACTATTGCAGGCGCAAACGCGCGACACGGAGACGCCGCGCGATACAAAACCAATTCGGGCGACGACATCGACGAGCTCGAACAGCGCAAGCGGCGACCGCGCGGATAGTGTTCCGCAGGCCGATCTTTATGCCGGCGCTGGCGGATTTGACGAGGACGGTGGAACGAACTGGGTGTTGGTGATCGTCAATAAGGGCGCCGCAGCGTCGGCCGCCACCAATGTCGCATTCGTTCTTGAGACGACGAGCGGCGTTGAGACGGTCGGCAAATTTCAAATTGCCGGGATTGGCTCGGATCAATCGCGTGTTCTTGTCGTCAACTCTCTGATCCCCGTTAGCGCCATTAAACGCCTCTACGCTCATATTGACCGACCGGATATTGTTGACGAATCAAATGAGGCGAACAATCGGTTCATTTACAAAGACGATCGGGCCGACTCAGAGAGGCCGGCGTACATTAAAATCCCGATGAAGCGATTGTCTGCTAACGATTCAGGCGATGCGCGCTTACGCAAGCGCCCGGGGCGGGCGAAGTTTGCCGACGGTGAAGGGGCGGACGCATCCGGTGCGACCGCCCGCGCTTCGCGTCAGCAAGAGCCTATTCGTGATCAGGCAGCTTCTAACTTTGCGGGCGTCGATACGGAACCTTTGATTAAATGCGGTCAGGATCAAAACGGGCTCTGGGGCTGCAATTGTTCGACAACAAACGCGGTGATCTGTTCACAGAGCATGAAGTACGCTGGGTGCAAGACAATCAAAGAGGGCGGGCTCGCTAATCCTGACAAGTGGGCTTACAGCTGTGGGAAGGATCATTCCGATGGGTAACAAAGCAATCATTTTAACGGCGTGCATGGTGATGACGAGCGCCGCCGCGGCGCAGACGCGGGCGACTGTCCGCGATGCGGAGACCAACAAAGACGGGGCTCAACCGGCTGAACTCGGCTTGTCGCTGTCCGGTGAGGTTCAGGACCAAAATAAGGTTTCCCGGCGCGGCACAATCTATTCCTTGTACGTCAATGACAAGGATTCAGCGACTTACGGCGCCTATCGCGGGTATTTGGAGCAGTCGGAAAAATACAAGACGCGCTATTATTGGGGCGGCGCGGCCTGCGACGGCGAAGGCATTTCGGAAAGCCATGAAGCGGCGTTGTTAGACGCCGTCGCCCATCAAGCCCTTCTTACGTTTGAATATAAGACCCACCGTTGGGGTAATCTAACCGTCAATTGCATCGTCGGGTTCAAAATGACGCGTCGATCACAGTAGCGCGGCGTCCCCTCTTTTTGAGCCGCCCTCTTTGGTTGAGGCGACAGTGAACTTTTTGAGGGTCGCCGCCTTAAGCCACGTCCACTTGGTATGCGGCTTCGGGCAGATCTTCGCCAAAGGCGCGTTGGTAGAATTCCGCCACCACGGGGCGCTCCAGCTCGTCGCATTTATTGAGGAACGTCACACGGAACGCATAGCCGATGTCTTTGAAGATTTCTGCGTTCTGCGCCCAGGTGATCACCGTGCGCGGCGACATGACGGTGGAGATGTCGCCATTGATGAAAGCGTTGCGGGTCATGTCTGCGACGCGGACCATGGCGTCAATGGCGCGCGCGCCGTCGTCTGAATTATAAAGCGGGCATTTGGCTGTGACGATCGCCGCTTCGACGTCATGGGGCAAATAATTCAGCGTCGTGACGATCGACCAACGGTCCATTTGACCTTGGTTGATCTGCTGCGTGCCATGGTAGAGCCCCGTCGTGTCGCCAAGGCCGATCGTGTTCGTCGTCGCGAAAAGACGGAAGTAAGGGTTCGGCGTCAGCACTTTGTTTTGGTCGAGGAGGGTTAAGCGGCCTTCCGCCTCCAAGACGCGCTGAATTACGAACATCACATCGGGCCGGCCAGCGTCGTATTCGTCAAAAACGAGCGTCACCGGCCGCTGGAACGCCCACGGAAGAATACCCTCTTTGAAGGCTGTGATTTGGGCCCCGTTCTCAACAACAATAGCGTCCTTACCGATCAAATCGATACGGCTCACATGGCTGTCGAGATTGACCCGTATACACGGCCAGTTAAGGCGGGCGGCCACTTGCTCGATATGGGTCGACTTGCCCGTGCCGTGATAGCCCTGGACCATGACGCGGCGATTATGCGCAAAGCCTGCTAGGATCGATTTCGTCGTTTCCGCGTCAAACTTATAGGTTTCGTCTATGGCAGGCACATAATCGTTCGATTCGGCGAAGGCAGGCACGGACATATCGAAATCGACGTCAAAAACGTCGCGGGCGTTTACGGACTTTTCCGGCGTCTGAAGAAAGCTGTCGTCAACGGTGTCGTTTGGCGTCGCCATGGAGGCTGCATCCTTTTGGAGCGGCTATAATAAAATGCTTGGACCTTGTCGGAAAGCCGATCGACACGCAAGGCCGATTGGCACCCGTTGATCCATCGCCCGTAACCTTGGGCGATGAGTCGCAGGGTCGGCGCTAGCAGATACCGGCTTTTTTTAGAATCTGATGGGCGCGTACAACTTGTTGGAGTTGTGTCTCCGCGCTGCGGTCGCCGCCGTTCGAATCGGGGTGGAAGCGGCGGACGAGTTCAGCATAGCGTTTGCGGATATCCCCCGCCGGCGCCGTCACTTTCAAATCGAGCGTCTCAAACGCTTTGACTTGTAGGCGCGGCAGTTTGCGACCGTCTCGATAGCCGCTGCGCGCGGCGGTGCGCGTCGGGGCCGCGTCGGCGCCTTTAAAGAGCTTATGAGTATCGGCCATATCTTCAACGCCGCGGGTTTGCGCCGCTGCGCGGGCGCGGTCGTTCTTGCCCATCGTCCAGGTTGGGCGATCGCCGTGCATGGACGCTTCTTTCGCCTGCTCGGCTTCCGCTTTCGACATGCCGTCGAAATAGTTCCAATTTTTATTATGTTCTGCGGCGTGCGTTGCGCACAGCCAAACGCGCGTCGTCGGATCGCGCGGCGACTCAGCGAGGCACACGACGGCTTTTTCCTCGCAGCCCTCGCGTTCGCAAATGCGCGTTGACGCTTTCGCCCAAGTTGGCGTTTTATCGCGTCCTTTGCCTTTACGCGGCGGTTTTACGCGAATGTCGAAGCCGAGGCGCGGTTTGTAGGTCTCATCACTCATGGGCGAAGTATGGTGCTCTGCGGGCGTTGATACAATCTTGACAAAAGGGCTAAGACTATACGCCAGTGCGAAATTTTTTTCTTCAAAAAAAGGGGCGTTATGTCGGTTGCAGAGCGGATAAAATCAAAGCTGGAAGCCGCTTTGGAACCGGCGTCTTTGGATATCAAGGATGAAAGCCATCTGCACGCCGGTCACGCCGGCGCGCCGGACGGCGGCGAATCGCATTTTCGAATCACTGTCGTTGCAGCCGTCTTTGACGGCCTTAATCGCGTCGCCCGGCAAAGGCTGGTGAACGCCGCTCTCAAAGAAGAGCTTGCAGGGCCCGTGCACGCCCTCGCCATGACCGCACTTACGCCGGACGAGGCGGCGGCGCGCCAGGGCGGCTAAGATAGCCCGTGGAACCGATATAGATAATTTCCGTCAAAGACTGGTTCTCTCGAAGATTCAGCCTCATTTCTCCATGCTCGGTGGTCGTGGTATCATCCTGCCGATCGACAATTGAATAACAGTAAGAATGAGGATGAGGGGAATGGCGCGGATCATCATCGGACTTTTGTTTCTTGGGCTAACGGCCTGTGTCACGGCCACGGGAACGGCCTATGGGCCGGCTGACGGCGGACGCTATGGCTATTCTGAAACCCGAATTGAGAAAGACCGTTACCGGATTTCTTTCGCCGGCGACGGCGCCACATCGCCCGATACGGTGGAAGCGTTCGCATTACGGCGGGCCGCGGAATTGGCGTTAGCGAACGGCTATGATTGGTTCCGCGTTGTCGGTTCTGATCTTGCAGTTGAAGAGCGCGGCGGCGTTGGCCTTGGCGCTGGCGTCGGGTCAGGCCGTGTCGGACGGCGCGGGGGCGTCGGGGTTGGCGTTGGCGGCGATCTCGGAACGATCGGCGCCCGGCGTTTTTTTACCGCGCGCATTCAAGTCCTGATGGGCAATGGCGAAAAGCCGGCCGGTGATCCTTCCGCCTTTGATGCGCAATCGGTTCTCGACGCTGGCGATGCGTTCGTCGCACCGCGTGGGCCGATAGAACAGGTAGGCGCATCTGACGCGGCGTCTGGGGATGTTGCACCATCGGATGCTACGCCGGCGGAGGCCGAACCGCTTGACGGTGCGTCGGAAACGAAGACAGATGACGCTTCTGGGAACGGTGCCTAATGGACTGGTCGTCGCTTCGTCGGATTATCACCCAGAATGACGCTGACGGACGGTCGTCGATCCAAATAGATGGCGGCGCAGCGAAAGTTCTGGCTGTCGAAGAAACGGGATTGGCGGAGATTTGGGCGGCGGCGCTCACGCGCGATGGTTTTTTGAGCGGCGCCGACCGTCTGGCTGATGACGACGTGCAATTGGAGCCGAATGCCGGCGATGTAAAAGTCCGCTGGTTCACGGTGCCCGTCGAAGATCCAGAGAAATCCGCGGCGGAAAAAGAGGTGGCCGCCGCCTTTGGGTTCGCGATGTGCGGTGCACCCCATGCGCGCGGCGCGATTGATCAGCACCCGATGATGCACGCAACGGACACGCTTGACGTTATTATCGTTATCCGGGGCGAGATTCGCTTGTTGTTGAACGACGGGGAGGCGAAATCCCTGCGCCAAGGCGATGTCGTGATTCAGCGCGGCACGGACCATGCGTGGATCAATGAAGGGTCGGAAACAGCCCTGTGTGTCGCCGTTCTAATTCGTCCAGAAGCCGCGTAACCGGTTCAAAGATAGCCCATGCATTGGAAACGATTATCCGTCGTGACCTTGAAAATTCGCAAGCCGCTTATAATCGTTGACGGTTAAGTCCTCCGCTCTTGCGCCCGGGTCGATGTCCGCTCCGCGTAAGCGGTCTTCGGCTTGCGCCCCCCACAGTGACTTCATCGACGCCCGGAGCATTTTCCGGCGTTGTGCGAACGCGGCTTTTGCGATGGCTTCAAGTCGGGCGAGGCCGTCACGGTCAGCGTGGCGCGGATGAAAAATAACGACGGTTGAATCAACTTTCGGCGGCGGCGTGAAGGCTCGCGCGGGTAAGTCGAAGCCGCGTTCCGGCCGCGCGCCCGCCTGCGCGATGATCGACAGCCGGCCATAGGCTTTGCCGCCAGGCGCGGCGAGAATGCGATCGGCTACCTCTTTTTGAAACATCAGCGCCATGACGGACCAAAGCGGCGCGGCGTCTTGGTGGTTCGCCTTTATCCATTTGATGAGCAATGGCGTTGAAATGTTGTACGGTAGATTAGAGAGAATTTTTACCGGCGCTGAAACATGCGCGCGCTCATCCGCCGCCAGCGCGTCCTCGAGAACGATTGATAGTCGATCGTCAAAAGCGGCCGACAGCTCCCGGAGGAGCGGTTCACACCGATTGTCGCGTTCAATCGCGGTAAGGCGCGCGCCGGTTTCAAGAATGGCGCGTGTCAAACCGCCAGGGCCGGGGCCGACTTCTAACGCGGCATCACTGGCGTTGACGCCCGCGAGACGCACAATCTTCCGTGTAATGTTGAGGTCCAACAGAAAGTGCTGGCCGAGGGTTTTCTTGGCCGCGAGACCGTGCGCTTCAATAACGTCGCGGAGCGGCGGCAATGGACGCGACGGCTCTTTTGCATCAGTCATCGGCGTTCGCCGCGGCGCGCCGGTCCGCGATGGCGCGCGCCGTTTTAATCGCTGCAATCAGGCTGTCGGCCCGCGCTATTCCCTGTCCTGCAATATCAAGCGCGGTACCGTGATCAGGCGAGGCCCGCACGATCGGCAGGCCGAGCGTTAAGTTCACCGCATCGTAAAAGTGCAGCATCTTGATGGGGATGAGCGCTTGGTCGTGCAGCATGCAAACGGCGGCGTCATACGCCGCGCGCGCGGCGTCGTGGAACATGGCGTCTGCGGATAAAGGGCCGATCGCGTTGACGCCGGCGGACCGAGCCGCTGCGATCGCAGGGGCGATGACGTCGAGATCCTCCCGGCCGATTTTGCCGTTTTCGCCCGCATGCGGGTTAAGCCCCGAAACGGCGATGCGCGGTGCTTGAACGCCAAAGTCGCGCGTGAGGCTGCGGCGCACGGTTTCGAGAAGCGCTGTTAAAGCGGGCGCTTTCAAAGACGCCGCCGCTTCTTTAACGGGCAGGTGAATGGTCGCTGGCACGGTCCGTAAGGTCGGTCCAGCGAGCATCATAATCGGCGTCGTCGGTTCGCCGGTTCGCTGTTCGCAAAGGGAGCCCAAAAACTCCGTATGTCCCGGATGTTGAAAGTTCGCCTCTTGCAGCGCGGCTTTATGGATGGGGTTAGTGACAATCGCGGCGGCTGCGCCGGTGAACACGTCGTCTACGGCGCGTTCTATCGATCCGATAACGGCGCTCGCGGTCGCTGCTTGCGCTTTACCGAGCGTCGCCGCTTCAGCTTTGGCGCTGCCAGAAAAAGGTAACACGGGCAGGGCGTCGGCGAACGCAGCGTGCGCCTCATGGGGGGTAGCGATTTCCGCAATAGGACAGTCATGCGTCGCGAACAGCGCTATTGGCGCTAGAACGTAAAATGTCGGTCCCGCAGCGCGGAGGGATCGCCAAGCCTTGATTGTTAGCTCGGGGCCGACCCCGCCCGGCTCGCCCATGGTGACGACGATCGGAACTGATTGATCTTTGCTCGTATTGTCCACGCTTATTGTCAGCTTCGGCTTACTGGCGCGTTCAAACTACAGTCCCGCGCCGGGATCTTGTGAAAGCGCTTCTGCTGGCTGGCGTGGGCTTCGCACGTCGACCATTACTTTCCGCTCAACATCGCGCAGATATTGCTGTGAAATCTGCGACAAGCGTCGGGAAAACAGACTGTCCTCAATGCTGCGACGCGACGGGATGCCAAGGCCTTCGTCGAGTTCGCAGACATAAGCGATGTGCAACGCCTCATCCGCTTCAATAATTGGACTAAGGTCGCCGCGGTCGAGACCATCGATAACGTCGCGGAAACGTTCGTCGAGGTCGCTCAGTTTTGCGTTTTCGATCCGTGCCACGCCGACATCAGGGCCAAGGTCTTGGCGCCGACCGCCGCCGCAGGCATTTGCCGACGCCAGTTTCTCAAGCGACTGGCGCGCGGCGGCCCGCCCCAGCGTCAGCGGCGCGCCCGCATACGCCAGTGAATAACTTTTTTCACCCTGTTGCCGAGCTTCGCGCTTGTCTCGCACGGCGAGGATCATGAATGCGCCCTCGGAAGGAATGGGGTTGGTGACCGCGCCGCGCGGGAGTTCTTTGATGGCGCGGTCGAGGTCCGCCGGCAATTGGCCCGCCCGCACCCAGCCGATATCCCCGCCGGCGGCGGCGGACGTGCAGGCCGAGAACTGTTGCGCCACGACCGCAAATGGCACCCCTCGGCGCATTTGTTCGATCAGTTGGAGGCCGCCCTCATAGTAAGTTTGGGCTTGCTCAGGCGATGGCACCGGCAAACAGATCTCTGAAACCAAGAACTGCTCCGCGCCGGCTTCCTCGCGCATGCGGGTCAGGGTCGATTCAACTTCTTCATCACTGACGCGCACGCGTGATCCGAAGCGACCACGCACGATCCGCGGCCACGCCATACTGGCGGTAATTTGGCTTCTAACGGTGGAGATCGAGATACCGTCGGCGGCGAGCGTTTTTTCGAACTCCGCTGGGCTAAGGCCGCCTTGCGCCGCCATGCCGGCGATCTCGGCTTCAATTTCACGGGCATCTGGAACGACGTCGAACTTTTCCGCCTCCATGAGCTTCAGCTTTTCTTCGACAAGATCCCGCAGCGCTTGCGCTTCCATTTGAGGGATCATGCTCGGGGTCACGCGGTTGCCGGAGCTCAGCATCATCAGTTTAACGCGTTGAACAACGTCGAATGTGGTGATGACCTGGTTATCGACGACAGCGGCCACAGCGCCCATGGTCATGCCGTTGCCGACGGTAACCGCCGAAGGCGCGTTTTCAGCGTCCGCGGTTTGGCCCAAAGCGCTGGACGGGACGGCGAAAAAAACAGCCAGCGCTGTCAAAACTGAAAATAAATTGGCGAATGGCGCTTTCATGGAACTTCTTACTTATCTCAAACAACACTCTCGCCCCAGGCGGCGTAAAATAGGCGATCCATTGCGTCCTGCATAGGGGGCGGCGTTTTCCTGGAGCGGCGGTAAAAGGAGCGGCGGTAAAAACTGAATCTGGTCACCCGTCGACGAGCGATTTCAAGGTGAATCGGAAAAGCAGGGCGTTATCCCGCTGTAGGCCGCGGTCGCTGGTCCCATCGCGCCGATACGTCACTTCGAATAAGGCGCAATCGTCGGAGTAGGCGAGCGAATAATTCTGAAAAATCGTTCTATCGCCCACAAGGTCTTCGCGCCACCCAAAATGGGTCTGCCAGTTTTTAGTGAGGCGCAATCCCATGCGAGCGTTAATTTCTTCCCGCCGGAAAAGCCCGTCCGCTTCGTTTCTATCCTCTAATCGGACATAGCTTAAGTTTCCGCGCAAGCGCCAAAATGAAAGGTAAGCGAGGGATTCGGCCCGCGCCAGAGAGCTAAAGCCTCGTTCGAAGCGGTAACGATTCTCGATGCCAAAAACGTTGCGGTATCTGATGTTCAGAGCGCCGACAATATCGGATTTCTCGTCGCCGATTCCATTCGGGAAAGGGTTTTCCGCCGTCGCAGTTTCTGTCGTGAAGGCGCTCGTGGTCTGACTGCGAAATTGTTGGCCGATTTCCGCTTCAATGCCGATATTGTCGTCGGTTAGGACTGAGGCCGCGAGACCGACGTTCAGGCGCTGGCCGTCTTCTATTGCATCATAACCGGCGCTTTTGTTGTAGTCGAAGAGGGCCGCATAATCGAACTCAACGCTACGAGAGTCTTCGTTAATTAGGCGATCGTCGTTGAGGTCTGCGGGGCTCGCCACCAGCTGGACTCTCGGTTCGATTAGCGCTTGGGCGCCCGAGAAGCGTTTCGTTAGAGGGTACGACCATTCAACGCCGACGGTCGGCGAGAACCGGGCGACGAAATCGGAATCGTTTTCTGCATCGGCGTCGTTTATCGCGAGTCCGCGAGACGCGATCGTTCCCTCGTTGAGGTCGTCATAGGAGAAAACGTCGCCACGCAGTTCGGCGAAGGCTTTAAAGCGGTGGCCGTCCTTAGTGATGTGCTCACGTTCCCAAGCGCCGCGGGCTGTTAAGCGCCGTGATTCAAGCCCGTTTTTACGTTGAAGAGCGGCAAAATTGCCGGTCACTGTGGCGCGTCCGCCGGCGACGCGCCAGCCGCGATGTTCGTAATCGATCATCGGCAAAACATACGGTGTTAAGTCGTCGCGCCCTTCAGGTGTTAAGAACTCCGGTGACGAACTGGATATGCCCTGGTTATTGGGCGCACGGAGGTCTTGGAAGGTAAAGCTCTCCGCCCGAATCCTGTGTTCGCCATCGTCGTAGGCGGCGTAGCTGGTCGAGCGCAATTGGTTCGTCTGCGAGGTGTCAACTTCTTTGCGCAGATCGCTGCGTCGACGAATTTGATAGCGTCGCAAGTAAGTGTCGTCCGAAACGCGCTCTACATCATAACCGAGCCGCAGGCGGTCGCCGAAGTCACGATGCCCCTTGGCGAAAACGTGCCAACGCAATTCAGGTGCGTCCGGTTCATCATCTTCGTTGTCGAAGTCAATTACCGCGCCGGACACCACGTTATAGGCGTTGTCGTCGCGGCGGCGATATTCCGCTTGCCATAAAACGCCGTCATTGCCGGTATAGCGCGGCGCCAGCGTTGCGTCTTGGGAGTTCGATATCGCGAAATAATAGGGCAGTTCGGCATTGAACCCGAGCCGTGACGAGGCGCCGATACGCGGCGTTAGAAATCCCGATTGTCGTTCTACGGAAGGGTCAGGCCCTTGCATGAACGGCGAGTAAAAGAGCGGAACGCCTTTTATTTCGAAAAATGAGTGGTGAAAGCGAACAACCTTGCGTTCGGCGTCGCGGACGACGCGAAGGGATTTAATCCGCCATGTGGGCGTGTCTTTCGGCGTACCGTCGGGTTTGCAAACATTGCAGGCCGTGTAAACGGCCTTTCTGAGCCGTGTTCGGGCGCCTTGCTCTTGAACCGCGGATTCAGACGCTAAGCGGGCGCTTTCGGCAAGGAGAGCGCTAAAATTTTGGGCGACGCCGTCCCGTAAATCGCCGCTTAATTGCACGCTGTCGGCGAATACGGTCTCAAGGTTTTCATCGGTGATCGAGACATTGCCGGCGGCGATCACAATGTCGGTCGCCGGATCGAAAGAGAGGCGGTCTGCGCGAAGATACCGTTCGCCGAAATAGGCTTTAACGTCGCCTACGGCGAGAATGGGACTGTCTTCGCTGACCCGTGTCACGGTGTCAGCTTCAAAAAGGATCGGGTCTTCCGAGACTTTTTCGGCGCTTTGATTGCGGGCTCGGGCAAAATCCGGACGTTCAAATACACCCGTGGAGCCCGGCTTCAGGCGTTGCGGCGGTTCTGCGGGCGGGTCTGATTGGGCCAGCGCTTCTGGAGCGGCGACGACTGTCGCGCAGGCCATGGCGCTGTGGGATAAGCGTTTGACGTAGTTGCGCATTATCGAACGCTGCGGCCCTTTTAAGCGGTTGAATTGCGATCAAAAGGGATCGTTAACTGAGCCGTCTCCCATCGTCCATGCCGCATTGGCGGATCTTGTGGAAAATTTTGATTCATCGCGCCGTCGAGCGCGTCGGAAAGCGCGGCGTCGAACCAAATTTCATACGCCGGCGTGTCTTTTGTATCTTCCGCTAACGAAGAAAACGTCAGCCTTCCTCGAAGTGCAAAAGGCCCGTAACAGCGAGAATGACCGCCGCGAGCACAGGCCCCCAGGCCGCCAAGACAACGGGCGCGGTGTTTGATTCACCGAGGGCGGTCGAGATCTCGGACACGAAATAGACGAGGAACCCGGCGGCGACGGCGGCCAACACCAATCGGAACGCCCCCCCGGACCGCACGGGCTTTAAGCAAAACAGCGCAGCGATCAGCACCATCGCGGAGAGCCGCAAGGGCGTCGCGCACAAATCGTGGAAGCGCAATTGGTATCGCACTGTTGGTAATCCGGCCGCTTCGGCGATCCGCGTGTAGTGCGGTAAGTCCCACAAGGACATGGTTTCAGGCGTTTGCGTTCCGTCTCGAAAATCTTCGATCGTCAGGCTGGAAGACAACGAATAGAGCGGTGTTTTTTGCGGCAGCTTGTCGCCGGGTTTCTTCATAACGGCGTTATGCAAGACGAGTTGATGGTCACGAAAAACGGCGCGCGGCGCGTCGATGCGTTCGAGGAAGACGGACCGATCGTCCAAAAGCCATACCGTCACGTCTTTTAAGGCGCTTTGCTTCTTGGCAAGCGAGGCGGCGTTGATCATCACGGTCACATCGCCCGTGCGTTGACGCAGCCAGATACCGTCGCCGAAGACCTTCACCAGGCTCGTTTTCTTACCGCGAATATCATTCTTCATTTGTTCGCTGAACGACGTCATGCGCGTGACGACGGGGTCAACGAAAAGAACAATGAGAACGCCGCATAACGCAGCGAATAGCGCCGGCGGGCCGATTAAACGCCATATCGATAGACCAGCTGAACGCATCACCGATAATTCTGAACGCCGGTTTAGGCTCGCGAACAACCAAAGGCTCCCGAAAAGAAACACAAAAGGCGTTAGGATTTGTCCGAGGCCAGGCGTGCGCATCGCTGTTAAACGAAGGGCGAAGCCAAAATCGCCATTGGCGTACTTCCCGGCGAACCGCAAATTCTCCATGAAGTCGGCGATAAAAATCAGCGCCGCGAACCCTACGTAAAGCGCGCACACAATAAACGCCATTCGACCGGTAAGGTATCGGAACAGTGTCAGGGGCGGTATCGGCATGGGCATAAGCGTTTAGGCCGTTTCTCCGGATAGTTTTTGCCGAAAGCGTTTCCGGCGCGGAGATAAAACGCCGCCTGGAAAATCAGATAACGCCGCGCCGATGATGACGATCGGCGTAATGGGCAATGCATATAGTAGCCAATAAGCACCGTTTTCAGCCGCTGTGCTTTGCGCCACGAACGCGACGATGCGCAAGCCTGCCGCAGTCAGACACGCGGCGACGATTCGCAAGCCGTATCCGCGTCGGCTATAGGCGCCGCCGATTAGTGCATAGAGCGCAATTAGGGCGTAGGCGAATGGATAGAAAGGCGACGCTAATCGTGCGTGACCTTCGGCGATCAGCTTACCGGCGTGCACTTTGTCCCACGCCTGCGTCATGTCCGGCCGCAACAATTCGCTTAAATACCGTTCCGTCAGTTCGAGCTGCAATTCGTCTGGGCGTTCTCCATAAGCGCCGACATTGATCGCCGTCTGCGAGAAGTCGACGATATCTACGGCTCCTGTTTCGGCGGAGACTTTTTGGATATTGCCGTTCGAAAGATAGAGCACTGGGCCATTGTCGGTGTCCCTGATCTGACCGAACTGCGCCATATATGTCTCGGCGACGTCGTCTTTGCGATAGTCATTGATCAGCAAGCCGCGAAACGCGCCATCCGACAGGGTTTCTTCAATGTAAATCGTGAAGCCGTCGCCAAACGGCGTGAACTCGCCGTCGCGTAAAACAATCGACGCGAAGTTCGCCCGAACGTCGGCGATTTCCCGTTTTAGTTCCCGATAGCTGCGCGGCATGAGATCAATATTGATCCATAAGGTCGCGGCGGCGCCGACAAAAGCGACAAATAAGACCGGCAGCGAGAGGCGCAGTTTACTGACGCCGGCCGCGAACAAGACCGCGATTTCGCTGTCCGCATGGAGGCGTTGAAGGGTGAAGAGCGCCGCCCCGAAGACCGCGAAAGGCAGAACGACAATCAATAAGCTGGGGATAAGGAGAATGGTCAGCCAGAAAAACCCGCCCCAGCCTTGGCCGTTCTCAATCACGAGTTCTAAGCGTTGCAGGCTTTGCGTCAGCCAAACAATGGCGGTGATCACCGTTACGGCGAACACTAAAGGCGTTGTCAATTGCCGCAATATATAATGATCGAGTTTCGTTGTCGTCTCCGGCGGCGGCTGGCTGGCTGGATCGCCCTATTGAAGGATGTAGCGGGTTGCGGCAATGATCGCCATATCCTTGTGGATCGAGGGCGCGTCGATGTCATCATTTCTGCGGTGAGCGCGCGCCATTATCGACGCCGTTGATGAAAGGATCCCGCCTTCTCCCATTCGGTGGTCGCCGAACGTCACAAATCCTCCGCTAGGTCCGCAAAGAACCGCCAGGATAAACGCTTAAACACAAGAACGCCCCTGAACGATAAGGACACTCCCTCGAATGAAGGTTTCATTTTCTAAGGCCGCATTGCCGGCGAGCGGTGCCGTTGCGGCGCCGGTTTTTGAAGACTCCCTTGACGCGGCTGCAATCGAAGAATTGGACGCGGCGTCCGGCGGCGCCTTGTCAAAGGCGATAAAGGCTGCGGAATTCACGGGTAAATCTGGGCAAGTGCTTGATTTGGCGGGGCTCGCTGGCTTTGAGGCGCGTCGGGTCATTCTCATTGGCGCGGGTAAGGCGAAAGACCTGACCGCTTTGAAAGCCGAGCGGATCGGCGCCGACGCGATCGTTGCGGCGCTGAAGACGCGTGAAAAAGCTGCGGTCTTTTATGTGGATGGGCTTTCGAACGAAACGTTGAGCGAAGGCGAACTCGCTGCGCGTCTCGCCATGGGCGCCGTGCTTAAATCCTACCGGTTTGATCAGTACCGCACGACGCTGGAGAAATCCCAAAAGCCGGTCTTGCAGAAACTCGTTGTGAAAACGGGCGCCAGCGACGCCAAGACTCATTTTGCGCCGCTTGAGAAGATCGCGGACGGCGTTTTCCTGACGCGTGATCTCTTGTCTGAGCCCGCGAACATTCTCTTCCCGGCGAGCTTCGCGGATCGCTGCAAGGAGCTTGAGGAACTTGGCGTCACCGTCAAAGTTCTCGGCGAAAAAGAGATGAAGAAGCTCGGCATGGGCTCGCTATTGGGCGTCGGCCAGGGCTCGGAACGCGAATCAAAGCTCGTCGCCATGGAATGGATGGGCGGCAAGAAGAACGCCGCGCCGGTCGCTTTTGTCGGCAAGGGCGTCACCTTCGACACCGGCGGCATTTCCCTGAAACCGGGCCCCGGCATGGAAGACATGAAGTGGGATATGGGCGGCGCCGGCGCGGTGACGGGAGCCATGGCCGCGATCGCCGGGCGCAAAGCCAAAGCCAACGTCATCGGCGTTCTCGGGCTCGTGGAGAATATGCCCGACGGCAACGCGCAACGTCCCGGCGACGTGGTGACCTCCATGTCTGGCCAGACGATCGAAATTTTGAACACCGATGCCGAAGGCCGCTTGGTGCTCGCGGACGCAATCTGGTGGACGCAAGAGCAGTATAAGCCGGCGGCGATCGTCGATTTAGCGACGCTCACCGGGGCCATCATCATCGCCCTGTCGCATGAATACGCCGGGCTTTTCTCGCAAGATGACGATCTCTGCGAGAAGCTCGCCGCGGCGGCGGACGCCAGCGGCGATCCCCTTTGGCGGATGCCGCTGACCAAAGCGCATTATGATATGATAAAATCCGACATCGCCGACATGAAGAATATCGGCGGGCGCGACGGCGGCTCCTCGACGGCGGCGGCCTTTATCGGTAATTTTGTGAAGTCCGGCGTGCCATGGGCGCACCTCGATATCGCTGGCATGGCGTGGTCGTCGAAAACCAAACCGACTTCTCCGAAGGGCGCTGTTGGGTATGGTGTTCGCTTGCTCGATGAGTTGGTGCGCCAAAATTATGAGCGTTGAGCACTAAGAGCGTTGAGCACGGTGAGCGTTAAAACGGCGAGCGGCGCATAGTAACAAGCCGGGTGCGCTGCGCATTAAAATGAGGGTCGCGTGAAACGGATCATGATGATTGTTGGGGTTCTGATTGTCCTCGGCGCGGCCGCTTTTTTCGGCCTCGCGTTTAAATCGCGTTCCGGCGCCGCGCCTGGCCTTATCGACGGGACGCTTGCGCCTTGTCCGGATTCGCCGAACTGCGTCATCAGCGAACCGGGCGCGCGCGCAGACCAAAGCGTCGTGTCGCTTCCCGCGTCCTCTTGGGGGGCGTTGCCAAGCGTCATTGCTAATCTCGGCGGCGCGATTGTCGTGCAAGAAGAAAGCTATATCGCAGCGACTTTCCGCACGCCGTTGATGGGGTTCGTCGATGACGTCGAGTTTCGGCGGACGGGCGATGATGCTGAGAGTGCTGCTGAAAATGAAGGCGCTGAAAATGTTGTGCACGTCCGCTCGGCGTCGCGGGTTGGCCGCAGTGATTTCGGCGCTAACAGAGCGCGCGTCGAAGCCATTCGCAGCGCGTTGAACCCTTAAAATATCCCAGATCGCTACATGCTGTGTCCTCTGATGAGACAGCGCTGCGATTAAAATGGCCTGCGACGAAGCGGCGTCAGCGCGGGCTGCGCAAAGCATTCGTCTTCACGGTGAATTCGCTCCATAAATAGCGATAACGTCGATTTGTTGGTCGGCGTTGAAGCTAAGGAGATGCGCCGATGACCTTCGCAACGCCCGTCCGCGACATGCGGTTCGCCCTCGACCACATGGCTGGCTTTCAGTCGCTGGCGACGCCGGCGCTGTTTCCCGATCTCTCCGATGATTTGACCAGTGCGATTTTAGAGGAAGCGGCGAAGTTCTGCGATCAAGTAATTGCGCCGATGAATTGGGACAGCGACCAAAACGGCGGCGTCCTGGAAAACGGCGTTGTGCGCACGAGCCCCGGCTTCAAAGAAGCCTATAAGCAATATGTCGAAGGCGGATGGGGCTCGCTCGCTTTCCCCGAAGAGGCCGGCGGGCAGGGATTACCCTCAACGCTGTCGGTGGCGCTGATCGACGCGATGAACGCCGCGTGCATGTCCTTCGCGATCGGCACGACGCTGACGACGGGCGCGGTCAAGACCATTCTCCATGCGGGCACGGACGAGCAAAAGCGTTTGTTCGCCGGTAAATTGGTGTCGGGCGAGTGGACGGGCACGATGAACCTCACCGAACCGCAGGCAGGCTCTGACCTTTCCGGCGTACGCACAAAAGCTGAGCCTGTCGGCGACGGACGCTATAAAATCAGCGGCCAGAAGATCTATATCACCTATGGCGACCACGATATCGCCGACAATATCGTGCATTTGGTGTTGGCGCGCTTGCCGGACGCGCCGGAAGGCACGGGCGGCATTTCAATGTTCTTGGTGCCGAAAATTCACGTCAACGCTGAGGGCGGCCTGGAAGGGCGCAATGACGTCCAATGCGTCGGCTTAGAAGAGAAAATGGGCCTCCATGGCAGCCCCACTTGCGTCATGGCCTATGGCGAGGCGGGCGAGTGCTACGGCACGCTGCTTGGCGAGGAGAACAAGGGCCTTAAAAACATGTTCGTGATGATGAACTCCGCGCGCCTTGATGTGGGCGTGCAAGGGGTCGGTATCGCCGAACGGGCCTATCAACGCGCGCTCGCCTATGCCCAGGAGCGCCGCCAGGGCCGGGCGCCGGGCGTTAAGTCGGGCGATCAGATTCCGATTATTCAGCATCCGGACGTGCGCCGTATGCTTTATACGATGAAGTCGATGACCGAAGCGGCGCGGGGTATCTGCTACGCCAACGCGGTCGCTTACGATTTGGCGCGGCGTAGCGATGACGTGGATACCCAGCGCCAAGCCAAGTCTTTAGAAGAGCTTTTGACGCCAATCTCGAAGGGCTGGTCGACCGACCGCGCCAATGACGTCACATCGCTCGGTGTCCAAATTCATGGCGGCATGGGCTATGTGGAAGAGACCGGCGCGGCCCAGCATATGCGCGACGCCCGCATCGCGGCGATTTATGAAGGCACGAACGGCGTCCAGGCGATCGATCTCGTAGGCCGAAAACTCCAAGGCGATGGCGGTGCTGCGGCGCGGGCCTTTATCGATGACGCGCGCAAAACGGCTGCGGCCGCCAAAGACGCTGGCCTCGATCGTATTGCGATACGCCTCGACGCGGCGGCGACGGCGCTCTCGGCGTCCACCGACTGGCTGTTAGAAGCCGCCGCGCGGGACCAGTATGACGTGCTGGCAGGCGCGACGCCCTATCTCAATCAGTTCGGCGACGTTGCTGGCGGTCACTATCTGGCGAAGGGCGCACTTGCAGCGGTGAGCGCCGCGAACGACGACGCTTATGCCGCCGGCAAACTGGCGATGGCGAATTTCTATGCGGACAATACGCTGGCGGTGACGCCGGGCTTCACCGGCGCGGTCTCAGCCGGCGCCTCATCGGTCCAAGAACTCGATGTCGCCGTATTAACGGCCTAAAGCGAGGAAACAGCCCCATGACAACGCTTAAAGGCAAAACCCTTTTCATTACCGGCGCTAGCCGTGGCATTGGCCTCGCCATCGCCAAGCGCGCGGCCGCGGACGGCGCTAACATCGTTGTCGCCGCGAAGACAGCGACAGCGCATAAACATCTTCCGGGAACGATCTATACGGCGGCCGAAGAAATAGAGGCGGCGGGCGGTAAAGCTTTGCCCCTAGTCGTGGATATTCGCGCCGAAGACCTCGTGGCCGAGGCCGTCGCTAAGACCGTTGAGACGTTCGGCGGTATCGATATTTGCATTAATAACGCCTCGGCGATTTCTCTGACTGGCACCGACCAAACGGAAATGAAGCGCTGGGATTTGATGCACCAAATCAACGCCCGCGGAACGTTTCTCGTGACGAAAACCTGTCTGCCGCACCTTAAAAAGGCGGACAATCCGCACATGCTGACCCTGTCGCCGCCGCTCGATATGAGCCCCAAATGGTTCTCGCCGCATGTGGCCTATACAATGGCGAAATACGGCATGTCCCTGTGTGTTTTGGGCATGGCGGAAGAATTCAAAGCCGACGGCGTCGCCTGCAATGCGCTGTGGCCGCGAACGGCGATCGCGACGGCCGCGGTGGAGTTCGCCCTTGGCGGAGACGCCATGATCAAAGGCTCGCGTACGGTTGATATCTTGTCTGACGCGGCGCACATGATTTTGACCAAGCCGTCGCGTGAGTTCACGGGCAATTTCGTCATCGACGATACGTTTTTGTACGAGCACGGCGTAACAGACTTTGAGAAGTATCGCGTTGATCCGTCGCAAAAACTCTTTCCGGACTTCTTCGTGCCCGACGACGCAACGCCGCCGCCAGGCGTTGCGGAGACGATGCATACGTCGATGATGTAGTGCGAGAGCGATGAGCGTCGCTGTCTCACCCAACGAGTTTTAGGCATCTGTAAATAAAAAAAGGCCGGCGTTCGCCGGCCTTTTTGATGGTCTACAGTGACCGCATCATCTGATGCGATAAGCCTAATTGAACATATTGAACTTGAACTCGCGCATGATGTGGAAGCCCACAATGTACTGATCGCGGCTACCGAACTGATCGATGATTGGCGTATCGCTGATGCCGCGGAAAATGCGACGGTAGCGCACATAAGGGTTCAGCGACCACTTCTTGCCAAGATTGATGTAACCGTTGACGCTGCCGCCGACATCGCGGAAGCCGGCGCCGGCGTCATACATCGGCAGCCCTGAGGCAATCGATTGGGCGTTGTCGACGGAGAAATAGGTGTCGGCGTATTCGTCGTCGATCCACGCCACTTGTCCGGAAAACGCCGCTGAGAACCGCCGCGTCGTAAACAGCATGACCGTGCCGGCGCCGTCGATGATGAGGCCTCTATGGCCGCCTGCGATGCCTTTACGCGCTTTCGCCCGAACCAAAACCCGGTCAAGGAATGTCGTTGCAATAAAGCCGCCCGCTTCGAACGCCATATCAATATCGCCAAGGCCTTGCAGCGCTGGGTTTTCACGTTCGTCGCGATCGCCGATGAGGCGGATCGACGGGCCGATGGCGAACCCGGAGAAGCCGACGAGAGCAAGGTCGGCGCCGTCATCGTCAAGAAACAAAAAGTTCCGCACTCTGATGAAGACTTGGGGGTCGGCGACGAACTGATAGTCGTCCGATCCGAAATAATCCGGCTGATAGGCCGGTCCGACGCCGACGCTGAGATTGGTGGTTTCAGGCACGAGCAACGTAATCGCGCCGACAAACCCGCCAAATGGGTCCCAGCCGCGCGGTTCGTCGTATTCGTCGTCGTTCATCGGGCCGATTTCTTCAACCGGCGCCGCCGGACGCTTACCGAAAATCGGGTCCAAGCGCGGCTCGTCGGCTTGGTTTTGCGCCGCCGCCGGCGTTGTGACCGCCGGCGTCAAGAAGGCGATCGCCGCAAATAGCGCCCCGAATAACGTTCCGGCGCCAGCAAATGCTCTTTTAAACACCATGATTGTTTTCACCCCTCGATCCGCTTTACGGCTGAAGCGGTGTGCGCTGTTTTTCATTAGCGCATCATGTTCCGCCGTTCAGCGCGCTGACGGCTGCACATTGTCGGCGATGCAACAGAATAAACGACAAAGCGCGCCGCTTGTTGTGCGTCGCATTTTGCGTTTCATGTCGGAAGCACTCGCCCCACCGGTTTATATCGCCGCTCTTCCCCGCAGATTACCGTCCAAAAATTCCAAAGCGCGAAGCACGGTCTCCAAAACAATAGGGAAAACCGATCGCCTCGATACACGAGCGTAGATACTGCAAATATTTGGTTAACGTGCCAAGCCGTTTCGCCGCCAGAGGCGCGATTTATATAAGTTTCGCAATTGGCGCTAAGGGATTTGTATAAAATTTCGCACTGCAGCAAATTGGCTCGTCAGCGTTTGGGAGCCACTGCCGGCAGTGAGAACGTCGATAAATTTGATTTTCACGTCGTAGCGACGCGATCGCGCGCTAAGCGGCGCAGACGGCTGGTACGGTTAAATATTGCTTTCCGCCGCCGGGCCGGCGAAGCCCCCCCCCGTCGATCCGGCGAAGCCACCTGTCGATGGAGAGGCTTAAAGCGCGCCTTCGCGTTGGAGGCGTTTGCGCAGGAGTTTACGCGCACGACGCACCGCTTCCGCTTTTTGGCGGGCGCGTTTTTCCGACGGCTTTTCGTAGAATTTCCGGCGTTTCATTTCCCGAAACGTTCCCTCGCGCTGCATCTTTTTCTTAAGCGCGCGAAGGGCTTGTTCGACATTGTTGTCGCGGACGCTGATCTGAACCAGGGGTGTCTCTCCAAAACAAAGAAGACGCCGCGACCATAGGGCCGGGACGTCGCTGCGATTCGATGGCAAGACATAGGCGAGCCTGCTTGGCCTTGCAATTAGCCGCGGGTAACAAATCTATGCATCAATGTCCAGCATAGGGTTGCGTAGATTGACCTTTGGGCGCTGGATATTCGTAAACGGCTCGTCGTATTGAGTAGCCAGTTGAGCAATCAGGCGCCCGTTAACATAGGCTTTTGAAGAATGATTGATGAGCATGAAGGTCCTGAAAGCGCTAATTCGGACGGCGCTGACAAGCATGACGGCGTTGCGGCGTTACGGGCCGATCTTCTCGAGCCGACATTAATCAACGCGGTTTTTACCGGATTTACGCGGCAAACGCTCCATGCGGGCGCTTTAGACGCGGGCCACGATGCGGCGGACGCAGATCTCGCTTGGCCTTATGGGGTTGATGATTTCTTGGCGTATTGGTCCGGCGCGGCGGATCAGGCGGCGATAGACTATCTCGCGGGCGATGGCGCTGAGGGGAGGATTCGCGAACGTGTCGCCGGCGGCGTTTTGGCGCGTATTGAAACCTTCGAACCCCATAAAGAAGCGGCTCGGCGGGCCGCCAATACGTTGCTCTTGCCGGGAAAACAACGCCTCGCCGCGCGCCTTGTCTGGCGCTCCGCTGACGCCATTTGGCGCGGCCTCGGCGATCCATCGCGGGATTTCAACTACTATTCTAAGCGAACGATTTTGTCTGGCGTCATTTCGACCACGCAGGCGCGTTGGCTCACCGATGACGACCCTGAAATCGCCGCGACGAAGGCGTTTCTCGATGCCCGCATCGAGAACGTTATGCAGTTCGAGAAATTCAAGGCGCGTTTCAAAGATGTTGGGTTCGATCCCTCGGCGATCATTCGCGCCGCCGCTAAAGCGCGATACGGCGCATAAGACGCCGCCAGAAACTAAATCCAGCGAGGCGCCCGATTGCAGTAGGCGTCATACTCAGCGCCGAAACGCTCGCGGAGCGCGGCTTCCTCGGGCTTAATCTGTAAGACGGTTATCATCCAGACAAAGAGCGGGATTGGCGCAAAAGCGGCGAGATTAGAGAGGTGCGCCGCCCAACCGATCAGCACCAAGAGCAGCGCTAGATACATCGGATTGCGCGAATAGCGGTAAAGGCCGCCCGTCACCAGCGTTGACGCGCGATCGATCGCATGGGGATTGACTGTCGTCTTAGCCTGAAAAAATGCGCCGACGGCGACAGCCCCGATCAAGAACCCCGCCGCTGCGAAGCCCAAGCCGAGCAATTTCGTTATGGGCGTATCAATGGCGGCGAACGGCGCGCGGCCGGCGATGAACCAGCTTGCGGCGCCCGTGGCTGCTGCTTGCACTGGTGGCGGGATCAGCGGTCCGGTCACGCCGGGCGTGTATTGAAGGTCGTATCGGCGCCTTCTTCTATGGCGAAAATCCGTGTCGCGTGCCCCATTTTGCGGCCGTCGCGCGCCTCGCTTTTGCCATAGAGGTGAACGGCGGTGTCCGGCGTCGCGGCCAAAGCGCGCCAACTATGGACGTCGTCGCCTATGAGATTGGCCATGTCGGCGTCGCTATGGCGGGCGCCGTCGCCGAGCGGCCATCCGCATACGGCGCGAATGTGTTGTTCGAATTGATCGCAGACGCACGCGTCTTGCGTCCAATGCCCGGAGTTATGAACGCGCGGCGCAAACTCGTTCACCAGCACCGCCCCGTCGGGCAGCACAAAAAACTCAACGGCGAGGACGCCCACATAATCGAGCGCATCCAGCGCCTTTAACGTGATCTCGCGCGCGGCGTCTAAGCTAGCCGTTGGAGCATCCGCCGGCACTCGGCTGCGTCTTAAGATGCCGCCAGCATGGTCGTTGCGCGCAGGGTCAAAAAGAACGCTCGCGCCGTCGCGGCCACGTGCGCCGACGACGGAGATTTCGCACGCAAACGGCACGAAGCCTTCAAGGATGGCCGGCGCGCCGGCGATTGATTGCAGTGCGGCTTCGAAGGCGCTGGCGTCGGCGGTTTCGTCTAAGCGGACTTGTCCTTTGCCGTCATAACCGAAGCGCCGGGTTTTCAAGATTGCCGGCAAGCCGATCTTACTGGCTGCGGCGGCGAGATTGTCGACGTCGTCAACCGCCGCATAGGGCGCAACGCCCGCGCCGAGGGAGCGCATGAAGTCTTTCTCGGCGAGGCGGTCTTGGGCGACGGCGAGCGGGCGCGCGCCGGGCGCCGCCGAAACGCCGGCCTTTTCAAGAATTTCAACCGTTTCTGCCGGGACGTTTTCAAACTCATAAGTGACGACGTCGACGGCCTTTGCGAAGGCTTCAAGCGTCGCGGCGTCGCGATAGTCGCCGACGGTGACCGCGGCGGCGCATTGCTCGGCAGGACCGTCAGGGCTGTCGGCGTAGATGTGAACCCGTAAGCCTAGTCGTGCGGCGGCGAGGGCGAGCATGCGTCCTAACTGGCCGCCGCCGAGAATCCCCACCGTTCCATTCGGCGCTATTGGAAATGTTTTCGATGCGTCGCTGGTCATGTGACAAGTTCCGTGGACAAATTCCGTGGACTGGCTCCATCGCGTCGAAGCGATTCGCTACGCTGCGCGGACGGGCTTAGTCCGGTGTTCTATGCGTCGCTGGTGTTTACGGTCTCACTGACGCCGGCGGTTTGTTTCTCGCGCCACGCGGCGAGGCGGGCGGCGACGTCCGTATCGAAAGCGGCGATGATGGCCGCCGCGGCGAGCCCTGCGTTCGCGGCGCCGGCCTCGCCGATCGCCACGGTCAGCACCGGCACGCCCTTGGGCATTTGCACGATCGACAACAGGCTGTCGAGGCCGTTCAGCGCCTTGCTTTGCACCGGCACGCCGATAACGGGAAGGTCGGTCATCGCGGCCGCCATGCCCGGCAAATGCGCCGCGCCGCCGGCGCCGGCGATGACTGCTTTCAGGCCGCGGCTGCGCGCTGACTTTGCGTACTCATAGAGGCGCTCCGGCGTGCGATGGGCGGAAACGATTTTCGTTTCATAAGGCACGCTAAGAGCGTCGAGATTGTCGGCGGCCCGGCGCATTGTCGGCCAATCCGACTGCGAGCCCATGATAATTCCAACCAGCGGCGCGGCGTCGCTTTCGGTGCTCGTGGTCGCCATGTCATGACTTTCTAAAAGAAAAGCGGAGGCATTAGCGCTCCTGAACAGCGCCTGCAAGAGCGCAAAGCCGTTCGTTTCCATAGGAAGCCGCGCGCGGGCTGGACCGTGAGGACGCGCATCGGCGGGCGCGGCGGAAATTTTTGAAGGGAGAAAGAGAAGCGCAAGGTCGCGGGGGACGGGGGGCGGGTGCGCCTTGCGCTTCTCCTCGTGATGCGCGCGCCGACCAGCGACTTCGAGGGGATCGGGGTGTTCGCCGGCAGCGGGGGTTTGCGCCCCTTTTTCGTGGCCGATGACGGGCGGTTCAGCAATCGCCGTGCGATGGGCCGACTGCGCGCTGCGACGGGCGGCGGCAATCTGCGGACAGGCGGCGAACAGGCGGCGGCGATGGGATAGCGCGTCAGCCAAGTCGACGGCCTTTGCGCTAAATTTAGAGTCAGGGCTTAATATGCCGCATCTGACGTCAAACGATGAGGGCGCCGCCATGAAAGTCGGTCAAAACACCCGCGTAAATGCTCCGCAGCGTACCCGAACCGCCGCTCCGGCCGGTGGGGCGCAATCGGCGAATTCAGCGCCGAAAGACACGCTATCCATCGCCGGCGTGCCAAAGGCCGAATTAACGCCCCGCGTAATGCGCGCCCTCGCCGAATTGATGGAGGAGGTGGCGTCCTTACGCCATGAACTCGCTGAAGCGAAAGCGCGCGTTGATGAGCTGTCGACGATGGCTTTCACCGACTCCCTGACCGAAGTTTTTAACCGGCGCGCGTTTGTCGCCGAGTTAAACCGAACCTTGGCGCTTGCCGATCGGCACGGGCAAGCGGCCGCGCTCGCTTACTTCGACCTCGACGACATGAAGAATATTAATGATTCCCTCGGCCACGCCGGCGGGGATGCGGCGCTGACCCATGTGGCGAGCAAGATCAAAGAAAATGTGCGGCAAACTGATGTTGTCGGCCGCTTGGGCGGTGACGAGTTCGGCGTCATTTTCAATTATTCCGACAAAGAGGCCGCCGCCGGCAAGGTCCGATATATTCGCGATCTGATAATTAATACGCCGGCGCGCCTAGGCGAAGAAACGTTCAAGGTCGGCGTTACGGCGGGGCTTGCGCCGATTGTCCAAGGCACGACTGCGGAAGCGACGTTAGATCTCGCCGATGCGGCGATGTATGAAGGCAAGAAGAAGAAAAAAGTCGGGCGTTGACGAAGGGCTTTTAGCGAGTTTTCGGCCTGACTACGGTTTGATCGTCCGTCGGCCAATAAGCAAATAATCGTGGTGCGACTAGGCGATTATGTCCGGCGTCAGCGCTTCTCTAAGCTTGCTGATTTCATCTTTAATCTGCAGCTTCTTTTTCTTTAGGCGTGCAAGCACCAGCTGGTCGGCGCCCTGCTGCGCTTTCAGCGCTTCGATGGCCTTGTGCATATCGCTGTGATCCTGCTCTAAAAGAGCGATCCGCATCAAAAGCGCTTCGTCGTTCGCGCCGCCCGTCTCTTCGCTGTTCTCTTTTAACTGGGGGGCTGGCGTTTCGATGACGTCAAAGAGTCTCGCGCCGCCGCCGGTGTTTTCCGCCTCATTGTCCGTCTGATTGTCTGGTGGTCGGTCATTGTCGCTGGAAGCCATAATTCTTCACATCCAATCACGTTGATCGACGGTTAATGAGGCTGCTTTAAAGACGCCGCGTAATCGACAACGGCGCGCGCTAAGTACTGCACAGTCCGCGATGGTCCATCTTCGCCCAAGGGTTCTAAATACGTTTTAAGATTGTCGGTAGCGGTAAATTCAAGATGGTCTTCGCGCTCATCTGGGCTGACCTTGCTGCTGACGGTGTCTGTTTTATCGATCGCGATCGTCGCGAGGATAAGACGTTGTTCAATGCGTTCGCTTGTCAGTTCCAGCGCCAATATACTTTCGCGAAGTTCGCCGGCGTCGCCAGGCAAATTTGCTGCGGCGTGTTTGAGGTGTTCACGCGCCGAACGCAAAGCGCTGGTGACGTTTTGATTATAGTGCGCAACGCTTTCCGTTGCAGCGTTGACGTCCGTCTCAGAAAGGCGCTGGGGCGCGCACCACAAACACCAAAGAGCGATGTTCACATTCGCTCCTAGTTTGTTTTGTAAACCCAGCAGCGCCTTGGCGACGCCGTCCCTCGCGTAGAAATCTACCGACCAATGCCAAAACGCCGCCGCTTGGTGGGCGCTTTCTAGCGTTTCGGCGCCAGGTTGCGCGGCGCCGGGCAGAGGATGAGGAGGATCGTTCGTCATCTATTAAAACAATCGAAGAAGAGAGCTTCGGTTCGTGCGGGGATCGCGTTCGCCTATTTGCGAGCGCCTTTTTTAAGGTCTTCGCCCCAACGTTTCACAAGATCTGAATTAAGACCTAACAAGTCGAGCGTTCGGCCTACGGATTGATCGACGATATCATCGACGCTTTTTGGTTCTGCGTAAAACGCCGGCAAGGGCGGCGCGATGATGGCGCCCATTTCTGCGAGCGTCGTCATTGTGCGTAAATGACCAAGGTGAAAAGGCGTCTCGCGCACCATTAGAACCAGTCGGCGGCGTTCTTTCAAAACCACGTCCGCTGCGCGCGTTAGGAGATTGCTGGTGACGCCGGTTGCGATCTCGGACATGGTTTTGATGGAGCACGGAGCAATCACCATACCGATTGTTTGAAAAGACCCCGATGAAATCGGCGCGCCGACGTCGCCGATCGCGTACCGAAAATCGCTCAATTTTTCGAAATCGGCGACACTTTGTCCGAGTTCGTATCGGATCGTCATTTCCGCTGCTTTCGTGACGACAAGATGTGTTTCAATCCCCGCCGAACGAAGTGCGTCAAGACAGCGCCGTCCATAGATAACGCCGGATGCGCCGGTTACGCCAAGGATTGCTCTGGATGTCATTTGCTTAATAATTTCTAAGGCTTAGACAAAAGTCTTATATCGCGAAAACGGCGTTTTATAACCTCTTTGTCATTGTTCGCCAATTGTCGCTTCGCCCTAAAGTTGTCGACAATTTTCGCCGATCATGATTTATTTATCGTGTTCAACCTTAGGAGGCGAGACTATGGCGATAGAAGCTCACTTGCAATCACTAAGCCGTCGGCACCAAGAGTTAGAAATGGCGTTAACGAATGAACTGAAACACGCCGGCCCAGACGACACAAAAATGCATGAGCTCAAACGTCTCAAACTGAGAGTGAAGGACCAAATGGCCGAACTGAGGCGACGAAGCGATCCCCCTCGTTGACCCGTCTTAAAGAGTAGCGTAAAGCGCCGCCGGTTCGAGGCGGCGCTTTGTTATTTGGGGGGGCGTTAAATGTTTATGATGAGTTCTCTTAATCGAGCGGTTCGTCAGCAAGCAAACAATAGGTTTTCAAACAATAGGTTTTATAGAGCGCCAGGAAAAGAAATCGTTTATAGCGCGATGTCAGTGTCGTAATTTCATTACGTGAGGCATGACTTTTGCTTTATCAACAGCGCAGAAACCTCTTCGATCTCTTTGTTTCCGTTCTCTCCACTGTTTCCAAAACATCTTATTCTTAAAAGGGCTGGGCACGAGCATCATGGCCAAACGTTCCGTCATTATCACAAACGCCGCGACGCCGATCGGTGAAGCGTGCGTGCGGCGTTTTAGCGTTGCGGGCGATCGCTTGGTGCTTGTGGACGCCGATGAAGCGGCGGGGAGAGCCGCCGTTCAGTCACTCGCGGAACAAAATCGCGAAGCTGTTTTTGTCGCCGCCGACCCGTCCGATAAGCTTGACGTACACAATATCGTCGCCGAAGCGATCGAAGGCGATGCGACTATTGATGTGCTCATTCATAATCATGTGACATACAGCGCGAAGCCGTTTTCTGAATTATCGGCCGATGATCTCGACGCGGTTTATCAATCCGACGTGCGCGGCGCGTTCTACATGACGCAAGCGGTCATGAAGCAGATGGTGCGCGCTGCCGATGACGCCGCGGCGGCGAATGCGCCCGACGGCGCCATTGTGATGATAATGGCGGACCCACGCGGCGGCGTGGGGGATGTGGCGTTCGCCGCGGCGCAAGGCGCGTTGCAGAGCATGGTCGGCGCTTTAGCCGCCGCGGGCGCAGCTTTCGGCGTGCGCACCAATGGCGTTCGGTTAGGGCCGGTGCGGAGTGATCTTTATGATGATGCTCAGTTAAAGGAGTTTTGTGAGAAAAGCTTGGTCGGCGCTGCGGGTGATCCGGCGGACGTCTCTGAGCTTTGTTATTTTCTCTCCTCGCCGGCGGCCGGTTATATTACTGGCTCAATAATTGACCTCAATGGCGGCGGCGTTGTGCTTTCTAAAGCTGAGAAATACAGCAGCGAGACAGAAGCTTAACTGTCTGAGAACCGTCCGACGACCTCATTAAACGCCGCCGGACAATGTTCCTGGCTATTCTTTTTCTTGTTCCGACGTACCGAAGTTTGCAAACACGGAATCGGCGTCGATCGGCGCTTGTTCTTTGTTGGTGTCCGCTGGCGGCGGCGTTGCGAAATCCGGTGAAAGCGTCGGCGTTGGTTCCGGCGTCACTGTATCTTCCGTCGGCGTCAGGGTCGGGCTCGAATCGGCTGGGGCTAGCTTCGCCGCTTTCGCAGCCGCCTTTTTGACCGCCGCGTCGAGATCGATTTGTGAACACAGGCCGAGCCCTACGGGGTCTTGCGGCGTGATGTTCGCAGAGTTCCAGTGCGTGCGATCGCGCACCGATTGAATGGTCGATTTCGTCGTGCCGAGGAGCCGTGAGATTTGCGCGTCTGTGACTTCCGGGTGATTGCGCACGATCCAGGCGATGGCGTCCGGCCGGTTTTGCCGCTTCGAAACCGGCGTATAGCGCGGCGCTTTCTTGCCGCGCTCCGCAACGATGGTCTTCGGCCGCGACAGCGCCATGCGATAGGAGGCGTCGTCTTGCGCTTTATCGATTTCTTCCCGCGTCAACTGGTTGCTGGTGATGGGATCGATGCCCCGGACGCCGACCGCTACATCGCCGTCAGCGATGCCTTTCACTTGCAGCTCATGCAGACCGCAGAACGTCGCGATCTGCTCGAACGTCAGCGAGGTGTTGTCGATCAGCCAGACCGCTGTCGCGATCGGCATAAGGGGTTGGTCGGCCATGGGCGCTTCTCCAATAAGCTCGGGATCGAGCGCCCGCCTCTTCGGCGGACGCCGCGTTCGGTGCAGAAATTTTTAAGGAAATCGCCGCGCCTACGCGTCACTTGAGGCTGATATAGGCCTGTTGGCCGCTAAGGCCAAGCCGGATAGGCGCAATCATGCTTGGATTGCGTGCGATCAGCCCTTTGTGCGGCGATAGACGCGAGTTTTGGACGTCTTAATCCATGGTCAGGACGATTTTTCCTAGATGATCGCCCGCTTCCATCATCCGGTGTGCTGCGGCCGCGTCATCGAGTGAAAACGTCTTATGGACGCGCGGTGTCACCGCGCCAGCTTCGATCAAAGGCCAGACTTTGTCTTTTAGGGCTTTTGCGACGGCGGCTTTTTCTTCCGCGTTGCGCGCCTTCATGGTCGAGCCGCTAATCGTCAAGCGTTTGCGCATCACCGCGAAAATATCCGTCTCGCCGCGCGCGCCTCTCAAAAAGGCGATGGAAACATGTCGTCCGCGTTCTTTCAAAACCCCGAGGTTCCGCGCGAAAAAGTCGCCCCCCGCCATATCAAGAACGACATCGACGCCGCCTTCAGCGGCGATTGCCGCATCCCACGGCTCAAACCCTTCTGGATCGTCATAGCGATAGGCGCCGTCAGCGCCGAGCGCCGTGATCGACGCGCATTTCTCCGCGCTTGACGCCGTCGCGAGGACGCGCGCGCCGAGGGCCTTGGCGAGAGCGATGGCGGTGACGCCGATGCCGCTCGTCCCGCCATGAACGAGAAGGGTCTCGCCGGCGGCGAGGCCTGCATCGTCAAAGACATTCGCCCAAACCGTGAAATAGGTTTCCGGCACGCCGGCGGCGGCTTCGAGCGACAGCCCCTTCGGAAGAGGAAGGCACGCGCCCGCGTCGACGCTCGCATATTCTGCGTAACCGCCTCCGGGCAACAGTGCACAAACCGCGTCGCCGAGGGCGAGGCGCGCCGCCGCATCGACCTTCGAGCCGAGCCCGACAATCACGCCGGATGCTTCCAGGCCGGGCAGATCGCTTGCGCCGGGCGGCGGCGGATAAAGGCCCATGCGTTGCAAAACGTCCGGGCGATTGACGCCGGCTGCTGCGATTTTGATGAGCACTTCATTGTCCATGGGGCGGGGCGTCGGCCGCGTCGTCGGTCGCAGCATTTCGGGGCCGCCAGGGGCTTCTATCTCGATGGCGCGCATGGTCTCAGGCGGTTTTTCTATGGCTGTCGTCAAGGACATTTCCTTTCCGTCGGACTTCTAGATTGCGCTTCAAACAAGAATTTCCCACAATTACAGGCGGCGGAAAAGATGGGCTTTGAAAGACGCGCTTTGACTGTGTCGAGACGCAAGCAAGCCTTCAGGAGTGAGGAGAGGAGGCGCGCTATGGAAGAAGATCGTCCGACGGAGAAACCCGATTTCATCCTTTCCGGCTTGAAAAAACAGGATCTCTACGACTTATCCGTCGAAGACCTTGAGGCGCGCATTGAGAATCTCGCTGCGGAAATCGATCGTTGCCGCGCGCTCGTCGGAGATCGGTCGAGCAGTCGGGCCGCTGCTGAAAGTCTCTTCAAAAGCTAACCCTTACCAGAATGGCTGCAGGCAAAACACTCAGCCCCATATCTCCATCACCAACCCGCGACGATCGCGTTTTTCATCGCTGAAGCGTAGGGCGTTATTCGAGATCCTTGCTTGCGCCGAAAGACTTAAGACGGCGGCGTCGAGGATATCATCGTCGGCGAGCGCCGATTTCGTCGGCGTATGCTTGCGAAAGGCGGCTATCGCTTCGCGCGGATCGAGCCCCGCCTCGCGCAGTGCGCGTCGCCGCTCGCGCGCGCCTGCGTCGGTTCTTTTGGGGTGTCGGCACGGCGCGCCTGTCAGTCTCATAAAGCCAAGTTCCGGATGTCCTTCGCCGAGCCATGCTTGATCGTCCGGCGATAAAGCGGCGTCGAGCGCGCGGATTTTCGGCGTGATGTTCCAGGCTTGCTTTGATAGACCGCCGCCGGCGTCTGGTCCTTGCGCTTTGCCCCAAGCGTTGGCCGCGTGATAATCGTCGAAGTCCAGCATTGGCCGGCGCGGGGCGGCGAAAACACTCGACCGACGAGGCCCTAGCGATTTACGAGCGGCTGTTTCACACGCGCGCCGTCCCGAATCAGCAAGCCCGACTGGCATGTCGATCATGGCGACGCAGTTTTGTCGACGCAGATAAGCGACGAGTGCGGCGGCCGTGTCGAAAATATGCGCTTCCAGGGCGTCGTCACGCAGTGATCGCTGCAACAAAGCCCAGCCTGCGCGGCATCCGTCGACGCCGATAGCCCATTCTGGAGGGGGCAAACGTGTCGGGCGGCGGTCTGGCACGGGCGTTGCTCTCTTTTATCGGAATAAGCCGTATCTTGGACGGGGTTGGCGCTAGGTCGTTGTACCGGAGCGCCGGCGTCGGTAGAACAACGCCATTAAGGATAGAGATCGATGAGCGAAACGACGCAAACCCAGCCTTTCGAAACGAATCGGTCCGCCGAGTTCGTCCGCTCTGAACTCTTCGCACGCACGTTTCGCGAAGGCATGGCGCTCGTTGAAGACACGGCGAACTATTTGGACGGCGAGGGGCGCGAAGCGTCAAAATCGCTCTCGCGGCACGGCGCGCTCGCCTATGCCGGCGCTTCGATGCGGTTAACAACGCAGTTAATGCAGATTGCATCCTGGTTGTTGGTGCTCCGCGCGGTGCGCGAGGGCGATATCGAAGCCCAAGAAGCGCTCGACAAGAAATACCGTCTACCGGCCAAGGAACGTGGTCGTCCGGATAAACTTGAAGGGGAACTGCCACAAACGCTGACGACCCTGATTGAGACAGCCGATCAGCTTTACGATCGCATTGGGCGTCTCGATATTGAGTTGTTCAGCGACGCCGCGCCGACCACCTCGCGCGGCGACGCCGTCTCACAGCAGCGGGCGCTGCTCGACGCGTTTAAACAATCGTCTTAACGAAAATATCTTGTTGCGAAGCGTGTAAACGCCGGACCGGTATACGCGATGTCGTCAGACGCAGCGACAGTGTCGCTCCGCGCGCGCAGACTCGTCTTCAGTTTCTGGGATTAAATCTTCGATCAAAAGCAATCGTTCGCCGCTCGGGGCGAGCGGTAAGAGATTACTTTTTGAGGCCGAAGGCGCCGAATTTCTGATTAAATTTCGAGACGCGGCCGCGATCGAGCGCCTTGGCCGGTCCGCCGGTCCAAGCCGGGTGCGTCGACGGATCGATATCCAGCGACAGCGTTGCGCCGGGCTCGCCATAAGTTGAGCGCATTTCCACCGTCGAACCGTCGGTCATAACGACGTTAATCGTGTGGTATTCCGGGTGAATGTCTTTTTTCACGGGTCCAGTTCTTTCCACGGTTCGTTCGTCGGTTATCTTCGCCGTCGATCCCATCGACGGTTCTTATGCGGCTCTCGTTCTTGGGATAAACCCGTCTCGGGATATACCCGTCGGTTAACGGCCGCACCGACACATTATTCCAATCAAGCCCGCGCGCTTACAACGACTGCGGCGCGAACTCAAGATCATTCCGGGCCGTTAAACAAAAATATTGGTGCCGCGCCGTCAGAACGGCTTTTTTCCGTCACAAAGAGTTTACACCCTTTTCTCTACGTCTTCCCGTTTGGCGTCTGGCGCTGTTTCGGCGCGCGCAATAAGGTCCGGCTACGGGGAGGCCGCGTAGGATTAGGCGACAGTTGATCGCGCGCCGGCGTTCGGTCGGTGCTTAAGAGGCTGAATACGCATATGATTGGTCATATCTTGCGGCGAATTTTGACGGTGATAGTAGGCGTATGATGTCCTTCTTTAGGGGCGTTTTAGCTCTAAGCGTTATCGCGGGTTGTCTCGTCGGCGCGGCGCTCCATTCTTTCAATCATTTTAAGACGGTTGAGAATCTCGTTGATCCGAGCTGCTTGCCGGTGACCGGCATCGCCGGACCGGAAGACTTACAGATAGACGCGGCTTTGCAGCGCGTTTTTATTTCGTCCTTTGATCGTCGCGCGAAACCCGTGGCCGGCGCCCCGGTGCGCGGCGCCATCCATGTGGTGGCGATTGACGACCCGCTCGCGGCCTCAGCATGGCGTGACCGAACCGGCGGCGCGCCGGCGCGTTTCGAACCGCTGGGCCTTAGCCTCTATGATGACGGCGAGGTGAAACGCCTTTTCGTCGTTAACGCCGCTGTTAATGCGGTGGAGCTTTTCGATGTGGCCGAGAATGGCGATCTCGTTCACCTCGAAACACTGTCCGAAAGCCGACTAACGAGCGTCAACGATGTCGCTGCGGTTGGCCCTCGAAGCTTTTACGTTACGAACGACGTAGCGCCGGGCCGGGCTAGTCTCTTCGGCAAACTGCAATTCGTCACAAAAGCGGCCACCGGGGCGCTCTACTACTATGACGGGTTAGCGTGGCGCACCGCCGCGCAAGATCTGCGCTTCGCGAACGGCGTTGTTGTTAATGCGGCCGGCACCCGGCTTTATCTCGCTGAAACGACGGGCATGACCTTGCGGATCTATGATCGTGATCCGGCGGTGGGTGTTCTTACATTGGCCGACACGGTGGCGCTGCCAGGGGCGGCGGACAATCTCAATATTGCCGATGACGGTGCTTTGCTGATTGGCGCGAACCCGAAACCATTGACCTTGCCGATGCATCGCCAGTCGGCGGAGCGGCGATCGCCGTCCTTGGTGTTGCGATATCAGGACGATGTGGCGAGCGATGATCCCGGTGATCGCCTCGCGACCCTTTACCAGTCCGACGGCGAGCATCTGTCCGCGGCGACGGTCGCCGACGCATCTAACGGGAAGATGGTTGTCGGCGCGTTAGTCGACGACCGATTTCTTATTTGCTCTTTAAAGCCTTAATCACAAAAGCACGGCTTGGCGGCGGCTTCGCGCCTGCCGAGGTCGCGCCACAAATTGGCGTTGCATGGTAATATGCGCGCGGTCTCAAGAATGACGATTGAAAGGACGCCATGTCGGCTGCGACGCATATTTTAGCAAATGGCGCTATTGTCGCCGCGGACACCGTTCCAGGCGTTGAGACCATCGCCGTCGGCGTCTCATTCAATGCCGGCGCGCGCGACGAGATCGCTGCGGAGAACGGGCTCGCCCATCTGTTAGAGCATATGGCGTTCAAAGGAACGCATAGCCGCTCGGCGCGAGCCATTGCTGAAGCGATCGAGGGCGTCGGCGGATGGCTGAACGCCAGCACAGGCTATCAGCGCACGTCTTATTATGCGCGTGTGCTGGCGCGTGATCTCGACCGCGCCTTCGATGTGCTCGCCGATATATTGTACAATGCGCTTTATGACAGCGACGCTCTTGAAAAAGAACGCCGCATCGTCGCCCAGGAGATCGCCGAAGCGCACGATAACCCGGAAGACCATGTCTACACACTCTTGCAGGAGACGTGTTTCCCTAATCAGTCCTTAGGTCGGCCCATTCTCGGCGTTCTTGAAACTTTAGACGCCCTCGACGCTGACGCTTTTCTTCGTTTCATGGCGGCGCGCTATCGGCCGGAGAACATGGTCGTCGCCGTCGCCGGCGGTATTGCTCCAGATGCTGTATTTCAAGCCGCCGAACGCCACTTTGGCGCCCGCTCCGGCGGCGAGAGTGATTTCGGCGCTGCGGTGCGGACGCCGGCGCGATTTGCAAGCGGCGTTCGGTTCGATCGGCGGACCATTGAACAAAGCCATGTGGCGCTCGCGCTGCGCGGCGAAGAAGTCGGCGCGCCGGGGCTTTACGCCATGCGGGTCTTTGCAGAAATTCTCGGCGGCGGCATGGCGTCGCGATTGTTCCAAACTATTCGTGAAGAGCGTGGTCTCGCCTATTCCGTATACGCTTTTGCCGAAGCCTATGACGATGTCGGCCTTATCGATATTTATGCGGGAACGGAAGATCGTTCTGCGCCGGCGGCGATCGCGGCGGCGTTGCGATGCGTTTCGGACATGACGGAGCGCGTGACGGCGTCGGAGCTTGAGCGGGCGAAAGCAATTTTGAAGGCGTCCGTGTTGATGGGATTGGAGACGCCGCTTGGACGCGTGGAGGCGATGACCCATCAGCTCTATACGGAGAAGCGCTTGCTGGGCGCTGAGGCTTTATGTGCGCGGATCGACGCGGTGACGAGCGATGGAGTGCGCGAAGCGGCTGAGACGGCTTTGTCTGGACCAATTGCGCTGAGCGCCGTCGGGCAGGCTGACGCGGAAGCGCTTCAACAAGCGGTGGCGAACGTCGGCGGAGATGCGTAATCGTCAAGACCGCAGACTAAACCTCGGCGACGTAGATTTGAGAGGGGGCGACAAGCGATGCTGCTGCGCGGTGTGAGACCGGATGCGTCCTCTATTCGCTTATTTGACGGCCCCGTTATGCTGCGGTTCGGCGATGTTTCGGACATTGCGGCTTGGATCGCGCTGCGTGAGGCGAGCAAGGCGCATTTATCACGGTGGGAGCCGACTTGGTCGAAAGCCGACATTGCGCCTGCGGCCGTCCGGCGTCGGATGCGACGACAAGAGCAATCAATTCGCGCGGGACGAGCGGCCCCCTTTTTCGTGTTTGAACGCCCAGCGCGTGACGCGGCGGCGCGACATGACGACTATCAGCCAAAACCGCCGCGCCTCGTCGGCGGCGTCACGCTTTCCGATATCAAACGCGACGTCGTCCAGTCGGCGCAAATCGGCTATTGGATCGGCGCCGCCTATTTGCATCAAGGCTTTGGCGCCGCGGCGGTCGCCGCAGCGGCGCGCTATGGGATTGAAGCGTTGTCTTTGAACCGCATTGAAGCCGCCTGTCAGCCCGAGAACATCGCGTCTCGTCGCTTATTGGAGCGGCTCGGGTTTCGCCAAGAAGGCCTTGCTCGGGACTATTTGCACATTAATGGCGCCTGGCGAGATCATTGCCTCTATGCGGTGACGGCGCGCGACGTTGAGACCGGCGCAGCGCTTGCAGGGGCTGTGGATGATCAAAAAAGCGACCCGTGCGCGCCCGCGTTCAACCATGACGCTGATTAAAGGCCTTATATTCGCCGTCCACGCGCTTGAACTACGGCGCGGGACGCGAGATGATAACCATTGTAACGATCGTTTCGTTTATGTTTCCCGGGGGTTTGCGTGGTTAACGGTTTAATCTGCGGCGTCGCCGCGGCCGGCTGTTGTAGTGTCTCCGGCGCTGACGCCAGCGCCGTGCTTTTCAAGCTGCTAAATGCAGTCGCGCTCTCGGAATTAGCGGCGGCGAATGTATTGGGAACGCTCGGCGGCGTTTTCTCCACCGGGGCGGAAGCGACGGGCGATTTCATTCAGGGCGGCCTCTTGGGGGCGGCGCTCGTTGCCGCGGTTGTTATCGCGGCGGCGACGGTGGCCGGTCGACGCGCGGCGGGCGCGAGCGCTTTGGCGATGGCGTTAAGCGCTAGTTTGCTCGTCGCGGCCCGACTAAACGGCTCCGTGAGCGTGGAGATAATCGCCTTGGTGTTGGCGGCGTTCGCGGCGTCGGCGCTTTTCTTCGCGTCTTTCGTTCTTCCCGCAACGCGCCGTAGCGGTCTGCTCGGCGCTTTTTTTGTGGCGTTCGCCGTCTCTTTGCTTGGGGTTGGCGGCATCAATGTCTTTTTCGCAGGCCAGGCCGCTGGATTTTTGAACGCGGCTGCGCTTTTCGCCGGCGTGGCGATCGCGGGCGCCGCCTTTGTTGATGCACGTGCTGGCGATCGGGTTGCAGGCGTTCTCTTCACTGGCGCTTTATGGGCGGCCGCGGCGTTGGCGCTCTTGCCGTTGACGCCGTTGCCGGCGCTCTACAGCGCGGTGATCTTCGCGGTCAGCGTTTATAGTGCGGCCTTGGCTCCGATCCTCGGGCCGGCGCTTGGCGGCGCCTCCAGCACCATTGCGCCAACGATTGCGGCCGTTGGCGGCGGCGCTGCGTTCGCATCGGCGTTTCAGCCCAGCGGCGCCGCGTCCACCTCTAAATCCGCGTCGTCAGCGGCTGAGACGATGGGCGCAGGACGGCTTGAGAGCGTATTGGATTATGCCGGTCTCGGCGTTTGGGACTGGAGTAAATCAGGCGTCAGTCAATCGCCGTCGGTCTGCCGTCTTTTAGGCGCCGAGGAGCGCGGCGTCTTCGAACCAAGCGCTTTTGCTGAATTGTTGCACGCCGATGCCGCGTCGACCTTTGAAGATTCCGTTCTCGGCCGCGAACGCGGGGACGGCGCTTTTGACGTGCTTGTAAAAACAGCAGCGGACGGGCTCGTTCGCTTGCGCGGCGCGCGTGCGGTTTCGCCGATGGGCGAGTTAGAGCGGATCGTGTTGTTCATTGAAGACGCGAAAACGCCGGCGGCCGTCTCCGTCTCTGGCGGTTCTCAACAAGACGTATCGCCGGCGCTGTTAAGCACCGCGGCTGCATCGCTCGCTGGCGCGGCCGCTGCGGGCGATCGTCGCCGAGCGGATGATGAAGTCTCTTTGCAAGACGTCGCCGCCGCAATCGATTCCGGTAATATCGTACCGGCCTTTCAGCCCATTGTGTCTTTAAAAGACCGCGCTGTCGTCGGTTATGAAACCTTGTTGCGTTGGCCCGCACGCGGAGGGTCCGTATCGGCGCCGGCAATCGTCCGCGCCGCTCAACTTGCGGGACGCGGTGTTGATCTATCGCGCCTTGTCATTAATGCAGCCGCTGAAAAAATCGCTTCGGAACGACGGTCGCAACCTGACGATCATGAGACGGGTTTCGCATCAGGCTTACGCCGCCTTGGCAAGCAAAAGCCGTCGCTTGATGACGGAGCGCCGTTTGCAGCGTTTAATGTTTCCGTCAGTCAATTGATGGATCGCGGGTTTGTCGACGCCGTCAAAGAGGCCGTTCGCGCTTATGATTTGCCGGTGCGATCCCTCGTACTGGAAGTAACCGAGACGGAGCAGTTCGCTGACACTAAAGCCCTTGAAACGCTTTTCTCTGACTTGCGTAAAGCAGGGGTCGCCCTCGCTATGGACGATTTCGGCGCTGGCTTTTCTTCGTTCGCAAATTTGAGCGCGTTCAAGTTCGACTATTTGAAAATCGACAAGTCGTTTGTCGAAGAAATGGCGAGCGATAAACGCGCCCGCCGTATTGTTACCGCGCTTACCGGTCTTGGCGCCGATCTTGGACTAATAGTTATCGCCGAGGGAGTTGAGACCGAAAGCACGGCGGCTGATCTCGCTGCGGCCGGTTGCGCGATGGCGCAAGGCTATCTTTTCGGTGACGTCACGCTTCCTTCGAAGCCGGCGTCGAAAGCGCGCTTAGACGCGAAAAGCGCTGACGCGTTAGGCGAAACAGCTGTCTCCCAAACGGCTGAGGCATCGTCTTCTGAAACGTCGGAAAAAACTTCCGAGCGTGATGAGGATGCTGCGCGGGCTGGCGTTGAGAACGACGTGACGAGCGATCTTAGCGATCACGACGATGACGTGAAGCGCAAGCGCCGACGTCTTTTGCCGTTTGTCGGCGGGCGCGGAAAAGCTGACGCCGCCGATGCAGCAAATGATGACGCGACGGCCCTTTCTGCGAAGGCGCGCGCTGATTCTGCTCCGTCAGCAGAGGATCGGCGCGCTGACAAAAATGATGCGCCCGGCGACGCCGCACTGAAAGCCGGCGCGCCCCTTTCCGATGATGGCGACGATCAAGGTGACGTCGACGACAAGACAATCACGTTTGCCGATAATGCGCCGCGGCGCGCTAAGCTCGCCGAGGATCTGGAGGGCGATATGAAAGCTGAAGGCGCTGACAAACTCGCCTCAGCGACTTCTGTCTCCGCTCACATTGGTAATCGCGGCATTACATCGCGAGCGCGCCGCCGCCGTTAGCGCTTAGGGCCCGCCCGCCTAACGGTGGTGCGCCGGTTAGATGAGCATGCGGTATGCTCGACGCGCACAGCCGGCGTCTGTCATGCGTTCGGTGGGGAACGGTTTATCGCCCTAATTTAGGGGCGTGTCGCCGCCACGGCTCGATGACCATTCAGGGGAAAACATCGCCTCTGTGACGCCAAGGCGCGCGAACGCTGACTGCCACGTATCGCTTGGGTTATCGGCAAAAACGAGGGCCTCGTCCGCTTCGCAATGGGCCCAGGCGTTCGCAGCGATTTCGCTTTCTAATTGCCCCGGCCCCCAGCCGGCATGGCCGGCCACGAGAAGATGTCGCGACGGAGCATTGGCGGTTTCATCCTGGGGGGCAGCTCGATTGTCAGCTGTGGCCGCATCAGCGTCGGCTCCGTGTTGATGACCGTCATCCGCCTCCGAAGCGCCGCCGCCGGCCGCGATGTCCACGAGGATTGCGCGTGACACGGTCAGCCCTAAATTAGGGCCGATCTCAATTGTTTCTTCGCGCCGGTAATCGAGCGTATGAACGACTAAGCCTTTTTCCTGACCGACGGGGCCGCCGAAATACACCGGCGCACCGACAAAGGCGTCGCGACGCTCCGCTTCGACTTGATCTAACATATCTGCGAGATCGACATTCTTGAGCGGTTTGTTGACGACGACGCCCATGGCGTGTCGCTCGTCATGGGCGCATAGCAAAATAACCGTGCGATCAAAGCGCGGATCACCCATGTTCGGCGCGGCGATAAGGAGTTTGCCGCCTAAAAAATCGCGCGACTTACACATACGCACTATTGATCCTCTGAATGGCCCCACATGGCGGGAGCGTTTTCGTCTATTGCTGCGCCGAGTCCCACATTCTGTGGTGGTCTTTTGTATTTGCAAAGTGCGATGAACGCGCGCCGACCAGCGCACGTTACGGGGCGCTGGCGAAAGCCACAAGCGGCATATTTATTATAAATTAGAACGCCTTAAGCTCGACACTTTATGCGTGTTGAGATGGTGTGGGACCGCTGGCGACCATCCCTTAAACCCTTAAACGATATTGTCGACGGTCACTGAAAGATGCTTTCGCATTTTGGGCGCAAGCGGTTAATGTTCGATGATGCGGATGTCCATCCGGCCGGCCTCTTATCCATTTAGCATTCAGTGAACCCAAGCCTTGATCTCGCCTGACGTCGCTGGCGTAAGCTCGGATGAGAAAAGAAATGGCGTCGCGCAAGTCGGCGCGATCAATTTGAAGACAGCGAGCGGCGCAAATGCCGCAAAAACACGAGAGGATATGATCCCATGGCGATTTCCGTAGGCGATAAAATTCCGAGCGCCACGATAATGTTGGCGACAAAAAATGGACCGGAACAAGCGGATGCCGCCGCTTTTCTAGGAGAAGGAAAAGTCGCCTTATTTTCCGTGCCCGGCGCATTTACGCCGACCTGTTCCGCGCAGCATCTACCGGGATATGTTGAGCAGGCCGGCGCTCTAAAAGCAAAAGGTGTCGATAAGATCGTCTGCATGTCGGTCAATGATGCGTTTGTAATGAATGCCTGGGGCGACTCTCAAAATGCGGGCGACGCCGTTGCTTTCTTGGCCGACGGCAATGGCGATTTTTCCCGCGCGCTTGGGCTTACATTCGATGGATCGGGCTTCGGCATGGGCGAGCGGGGCCAGCGGTTTTCAGCCGTTCTCAACAATGGTGTTGTTGAGCAACTGAATCTGGAAGCGCCTGGCGCGTTTGAGGTGTCGAGCGCTGAACATATGCTCGGCCAACTCTAGAGCGTCGGACTGTTACATTGGTTTAGAACAAACACCTCTCCGGCGCTCGGAAACCAGAATCTCGAGCGTCGGTGTCGTTCAATCTGAACGCTCATTGCTTTAGCTATTTTTTTGGTCCCATTCCAATCGGTTTCGACGCCAAGAAACGTGTCGAAACCAATTACATATGTAGCGCGGATCGAAGTGTCCGAGCCTTAATTGACTTTGGCGATCAAGCCGCCGCCGCACCCTGACGGGCGAGGGCGTCGGCGCGTTCGTTGCCTGGGTCGCCGTCATGGCCTTTGACCCATCGCCAATCAATGGTGCGGTCTTGGGCTGCGGCGTCTAGCGCTTGCCACAGGTCTTGGTTTTTGACCGGTTTTCGACTGGCCGTCTTCCAACCATTGCGCTTCCAACCGGCGATCCATGTCGTGATGCCATTCTTTACATATTGGCTGTCTGTATAGAGAATAATTTCGGCGTCAATGGGCGTTGCGTTCAATCCTTCAATGGCGGCCATGAGTTCCATGCGGTTGTTGGTCGTGGATGCATCGCCCCCGTAAAGTTCACGACGGTCATCGCCATTGATTAACAAGACGCCCCAACCACCGGGGCCGGGATTTCCAGAGCATGCGCCGTCCGTGTAAATCTCAATCATTATCGTTCCCGTTTCGGTGATTTCTTTTTTTTGTTAGAATTCCATTTATCTAGCTGACGCAGCTGCGCGTCGCCAGCGCAAGACGCCCCTTTGATGCTGAAAAGCAAATTTAAAAAAAGTCGGTGCGCTGCGTCTTTTAACTGTGGGGTGAAGATGCAGGGCGGGTCGGTGCTTTAAAGACAACGTCTTCTTCGGCGACGCAGACATGGTCAATGGCGATCGACCGGCTTGCGGCGAACCGTTCAAGCAGCGTTTCGACCAGTTCTTCGGGCGCTGAGGCCCCCGCCGTTACGCCGATAACCTGCGCGTTTTCTAAGTTTTGAAGATCGAACTCTTTGGGGTCGTTAACGAGCGTCGCCGACTTTGCGCCGGCGGAAAGAGCGGTTTCCACAAGGCGGTTCGAATTCGACGATGTGGGGTCGCCGATCACCAGCACCGCATCGCAGCCATTGGCGATCGCCTTAACCGCGGCTTGTCGGTTTGATGTAGCGTAGCAAATGTCGGCTGTTCGCGGACCGACGATATCCGGAAAGCGTTCCGTGAGCGCGGCGACAATATCCGCTGTGTCGTCGACCGAGAGCGTCGTTTGCGTGACATAGGCGTAGGGGCCGGACGGAAGATTTTTTGAGCGGGCGTCTTCGACGGTTTCAATCAGGCTGACCGAGCCTTCCGGCGCTTGACCAAGGGTGCCGATCACCTCCGGATGATGGGCGTGACCGATAAGAATGATATGGCGACCGTCCGCCGCCTGGCGACGGGCCTCATTATGCACCTTAAGAACGAGCGGGCAGGTCGCGTCCACCATAGCTAAGCCGCGGTTCGTGACTTCCTTATAGACCGATTTCGGCGCGCCATGGGCTGATAAAACGATTGGACGATCATTGGGCGCATCGGTGAGGTCGTCGACAAACACCGCGCCCATAGCTCTTAGCCGGTCGACGACATGGGCGTTGTGGACGATTTCGTGGCGCACATAAACCGGCGCGCCGTGTTGCGCTAGGGCGTCTTCAACAGCCTCGATCGCGCGCGACACGCCAGCGCAAAAGCCGCGCGGCGAGGCGAGGCGGATACGAAGATCGGCTTTATCCGTCGCCGTATTGGCTTGAAGAGACGCGTTTTTTGGGGAGTGAGCGGTGATCGACAAGTCGCTATCTTGTTTAGTCATCGTTTTATTGATGCCGGCGATAGCAGCGCTCTTCGGTGTAGAATACTCAGTCATCTAGTCCTGGCGTCTGATCCTCGATGAAACGACGACCGTCTGTGGGGCGGAACGCGGAGCCTTTCTATGTCGGTCTCCTAGAGGCCGGCGTCGCAGCGGATTTTTCACAACCATGCGTCAAGCATTTGTTCGACGTCCGGCAATAGTGCGGCGGCGCAGATTTACATCCACACTGACGCGGGCGTTGCGCCGTCGTTCGCAAGCGGTTAACGACACAGTTGCGCTTCGCGGCAGCGATCTTTCCGCTTACCAGTAGCGCACTAAGGACGTAACGTTACTCGCACATTTAGTGAAGGTCGGCAGTATGAAAACGGGCACGCTAACAGCGCTAATCGCCGCAGGTCTTTTAAGCGGGCTTGTCGGTTGCGCCAGCAAAGATAACGCGCGCGCCTCACGCGCGGCCAATCCCGCGCCCTGTCCAGCCGCTCTGGTGTTGCAAGACGCCTCGCGTCTCGTCGCATTCGCTGAGCCGGACGGCTACGGTCCTGTCGCAAAGACGCCGGAAACGATCGCCTGGACCGCTGAAGTCGAAGCGGTTCGTCTGCAATGTCGGTATTATGGCGATGTTCCGATCAAAGCCGAGGTCGAAATCGATCTTGCCTTTGGGCGCGGTCCGGCTGCTGACGGCTATGAGCGCGAATATCGGTATTTCGTCGCAGTAACCCGAACGAACCAAGAAGTCATCGCCAAAGAGACGTTTGCTCACATGGCGGAATTCAAAAAGAAAAGCCCTGTCTCTCGGATCACCGTGGATTTAGACAATATCGTCATTCCGCGGGCGGGCGCTCAAACATCGGGCCGCAACTTTGAAGTCGTGGTCGGACTGGCGCTGACACGCGATGAGCTATTATTCAACCGCTCCGGCAAAAGCCTGAAATTCCCTGAACTATAAATGACCCTTACTGACGCGCTATCGACAATCGCGGCCGAGGCGTTCGCCGCGGCCGGCTTTGATTCAACCCATGCTTTGGTGCGGGTCTCCGATCGTCCGGATCTTGGACAATTCCAATGCAACGGCGCCTTGGCGGCGGCGAAAGCGGCGAAGCAAAACCCGCGCGCCATCGCCGAGGCGGTGCGCGAACGCTTGGCGGCGCACCCGATGTTCGAAAGCGTTTCAATCGCGGGGCCCGGCTTTCTCAACCTTAAGGTCACTGACACCGCGCTTGGGGCGACGCTCGTCAATCTCGCGACAAGCGGCGCGGCGGCCGAGTGGCGCATTGAGAGCCCGCAGACATTTGTCATCGATTATGGCGGACCGAATATCGCCAAACCCTTGCATGTGGGGCATCTGCGCTCGGCGATTATTGGCGAAGCCTTGAAGCGCCTATTGCGGTTTGTCGGTTGCGCCGTCGTCGGCGACATCCATCTCGGTGATTGGGGCTTGCCGATGGGGCAATTGATCACCGAAATTGAACGCGAACAGCCCGATCTTCCGTATTTCGATGCGGCTTTTGACGGTCCTTATCCGGATGCTTCTCCGGTAAACCTCGCCGATTTAGAGCGTTTATACCCGCAAGCCTCAGCAGCGTGTAAGGCCGATCCCGCGCGCGCCGAAGAAGCGAAGGCCGCGACGGCGGCGTTGCAGTCGGGGCGTCCAGGGTATCGCGCGCTGTGGCGGCATTTTATTGAGATCAGTCGGGCGGCGATTGAGCGTGAATACGCTGATCTTGGCGTTTCATTCGACCTTTGGAAGGGCGAATCCGACGCCGGTCCGTTCATTCCGAAAGTCAGCGATATCCTTCGCGGTAAAGGCCTTACAAAGATCGATGACGGCGCGGAGATTGTCAGTGTCGCGCGCGACACTGACGCAAAAGAACTCCCGCCGCTGATTTTGTTTAAGTCCGACGGCAGCGTGCTCTACGGAACGACGGACCTTGCGACGATCCTCGACCGGGTGACCTCGATCGAGCCGGATCGCGTTCTTTATGTCGTCGATCAACGTCAGGCATTGCACTTTGAACAAGTGTTCCGCGCGGCCGCGGCGGCCGGTTTCATCGACGAAGACCGACTAGAGCATATCGGCTTCGGAACGATGAACGGCAAAGACGGCAAACCGTTCAAAACCCGCGCCGGCGGCGTTCTGAAGCTGCGCGATCTGATCGACATGGTCGACGAGAAGGCGAAAGCGCGCATCCAAGAGAGCGGTTTCGCTGAAGGTCTCGATGCGGAGGAGGCCGATGCGATCGCGCGAAAAGTCGGCGTCGCAGCGTTGAAATTCGCTGATCTTTCTAACCCGCGCACCACGGATTATATCTTCGACGTCGATCGCTTCACCGCATTTGAGGGAAAAACCGGGCCGTATCTCCTCTATGCAAGCGTTCGCATTCGCTCCGTGTTGAGCAAGGCGGGCGTCGACGCTGAAGGCGCTGCAGCGGCGCTCGCGAGCCCCGCGTTCCAGATCGCCTCGGATGAAGAAAGAGACCTCGCGCTTAAACTGCTTTTATGCGACGACGTCATTCGCTCGGCGACGGAAAAACGCGCGCCGCACATTTTGTGTGAACACGCTTTCGGTCTCGCCCAAGCGTTTTCGAAGTTCTATGCGTTGAACCGCATCGCCGATGAGGCGGACGCGGGCGCCCGGACGTCGCGGATCGCATTGACAGCGATGACAGGACGTCAGTTAGACGGCCTTTTGGACATTCTCGGCATTGAAGCGCCCGAGAGAATGTAAAGCTGCTCTAATCGGGTTTTTCTGTCGATTAGCCGCCTTGGCCGATGAGTCGCATAAACCGCGTTTCCATCGTCGGGTCGTCTTTAAAGACACCCGTCATTTTTTGCGTTACGCACGCAACATCTGGCTTGTGTACGCCGCGCGTTGAAATGCAGTAATGCTGCGCGTCGATTAAAACGGCGACGCCGCGAGGCTCCAGCGCCGTTTCGATGGCGTCGGCGATTTGTTCCGTCAGCGTTTCCTGACTGACGAGACGCTTCGCGAAGGCGTCGACGACGCGCGCAAGTTTTGAAATGCCGACAACGCGTTTTGATGGAAGATACGCCACATGCGCTGTTCCGATGATCGGAATAATGTGGTGCTCGCAATGGCTTTCCAGGGTGATGTTCTTCATCAGGACGATATCGTCATAGCCCGCGACGTCTTCAAAGGTGCGCCCGAGGATGTCGATCGGGTCTTCGCGATAGCCGCTCAAGAATTCCTCATAGGCGTCAACATATCGCTTTGGCGTATCTACCAGTCCCTCGCGCGTGGGGTCTTCGCCGAAATAGGCGAGAAGAGTGCGGACGGCCTCTTCCGCGGCGCTACGGTTCGGCGTCGTCCGGGCGCGACGTTCACTCGCATGGAATGGGCTAATGTTTTCACCGATGCTCGCAGGTACACTCGATGCGCCGTTAGTGCCCAGGCCTGCAATAGGAATAGGCGCCCGACGGTTTGGACCGGTTTTTAGCTCCCCGTTGTCGACATTTGCCGTGCTCTGATGATTTGCGGGGGTTAAACGCTCAACGCTCATCTAAAGCTCCATTCCTGCTTGGCCGACGAGACGCCGTTTCAATGACGCTGTTTCGACCGCGGCGAGGGCGGCTTCGGCGCCCTTATTGCCCGCCTTCGTTCCCGCTCGCTCGATTGCTTGTTCTATGGTGTCCGTGGTCAGAACGCCGAATGCGACGGGCACGCCCGTTTGCAGCGCAACGGCGGACAATCCCTTGGCCGCTTCGCCGGCGACATAGTCAAAGTGCGGCGTCGCCCCTCTGATGACGCAGCCGAGCGCGACGACAGCGTCATACCGCCCGCTCTCTGCGAGCGTTTTGGCGATGACGGGAATTTCGAACGCGCCTGGAACCATCGTCACGGTGATCGCGTCAGGATCGGCGCCGGCGCGTTCAAGTGCGCCGACGGCGCCTGCAACAAGCCGGTCTACAATGAAATCATTCCAACGCGTGGCGACAATAGCGATCGACAGATCTTTCGCGCTCGTCTCGCCTTCAATCGTTTTTGTCATGGCGTATTGACCCTTTAATCCGTTCGCTTAGCCGTTCACCGCACGGAGCACCGTCTTCGCCGCGCCCGTTTCGGTGAGCGGGCCGTCATTGCCCGTGGCGCGCCGGTAAGCGGCGATGTCTTCGACGGAGATAATCGGCAGACCATGGGTAGCAGCGAAAACCTCTAACTCCGGCAGTCGCGCCATTTCGCCGTCGTCGCGCATCACCTCGCAAATAACGGCCGCCGGCGTGAGACCGGCAAGCGCTGCGACGTCGACGCTCGCTTCGGTTTGCCCGCGCCGCTCTAAAACGCCGCCCGGCGCGGCGCGCAAGGGGAACATATGTCCTGGGCTGACGATATCCGCCGGTTCTGCATCCGGATTGATGAGGGCCGACACCGTGCGGGCCCGATCGCTCGCCGAAATGCCCGTCGTCACGCCGGTCGCCGCTTCAACGGAGATGGTAAAGGCTGTACCGTAGCCGGACTTATTTTCCTGCGGCGGCACCATCATCGGCAGGCCGAACCGATCCAATAGCGCGCCGGCCATAGCGCAGCAGATGAGCCCACGCCCATGGGTGGCGAAAAAATTGATCGCCGCGGCGTCGGCGAACTCCGCTGCGACCGTGAGATCGCCTTCATTTTCGCGGTTTTCATCGTCGACAATGATGACGAACCGTCCGGCTTGAAAGGCCTCAATCGCTTCGGGAATGGGAGATAGCGGCATTGCGGTCATGCTCCTGCGGCGTTGGGGGCGGAGGCGGTTTTCAATAGACCGTCCGCATTGGGATTAGTGCTGATTGGATTGGAGGCGTCTGAGCCAGTAACAAGACGCTCTACATACTTTGCGAGAATATCGACTTCGAGGTTCACGCGATCGCCCGGTTTCTTCCGAGGCAGGATGAGTTTTTCCTGGCTGTAGGCGATCAGCGTGACGTCGAACCAGTCGGCACCCGTATGAACGACCGTCAAGGACGCGCCGTCGATTGCGGCGTAACCCTTGGGGACGATGTACCGCATCAGCGCCGGCGGCGTTTCGATCTTCATCCACAGCGCGTCATTATCGGGCCGGAATTCAGCGATGCGTCCCGTGCCGTCCACATGCCCTTGCACATAGTGCCCGCCCATGCGGGTCGTCGGCAAAAGCGCGCGCTCCAGATTGACCGCGACGCCCGGCGCCAGATCGCCGAGATTTGTTTTCTTAAGGGTTTCAGGCGCGAGACCCACTTGGAACGTCTTGTCGTCATGCGCGGTGAGGGTGAGGCAAACCCCATTGACCGCGATCGAGTCCCCAAGTTGCGCCCCTTGTAACACCGTGTCGGCGCTCACTGTTATGGAAAACCCGTCTCCGTCCGGACCAATGGCGGTGATTTCGCCGATTTCTTCAATCAGTCCCGTGAACATATTACGCGCTCCCCTTGCGAACGCCGCGAATAAGGAAGTCGTTTCCTAGCGGCTCCGGCGCCTCTAGCTCGAAGCGGGCGGCGTCGTTGATGAGGGCAGGGCCTTCGCCGTTGAACGCCGATGCGCCGCCGCCCAACAGACGCGGCGCATAGAAGAGCCAAATCTCATTAATGCGATCGGCGTCGGCGAAAGCGCCGAGGGCGCGGCCGCCGCCTTCGACCATCAGCATCAGAATGTTCCGGGCGTGCAGCGCTTCTAAAACCACGTCTAGATCTAGGCCCGTCGCGGCATGATAGGGCGCTCTTAGAATATCGACCCCGAGCCGCTGATGGGCGCGCGTTGCGCTTTCGGGCAGCGTTTCGGAGACCACGAGCAGCGCGCCGCGGCCGCTGCGGTCAAAGACTTTAGCGCCTGGCGGCGTGCGGCCCTGGGGGTCGAGGACGACGCGCAAGGGGCCCCATTCGCGACCGTCAATCCGCGCCGTAAGGGTCGGGTAATCAGTGATGACAGTTTCGGCGCCGACTAAAATGGCGTCGGCTTCCCGGCGCAATTCATGGGCGCGGGCGCGCGCCTCGGGGCCGGTGATCCACTTGCTGTCGCCATTGCGCGTGGCGATACGTCCGTCGAGCGTCATTGCTGCTTTCGCCACGACATAGGGGCGTTTCTTGCTGACGCTGTAGCGCCAGGCCCGGGTGAGGTGTTCGGCTTCAGCGACGCCGCCGGTCGCCTTGCGGCAAGGAACCCCTGCCGCGTTGATCGCCGCGGCGCCGCCGGCGGCGATATCATTGGGGTCGGCGACGGCGTAAACGACTTCGCCGACGCCGGCTTCGATTAAGGCGACGGAGCATGGCCCGGTGCGGCCGGTATGGTTGCACGGCTCCAGCGTCACATAGGCGGTCGCGCCACGGGCGTTTTCACCGGCGTCTTTCAAGGCGGCGACTTCAGCGTGGTCGCCGCCTGGCCTGGCGTGCCAACCTTGGCCGACGACGGCGCCGTCTTTCACCAAGATGCAGCCGACCCGCGGATTAGGCGCGGTGTCGCCCGTCGCCCGCTCAGCGAGGGAAATCGCTTCTAAAATGGCTTCGCGATCGTCGCGCACAAAAAAACCCCGTAGCGTCAGCTTCGGGGCGATGCACGGATTTCGGGTGTGTAGGACGATCAACAGCGCCATTAGCGTCACCATACTTGGCGACAGCAATCGCGTGCGATCATTCGATCAAACACCGCTGGCGGCGCAAAAAAGCGTCACCGATTTTCCGTCGACCTTCTACCATCCGGACTATGACCGTCGGCTCCGGAATTACACCGGCTCCTGCTTTGAAGCGCGCTATTAAACTCGCTTCGCCACTCGCGGGCTGAGGAATGCACGCGCTTACACGCCGCTTTCCATCACCGCCGGTGGGGAATTTCACCCCGCCCCGAAGATCTAAATTTCTGTGGATAGCTCCACGCGCTGTTAAATAGCGTCAGACGCGGCGTCTCGCAAGTCTTGCTCACAGGCGGCGCAAAGTCACAGGCGGGCGCGCCTTTTAAGGCTTACGCGCCGGCGTCGTCGCCCCAGACTTGTTTAAGGCGCTTATCACGGCCGCAGCCTGAGCGGTATATCGAGTATTTCAGGCGGTTCTTCTTGTAGTAATCCTGATGGTATTCCTCAGCCCGCCAGAATTTCACCCGATCGCGCACTGGCGTCACGATTTTTTTGCCCAGTTTTTGTTCAGCGGCGGCGACCGCCTCTAGCGCTGCGGCGCGCTCGTCGGCGGTTTCAGCGAAAATGGCGGTTCGGTAGGAAGACCCGCGGTCGCAGAATTGCCCGCCATCGTCGAGCGGGTCGATGGTGCGCAAAAAGAACTCCACAAGCGCGCGATAGGTCGTGGCGCTCGGATCGTAATAGACTTTGACGACTTCCAAATGGCCGGTGTCGCCTTTCGTCACCGCGCGATAGGTGGGGTTTTCCGTGAGGCCGCCGGAATATCCAGAAACAGCGGACGTCACGGCGTCGAGTTTCTCGAAGTCCGCTTCGACGCACCAAAAGCAGCCGCCGGCGACAATTATGCTGGCGTAGCTGGCTTTCTTGCCATTGCCGGCTGACGCATTTTGCGCGTGGGCGCCCGCGACGAGGCAGAAGACGGCCGCTGCGGCGATGGCGAACCTGGTCGCCATACGAAGAAAGCGCCCAATACCCATCGGAAGCGTTCTTGCGCTTTTATGAGATATGGCCGCATCGGCGGTGTGCCGCTGCGGCGCGTCGTTCGTCATGAAAGGCTGCATCGGCCTCGTCCTTAACCGTCCGGTGTATCGAATTGGCGCTGACGGCGAAAAACACCTGCCCGTCAGCGCGCGCCCATTGAAACTATACAGTGACACTATAGCGGCTAAATCGCCTTCGGTGCGGTTTTCACAAAAATTTTAGCGCGGCGCCCCGTCGCGACCCACATGTGCCGCTAACGCCGATTTTTATTGGTCTGCGGGCGCCTCACGGCGTCATCGCGTTTCTTGACGTCTGTTCACGAACCGGCGCGCGCCGTAGCCGAAGCGCGTTCGTGCGCCTTAGATAAGACCAACCGACGCAATTGGGAGACGGGACATGACATATATTCGATGGGGCGCAGCCCTTATAATTGGCGGCTTCTTGCTGTTTTTCGGCGCTACGAAATTCAGCGGCGGCGCACATATTTTTCCGTATATTGAGTATAAAGCGACAGCGCTCAACTTTCCCTTCGCCGATCTGTTTTACCCTTTTGTTAATTGGGCGACGGGCGCGCTTGAGATTGTCGCCGGCGCCTTGCTGATCTTGCCGATGACGCGGCGGCTGGGAGCAGGGCTCGCCGTATTGCCTTTTCTTGGCGCTATTGGGTTTCACTTATCGCCGTTGCTCGGCGTCGTAACGCCTGATGGATACGCCGCTATCGCGCCAAGCGAAGCGCTGGTGCTCGGCGGTCCGTTTACGGCGTCTGATTTCTCCGCCGCCTCGTCGCCAGCCCTATTCACGATCGCCGCAGCGATGTTGGTCGTCGCGATCGTGAACGTGGTTCTGCAACGGCGCGCTTAACCGGTTACGGAAAGACGCGGGCGAAAATCGTGTCCACATGCTTGGTGTGATAGCCGAGATCGAACAGCGCTTCCAACGCGTCCGAAGACAATAAAGCCGTCACGTCGGCGTCGTCTTTTAAGCCAGAGAGGAAATCACGCTCGCCGCGCCAAGCGGCCATGGCGTTGCGCTGAACCATCGAATAGGCGTCTTCACGACTGGCGCCGGCCTGGGTGAGGGCGAGGAGAACGCGTTGGGAGTGCACAAGGCCGCCAAGGCGATCGAGGTTCTCTTGCATCCGCTCCGGATAAACGACGAGCTTCTCGATAACGCCAGCTAAGCGCCGCAACGCGAAATCCAAATGCACGGTGGTATCGGGGCCGATGCCGCGTTCGACGGATGAGTGCGAGATATCGCGTTCGTGCCAAAGCGCGACGTTCTCCATCGCCGGCGTTGCCGCCATTCGCACCAAGCGGGCGAGGCCGGTGAGGTTTTCCGTCAAAATCGGGTTGCGTTTGTGCGGCATCGCTGAGGAGCCCTTTTGGCCGCTGGAGAAATATTCCTCCGCCTCAAGAACCTCAGAGCGCTGAAGATGGCGAACTTCGGTCGCGAACCGTTCAATGGAAGACGCAATAACGCCGAGCGTCGCGAAGAACATGGCGTGTCGGTCGCGCGGAATGACCTGGGTGGAGACGGGCTCCACGGCGAGCCCCATCTTTTCCGCCACATGGGCTTCAACGGCGGGGTCGATATTGGCGAAAGTGCCGACCGCGCCGGAGATAGCGCACACGGCGATTTCGGCGCGCGCTGCTTGAAGGCGCTGTCTGCCCCGCTCGAATTCGGCAAAGAACGTCGCGAGTTTTAGACCAAAAGTCGTGGGTTCCGCATGAATGCCGTGGCTGCGCCCGACGCAGACATCGTTCTTATGCTCAAAAGCGCGTTTCTTCAGCGCCGCTAAGACAAGGTCCATGCCCTCTAACAGAAGATCAGCAGCGCGGGTCAACTGCACCGACAGGCAGGTGTCGAGAACGTCCGAAGACGTCATGCCCTGGTGGACGAAGCGTGCTTCGGGGCCAACGATCTCGGCGAGGTGCGTGAGGAACGCGATGACGTCATGCTTCACTTCGCGTTCGATGGCGTCGATGCGGTCGATATCGAAGGTCGTGGCGCCGCCTTTATCCCAAATGGTTTTCGCCGCCTCGCTCGGCACCACGCCGAGTTCGGCCAGCTTATCGGTCGCGTGGGCCTCGATTTCGAACCAGATGCGAAATTTCGCTTCCGGCGTCCAAATCGCGGTCATCTCGGGGCGGGCGTAGCGCGGTATCATGGGGCGGCCTCATTGCAGGCGACGCAAAGACGTCTGATGGAGAAGATCCCGGCCATTAGCGCAAAATGCGGCGGGCGACAAATGCCGATCGTCATATCGGCTTGCGCGCGCCTAGAGATAGGAGACGGCCTGTTTGCGGGACGGGGTGTCTCGGCGTTTGCCGCGAACCTTAATCGCTTGATGCGCCGATTGAACCAGACAGCGTGAAATCGACATCGTCTAGCGGCCAAATCGGACGCCGGATATTCTTGTAGGGAAATATCGCGTAGTCCCGAGAACCGATGCCGCCGCCATCGACATATAACAATTTCGACGAGAATTGATCGTAGTCCGCCCTCAGATGGTTTTGCCCCTTTAGAAAGATGACCGAGGCGTCGTTCGGGTCATAGCCGAAAATGCGTAATTGCTCGCGTTCTTCCGATTGGCTTGGATAGGTCGTCACAATGACGTCGATCGCGCTGATTTTAAGGCGGACGCTCGGCCCGAGATCGGCCTCAAAGCCTGGCATATAAGGGCCTTTTCGAACGTAGCGCCCGTCAATGATCGATACGACGCGTGCTTCGATATCGAGCGGGCCGCCGCCGAATTCTGGGGCGCGCTTGCCGCCCAGCGGTCCTTTGACGATTTGTCCAACGCCTGCGGCTTGCGCCGTTTTCACCATGTCCGGGTCGGCGATTGCGTAAAAGACGCCGCTCGTAACCTGCGAGTCGATGAGAATTTTAAGCAAGTTCGTTGAATCGCCATGGGCGCCCGCGCCAGGATTGTCTGACATATCGGCGATGATAAGCGGTTCGTCATTTGGCGCAGCGCTCGCTAAAAGCGCGGCCACTTCGCTGAGGTCGATCGTCTTGATCGTGACGGCGGACTTACCCTCCCATGCATCGTCGAGTAAGTCGCGCCCGATGGTCGCGAGGGCGGCGCGCGTCGCTTTCGTGTCGCCGTCCGACATCACGACGATGCTGGGGCCAATCTCTTTTCGGTCGCCCCAGGCGAAGCCGACATTCACGTCGACCGATAGAATGTCCGCGTGCGCTTTCTCGTGCGTCTCGGCCTTTTCAAGCGCCTGCCGCATAGGCCCTGACGGATCGAGCGTTCGGCCGCGATCAAGGGCGTCCATCATCGGCCCCCGCATGACGTGGACCTTGGGGCTGATAAGGCCGCGCATGGTTTTCTCGAGGAGATCGCCGGCGCGAACCGCCGTTTCAACAAGATCGACATGCGGCGTCGTGCGGTAGGAAGTTAAGATATCGACGTTCCCAACCAATTCGTCTGATACGTTCGCATGCAGATCGAGCGTCGCGGCGATCGGCGTGTCGCCGACGACCGTTCGAATGCGCCTGGTTAGATCGCCTTCCAGATCAGGGCAGCTCTCCGAGCATGCTGATCCATGCAACACAATAAAGACGCCGTCGACGGGCATTGCGGCCTTTAAGGCGTTGATGATCGCGTCCGCAATCATTTCATAAGTGTCGCTCGTCAGCGGACCGCCCGCCACCCCCATATAACAGGGGCCGGTCGCTAAGTTCCAACCATGTGTTTTTGCGCAGGAATACGCGCCGCCAATCTCGGTGCTTGCATTTTCTCCGTGTTCGTCGAGGTTTTCTCCTTCTAGTAGGAAAAACTCGTCAAGCACGGCTTTACAGCGGGAGAAGCTGTGCGATTCGTATGCGAACCCTGCAAGAAAAACACGTTTTTTTGTTTCGGACGACGGATCGTTCTTCATGTTGGGCCTTTGAGTTTTCGCCTTGCCTCTAAACGCTAGCGTTAAGAGGCAAGGGCGGCGTTGAGCGCAGTGTTTTGAAGTAAGCGATTTTAAACGGCCGCGATGCGGCGCAGATCGCGTGGGAGACGGGAGAGAATTTCATTGCCCGTCGCGCCGATGATGACGCTGTCGCTCGTCACTGCGCCGACTTTTTCAGCGTGGTCGTAAAGGAAGCAAATGAGGTGCAGCACCATCGATTCTTCGACCTTGCGTTCGCCGTCTGGGCAGACGCTGAAAGCGCAGCGATTGTTCCAGCCGAGCCCGATCGAATAGCCAATACGGTGGTGGAAGGCGTCGCCATAGCCGGCGGCGCGAACGACCGATCGGCCCGCCTCGTCGACATCGCCGGAAACCGCGCCGGGCCGCGCCGCCTCGATCGCGGCGCGAACAGCGCCGTCAGCGGCGTCGTGCAGACGCTGGACGTGTGCATTCTCTCCGTATAAAGCCGTTCGAGACATACCGCCGGCATAACCGGAGACGAAAGCGCCGGTTTCAACCGTCACCGGGTCGCCTGGCTTTAGCTTGTTTTCGCCGGCGAATCCGTGCGGCAAGATCGTTCTCTCACCAATCAGCAAATTGGTGTCGACGGGAACGAAATTGGCGCCGTTTTCTTCCATCGTTGCGCGCATGCTGTTTTCAATGCTGGCTTCGGTCGCGCCCGGAACGATCGCCTCATAAAACGCTTCGTACGCAACGTCAGTGACGCGTTGCGCCCGCTTAAGGCAATTGATCTCGACATCAGACTTAAGATCGAGCAGGCGGCCGACAAGCGGCGTTACGTCAGAAATTTGCAGATCGGGCAATGCCTCGCGTAAACCGTCTAAATCGCGCGGCGCCAGTCCCCAATTATCAAGCTCTAAACCAATGCGCGCCGCGCCAAGATCGAGTTTGCGGAGGGTCTCAGCCCAACCACGCGTGCAGTCTTCTCGGCCGGCAAAGTAGGTCTCGACCTCGAGTGGGATTGACTCATGGAGGACGCTCAAGCGGTCCATAAAGCGCACCACGATCGTTCGCGGTCGCCCTGGCGCAATGATGAGCGGGAAAGGCGTCATGTCCGCCGCGCGCCCGTCATACCCTGTGAAGTACAAGAGAGATTGGCGCGACGTGATGCAAATTCCGTCTAAACCAGCTTCTGATAGAGCCGCTAACGCGACGTTCCACCGGCGGTCATATTCGGATTGCGGGATATTTGGATCGTTTACGGACATTTCAAATTCCTTTCTTCAGCGTTGCGGCGTGTGAGTTAGCATGCTGGCGTCCGCACGCCGGCGCCGGGTTCGTGGTTGCAAATGGAATGAAGGGGGGGTGTCTTAGAGGCCATACGAAAAATAAGTTGAGTGGTTTCAGCGGTTTATGATTCTCTTTGTTTGCTTAGAACACGGAGTATCACGATGCCTTGGACTGAAACCACTCGACCAGATTATGACCGGCGTTCTTTGCGGTATGCAA
>JBCCAY010000001.1:0-337663 GCA_039814575.1 Pseudomonadota bacterium
CGACCGAAGCTTTCGATCGCTGTATTGCTTTTCGGACGGAGTACGTGGTCGTGGCGCACTCGTGTAAAATTTGTCCCACAGGCTTTTCCTCCATGATGGATCGCTGCATAAAACGATTCCATCACTCTGTGGGACTAAACAAAAAGAGAAACCATGCGCCGTGAAGGCGCGCATGCGGGCTCCAATGCGGATTGAAGAGATGGGTTTCATTTAAATCGGCGATGGCTGGAACAACGCTATAGATGAGCGTTGCTACTGTCAAAAAGAGCTTCATTGCCCGCCGTTGGTTTGAAGTCATGTTCTGACCCCCCGCTTTATCGAAGAACGCACCCACTTGTGACCGCTACCCTATTGTTGAAAATATGTACATATTACTCTACTATGCACACAGTATGCGCAAATTCACGACATCAAGGATGTGGAGTAGAAAGTATGAATTGTTGGGCTGAGTTCCGGACCGCGATGGTGGTCGCGAAACATGGTTCAGCCAGTGCGGCAGCGTCGGAACTTGGACTTCATCGTGCGACGGTTTCGCGCCATATCGAAGTTGTTGAAGCGTCGCTCGGTACAACACTCTTTCTTCGCCACGCTCGGGGCGTAAAACTTACAGACGCCGGACAAGAAATGCTGCAGGTGGCCGGCCGCGTCGAAGACATGCTGATCGACCTTAAAGGGCGTACTCGAAGCAGAATAGGTCAATTGTCCGGCGATCTCATTCTTACAGCCCTTAAGGGAGTGGCGCCTCTGCTCATGCCGGCAATACGCGAGTACAACACTGCCTATCCAGAGATAAACGTGTCGCTGCGTACAGGCTCAGAACTCGCCCAGCTCGAATACGGAGAAGCGCATATAGCGATACGAGCCGGGATGAAGCCCGCGGCCCCTGAATATTTTGCACGCCCTCTTCGCAGGGTTGAGTTTGGCTATTTTGCGCACCGCGATTACCTCAAAAGCGTGAATGGTAAGAAGAAGAAGCTGAGCCTGAGCCAATATGATTATATCGGCCCAACAACTGATACCGATATAAACAGGTCCCCCTACGTAAAGTGGCTTCACTCATATGTTCCAAATCCGCACTTTGTCCTTCGTCTGAATGATTTTGAGGCAAATTTGCCAGCAATTTTGGCGAAGGTTGGCGTTGGGGCGCTTGCCGATCATATCGCCGCAGACTTTGACGAACTAGCTGCGGTCATTCCTCCATCAAAAGACATGTCTGTTCCGCTATGGATTGTTACGCACAGGGATCTGAAAAATGTCGCTAAGGTTGAAGAGTTCGTCCGTATAGTCAGCGAAATAAATGGGGCCAAAGAGGAATCTTAGTTCGCTCCCATTCTCCCATTGATTCCTATCAATGCGCGAGCTTCCGAAAGGCGTTTAAGAACGCAACGACCTTATTGCTATCTGCAGTTTCGCGCCGCACCGATATCCAGATGTTCTTTTGCCACGCGGGAGATAGCTCCATCACCTGGACTAGCTTTCCCTCCCCTAAACCAATGCCCGTCGGCAGGAAGCCAATACCCAAGCCCTCACTTATTGCGGTGTAGACCGCAAAGCTCGAGCGAGATCGAAAAACAATGCTACGGGCTGGAACGTACTGCCTGAGCCAGTCTTCTTCGTGGCTAGTTTGACCTGGCTGACATACGCACGCGAACCTGTGTTCTCGAAGTTCTTCGATCGACTTTGGAATGCCTATGTTATCTCTGTAGATGGTGCTAGCAAACAAGCAGGGGTATAGCGACATCAACTTCTCGCTAGAGTATTCTTCTGAAGCAACATATATTGGTGTTAGGATGATGTCAGCATCTTCAATACAGTAAGGCTCGTTTTCGCCTATCGGAGCGAAGGTATACCAGACATCTGTATACTGCTCCCTGATCGTATTCAGCGCCGCTGAAACAAGACAAGCTAGGTAATTCGGTGCAGCGATGTGAATGTTTCCGGCAATCCTGGTCTCGTTCGACCTGCCACGAAGTCTGAACTCTTGGAAATCGCGCGCCACATGCCGCGTTACTTCGATCAGCTCCAATCCAAACGGGGTCGGAGAATAGCCATCATGTTCGCGTTCGAAAATTTGTCGGCCGAGCTGTTTTTCGAGCGAAGTGATGTGTCGCATGATCGTTGTCCGATGAACACCTAGATGCATCGCCGTTCTAGACACAGTGCCAAGTTCCCCAACCAAATAGGCCGTACGCATCTCTTCCCAGTTCAAGGTGCTGATGTCGTAAGTACGATCTTGGTCAGTCAATTCATTGCCCTTCCAAAACAGAAGTTTCCCTAATGTGCGAAAGATTTAGTAGATGCCCAAATGAACAGCACCTGCGCGGCGCGGGATCGCCAATCCGCAGATTCCGGGCTAAAGAAGGCGAGCAATCCCCCTGCGCCCGCGCACGAAGGCTGCTGCACACACGCGCATGGGGCGTGCAAATGAGACCGGCGGCCCGGCTTTTCAAGCGGTCTGTTGAACACCAAACTACGCTAAGTGAGGCTGCACCAGCTCGACGCGACATTTTCCCTACTGCGAGCATAAGGAATGACTAAAGACGAAAATCCCATGCGCGCACTATTGCGCGATATTGAAATGGCCGATGTCCGACCGTCTCAATCCGAATGGGAGGACTTTTCAGCGATTTGTACGACAGCATCGTATGGGAAAAATACTGAAATCGATGACCAGCAAGTAGCGAAGCCATCGGTCCTCTACATAACATCAGGAATTTGCGCCGACCGAATCGTGACACGGGATGGCCAAGTTATCATTGGAAGATTTTTTCAACCTGGTGATTTTTGTGCGGCCACCAAGCTATCAACCGATGAGCATACCGCCGAACATACGATGTTAGCGGCAACGCAAGTCAAAGGCGTACTGGTGCCAATGGACCGGTGGATTAGAGAGTTCTTTGATGGTTGCACTATCGGGAAATTCGCCAGAATCAAGATGTTTGAAGCCCATAACTTCGACATTGATGTTATGCGGGTAAAGACCATAAATCGTACGCATGCTTCATACGATTTTCTGATGGAACGTCAGTCAGACGTGCTTAAACTTCTCCCTCAACGCGTGATTGCGCAGTTTCTCGGTATCACCCCTGAGGGATTTAGCCGCTTCTTGAAGGTGCGGTCGTCGATAGAAATCTGACGAGGGTCAACCCTAGCAAAGACTACTGGCTCTACCTGTTGCGAAGCGTCATTCTACGACACGTTTCGGCAGGTAAACTATACCGCTCGTAAAATCACTCAGGGCCTCCAGTGGCGACCGCCTCTCGGAACCGTCCGCATCTATCAGCGTCTCCTGCGCCGTCTTCGCTTGCTGGATAATTTGTATAAGAGTTGGCGAAGACGCGAACGCGGAATGTTGCGTTCCATCGCCAAGGTCTACGTCGGAGAGATCGATTACGGCAATTCCCTGTTCTTGAAGCGTGGAAATGTATCGTCCCTCGCCAACCCGCGCATGGCCGCCGCGCAGTCGTTCGGATAACTTCAGAGCACCATCATCGGACGCCACAAAAATGATGAAGGGATCGGGTCTTGGAACTAAATAGTCCATCTGCCCTCTGAATACATCGACATCAATATCCGGGGAGGCTAAAATCAGAGGTGAGATTTTGTCGAGTACATCCTCATTTCCCAACGCCGCAAGTGTCCGCAACCCCTCCATGACCAGCAGTGTACCCATTGAATGCCCCATCACGAAGATGGAGTCCGCATCAGATGTCGCGATACGCTCTAGCAGGTCAACAAATCCGTCCCTTGCGAATTGAACGCTATCGCGGTCATAGAGATATCCGAGCGTACGACCTTGGGAGGGCCAGGAATAATGCACAGGGACTGCGCTTATCTCGAAATCCGCGATCATCTGCCCAATACGGTAGACGCCATTTGAATAGGGAACGTTGTATCCGTGGACAAATAGAAAGACTGTCTTTTCGCCCGGCAAGTCGTTAAGGCGTTCATCTAAGCGATCAGAGAAAACCGCTGAATTGATGTCGGAAAATTTGACGAGTCCGAACTCTTTATTCGCGACTGGCTTCGTCGACGGGTAAACAACCGCGCCAATGTTGCGGTTACTCGGCACCCATACCTTAACGTCGTTGTACGATAACGAATCCGCTCTTCCAGCACCATAGCCAAGCATAGGATCTTCAACTGGCTCACGGCTCGTGACAACCAAAACGCTCTGAGAGCCTCCTTCGGCGCCAGCGGGATCTATGATGGCCAGACGTGCGGGTGTGGTCGAGCAGCCTGCCGCTGTTATCACGCAAGCGGCTATGGCAAGTAGCCTACGAACGGTTAAGCTTCCTAACTCAGCTATTGTGAGGCTTGTAGCGATGGGTGGTCTCCCTAGCGTTGTTTTTTTGTTACGAGCGAATTCCCAACTAGTACGGATTACATCCGAGAGTTTTTCGACGGGCTGTACATTCGCCAAAGCTACATCCATAGAGACTATAGGGTATGCTCAAGTAGACAATGACTTCTCGCGCACATCCGGGTGTGCTCTCGTGCGCACCACGACAGTCGAGCGCCCCGCTCACCTATCAGGCCTACTCTTAGCCCCAGCCCCAAAGGCACGGCCCGTGCGCATTTCAGCAACTGTTTTGACAATGGCGCCTGAAGCAGGCTCATAGATCGAAACGCACTGTATTTGGAATTAAAGTAGTAGAAAGATGCTCAAAATTCTCGGACTACCGGCGTCGAATAGCGGCCAGTCAATCAACGCGATGCTTGTCCGGCATGCGGTGCGCGTAATGCAGTTGCACTTGAACGTCAAAGCCGAATTCTCAGTGCTCGACCTTAATGATTTTGAGATGCCCATCTACAAGCCAGAGCGGGAGAAAGCGGAAGGCATCCCATTAGAAGCACGGGAGTTCGTTCGACAGATTGGTTTTGCAGACGCGCTCATCATTTCTTTTGCTGAGCACAATGGGAATGTTAGCGCAGCGTTCAAGAATATCTTTGATTGGGCCAGTCGCATCGAACCAAAGGTCTACCACGGCAGACCATTGTTGATGATGGCGACGTCACCAGGCGCACGAGGCGGCGCCAGCGTTCTAGAAATAGCGTCCACGGCGGCTCCTTTTTTTGAAGGAAAGGTGTTCGGAACATTCTCCCTCCCCAATTTCAACGAGACCTTCGATCGTGAACGCGAAGACATCCTCGATGCAGATAAGGCAACGGAGTTGTCGTCTTTACTTAAACGATTTGCCATCGCCCTGAGCGAGGGAGACGCTGAGGGGAACTGAGTACGATTGCTGGAGAGAGCACTGATGCTGCTCGTTACAAGAGCCATACTAATCTTCCACGAGTCGCACAGGAAAAAAAGACGGTCAATAATGAATCAACAGATCTCCTTGTTCTTTTTGCTGGTGTTTTTTGCCATGGCGTGGCTCCCGCTAGGCCAACACGAATTTATGGTAGATCACTGGATGAAAATTGGCGCGTTTCTAGCGCCGATCCTCGTCTTTGTGGGTTTTAAGGAGCGATCGACGACAGAAATTCCGTGGGCAGCTGACATTGCGTTGATGGCATACCTCCTGACCGCGTCCTATCTTATTCACCAGGTTGAAGAACACTGGGTAGACTTGCTCGGAAGGGAATACCCACTCTACAAATTCTTAAATGGATTGATTGCGAGTCTGTTTGGAGACGAGAAGTACGGCATTCTGAACCGAAACGGCATTTTCTACATCAATGCGGGAATGGTTTGGACTGCTGGTTTCTTAGCGATCTTAAATAGTCCAAAGCACCGATTCCCTACGCTCGCGATGGCTGGAATTATGTTCGTAAACGGTATTGCACACATCATCAACGCGCTTATTTCATTTGAATACAATTCGGGCCTTGCTACGGGGGGCGTACTTTTCCTCCCACTGAGTATTTTGTTTTTTCACGCGCTCTTGAAGTCTGGTGCTGCGAACATTCGTTTGATCGGGGCCGCGATCATGTGGGGATTCATTGGGCATGTGATATTGTTTGCAGGATTGTTTGCATCAAACGTCTTCGAGCTCGTTCCGCCCGGTCTTTATTATTGCGCGCTCATCTTGTGGGGCGTCGTGCCCACAATCGTTTTTCGCGAGAAGACGCCTACACATAGTTAGACCGATACAACTTGGCGGATATTCTGACAGCTCGTCGAAAGAGAGAATTTTTCTGTTTTCTTAACCGACATCAAGTGCTGGTGCGCGCTTGGTGTGCAACGATGCGCGTCAGGGAATAGCTAGGCGGACGTTAAATGATCATGTCCCCGTCCTTATCCGAGGGGTGTCGTAAATGGAAAACTGGACAGAGATCAAGACAGCTTACTTGCTCGGCCAACTCGGCACCGTATCCGCGGCCGCGGAGACAGTTGGCGTTCACCGCGCCACTGTGATTCGGCGCGTAGAGTCGCTGGAGAGTCAACTCGGCGGGAAACTCTTCCAGCGCCACACGAAGGGGTACACGCCTACGGATCTTGGCCACGAACTCATACGCGTCGCGGAGCGTTCGGAAGAACATTTCAAACAACTGATGATCAAAGCACGGACGCAGGACGAGGAACTTGCCGGCCAGTTCGTTGTCTCTTGTCCAGAATTCATCGATAACGTGGCGCTTTCGGCCATAAAAGCCTATAAGTCGGCTAACCCGAAAATGTGCGTGCACTACCTTTCCAGTAACGAAGTTATGAAGTTGGAACACGGCGAAGCTGACGTTTCTATCGTCGTTGGCGATCCTCCCGAGCACCCCGATTACGTCGTCCGCCCCCTGATGGAGATGCCTGTCGCCGTCTATTGCTCTGGCCGCGATATGTGTTCTGAGAGCAACTCCATTACAGGGCCCCGGCGATCGCGCCTTGGACCGTTCGTGATGTCGGAAAAGAACCTCTACGGGGAAGCAGTCAGTAATTGGATAAACGAAAACATCGAAGACGATCAGATAATTCTGACTGCATCTACAATCCGTGGCGCCAATGATGCAGTTTTCTCAGGCCTGGGTGCGGGTTTTTTACCCATTTACCTTGCGCACGGCGTTAATTGGTTATCCCAAGTCATACCAACGATGCCGGACTGGAATGTTCCTGTGTGGATCGCAACTCATATCGATCTGCATCGCTGCGCCAAAGTCCAAAATTTCCTGAAGGTGACGAAGGGTATTTCGCAAGCCGAGATCAATGCTCCATCTCACCTCGGGTTACCGGTCTAGTATCGCAATCAGTGTACCCGCGTAGGCGGCCAAAGTGAATTAGCACATTCAATAATGTGATTATTGATAAGAGTGAATATAGGCGTTGTTCGCGAATACTTTCGCAACGGCTATCGGGGTGCCGTCCTGCTATAATTAGATAGTAAGTAGGCAGAAAGGCCAAGAGACTTGTCAAATCGAATTGGAAGGCTTGATCTATAAAGCAATACAAGACACGCCCCTTCCTGTCTGGTCTTAGGAGGGCATAATGGCGGGTCACTGTGCGCGCCGACCTCGTAAGGGACCAACCGCTCCCTATCATTCAACACTTCAAAACAAAGCGCCCGAATGTCCTGCCCAACATTAGCAACATGACGAACGCGCACACGCTGCAAATCGGCCGCATCGACCGGCGTATTTACTGTCGGCAGCCGCAAGTCTTGCGCAGGAGAGAACAAGCCCCGTTGCGGAATGTCGCAGTCTTCAAGCAAGTCTTTACTGAGTTCAAATGCGCGATGATAAGCGTAGAAAGGAACAGACGGCATCAAATGGTGAATGTGATGCTCGGTTTGACTCAATAACGCCCAACGAAGCGCCAGGTGCGTCGGAATATGAACCGTCGTCTGGAAGAGTGTCTTCTCCCATTCAACGCCGTCCGGATGCTGGATGCACGCAAAGAAGTAAACCGTGATGAACATGCCGATGCGTTGCGGGATCAACCACATCAGGACGAACGCCAACGCGTAAGGCGACATCAGCCACGCTGCGTGCCATGCGACATAGAGCGTCAGCCCGATCGAAAATTCCACACGTTCCGAAGGCGGTCGACCACGCTAATTACGGACATACCAAATCGCCCAAATGATATCAGGCGCGGCAGTCACAAACGACTTCAACGGCGAAGAGCAGAGCGGCTTTGGCCTTTATCAAGTTACGCAGAGGAAAGGCCTTCGGCACTCGGTCGCCGGCGCGTTTCTCCATCCGGAGCTGGCGCGTGACAACCTCGCCATTCAAGCAGAAGCGCAAGCGACAAAGCTCATTATCGAGAACAATCGGTGCGTAGGCGTCCAGTTCCGTGCTGGCGGTGTAACGCACGAGGCGCGCGCCAACCAGGAAATCATACTGACTGCTGGCGCGATCGGCTCACCGCATCTTCTTATGCTGAGCGGCATTGGGGATCGCGAAGCGCTCGGCACATTGGGCATAGAAGCCGTGCAGCACTTGCCGGGCGTCGGTCAAAATTTGCAGGACCACTTCATGGTGCCGGTCGCCTATGCGTGCACACAGCCCGTTACACTCGCGCACGCCAATACGCCGGAACAATCTGAACTGCTCGGCCAAGGCAAAGGACTGCTGACGTCGAACATCGGCGAGGCCGGCGACTATATGACGATTATGTACGATGCGCCCGTCCCCGACCTGCAGTTTCACTTTGCGCCGAACTGGTTCATCGCGGATGGGCGCGACAATCCTGAGGGTGACGGCTTTACGCTCTTGCCTGGTTGCCTGAACACGCGCTCAAGAGGCGAAGTGAAACTGCGATCGGCTGCCCCTAACGATGCGCCGATAATAGACCCAAATTGTTTCAGCGACGAGAAGGATCTCGACGTCCTGGTCGAAGGCGTCAAGATCGCTCGAACCATTCTCAACTCGGCGCCGTTCGATGCATTTCGCGGCGATGAGAAATTTCCCGGCCCACAGATCCAGTCGGATACGGACATTCGGTCCTACGTCCGGGATAATGTGTAGACGATCTATCACCCCGTGGGAACCTGTAAGATGGGATCCGATGAACAATCCGTTGTCGGGCGCGACCTGAAGGTTCGTGGGCTGCAAGGCCTTCGCATCGCGGACGCGTCGATCATGCCGACGATCGTCAACGCCAATACGAACGCCGCGACCATCATGATCGCGGAAAAATGCGCCGACCTTGTGAAGGTTTAACCTCTAATTGCACTCAAACGCATCAGGGGCGGCCCCGCCGTTTTTCTAATCGCATAAGGAGCAATCGACGAATTAACGCCCTGCAAGACTCGGATTGGAGCGACATTTCTTTCGCGCGGCGCGCTCCCGACTCCCATCTACCGATCGCCTTACCTTCTTTTCAAGGGAATAGAGCTCACCTTAGCGCTACCGCCCTTTCTGGCAATTGTGTCGAACGCCTCCTCTGTAGAAGAATGCATCTTGGCATCAACGGGTGCGACTAGTGATAGGCGGAGATTCCGCTACCGGCTGGCGTGTCAAGACGTCAATCAATGGCGGAACTTAACTCCTCCTACAGCGGACTTTTTTATAGCCGCCGAAGGCGCATAATACGCTCCACCTTTTACTCTTTACAGGAGATTTATTTCCGAAGACCATAGATGCGCGACGAAAGTATAAACGACAAGGTCATACCCGTCGCAACGACGACAATCGTAATTATGTCGCGATAGGCGGTCGTCGGCGTCCAAATCTCAGCGTCGGATAACCAATACAAAGCATACATACAGATCAATATCGGGGCGGCCGCGACGAACGCTTTCACCAAGAAGAAGATGCTTTTCTTTATACCGATTTTCATAAACCATCGGAACCGCAACCGTTCATAACGCGTAATTTATCAAGCGTTTGAAAAGAAGACAATATTTGGGTACGCTCGTGATTTGGATACCTCCGGGGCGATGAGCCCCCCAAGCGAATGAAGCGCTGTAAGCTGATACAGCGCCGCCTCAATGGGTCTCAAAAATGGGCCTCAAAGCGGACGACGCCAATAAACGGGGACGCTAAAGCCGAGGCAACGACAAATTAAGCGCCCGCGCAGCGACTGAGCTTGCCATACTGAAACATCGACCACGTCAAGGAACGCAAAGACGCCCATGGCATCTGATCTTCAAAAAGTACTAAAAGCGAAGCTCCTAAATGGCTGGCGTCTGTTCGCAATAGTTTCATTGCCAATATCATTAATGGTCATCGCGATGATGCTGTCGATCGACCTCTCAAAAGGCGACGGTCTGTCGGAGATGATCGCCTATTCCGTACGGTGGGCTGTTCCTTTTATCTATCTGGTGGTCGCGGCGTCCGCCCTACAGGTTCTGTTTCCGAGCCCGCTCTCGATGTGGTTGCTCCGTAATCGAAAATATCTTGGCCTATGCTTCGCGGTCGCCATGGCTTGGCAAGGTTTGTTTATCTTCATCGTATCCACGATGCATCGCGACTACTATTTCGACGAAATTTATGCGTTCAGAGACGAACTTGAAGGAACCATCGGTTATGTCTTCCTCGGCGCCCTTGTCGTCACATCGTTTCAATTTGGTCGCAACTTAATCAGCCGACAACAATGGACGTTCCTTCATACTGCCGGCGTTATCTTTTTTTGGGCCTATCCCTTTAGTGTTTATTGGTGGAATATTTTCTACTACCCAACGCTTGAACCATTCAATGCGCCAAGGCTGATCGATTATCTCTTTTACGGTCTCGGCTTCGCGGCTTTTGCCGTAAGGATCGCCGCCTGGGGCAAGAAACGACACCTCGCAAACCTGAAGATCTCTCCCCGATATCATCCGCCCCTGGCGCTTAGATGGACTGCATACGCCCTAATCGTGATCAGCCTAGGCGCAGCCGTTTCTGGCGGGTTCTGGCGAGAGCCGGCATCGTTCGTGCTCTACGGCCCGAAAGCGTCAGCGGACGCGGCTGAATGGCTTCCCTTCTGGCCGTTGGAGCCGTTCTTACCGCTAATCGTGCTCGGATTGGGGGTTATGCTGGCGACAAGCGCCAAGCCGGAGATAGATACCGACTTAACGCGCGGCGTGATGGAAGGACGATCTTAACCGCGCTTTTGAGGTCATTGACGACCGCAAGGGTCTAAAAGTCCGCCCCCCCCCTTCACGCCATATAGGTTCCAAGATAAGCCGTTCCGGCGCGCTTTGCTTCGCTCAACATTTCATCCGTTATTTCGCCGTGCTCGATGACGGACAGGGTAAAAATCAAATCTGTTATCTCTATGAAGTAATAAAACGCGCGTTGCATTTCCTCCGTATATGGAATATCAAAATAGTCAGAGAAGACATCATGCATCACACGCGCGACGGCGCGGTCATTCATGCGGTCGGCCTGCTTGATCTCCGGCGGCGTCTTGCCGCCGATGAGCAATTGGCGCGCCGGCGGGTTCTGCTCATAGACCGCGGCGCCCACATCGACCAAATGTTCAGTAAGCGCCCGCCAGTTTTTACGTTTCGAGGCAGGTACGGGCCGACGGTGAGCGGCGATGAACTCTTCGCTCAACGCCTCCGCCAACGCGGCGAAAACGTCAAACCGGTTTGCAAAGAAGTGATAGGCTGAACCCTCAGGAATGTCCGCGTTGCGCGCAATATCTCGAAACGAGACATCTTCGATCGGCGTCGAGCACAGCAAATCATAAGCGGCTTTCACCATTTTCTCACGCCGCTCGCGCCCCCGTTTGCGGGTCGCCACGGGGTGCTTTCGAAGCCCGATAACTTGTCGATTGCCCATATTACGTCAAAGGCGCTGGTTGCTGTTGAGTGATGCAATGGACGCCGCCGCCGCCGATCGCAATGTTATTGATCGGCACCTGAACGATTTCACGAGATGGATATAACTTTTGATACGTCTCCACCGCAGCGGCGTCTCGATCATACCCATAGCCTGGCACAATCACCGCGCCGTTGGCGAGATAGGAATTGATGTAGGAGCTACACCCGCCATTCCATCTGTCTTCGTGATAAATTCCCTCGTCAATGAATTCGAGCGACAATTTGCGGCCCTTGGCGTCGGTTTGATCCTTTAGCGCTGCAACATTCTTTATACCAACGGGGTAATGGGGATCTGTCGTATCGGGGTTCACTTCCACCAACACCCTTCCCGGCTCAATAAACGCCGCGATCCCATCAATATGCCCGTCTGTTTCGGTTTCTTCAGGATCACCCGGAACCCAAATCACTTTTTCGGCGCCGAGCGTACGACAGAGCTCCGCTTCTATCTCTTGGCGCGACCAGTTCGGATTGCGATTGGCGTTCAAGAAACATGATTCCGTTGTAATAACGGTGCCTTCGCCATCGACGGTGACGCCGCCGCCCTCGGCGATCAGCGGCGAGCCAAACCGGCGCACCCCCGCGCGTTCCAAAATGAACGCGCCCATTTTCGCGTCTTGATCATAAGGCGCATAATTGCCGCCCCAGGCGTTGAACGCCCAATTCGAACCAGCGACCGCGCCGTCAGCGTTGACGAGAAAGTTCGGACCGGAATCGCGCGCCCAGGAATCATCGATCGACGCCTCAACAATATTGACATTTGGCGAGAGAAGCCGCTTCGCGGAAACAACATGCCGCTGCGGCGTCAACATGTTCACGGGCTCAAAACGCGCGATGGCGTTCGCAACAGCGGCGTAGTCCGCCTCGGTCGCCGCTTGGTCAGGCCACATGCCGTCGCGGCACGGCCAAGCCATCCAACAGGCGTCATGGCGCGCCCATTCCGCAGGCATATAGAAGCCTTCCGCACGGGGATCTTCGTGGGGGATATCATGCATTACAGAGTTACCTCCGCTGTTGAACGCGCAGCGCTTTTGGGACGGGCAGTACTGGCGCGCGACACGGCAAAAAGCGCAATAGTGACGAAGAAGAAGAGAATTGAAACGCCAAAAACCGCGGCGTAACGCCCTTCACCGAGGACAGCCGCCGCCACAGCGGGCCCGATCGCAGCGCCAAGCGTCGAGGCGGTCGACCCCGCGGCGAGGGCGCTGCCGTCGCGGTCAAGGCTGGCGAGGAACGCCTGGATATAAGGCAAGCAAAACGCCCAAGAAAAGCCGAGAAAACAACTACCAATAAAGTAAGTCGTATACGACTTAGAAACGATGAACGTGCTTAGCCCCGCAATGGCCAAGCCGACGCCAATGCTGAGCGGTGTGACGACGCCGAACCGATCGCCGACGACCACAATCGTAAAAGCGCCCGGAATGCCGATAAGCGATGCGATCAGTAAAACGGCGCCGATGGCGTCATCTGAAAGACCAATCGAAACGCCGAACCGCTCCACATAGGTGAATTCGGCCGTGTTCGCCATTTCAAACATGCAAAAGCCAATAACAGCCGCAATAACAGCGACCGAGAGCAAAACACGCAGCTCGCCTCGGCTTTCCGGGGCAGACTGTTTTTGTGGCACCGCCGACGGCAGTAGAAACGCTGACGCTAAGGCCGCGCCGTCGGCGAGTGCAAACAAGAGAAACATGCCTTGGGCGCCAAGTTCCGCGGAATAAACCGGCAAGATATAAAGCCCAAACCCGCTGACAATGAACTGTAGCGTGACGAACAAGCCATAACCACGTTCATAATTATCGAACCGGGCGAATGAGGCGATGGCAAGAACATAAGCCGCCGTCGTAGCAATGCCGGCGATCAAACGCAGCGTGAAAAAAAGCGTCGTCGGGCCGGCATTAAGCGCCGAAAGCACATCCGTCAGTATCGCAATTGAAATTGCGATGACAGCAATACGGCGCGGCGCAAGACGATGCATGCGCAACGCCATAGCGAAACTGACAGCCGCGCCGCCCAACGCGCCGAACGCCGCCAACCAACCAGCTGAGGATTCGCTGAGGCCCGCCTCATCGACCAACACGCCCACCATTGCGGGCAGCACCAATAAGGGCAACAACATCGCCGTGCCGATGACGGAAAAAGCCAGGAAGCGGGCGAACAAGACCATTACGGGCTCTAAGCCGCCGGCTTTGTTTGGCCGTCAAGCGTCAGGAGCGGACCATAAAGGTCCGGCCGGCGATCGCGGAAGACGCCCCAATCGCGCCTCTGGCGGCGAACAGCGTCAAGGTCAAACGTATGCAGAAGAATATCTTCTGATGTCCGGTCAGCGCTTTTCACAAGGCCGCCGACCTGATCGGCAATGAAAGACGAGCCGTAAAACTCCATCTCAACGCCGGATTCGCTACGCTCCGTTCCAATCCGGTTCGAGGCGATGACCGGCACGATGTTCGCCGCCGCATGGCCGCGCATCACCATTTGCCAATGCTCTTTGCTGTCGAGCTCCGGCTGAATGACCTCGCTGCCAATGGCTGTCGGATAGAATAACAACTCAGCGCCTTTCAAAACCATGGCGCGCGCGGCTTCAGGAAACCATTGATCCCAGCAAATGCCGACGCCGATACGGCCATACTGCGTGTCCACGGCCTGAAAGCCCGTATCCCCCGGACTGAAGTAGAATTTCTCCTCATACGCCGGAAAATCCGGAATATGACTTTTACGGTAATGGCCCACGACAGACCCATCCGCATCAATGACAGCGATTGAATTGTAATAGGCGAGACCCGATTTTTCGAAGAAGGAAATCGGCAGAACAAGCGAGCGTTCCCGCGCCAATCGCTGGAAACGTTTGATTGTCGCCTGATCCTCGAGCGGATGGGCGAGATCAAAATGTCGGTTCTGCTCGTCAATGCAGAAATAAGGCGTCTCAAAGAGTTCCTGCAAAAGAACGATGTGCGCGCCAGCGTCAGCGGCTTTAATGACCAAGCCCTCGGCGCGCTGAACGTTTTCTTCGACATCCCAACCGCACGCCATCTGCGTGCAAGCGACAGTGACAGCCATTCTTTGCGCTCCGTTTTACTCAAGTTATCTCGAGTTTTAGATGGTCGTCAATTGGGATCACTGTCAATGGCGGCGGGTCCGCACCGAAGCCGCTGTTTTAAAACGCTGAATAGGCACTACATGACGACAGCATGAGGCGCTCGCACACGCGCTTAAATGCGATTAGGCTTGAAAGAACACCACGGCTGGCGCGCACCAATTGAAGCGCTGCAAAAGAGCACCGTCGCCGGCCCATTGTTTCGCGGCCCCCTAACGGACAAGCGGCGAAGACAGAAAGAAATGCAACAAGAAGGGTTTATCATGCTCGACAAACGCCAATTTTACATCAACGGCAAATGGACCGATCCCGCCGTACGGCGCGATTGCGAAGTCATCAATCCGTCTAATGAAGAAGTGTGCGCCGTTATCTCATTAGGCGATCAAGCCGATACGGACGCCGCGGTCGCGGCTGCGACGGACGCGTTCGAGACGTGGTCAACGACGCCAAAGAGTGAGCGGATCGCTTTGGTGGAGCGCATCCAGGAAGTCTATAATGCGCGTTATGACGAAATGGCGGAGGCGATGAGCCTTGAAATGGGCGCGCCCATCGATTTCGCCAAGAAAGAACAAACCGGCGCCGGCGCTTGGCATATTGAGAACTTTATTGCGGCAGCAAAAGAGTTTGAGTTCGACCGTCCTTTAAGCGCCGACGAACCCGACAATCGGATCCTATACGAACCGGTCGGCGTTTGCGGTCTCATCACGCCATGGAACTGGCCGATGAACCAGGTGACGCTGAAAGTCATCCCAGCGCTCCTCACCGGCTGCACCATGGTGTTGAAGCCGTCGGAGATTGCGCCGCTTTCTTCTTACCTGTTCGCCGAGTTCGTTGACGAGGCCGGCGCCCCGGCTGGTGTTTTTAATCTCGTCAATGGCGACGGCCCCGGCGTCGGCGTGCAATTATCGACGCATAAAGACGTTCACATGATCTCTTTCACAGGCTCTACCCGCGCCGGCGCGGCCATTGCGAAAAACGCCGCAGATAGCTTCAAGCGCGTCTTTACGGAACTTGGCGGCAAAGGCGCTAATATCATTTTCAGCGACGCCGACGCCAACGCTGTGAAACGCGGCGTCAGACACTGTTTCAGCAACACTGGCCAATCGTGCAACGCCCCAACCCGCATGTTGGTTGAACGCGGTCGCTATGAGGAAGCCGTGGCGGAAGCCCAAGCCACCGCCGAGGCGACGGAAGTCGGCCCATCGGACAGTTCGGGGCGGCACATCGGCCCCGTGATTAGCCAGACCCAGTACGATAAAATTCAAGGCATGGTGCAAAAAGGCATCGACGAAGGCGCGCGCCTTATCGCTGGCGGCACCGGTCGCCCCGAAGGGTTTGAGCGCGGCTACTTCGTCCGTCCGACGATCTTTGCCGATGTCAACAACACAATGGCGATTGCGCGTGAAGAAATCTTTGGGCCAGTGCTCTCGATTATTCCCTTTGATACGGAAGAAGAAGCCGTCCAAATCGCCAATGACACCGACTACGGATTAACAAACTATATCCAAAGCCAAGACCCCGAACGGGTGAAGCGCGTCACGCGCCGCCTGCGATCTGGCATGGTTGAAGCGAACGGCTCCTCGCTCGGCGCCGGCAGCCCGTTTGGCGGTATGAAGGCATCCGGCAACGCTCGGGAAGGCGGCGAATGGGGCTTAGAAGACTTTCTAGAAGTCAAAGCCGTGAGCGGCTGGTCTAATTAACTGCGCTAGCATTTGCTGGGCGGCGGCAACATCGCCCAGCAAACGAACCGGTCGGAGCCGCAGCGCCTGATTCAACGCAACAAACTCACACGACCGCCACAAATCCAAAATCTCTCTCCAATCAATTGACCGGAAAACCTCGTGTCGCTAATTTGACTGAGCGCTCAAATAATTTAATGCCGGCGCCAAGCCCTTGCGGGAGGGCGCATGCTCCCGCTGACAAACCTTCGGAGACCGCGACATGACGGGAATAGCGACGCTCATCGACGATACGCCGGACCTGATGCGACAAAAATTGGCGAAAGAACGCAAGAAACATGGCTTCGCGATTGATCCGTACTTTTATCGGTCGCACTTGGTGTACGAGCACGAACTTTCATCGCTCGTCTTCAAAAGCTGGATTTACGCCGCGCATGTCTCCGAGATTCCTAACCCCGGCGATTTTGTCCAGTTCGAGATTGGCGAAGACGCACTTATCATTGTGCGCGACAAGACCGGCGACATTCATGCTCTGTTCAATGTTTGTCGCCATCGCGGCGCACGCGTATGCGCACCCGCGCGCGGCAACACGAAAACATTCGTATGCCCCTATCATGCGTGGACCTATAATACGGACGGGACGCTCCGCTCTGCGAGGCACATGGAGGTGCGCGCGGACTTTAAGCTGGAAGATTTCCCCCTTAAACGCGCCCGTATCGCCATCTTCATGGGTCTTATCTTCATCAATTGCGATCCTGAAGCCAAAAACCCTTTGCCGGCGTTCTCAAACGTTTCGCGGCAGTTAAGCCCCTACAATCTGGATAAAGCGAAAATCGCCCATCAGCACACTTATCAAGTCGACGCCAATTGGAAGTTCTGCCTGGAAAATTACCAGGAGTGCTATCATTGCGGTAATGCGCATCGCTCCTATGCGCGCATGCACACATTGCAAGACCTTTACTGCAATGTGCAAGATCAGGTCGAGGCGATGTGGAAACGCGCGCCGAAAATCACTGGCGCGCCCGGCATCGAAGTTGAACACCAACGGATTTATAAAGACGCAGAGAGCTTCGGCGCTTGCGTCGCGGCCTCACGATACGGACTATATGACGGCTATCTGACGGGGTCCGACGACGGAAAACCGGTCGCCCCCTTAATGGGCGCGATGAAGGGATATGACGGCGGCGCAGGCGATTTTCAGTTCGGCCCACTCACCTTCATGCTGAACTATCCTGACCACTGCGTGCTTTATCGGTTCATCCCGCGCGCGCTCACCAAATGCGACATGAAAATCGTTTGGTTCGTCAATGGCGACGCCAAAGAAGGCGACGACTACGACGTCGAACGCGTAACCGATTTGTGGCACAATACGACGCTGGAAGATGAATTCATCATCAAACGCAATAGCGCCGGCGCCAATTCTCGGTTCTTTACGCCGGGCCCCTACCACCCCGAATTTGAAGAAACGCTCCAAGCGTTCGTGGACTGGTATATAGACACGCTAACCAAAGCCGCGAACCCGGCCTGAACGTCTCTTACCTGATTTCGACTAGAGGCGTTTTTCCGGCTTGGCCCGATCGACCGCCCAATGGTAGTATCGTTTAATGCCCGCTTGCCGGCCCCTTTAGAGACGGCGGGTATGAGGTTAACGCACTCTGATGTGGGCGTAGTTATTGGGGCAAACGGGGTGAAACTCTCATGGACATTGACGTTCCCTTAAAAGACTGGGGCGAATTCGACGTCGCCCCTTTAAGGGAGGCGATCCTATCGCAAGAGGACGCCGCATGGCTTGAATCAAGTCAGCGTCAGGATGATTACGAGGTCCACAATCAAACCGAGTCGATCGTCATGCTGTTCGCATCCCAAACATGGCCGGCGATGACGGTCACACGCGAAGCCGGCTGGGAGCGGCTGCAAAGCGTCGCCCACCCCCTCATGGATGAGATCATCGACAAGCATTATAAACCCGGCGGAACAATAATACGCGCCGTGGCGGCGAAACTCAAAGCCGGCGCGACGATCGCGCCGCATTTCGATTCGCTGCCGTCGTTCAAATATGGTCATCGCATTCACATTCCCATCACAACAAATCGACGGGTACGCTTCATGATTGACGGGCGGCCTTTTCGCTTTGAAATCGGCCGGGTTTATGAAATCAATAATCGCCAGACCCACAGCGTGATCAACGCCGGCAAAGAAGACCGCATCACTTTTATCTTCGACTATATTGCGCCGGATGTGGCGCGCGAACAGAACGTCGTCATCACCCATGGTTAAACTTATCGCCACGTCCGTTGTCCGCGGCAGCCAACAGGGCGAAAGCCATGGCGGCGTCTATATTGTAGATTTTGAAAAGCGCACCGTCGCCCAGCCCATCGATTGGAATACGATGGATATCGATTGGCGCGGTCGGGGCTGGGACCGTGGCCTGCGCGGCATCGCCATTTACGACAAACGGATTTTCATCGCCGCAAGCGATGAATTGTTCGAGTATGACCCCGATTTCAACTTAGTCGGCTCATACCGCAACCAATACTTAAAGCACGCCCATGAAATCACGCGCCATCACGACCATCTGTTCATAACGTCCACAGCGTTTGATTCCATCTTAATGTTCAATCTCAAAAAAAATGAGTTTGAGCGTGGCCTTTATGTGCGAACCGACGGCGTACGCCTCAACGTTTCGCAGTTTAACCCCGTTAGCGATGAAGGGCCGATGCCGCTCAATAAGATGCACATCAACAATGTGCACTGCGCAGCCGGCGGAATGTATGTCTCCGGCTTAAAGACAGATTTGATCTTTTATAATGGACGAACCACCGGCGTCACCGCGACCTTACCGAAGGGTTCCCACAACGCCCGACCCTACCGAAACGGCGTCCTGTTGAACGATACGCAAGCCAATTGCGTTCGTTATGCGGCGCGTGACGCAGAGGGGAATCGCGTTTTCGGCGTCCCGGTTTATCCTGACAATGAGCTTACCGGACTTGGCCTAGACGACACGCGCATTGCCCGCCAAGGGTTCGGGCGCGGCCTTTGCCCGATCACCGACACGCTCATCGCCGCCGGTTCGTCGCCGTCAACCATAACGCTGCATGATCTTGATGGGAATAAAACCGTCGCCTCAGTCGCGCTCTCTAAAGATATCCGCAACGCCATTCACGGGCTTGAAGTCTGGCCTTTTTGAGCTTGACGAGGGCCGCGCCTACCCGTTTGGAATAACGGGGCGGTCAAGATGAGACGGCAACGCTTCTAAGACGTCTTCCAGGTCAAGAATGAGGTCTTGCAAATGCGCTTCATAGCGCTTCCAGGTATTCACCGACCGGCTATAAATCGGTTGGCGCACTTGTTCTGAGCTTGCAGTCTTCACCGCCCTATCGGTCTCATAGAAGCGCGTCATCTGGTCTTCCCACTCAAGCCCTAGAAAATCGATCATGCGGCGGGCCTGCCCTTCTTGATCAGCGACATTATCCTCATACTGCACACGTAGCACTTTCCCCGGCAACACCTCCTCCCAATGGGCCATGAGCTGCACATATGTCTTATAATATTCCGCCAGATCGAAGAGGTCGTAGGTAAAGGGCTGGCCCTGCGCGAAGAGCTGTTTGAAGCAGCCAAAGCAGGAATCAAGCGGATGGCGCCGCGCGTCGATCACCTTCGACTTCGGTAAAACCAAATGCAAGAACCCGAGATGCGGGAAATTGTTCGGCAGCTTGTCGGTAAAGTAAGCGCCGCCCTGGCGATGTCGCGTAGTCGCGCGAATATACTCTCGTCCCAGGTCGTCAATGACGTCTTTCGGCGTATCGAGAAGCGACAATGGATAAAACAGGCCGTCGGACCGGTTCGATCCTGATGTGATCGCAATTTCCTGCAGATCGCTGAGCTCCGCCGTGCCGTCTATCGCTGAATGGCTTGAGAGAATCTGCTCCACCAGAGTCGAACCAGAACGCGGCAAACCGACAATCAAAATGGGCGAAGCGTCGTCATGGCCCCAGCCTTCGCGGGCTTGAAAAAACTCTTTCGAGAAGGTCTGCATTAATACGTCAGCAGAGCGTTGAAACTCAACCGGATCATGTTTCACGTGAGGACGTTTCGTTTCATTCCCACGCTGATAGTAATAAAACGCCTTTTCATAGTCCTTGTCGTCTTCAAAAGACTTCGCCAAGGAAAAACAAAAATTGACTTCCGATTCAGCGTTGAGCTTTCCGCTATCGACGATCTCCGTCATATGGCGCAGCTCGTCGTCGTCGAACCGAAAGGTTTTCAAGTTGGATAGACTAAAGAATATCTCGCCCATGTCAGGGCGCGTCTTCGCCGCCGAGCGATAGTTCTCAATCGAGAGATCCTGTTGACCGAGCGTCTTATAAACATGCCCTAGCCCGATTAACGCACCGGTATGCGTCGGTTTAATTTTCACCGCGCGCTGAAAGGCTTCAAGGGCCGCGTTTTCATCGCCAGCGACAAGGTTCACATTACCTAAGAGATTCGGCCAATCCGGGTTCATCGGATCAAGCGATAAGGCTTTTTGGGCCGCCGTAATCGCCTCTTCATACTTGCGTTGCTTGTTCAACGCCATCGCCAATTGCCCCCACGCAAAGGCGAAATCGGGCGCAACTTCCGTCGCACGGCGCAACAGCGCCTCAGCATCATTGTGCGCTTCCTGCGCCATGGCGACGCCGCCCAGTATATAAAGTGCATTCGCATTGTCTGGGTCGTTTCGAAGAACGTCGCGGGCCTTAGCGCGGGCCTCTTCAAGTCGGCCTTCGTTTTGCAAGGCCAGGGCATCTTTCAATTGCGCGGTATAAGGATTAAGCTCAAAGACGCGCCGAGCGGCGTTCTGAGAATCTTCGGACTTGCCTTGCAAAGCTAGGACATTTGACAGCTTCGAGTAAGCCGACGATAATTTGGGATCTAGCCGAAGCGCCGTGCGCAACGCCGCTTCAGATTCAGGCAGCCTACCAAGCGCCGCTAACGCAGCGCCGTGTTGCTCGTGCGCCGCTGCGAGTTTAGGCGTCAGCTTTACGCATAATGACAGCACGTTCTCTGCCTCTTCTGTCTTGCCTTGCCGCAATAATGCAACGCCGAGGAGACGGGTGAGGTTCGGCTCGTTTGGATTATTCGCAAGAATTTGACGCGCAACAATCTCCGCTTCCGACGGACGTCCCTCTTGGATCATCGCCACAATGCGCGCAAAAACCGCGCGGAGCTTCGCCAATTCCTCTGACGCCATATCTATCTCGCTCCGCTCGCGCGGAATTCGCTTTCCTATTGATTTAATTGCACCATTTCAACGCCAAACCATGCAGTCAAGAAGCTTGAGGCAGAAGTTTTACGCTCCGATCAACGCCGCCTGCCGTCGCACGCTGGTTAACTAATTCGCAAGGGAATCGAAATCGCCAATTTGCAACTCGTTATCGCACTCAAGGCGGCGCACAAACCCTACCCTCACAAGGGAAAATGCGGTTTTCCTGCAACAGCTGACGTCCAATTCTCTCCGTCTGATCGCTTTTCTTGCACCGCGAAACGCGATCACATAATCTCGAAGATTAAAGATTCTGCTCGGGTGCGGGCGAAGCGTCGGGAGGGAAATGATGAAATATACATTTGAAAGCAGCGTTTCAACGGCTGCCATAGCGCTATTGCTGGGCGCGACGCCGACCTTCGCACAAGAGACGGGTGGGGCCGCTGACCGCGGCGATGAGATTATCGTCACGGCGCGGAAACGCTCTGAAAGCTTGCAAGACGTTCCTTTGAGCGTTCAAGCGCTCGGCGCTGAGGAACAAGCGAAAGGCGCGCTCAAATCTCTCGAAGACTATGCCCTTCGCCTGCCGTCGCTGACCTACTCTCAATTCCTACCCGGACAAACCATCATCGTTTTCCGCGGCGCGACGACGACGGCTGAAACCTTCAACGGCACCTCGTCTTCCGCGCTTTATCTTGACGAAATCCCGATGCAGTTCGACGGCGCGAACCCAGAAATTCGCCTCGTCGACATGGAGCGTTTGGAAGCGGTGTCCGGCCCGCAGCCGACGACCTATGGCGCAAGCTCGCAGTCGGGCACGCTGAAATATGTGACGGTCGCCCCCAACCTCTCCGAGTTCGGCGGCTTCTTAGAGGTGGGCGGTTCGGTTTTAGAAGACGGCGATGAAAGCTATGACATTAGCGGCGCCGTCAATATTCCGCTCATTGAAGATAAACTGGCTCTGCGCATCGCTGGATGGCGCGCTGAAGAAGGCGGTTACATCGATGTTGTAGAAGGATCGTCGGCGCTGACCCACGCCTTCCTGGCGCCGGGAGACGACCCATCCGTGGACGCCGTCTTCGGACCTGGCGCATCCGGCATCACCCGGAACAATATCCGCAATGACGGCCTCGCCGAGGACGATATTGGCAGATATATCACCCAGGGCGTTCGCGCGACGATGAAATGGGCCGTCAATGAGAACTGGTCCGTCACCGCCATGGTCCAGTGGCAGGATAGCGACGGCAATGGCGTTCCCGCATTTAACCCCGCCGTCGGTGATTTACAGGCCATTCGGTTTAACGATGAGTTTGTCCGCGATGAGTGGTATGCGACGCTTTTGAAAGTTGAGGGCGACCTTGGCTTCGCCGACTTCACATCATCAACGACCTATTTCGACCGCGACTTCGTTTATCAGATTGACGCCTCGGCCTACTGGTCGCCGACGCTTGCGAATGGCCTTATCGCCAACGCCGAATTTGAACTCGGCGAAACCGCATATCTCAATCCTGCCTATCAAGCCGGAATAACGTCCTTCACGCCAGGCTATAACAGCTACTATGTGGCGACGGAATTCACCGACACCAATGTGCTTTCCTTAAACGAACAGGAAACGCAGCGCTTTTCTCAGGAAATTCGCCTAACATCGAAAGAAGGCAGCCCCGTCCAATGGATGGCCGGCGGCTATTACGAGAAGTTCGACGACCGGTTTGAGTTCGTCTCACAAGTATCGGGCTATCCGGACTCGCTGGCCGCGTATGTGAATGTCATCAATTACGGCTACTATTACGGATACACGCCGAACGAACCAGCCGCGCTATTTGCAAGCCTTTCAGACAACACAATCGAGCAGTGGGCCGTCTTCGCCGAGCTTGGCTTCGACATCACTGATCGACTGAACGTGCTTGGCGGCGCGCGGTATTTTGATATCGACCAAACCAACCGCTATCTGACGATTATCAATGACGGCAATTTCGTCTTCACTTGCGACCGTGTCGACCCGGCCGATGAATTGAGCGCCTGCCTCACGGACAGCAATGGCGAGCTTGTTCCGCTCTCGGTGCAAGGCCCAGACGATGGTTTCGTGACGCTCGTGACGCTCTCCTATGACGTTAATGACGACACGCTTGCTTACTTTACGCGCTCTTCGGGCTTTAGAACCGGCGGCGCGAACATCTTGCGTCCCACAAGTACGGCGCCGAACCTCTACACGTCAGATAAGCTGGTCAATTATGAGATCGGCCTAAAATCGCAGTGGCTCGACGGCAGGCTGACGACAAATTTATCCGCCTACCACATGATATGGCGTGATCTGCAGATCAATGTCACCGACCCAACCCTCGACTTCGGTTTCTCGTCGATCATTCTGAACGCCGGTAAAGCGATTATCGAAGGGGTTGAAGGCAATTGGTCGTTCGACGTCACCGATACGCTGACATTCGACGGCTCGGCGGCCTATATCGACGCGCGATCCGCCGAGGCGGTCACACTGGCGACACCGCTTGTGCCAGACCAAGACTTTGTAACGGTGCTCGAAGACGGCGAGCAATTGCCACTATCGCCAAACTGGAAGTTCAATTTAGGACTCGAAAAAGGGTTCGACGTGCCAAGCCTCGACGGCGAAGCCTATATCAGGTTCGACTACACCTATGTCGGGGAACAACGAAACGGCACGTCCGGATCGATCCTGCTGACTGCGGGTACGCTAGAAGCGCCCGGCATACAGCCGTCCTATGATTTAGGCCGGATCGGCATGGGATTTGACCGGGATGATTGGTCGATTAATTTCTCCGTAAACAACTTATGGAACGAGCGACCGGTGCTGTTTAATCCGCCACGGTTCGCTGACAATCGTGTTTATACGGCACGGCCAAGGGAATACTCGCTTTATATTCGAAAGGCGTTCTGACGAACCGTTAGAGCCATATCCCTAACGAATAAGAAGCGCCCGCATTTGCGGGCGCTTTTTTATTTTTAAGCGACGATTCTTTTTACCGCCGCGGTGATTCTTTTTTGTTCGCCGGGAAAGGCGCTCTTCAACACTGCCGCCATTGTCTCACAAGCATTGCGCTTCACCTCATCGCGATTGGCGATGTGAACCTGCAACCATAGCCCGTCGCACAGAGCCTCGATCGCTCTTACAAAAGCGTCGATGGTCCAATGATCCGTCGCCATCTTATCCGCAACTTTTTCGGTCAATATACGTAAGGCCCGACACCGATCGCTCGTATGACCTTCCGCGATTTCAGCGATAGCCGGACGCGTACGCGCCTCCCCCCAAAAGGCGAACCAAGCCGTCGTACCCGTGTCAGGCCCAACGTCCTCATCAAGATCAAAAAAGATAAAGGCTAGCAATTGCTCAAGGGGATTAGCGTAATCTGCGTCGAAAATTTCCATCCAAGACGCGCGATAATCCTCGCACAACAGTCTAAACGCCTCGGTGAACAATTGTTCTTTGGTTTCAAAATAGAAAACGGTCGATCCCTGGCTTAGCCTGGCGCGTGTCGCGACGGAGGCGAGCGTCGTTCCCGACAGCCCCTTCTCCTCGATGGACGCAAGCGTCGCCTCGAGAATTTGTCGACGCCGCATTGCGGCGTTCTCTGTGCGTTGTTTTCGTTTGCGTGGCTTTATAGGCGCCAATTTCCGCTTCCTTTACGATGCTGACTGCTAAGCCCAACTGGATACGGCCTGAACGCTCACCTAACACGTTCTGATGAAGAACGCATGTTTCAGCCGACATGAGGTACGGCTCTCACGGGTAAGACAGTTGGCCGCCCTCCTCCGTTCGATGCGGCTTTTTTTACAGCACGGAAACCTGATCGAGCCGCTTTTTCGCCCCGAAAACTCAAGCTAATCTTTATACGAGACGTCACGCCTATTGAGAGCGTCCCAACCAAAGAAAGCGCCATGGCCGAACAAGCACGACGTCTACACCACGAAAAAACTGTTTTCGATGACTGGCGGTCGATTTGCGTCGCGCTCTATTTGGCGCTCGCCGGTTACGCGGTTTTGGTAGGCATTCCAGTTATTAGCTCTGCGTGGGTAAACCTGCTCGGCTTTACAGAATCTCAAGTGGGCCGGGTCGCCGGCGCTGACCTTGGCGGACTGTCCATCGGCGCTGTCGTAGCCTCCTTCCTCATCACACGGCATAATAGACGAGTACTGATTATTATCTCAGGCCTTTTCGCGATGGCGACAAACGGCTTGTGCATGGTGTTCACCGATTATGAAACAGTACTGCTGTTGCGCCTCACCTCAGGGTTTGGCGCCGGCGTTCTCACAAGCGTCGCTATCGCGACACTTGGCGCAACGTCAAAACCGGCTCGCACTTTTAACATACTCCTCTTTGCATTCGCGTTCTCTCAAGCGCTTGAACTTTACGCCCTACCGAAACTATCGATGAACGGCATATACGGCGTCTTCATCGCGTCGTTTGCTGTGGGACTATTGTTTGTTCGCTGGATACCGCCACGCGCCGTCGACAGCGCATTGAATGTTGATGTCGACGTTCTGTCGGATGACGACAACGACGCCCATGCAGACCGCGTGGAACCCATTCATGCACCCGCTTATGTGCCATGGCTCGTCTTGGCGGCCATTACCGCAACCTACATCAATATCGGCGCCTATTGGACGTATATCGAACTCGCCACTGTCGACACCGCCGCGACACAGGAATGGGTCTCAGGCGTCCTCGTTTGGGCGTCATTGTTCAGTCTCGCCGGATGTTTAACGGCGACCGTCATCAGCAATCGTTACGGACTAGCCCGGCCATTGCTCGGCACATTGATCATCCATGCGATGATCGTATGGATGCTCGTCTTCGGCATCGACAACCTTACCGTGACGATCAGTATTTTCGCCTTCAACTATCTTTGGATCTTTATCGACGTCTACCAGATGGCGACTATCGCCAATGTCGATCACTCCGGACGGTTCGCGGCCCTCATTCCCGGAGCCCAAGGATTAGGGCAAATTGTCGGCCCCAATATCGCGGCCAGCCTTCTGGCGGTGAACCTCGGATATAACGCCGTCTTCGTCATGTGCGCCTTAGCGTCCCTAACGGCGATGCTGATCTATCTCTATATGTATTTGCTCTTGCGGAAATCGATCCCCGCTCTTGCTGACGCCTCTTAGGACGTTAACAAACCAATTAAGAGAACCAAGAAAGCCAAAAGTGCTTCACCGAGTAGACCAGGTGAAGCGCCTATCAAGTCAGCCTTTTTAAGCACTCAAAGGAACGGGGCGATCTTATCTACGCCGCCAAATCATCCGCTGCCTTATCGAGCGCGGTGCGGGCGCTCGCAAATAACTCGTCAATCTGCGATTCCGTAATGACAAGCGGCGGGGACAGGATCATCGTGTCGTTGATCGCGCGCATCATCAGCCCAGCGTTTACGCTGTGTACGCGACACGTTGATCCCGCCCCTAAAGCTTTGGGGAAACGCGCACCGGTCGCTTTATCTTTAACAATCTCGATGGCGCCGAGTTTACCGACGCCGCGTGTTTGCCCGACGATTGGATGGTCGTTCAACGTTGCAAGCTTCTCTTGAAAGTAAGCGTCCGTGCGCTTGCCGCGCTCACCAATAAGATCGTACTCGTCGAGAAGTGCGATCGACCGCAGGGCGACGGCGCAAGCGACCGGGTGACCATGATAAGTGAGACCGTGGGCCATTTCCGTATCGGCGGCGGCGAGTGTTCCGGCGATTTCGTCATTCAACACCACCGCCGATAAGGGCTGATAGCCGCTGGTGATGCCCTTCGCCATCGTCATTAAATCAGGCGTGAATCCGAAGGTCTGGCAACCAAACCAGCTTCCAGTTCTGCCAAAACCACAAATAACTTCATCCGCCCAAAGCAGAACGTTGTATTTGTCACATATATTCCGTATTTTGTCGAAATATCCTGCTGGCGGCAACATAAGCCCGCCCGCGCCCATCACCGGTTCCGCGATGAAGGCCGCGACTTTATCTTGACCGAGCTCAAGGATTTTTTCCTCCAACGCGGCTGCACACCGGGCGGCGAAATCGTCCTCGCTTTCACCGTTCTCAGCGTACTCATAATAATGCGGAGTCGGCACAATATGATGGACGCGCTCGATCGGTAGGTCAAAAATATCGTGCATGTCGGAAAGGCCGGTAAGGCTGGCCGACGCCATCGTCGACCCATGATAGGCGCGATGCCGACTAATGATGTGCTTCTTTTCTTTTTGGCCTTTGAGGTTCCAATAATACCAAATCAGCTTGATCGCACTGTCATTCGCATCGGACCCTGAGCATCCATAAAACACCTGATTAAGACCGTCCGGCGTTTTCTCCGCGATCGCACGCGATAACTCCGCCACTTGGGGCGTCGTCGTTGAGAAAAACGTGTTATAGTAACTAAGCTCCATCATCGTCTTGTGAGCGACGTCGGCGAGATCTTTAACGCCATATCCGAGCTGCGTGCACCAAAGCCCCGCCATGCCGTCAAGGATACGGTTTCCATCCGCATCATGAAGGTATACGCCTTCTGCGCGCGTTATGACGCGCGGGCCGTCTTCCCGTAACTCATGGTGAACCGCAAACGGATGAAGGTGGTGGGCGCTGTCAAGCGCTTGAATATGCTTACCGTAGTTGGATAATTCAGCGGGCGTGCGCGCAAGGTCTGTCATCAGCGTCCTCTACCGTATTTTCGGCTATTACACATTGACCATGAGATACTGAACGTCCCAGGGGCTTAAGATCCGAGACCTGTTCTCATATTCCGTTTCTTTTAAATCCGCATACGTATCGACAATGGCGTCACCGAGGTATTTCCGCAACATTTCCGACTTGCGAAAGCCTTTGACAGCCTCCGTCAGCGTATCCGGAACGGCGCGCGCCGTGTCTTCGTAAGCGTTGCCGACGAACTCCGCCCGGCGCTCAATGCCGTCGACCATGCCGACATAACCGCACAGAAGCGTCGCGGCGAGGGCCAAATAGGGGTTCACATCGGAACCGGCGATGCGGTTCTCGACGCGGCGCGCCTGGGGCGTGCTTTCCGGCACCCGCAAACCCACTGTTCTATTTTCACGGCTCCAATGAACATTGGTCGGCGCGCTCATATACGCTTCAAAGCGGTTATAGGAATTTGTATACGGCGCAAAAAACGGCATCGCATCGCGTAGATAGGACTGCAGACCGCCGACATAGTGTCGAAATAACGTGCTGTCTTCGCCGTCATCATCCGCAAAGATGTTCTTGCCGGTGTCCGCATCGACAATACTCTGATGCAAATGCATCGAACTTCCGGATTCATCGCCGTAAGGTTTCGCCATAAAGCTGACGAACATGTCATGACGCCGAGCCGCGTGCCGCGCCGCCCGCTTGAAGAGGAACAATTGATCGGCGACTCGCAAGGCGTCGGTGTGGCTCAAATTGACTTCAAACTGGCAAGGGCCGTCCTCATGGATGAGCGTATCAAGCGGAATGTCTTGCAGCTCGCAATAATCGTACAGCTCCTCAAAGAAATCGTCGAACTCATCGATTGAGTCGACGCCGAAGGAATGTTGGCCAAACTCCGATAAACCCGAAACACCTAGCGGCGCTTCAGGCTCCAGGATATGCCCTTTGAATTTGGCGATTAGGTAGAACTCAACTTCCGGACCAACAATCGGCCGCCATCCACGTTGTTCGTAAAGGCCGATTACGGTCTTGAGTATCTCCCGCGACGCCAGTTGAAACGGCTTTCCATCCGCATGGAAAACGTCACACACAACACATGCTGTTTTATCCTTGTTCCACGGCAATTGGTGCAATGTCGAAAAGTCGCTTCGCAGGAAGATATCTCGCTCCGATCGACGGACATAGTCGTTAAATGTATACTCGCCAAAGATATTGATCGTCATGACGGGCTCAGCGAGACGTAAGCCGTCATTCTTGATGCTGTTCAAAAAGACCGACGGCGTCATAGATTTTCCGCGCGCCGCGCCGCTGAGGTCAGGAATGACGCAATAGATCTCTGCAATTTGTCGGCTTTTCAACCAAGCGCTCAGCTCCGATGGATCCATGTCTTTCCCGTCGCTTCCTCGTCCCCATCGCAACCTGGTCGCACTTTATGCCGAACTGTATGCCCACAGTATGTCGCGCAAACACTCGCGCCGCGAGGCCCTGTCGCTGACGCCATCCAGCCGCACGCCGCAACGCAGGACGCTTGCATCGCCAGAACGTGATCACATTTACGCACAGTTTTGGCTGGAACTCAATCGCAAAGGTTTGTCGCCTACCGAGAGGGTGGGCGGCGTTAAGCTTTTTTGGCGCCCGGCCCATAAGGCAAAAGCAGCGCTGCGTGATCAACCGCCTGACGAAGCGCCGCATCGCGGCTCACCCGTTTCCAGTTCATGTGTAATTGCAGCCAGAGCCCGTCGATCATGGCGTCAATACAATGCGCGAGAAAGGCGGGGTCGTTCGCCCCTGCGTAAGCCTTGGAGAAAGCGCCGCAATAGGCGCGACAGGCCTCAGCCATGGCGCGCCCCCGCGCCAACTCCGCTTCGACACATATCTTGTTAAAAAGCGGGCGGGCGGACGCTTCGCCCCAGAAAGCGAACCACAAGGCCAATTTTTTCCGTGAACATATTGTCGGACTGAAATCTGCCCGAATAAGCGCCAAGATGCGTTGCAAGGGGTCTTGTTCCGCCGCAGCGCGCCGCCACGCCCGTTCATACTCATTGATAAAACGACGCAATGTCTCCGCAAACAGATCTTCTTTAGAGTTGAAGTGGAACACCAAAACACCTTGGCTGACGCCCGCCGTCTCAGCAACGCGCGCCAAAGTCGCTCGCGACAGTCCGTCTTTTGCGATCACCTCGACAACGGCGTCGATGATCCGCCGCTGCATACGCTGGCTTGTCGGAGAAATAGTGGCGGCGATATCAGCGATGGGCTTCACCATGAAAATGCAACCGGGCGTCACACTGCCTTTTGTCTGAGCAATTACTCAGATTTTTTTGACTTCTTGGTCAATTTTCTTTACGCTGGAATTGCATGTTAGGCCAAGAGATAAATCATGACCTATGACGCAATTGTCGTTGGCGCCGGCCATAACGGCCTAACGACAGCATGCTTTTTAGCAAAAGCCGGCCTTAGAACGCTCATCATCGAAAAAAACGATTATGTCGGCGGCGCGGCCGTCAGCCTATCTCTGACACCGGGCTGGACGTATTCGAACTGTTCTTATGTCTGCTCACTTTTGCGGCCGGAGATCATTCGCGCGCTGGAATTGCCGAAATACGGACTGCAGGTCATCCCCTATGAAGGGGGCGCGACGTTCAACAGCGAAGGCGAGTATTTCAACTATTCCTCCGACTGGGAACAATTACGACGAGAGTTCGCCCGCCATGACCCAGCCGACGCGGAAGGTTATCAGCAATTCTCTCTCGCCGTGTCACGCCAATGCAAGTTCATCAAACCCCTCTTGATGAGGATGGCGCCGGACCCGACCTCATTTAATCCCCGCGACATTGGGGAACTCCTCTATCTCGGCAAGAGATTTCACGATCTCGGCGAGCGCGAAATGGCTGAGACCGTCCGCTTCTGGACGATGTCGGTGGCCGAATATCTCGATCAGTACATCAAAAGCAACATGGCGAAAGCGCATATCGCGGGCTCGGGCATCATCGGCACCGGCCTCGGGCCCTATTCTCCGGGGACGGCTTATGTCTTACTGCACCATTATATGGGCGAAGTGGACGGCGAAATCGGCGCCTGGGGGTTCGCGCGCGGCGGCATGGGGTCGATCACCAAAGCGATGGCGGCGAGCTTTGAAGCGTCCGGCGGCGTTATAAAAAAAGGTTCCGGCGTCGAGCAATTCATCACCCGCGACGGCCGCATCGCCGGCGTCGCGTTGGAAAACGGCGACGAACACTATGCTGAGACGGTCGTGTCAGGCATGGATGTGCGCCGGACGTTTCTCAACCATATGGACGAAAAAGAGCTGCCGACGGATTTCATCAAGGGCGTGAAACGCTATCGTTTTCGCGGCTCGTCGGGAAAACTCAATATCGCGCTCGACGGCATGCCGACCTTTAACGGCGTCTCGCCCACGTCCAACTGCCTGCGAGGCGATCTTCATTTCATGGACGACATGGCGTTCATCGAGCGCGCTTATGACGATTGGAAAGAAGGTCGTTGGTCGGCCGAACCCTATGTGGACTTTCTCATCCCCACGCAAATCGATCCGACCATGGCGCCGCCCGGGAAACACTACGCCACCGTCTTTGTGCAGTACGTGCCATACGAGTTAGCCGACGGTCCGTGGGATGATGAGAAACGCGAAGCGTTCGCCGAGAGCGTTATCTCAAAAATAGCTGAATCTAGCCCCGATTTCCGTGATTTGATCGTGCATAAGGAAGTGCGCACCCCCCTCGATATCGAGAATGAAGTCGGCTTGAGCGAAGGCAATATTTTCATGGGGGAGCTGACATTCGATCAGTTGCTGTTCAACCGGCCGGTTCCCGGCTACGCCCAATATCGCTCGCCGATTAAAGGGCTTTATATGTGCGGCTCATCGACCCATCCGGGTGGCGGCGTCATGGGCGCGCCCGGCGCCAATGCAGCGCGCGAAATCTTGCGCGACAAAGGCCGCAAGCTTGACCTTGGAGCCGCTGCGTGACGACAGGCGGAAACACTCCAACAAACGCCGATCGCTATGACGCCATCGTCATCGGCGCTGGCCATAACGGGCTCATCGCAGCGACGCGCCTCGCTAAGTTCGGCAAACGCGTCCTGGTGCTTGAAGCGCGCAGCGCAGCCGGCGGAATGCTTGGCGGCGACCGGCCATTGGCGACGCTGCCGTTTGGTTTGCGTCCAGAGATTGAAGCAGCGCTGGGCCTTGCGCAGTTCGGCTTACGCTATGAGAAACCTTTGAACACCATAGCTCTCGGCGGCGCAGCGCCGATCCTAATTGACGGCGCTCATGTCGATGGCGTTGAGAAAGCTGTTCAATCCGCTTACGGAGACTTACACGGGCAGTTAACACGCTATGCAAGCGCGTTGGGGGGGATGCTGTTGCAACCGCCACCGCGCTTTCGCGACGGCGACCGCCAAGATGCTTTTGGTCTTGCAAAGCTCGGTCTCGCCATCAGAGGCCTCGGCAAAACGGATATGCGCGAACTCCTGCGCATCATCCTCTCAAATGTCTGGGACCTTTCCGAAGACACAATTGGCGATGGCCCCCTCGCCGGCGCGCTAGCGATGGATGCAACGCTCGGCTCCGCCATGGCGCCGCGCTCGCCCGGAACCGTTCTCTCGCTCTTATATCGAATGGCGGCCCGCGGCGCCGGCGCGCCTGGGCGCCGCGCCCTACCCAAAGGCGGCACAGCGGCGCTCGTCGATGCGTTGACGAAGGCCGCAACCGCTGCAGACGTTGAAATTCGTCTGAACACGCCTGTTTCAAAAATACTCGTCAGCGACAAAGATTCAGTTGAAGGCGTCACCCTCCAAGACGGCGGCGAGGCGCGCGCGCCGCTCGTATTGTCAAACGCAGCGCCGCGCACGACGCTGATCGACTTGTTGGGGGTCGACCATCTTGATTCAGAGATGGTGCGTAGGATCCGCAATATGGCGACGCGCGGCATGGTGGCGCGGATAGACTTTGAGCTCTCCGAGCCGCCAGATGAAAACGTTCTTGTTGGCGGAAACAAACACGATCGTATCGTGATCGCGCCGGATATGCGGTATGTCGAACGCGCGTTTAACGCTGCGAAGTATGGCGACCTACCGCCGCGCCCGGCCCTTGAGGGAATCTTCTCGGAAACGCCGTCGGGATGGCGCTTCTCTGCAACAGCGCAATACGCGCCCCATGATGTTAATAGCGGATGGACGACCGATACGCGGGCGACGCTCGAGGCGTCGGTAACGTCGGTCCTAGACGACGCGATGCCGGGGTTCGCTAGCAATATCACCGATCAAACCCTTACCACGCCGAACGATATCGAAGCGGCGTATGCCGTCACCGGCGGCCATTGGCACCATGGCGAGCTTCGGATCGATCAAATGCTCATGGTGCGTCCCTTCCATGGCGCATCGCAATACAACATGCCGGTGAACGGCCTTTACTTATGCGGCGCCGGCGCTCACCCAGGCGGCGACATCTCCGGCGCGCCCGGCTGGAACGCCGCCGGACGCATCTTGAAAGAGCGAGGATAACCCATGGCGATCGCGCCCTCCCCAGCACCAGTCCGCCCGGATATGCCGCTGGGCGTTATGCCGACGCCGTTCTATGAGCGCCTCGCGGCGTTGAACCATTATCAAAGCTGGGAGAATTGGAACGGATACGCCGCGCCCTCTCATCTCGATACGGTGGAGGCGGAGTATTTTGCGACGCGCAGTCAAGCAACGCTTTTTGATCTGACGCCCATGTGCAAGTTCCATATATCGGGCCCCGATGCGGAGCGCGTGCTTAATCGGTTAGTGACGCGTGATGTGCGCAAGCTGAAACCTGGACGCGTCGGCTACGCCGTTTGGTGCGACGAAGAAGGTGGCGTCATCGATGACGGCACGATTTTTCGATACGGGCCGGACGATTTCATTTTCTGCAGCCAAGACCCGCAACTCGCTTGGCTCAACGACACGGCTTGGGGCTGTGACGTATCAGTCCGCGATGTCACTGGCGAAATCGCAGCGCTCGCTCTACAGGGGCCGACATCGTGCAGCATTTTGAAGACACTCGGCGTAGGCGGCGTCGAGACACTGCGGCCTTTCGCCGTGAAAGACTTCCAGCTCAACGGATTTGATTTGCGTATATCGCGCACCGGGTTCACCGGCGATCTCGGCTATGAGCTTTGGACGGATAACCAAAACGCCCTCGCCCTGTGGGACGGTATTGTTGAGGCGGCGGGTTTGCACGGCGTTCGCGCCATGGGCTCAGAAGCTTTAGAAATGGTCCGCATCGAAGCTGGTTTTATTCTGCCCCATACAGATTTTTTGCCGGCAAACCAATTGCTGCGTACGAACCGCGCCGTCACACCATTTGAACTTGGGCTCGATTGGCTCGTTTCATTCGATAAGCCGCACTATAACGGCAAACGCGCCCTCTTGGCTCTGTCAAAGACCGCGCCGAAGAAGAAGCTCGTCATGATCGAGATCAATGGCGATAAACCGGCGGATGGCTCGCTTATCTATCATCGCAAGAACAAAGAAGTGGGCATGACGACCTCGGCGCTGTGGTCGCCAACGACGAAGCGAAACATCGCCCTCGCCTGGCTCGAGGCGCCCCATTATCAAGACGCCGCGAAAGACCTATGGATTGAAATATATCTGCAGCGCGAATTGCGTTGGGAGCGGCTGATGAAGCAGGTACGGATTATTGATCGTCCCGTCTTCAATCACCCGCGCCGAAGCACCACGCCGCCGGCTGACTTCTAATGTCTAGTGCAACGAGGATACGTCTAGAACCCGGCGACGCCGGTCGGCCACGCTGGACTATCGCCGACGGTTTGCCCCTCACGACACACTCGCTCTATCGCCGCTTCCATGATCGCGAGCCCCTCGCGCAGCGTCGCCTCTTGCATGGTGAGCGCGGGATATAGCCTGATCGTGTTCTCACGATCGCTGATCGCCCAAACGCCGGCCGCTAACATGTGACTGCGAACGGCCCGGGCGTACCACCAATCCTCAGCATCAACGTCGCCTTCTAAAGGTTGAAAGCTAACACCTAACAGAAGGCCGTTGCCCCGCACTTGCCGAACGATCTCGTATTTCTCCTCCCACGGACGCATTATCTCAGCAGCGATCGCCGAAAGTTGAGCGGCGTGCTCAATGACGTTGTCACGCGCGAAAATCTCGAGCGTTTTGAGCCCCGCAGCGCAGCCCGCCGGCGTTCCTGCGAAGGTGGAACCCGCGGTGAATTCTGGGTTATCGCCTAGAATGTCGTCCCGCGCGGCGACGCCGGCGCAGGGCTCGATGCCGCCGGAGAGATTTTTCCCAACAACCAAAATGTCGGGAACGACGTCATAGTGCTCCACCGCCCACATCTTTCCGGTGCGACCAAGTCCCGTGAGGACTTCATCGGCGACCATCAACCAATCATTCCGGGTACAGATGTCTCGTACGCCTTGCAAAAACGATTTGTTGGGAATCCAATTGCCGCCCTCAGCGAGGCCCGGCTCAATAATCACCGCGGCAATATCCTCTGTCTTCGCCACGCATTGGGGAATATGGTTCTCCAGATACCAAAGGCAGTAGTCTGAATAGGTCGCTTCATCGATGTCGGGCGGCAGATGATCGCTGAACGGAAAAGGCGCGCAAATCGCGCCGCCGCTCCACCCTTCGAGATAGGGCTTAAGATGTGGATCGCCGCCGCTCGCCGCTTTCATAGCAATACTATTGCCATGATAAGATGCGCTGAACGTAATGAAGCGCCGGCGGCGCTTGAAACACATCGCCATATAGATCGCAGCTTCCGCCGCTTCTGTTCCGGACACTTCATAACTAAAGCGCGGAAGCGCCCGCCCCGGCATAATCTCCGCGAGTTTTTCCGCCAGTTCGTATCGAAGCGGATGATCATAGTGGAAGCCGTACCGTTGATGGGCTTCATGCACCGCCTCGATCACTTCAGGGTGGGCGTTGCCGAGGGGGTTGGTCGCCCAGCCATTTTGAAAATCAATCAAACGGTTGCCGTCGAGATCCCAAACATAATCGCCTTCCGCGCGATCAACGAGAAGCTGACCCGCAGCGCGAAAACCGCGGCGCGTCGCTTGTTTTTGCGCGGCTTCATAACGAAGGCCGTTCAAGAAAAGCGGGGCACCGCGCTCTAAAACGGCGCGGGTTTTCGGACCGGGATAGGGCGTCGACATCGTATTATCCGCCTCTTCGTTTCGCATTCACCGAGGGGCTGCCTCACCTTGAAAACGACGCGCGCCACAATGGCGGCGAAAGATTCCTAGATTTGACTGAGCGCTCAAATAATATTATTGTTTCTTCCAGTAAATTCAAGGCCGTCAGAAGATCGCCGGACCGATGGTCCTATCGCCTTGCTGCACAACAGCGCCGTTCATAATGACCGCGCAATGAGCGGTGTTGGAATAATCGTCAATTTACTCAAACGGATGAGTGCGAAACAATGAACACAATGAATACGTCAGTAGACGTAGGGCCGTTCGATGTCGATACGCTCAAAGCAAAAGACAAAGAGCATTTTTTGCATCCGTGGCAAAAATTCGACTCTTTCCGCGAGACCGGCCCCTTAATCATCGCGCGCGGCGACGGTGCATACATCTACGATATTGACGGCAAAGCCTATCTAGACGGCATTGGCGGCATGTGGTGCGTTAATGTCGGCTATGGTCGCAAAGAAATCGCTGACGCCATGGCCGCTCAGGCCGCGCAGCTGCCTTATTTCTCGACGTTCTACGACACATCTAATCCGCAAGCGGCGGAACTTGCATGGAAATTGGCGCAGCTCTCTCCGGGCTCGCTCAACCATGTAATATTCTCTTCAAGCGGTTCGGCCGCCAACGATTCCGCCATTCGGCTTGCGCACTATTATCAGGCCCGCCGCGGCAAGAAACACAAAAAACATATCATTGTGCGCGAAGGCGCCTATCACGGCAGCACCTATCTCAGCGCATCCCTCGGTGGACGATGGGGCGCCAAAGACAGCCCGTTTCACTATGTCGAGGACATCATCCATCATCTGTCAGAGCCGAACACCTATCGACGCCCGGCCGATGAGACAGAAGACGCCTTTTGCGATCGTTTGATAGCGGAGTTTGACGCGAAAATTGACTCCCTCGGCGCGGAGAATGTCGCCGCTTTTATCGCAGAGCCCATCCAAGGATCGGGCGGAGTGATCGTGCCGCCGCGCGGTTATTTGCAGCGCATTCGCGCGCGCTGCAAAGACCTCGACATTCTCTACATCATCGATGAAGTGGTGACAGCGTTTGGCCGCCTCGGCCATATGTTCGCCTCGGTCGATGAATTCGGCGTCCAACCGGACATGATTGTCACGGCTAAGGGGATCACGTCAGGCTATATTCCCCTCGGCGCAACACTTTTTACGGACGAAATTTTCGACGTCATCAACGCACCAGACGCCGACGCTTGCTTTGAGCACGGCTTCACCTATTCCGGCCATCCGGTCGCATGCGCCGCAGCGCTGAAGAACATCGCGATCATCGAAAACGAACAGATCTGCGCCCATGTGCAGGATGTCGGCGCTTACCTTGAAGAACAGCTGAAAACGCTTCTGGACCTGCCTCTTGTCGGCGATGTCCGCGGTCGCCGGTTTATGATGTGCGTGGAATATGTCGCCGACAAACAAACAAAAGAACTCTTGCCGGACGAGGTGCGCATTGGCGCCGCGATCGCCAATGAATGCGGACGGCGCGGATTGATGGTGCGTCCCATGGATCATTTGAACGTGATATCGCCGCCGCTCATTTTAACGCGTGATGACATTGATAAGATGGTTGGCGTTTTGCGCGACAGCGTTCTCAGTGTCGCGCATAAACACGAGATCAGCGCCTAGCGCGCCAGCACGCTTATTCGGAATGGGTCAGCGCCGCAGCAATCAACGCCCTTAAGCGGGAGCCGTCATTGTGGCTTCTTCCGCGAGATCTTCGCGCCATTCGCGCAAATTATTGTCGAGCATCGTGAAGCCGGCGATCCAAACAAATTCATCCCACGCATAGATGAAGTGCCCTTTTGTGATCCAATAAACTGACGCGACGACAATGACGGCGTAGCTCGCATACTTAATACGACTGGTCCAAACGATCGCCGGCCCTTGGTACACGCCGCGATCTTGAAGACGAACGCCAAGCTCCGTCATTGCGAGAATAATCAGCCAGGCGTAGTTCTCAAAGATATCGACAATGCTGAGGACGGCGTGTTCCGCGCGCCCAGCAACATCCGTCACTACCGGTTCTTTCGGTAGTTCGAAAATCGTTCCAACATTGGGAATGGACGCGCACGTCTCCGGCGTCACTTCCGTATATCGAAGGTTTCTCAGAAACGAGAGATCTTGCCCTGCAAGGGCGCAGAGGTTTGAAATCTCCGTAAGCGGCTTAATATCCTGCAGCTGCGCCACAATGACAGTATAAGCGTAACTCGTCTGCAAAATGAGAACGGCGAAGGCGATCTTCACCGCCAACATCACGCCTTCGACAAGTTTGTTGTCAAAGTCGTCGTCCAGCCAATAAGTCTCCAGTTCATAAACGAGGATCAACATGATCCATGACACCGCGTCCAAGGACTGAGCGTAATTGGACATCCATTGCATGAATGTTGAGTCGGCCGTCAGCGTGTGGCTGGCCGACATCATATCTTCGTACAGATAGTAAACGAGATTAAGGGAAAGAACAGCGTATATACCCCATTTTAGGGGACTGAATGTATGCCCCTGCCCCGCTTGCACGGTCGGGGTGCCGGACGTCCGAACAGAAGACGTCGGAACAGAAGACGGCGGAGCAGAAGACGTCGGCGATGCGTCACGCCCCTCAGTCAAGAAGACACCGCCTGGTAAGAACGCCCGGCGTGTCCGGCGCGGCGCTCGTCAATGCTCTGATGGAAAGGCGCATACGATCCTCTTTTTCACACTATGCTAAGACAGTCGAAGCGGCGCTTGCAAGGCGATGGGCCACGCGTAGAGCAGTTGTGATGGGAACGTTTGGCATAAATCAGATCACCATCGCTTATTGGGTCCAAGCCGGCGGCGTCGCAGTTCGTCTTTCCGGCGACCAGAAGGCTTTCTCTTCAATTCGCCCGCGCGCCCAAGAAACGTTCCATTGCAGCTCTTTCTGGTAATAGATTTCCGCCCAAATCTCGGCCGGCGGCTGGCCGTTCTTGTACCGAACATCGGCAAAAGCGAGGTTCGACTTTAAAATGGGCGACCAAATCGTCGACATCACCGCGCCAATATTGCGACCATTCTTGCGATCAAAGAGAAACGAATTGGCGGGCGATTTGTTCCCTTCAATGACGAGCTTCAAAAGCCGCCTTTCTGGGCGACGCGCCTTTTCCTGAGTGAGCGCTTTCTTTCCCGTAAAGTAAGGCTTCTTGAGATCGACAATCCACTCAAGACCGAGTTCAAACGGCGAGCGTCCACGACCGGCGCGCACAATCGTGTCGGCGGTGTTGAAATCCCACCCCGGCATCAAGAACCCTGCCTCTATGCGAACCATTTCCAATGCATCAAGGCCAATGACTTTAACGTCATAGAGGCCGCGCTCCTTCACCGAAAAAATCGCGTCCCACAAAGCGTGGGCGTTCTCAGGCGCCGTCCATAGCTCATACCCTAAATCGCCAGTGAACCCCGTACGGGATACGGTCACGTCAACGCCGCCGCACTTAGTATGCTGAATACCGAAAGGCTTCAGCCCATCAAGGCTATTAACGCCGGCGGCGGAGAGCACGGCAAAGGACGTCGGCCCCTGCACCGCTAGCGCCGCCACGTCATCGGCCTCTTTTTCAATCGAGACGTCAAAGCCGATCGCTGACAACATAAGCCAGTCGAGCTGATGGTGCTGGGCGCACAGACGATAGACGCCCTCCGAGAGATGGAAGATTGTGCCGTCGTCAATGACGTCGCCTTCATCATTACACCAAACAACATAAGTGACCCGGCCGGGCTTTAACCGGGAAACGTCACGCGTGACGAGCCGGTTTAGATAGTCCGCCGCGTCGGGGCCCGTTATGCGGTATTTTTCCATGGGGGTTAGGTCCATGATGCTGCACGCACTGCGGATCGCGAAATATTCCGACGCCAACTGATCAAGCACGCGCGGCGTTTTATAGCCGTTCCACGCCATCCAGTTTCGGGTTTGGCTATGAGGCTCCAAACGCTCATAGTAGGGCGAGTGGCGAAGGATTTTTTTGAAATCGATGTCAGTCATGGTTTCACTGATTTAATGCGTGTCGATAACGCGCTTGGCGGCGTTTCGTCCGGGCAGTCCGGTGACGTCGCCACCAGGATGCGCCGCGGCCCCGCAAAGATAAAGACCTTCAATGGGGGTTTGATATTGAGCCGCGCCATGAACCGGTCGCATCATAAACGACTGGTCAATCGCCATTTCTCCATGGTGCCAATGGCCGCCCGACATATGGTATTCCGCCTCAATATCAACAGGCGTCAGGATTTCATGCGACTGGACAAGTCGCTTCAGCCCTGGCGCATATTCGTCAAGCACGTTGAGAACCGCTTCTAAGAACGCTTCGCGGTCATTTTCCCACCCCCCTTTTAACGCGCAGGGCGCGTAAGCAGCGTTTACGGATAAAACATGGGCGCCCGATGGCGCATAGCCCGTATCAATCGCTGACGGCGTCATGATCTCCAAAACAGGGCGCTCAGTGAACGCGCCGTACTTCGACGCATTAAACGCGTGCTCCACATATTGCTGCGTCGGCGCGATCACCATGCGCGCGTTCAAACGATCAGGCGACAAGCCATTAAAGGGCGGCGCGGCAGATAACGCTAAATGAATCTTAGCAACATCACCATTCGTACGCGTCTTACTGATACGATGAACGAATAGCCCATCAAGGGCGCGGGCGCCGACCAGTCTGAGGAACGTAGACTTAGCGTCAGCATTCGATGCGACGATGTCGGCGTCGCACGTTTCTCCACTCGCGAGAACAACGCCCCGCGCCTTTCCGTCTTCCACGATCACGCGGTCAATTTTGGCGTTCGTTCGGATTTCAACGCCCACACGGACCGCCGCGTCTTGGAGCGCGGCGACGGATACAGCGACGCCCTTTTGCCGCGCAAATCGGCGTTGCAGATAAGTGAGCACTGTTGCGGGCGTTCGCGGGGCCATGTGATGGCCCATCACAGCATCAAGAGCTATAGCGGCCTTTAGTCGTTCATCTGCGAATTTTTCATTGAGAATATCATAGATGTTCATACCGCCGACGCGCAAAAACTCACGCATCGGATCGCCGCCAAGACCGAAGCGCAGCTTCCAACCGATTTTCGCAAGCGTCACGCCGTCCCGCCGATCAAAATTCTTTAGGCGCGGCGGCGCATTCGTCAGTAGGGGCGTCAATGCATCAGCATAAGAAGCGTATTCGCTGACGAAATCCCGATAAGCGGTGCGATCTGCTTCGGGGAGCCCGGCGCCCTCAACGTCGTTGTCGGTGAGCGTGAGATGCGCACCCTCCCGATCAAGCGCGATGGTCTCCGCCGCCTCCGCTGACGCCGTCGTCACAATGGCAAGATCATCGACGACGCCTTGGAAAACATGGGTCGTGTGCGCGAGGCCCGGCGCGAAGAAACCGTCGGCAAATTCGCGCCGCGCAATGGCGCCGCCCACGGCATCCCGCGCTTCAAACACCGTGACTTTGAACCCAGCCTTCGCCAAATAGGCGCCGCATATAAGGCCGTTATGACCACCGCCAATAACGACCGCCCGCCGCTTAGTCATCGCCGAAATCCTCCGGCGTCGTATCATCGCGCTTTAGATCGCGTAATATCTCCCGCGCAGCGTTAGCCCCCGGCGCTCCCATAACGCCGCCGCCCGGATGATTTGAAGAGCTGCACATATACATGTCCTTCACCGGGCCGCGGTATTGAGCGTAACCCGGGAATGGACGGTTAAACAGAAGCTGGTCGAGCGTTAGCTCGCCTTGAAAGATATTGCCCTCCGTTAGACCCACTTCCGCCTCTAATTCGCGCGGCGTGCGGATTTCCGCATGGGCGATCATATTTTTAAAGTCAGGGCTATAGTCGCTGATTTGGTCAATGACGGTTTTACCGAAGGCGTCGCGCTTTTCATCCGTCCATCCGCCCTCGGGTTCTAGAGGGCAATATTGCACGAACACCGTCATCATGTGCTTGCCCGGCGGGCTCATCGTCGGGTCAAATTGGGTGGGTATGAGCGTATCCGTATAAGGATCGGCGGACCAGCGCGCATCTTTCCAATCATCATAGGCGCGTTCTAAGCGCTCCAATGAATCACTAAAATGCATGTGCCCGAGCGTTAAGGGCGAGCCTTTCGGAAGCGCTGAGAATGTCGGCAAGCCGTCGAGGGCGATATTCACCTTGCCGGACGAGCCTCTGATCTTAAAGTTTTCCGCACGGCGACGCAGCGCCCGCGACACGTCTTTTTCGTCCATCAAACGCAAAAACGTTCGCTTCGCGTCGAGGTTCGAGACGACGAGCTTCGCATCAAGAACATCGCCCGACGCCAGCGTCACGCCCGTGGCGCGTCCGCCTGACACATTAATCGTCGCGACTTCCGCGTTCGTGCGAATGGCGCCGCCATAGGATTGAAACGCCGAGGCGATAGACTTCGCCACCGACCCCATGCCGCCGCGGGCGAAGCCCCAATTGCCGACATTGCCGTCAACATCGCCCATGGCGTGGTGCAACAATACATAGGCTGTACCGGGAGAATAAACGCCGAGGCCTGTTCCGATAATGCTGCCGCCGGAATAGTGCGCAAGGATAGCGTCGTGCTCGAAATACTCCTGAAGATAGTCCGCTATGGACATTGTGAAGAAGCGAATGAACTCATAGAGCTGGCTTTCGGAGAGCTCGTAAAACTTCTTCAGCAAAAACGCGAACTCCATGGCGTCGCGCGGCTTCAAGGAGGCGGGGTCCGGCGGCGTTCTGAGCAGCATGCCGCGAATGAGACGACACCATTTCATCAAATCGGCATCAAAGCGAATGGCGGCGTCAGCGTCGCGTTTGGAATGGCGCGCTATTTCGCGACGGCGCACCTCATGATGGTGGTAGTTACCGTAATAATCGCCATTCTGCATAAAGGTGACGCCGCCCTGTATCGGCACGACTTCCAGTCCGTGACGGCCAAGATCGAGCGCTTGATAGATTTCGGGGCGAAAAAGGCTGCAAACATACGAGCAGTTTGAATACTTCCAGCCTTCATGTAGTTCACGGCTGACCGTGGCGCCGCCGATGTGATCATTCTTTTCAACAACAAGGACATCCAACCCCGCTTTCGCCAAGAATGCAGCGTTCACAAGTCCGTTGTGTCCGGCGCCAACGACAATAGCGTCATATGTCTTTGATGAAGCGATCGTCATACTGCTAAGCGGCCCCGTGTTCATCCGCTAGATCGTAATGATATGTGTAAAAATCATTATCGCGTTCCCAGCCGATTTTTTCATAGAGCGCTTGCCCTGGCGCGTTTGTCACAGCCGTTTCAAGTTTCAGCCAGGCTCCGCCGGCGCCGCGCGCGAAGTCTTGCGCGCGCGCCATCAAGGCCGTCGCGACGCCTTTCCGGCGCGCTTCACTTGCAACAAAGAGATCGTAGAGAACAAAAACGGGCGCGGCGGCGACCGAACAAAACGTCGGATAAAGCTGCGTGAAACCAGCCGCCGCGCCGTTAAGGCGCGCTAAGAAAATCACGGACTGATCATTCGCCAATCGGTCGTGAAGATATGATCGCGATTTTTCTAGATCGGCGGGTTGCTCATAGAACTGACGATAGGCGTCCAAGAGCGGCGCTAGCTCATCAACAAGGGCAAGGTCGGCTTGAACGATCTTCATCATAAGCCCTTCTACGATCCGTCCCACATAGTGAATCAGCGTTCGACGAGGCCAATATCGCCGGACCCGGCGACACATCTGGTAGGAAAGCCACACCCAAATTCACGCTTATACGTGATCACATTTTAGCGGGAGCGCGAACGCGGTGCAATCATCGATCTCAGTCGCCGATTGCCCGCGCCGATCTTTATTGCTGGAAAACCGCTTGGTTAATCGCTGCGCCGAAGCCATTCCGGGGTTTCATATACGCTCACCATGACCGCATCGCCGGCGGTGATGACGCCCGCGACTTCGACGACACCGACAACGCCGCGCAAAAGTTTCGCCGCCTGCGGGAAGGCGGACCAAGAAGGCGCGTCGCCGTCCTTTGTCCGGTACGCCGCCGCGATGCTTTCACCCATGTCTTTGCATGGGGGATTGTACTCTTCGACAACAAGTTCAGCGCCGGACGGGAACTTCAGAATACTGCCCTTCGGCAAGCGTGAAAGCTCCGGCACGCCGCTAACGCACAGATTTGCGCCGAGCGTTTCCGCGGTCAAAAGCTCCGCAAGGTTCATCTCCTCACTGATAAGGGCGAGTTCTTCGAGCGAAACCGCCGACCAATGGCGTTCATTTCGTCGCCGAACGCCAGCCGGCTGCTTATCGCCGGAGGCCCACGTTTCTCGCTCGAACGAGCGATGCCGATCTCCGACAATACCGTCGAGCGCCATTTCAATCGACGTCCGCTTCTCTTTCGACAGACGGCCTTCATTTCCAACGTGTACGGATTCCACGCGACCATTGAGCGTCTTCATTTGCCCCTCACCGCATAAGCAAAACACGAGATAAAGCTTAAGCGCAATTGCAGCCGGAGATCTATCGCGACAGGCAGCGCAGCCGATAAAGGCCCCTACCGCTCTTGCGATCAGCCCTTTTGCAAAGATTGAAATTCATCGATAGTGCAGATCAAACGTGGCGTAGCCGCTCATAGGCCGAGGGTGACCACGGAACGACGGAGGGCATTCGGCGATGACGGAAAAGTCACAAGATCTGGAAACGCCAGCCGGCGATAAAACACCAACGGTTGAGCAAGGCGCGAAACTCTTCGACGCCGTGCGTCCGTTTAAGCTGCGTATCGCCTTCACTTACGGCCTGGCGCTCATAGAAAACGTCTTTGAGCTGCTCTACCCGTTCACCATCGGCCTCGCCATTAACGGCCTTATCGCTGGTGAAGGCTGGGTGAGCCTTGCGCCCTTCGCCGGCATCTGGATCTTCCATATCGCGACGGGCACCGCACGCCAGCTTTATGACACGCGTCTCTTCGCCAAAGTCTATAGCGAAGTCACGGGCGGCATGGTGGTGCGCCAACGCAAAGCGGGCGTTTCCACCGGCGAAGTCACCGCAAGGGCCGTGATGGCGCGCGAGGCGGTCGACTTTTTCGAATTTGAAGTGCAGGCGGTCGCGACGGCCCTCATCAATTTGATCGGCGGCGTTTTCATGCTTTTTATCTATGACGTGCAGGCCGGCGCCGTGATGGCGCTTCTCTTGATTCCTATCTTTATTCTTTACTTTCTCTACGGACGGAAATCGCTCGCGCTGAGCATACGCCTCAATAATCGCCATGAGCGGGAGGTCGACGCCATAGAAGACGGACGACGCCAAAGGGTTCGACGGCATTACAAAGCCTGGGCGCGATGGCGGATTTGGCTGTCGGACGCGCAAGCGCGCACCTGGGCGGCGGCGGACCTTTTAATGTTCGGCGCCGTCATGTTCGTTATTTTGAAGATAACAAGCGAGCCGGGCGTCCAAGCCGGAGACGTGTTCGCGGCAATCTCTTATGTGCTGACCATTATCATGGCGCTCGACGAGGCGCCTTTCCTGGTCGAACAAGCCTCACGCCTCGTCGATATTGGACGGCGGATCGATAAGACAGACGCCTAAAGGGCGAATGACCCAGCGCGTTCGACACTAGGTGCGCTGGACGTTTTGCCGCAGGCTGAAATAAGCGTATGATTGGAGGCGATTGACCTTAAAGAACAAGCCGATAGGCGGACTCCGCGCCCTCGGACAGCGAAGTGAGCACCGAAATGGACAGCGACGCCGACGTTCTACGCCTGACGCGAAAATACCTCGACCATTGGGAGCGTGGCGAGCAGGCCGAGGTCATGACGATGTTCGCAGAGACGATACAGTATCACGACATTCCCGCAGGGGTTGTTATTGGGTATGACGAGCTCGAACACCATTTGATTGAGACGCGGGCGCTCGATTCCAAGGCGCACTTCTCTTTTCATGAGATTCATCAGCCGGCGAAAGGCGTCGCCTTCGTGCATTGGACGCTGAATCTCGACGCTGAACACTCCGATCGCACCGCCCAAATCGGCGGCGTTGAAATGATCACGTTCGCGAACAGCAAAATTGCCGCCGTGCACGAATTTTATGATTATCAAGATCTCGGCGAAACGGTGAGCGCCCCGGCGCCAAGCCTTTCAAAGGCCGATCAGATGAAAAAGCTAGGGCTCGACGACCGCCTTAGCGCAGAGATCGCCAACACCATCAATGTCTATTTCGCCAATCAAAAGCCCTATCTCGACCCCGACGTAAACCTGGTGAGCGTCTCCGATCGCCTCGGCTACACCCGTAATCAAATCTCATTTGTTATGAACCATTTCATGGATTGCAATTTCTACGATTATGTCAATCGACACAGGATTGAGTTCGTCTCTGAACGGATGAAAGCGCCGGACTGCCGCGCATCCGTCGTCAAACTAGCGATCGAGTCCGGCTTTAACTCTATTTCAGGCTTCTATAAGGCCTTCAAAAAGCACACCGGCCTCACACCTTCGGTTTATCGAAAGAGGCTTCCGGACACCTTAGAGGGCCAGTTAGCGAGTGCCGTTGCGCCGCCCATGGCCAACGGCTCCCTTCGGACCCGCGCGGACGACGCGCAACTCTGACGGCCATACCGTTTAAAGGCTGGCGCAGCCTACAGATGAGTGCGCCGTCTTAGGTGTCGCCGAATGAAGTCTTATGATGCGATAGTAATCGGCGCTGGGCATAACGGCCTTGTTTGCGCTGCGCTGCTCGCCAAAGCAGGCCGCTCGGTTCTTGTATTAGAGGCGTCCAATCGCCTCGGAGGGCTCGCCGGCGAGCGCGAATTTCATCCAGGATTTCACGTCGCGCCGGCGCACAGCGTCTCTCATTTTTCTTCCGCTGTCGCCGATGAGTTATCGTTAAGCGACTGCGGTTTAACGTTTGAAAAACCCGCGCCAACGACCTGCCTCGGCGAAAACGGCGATCATGTGGAAGTGCTTGGCGAAACCGTGAAGGGCGTCAGCGCTGACGACCAAAAAGCCTATCTCGCTTACCGCCAACAATTGCTGCGCTTCGCTGGCGCGCTCGATCATGTGTGGGGCAAAACACTGCCCCGGATTGGCCACGGCCTGAAAGACAACGCCCTTGTTTATGGACGCGCCGGCCTTGCGCTGCGTCTGCTTGGAAAAGAAGACATGCGCGAATTTGCGCGTGTCCTGACTTTACCGATGCGGGATCTCGTCAGCGAGCATTTCGACGATCCGAAGCTACAAGCGCTCTTGAGCTGGGACGGCGTTCTTGGCGCGCGCATGGCGCCGCGATCGCCGAACAACGCCGTGATGCCCCTCTTGCTGCGCATGAGCGGAGAAAGCGGCGGAGACTTTGTAACGCCGAAAGGCGGCGTGCAATCAGTAACGGCGGCCTTGCAAAATGCCGCTGAGAAAGCCGGCGTAGAAATAAAAACGGCTTGCCCCGTTCGGCGCATTGTCGTCCACGGTGATGAAAATGGCTTAAAAGCGACAGGCGTCGAACTCGGCGACGGCGACATTATATCCGCGAAAACAATCATTTCTTCCGCGGACCCCAAGACGACGTTCTTCACCCTTATCGGGGCTGAATATCTGGATATTGAGTTCTCAAATCGCATCAACCGTCTGCGCACCAACGGCTATGTGGCGAAGTTTCATGCGGCGCTCTCCGGCCTTCCCGCCTTTAATGGTCTGTCGAAACCGGAAGGGCGGATGATCATCGCGCCGGAACTCGACGCGATAGAATTCGCCTTTGACGACGCAAAATATGGCGAACCGGCGGAAAAGCCCGTCATGGAGATCGCCTTCCCAAGCCTCGCCAATCCGGGCTTAGCGCCCAATGGTCAACATGTGATGTCGGCCCATGTCATGTACGCACCGTATAAAGAGAAATCGAACTGGTCCGACGCGACGCGCGCAGCCTTTTCCCGTCGGATTATCGACACCATCGAGAAGTACGCGCCGGGCTTTGCAAACCTCATCATCCATTCAGAACTCTTAACGCCCACCGACCTTGAACGAGAGTACGGCGTTACGGGCGGGCATTGGCACCATGCGGAACTCGCCTTCGACCAAATGCTGATGATGCGGCCGACCTATGGCGCGGCCCAATATAAAGCGCCCATACCGGGCGTTTATCTTTGCGGCGCCGGCTGCCACCCCGGTGGCGGCGTCATGGGTCTTTCCGGACGCAATGCGGCGCGGGAGATCCTGAAATGAAAAAGTACGACGCCGTCATCATCGGCGCCGGCCATAACGGCCTCACCAACGCCGCTTATCTCGCCAAAGCCGGCCTCAACGTCGTCGTCGTCGAGAAAAACGACTATATCGGCGGCGCCGCCGTTTCGCGGGAGCTAGAGCCGGGCTTCTGGTACTCAAGCTGTTCTTATGTCTGCAGCATGATGCGTCAGGTCATCCATCGCGACCTCGACTTGACGCGGCACGGGCTGATGCTCGTTCCCTATCTAGGCACAGTGAGCTTCGCTGACGATGGAAGCACGCTCCTCGGCTATCACAGCGAAGGGCCGAACTATAACGAATTGCGCCGTCTCTCGCCGCACGACGCGGACGCGATGTTCCGTTTCATGACGGACCTTGAGCGCTACTCTACGCTTATTCGAAAAACGTTGCTCCGCACGCCGCCGGACCCAACCTCCTTTAAGCCGCGCGACATTCAGGAATTAATATTCCTTGCCAAGACATTCTGGGAGATGGGCGAAGAACAAGTCTACGAATATATTCGCTTCTTCACCATGAGCGCTGCGGAGTTCCTCGAAGACTATTTCGAGAATGACTTCATCAAAGCGGTGATGGCGACGCCGGGCATCATCGGCACGGCGCTCGGCGTGGAATCACCGGGCTCGGCCTATGTCCTCCTGCACCATGTTATGGGCGACGTCGACGGCAATATCGGCGCCTGGGGCCTCGCGCGCGGCGGCATGGGCGCCATTTCCAACGCTTTGGCGAGCGCCTTAAAAGCCCATGGCGGCGATATCCTGACTGGTTCGGGCGTTGACCAAATCATCGTGCGGAACGGCGCCGCGACGGGCGTCGCGCTTGAAAACGGCGACGAGGTTTACGGCGACATCGTCGTCTCCAATCTCGACGCCAAGCGGACATTCACTAAGGTGATGGACCGCAAAGACATCCCCGAAGAGATTTTCAAAAAGGCGGAGAATTTCAAAATCCGCGGCTCGTCGGGCAAGGTGAACATCGCCCTCTCCGGCTTGCCGAAATTCAACAATGTTCCGGAGAACCGCTATATCGACCGCGGCGGACAACAGTTCGCCGGCTCTATGCGGACCCTTGAAAAAGCCTATGACAGTTGGAAACGGGGAACGTGGTCGGAGGATCCGTTTATCGAAGCGGTCATTCCATCGGCCTGGGACCCAACCGTCGCACCGGCCGGCAAACATTGGATGTCGAACTTCATCCAGTATTGCCCGCCAAAGCTCGCGGACGGTCCGTGGACGCCCGTAAAGCGCGACCAATTCGGCAAAACGATTATCGATAAGATCGAGCGGTATGCGCCGGGCTTCCAAGACCTCATCGTTCATATGGAAGTGCGCACGCCCCATGAAATTGAGAACGAGGTGGGGCTCACCGAAGGCAATATCTTCCAAGGCGAGCTGACGATTGATCAGCTGCTTTTCAACCGCCCCTTCCCCGGTTACGCGCAATATCGGATGCCGGTCAAAAATATGTATATGTGCGGATCGTCAACGCATCCCGGCGGCGGCGTGTCGTCCGCCTGCGGCGCTAATGCGGCGCGCGAAATCCTGATGGACCTCAAGAAACCGAACACCGTGCCCGAAGATGATTGTTATGATTGATGGGGAATACCTGTGATCGAAAGCGCCGACCCATTCTCTGCTGATCCGTTTGCTGGCGAACGCCTAAAAGAATCGCCCTTCCATCCGCGGCAGGCGGGTTTAAACCTGCGCGATTCTTGGGACGCGTGGAACGGCTATAAGATCGCTAACTTCTATTATGACGAGGAGTATGAGTATTTTTGCATACGCAATCTGTGCGGCACTTATGACATAACCCCGATGCAAAAATACCTTATCGAAGGCGCGGACGCCGAAGCCATGCTGAACCGCATGGTGACGCGGGACGTGAAGAAACTCAAAGTCGGCCGCGTCACTTATGTGTGTTGGTGTACGGACGCCGGGCGCGTGATCGACGACGGAACGATTTTCAAGCTCGGCCCGGAGAAATTCATGTTGAGCTGCGGCAGCCCGAGCCTCGCCTGGCTGCGCAAAAGCGCCTTTGGTTTCAACAATGTCGACATCACCGACAAGACCGACACGATCGGCGCGCTCTCCTTCCAGGGACCGACGACCTGTGAAGTGCTCAAAAAAATGGGCCTTGAGGGCATTGAGAACTTAAAGCCGTTCGGCATCACGCATTTTCCCTTTAAGGGCGAGGAAATGATGGTGTCGCGGACGGGCTTCACCGGCGATCTCGGTTATGAACTTTGGGTGCCGGCCCATGTGGCCTTAGACCTTTGGGATGCGCTTTACGCCGCCGGCGCCGACTATGGCATTCAGCCCTATGGCGAAGCGGCGACGTCCATGGCGCGCCTTGAAGCGGGGTTCATCCTGCCGTTTGTTGAGTTCGCCGAAGCCTTAAAGACGGTGCGCCATAAGCACGACCAATCGCCGTTCGAACTTAATCTCGGCTGGCTTGTCGACTTTAAAAAGCCACATTTTAGCGGCCGACAAGCGCTCCTTGAAGAGAGTAAGCGCGGGCCGGATTACATCCTCACCAAGCTCGATATCGAGGGTAATAAGCCCGCGGAAGAATCGTTTCTATACAGCGACAAGGCCTGCAACAACGAAATCGGCTATGTCACTTCGGCGATGTGGTCGCCTGTCGTTAAGGCGAATATCGCCCTTGCGATGATTAAACCGCAATACCTTAACGGCGATATCTTCGCCGAGATCTCCTACCGCAAGGAGATGAAACCCTTCTGGAAGGTCGCGAAATGCACCGTTCAAGACAAACCGTTCTGGGCGCCCGCGCGCGCGCGGCAGACGCCACCGCCGCCGATTTATTAATCACCGTCATTCGGGGAAGAGGAGACGAAGCCAATGCCTGAAATCAGTGTACAACACCAAGCGGCCGCCTTGACCGATTTAGTCGATACAGAAACGTTCGGCGCGCCCGTCGGCGCCCCGTCAAAGCAGACGGACAGCGGTTTCTTCGAAGAGGGAAATCTCGTCGCCGGAACCTGGCAGTGCGAGCCGGGCGTCATGACCCTCGATCTCGACATCACGGAGTTCTGCCATCTCCTTAAAGGCCATTGGGTTCTAACCTCTGACACGGGCGTCGTAACGGAACTAAAGGCCGGCGACAGCTGGATCTTTCCGAAGGGCTGGAAAGGCAAATCCGAAGTGAAAGAAACCGTCCGAAAAGTTTACCTCATCATCAGTTAGATACCGCAGTTAGATACAGAACAGCCACAAGCGATGCATCTGAAGGAAGTGGGCCCGTCAGCAATGGCGGGCCCGCTTTTAATGCACGGTCCGTAATCGGAAGGCGCTTTTAGACGCTATCACGCAGTCGGTGACGCCGCCTCGGGAACGCCCTTGAGATCGGCGCCGCCTTGCGAAGCGCCGTAGCCGCGCCAGATTGCGATGGCCGCGGCGATCCCAAGCGGGATGTAAAGAAGCGCCGGCGCAAAAGCGAACATCGCCTCACCCGTTGACCAATTGATGGAGCCGTCGGGTAACAGCCGCTCAGCACCGCGTTGGTAGGGAATAATATAGTAGTTGATCGTCAAAAACGGCATCACGCATCCGTATACGATCAACCCGATAGCGGCGATGATCGTCGTTTTCGCCATGCCCCGATTACGATCGGAAAGCGGCGTTTGATGGAGGCGACGGCGATAGTCCTTCTCCGCTTCGCTGACGACGCCACGGGCGGAAAGCGTGAAGATGACTGCAAGCCCCACCAACAACCCAACGACCGTCGGGCCGAAAATGTGCGGCATATCGATATAGCCGAAATACTCAAGCGCGGCCGGGCCAACATTAAAGACGAACCCCGCCACCATGCCCCAGAAGGCTGCATCTTTCGTGATGCGCCGACTCCAAACGCTCATCAACGCTACGGGCCCCCACGACGACGTAAAAACCGTGCCAACGAACAGCATCAGCCAAAATATATTCGGCGGAAAACAGAAGCTCGCGACAAGCGTCAGCGCCGCGACGATGAACATGATAATGCGCGTCGAGCGCAAGGTCAGCGGCGCGTCGCGCTTAACGATGTCATTGCTGGCGCTGAAGCCAATTAGCGATAGGAATGTCGACGCTGAGGAAAGCGCCGCCGCGATAATACCCGCCACAAGCAAAGCGCCGAGATATTCCGGGACGAGATTTTTCGCCGCCCAAATCATCACCGTTTCAGAGGGCTCAATACTGTCGTTTCGTAAGTTGATAAGACCGCCGAGCCCATAGATAAAAATCTGCAAGATGATGACTGCAATGCAGGTATAGATCGCCGCGCGAATAACAACGTGCTCATTGCGCGCCATGAGATGCCGGCTCGCTTGCCATGGACTGACGGCGTAAACGGCGCTCCATGCCGTATCGATAACCAACGCCCATATCAGATAATCGATCGGCGTCGCCCACTCCGTTCCCGGACCGACAATTCCGTGCCATGAGGCGATGTCGGGTTTGCTTTCAAGCCTCGCCATGCCCTCGATTGCTGTCGCGACACCGCCGAGATCGCCGACAACGACAATACCGAAGACAATGGTGGCGACGCCGAACAGCAAGAACATCAGCGTGTCGGTAAGGATAACGCCTTCGGACCCCGAATACATGGTGAAAATCGTGTAGCTCACCCAGGCGACGACGAGCCCTTGGCGGTAACTAAGGTCTGTCAAATCCGAGAGGAGGATCGCTGCGCCTTGGGTCACGATCAACAAATAGACGGCGAGCGCCACAATGATGATAACGCCGGCGGCCCGTTGCACGCGCAAGCTCGCAAACCGTTGACCGAAATAATCAGCAACTGTCGGCGCCTCGCTGCGTCTTAGATATCTACCGAACAGCAATGCACCGTATACGTATCCAGTCGCCGTGATACCAGGCAGCAAAAGATAAGGCCCCATCTGACCGTCATAGGTGAAACCGGCCTCGCCTAAGAAAACAGTCGCGCTGAAAACGCTCGCGACCAACGTGCCGAATATGAAGAACGTCGGCGTACGCCTGCCGGCGACGAAATAGTCGTCGATCTTTTTCACATTGCGGCCGGCATAATTTCCGATCGCGACAAAGACGACCAGACTAACGGCGATCGTAAGCGTGAACGTGTCCATAATGTAAGCCGCCTTTCGCCACCACCGATCGATAGTCTTTCACAGCGGGCGGGTCTCGTCGATAGACGATCGCCATCCGCGGACGTGACGTCCCCTCGCGGACCCGCAAGGAACTATCGGGTCTTTAGGTCGCCGTGCGTTCTTCTATAGTGATTATTGGTAGTGACCGTCTGGGTCCGGAGATTGAAGTAAAGAGTTTGCGCGTCGACATCGAGTTCGTTGGACCACGTCACCGTCGACGCGCCCATCGACGCCGTCACGTCTTTTGATTGAGCAAAGCGAGAAAGGTCTAAACCATGTCGTCGAAGCTTCTGAACCGCCTACCGATCATCGCCACCTCCATGGCCGTAGGCGCAGCGCTTACAACCTTCTCCGACGCGCCGCGAACGGTCGTCAGCGCTGCGCACGCCGCTGAAATGACCATCGTCACGCCGCCAGCGCCTTGGAGCATTGAGGGGCTGAAAACAATGACACTCGACGCGTTGCCGGACATCGATTGGGCGCCCGTTGAAAGCGGCACGGCGCGCAATGCGGAAACAGTCGTTTTTGAAGGGCAGAACATTGTTTCCATCTGGGACGCCGGCCCGGCGAAACTCATCCTTGACGAGCCGCTTCCCTATGATGAGTTTGTCGTCGTTCTGAAAGGAACGCTCGTACTGACCAATCAAAAAGGCGAAATGCAGACCTATACGGAAGGTGATATGTTCATGCTTCCCAAAGGCTTCAAAGGTGTTTGGGAGATGACGGAAGAATATCGTGAACTCATTGTCGTTGATACTGATACGTATAATGAGAGTTAATAGACGATTTTTTAAAAGATGCGGCGGGACCGACGTCGGTCTCGCCACAACGTAACTGCCGACGGACGAGCAACAGCCTATCGCAAGAACGCCGCCTAAAAGGCTGTTTTAGCGTCGTCGGAGATTACGTAATAGCGTCGCGAAGCTTATAGAACGACATGCCCGCGGCGAACATCGACTGGCGCATAAAGCCGAAGCCCGGATAGGGAAAATGGTTGACCTTCGCCATAAGGTCAAAGCGCTTCCCTTCGCCGCTTATCTTCTCCGCGATCAATCGCGCCGACATATGCGTCGGCGCCACACCATGACCGCCATAGGCCTGCGAATAATAGACATTCCCCGAAAGTTGGCCCAATTGTGGGATGCGATTGATGCCGATGCCCATATAGCCGCCCCAATGATAATCGACGCGAACGTCGGCAAGTTGCGGGAAAACATGCGCCATCTTTTGCCGCATAAGATTAGTCAGCGAACGCGGCGGTTTCGCGGTATAGTTGGAGACGCCGCCGAAGAGCATTCTATTGTCAGCGCTTAGTCGAAAATAGTCGAGCGCCGTGCGCTGATCGCACACGGCGTAGTTTTGTGGCATCACTGATTTCGCGAGATTGTCCGACAAGGGCTCTGTGGCGATAATGTAGCTGGTCGCCGGGAGAATATACCGCGACAGTTTCGGCGCCAATTTCGGCGCGAACTTAGCCAGATAGGCGTTGCCACAGAGAACAGCGGTGTCCGCTGTCACGACACCAGCGTCGGTGCTGATTTTAACGCGGTCGCCAAACTCGATGTCCGTTACGAGGGATTGCTCATAGATACGCGCGCCTAAACGTTCCGCAATCCGGGCTTCGCCTTTGCATAGATCGAGGGGCTGGATATGTCCCCAGCCATCATCCGCCAAACCACCGATATAGCGATCAGTGCCGAGATACTCGTTCACTTCGTTGGCGGTTAACAGACGGAGTTTGTGGGGATATCGCGCATTCACCAAAGACGTATGATATTCCCGCAGGTCTTTCATTTCGCGCTTCTTCAGCGCAACATTAAGGAAGCCCCATTGCAGGTCGCAATCGATACTATATTTAGCAATCCGTTCACGTATGATATCGACGCACTCAAGTCCCATCGCATCAATCATTTCGCCCGCGCCGGCGCCAAGCATCCGATCAGCGCGCTCAGGATCGCCGGAAAGCGGGCCGCCATAGCCGCCAATAATCTGACCGCCATTGCGTCCCGACGCTCCCCATCCAACGCGATTGGACTCCAGCAAGATCACGCTATAGCCGCGCTCAGCAAGCTCCACCGCCGTCGCGACGCCAGTAAACCCACCGCCAATGACGCACACTTGCGCGTCGTCGCGGCCGTTCAACGTTGGAAACGGCGCTTTGTCTTTTTGGCTGGCGGCGTAGTAGGAGCCGGTATGCTCACGTTCATTCGCATCAAGAACAGCGGTTCTTTTCGTCGAAGCGCTTGAGGGCGATACGGCGCTTTGCATCTCTAAAGATACCATTCAACTTCTCTCGCACTGATAAAGCGTTCAAACGAACGAAGTTCGCCTTCTCGATGATTGGCGAAAAGCGCCGTGAAATCTGGATCGAGATACTCCGAAAGTACCTCGCCGTCGCGGAGCGCGACGATCGCGTTGTTAATCGTCAAGGGCAGCGATGACGGATCCATATCCGGCGCGCCTTGAGTCTCAGGGCCGGGATCAATTTTATTTTTTAACCCATGCAAGACGCCGGCGAGCGTAGCAGCGAGCGTTAAATAGCAATTGGCGTCAGCGCCGGGAATGCGGTTTTCTGTCCGCCACGCGCCGGCTTTCGCAATAGGAATTCGGAAACCCACATGGCGATGCTCAAACGCCCATGTCGCGCCCGTCGGAACACAGTTTTCAGGTTCAAAACGGCGGTAAGAGTTGATGTTCGGCGCCCAGAACAGCATCGCCTCGCGCGCCGCCTGCTGTAGGCCGCCGATTGCGTGCAGCAGCCGTTCAGTATGCTTATCGCCGTCGCCAAAAATGTTTTCACCGTTTTTGTCCAAGACGCTCACATGGAGGTGTTGGCCATTGCCGGCGCGGTCAAAGCCGGGCTTCGCCATGAAACTGGCGCACACGCCATGTTTTCGCGCGACAGCTTTAACCGTCCGGCGAAAAAGCTGCGCATGATCGGCGGCTGTCAAAGCGTCAGAATAATGGGGAAAGTTTATTTCAAACTGCCCGGCGCCATATTCAGCGCATACAGCGCTCGTGCGAACGCCCTGGCTGGCGCAACTTGCAAGAACGTCGTCGAGGAAATCTTCAAAGCTATCTAACCGCTCCGCATCAAGCATTGTCGGCTTGTCCGGCGCACCCGTTTTTGGGTTGATCACTGTTTTCGGAGCACCCCCATCAGTGCGATCATTTTCAAACAGCGAGAACTCTAGCTCAACGGCGACGACAGGCGTCAACTCCAGCTCACTGAAAATATTCAGCACGCGTGACAGGACACGCCGAGGATCGACAAGGGCTTCTGTTTCTTTGCTGGCGAGCAACGCTTGGCCGCGCAGACGCGCGCCCCAATCAATAACCGACAGCGTACCCGGAACTATTTCAACATTGAAATCAGGGTCGCCATCTTCTCCGCCCATATCGACCGCCTCAGCCATAGACTCACTCGTTGTGCTGAGGACATACATAGCGCGCGGGATTGTCAGGCCATTCTTCGCGAATCCGCGCAAATCGCCGATTGGGTAGCGCTTGCCAAAAAAGTTGCCGTTTAAATCGCTAGCAATCAGCTCAACCTGATCGATCGTCGGGTTCCGCTTAATGAAAGCGTCGATTTCCACAAGTAGGGCTTTTTCAGAGGTCTGCGCCACTGTCTCCTCCACATTGACGGATGGATGATTACCGCGCAGCGGTTGAAAATTCATAATCAGGCGCTCCCGCATAATCTCTTATTAACGACGCTTTTCAAGGCGCTTCACACATCAACCGCCGCCCCATCGACGACGATAGCGAGCCAGCGCCGCACGCATAAAATTCGCCGCAGGCGCCCTCTCCAGATGCGTCAGCGTCTCCGACCGAACTAATAAGATCGCCTAGCTGTAGGTAAAATAGACATATCGAAATCGTGCACGGCGTCGATATTTGCGGGAACGCCTGGAATTTCAGCTATCCGCCACCGCACGGCCTCACCCCGCGCTCAACGCGCACATCTACCTTAGAGGCATGAAATCAAAACATAATTCATGCCGACGCCAATATCGCGTTGCCCCGGCCGCCGCTTAGCACCGTTCTCGTAGCACCCAATTGTGACGTCGAAAAAGGCCGCTCGCTATTGACCGCGATCGCAACCCCGTCAGACGCTGAAGCTTAATCCGGGCGCGCCTTTGAGGATCGATGTTCCAAACGACGCTTCGTCAGACTGCATACGCGTCGGCGGCGTCGACGAGCAGGAAACACTTTACGCGATGATGCACATGCTGAGCTGTTTCTCCCTAGGCAAAGATGTCGGCGTCGCTGCGTTCAGCGTCGCTTTGCAGGCTTTTTCTCGGCATATGCAAAGCCAAGATCTCGTAGTTTCCGTTAGCCCCCTCGGGGAGCGTGTCGCTGACACGCCAATGGATACGGACACGGACCGCTCGCATCAGTATTTCTTTACAATGACATTTTTAGACCGTTCGCAATGCGATCGAGCCTACGCCTATATTTTGAAGTCCCGCAACGCACCCGAGAATCCGCATCACGCCGTCATGTCACACGTTGGCGAGGACGCCGTTTTCATTTGTTGGCGCGATCTATAAAGCCCCTCTTTTCAAATCTTTAAGGATGCGCTTTGCGGCGTTTCTTCCCGGGGCGCCGGTCACCCCGCCTCCCGGATGCGCGCCGGACCCGCAAAGATAGAGCCCCTTAAGGGGCGTTGCATATTGCGCGGCATCGGGGTGCGGCCGAGCGCTGAACAATTGATCAGGCTCAAGCCGTCCATGGAAAATATCGCCGCGGGTTAGACCGAATGTTCGTTCCAAATCCAAGGGCGTCAGACATTGCACGCCAACAAGAATATCCGGCAGGTTCGGGATCATCACCGTTAGATGCCGCAGAATATTCTGCACCGTGCTTTCTTTGATATCGTCCCAGGATTTTCCGTCTGCCAAATCATAGGGCATATATTTACATAAGAGGCTCATCACGTGGGAAACAGGGTCTTCCGTTAGGGAATCATCCATGACCGATGGAATAAGCGCATCAATAAAGGGCGGATCGGCCGGAACGCCGGCGCGCGCCGAGCGATACGCCGCTTCTAAATGGTTCTTGCTATCGAGCATCATGATGCTGGCGCGGTGATGCTCCCCGACGCCATTGCTCGGACGACACGCGAATTGCGGCAACCCTTTTAGCGCCAAGTTCATTCGTAGTGACGCCGATTCTTGACGCAACACTTTGATGTCCGCAGCAAAGGACTGGGGCAGATGTTTCTCGCCAAGCAATTCTAGAAATGTCCGGTTCGGGTCAGTATTCGCAGCGATAATACGCGCTGAAAAAACGCGCCCGTCCTCTAAACGAACGCCTGCCGCCGCGCCGTTCTCCACGGTGATTTCGTCCACCGCCGCGTCTTTATGGATAACGACGCCCTTCGCTTCAGCGGACGCCGCCATCGCTTGGGTGATCGCGCCCATGCCGCCCTTGACGATACCCCACGCGCCCTTCTCACCGTTTATTTCACCTACCGCATGATGGAGCATCGCCAGCGCGGCGCCCGGTTGGTAGAGCGAGGCGTAGTTCGCCGGCGTGCACGACGCAGCGACCATTGCCTTCACCTTGTCGCTTTCAAACCACCGCTCAATGATGGAATCCGGCGCCCCGAGCAGTAATTGCACCATGCGATAGCGCGCATCACCGTCGAGCTTGAAGACATCAAGGCCAAGCTTTGCAGAATCGATAAGATCGCTTAAGCCCCCGCCGGCGAGTTTCGGCGGCTCTTTCAGCCATTGGCTTGAGAGAAGGTCGCCGACCGATTCGACCATTTCATAGAACGCGTGATGAGCGTCATAATCTGCATTAGAGAATTTCTCATACTCTCGTCGATTATGCGCTTCATCTTCTGTAAGAAGAATATAGTCGCCCTTCGTGTCGGGATAGAAGCCGTTGACGAGGGGCTTCGGCTCATAGCCGTACTTTGAGAGTTGTAACTCCTCCACCACTTCCGGGCGAAGAAGACTAACGACATAAGACGCAATGGAGTTGCGATAGCCGGGGTGAAATTCCTCCGTCACCGCTGCGCCGCCGACAACAGACCGTCGCTCAAGCACGCAGACCTTTAACCCGCCCATAGCAAGATAATTGGCCGCCGTAAGGCCGTTATGGCCGGCGCCGATGATGATCGCATCAAACCGGCCGCCATCAGCGTTCGCCTCGCCTTGCATTGTCTAACCTTATATGTCGCCCATCGAAGACAAAGTCTCTGGGCGGTCTACGTTTATAGAAATCAACCCGGTCTGGATTGCTTGACGAACTGTCGATTTCTTTTCGTAAAAAGACAACGCCCTGTCGGCTTCCTGCGGGCCCGCATGCAATAAAACGGTGGAACAACCGATCGAGACGGACGCTTTTCATCGGAAAGGGCGCCGACGCTGTTTGCAAATCTCGCGCTCGTCTGCCTTAATTTCTGAAAACAAAAAGCGCCGACGCAATAGCGACGGTGCTTTTAGAATAACGGCGTTACGCGAACGAAACACGCACGCTGAGAAAAAGAAAACAAGGGCTCACGATGGCGAAGAAACTTCAGAACATTTCACGCCGAGATTTTTTAAACGGCGCTTCCATCGCCATTGGCGCAGGGCTTGCCCATACGGGTCTGAGCGGATGCGATCGCGCTCAACAACACATAGGCGGACGTCAGGTAGGCGCGCCGGCGACGACGCTTGACGGCGCCCCTTATCCACCGGCGCTGACGGGCATGCGCGGCAGCCATGACGGTTCGCACGAAACCGCCCATCAACTCGCCTGGGCGGGAGAAACATGGCCAAGCCCAGAGACGCTTACGGACGATATCTATGATCTCGTCATTGTCGGCGGCGGCATCTCCGGCCTTGCCGCCGCGCATTTCTATCGCGAGCGCCGCGGTGCCGATAAGCGCATTTTAATCCTCGACAATCATGATGATTTCGGCGGGCACGCCAAGCGGAACGAGTTCACCATCGATGGACGCACCATCATCGGCTATGGGGGCAGTCAGTCGATCGACACGCCAAGCGGATACTCCAAAGTCTCCGCCAAACTCTTGCGGGACATTGGCGTCAAGACAGACCGCTTTTACACCTATTATGATCAGGACTTCACGAGACGTCACGGTTTATCAGAACACGTCTTTTTCGATGAAGCTCACTATGGGGAAAACATACTAGCACCGGCGCTTAATCCAATCTTTGATGACGATCCCAGCGCTGACGCCGTTAAGGAACGCGCGGCCAAATACCCCATATCGGACGAAGCGCGGCAAGCGCTCGTGCGGTTACACACAGATCAAATCGATTACCTCCCTGATCTATCGGTTGCAGAAAAATTGAACCGTTTACGCAGCATCAGCTATGAAACGTTCATTACATTCTATGTTGGCTTGCCGGATGAAGCCGTGACATTCATGCGCCGCAAATTCGTCGGCTTATGGGGCATGGGGTGGGATGCGCTTTCCGCGATGGAAGCCATGCGCGTCGGCATGCCAGGCATATATAATCTCGGCGTCGGAGAACGCGGCTCAGGGCCGGTCGGACAGGACGAGCCTTATATATTTCATTTTCCCGACGGAAACGCCAGTATCGCGCGACTTTTAGTCCGTAAGCTGATACCTGAAACGGCGGCCGGCCAAAACATGGAAGACGTCGTGACGGCGAAATTCGACTACACGCAGCTCGACAGGAAGGACGCCGCAACCCGCATTCGTCTTTTGTCGACCGTTATCGACGTGCGCAATACTGAGGGCGGAAGCGCCGTCGACGTCACCTATGTGAAAGCGGGTGCAGCCCACCGCGCGCGTGCGCGCCATGTGGTTATGGCGTGTTATGCGCATATGTGGCCGCATCTATGCCCTGAAATGCCCGACGCGCAGAAAGAAGCCCTCAGCTATGCGATCAAGACGCCGCTGGTCTACACGAACGTCGCGTTACGCAACTGGCGGGCGTTCAAAGAAGCGAAGACGTATCGGATCTATTCACCGCAATCGTTTTTCCATTCGACAACGCTCGATTTCCCCGTCAGCATGGGGGATTATGCGTATGCGTCCAATCCAAACGACCCGATCATCGCCACAATGCACCATGCGCCAATTTCTCCTGGAGAGGATCTCGGCTTCAAAGAGCAATGCCGCCGTGGACGCGCGAAGCTCTATCAACTCACCTTTGATGATTTCGAACAGAACGTTGTCTCGCAATTGACCGGCGCCTTAGGGGCGTTTGGTTTCGACGCCGAGCGAGACATTGCGGGCATCACCGTCAATCGCTGGCCCCATGGATACGCCTACGAATATAATGAACTTGAGGACGACTGGACGTTCGGCGTCAAAAAAGGGCCGCATATCGCGGGCCGGGCGCGCATCGGGCGCATCGCCATGGCGAACAGCGACTCCGAAGCGTCCGCGTATGTTAACGGCGCTATCGACGCGGCGCACCGCGCCGTTGAAGAACTCATAGCGTTATAGCGCACCAAACGCCGAGCAATCGTTCGCCGGCGACCGAAAGCTCGTTGCGTGAGGCGTTGTGCAACGCAATATGCGCATGATTGACGCACCCGACTTTCAATCGGCTAATCCGATCGGTATAATAGGTTTTGTAAAAGAAAATTCGATTAGTATGCGAGCCAAGGATCGTTCGATCAAAGTTCCCATGCTTTCCGCGGACGATGCGCCTACCAAACAAGGGTCGATCCTTTCATGGCGATTGTAACGAATATTCCGACGGACGACTCGGCGATTCCCGGTGCACGGAACACACAAACCCCCGAATTAAACGGCGTCATGCATGAGCATGTCTATGAACGCCTGCGCGAAGCGCTAATGTCGGGACAATTGTCGCCAGGACGCAGCTTATCGATGCGCGGTCTCGCCGCAGAGTTTGGCGTCAGCGCAATGCCCGCGCGGGAAGCTATTCGGCGCCTTGTGGCGATTGGCGCGATGGAGTTGACCGACACCCGCCGCGTGACCATTGCGAAAATGACCGTTGAACGGCTTGAAGAAATTCGCATTGCGCGATCGGCTTTGGAACCGTCGCTTGCGGAGCGATCCCTTCTACAGGTAAGCGGCAAGACGCGCAGCAAAAAACGCCTTATCGCCGATCTTAAAAAAATCGACGAACAACTAAACGCCGCCATCCACGAGGGGTCGGTTACTGATTACGCGAAGTATAATAGCGAATTCCATTTTACGCTTTATCGCGCCTCGGACGCCTCTGTCTTACTGGGCCTCGTAGAGAGCCTGTGGCTCCAGATTGGGCCTTTCATGCGGATCGTCGTCGGCCGTCTCGGCACCACGTGCCTCACCGATGATCAGCATCCCGATATTATAGCGGCTGTCGAGGACGAAGACCCAAAGCGCCTAAAAGCCGCAGTGCGTGCAGATATTCTTCAAGGCATGAATAATATCAATGCCGATGACTTCGACGCGCTGTAAGAGCGCCTACCCATTGCGCGTCGCCCAATTCTCCAGCGCGCAAATGTCAGGCATCTCTACATAGCCATATCCAACGACAACCAAGCCTAATTTTTCCAATCGCTTCAGGGCTTTCCCAAGGGAAACGCGTGATACGCCAAGGGAAAACGCCAAATCCGTCTGCACACAATTAATCGACGCCGCTGGCGCGTCTATTGGAGCGAATGACAGGAGAAGCTTGGCGAGGCGCGTCGACAAATCCAGCCGCCGGATGTCGTCCAATATATCGAGAAGGGCGTTGGCGCGTGACGCCGTAACAGTCATGATCGCACGCGCAAGCTCGGCGTCTTTTTCAAACAGCGCTAAGAATCGGGCGCCCTTTATCTGCAGCACGGTGCTGCGACCGATCGAAGAGACGTCATGGGTGCGCGGCGACCCCGCGAATAGAGCATGCTCGCCAAAGCAATGCCCGGGGCCGAGAACCGTCACCGTATGGAACGCGCCGTTGCGCCCAATAATGCCGATATTGACCGCGCCCGTTTCCACAATCGACACGCCAGGCTTGCGATCGCCGCGCGAATGAATGAGTTCACCGTCATCATAGACAATGGACGTCCCCGCCGCCCGCAAGGCCACGACGCTTTTCTGGGGCGCAATTTCCATCAGGGCGGGCGCCGTCCGGTCAAGAAAATCAGCCATATCGATCACCGACCGCTCTATAGCGCTCAATTGCTAACTTCTTAGCATTTTACGGCGTCGGACATTGCTACACAAGGTCAACAGCGCCTGGTCTGCCGGACTCGTCGGCTACGAAAAAACGCCGGAACAGACAAATCATGAAACCTGAAATCCTGATTATCGGTCTCATCTATCTCTTCTTTATCGTTCTCGAAATCGCGTTCACGAAATTCTTCCGTAAGCCGAGACAGACGCGTGACGACGCCTTTGTTGAGGTGGTCAGTACAGGAACGCTAGTCCTGCTGACACAACCGCTTACGCTCGCGGGCGGCGCTGCGGCGGCGGCGTTATTCGCGCCAGCCTGGGCGGGCAAGCTGGAAACATGGCCGTTTTGGGCGGTATTCGGCCTCTTTCTTATTTTTGACGACATGACGCAATATTGGTGGCATCGATTATCCCACACTTTACCGTGGCTCTATAAACTTCACCGCCCACACCACAATGCTGAATATCTCTCTGTACGCGTTGTTTATCGGAACAATCTCTTTTATTATCTCCTAATGCCAGGGCTTTGGATGTCCGGCGCCCTCCTCTATTTTGGCGGCGCCGGCGTCTATGCTGTTTACGTCGTCATCAAAATGACGGTTATTTTCGGCGCCCATTGCGACGTCCGCTGGGATGCGCCTCTCTACCGCATAAAATGGCTGTCGCCCATCATGTGGGTCGTTGAACGGACGATCTCAACGCCGGCGACCCATAGCGCCCATCACGGAAAATACGCCGATGACGCAGCGACCCATTACAAAGGCAATTTCGGCAATCTCTTGTTCTTCTGGGATGTCTTATTCGGCACGGCCCGCATTACGCGTCGCTACCCCGACGCCGTCGGCGTCGAAAACTTGCCCGAGACGTCCGCCGCCGAACAATTGCTGTGGCCGTTAGCCCGCGCGCCGAAGACGGCGCTCGCCCGCGCTGACTGACGCCTTGAGGGCCGCGCCGCCGATCGATGCACACCGCACGGCCGAGACAAACCGACCAATCGGCCATCCGGCGCTGTCGAACTCTATCCGCCCGCTTTTTGTGATCGCAATTTTTTCTTTCATACGCCCATTTAATGCTCTACATCTTTAGTTTCGAGATCGCAGAGAGTGAAATGATAGGGCACGTGTAGCGTCGTCGCCTCAGCCGCGCGCCAAGCATTCTGGACTTGTCACCTAACTTATTGAGTTAGAAGGTCGAAATGAACGAATGGCGGCGCGCGACGGCGTCGACAAAGATGAGCGCGGAACGATCGGCATGAACATCGCTGACGCGATAGGCGTCCTTGAACGGAACAAATCGATCTCGACGATTAAACCCGTCGTCTTCGACCTCAACGGTGTAGCGCGCGGCAAACGACTGCCTGTGTCGCAAGCCAAGAAAGCGCTTGGCGGCGGCCTAAAACTTCCGCTTTCCACAATGTTCTTAGACATTTGGGGCCGTGACGTCGTCGGCAGCGGACAGGTGCTGGAGACTGGCGACGGCGACGGCGCGCTTCGCCCCACCGAGCGCGGTCTCTTACCCGCCACATGGAAAGATAATCGCGAAGCATTGCTCCCTCTATCGATGTTCCATGAGGACGGCACGCCCTACGCCGCTGATCCGCGCCACGCGCTGGCGTCGGTTGTGGCGCGTTACCGAGAAAAGAAACTAACACCCGTATGCGCCACCGAACTTGAGTTTTATTTCTACGATCCAATGACGAATACCCCAGAGGCGTCCGGCGCCATGAAACCGCCTTTAGCGCCCGACGGACGCCGCCAACTGAAGACGAATGCGCTTTACACCTTAGACGACCTTGAACGCTTTGACGGCCTGTTCGACGATATCTATACGGCGTGCGCCGCGTGGGACATTCCGGCGGATTCAGCGATTTCGGAGAACGGCTGCGGCCAGTTCGAAATTAATTTGCGTCACGGCCCTGACGCGCTGCGCGTCGCCGACGACGCCCAATTGTTCAAATATGTGGTGAAAGCGGTCGCCCGTCGCCACAACCTCGCGGCCACGTTCATGGCGAAACCCTATGGCGAGGAATCCGGCAGCGGCTTCCACACCCATGTGAGCATACTGAACGAAGAAGGCGAGAACATTTTCGCCAATGGCGCGCCCGAAGGGGCTGACGCTTTACGGTACGCCGTCGGTGGGCTGATCAACGCCATGGCGCCGTCAATGCTCGTCTTCGCGCCCCACGCCAATTCCTATCGCCGCCTACGGGACGGCAGCCACGCGCCGATCAACGCCAGTTGGGGCTATGATAACCGCACCGCGGCTGTGCGCATTCCAAGCGGGCCTGATGCTGCGCGCCGCCTTGAACATCGCGTCGCCGGCGCGGACGCTAATCCGCATCTTGTTCTCTGCGCTGTTTTGGGCGCCATGCTCACAGGGCTGACGGCCGGCGCCGATCCGGGCGCGCCAATTTCGGACAACGCTTATGCCAGCGCTTCTACGCGTCTGCCGGCGCATTGGCGCGAGGCGATTGTCTTGTTCAAGTCAAATGAGACGACGCGCGACATTTTTGGCGATTTTCTGGTGGACGTTTTTGCAGCGTGTAAAGAACAAGAATTAGCGTCTTTTGAAGCGATCGTGCCCACGGCCGAGCATGACGCCTACCGGGACGCTGTTTAGGAATCGACGATGCCGGATAACGAAATAGGGTCGCTGAATATCGCCGTCTTGCAAACCGGACGCGCTATGGCCGAAGACCGCCCGCGCCACGGCGACTATGACGACATGTGTAAGGCGCTGATCGGGCGCGCGCCCGATGAAGCCGACACCTATGCGGTTCTCGACGGTGAATTTCCCAAATCGATAGAGCCCTATGACGCCTTCGTGGTGACCGGGTCAGCCCACGGCGCCTATGAAGACCATGATTGGATACCGCCGCTTGAGGCGCTTATCAGAGAGGCCTACGACAAGAAGGTAAAGCTCATCGGCATCTGCTTCGGACATCAAATTATTGCGCAAGCGCTTGGCGGACGGGTTGAGAAAAGCGACAAAGGCTTCGGCGTCGGCGCAATGGATTATGAGCTCGTCAATCTTGGCGCATTATCCCAGTCGATTTCTCTTTATGCTTGGCACCAAGATCAAATCGTCCATGCGCCGGAGGGCGCTGAGGTGATTGCACGCTCTGATTTTTGCCCCATTGCCGGTCTGCGCTATGGCGACCGAGCAATTACCTTTCAAGCCCATCCGGAATTTACTGCCGATTATATGCGGGCCCTGGCCGATGCACGGCGCAACACGACCATTTCCGGCGCGCTTGCGGATCAGGCGATCGCTTCGCTTAATAAGCCGGTTGACGCGGGGCTCATCAAAGTAATCTTAGCGGATTTCTTGGCGGGAAAAGACAAAGGGAGCGCCTAATGGTCAACGTTCTTTATGCGAATGACCGCTTAGGCGAGTATCCGGACTCCTATTACGCCGCGACAGCGCCCATGCTTGAACCGTTTCCAAGCTTACAAGGAGAGGTTCGCGTCGATGTCTGCGTCATCGGCGCCGGCTTTTCAGGGCTTTCCGCCGCGCTGCACTTGAAGAAGCGCGGGTTCGATGTGGCGCTTCTCGACGCGCACCGGATCGGCTGGGGCGCATCGGGGCGCAATGGCGGTCAAGTGGGAACAGGTCAACGCCTTCAGCAAGACGCATTAACGAAACTCGTCGGAGACGACCACGCCCGCGCGCTTTGGGATGTTAGCCAAGGCGCGAAAGCCCTTGTGTCTCAATTAATCAATGACTTGAACATCGAGTGCGACTATCGCAGCGGCATTCTTTATACAGACCACAAAAAAGCCTATAGTGAGGATACGAAGCGCTATGTTGACTTCATGCGCAACGAATACGACTATAAAGACATCACGTATCTCGATCGAGACGCGGTCCGATCCGTTCTCGCCACCGAAGCTTACCATAGTGGCACTTATGACACGGGCGGACGCCACCTCCACCCTTTAAAGTTCGCCCTTGGCTTGGCCCGCGGCTGCGCGGAAAGCGGCGTTCGTATTTTTGAAAAGTCTGAGGTCAAAGAAATCAGCGAGGGCGCGCCCGCGCGCGTTACAACACAAAATGGGGAACTGACGGCGGACACCATCGTCCTCGCTGCGAACGGATATCTAGGCGGCCTCAACCGGCGCGCGGCAAATAGAATTATTCCCATTAACAATTATATCGTCGCCACAGAGCCGCTCGCGCCGGAAACCGCGTCCTCTCTCATCGCCAATGGCGCCGCCGTGGCGGATTCAAAGTTTGTCATCAACTATTATCGACTGTCGGAAGACCACCGTCTGCTGTTCGGGGGTCGTGAAAGCTATCGCTATCGCTTCCCAACGGACATTAAGTCGTTTGTGCGCGAAGCGATGCTCAGCATCTACCCACAATTGGAAGACACGCAGATTGACTATGGCTGGGGCGGCACGCTCGCCTTGACCATGAACCGCATGCCGTACTTTGAGTTTCTATCGCCCAATATGGTGACCATTGGCGGGTATTCCGGACACGGCGTGATGATGGCGACCATGGGCGGCGCTCTAGCTGCGGAAGCGGTCGGCGGCGTTATGGAACGCTTTGATGTCATGGCGCGCGTGCCAACGCAGCCGATACCCGGCGGCGTTCACGCCAGACTACCCCTCCTCACGCTCGGTATGGCGTTTTATTCCTTACGGGATCGGCTTTAGAGGGGAAAATGCGGCGATCATCGAGCGCGATAGTGATCTGAACATCCATCGGGCGCGAACGGCGAACGCTGGCTGTTCAAACCGGAACGTCGCCCAGTCTGAAAGGCTTAGGACGGATGAAAAAACCAAGTCCGATTAGCCGTCGTACGCTGATAGCGACGCTCACGGCCGCCGGCGCTGTCGGCGCCGCGCGCGGAGCCGTCAACGGCGACACACTTTTCGCACCCGAAGAAAGTGCATCACATGCGCGGACTTGGATGTGTTGGCCGTCAAATCCCTCGATCTATGACGGGCCGTCGGCCTATTTTGAAAGCGTCCAAGAAACAATCGGCCGTCTCGCCGCCGCCATCGCTGAAAATGAACCGGTCTCCATGCTCGCCGACGCGGCGTTACATCCCCTCGCGGCGCAACTATGCGGACCGAACGTAACGCTTATTGATATCCCGACGGATGATATGTGGGCGCGCGATTCCGCCCCTGTCTTCGTTAAAAACAATACCGGCGGCAAAGCCCTCGTGGATTTCAACTTTAATGGTTGGGGCGGCAAGCAAATTCACACGAACGATACGAAAATTGCGGCTGGCATTGCGTCGCATATCGGATGTCGTCGCATACAATCGACGCTTGTGGGCGAAGGCGGCGGGCTGGAATATGATGGAGACGGAACGCTTATCCTCACCGAAAGCTGTTGGGTGAACGAGAACCGCAACCCCGGTCTATCGCGGGACGAAATCGAACGCCGCCTAAAGACCGACCTTGGTGTCGAAACCGTCATCTGGCTGCCCGGCGTGCGCGGGCGAGACATCACCGACGGCCATATAGACGGGTCACTGCGCATCGTCCGCCCAGGACTATTGATGATGGGCGTCTACCCCGGCGACAGGACGTCGCCATGGGCGCGCGCCGACGCCGAAGCGCGGAAGATATTAAGAAAAGCAAAAGACGCTAGAGGCCGCTCATTTGACATAGTCGATATCCCAAGCGCGACCAAGCCTCGGTCAAAAGACCGCAACTTGTTCACTGGCTACTCGAACTATTATGTGGGCAATAATGCGCTCTACACGCCTGAATTCGGCGACGCGAAAGCCGACAAAAGAGCTGTTGAAACCCTGTCAATGCTCTACCCGGACCGCACAGTCGTCGCCCTGAACGTTGATCGGATATATGAAAGCGGCGGCGGCATTCACTGCGTCACGCAACAAGAGCCGGCTTAACGCCCCACACGCTTGCCTATAGGCGCTCAACATACGCGTCCATCAGCACACAGTTTAATGTGTGAGAATCCTGCGCTCGCCCAGTCTATTATCTCATCTGGAGAAACACTTTCCGTTACGAGGCGTTGACTGGCGATCGCGGGCCCACCATAGGCGATTGCAACGCCGCTATCGCGCAGATCATAAGCAATGGTGACATTGCCGCCAGAGTACGTCTCCGGCGTCCCTGTTTGCCGTAGAGGAGCGTTATTATCCCCGAACGGATCTTGCCAAAACCGGACCTGAAAATTGTTGCACCCATCGCTGTAATGACAGCCGCTCACCGGCGCGACGACACCCTCGGCCGCCAGCTTCTGCGATTCACCGACCGAAATATCGATTGGCGTCTTACGCGCCGCAAATAACCTCTTTGTTGCAAGCAGATTAGCAATAACGCGTTGTCGACCTTTTTCACTAAGCCCTCGGGGCGTTCGGTACGGGTCGTCGATACTTGAACCGACAAGGAAAATGTCGGGTAGGCCGTACTCGTCATCGTCTCCGCTCCCGTCATCCTCGGCTATTAACGCCGTCCAGAACACGCGCCAAAAAATCGCGCCCCGGCGATCAGTGCGTAATCGCCCATCCCAGTTATCTAGAAGTGTGCAGACATCAGATAAGCCATCTAAGCTGTCACCAGATTCTTCTTTACACGCCTTAACGACATCAGCGCGGAACATGCGCGCCCAGTGCCCTTCGCTATCGAATAAGCGTTCAAGCGCAATGGTCGACGTCCATTTGTCGCCGTCATATCCGTCGCGCCCGGAAAGGCGGTCTTCAACAAGCGCGCGGTGCGTGAGCGCGCGCGGATACCGCGCGAGCCTGCGCACCTCGGCGTCGACAGCGCGCGCATCAATAAAACGCGGATAGCCCTTGCGTTCTTGCTCGGGATCAAAAAGAAACGCGCTTTGATTGGCGCCGATCGCCGCCCGCCGTGACGTGGTGATCGGAACATCGCCTCGCGCGACGACGCCCGACGTCTTCGTCCCCAGTCCGGTCGGCAAGGCGCAATCGGATCGACCGCCGTCTAGTATAGGCAAATGATCTCCAGCGCCCGGCGCTCCGACATCGCTATAAGCGGCGCACGCCGCCCAAAGCGCGTCCGGCAAGTTAATGACGACGTCGTTTGGCGCAGCGGCGACATGCCCCGCGGCGTCGGCGAGCCCATGTTGAAGGCTGTCGTTTCTTTCCGCCTGCAATACCCCTGCAACGACCGCCTCGACCGTTTCAGCGTTACGAAGGTTTTGCCTCAGGGGAAGAAAACCAATATCGGGTCGGAACTCGTTTACAGCGCGCAAGGCGTAAACAACGCCTGCCTCCGTCGGGAAACGCGGGTCGTCAATCAACACCCCATGCACGGATCGCCGAAAGCGATGCGTGTAGGCAAACACCTCGCCGTTCGCATCCGTCGCTTGAAGCGTAATGTCACGGACATCGAAAGGCGTTTCCACCGAGTCATATAGGTAGGCATTGTCGTTCGCCGTCTCAAGCCGGTAGACCGCATAGGGCTGACCAAAGTGGCACGTCGCCGACGCAGCGACTTTACCGTTCGACCATGAATAAAACGACGGAATCGCTGCATCAAAGAAAACAGCGAACATCTCCATCGCACCGTCGACGGATAAATGGGTCGCATAATAACCTGTCCACGGATCATGGGGTTGAGCGATGAAAACGCTCTCGCCATCTCTCGTCAGATCGCCGCCGAATCCCCAATTCGTACTTCCCTCTCGCACTTTTAAAAAAGCGGGGTCGCGTCCGATCGCTGAACGTCGTGACGGGGTGCGGGCTTCACCCGCTGCGAATATCGCACCGGAAAAATCATTGACGAGGTCCGCACATGAATAAGTGTGCTTCTGACGAAGAAACGCAACAATATCGAGACGGAAGGCATCTAAAGCTTGAACAGCGCCTAATTGCTGCGCACACGCTTCTATCTCGTCGGTGTGCACCGCAGCGCCGAGATACCGGTTAAACCCCTCGACAAACCCTTCGATGAAATCGCGCTCTGACCGAGAGTAGCCGTCTTCCTCATTCATTGCCCATACGGTTTCGAAGGCCGTTCGCTCATAGATAGCGACACTATCCGCCGCCAGACGGTCAGGGCTTGCGCCAAAGTAAAATGATTGCTGTCCGGACAACGCGATAAAGGTCTGCGTCATATCGCAAAAGTGGGCGCGAGCGTTTTCGTGCGCGAGGAGAGCGCCAAGATTATAAAAATCGGCGGCCCGGATCTTCAATAAACCGTTTGGCCCTCGCGTCGTCGCACCCTCGAACGACGTCGCGTCCGGCGCCGGCAACTGCTCCTTGGCGCCGCACGCAACCATGAATAAAGCGCAAATGGCGAAAACGCCTGAGCGTAAAAATTTCGATGTCATCAGCTGTCTTCCGTTTCCAAGCATTCGCCGCAAAGGCTGAGCGCGCGATCGGTTGTTATGTTCGCGCTAAGCCGAATATTTTTGAGATACCAAAATACGGTAAGATATAAAGAACGACAAGCCCAATCGACGGCGGACAATTTTGCAGAATGGAAGCAAGCGCGGCATTTGCGAAAGCGAGTAACACGATCGCCGCCCAACGACATCGCCAGCGTTAAGAAGGGAAACCGGTTTCACCCGAAAGCCGACACCGCATGTAGATTCTTGCTGTTTATCTTGAGCGCAGCGAACAGCATGTCCACGAACGGTTAGGATCGTTCAAAAAACCCGCCAAAAAAAATGTAGGTTGTTGGGAAACGTCAGCCGCCTTGGGACTCGGATCGAATTTCGTAACTATCGGTTGTCGTTTCAACGACTTCCAAAGGAAACTGATCTTCTAGGAGTGCAAAAATTGTATCAATATCCGTCACTGGAAAATATCCGCCGATCCGCAGAGCGCCAATAGCGTCATCGGTGATCACGATCTCTCGCGTTGTATACCGACTAATCTCTGATACGACGTCATCGAGCGTTTGGTCATCGAAAATTAGCACGCCGTTTCGCCAAGACAGTTTCTTCGCGATCACCGTGGGACTGAGCGCTGCTATGCGTGTCGCCGACTTATCTTCGAACTGCGCCGATTGACCCGCGTCTAATTGGACAAATGTGTCGGATGAGGCGACAGTCGCAGCGTCAAAACCCGCTTCCGACCGGGAAGCGTCCGCCGCCGCTCGCGCCTTCGACACGGCGTCCACCATTCTGCTTGTCAATGCCTCCGTAGGCGTCATATCGACAACGACGCGCCCCTCCGAAACAATGACTTCCGTCGCGTTGGCCGCCCGCTTGACCGAAAACACAGTGCCGACAGCGGCGATCGACCGATCGCCAGATTGAACGATAAAGGGCCGCTCCGGATCGGGCGCGACGTCAAAAATCGCTTCACCCCGCTCAAAAGCGACAAGCCGCGCATCGCGCGTGAAGTCGATCGTGAAACGCGTCGACGTGTTTAAACGAACGCTGGTCCCGTCTCGCAAAATGCTCGTTTCCGCGACGCCGACACCGGACTCATATTCCGTCGTCGGCACGTCTAGGACGGTCAGGACGAGCCCCAATCCAGCGACCAAACCGAACGCCGACACGACGGCCGCCGAGCTAAGCGGGCGTAAGCCATCGCCAAAAGCAGCGAAAACCGACCGCATTCGACCTAAGTGACCGCGCACGCGATCTTCTCGATCGGCGCCGTAACCGGCGAACGGATCGAGCGCGTACGCTTGGCGCAGGCGAGGGTCGCCCGTGCGAGACCATAGCGCGCTCGCCTCAACAAAGGCGCGTGGATGATTGGCGTCACGCATGAGCCAGGCTTCAAAAGCAGCCAGCTGAGCGTCAGCATCGCCGCTGTCCAAGGCGACCGCCCAATACGCCGCTTCACGGCGTACTTTTCTCCATTTGCCGGCTCTTAAAGCCATTAACTCTTCCACTCTTGCGCTGGCGCGCCACAACTCGACACATTAGCTGCGAAAAGGCTGCGCCCTGGCATTGAAAGTTTGCTTGGCGCATAGCGATCGCGACGTGTCAGGTGCGCTGCCACACTATTCTTCTTTATCTTTTTGACCGTCACCTATCGAATAGCCGCGCTGCGCGAGATACTCAGAACAACGAAAAACGCCTTTTGCCAAGTGCTTATGGAGCGTGCTTTTGGATATGTGGAGCTGGCGGGATATCTCATCCAGGCTCCGCCCTTCAATCCGATTCATAATGAACACTTTGCGGCACTGCGGCGGCAGTTCTTTAATCGCTTCGAGTATCAGCGTCAGCTCTTCCCTATCTTGAACTATTCTGTCCGGCTGCGGGTCACTAGATATGACCTCCGCCTCGGGCAAATCGTCTATATCGCCCATGAAATTTTTTTGCCGTCGGGCGCGCAAATCAATCGCGGCGCGGCGTACGGCTGTCACCAGATAGGCCCGCGGTTCGCTAATTTCCTGGCCGGCGGCGGCCGCAAACGTCTTTACGAATGCGTCCTGGATGGCGTCTTCGGCCGCCGAACGGTCCCGCAATACGCCAAGCGCCACGGACAATAATAGTAAACGGTGATCCTGATATACTTTGCCGACCGCCCTTTGAGACGGGCCGCCGCGCCGCAGCAAATCCTCCGTTATATCCTCGTCGCTGCGCTTCATTCGTGTCACATTTTCTCGTCAAAACTTGCGAGAATTCCTAGGGAACAGCGTTCATACTGCGCCGAAAACGCGCTCAAACGACGCTTTCATCGACCCCTAAAATCTTTGAAAAAAGATAATTCCAGCTTTGAAGGTCAATGATTAAGCGGTTTATCGCTCAAGCGCTCAATTAAAGCGGTCGGTGGTGGAAGCGTCCGACTGCCCATTCGAGCAATCATCGTTTCATCAATGCGTCACGCCCCAGAGACCCACTCACGCCACGTTGAGCACTTATCCTAGGGCAGGTTGATGTTAAATGACAACAAACACCTGGTGGAACGCGTTGGCGAGGGGGCGCTTTTACGCCAGTCCCTGATAGTGGAATCGTTCGGCGAGGAAATAGCGTGAAAAGCGTGTCCTCAATGCGTCTCTTTCCGAAAAAAACCGCCCCGCGCTGAATCAGAGCGCTAAATCCGCAGCAGGATGGTGTTAAATAGCAACACACACACAACAGAAGACGCTGTTGAGGAGGCTTTTACAGGTCAATGCCGTCGATCGGACGTGAAATTAAGAAAAAATTAAGCCCAAAGATGGGAGTCATGCCGATGTATTCGGTCCTATCTCCTAAGGTCGGACTAGACGCCGATAAAATAAATGAGTGGCGTTGTGGAGATCGACTGATGCGCCGCGTTGGGAAGCGCGGGGGGAAGCATAGTGTTTGGTCTTCTGCTTTTGCAGCAGCGTTAATAAGCGTCGCACACGCCTCAGCAGACGATCAAATCGTTCGATTTGCGATTTCGCGACAGCCTATGAATGAGGCTTTGGCGGAGTTCGCAAAACAAAGCGACATTCCTCTCGTATTTTCTCAGCCGGACGTTCAGGCTTTGGAGGGGAATATGCTTGTCGGTGAATACTCCGTCAGTGACGCTCTTCAGATCCTTTTGGACGGCTCCGGTCTGCGCGGCAACTTTGTAGCAGGCGGAGCTCTGTCGGTTTCTGCACGCCGACATAGCTCCTCAGATAAAAACTCAAACACTGCCGAAGGAGAGGTTTTCGTGAAAAAGGGGTTACTAAAGACGGCGTCGAGCGTGGCGCTGTCGATTGTCGGAACGATTGGCGCAGCATCAGCGCAAAGTTCTGGCGACGAAATCATTGTGGAAGGCACGCGCTTCCAGAACTCGCTGTCGAACCGGCTTGACGTTCCGAAACAAGAGCTTGTCAGCACGATCGATGAGATCGATCAGAGCACACTGCAAAACTTGAATTTCATAAACTTCCAAGAAGCGCTAACCACGCTGCCCGGTGTCGCTTTCGCCGACTTTAATGCAGCGACCGGTGAGCTCGATCTTTTCTTGCGTGGTTTTGAACCATCCTTCTTGATCAACAATCGATTGATTCCGGACTTGACGCCGGGCGGCGTTGGCTTCGGTGCGACTAACGCAGACCAATCGTTCATCGAGACGTTTGAGGTTTTGAAGGGCCCCGCGTCGATCGTCTTCGGTCCGGTGACACCAGGCGGCGTCATCAACCAAGTTTATCGCACGCCTAAGGCCGAAGACTTCACTAATCTGACGCTCACCGGCGGCACGTTCGGCACCTATCGCGTCGAAGCCGACCTTAACTCCGGCAAGCTGTTCGGTCAGGACTGGCTCCGCGGACGAGTTACGGTAGCGTATGAAGACGTTAAGTTTGCTCAACCGCAAGCCGAACGCCAAGTCTTAGCGATCCGCCCCGTTGTAGAAGCCGATATCAGCGACAAAACGGCTTTGCAATTAAGTTTTGCTTACAAAGACAGCGAAGGTGTGAACACCTCTCGATTCCCGCTCAATGAAGATGGATCAACACCGACGCTCTTCACTCCAAAAACGTTTATCGGCGACCCGACTGGCCAAACGGTGTCCGAGAACATCTACGCCGAAGGCGAGCTCGTTCACAACTTCCTCGACAATCTGAAGTTAACCTTGCGTGGCGCATACGGCGACGTCCAAACGGACGCAGGATATATCTCCGGATTTTATGCCTACTATGCTGATGGCCCAGATTACGGCATCTCGATTGACCCGAATAACTACTATTATGATTACGGCTATGCCTTTGCATTCCGGAATTCGGGTAACGGCGATCTCTTCTATGGCGACGCGCAATTGGCCGGTTTTTTCGATCTCTTCGGCAACCGCCAAGACGCGCTGCTCGGCTTTACGCATCAATCAACCAATGTCCAGTCATTTGGCGGTTCAGGGGATGCCGGCGTCGTAACGCCAAGCGATCCGTCGACCTGGGTTAGAGATCCATTTGACTATAACTCGATCGACATCTTCGGTCCAAACGCGATCTTTGATCAGATTATCGCAAAAGACGTTCTCACGTCGGTATACGGCGAAGTCTATCTTCGACCGCTCAACTGGCTGACGCTTCCGGTCGGCGTACGGTACGATTCTGTTGAGCAAGAGCGTACCTTAGAAACGGTGTTCACGACAGAAACCCAAGACGCTGTCACCATTCGCGCCGGCGCCAATGCCGAGATATTACCGGACGTAAATCTCTACTACAGCTATGCGGAATCTTTCATCCCGCAGAGCGGCATTCAACGTGACGGCTCGGTATTGCCAGCCGAAACAGCGAACAACCATGAGATCGGCATCAAATCGAACATCATTGACGGCATGTATCTCACCGCCGCTCTCTATCGGCTTGAGCGCGCCAATATTGAGACCGGGGAGCCGGGCTTCTTCCCGCCAGACGTACAAACGTTCTCGGTTGCGGAAGGCGAGCAAGTTGTTCGCGGCGTAGAAGTCAATTTAACGGGTCAGGTCACCGATCAGCTCTCGTTGAATTTCGCCTACTCATACGCCGATACGGAGATCACCGAGCCGGTCGGCTTACGAGTTGGACCGATCGATCAAATTCCTGATCATACATTAACCGTGTACTCGATTTACACGTTCGATCAGGGAGCAATGTCGGGCCTGCGAGTCGGCGGCGGCGTGCGCCATGTCGGCCAACGCTTCGCAAGGACGTTTGAAAGTGGTAGTACGAACCCCGATAACTCTGTGAATCTCGTTGAAGCAGACGTATTGGTCGACGGGTACACAGTGCTTGATTTGATTGTCGGTTATGAAATAAACGATCGCTGGGACTTCCAGGTGAACGTTCAGAACTTGACCAACGAGGAGTACTTTGTGCAAGTGGGCTACAACCGGTATGGCGGCGGTTGGAAGTTCGGCGAGCCAACGAACGCCTTGTTCACGCTAAGAGCGACATATTAACGGACGGCTGATATTTCAAATATCACTCAAAACAATGCTAGCGGCGGCGAAGGCCGCCGCTGGTTCGATATAGGTCGAGAACTCGAGCACGCCGGTGATCCAGCCGGCGCGCTCGACGCTTATAAGAAGTCGTTGCGGGTAGACCCCCACAAGGCAGCGCCGTGGGTCAGCATAGCTCAGCTTCTTGAAAAAAATCAGCAGCGCTTAGAAGCGCTCGAGTGTTTCAAGCGGGCCATTGCAGCCGATCCTTACAATTCATTTGTGCGATATAAATACGGTCTTGCACTCGCCCAATCAGGGGATCTAGACCGCGCGATTTCAGAATACGATTTCGCCATCCGCCTCAACTCTAACGATGCTTCGATTTACACTGCTCGCGCTGTGGCGTTCGAACACCAAGGCGAGCCGGCGAAAGCGGCTGCTTCTTACCGAAATGCGCTCCGCATTGCCCCGGACAACGCCCAAGCCCTCGGTAACTTGATTGCACTCGGCCGACATGTCGACGTTGACGATGCCCTAGAAAACGCCCGTGCCCAAGTCGCTGCGGCGCATGCAAACATCGACGAGTTGGACGATACCTCAGCGTCGATTGAAGAAGACAACGATGACGCCCCACTTGGCGTCGGCCCCGTTGAAGCCGAAGAGGAAAGAGACGGCCGAAAAGACGAGACCGATAACAACGAGCGTAACTCGAAAGCTCGTTTTTCCATGGTTGCGTACGGTCTCGGTAAGGAGCTAGAGCGCCGCGGCGAGGATGACGAAGAAGCTTTCGCCGCTTACGCCAGCGCGAATGGTGCCCGCAAGCGAGCCACGGGGGCTTTTAACCGAAAAATCTATGATCGTCGCATTGATAAGATGTGCGAAATTTTCTCGCGGGATTTCTATGCTGAACGCGCCGAGTGGGGCGATTCGAGCGAAATTCCGGTTTTTGTCGTCGGTCTGCCGCGTTCGGGCACAACCCTGACCGAACAAATTCTAGCATCGCATCCTCTGTGTCATGGCGCCGGCGAGATTGACGCGCTCGCAGACATGGCGACCGGCACGCCCGATCGCTTGGGGTCCAATGAAACGCCTTGGCCCGATTGCGCCGATCAGTTGACGAAAGAGCATATCGACGCCCTTGCAAAAGACTATGTCGCTCGACTGACGAAGGGCGCGCCGCGCAACTCAATCCGAGTTATCGACAAACAACCGCTGAATTTCTTCCATATCGGCCTCATTGCTATGGCCTTTCCAAATGCCCGCATTTTGCATTGCCAGCGGGATTTGCGCGACAACGGCTTTTCAATATTCAGCGAAAACTTCGCCCACTCACAACGGTGGTCGACGGACCTAGCCGATATCGCTTACTATTGGCGCGGCTATCGCCGCTTGATGGCGCATTTCCGCGAAAACCTACCAATCAACATGCTGGACGTACGCTACGAAGAAACCGTGGCCGACCAGGAAGCGGCGTCGCGGCGTCTTCTCGACTTTATGGGATTAGAATGGGACAAATCCGTTCTGGCGTTCCACAAGAACGATCGCGCCGTACAGACACCGAGCCGGTGGCAAGTACGCCAGCCCATCTACAAAAAGTCCGCCGGTCGATGGCAACGATTTGAATCGCACCTCGGTCCGCTTATCGAGGCTTGGAACAAAGAAGGCGATCCCCCCATTTCAATCGTCTAGATTGTTCGGCGCCTTTTCTGGCCAACGACATAAGACCACAACCACGCTCAAACTCGTCGAACGGCCCCTGGCGGAGCGAAACTGTTGCGCTATGCTCCTGTCCGCTATAGCGAACGCTCAGCGATAAACATGAATGGCCCAATCGGCGAGAGGAGCGCGTCATGGATGTAGGCGGAGCAGCGCTCGTCGGAGCGACCGGGTTTGTCGGATCGAACTTGCGCCGCCAAACCTCTTTCGCGGCCTGCTATGACAGCAAGTCTATCAGCGATATTCGCGGGCGCCGCTTTGAACGCGTCATATGCGCCGGCGCGCCGGCGGAGATGTGGCGCGCTAATCAAGACCCGGAGCGCGACGATGCGATTATCGACGGCCTTATCGACAATTTATGTGCCGTTCACTGCGATGAATTGGTGCTGATTTCAACAATCGCCGTTCTCAACGACGGCGCTGCGGGTTATACGGAAGACACCGCCGCCTATGAAAAGAATTCTGCCTACGGCAGAAATAGACGTCGATTGGAAGAGGCATGCGCGAAACACTTCGCGTCAACGAAAATTATCCGTCTTCCTGCGCTTTTTGGAACCGGGCTAAAAAAGAACTTCATCTTTGATATATTAAATCCAGCGCCGGCGTTTTTGAAACCAGAGGCCTTAGGGAAACTAAAGGCCAAAGCCTCCCCGGCAGCGTCAGGGCTGATGGAACGGTACTTCCAATTCGACGACGCCCTTGAGCTTTTTGTCCAGGACAAATCAGCGGTAGACGCCGACACAGCACGTTCTGCCTTAAACAGCGCCTTCGAATCACTTGATTTCTCACCAACCGCGTTCACGAACAGCCAGTCCGAGTTCCAATTTTACAATCTGGAATGGCTAAATGCAGACATCGACCGCATGCGCCGATCTAACGTCGACACGCTGCATGCGGCAAGCGCCCCGATAACGGCGGGCGATGTCTATGAAAGACTTACATGCAAAGCGTTTCCGAGCGTAACTTCGCGGCCAGCCATCCGTAAGGAGATGTTTTGCTCGCGTCACGCCTCGTTATGGGACCAAGACAGCCTTTATCTTTACGATCACAAGACCGTCTTAAGCGCCCTAGAAGCATTCTATGAACAGGCGAAATCGATAAAGGAATAGGTCCGTGAACCGCGCAATATCGAACATAGCTTGGTCACCAAACGAAGCGCTTGAGGCCTATCGTATTTTACAGCGCCATGGCGTTAAGGGATTGGAGTTTGCGCCGGGGTTGCTGTTTCCTGATACGGATAATCCATTGCGCCCAACGAAGACGGCCCTTGCAGACGCCAGGGTGACGCTTTCTGATTTTGGCTTACAGCCCGTGTCCATGCAGTCATTACATTTTGCGACACCTGGCGCAGCGCTGTTCGGCGATACTCGCGAGAAGACGCTCTTTATCGATGCGATTGAGCAAGCGACCGATCTCGCCGCCGCCCTCAGTGTAGGGAATATTGTTATTGGCTCACCAAAGAACCGCGTCATTCCTGACGCCTTACCGCTTGAGCGGGCGATTGAGAGCGCCGTAACAGTCTTTCGCAGCCTCGGCGACAAAGCGGCCAAAGTCGGCGTTACGCTGGCGATCGAAGCCAACCCGACTGCCTATGGAACGAATTTTCTGACCTCGTCAGAAAGCGTTATCGATTTTTGCGAAACTTGTGCGCACCCGGCCGTACGGATGAATTTGGATCTCGGCACCGTCGTCATGAACGATCGCTCAGACGCCCTTAACACACTAGTTCAGGCATCGGCGTCGATAATCAACCACGTGCATATTTCAGCACGTCAACTTGGACCGATTACGCAAAACAGTCCGTCGGTCGTAGCGCTTGCAAACGCTGTGAAGGCGATCGATTTTCAAGGTTGGACGTCAGTGGAGATGCGACGCGTCGGGGGAGCGCCGCTCAATGCGATTGAAACCGCCTGCCGAACGCTCCGGGCGCATTACTAGAACGGCGCGGTAAAAAGAGCGCGGGTTGAAACGCCTTCATCTATGCAAATGAGTATTTGGCGAGCGAAGGGCGTCATTGTCACACATATAAATAACGGATGCGGCGACGCATACGAGGATAGCGACAGCGACAACACGCCTTAGCGTCGTGCTGGACGGTTCTTCAGTGTTGAACGCAAAATATCGTGTCAAAAGAAAGTTGACGATGAGCGAACACCCGGCCGCGGCGGCCAATGCGCACGCGTCAGCAATCAATGGAAGGTCCAAACCCATCATTGGCGCTAAGACAAGTGTGCGTGTGCTAATCGTCGTCAGCGCTGAAAGCGTGTAACGCCCAAAACGACGGCGAAACAAGCGATCATTGTCATTCGATCGAAACGTCCAGTGATAGTGCGCATAAAACGTCAAAAAGAAAGCAACGATAAAGCCCGTTATAGCCGCCAAAACAATTGGCGCACCAAAGTATCCCCGCATCGCTAGCGCAACAGCCACATCGACAGCAAAGCCGACAAGAACAACGATGGCGTAGCGACGCGTCACGGGCTCTTTAATCATAGAAAGAAGGGAAGAACGAAAAGATGGCGCCATTACTGGGCGAAGCCTTGCTTTACGAGAAAAGGTAACGCGTGTCCGCTTGCGCCCAGTGCGGCGATGCAGCCCGAAATACCGTGAAAAGATCGTAGATATTATCTATCTTCCCGCCCATAATAGAAATCACGCGGGGCGCATCGCGATGGCGGTGAAACAAGATGGGTCTTCCGTCATCTCGTTCATTCTTTGTCAAGACGGTTTTGACGTCAAAAAGCGAACGATCATATTGAACCGCCCCCATCACCGGTAAATAACGGCGCGCATCCGCTGTCATATGTCTCCACTTAGAATGCTGCGGCAGCGTCTTCGCGAGCGAATATGCCGCTGGTCCGCCAGGCCGATCTGTCCAAGTAAAATGCGGCGTGTATCGAACATGCGTGAGAGAGTATCTCTCTTCGGCGGGAAAAGGCATAAAAGAAAAAAAAGGGCCGTCCATCACCGTAACCGCTAATCCTCTTAATTCTGGAGGCGGAACAACGAGCGCGATCTCGGCGAACTCGTGTTTCAACGGTAAAGCTTCAAGACCGCTCGCCTGCAAGGCCGCGTTAATTTGTGCATAGGTTGCATTTATTATGTGCCCACCACGAACCGCGCCACCACCCGACAATACGACCCGAACATCCTCTGCACTCATCTCAAAGCAATCAACACCTTGCCCCAAAAGGCATGTGACGCCGGCCGCCTCAAGCCTCGCTTTCAAGCCGTCCCTTAAAGCACGGTAATCAAAAGCGGTCTCAAAACATTTGAAAACCCCAGCAATCCGGTCGGAGTCAAACAAAGCGCTCATGCGCGCATCGGCCGGCTCTATCGGCGCGTTCATACTACGATACATACGGAAAAATCGCTGTGGGCTGACTTTCGATTTTCGGCGCGCAACGGCATAAAGCATGGAGAACGTTTGATCGATCGCCTCCGGAAAATCAGCGGCGAACCGCGCGTGAAGACTTAATGAGCGTAACGCTGTGACGAAACTACGCGGATAATGAAAACCAGTGTGAACGCGGGCCTGGTTCACGCGTGAGCCGCGTTCCATCAATCTTGGTTCTTGTTCGATGAGCAAGACGCGCTCTGATACGCTGCGCGCAAAGAGGGCAAGACAGCACCCATAGAACCCACCGCCGACAACAACGAAATCGTATCGCTCCGTTATCACGTGCTATTTTCCTGGTTGGCGGGAGAAGGGTGATAACGCCGGGCGAGCGTCGAAAAGAGAACCTTCAATAGGTCCTGATATGCGCGCCAAGAAGTAATTTTAGTTGGCGTAGCGCCCTTCGCCGGGTAACGACGCACGGTCGGGATTTCAACGGTCTTATATCCTAGCTGGGTTGCTCGAACGGTGAGATAAGCTAATAATTCGTATGCCATAAATATGTTGCGGAAGGGCGCAACACGATCGTCATTAAGGTAGCGCGAAGAATACGCCCGAAAACCTTGGGTCGTATCCGTAAACCAGCGCCCCGCGGCCAAGCTTAGAACCGGTGAATGGATAAAACGCACGGCGATATGGCGAAGAAAAGGCGTGTTCTCGCCGCGTCCACCGCGAATAAAACGTGACGCCTGCGCATAGTCAACGTCGCCCATTAGGGCGTCTACGAACTTTGGAATGTGCGCGACGGAGTCCTTACCATTGCCGTCCATCGTCACGATTCCGTGATAGCCGTCGCACAAAGCGACGCTATAACCGCACCGTAGCTGAGCGGATAGTTTCCCGGGACCCGTTTTCGTAATCAGTGTTCGGACGCCACAATGGCGAAGAAAATCGATCTCTAATGAGTTATCTGTCGAACCGCCGTCCGCGATAATGACGTCAATCAATGTGTCGAAGCCTCGCTCCTTGATCGCTTCCAATTGCGTGCGGATCCGCTCTCCTTCATTTATGACCGGAATCACGAGCGCGTATCTCGTATTTTTTTCTTTCAAAGAAACATAGTCGAAGGTCGGAACAGCCCAACCAAGTTCGTCGAAACGCATACGATAGTGATCTGGCGCTTGACGTGCTTTTTCCATAATTACGCTTATCTAACTTCTCTTCTTACGTCGTTTCGTGGGGTGATCCATCGTCGACATTTAAGGCAGTCGCATCACGAAACAGCGAAAGGCCGTCAAATTCTTCTAAAGGTTGTTCACGTAGGCCGCCGCGTGTTTGATCCAGCACGCGCACCATGCCAAGCGATAACGCGCAGACAGCGGCAGAAAGCACAAAAAGCATCGCGCTTAAGGCCAAGGACGTCGTCAACCAACCATCAGCGACGTTCGTATACAGAATAAAAACGAAAGCCGCGTAAACGGCGTAGCCCGCCCCGCCGAAAGCACCAAACGCCCCTAGCGCCGCCATAATGCCGAGCATGCGCGGCGCCGCGTGCGACAACAAGCCGCCAGCCAAAGCGATACGGCGCCCAATGCCGCCAGAGTCCCGCTCAACGCGAACGCCAACAGGCAACGCTAACCGCTTTTTTTGCTGCCCCCGCCGATCGAACCGTAAATCTAGGTCGGGGCTTGCCCCATCTAAGACACGGTTCAACGCCTCACGCGGCCAAGCTGCGGTCAAAAGCTCTCGCTCGCTGACGTCATAGCCGGAAATTAGTGACAAAGCAGCGCTAACGGGAGATATCAGCGATACACGTTCAGAACGCTCATACGCCACCGGAGCCTTGTCAGCGACAGCCGGCTCGGTAATCGCCGTAATGTCGACATAGGCGAGCTCCGACATCGTCGTCAGGACAACAATATCACCAATCGCTTCGCTTGCGGCAATTGTTCGCAACCGGTAAAAATCCGTACCCCGCGGTGCCGCTATGAGACGAATGTTTCGAAGGCCGACGAGATCGTTCCGAAGCGCTGCGAGCGCTGCACCGCTCGTCGCCGTGACGATGAGCACTTCCCAATACTCAAATCGGCGCATCAAATCCGCGCTTAAGGATTGGATCTTCGGCTCAATCGCCGCGCCGTCGGGCGCCCATAGCGCCACGGCGACAGAAACCAAAATATCGCTCCGCACTGGTGCGCCCATTTTGCGGCATCCCTAGCTTTTTAAGGTTCGTCGTAAAACGTATCGCGGCGAGCGTATAGGGCGCGCTATCTGGGATCAACGCCAGCGAACCCTAACTTTCGCCCCTCGGAATTGGAATCGCGGTTCCCTCCCAATTTCCGTTGGCGGAAGCATCACATAAGGCGACATGAATTCCCGCACGACGTAGAACTATGCTGTGCACACACAAATATCTACGAGCCTGGATCAAAAGTCGCAAAAAATAACGACACGCAAATATCAGACGCCAATTCGCAGAAAAACGATGCGGCGCCGGCTCGTAAAAGATATGCTTTTACCTCTTAAGGTTTAGAGCCGAAACCGAATGAACTCCCAAATGGGTCCTTGGTCTGCTGACGTCTGATTTGCAACCAACTCAGCGCTATTTACGACTTTCGGAGCAGGCTCTAGGAGGTTATTCGGGCTGCGCCTGCGCTTTTGTCCAGTAGGACACGCATGGAATTTTCGAAAGGTCGCACCGGTGTGCGTACTTCTTAGCGATCGACGTCACTTCATCCAACAACCCGTCATCAAGCGTAATCGGCTCCAAGCCGAGGCCAAGAAGCTGGCGATTTTCTACGTGCAAATCGTTTTCAGCATCTTCTTTGCGCGGATTATCAACATGCTCAATCGCGGCGCCAGTTTTTTCCGAAACCAGTTTCGCAAGCTCACGCACGCGGTGCGTTTCCGTCATTTGGTTCAATATGCGCACGCGCTCCCCATGCTGGGGAGGATTCTCTATGGCAAGCTCAATGCAGCGCACGGTGTCTTGAATGTGAATGAAGGCTCGAGTCTGTCCGCCAGCGCCATGCACCGTAAGCGGATAACCTACCGCTGCTTGCATTAAAAAGCGATTGAGGACCGTTCCATAGTCGCCATCATAATCGAATCGATTGATGAGGTCTTCATGCTGACGCGTCTCTTCAGTCTGCGTGCCCCAGACAATGCCCTGGTGCAAATCGGTAACTTTAAGTCCGTCATTCTTGTTGTAAAACGCAAACATTAACTGATCTTGCGTTTTTGTCATATGATAGATCGACCCAGGATTCGCCGGATACAGAATTTCTTGTGAAATCTCCTCGCCGTCATCTTTTTCGACTTTGACAGTGAGATAACCCTCGGGGATCTTCATACCCGCGGTGCCGTAACCATAAACACCCATCGTTCCCAAGTGAACGAGATGGGCGTCAATGTCGGCTTCCACCATTGCAGCGAGCACATTGTTCGTCGCGTTCAAATTATTGTCGACCGTATACCGTTTGTGGAATGACGACTTCATCGAATAAGGCGCCGCGCGCTGTTCGGCGAAATGCACGATGGCGTCCGGTTCAAACGACTGAAACAAATAAAGCAGGCGGGCGTAATTGCGTGCGACATTTATGTTTTCAAACCGCAGTGAGCGGCCGGATACTTTTTTCCACGTCGCGAGGCGTACGGACATCGGCTTAATCGGCGTTAGCGATTCAACCTCAAGCTCGATATCGATTTTACGTCGTGACAAATCATCAACGATGACGACGTCGTGGCCTTTTTGCGATAGATGCAACGCCGTCGGCCAACCACAAAAGCCATCTCCGCCAATGACACAAATCCGCATTCTGGATCTCCTAAGGGAACTGCCGCCCGTGATTTCCGGCGCTCGGCGCATATGACGATCGCCACGCCCGCGCGCAATCCGCGTTTCCTGGCATCGCGCGCCTGGATTTGCAAGCAAGTTCGAGGCATGTCGTCTTTGAACCGGGCCCCGCTATGAGCGCATTGCGCCTGGTTTACGGTGAGTTCAAGAGCCAGCCTAAAGACGCCGGCGCTAGACGCTTCAAGGCGCACGTGTCGCACGCGGGCGCGAATCCGACGGTTGGCGGCGGCGAATAATCGTACGGTAACGCCCGCAGAAGGCGATGAGCTGTTTCCTGAGTTTTGAAGTGGGCGCTTAGCGTCCGCTCGAGAAGTTTGACGCGACATTGAGGGCCTTAATCGAGGGCCATAAATGAAAAGCCGCCGCACGGATGCGGCGCAAACGCTGGTATCCGCACCCCACACGCATTGCCAACCTTCTCCCCTTCGCCAGCCTGCGCCCCATTGAAAGACGCGTCCAAGGGGACTAGAGGATCAGCTCAGTCGTGGACATGTGGTCTTGCGGGCATTTGCCCTAATCGAGTGCGCAAAAAACTGATTGTCAGCGATTGAATGTGGTCAAGCGGCGTACCAAGCAGCGTTATAAGGCGTCTCTCCGCCGACCACTTGCCCAAAGACATCCTGCGCCGGTTTACCCGGCTTTTAAGAGTTTAACCGCTATGGCATCAGAATCGAGATCCACCGCCGCAGGCGCTCAGACCAACGCTCTCGGCCTTTCAAGCCTTACGGCGCTGCCGCCGGACCCATTGCTCGGCCTGATGACGGCCTTTCGAGCCGACCCGCGCGCAGACAAACTGGACCTTGGCGTTGGGGTGTACAAAGACGCAAACGGCGTAACGCCAATTATGTCCGCCGTCGGAAAAGCAGAAGCGGCGCTTCTCAAGGCCACCGCAACAAAGGCGTATGAAAGCCCGCGCGGCAATCCAACCTATGGCGAGGAAGTGTTGAAGCTCGTCTTTGGGGCCGATATCGACGCACCGTCGCGCAAAACCCTCGACGTCTTCGCGACGCCGGGCGGTTGCGGCGCGCTAGGGCTCGCCGCCGCATTCCTTAAGCGCCTCTCGGAAAACGCCCGCTTATGGATCAGCGACCCGTCCTGGCCCAATCACAGCGCCGTGGCCAAACAAGCGGGCCTTGCAACCGGCGTTTATGCTTACCGCCGCGGTTCTGACGGCGCGCCTGACCTTGCTGCTATTAAAGCGGATTTATCGGCTGCGCAGCCCGGCGACGGCGTCATCGTACAGGGGCCATGCCACAATCCAACCGGCGTCGATCTGACCACAGATCAATGGACGCAATTATCGAAGCTTTGCGCTGAGAAAAAGCTCTTCCCAATTGTGGATGTCGCCTATCAGGGCTTCGGCGACGGTCTAGAAGACGACATCGCCGGCGTGCGCGCATTCGCAAAGCACGCGCCCGAAGCGTTGATCACCTATTCCTGCTCAAAGAATTTCGGCCTTTACCGCGATCGCTGCGGCGCGCTGATCCTAAAAGCCGACGACGCCGACGCCTGTGCAGCGGCCGGGACGCATATCGCCGCCATCGCCCGCGCGAGCTATTCCATGCCGCCAGCCCACGGCCCCGCGATCGTTGCGACCATTCTGTCTGACCCCGCTCTTAAGGCCGAATGGGAAACCGAGCTAAACGCGATGCGCGAACGCATCACGCAGCTGCGCTCGACGTTCGCCGACGCTCTCGCCGCACGACAAAAGGCGCGCGCCGCCGAAGCGGTGAAACGCGAAAAAGGCATGTTTTCTCTGCTCGATCTCAATGATGGCGGCGCGGCGCGTTTACGTGAGGCGCATGGCGTCTACGCGCCCCGCTCCGGTCGCATCAATGTCGCTGGGCTGACTGAGAAGACAATCGACGCCGCAGCCGAAGCGTTGGCGACAGAGATCAGAGATTAAATCAGAAGCGGGATCGTCGCCGGCGCGCGTGTCGGGACGCCATACGCGATATCAACTGGTTCAAGCAGCCGTCGATGCAGAACGCTTCAGACCAGCGACGGCCTGCTTTGGCTGAGCGTCGTCGCGTCGATCGGCGCTAGCGCCGCGGCGCGCCAGGGCGTCGAACATCTTACGCTTTTCGTTCAATAGTTTGTCAGCATCATATTTTGCAAGGATCGTCGCCCGCGCGGCGGCCCGCCGTTCTTGATGGGCAGCAGGGTTTTCGAGCGCCTCGTAAAGTCCTTCTGCAATGGCATCTGGATCGTTAAAATCAACAAGGATGCCGTTTTCGCTATTGACCACTTCCCTTACTGGCGCGGTGTCAGAGGCGACGAGCAGACAAGCTGTGCTCATCGCTTCCATCATCGACCACGACAAGACGAAGGGCACTGTGAGATAGACGTGCGCTGATGAGGCGCGCAGCACTTTGCGATAATCATCGCGCCCCAAATACCCAACAAAATGCGTCCGAGCCATATCAAGATCGAGATCCGCTTTAACGCGCTTAAGGTGAGAATCGCCTTCCTCTAATTTTTTTCCGTACGCCACGCGATCTTCACCGACAATGACGGCATGAACGTTCGGTCGACGCTTTTGAAGCCTGGCAAGCGCCGACATGAACTGAGGGAACCCCCGATAGGGCTCCATGCCGCGCGCGACATAAGTGACGATTTCAGCATCAGCTGGCAAGTCTAGCCCCTCTAAGCGCAACCCCTCTTTCCCCGTCGGACGATAATAGTCCGTATCAACACCATCATGGTGAACAAGGAGCTTTTTACCGAATTCAGATGGGAATTGCGACTTTTGCCATTGCGTCGGGCAGATGCCGAGGTCGACGGATACAAGGTCCAGCAGAATTGGCGCGTTGCGGCAGCGCGAACGCGCGCGCTGATCGGCCGTCGGCGGCGTTGGATCGAGAAACGCAACGTCCGGCCCTGGCGCATTATAATACCATTCGAAATAACCGACGGTGCGTGCATTGGGCCAAACATCTTTTGCAAAAAGTCCTGGACCCCAGCCTGAATGGGATACGACAATATCCGGCGATAAATCCCGCGGTCCGATTTTCAAGCCGGCGCGCGCGACGGATTGACCGTTGATCACAGCCTTCTCCCAGGTGCTGGAGTAAGGATGGACGCCATCCTCCGGCGCGCGGTGCGGTTCATACACAAAAACGTTTAAATGGGGCGCGCGCGCGCCTTTTCGCTGTGTACCAAACCAGACTTGCCAGCCATGCTCCACCAAATGCGCGCCGAGGCCGCCGAACTGAGCCGGAAAGTTATTGTGGAGAAAGAGAATTTGCATGGCGGTTCGCGTTCCGAAGTGACTTACCATTAACTCAAGGGCGGCTGTTACAGCGCGGCTATTTCTACAGTATCGATACGTTCATCTGTCGTCGCCTCACGCACATGAATGCGGATACTTGAGGGATCGACCCCATTCTCCGTCAGTACGCTGCGTACCGACAACACGCGATAATAGCCGACACGGCGTCCGCGCGTATAAGCAACGTTGGGATTGAAGAAAGCGGTGATCTCGACGAGGCGGCCTTCGAAGTCAGCGGCGTTGGCGAGCATAAACCCTTCAAGGAGGGTTTTCGCTTCATCGTCAATTGAGATGGTCGTATCCGGAAACTCGATACGAAGGATTTTATCAAGCTCGGTGACGGATTCCACGGTTGCATCCGTATCGCGAACGACAGGATTGTCAGCGACGATTATCGTTTCCGCTTCACGGACATTTGTAGATAACTGAGCGGCGGCTTTCTCGCCGGCGACCAAGCCGCTTTCTTCCGCAATCGACAATGACATAACAAAGATAGCGATCGCAAGAATAATAAGAAGAAACGTCACGACCATGACGATTGTCGACAAGGCGTCGACAAAGCCCGGCCAGTGGTTTTCTTCCTGTTGCGCTTCCGCCACAGCCGTCGCTCCGTTCACCGTCCCAATACGGCGCATTCTTAAATTTCTTGCGGCCGCTCGTCTGGAGAGGCTTCGCGCATCATCCTTAATGTCGTTTTAATGGGTTGATATTGGGTAAAGCGCCGGCGCAAACGTGCTTAATGGAAATTTAAGCCAGACATACTCTGATCAGGTCTGGGATTCCTGTTTCACCATAGCAATTGATCGCCATGCGCAGCGTACAAACTCAGTTCCTAAGGATCTGCTTCACCCTCAGCATTCTGCTGGGGATCGGCCTTTGGCAAGCAGACTTCGTCATCAACGCCGTCAGCGCCAACCCGGCCCTGAACCTCATCATCTTCGGTACCTGCCTATTCGGCTTTACGCTTGTTTTCAGCGCGATCCATCTTCTCCGCAACGAGTATCGAGCCTTTTACGCCCTCGAAGAGCTCTATGAAGACGTCAAAAACGCCGAGAAGACAAAAGAAGCCGATCCCTTATGGCGCTATTACCGCACGAATTCTGTCGGGATAATCTTCAAAAAGCCGCAGATCCTCGGCCAATGCTATCAGCTGATTGCGGGACAGCTTCACCGTGAGCAAGACCTGCAAATTTCGCCGTCGACAATGCAAACGCTCATCGACGGCATTGATGAACGATTAGTCGAAGTCAAATCGCTCATCACTTATGTTGCAGGCATCTTGATCTTTCTTGGCCTGATCGGAACGTTCTTGGGCTTGATGATCACCCTCGCTTCCGTTGGCGATATTCTTGGCGGCCTTGATCTATCCGGCGGTGATCCGACAGAAACCGTCACCAATCTGATGGACAATCTGCAAACGCCGCTGGCCGGTATGGCGACGGGCTTTTCATCGTCGCTGTTCGGCCTCGTCACATCGCTGACGGTAAGCTTGATGATCCAATTGGTGGCGCGCGCGGGCAGCTCATTAAAAGCTGACGTCGCTAATTGGCTTTCAAACGTCGTCGACCTTAGCGACACTGGCCCCAGCGTTGACGAAAAGACGCTCGACGGCTTGCCGATGGCGCAGTGGATTAGCCAAAACGGCAGACGCGTAACGCGCACCGTTGACGGTGTCGAAGAACCGATCTCCGTCGCGGAGTTCGAGGAACGCCGCCTAGCGTTGCTGATGCGGGCCGCACGACATGCGGTGAACGCTTCGAACAAGCAGGCTGCCGAATTCGCTAAACTTACCAAAAACGTCAATTCGCTCACGATCGAAGCACGCGATACGAAAGAGCTGATGCTTGACGTCGCGGACGCGCTGCGGGTAATTGGTGAACAGAACAAAGTTATTCACTTAACGCTGGCGCGAACTGTCGACGCTTTCCAAACCGTCTCACGCAACGTCAACACCCGTGCCGAAATCGCTGAATTAACAGCTCTTATGTCGTCGCAATTGGAGACAAGAGACGCGCGACTGACAAATATTCTACGTCAGACCTATAAGAAGGTTTCGGAACTATCCGCGCCTCTCAAATTAGAGCGCTCGGCCATCGACGAGGATGACCAAGCATTAGCGGATGAGCTGAAAGCAGGCGTTGGCGACGTGAATGTTAAACAACTGAGGAAACTTCTCTTGCTTGCAAACCGTCTTGACGCGGCGGCTGGTCAGAAAGCGAAATCCGCCGAAGGTGAGAAGACCGAAAGGAAAGCGTCATGAATAAGAACTTAGTCGCTTTCCTTCGTTCTCTGCTTAACCGCATGAAACCCTCCGGCAAGCCGATCTTAAGGGGTTCCAAATCATCGGAATTCGCCAAGCGCACTGCAGAGAAGATTACAGCCAGAGAAACCGCGGCCTTGTCAAAAGACGTAGCGAAGAATAGCCACAAAAGGAAAGATGCGCGCACGACGCTGACCGTAATCGCGGAGCTCGCGTTTCCCGATCGTGGGTTCTCCCTTGACGGCGTTATCCTCGAAGCATCGAGAGGCGGCCTCACCTTTCGGCCGGCCTCGCACTATATTGAGGAAAAGGCCGGCGAACAAATACAGGTACGCGTTGAAGAGACCGCCAAAAAAGGGATTATTCGGTCGACGCGTGTGAACGGCTACGGCATTCAGCTGTTTGATCCGTTTTCGGAAGCCGAACTTGAATCGTTCCGCACCAATAGCATCGATCTGAAACCTTTCGACGAAGCGGCTGCGTAAATCGATACGCTTCATCGAACGACAAACGGTCGAGACGACTTTCCGCATCCTAATCAATACGGAAATCACGCCAATCAGCTGAAGTTTCGGCGCGCGGCGCACGAAGTTTCGCGGATGGCGGTTTTCCTCTAAACGACCGTCACCGCCAAAACGGTTCCATCACCATAATCATATGTCGTCGTGCTGCCCATTGTGGAGCCCGCTAAATCGCCGACCGTAATCGTGTCGCCAGCGTTGATGAGGATCGTCAGGTCATTGTCAGCGTCCGTCACGCCTTCAATATCGGCCTTATTGATCTCAACGTCCGCCGTGATGCCCACATTGGTGAAATCGATCGTCTCGATATCGGTGAGAACATCGAAGAGCCCAACTTCGTCAACAGTCGCGCTGCCGGTCGTTTGCAACTCAACCGTATCGTCGTCGGCGCCGCCGTCGAGATCGGCGCCCGCATAGTTGATAAGACCATCATCCAATAAGAGGGTGTCAGCGCCTGCGCCGCCTTCGAGCGTATCGGCGCCGCCCGCGCCGCCCGACAATGTGTCCGCGCCGCCGAGACCGACGATGTAATCCGAGCCCGACGACCCTGTAATTACGTCATTGCCCGCATTTGCACCTTGAATAGTGTCAACGCCGGTTAGTGTAATGCCGGTGAAGTCAAAGTCGGCCGAAGCGCCGGCCGTTTGCAAGATATCGCCGACGACGCCGGAGCCGTCGATTTCCTCAATACCGGAAGACGCCGCGTCAAACGAGGATTGGATCTCAAAGCTCGTGCCGCCGCTTGAGACGAAGACCAGTGTGTCAGTGCCGGTCGTTCCCGTATCAGTGACGACATTGTCGCCGCCGCTCGTGACATTATCGATATAGATCGTGTCCGAGCCTTCACCGCCGTCAAGCGTGTCAGAGCCGCTGTCGCTATAGAGCGTATCGTCGCCGGCGCCGCCGACGAGATTGTCATCGCCCGCGCCGCCGCGCAGCACGTTCGCCGACCCATCGCCAGTAAGCGCGTCGCCACCTGAACCGCCCGTTACGTTCTCGATGCCGGAAAGCGTGTCCGTACCCGTACCATCAGCGCCGACGCCCGTAGCGAGGTTGATCGTCACGCCGCCGCCGAAAGCGCTATAGTCGGCTAAGTCGGTTCCATCGCCGCCGCTCAACACGTCGCCGCCGTCGCCGCCGTCGAGCGTGTCATCGCCGATGCCACCATAAAGCGCGTCCGCCGCCGATCCGCCCGCGAGCGTGTCAGAGCCGGAACCGCCGAACACCGTATCAGCGCCAGCGGCGCCGGTCAGATTATCATTGCCGCGCCCACCAAAGATGACGTCGGCGCTATTGCCCCCATCAACGACATCTGCGCCGCTGGAGAGGATAATCGTATCGGCGCCGGCGGTGCCGCTCGTTCCCGCTGAAGAAACGTCATAGTCGACGCCATTAAAGCGCAAGGTCTCAGTCGTCGTTATGGCGTCGATGCCCTCATTGCCATTGAGACCGGTTTGATCGTCAATAACCGTGATCGTGCCACCGGAAAGCTCGACGGAGAATTCATCGCCGTCGCCAGCATAAGCAGCGACGTCAGTTCCCGCGCCGCCGTCGATAACGTCATTGCCGGCGCCGCCAGTGATGACGTCGTCCTCGCCGTCCCCCACAAGGCTGTCACCGCCGGAGCCGCCGTCAATGGTGTCCGCGCCAGCAGCGCCGAGCAGCGTGTCAGCGCTGGAAGAGCCCGTCAACGCGTCGGCGCCCGCGCCGCCGTCGGCGTAAGAAATGCCGCCGCCAAGCGTAATCGAGTCGCCATTGGAAGAACCGAGAATGCGTTCAATCTCCGTGAACGTATCACCAAGCGCGTCGCCCGTATGAACGCCGCTGCTGAGATTAAGGCCGATCGCACCGGAGCCTTCATAGCTCGCCGTGTCCGTGCCAGTTCCACCGTCATGGCTGTCAGCGCCAGCGCCGCCGATAAGCAAATCGTCTTCAGACCCGCCATCGAGTTGGTCAGCGCCCGCGCCGCCGGAAAGTGTGTCAGCGCCGCCGTCGCCTTCAAGCGTGTCGGCATTGTCGCCGCCAGAGAGATCATCGGCGTCAGCGCCGCCGGAAAGGCTATCCGTGCCCGTACCGCCTTCCAGCGTATCAGCGCCAAGTCCGCCGATCAGCGTGTCATTGTCGGCGCCGCCCACCAGACTGTCAGCGTCGCCGCCGCCATCGAGGCTGTCATTGCCGCCATCGCCGGAGAGGGTGTCGCCGCCAGCGCCGCCTTCAAGCGTTTCCGCCGCCGTTGAACCGGTCAGCATATCAGTGCCGCCGGTGCCAATGACGTTCTCAATCGCCACGAGCGTGTCGCCAGCAGCATCGCCGCCGGAGCCGGAGCCGGTCGCGAGGTTTACGGACACTGCGGAACCGGAACCAGAATAATCGACCGTGTCCGTATCCGCGCCGCCATCGAGACGATCAGCGCTCGCGCCAGACGTCAGCGTGTCGTTACCGCCATCGCCGTAAAGGCTGTCAGTTCCCGTACCACCGTCTAATTGGTCGGCACCGGCGCCGCCGTCAATACGGTTCGCGCCTGTGTCACCGGTCAAGGTGTCGTTGTTGCCAGAACCAAGGATGTTTTCGATATCGGTGTACGTATCACCAGCAGCGTCGCCCGACGTTCCGCCCGTTGACAAGTTCACCGCCACAGCGGCACCCGCAAGAGAATAATCCGCCGTATCAGTATCAGCGCCGCCGTCGAGAGCATCGGCCCCAGCACCGCCGGCGAGGGTGTCATCGCCGCCGCCGCCTTGCAGATCGTCCGCGCCGCCACCGCCGGAGAGCGCGTCAGCGCCAATGCCGCCAATCAGCGTTTCATCGCTTCCCGAACCGGTCAGCGTATCCGCGCCGTCAGCGCCGTCCACATAGGCAATGCCGCCGCCAAGCGTTACGGCGTCGCCGTTCGACGTGCCGAGAATGCGCTCAACATCTGTGAACGTATCACCCGCTGCGTCGCCGGTATGCGTCCCCGTACCGAGGTTCAACGTAACCGCGCTAGACCCGGCATAGCTCGCCGTGTCGGTGCCGCCGCCGCCCTGATGCGCGTCGCCGCCAGCGCCGCCGATGAGAACATCGTCTTCAGAACCGCCCGACAAAGTGTCGGCGCCAGCGTCGCCCTGCAGCGTATCCGCGCCGCCGCCGCCGTCGAGGCTGTCGGCGCCGCCGTCACCGGTCAACACATCAGTCCCGAGGCCGCCTGAAAGCGTGTTAGCGGCGCCATCGCCTGTCAGCGTGTCGTTTCCGCTGGTGCCAAGAATGCTCTCAATAGCGACAAGAACGTCGCCTGCCGCGTCGCCGCCGGAGGTTGCTCCCGTATCAAGATTGACGCTGACGGCGGAGGCGGACGCTGAATAGTCGACCGTGTCATTGTCACCGCCGCCGTCAAGGCGATCGGCGCTCGCGCCGGACGTCAACGTATCGTCCCCAGCGCCGCCCTCAAGCGTATCCGCGCCAGCGCCGCCGTCTAATTCATCCGCCCCCGCGCCGCCTTGGATGAGGTTAGCGCCCGTGTCACCGGTCAATGTGTCGTTATTGCCGGAGCCGAGAAGGTTTTCAATATCTGTATACGTATCACCGAAAGCATCGCCGGACGTGCCGCCGCTAGCGAGGTTCGCGGCAACGCCGGCGCCGGCGCCGGCATAGCTCGCGGTGTCGAGATCGCCGCCGCCGTCAAGGGCGTCTGCGCCGGCGCCGCCTTCAAGCGTGTCAGCGCCCGTTCCGCCTTGCAAATTGTCTGCGCCGCCAGCGCCGGACAGCTCGTCCGCGCCAGCCCCGCCGATAAGCGTTTCCGAAGCGCCGGAGCCCGTCAATGTGTCAGCGCTATCGCCGCCGTCGACATATGCGACGCCGCCGCCGAGCGTCACCGCGTCGCCGTTTGACGTGCCGAGAATGCGTTCGATGTCGACAAAAGTATCGCCCGACGCATCGCCTGTGCCGGCGCCCGTACCGACATTCAAGGTGATCGCTGCGGAACCCTCATAACTCGCCGTATCCGTGCCGCCGCCGCCCTGGTGAACGTCAGAGCCTGCGCCACCGATAAGAAGATCATCTTCCGACCCGCCGGAGAGCGTGTCATTGCCTGCATCGCCTTCTAGCGTGTCAGCGTCGGCGCCGCCATCGAGACTGTCGCCGGCCGCGCCGCCGACAAGGCTGTCCGAGCCCGCATCGCCCACAAGCGTATCCGCGCCGCCGTCACCAAGAAGGGTATCCGCGCCGGCCGCACCCGTCAGAACGTTCGCCGCGCCATCGCCCGTTAACGCATCATTGTTCCCCGTACCGATGACGTTCTCAATGCCGGAAAGCGTGTCGCCCGCCGCATCGCCGCCAGAGGCGGAATTCGTTCCGAGATTGATGGTGACAGCTGTAGAGCCGGTGTAATCCACCGTATCAAGATCAGCGCCGCCGACGAGGCTGTCGCCGCCAGCGCCGCCGATCAGCGTATCGTCGCCGGAACCGCCGTCGAGCGTGTCGGCGCCGCCAGCGCCGGAAATGGTGTCTTCGCCAGCGCCGCCGGTGAGCGTGTTGTCGCCGCCGTCGCCCGTAAGTGCATTCGCCGCTGTGGCGGAACCAATGACCGCTTCAACATTCGCGATCGTGTCGCCGGCCGCATCGCCGCCTGACCCTGCGCCGCCGCCAATCGTGATCGTCACGCCGCCGGTTGACGCTGAGTAATCGACCGTATCCGTATCACCGCCGCCATCGATATTGTCAGCGCCTGCATCGCCAATGAAACGGTCATCGCCCGATCCGCCGTCAAGGCTGTCCGCCCCATCACCGCCAGAAAGCGTGTCAGCGCCGCCGTCGCCTTCCAGCGTGTCATTGCTGTCGCCGCCCGAGAGGCTGTCGCCGTCGGCGCCGCCCACGAGACTGTCCGTACCGGCATCGCCTTCAAGCGTGTCAGCGCCGGCGTCACCGATGAGCGTGTCGTTATTGGCGCCGCCCACAAGGCTGTCAGCGTTCGCGCCGCCGTCGAGACTGTCATTGCCCGCACCGCCTGAGAGCGTGTCCGCGCCGACGCCGCCGGTAATCGTGTTGGCGTCCGCGGAACCCGTGATGGCGTCATCGCCGCCAGAACCAATTACATTCTCAATAGCGACAAGCGTGTCGCCCGCGGCGTCGCCGGCCGACCCGGACCCGGCGCCAAGATCAAGCGTCACGGCCGATCCGGAACCAGAGTAATCGACCGTGTCCGTATCAGCGCCGCCATCCAGACGGTCAGCGCTTGCGCCCGATGTTAAGGTGTCGTCACCGCCATCGCCTTCCAGCGTATCCGTGCCGGTTCCGCCGTCTAGCACATCGCCAGCCGCGCCGCCTTGAATGAGGTTCGCGCCGCCATCGCCAGTGAGGGTGTCGGCGCTGCCAGACCCCAAAAGGTTCTCAATCGCCGTATACGTATCGCCGGCCGCGTCGCCAGATACGCCGCCGGTCGCTAAGTTCGCGGAAACGCCGCTCGCTGCACCGGAATAATCAGCCGTATCCGTATCAGCGCCACCATCTAAAACATCTGCGCCAGCGCCGCCGGCCAGCGTGTCATCACCCGACCCGCTTTGCAGGGAGTCAATGCCACCGTCGCCTTGAAGGTCGTCAGCCCCAAGGCCGCCAATTAGAGTTTCAGCGCTCGCCGTACCGATAAGCGTATCAGCTCCGTCGCCGCCGTCGACATAAGCAATGCCGCCGCCAAGCGTCACCGAGTCATTGTTAGACGAACCAAGAATTCGCTCTATGTCCGTAAACGTATCGCCTGCCGCATCGCCTGTGCCTGTGCCTGCGCCCAGATTAAGGGTAATCGCCGCCGAGCCCTCATAGCTCGCCGTATCGATACCGCCGCCGCCTTGGTGATCATCAGCGCCGGCACCGCCGATAAGAAGGTCGTTTTCCGTGCCACCCGACAAGGTGTCATTGCCGGAGCCACCCGTTAGCGTATCCGCGCCTGCGCCGCCGTCAAGGAAGTCCGCGTTCGCGCCGCCGTCAAGTTCGTCAGCGTCGCCCCCGCCGGTCAGTGTATTGGCACCACCGTCGCCGGTCAGCGTATCGGCGCCGCTGGTGCCGATGACGTTCTCCACGTTAAAGTAGGTGTCGCCCGCCGCATCGCCGCCGGCGCCTGTACCTGCATCAAGATCGACATTAACCGCCGCCCCAGAGCCGGAATAATCCACCGTGTCCGTATCAGCGCCGCCGTCAAGGCGGTCGGCGCTCGCGCCGGACGTGAGCGTGTCATTACCGCCCTCTCCATAGAGGCTGTCGGTTCCGGACCCGCCGTCAATCTCGTCAGCGCCGGCGCCGCCTTCAATAACGTTCGCCCCGCCATCGCCTTCGAGCGTATCATCGCCGCCCGAACCCAAGAGGTTCTCAATGTCCGTAAACGTATCACCTGCGGCATCGCCCGCCGTGCCGCCTGTCAACAGACTGACCGCGACCGCCGCCACAGCAAGAGAATAGTCCGCGGTGTCAGTGTTGGCGCCGCCATCGAGCACATCAGCGCCGGCGCCGCCTTGCAGCGTATCGTCGCCGCCATCGCCTTCAAGCGTATCAGCACCGTCATCGCCGGAGAGAATATCATTGCCGGCGCCGCCCGTCAGCGTGTTGTCACTGCTGTTGCCAGTCAGCGTATCATTTCCACCCGACCCAAGCAGCGCTTCAATTCCGTTCAGCGTGTCGCCCGCCGCATCGCCGCCGACACCAACACCGCCGTCAAGATCGATGTTCACCGCCGCTGCGGATGCGGAGTAATCCGCCAAATCAAGACCCGCACCGCCTCTGATGAGGTCGGCGCCGCCAAGACCGGCGAGGGTGTCCTCGCCCGCATCGCCAAAGAGTTCGTTCGCGGCGCCGTCACCGGTCAAAGTGTCATTAGAACCGGAGCCAAAGACGTTCTCAATGTCGTTCAGATCATCGCCAGCCGCGTCGCCGCCGGAAGCGCTGTCCGTTTGCAGATTAATCAAAACGCCTGACGCCGACCCGGAGTAACTCGCCGTGTCGGTATCCGCGCCGCCTTCGAGAACGTCAGCGCCAGCGCCGCCTTCAAGCGTGTCATCGCCAGCAGCGCCTTGCAGCGTTTCAGCAGCTGCATCGCCGGTGATAGAGTCAGCGTTGCTCGTTCCAATGACAACTTCAACAGCTGTCAGCGTGTCGCCAGCCGCATCACCGCCGGAGCCGGCGCCGCCGCCGATTTCAACTGTGACGCCGCCCGATGACCCCGAGTAGTCAACGGTGTCCGTACCGCCTTCGCCGTCGAACAGGTCGGCGCCGGAACCGCTAATGATCGTGTCGTCGCCAAGGCCTCCGCGAACCGTGTCGCCGCCGTCGCCGCCGGTGAACGTCTCGCCGGCGCCAGCGCCCGTTAAACTGTCCCCTGAAGAGCTGCCGATGAGCACTTCAATATTGGAGAGTACGTCGCCAGCAGCGTCATTGCCGACGCCAGCCGTGCCGTCGAGATAAACGGTGACGGCCCCCGCTGAGCCAGAATAGTCCGCCGTATCGAGGTCGCCGCCGCCGTCCATTTGGTCAGCGCCCGCGCTCGAGAGAAAGAGGTCAGCGCCTGCTTCACCGAATAACGTATCGTCACCGCCGGCGCCGTCAAGCGTATCGGCTTGCAGACCGCCTTCGATACTGTTCGCCCCGCCGTCGCCGACTAAGCTGTCATTGAAATCGGTGCCGATGACGTTCTCGATGCTGATGTAAACGTCGCTCGTCGCTTCGCCGCCCGTTCCGCCCGTCGCGAGGTTAACGGTGACGGACGCCGTGGCGGCGGAATAGTCGGCCGTATCCGTGCCGCCGTCGCCATCGAGCGTATCAGCGCCTGCCGCGCCTGCGAGGGTGTCATCGCTAAGGCCGCCAAACAGCGATTGAGCGCCGACGTCGCCAAAGATGAAGTCCGCCTGGTCGGAACCAATTACCGTCTCAATGCCGGTGAGGGTGTCGCCGGCCGCAAAGCCGCCGGAGGATACACGTCCATCGAGGTAAACGGTCACGCCCGCCGTGGAACCGCTATAGTCGATAACATCTGTGCCTGCGCCGCCGGTGATGTCGTCAGCGCCTGCATCGCCGATAAGGGAGTCGTCGCCGTCTCGTCCGTCAATCGTGTTGTCGAGCCCATCGCCCCCGATGGTATCAGCTTGATCCGTACCGATGATATTCTCAATCGCCGTCAGCGTATCGCCCGCAGCGCCGCCGCCGACAGTGCCGGCGTCAAGGTTCACCGTAACGCCTGTCGCGAGACCCGAATAATCCACCGTGTCGGAATCAGCGCCGCCGTCGATGCTGTCATTACCGGCGCCGCCGATAAAGACGTCCGCGCCTGTTTCGCCATAAAGGCTGTCGTCGCCGGCGCCGCCCGTAATCGTGTCTTGGCCAATACCGCCGCGCAGCGTGTCTGATTCCGTACCGCCGTCGATGACGTCATCGTCGCTGCCGCCTTCGATCGAGTCCGTGCCGGCGCCGCCCAGAAGCGTATCATCGCCGAGATCGCCGGTGATGACATCGGCATCGCCGTCGCCGGAGAGGGAGTCATTATCCGCGCCGCCCACAAGCGTATCCGCGCCGGCGCCGCCGAAGACAGTGTCGTCGCCCGCGCCGCCTTCGATTTCATTGCCAACACCGTCGCCGGTGAGGCTGTCATTGAAATCCGACCCGATGATTGACTCTATTTCAGTATACGTATCGTTTGCCGCGTCGTCGCCGGAACCCGTGCCGGCTGCGAGATCGATGGTGACTGCGCCGGTTGCGTTAGAGTAGTCGACCGCATCAACGCCGCCGCCGCCGTCAAACGCATCGCCGGCTGCGCCCGCGCCGCCATCTAAGATATCATCGCCAAGACCGCCGGAAAGCTCATTGGCGCCCGTATCGCCGATCAGCGTATCATTATTATCAGAGCCAAGAAGGTTTTCGATATCGATGAGCGTATCGCCGCCGGCGTCGCTGTTTAGCGCTGTGCCGAGTTCAAGATCGATGCGCACGGCCCCGCCGGCGCCGGCATAAGACGCCGTGTCGTTGCCAGCGCCGCCGTCAATGCGGTCCGCGCCGACGCCGCCTTGTAGGAAATCGTCAGACGCCCCGCCGTCTAGCGTGTTGTCTTGCCCAGCGCCAATCAGCGTGTCGGACTGGTTGGTGCCAATGACGCGCTCGATATTCGCGTAAGTGTCGCCTTGCGCTTCACCGCCTTGCCCCGTGCCCGCGAGGAGGTCAATGATGACGCCGACGCCTTCGGCTGAGAAGTCTATGACATCATCGCCCGACCCGCCATCAATTGCGTCAGCGCCGACTCCGCCGAACAGCGTGTCGTCATTGGCGCCGCCGTCAAGCGTATCGTCGCCGTCTTCACCATAGAGGATGTCGTTCCCGGAATCGCCGTCTAGGCTGTCGAGACCGAGACCGCCATAGATGGTGTCGTTGTTGGACCCACCTTGGATGGTGTCATTATCTTCACCGCCTAAGATGCTATCAGCGCCGTCATTACCCTGAATAGAATCATCGCCAAGACCGCCAGCAAGCGAGTCGTTGCCGGTGCCGCCCGTTATCGTGTCGTTGTCTTCGCCGCCGTCAATGGTGTCGTTGTTGCCGTCGCCGGTCAGGCTGTCAGCGCCAAGACCGCCTTCAATAGAGTCACCGCCGTCCGAACCACGCAGAACGTTAGCGTTATCGTCGCCAATAAGCGTATCGGCGCTGGTCGAACCAAATACGTCCTCAATGCTCGTGTAAACATCACCGTTAGCGCGACCAAGCGTTCCGACGCCAAGCGACAGATCTACGGCGATTGATCCGCCAGCGTCATTGAACACAATCCGGTCCTGGCCGTCACCGCCATCGATAGAGTCAGCGCCGTCACGGCCATAGAGGTGTTGGTCGTTGCCATCGCCGCCGATGATGGTGTCATCGGTATTGGTGCCATAGAGCGTGTCATTGAATGTCGACCCAATCAATACCTCAGTATCAAGAATGGTGTCGCCGGCCGCATGACCGCCCGTGCCAACATCACCGCTGAGACGAATGTTCACCGCTGCATTCGATGCCGTGTAATCAGCGGTATCAACGCCCGCGCCGCCTTCCAAGCGGTCAGCCCCAAGTCCGCCGATGAGCGTATCGTCATCAGCGTCGCCATAAAGCGTGTCAGCGCCATCGCCGCCGGTGAGGCTGTCATTGCCGTCTTCGCCGCGCAGAACGTTGGCCCCCGTGTCGCCGGTGAGCGTATCGTCTGAGTCCGTTCCCTGAAGGTTCTCGATGCCGATATAGACATCGCCCGCGGCGTCATTGGTGTTGGCCGCTGCATTTGCAAGGTCAGCAACAACGCCCGTCGCCGCGCCTAAGTAGGAGGCCGTGTCCGTACCTGCGTCGCCGTCAAGCGTATCCGCGCCGCCGAAACCGGTGAGCGTGTCGTCGCCGGCGTCCGCCTCAAGAAGATTGTCCACATTGTCGCCAGCGATCGTATCGTTCTGCGTGGTGCCAATGATGTTCTCAATGTTTGACAACACGTCACCCGACGCGTCACCTGACCCGCCAGCACCGAGAAGCAAACTGACATTCACGCCGAAAGCGGACGCCGAATAATCAGCCGTGTCAACGCCGGCGCCGCCGTCGAGCGTGTCGCCGCCCGCGCCGCCAATAAGCGTATCGTCTAACAAACCGCCGACGAGGCTGTTGTTCGCCGTATCGCCGGTAATTTCATCGGCGAAGTCCGACCCGATGACCGCTTCAACATCATTATACGTATCGCCTGCCGCAGTGCCGCCGGTCGCTGTGTCCGTTGCAAGATTGACCGTGATCGCTTGCGCTGAGGCGGAATAGTCTGCCGTGTCGAACCCGGTGCCGCCATCCAGTTCGTCAGCGCCGAGACCGCCGATCAGCGTATCGTCGTCGCCGCCGCCAAAGAGCGAGTCAGCGCCCTCGCCGCCGTCAATCGTGTCCTCGCCGGCGTCGCCCGCGAGACTGTCGGCATCGCCGCCGCCAGTGATTGCGTCACCGTCATCACCGCCGGAAATGGTGTCCGCACCGCCGGCGCCGGCGAGCGTGTCAACGCCTGCGCCGCCCTGTAGATTGCTGCCGGTCGCCGCTGCGGTGATGTCATCGTCGAATTCAGAGCCGCGTACGGTTTCAATGTCCGTAAACGTATCACCTGCCGCGTCGCCGCCAATGCCCGTTCCCGCCGTGAGCGACAACGTTACGCCGGCCCCGGCGTTGATATAGGTCGCCGTGTCGTTCCCAGCGCCGCCGTCAAGAGCGTCCGCGCCGCCGCGTCCTTCAAGGGTGTCGTCGCCGTCCGAACCGGACAGGGCGTTCGCCCCGCCGTCGCCCATAAGATCATCGCCAAGCGTCGAACCGAAGAGATTTTCAATACCAACGAGAATGTCGCCAAGCGCGTCGCCGCCAGAATTGGCGCCGCTTGTAAGGTTGACGGTTACGCCTTGCGTGGAGCCGGCATAGCTCGCCGTATCCGTACCAGCGCCGCCAACGATGGAGTCGACGCCGCCGGCGCCTTCAAGCGTGTCATCAGATCCGCCGCCGAGGAGCGTGTTGGAGCCAGCGTCGCCGACAATCGTATCGCTAAAGTCCGAACCCGTTACGTTTTCAACACCCGACAGAGAGTCCCCGGCGGCGTGACCGCCAGTGTTCGTGTTTGTCGCGAGATTGACTGAAACGCCTACATTTGACGCGCTGTAGTCGGCGACGTCCGCCGCGCCAGCGCCGCCTTCCAGCGTATCAGCGCCGAGACCGCCGGCAAGCGTGTCCGTATCCGCGCCGCCGTCGAGGCTGTCCGCGGTTGTGCCGCCCGTCAGTTCGTCATTGCCAGCATTGCCGAGGAGCGTTGAACCTGTGTTCGCGGCGCTTAACGTATCAGCGAGGTTCGAGCCATCAATCGTCTCAATGCTGATGAGCTGATCGCCTGCGGCGTCGCCCGCCGTGCCGGTTCCCGCCTCAAGGTCCACCGCAACGCCGGCGGCTGCGCTTTGATAGCTCGCCGTGTCATCGCCCGCGCCGCCATCCAACGTGTCGGCGCCTTCGCGACCCTGCAGGACATCGTCCAAAAGACCGCCGGTTAGGCTATTGGCCGTATTATCGCCTTCAAGGGTATCGTCGAAATCGGACCCAATGAGATTTTCAATATTTGAGAGACTATCGCCCGCCGCGTCGCCGCCAACGCCCAAATTGCCTGCGAATAGTTGCGCGTTTACCCCAACGCCTGACGAAGCGTAGCTGGCGGTGTCCGTACCGGCGCCGCCGTCGAGCGTATCCGCGCCGTCAAAACCTTCAATCAGATCATTGCCGCCAAGACCATCGATCTCATTGGCGTTATCATCGCCCGTCAATGTATCGGCGTTGCCGGAGCCTTCAAGGTTTTGAATGCTCGTCAGCGTGTCGCCCGCTGCGTCGCCGCCGGAATGAGTGTTCGTATCAAGATTAACATTGACGCCTGCGGTTGAGCCCGCATAGCTCGCCCAGTTCGTTCCCGTGCCGCCATCGAGGCTATCGGCGCCGGCGCCGCCTTCAAGCGTATCTTCGCTGGCGCCGCCGAGGAGGGTGTCGTCCCCGCCCTCGCCGGAGAGGTTGTCTGCGCCGTCCGCGCCGTCAAGCTCGTTCGCAGCGCCGTCGCCGGTGAGCGTATCACCGCTCGCCGAACCGATGACGTTTTCGACATTACTGATTTGATCAAGCGCCGCATCGCCGCCGGAGCCGACACCCGTCGTGAGGTTCACGTCCACAGCCGCGGCTGAGGCGGAGTAATCGATGAGGTCCGTATCGGCGCCGCCGTCAATGGTGTCGCCCGCGCCAAGACCAATAAGCGTGTCATCGCCGGCGCCGCCAAACAACGCATTAACGTTGTCATCGCCCGTAAGCGCGTCAGCGTCCCCGGAACCCACTAGAACTTCGATGCTGGTGAGGGTGTCGCCCGCGGCGTCGCCGCCGGACGCTGTGCCGGCGTCAAGGTCAATCGTCACCCCTGCTCCGGAAGCGGAATAATCAGCACGATCAAGCCCGGCGCCGCCGTCGAGGCTGTCCGCGCCCGCGCCGCCGACAAGCGTGTCGTTCCCGCCAGCGCCTTCTAGGATGTTGCCTGCCGTATCGCCAGTGAGCGCATCGGCATCGCCGGAACCGCGCAGGTTTTCAATGTCGAAATAGGTGTCGCCGGCAGCGTCGCCGCCAGCGTTCAAGCCATCATTAGCGAGGTTCGCAGTAACGCCTGTTGTCGACGTCGTGTAGTCCGCCGTATCGGAACCAACGCCGCCTTGCAGAACGTCGCCGTCAGCGCCACCAGCGAGAATATCGTCCCCATCACCGCCTTGTAAGACGTCGGCGCCAGCAAGACCTGTCAACGTGTCCGCGCCGTCAAGACCAGAAAGAATGTTGGTGAGCGCATCACCGCGCAACTGGTCGTCGCCGCCGTCCGACCCCGTTACGTTTTCAATGCCCGTCAATGTATCGTCTTGAGCGTCGCCGCCAATGCCGATGCCGGTGTCGAGGAAGACCGTAACGCCGGTCGCAGAGTTAGCGTAGTCGGCCGTATCGGTATTCGCGCCGCCGTCAAGGCTGTCCGCGCCGGCGCCGCCGCGTAACGTGTCATCGCCCGCCGCACCAAGAAGCGTATCCGCGCCGCCAGCGCCATCGAGCGTGTCAGCGCCAGCGCCGCCGTCGATGACGTTAGAATTGCCGTCACCCGTAAGCGTGTCGGCATTGTCCGAGCCCAGAAGATTTTCGATGTTCTGGAGATCGTCGCCTGCAGCGTCGCCGCCCGAGTGAGTGTTCGTAGCGATATTGACATTGACGCCCGCGCCGGAGCCGGCATAGCTCGCCGTGTCGCTGTCGGCGCCGCCATCGAGCGTGTCAGCGCCAGCGCCGCCGAGAAGCGTATCATTCCCTGCATCGCCGACGAGACTGTCAGCGCCGGCAAGACCGGTGAGCGCATCAGCGCCGCCAAGGCCGGTTAGAATATTGTCGCCGCCGTCGCCGCCAATCGTATCGTCACCCGCCGACCCGATGACGTCTTCGATGCCGACAAGCGTGTCGCCATTGGCGTCGCCGCCAGTGCCTTGACCGAGATTAAGATCGACATTCACCGCCGCCGCTGACGCATTGTAATCGACAACGTCTTGGTCCGCGCCGCCGACTAAGCTATCCGAGCCGCCAAGACCAATAAGCGTGTCATCGCCGGCGCCGCCGTCAAGAACGTTCGAGGCGCCGTCGCCCACAAGGCTGTCAGCGCTGCCCGACCCGGTGACGTTCGAAATGCCGGAAAGAACATCCCCCGCTGCATCGTTATTGGCGCCGGTCCCCGTCGTGAGGTTGACCGTAACGCCGCCGGCGGAAGTGGAGTAATCCGCCGTGTTCGTTCCGAGGCCGCCGACGAGCGTGTCAGCGCCCGCGCCGCCAATCAGAACGTCGTCGCCGCCTTCGCCTAAGAGGCTGTCATCGCCGCCGCGCCCGTCGAGCGTGTCTGCGCCCGCGCCGCCTTCAAAGACATTGCCGCCCGCGTCATTGTCGCCCGCGAGGCTGTCATCATTCGCCGAGCCCACGAGGTTCTCAACACCCGCGAGCGTATCGTCCTGAGCGTCGCCGCCGACGCCTGTGCCGGCTAAGAGATCAATCGTCACGGCGCCCGTGGACGCGGCATAATCCGCCGTGTCCGTATCAGCGCCGCCGTCGATATCGTCTGCGCCAACCCCGCCGATGAGCGTGTCATCGCCAGCGCCGCCGACAAGCGTATCATCGCCGTCGCCAGCGGAAAGGCTGTCGGCGCCGCCTTGACCGTCGAGAAGGTTGGCGTTCGGATCGCCGGTAAGCGTATCGTCGCCGGCGCCGCCAATGGCGCTTTCAATGGACGTCAAACTATCCGTACCGATATCAGCGCCTGTCGCCGAACCCGTATTGAGATTAACGGTGACGTTGGCCGTGGCGGCGCTGTAGTCCGCCGTATCGGTTCCTGCGCCGCCTTCGAGCGTATCATCGCCGCCGAGGCCTTCGAGCGTATCAGCGCCTGCGCCGCCGGTTAGAATATTCGCGCCGGCCTCACCCGTTAGGGCGTCATTGGCGTCTGAACCGATGAGGTTCTCAATGCCGGTGAGCGTGTCGCCGGTAGCGTCGCCGTCCGCCGCCGTACCGGCGTTGAGGTCAACGGTAACGCCCAGAACAGAGCCGGCATAGCTCGCCGTATCAGAGTCCGCGCCGCCGACAATGGAGTCCGCACCCGCGCCGCCGATAAGCGTGTCGAGGCCTGCGCCGCCGTCAAGCGTATCGTCGTCGGCAAGGCCCGAAATGAGGTCGTCGCCCGCCGCGCCCGTCAGCACGTTTTGGTTGGCGTCGCCCGTGAGCGTATCGTTTTCAGCCGAGCCCGTAAGATTCTCAATATCCGTAAGCTGATCGCCTTGCGCATGGCCGCCGGACCCTGTTCCGGTTACGAGGCTGACATCAACAGCGGCGTTCGAGCCCGTGTAATCGGCTGTGTCATTATCCGCGCCGCCGATAAGCGTATCCGCGCCCGCAAGACCGCGCAGCGTGTCATTGCCCGCGCCGCCGTCTAACTCGTTCGCGTTCGCGTCGCCAATCAAAAAGTCGTCTTCAGACGATGCAATGACGCCTTCAATGCTGATGAGCGTATCGCCGGTGGCGTCGCCGCCCGTGGCGGTTTGCGTCGACAGATCAACCGTCACGCCCGCCGCGGAAGCGGAATAGTCGACAATGTCCGTCTCCAGACCACCATCGAGCAAGTCCGCGCCAGCGCCGCCTTCGAGCGTATCGTCACCAGCCCCGCCAATGAGGTCGTTGTCGCCCGCATCACCCGAAAGACTGTCGGCAAAGTTAGACCCGACAAGGTTTTCGATATTGGTGAGCACGTCGCCCGCAGCGTCGCCGCCGACGCCCGGTCCGCCGTCAAGATCAACCGTCACCGCTCCGCCCGAACCGGTGTAATCAGCGGTGTCTTCATCGGCGCCGCCGTCGAGCCGATCAGCCTCAGAGCCGCCAAAGAGGGTGTCATCGCCGGCGTCGCCTTCAAGCGTGTCGGTTCCCGCGCCGCCGCGCAAAATGTCTGCGCCCGCGCCGCCCGTCAGCGTGTCGACGCCGTCGCCGGCGTCAAGACTGTCAGCCCCACCGCCGCCGGCGAGATTGTTGGCGTTGGTGTCGCCGATGATGGTGTCGTCATTCGCCGACCCAATGGCGTTTTCGATCGAAGAAAGATCGTCATTGCCAATGTCCGTACCCGTTGCAGAGCCGGCCGCCAGATTGACGACGACGCTGTTAGCCGCTGCGCTATAGTCAACCGTATCAGACGCGCCGCCGCCGTCGAGCGTATCGTCGCCGCCAAGGCCGGTGAGCGTATCAGCGCCGTCGCCGCCATCGATGATATTGGCGTTGGCGTCGCCGGTGAGGGTGTCGCTCTGGTCGGAACCGACAAGGTTTTCAATTGCAGTGAGCGTATCGCCCGCGGCGTCGCCGCCCGCCGCTGTGCCGGCGCCAAGATTGACGTTAACGCCCGCCGCTGAGCCGGCATAGCTCGCCGTGTCGGTGTCCGCGCCGCCGTCGAGACTGTCAGCGCCGGCGCCGCCCGTCAGCGTGTCGACGCCGGCGTCGCCTTGCAGCGTGTCCGCGCCGGCAAGGCCCGTCAGACTGTCCGCGCCCGCCGCGCCAATAAGGCTGTTATCGCCCGCATCGCCTTGCAGCGTGTCATCGTCGGCCGAGCCGATTACATTCTCTATACTGAAGAGCTGATCGCCTTGCGCATGGCCACCGGAACCGGCGCCGCCGCCAAGGTCGATATTCACGCCGGCGTTAGAGCCGGTATAGTCCGCCGTATCGGACCCAGCATCGCCGCGCAGACTGTCCGCGCCGGCACCGCCGCGCAGGGTGTCGTCTTCAGCGCCGCCTTGTAGATCATTGACCGCCGCATCGCCGACAATGCTGTCAGCGCCCGCGGAACCCAAGACGCCTTCAATGCCGGCGAGCGTATCGCCCGCGGCGTCGCCGCCGGACGCCGTTCCACCATCAAGGTCGATCGTCACCGCAGCGGCAGATCCGCTATAATCAGCATAATCAAAGCCGGTCCCGCCATCGAGGCTGTCAGCGCCGCCGCGTCCTTCAAGCGTATCAGCGCCGCCCTCGCCTAAGAGCACGTTCGCGGCGCCGTCTCCGGACAGAACGTCATCGGAGTTGGAGCCTGTGACGTTTTCGATGTTCGTCAGCGTATCGCCCGCCGCGTGACCGCCAACGCCGGGGCCGCCAGTAAGATCAATCGTTACGCCGGACAGGGATAATTGATAATCGGCCGTATCAACGCCGGCGCCGCCTTCTAAGACGTCTGCGCCATCGCCGCCAATAAGCGTGTCATCGTCCGCACCGCCGTCAAGCGTGTCCGTTCCATCGCCGCCAAAGAGCGTGTCTTCGCCGGCTTCGCCTTCCAACGTATCCGCGCCGTCGCCGGCGGAAATGGTGTCCGCGCCGCCGCCGCCCACAAGCTGGTTGTCGCCGGTGTCGCCCGTCAGCGTGTCATCGCCCGCCGACCCCACAGCGTTTTCGATGTTGTTTAATTGGTCTGTACCTGTTGCAGTGCCTGTTGCGGAGCCTGTGCCAAGATTGACGTTCACCGCAGCGGCCGCCGCACTGAAGTCCGCTGTGTCGTCGCCCGCGCCGCCCTCAAGCGTATCGTCGCCGCCCGCGCCAATAAGCGTATCAGCGCCTATGCCGCCGTCGATAATGTTGGCCGCACCGTCACCAGCAAGGGTGTCGCTTTGGTCAGAGCCGAGAAGGTTCTCAATCGCGGTCAGCGTATCGCCCGCGGCGTCGCCGCCAGACGCCGTTCCTGCGCCGAGGTCAACGTTTACGCCCGCCGCTGAGCCGGCGTAGCTCGCCGTGTCCGCATCAGCACCGCCGTCAAGGCTGTCGGCGCCCGCGCCGCCGATAAGCGTGTCAACGCCCGCAGCGCCAATCAGCGTATCAGCGCCGCCAAGACCCGTCAGGCTGTCTTCGCCTGCGGCGCCGTCGAGCACATTGTCGCCGCCGTCGCCCGTAAGGGTGTCGCCGTCGCCCGAGCCGACGAGGTTCTCAATGTCGAAGAGTTGGTCGCCTTGGGCGTGCCCGCCAACGCCGGCGCCCGTTTGCAGATCAACATTAACGCCAGCGCTTGAGCCCGTGTAGTCCGCAGTATCGATACCCGTGCCGCCGCGCAGACTATCCGCGGCGCCAAGACCCCGCAACGTGTCAGCGCCGGCGCCGCCGTCCAGCTCATTGATGGCGCCGTCGCCAATAAGAAGATCGTCTCCGGACGATCCGATAACGCCTTCGATCGCCGTCAGCGTATCCCCAGCCGCATCGCCGCCTGTGGCCGTGCCGGCGTCGAGATTAATCGTCACCGCCGCACCGGAGCCGGAGTAATCTACCGTGTCGAAATCAGCGCCGCCGTCGAGGCTGTCTGCGCCGCCGCGCCCGGCCAGCAGATCATCGCCGGCGCCGCCTTCCAAAGTGTTTGCCGCGCCGTCGCCGGAAAGCGTGTCGGCAAAACTAGAGCCGAGAATGTTCTCGATTTCAGCCAGAACATCGCCGGTCGCATCACCGCCCGCGCCGGTTCCAGCATCCAAATCAACATCGACCGCAATCAACGACAATTGGTAGTCGGCCGTATCAACGCCGGTTCCGCCGGTCAACGTGTCGGCGCCCGCCCCGCCCGTCAGTTGGTCGTCTTCGGACCCGCCAAGCAATTGGTCGTCGCCGTCGCCGCCCGTAAGGGTATCCGCGCCCGCGCCGCCGTCGAGAATATTAGCGTTGAGATCGCCCGTCAGCGTGTCTGCGCCCACCGACCCGATGAGATTCTCAATACTGTTGAGGATATCGCCAGCGGCGTCGCCGCCGGACGTTGCGCCCGATGTCAGATTGACGCTGACGGGCGCTGCAGATGATCCGTAGTTAGCCGTATCAGAGCCCGCGCCGCCCGTGAGCGTGTCAGCGCCGACGCCGCCTTCGAGGGTGTCCGCACTCGCGCCGCCGTCGAGTAAGTTCGCCGCGCCGTCGCCAACAAGCATATCGCTTTGATCGGAGCCCAGAACATTTTCAAAACCGCCAAGCGTATCGCCGGCCGCATCGCCGCCGGACGCCGTGCCAGCGTCGAGATCAACGTTCACGCCCGCCGCTGAGCCTGCGTATGACACCGTATCAGTGTCCGCGCCGCCTTCAAGGCTGTCAGCGCCTACGCCGCCGCGAATGGTGTCATCGCCCGCTTCGCCGAGGACCGTGTCGTCGCCAGAGCCGCCGTCAAGACTATCAGCGCCGGCCCGCCCTTCGAGAACATTGGCGCCGCTATCGCCCGTCAGCGTATCGTCGAGCCCTGTGCCGATGAGGTTTTCAACATTCAACAGCTGGTCGCCCGTGGCGTCGCCGCCAAGCGCCGTGCCCGCCAACAAATTGACGTTCACCCCTTGCGTGGAACCGGTGTAGTCGACCGTGTCGACATCCGCACCACCGTCAAGACGGTCGGCGCCGGCGCCGCCGGACAGCGTGTCCGCGCCCGCGTCGCCTTCCAGCGTGTCGTCATTATCGCCGCCAGCGAGCGCATCCGCGCCGCCGCCGCCGGACAAGACGTTTTCACCCGCGTCGCCGGTGAGTGTATCATCCGCACTCGTACCGATGAGATTTTCTATCGCCGTCAGCGTATCGCCCGCCGCGTCGCCGCCCGACGCCGTGCCGGCCAAAAGATTGACGTCAACCGCGCCGGCGGATGCTGAGTAATCCGCCGTATCATCGCCAAGACCGCCGTCAATCGAGTCCGCGCCGCCAGCGCCGGCGAGAACATCTTCGCCGGAGGCGCCGGTCAGGGTGTTGGCATTTGCATCGCCCGTCAGCGTATCATCGTTCGCCGACCCTTCGATGGCTTCAAATTCGGAGAAGGTGTCGCCCGCGGCGTCGCCGCCCGCGCCGACGCCCGTCGCTAAATTGACGTTAACCGCAGCAGAAGACTGGCTGTAGGACAGCGTATCGGTGTCCGCGCCGCCCACAAGGCTGTCGCCGCCCGCGCCGCCATCTACGGTGTCATCACCCGCGCCCGCGATGATGGTGTTAACCGCGCCGTCGCCAAAGAAGGTGTCGTTATTGGCCGAGCCCCGGAGGTTCTCAATGTTCTGCAGAACGTCGCCGGCCGCGTCGCCGCCCGTTCCAAGTCCGGTGGTGAGGCTCACCTGAACGGCAGCTCCCGATGCGGAATAATCCGCTTCGTCAATGCCGACGCCGCCCTCAAGGAAATCCGCGCCTGCGCCGCCATCGAGCGTGTCGTTGCCAAATTCGCCGTCGAGCGTATCCGCGCCATCGCCGCCGGCGAGAATGTCATTGCCAAGACCGCCGAGAATCTCATTGAGCCCGGTATCACCCGTCAGCGTGTCATTGAGATCTGACCCGATAACGCCTTCGACGTTAGAAACAGAATCGCCAGCCGCATCGCCGCCGGAGAACGTGTTCGTCAGTAGATTAACGGAAACGGCCGCGCTGGAGTTCGCGTAGCTGACAAAGTCATTCTCCGTGCCGCCGTCAATCGTGTCCGCGCCCGCGCCGCCTTCAAGAATGTCCGCGCCCGCGCCGCCGACAAGACTGTCCGCGCCGCTCAAGCCGGACAGCGTGTCATCATCGCCGCCACCGGTAAGAACGTTATCGTCAGCGTTGCCGGCGATGCTGTCCGCCCCGGCGGAGCCGATGATATTCTCAACGCCGCTAAACGTGTCGCCTTGAGCGTCGCCGCCCGTACCTGTGCCGGCGCCAAGATCAATCGTGACCGCACCAAGGGAGCCGGAATAATCCGCTAAATCAACGCCGCCGCCGCCAACGATCGCATCACTGCCGCCAAGACCGATCAGCGTATCGTTCTCATCGCCGCCTTCGAGGCGGTTATCCGCGCCGTCCCCGGTCAACGTGTCTTGGAAGTCCGAGCCTATGATATTCTCGATACTGACATAGGAATCGCCAGCCGCCGTGCTGTTTGCGCCGACGCCGGTCGTCAGATTGACGTCAACGCCCGTCGTCGCGTCGGAATAGCTCGCCGTATCCGTGCCGCCGCCGCCAGAAAGCGTATCAGCGCCGACGCCGCCGGTGAGCGTGTCGTCATTGCCCCCGCCAAGGAGCTCATCCGCGCCGTCAAGACCGAACAGAAGATCAGCGCCGGCAAGGCCGCTTACGACGTTCGCGGTGTTGTCGCCGGTGAGCGTGTCGTCATTCGCCGAGCCTGTGAGGTTTTCAATATTCGAGAGGACGTCGTTTTCAGCGTCGCCGCCGCTGACGGCGCCGGTGTCGAGGTTGACGTCGACCGCCGCGCCGGAGCTGGCGTAGCTGATCGTGTCGGTGTCAGCGCCGCCATCAATCGTGTCGCCGCCGGCGCCGCCTTCAAGACTGTCATCGCCCGCGCCGCCTTGGATGTTATTAACGCTGATATCGCCAATCAGCGTATCGTTCTGGCCGCTACCGACTAGGTTCTCTATACTGACGAATTGGTCACCCTGGGCGTCGCCGCCAAAGCCGGTCGCGGTTTGCAGGTCGATATTGACGCCCGCCGCGGAGGCCGAGTAATCTGCCGTGTCGAAACCGGTGCCGCCATCCATCAAATCAGCGCCGTCGCTGCCGATGAGCGTATCGGCGTCCGCTTCGCCGTAAAGGCTGTCGTCGCCGTCGCCCCCGTCAATGCTGTCGCCGCCGGCGCCGCCGGTGAGCACATTGGAGCCGGTTGACCCGGTCATGGTGTCGCCAAAGCCCGTGCCCGTCGCATTCTCGATATCGGAGAAGGTGTCGCCGTCAGCATGGCCGCCGGTCGCCGTATTGGTCGTGAGATTAATGTTGACCGCCGCGTCAGAGCCTTCATAGCTCACCGTGTCGACGCCGGTTCCGCCTTGCATATCGTCAGCGCCGGCGCCGCCGGTCAGAACGTCATTGCCGATGCCGCCGATCAACGTGTCGTCGTCGCCGGCGCCGGAGAGCGTGTCCGCACCGTCGCCGCCCGTCAGCAAATTCGCCGACGCACTGCCGGTGATCGCATCGTCCAGATTGGAGCCGGTGACGTTTTCAATATTGAGGAAGGTGTCGAACTGCGCGTCGCCGCCAGCGCCGACGCCGGTAAGCAGGTTCACGTCAACGCCAGCGCCCGAGGCGCTGTAGTCGATAAGATCGACGCCCGCGCCGCCGTCTAAGGCATCGCCGCCGCCAAGGCCAATAAGGGTATCATTGTCCGCGCCGCCAAGAAGCGTATTGCTGTTGGCGTCGCCCGTCAGCGTATCTTGGAAATTCGAGCCCTCTATATTCTCTATACTGATATATACGTCGCCCGCCGCCGTGCCGAACTGGCCGGTGCTGGTGGACAGGTTGACGTCCACCGCAACGCCGGAATCTAAATAGCTCGCCGTGTCTGACCCTGCCGAGCCGTCAAGCGTGTCCGCGCCTTCGCCGCCGATTAACGTGTCTTCGCCAAGCCCGCCGTCAAGCTCATCCGCGCCGTCACGGCCAAACAAAACGTCAGCCTCGCCGCCGCCTTCCAGGGTATTCTCCAGTGCGTCGCCATAAAGCGTATCGGCGAAGTCAGAGCCTGTGAGGTTGCGGATACCGTCAAGCGTGTCCCCCGCCGCATGGCCGCCCGTCGCCGTGCCCGCGGCGAGGTCAATAACGACACTATCGTCCGACTGGGAATAACTCGCCGTATCAAGGCCGCCGCCGCCCACAAGGCTGTCGCCGCCCGCCGCGCCTTCAAGGATGTCATCGCCAAGGCCGCCCGTCAGCGTGTTGACCGAGCCATTGCCGGTCAGCGTGTCGTTGAGGTCGGTGCCGAAAAGGTTCTCGATTGAGGAAAGGACATCGCCGTCAGCGTCGCCGCCGGTGCCGACACCCGTCAGCATATTGACGTTTACGGCGACCGCAGAGCGCGAGTAGTCCGCGGTATCGGACCCAACGCCGCCTTCAAGCGTATCCGCGCCGACGCCGCCGTCTAGGAAATCATCGCCGTCATTACCGATGAGCGCGTTATCGCCAGTGTCGCCGAACAACGTATCGTTAAAGTTGGAGCCGATAACGCTCTCAATACTGTTGAACGTATCGCCCGTCGCCGTGCCGCCGGTGGCGATTTGGGTGTCCAGATTAACCGACACCGCCGCGTTCGAATTCTCATAGGTAATCGCATCAAGCCCGGCGCCGCCGTCAAGAAAGTCTGCGCCGAGGCCGCCCTCAAGCGTATCTGCGCCGCCGTCGCCTTGCAGGGAATCATCGCCGTCATTGCCGACGAGACTGTCGGCGCCAGCAGCGCCCGATAAAACGTTCGCGTTGTTATCGCCGGAGAGCGTGTCGTCATTGCTGGACCCAAGGAGGTCCTCAATTCCCGTCAGGGAATCGCCGTCAGCATCGCCGCCAGTATTCGTCCCGGTAAGGAGGTTGACGTTCACCGCTACAGCCGAGCCCGTATAACTCGCCGTATCATTGTCAGCGCCGCCGTCGAGCGTGTCGGCGCCCGACCCGCCAATAAGTGTGTCTTCGCCGGTTCCGCCGACTAATTCGTCTGCGGAGAGACCGCCGGATAGACTGTCATTGCCGCCATTGCCGAAGAGACGGTTTGCATCAAGGCCGCCGAGTAGAATGTCATTGAAGTTACTACCGTCAATGTCTTCAATACCGAACAACCGATCGCCAGCGGCGTCATTGTTGGCGCCGACGCCGGAGACAAGATCCACCGTCACCGCGCCGGCGGACGCGGTGTAATCCGCAATGTCTTGCCCTGCGCCGCCGTCGAGAATGTCAGCGCCTTGAAGGCCGGCCAGATAGTCATTGCCGCCTGTGCCGTAAAGCTCGTTAGCATCGATGGTGCCGATCAGCGTGTCGTCGCCGACCGTGCCAATGACGTTCTCAATGCCGGAATAGGTGTCGCCAAGGGCGTCGCCGCCCGTCGAAGTTTGCGTCGTCAGATTGACGTTCACCGCAAGGGCGGAGCTTGAATAGTCGATCGTGTCGAGGCCAGCGCCGCCGACAATAGAGTCGGCGCCTGCGCCGCCCGACAAGAGGTCGTCCCCGTCGCCGCCATCGACGGTGTCGTCGCCCGCGCCGCCGAAGAGGCTGTCAGCGCCTTGATCGCCTAAGAGCTGGTTATCGTCGCCGTCGCCCGTGAGATTATCATTAAAGATCGAGCCGATAACGCCTTCAATATCAGCGAGGCTGTCGCCCTGGGCGTCGCCGCCGGCGCCCGCGCCAGATCCAAGATTGACGATGACGCCCGCTGCTGACGCGCCATAGTCCGCAAAGTCATACCCGGCGCCGCCGAGTAAAATGTCGCCGCCGCCGGCGCCAGCGAGCGTGTCGTCGCCACCATTGCCAGTTAATCGGTTTACGGACGTATCACCGGTAAGCGTATCATTGCCCGCCGTGCCGATGACGTTTTCAATACCGCTGAAAACGTCGCCGTCGGCGTCGCCGCCCGTGCCCGTTGAGAAGGTGAGATTGACATTGACCGCCGCCGCAGACGACGTGAAGTCGATCGTGTCAACGCCCGAACCGCCTTCAATCGTATCCGCGCCCGCACCGCCCTCAATGACGTCATTGCCGCCATTGCCGATCAACTCATTGTCAGCTGCGTCGCCAATCAAAGTGTCCGCAAAATTGGACCCGCCGACGCCTTCTATGCTGGTCAGCGTGTCGCCGTCGGCGTCGCCGCCCGTGGCGCTTTGCGTAACGAGATTAACCGAAACCGAGGCGGATGACGTCGTATAGTCGGCGCGGTCATTGCCGGCGCCCCCGGCAAGAAGGTCAGCGCCTGCTTTGCCTTCTAAAACGTCGTCACCAGCGCCGCCCGTTAGCGAGTTAGCGCCACCGTCGCCCCGAAGCGTATCAGAGAAATTGGAACCGACGAGATCTTCAATCGCCGTTAGGATATCTGTGTCGCCAGCGCCCGAAACAGCTGAACCACTTGAGATATCAGCGTTAACGCCGCTTGTAAGATCTTCAAAGCTAGCGGTGTCGTGGTCTGCGCCGCCGTCCAGACGGTCGGCCCCGGCCCCGCCGCGCAGCGTGTCAGCGCCGGATCCACCGGATAGCGTGTCCGCCCCACCGAACCCATTGAGGCTGTCGTCACCAGCGCGGCCCTCTAATTCGTTTGCTGAGGAACTACCGCCAAGCGTGTCGTCGAATGTCGAACCGATGAGCTTCTCAATGTTCAAAAGCTCATCGCCAAGGGCGTCGCCGCCCGAGCCCGTCGATCCGTCTAGGCGCACGTCCACTGCCGCGCTGGACGCTGAGTAATCAGCCGCGTCAAAACCCGCTCCGCCGTCAAGCGTGTCAGCGCCACCGCCACCGGTTAGAATGTCATCGCCATCAGCGCCGTCAAAACGGTTGCCGCCATCATCGCCGATCATTGTGTCGGCAAAGCTTGAACCCCTTATGTTTTCTATGTTCGAGAGCGTATCGCCGGTGGCGTCGCCACCGACAAAGACGCCTGATTGCAGATTAATTTGTACGCCTTCCGAAGAACCCTCATAAGACGCTGTGTCAACGCCGCCGCGACCGTCGAGGATGTCCGCGCCGCCGCCGCCAATAAGAAGATTGCCCGAACCATCGCCGCGCAACGTGTCATCGAATGCAGACCCTTCAAGGCCCTCAATATCACCTATTTGGTCGCCCTCGGCGTATCCGCCTTCAGCGGCGCCCGATTGCAAGTCCACCAAGACCGGTCGGCTGGAGATCCGATACGATAAAAGATCCGTACCAGCGCCGCCGTCTATGATGTCGCGACCGATACCGCCGAAGATCGTATCGTCGCCGGCGCCTGCATCAATGATCGTACCTGGTGGATTAACGGGAAGCACAACAATCTGGTCGCCGGTTAAAGCGTCCGTCGCGATCATATCATCTGGAGAGTTGACGACTTTCTGTATAATCTGTGTACTGCCGGTAGTGATACCGATATTGCCGGCGGCGTCGATAACGTCATATTGTATCGTCAAGGTCGATGATGAGAAAATACCGTTCTCATCAGGCCCTTCCGTTGTATCCGCAACCACATATCGGATTTGAGCGTTGAGAAGGAATGGATTTTCCGGGTCCACATCGATGCGGAACCCGCCGCCGGATTCCTCAGCATTTAGGACCGACCATCCTTCCGGTAGTCCAGCGATCGTAGCCCCGGTGGGCGTGAAACCTTCAAACGGAATTTCAACGCTGATCTCAAATAGGCGCGCCGTGGTGTCGCTCGGGGCGATCGCCTCGCTATCGGCAAAGATAATGTCCGAGCCGCCCGAGCCGGTAATCCGCTCCGATCGACTTTGAGCGCTAAAGGATTCATCGGTGTCCGCTGGTTCGGTGGACGGCGCGCCGAGGATCGTAACACCGCCAAAGGCGTTCGCTTCTTCTGATTGCTCGGTTAAACCTAAAAGTCGTATCGTGATGTCTGAAACGCCGAGGTCAAAGATCCCCGTATTATCTTCAGAGCTCGTCGCAGCAGCCGCGTTATTCTCGTCAGCGACACGCGTATTATTCGATTTGGCTAGGTTCTCTTCGACATTAACCCGTTGCCGCGTTGCTTCGGCGTTGCCGATCTCTTTATCGAGCGCATCGAGAAGCTCAGCCGTTTGCGGCGGCTCGATAATGATCTCGACCGGAACTTCGACGATCTCAACTTCTTTCTTTTCGGTTTCTTTGTCGGTATTGCCAGCCGTTTCGTCCTGAGACGTCATGTCGACTTCGATAATGTCGGACGCCTTCACTTCGCCGACGCGCGCCAACAATTGTTGTGCGGACATCTGCAAATCATTGAACCAAACGCTGGCGTTCTCCTCAAGCACAAGGTTGAGGCCAGCCTCGAGGAGAATAAGCTCCGAACCGTCTTCAAAACGAATTACGAGATCGACATCGACAAGATCGATTGTGACATCGTCGAGATCGAACTTGAAAACAAGCGTCTTGCCGTCCGCATGAACCGCCTGTTTGCCGCCGTCCACCGGTTTTTCGAGCACCAGAACGCTGTCGCCAGACGCCGGAGCGCCCCCGGCTTGCGCCGCGCTCGCAGAAGCCGTTGCATCAACAGATTCAGCGGCGCCGGCGGCCGCTTCTTTTACGGTCGTTTCACTCATCGATTACGAACTCAACGCTTCACTTCTAACAACCAAATCCGCACGGATCGCACGAAACTGGAGGCGCGCCCGAGAACCGGCGCATACCGAACGCCGCCCTTAAGGACGGATATTTGGTCTGAGATTAGGATTTTGAGGTGAACAAGCGGTTGCTGGTTATGGCTAACATTCCGTTTACGACGCTCTTAGAATTCGTCATGAATTTTATTGACGAGTCGAAACGGGATCGGGAAAAGCTGGAGAAGTTTGGTAAACGCGTAGAAACCATGGAGGAAGATTTAGAAACCTTCTATCGAGAAATGGCGGCGATCTAACAACGCCCGAGTGGAACGACACAGCGGTTTCGTGCGCGGCGCGTCAGCCCTCGGGCGGCGTCGGAACGCCAAAATCGAGCTGATTGGAAAGCGTCGGCGTCAAGGTATTTTGGAAACGCATGCTCGCGAACGAGGCTGAGAGGTTCTCGAACTTGTTTGCAATACTCTCCTCCCGCGCTTCAGCGAGGTCGGCTTGCGCGTCGAGCAATTCCAGCAGCGTGCGCCGGCCCGCTTCGAACTGTTTGAAGTAAAGATCGATGACGCGGGTGCTGGATTCCACCTGCTCGTCAAAAATCGCGCGCTTGTCGTCAGTGGTGCGCAAAACGCTAACGATATTGCGCGCCTCTTGCTTCAGTTCATTGCGCTGCTTGACGATGCGTTGATCATTTTCGTTCTTGCGGGCTCTTAATTGCTTAGCGCGGTTGAACGCGGCGCCCCCGTCATAGAGGTTCCAAGTGGCGGACAATAAAGCGCGACCTTCTGTGGAATAATCCGTATTGCCAAGAACATTGTCTTGATACCGGCCCGAAACCTCTACGTTCAGTTCTGGCAGGTAAGCGCGCTTTGCGGCGTTCAATTGGTGGGTTAAAGAGTTTCCATCCCGCACAAAAGCCTGCACAGCGAAGTGCGACGCGATAATGTCGTCTACCGTGTTCTCGTTGAGGCGTTCAGCGCTGGCGACATCGACGCTCGGTTCAATCAGCTTGCCGGGCTCCAGACCTGTGATATTGCGGAAATCACCAGCGACTTGTTCTAACCGGTTCTCGAAGTCGATCGCCGTCGTCCGGGCGCGATCAAGCCGGGTGCTAGCGCGCTTCAACTCCGCCTCGGAGATATTGCCGCCTTCATAACTGATACGGACAAGCTCAACGATGGCTTCATGTTCTTCAACATTTTGCTTGGCGTTCGCAAGCAAGTCACCCGTCGCGAGAAGATCGAGGTATACCGTCACGGCACGGAAAACCGTATCCTCCACCGTGTCATAGTATGAAAGCTCACGGGATTGATAGAGCGCTTTTGCGCGCTTCAACAATTGCGACGACCGACCAAAATCGTAGAGCCGTTGGGTCAAACGCACGGACGCTTCACGCCGGTTCAGGCCATAGACGCCGTCGCCGTTTTCCACATCAAGGCTTTCAAGGCCGGTGCGGCCCGTAAGTTCCACGCTCGGACGGAAGGGCGCTTTGGCGCCTCTAACGGCGTAGCGCCCATCTTCAGACTGCCAACGGGCTATGCCGATGTCAGGATTGTTCTTTAACGTATAAATGACGACGTCGCGCAGCGTGAGCGCATCTTCGCTCGTATCCGGCGGATCGAAGAAAAGGTCATTCGCCTCAACCTCTGGGAGGGTGGAGGGCACAGGCTTTCTATCAAGAGCCTTTTTATACTGCTCATCATCGCCTTCTAACAGCGAGGCCTGTTTATAGACCGGCGCCGGCGCGTCATAGTTAGCATAGAGACTTTCGCCCGTGACAGTATCGACGGCGTCAGCGACGCCTGCGCCAGCGCGACTCGACGGCAAGGCCGCATCCATAATCGAAACCAGCGGCAGGTTTTCAAAGATATCGCCAGCGGCAGTGACGGCGGCAAGACTAACGCCCGTCGCGCCGCCGGATGGTCCGTTTGTTTCCGGCGCCACAACTGCGTCCCCCGCCAGACTACGAATGTCATGGGGTATCTCATCGAGGCCGATGAGATCGTTCGCTGGATCTTCCAAAACGAGGCGTTTCGTCGGCGGAAATAGAACGCTCACCAAGCGCAACGACGCGAATGGATCGCCTTTGGTGTCAGCGAGCGCTAAAGGAACGCAAAGCGTGAGCGACGCCGCAGCAGCCAAAGACGCAGCCATCGGCAAAGGCGCAAGGCCGCGTACGCCGTTTCCGACGCCGCTATTGAAGCCAATGGAGGCAAGGATTTTCTGCCGCTGAAACACCAAAACCGTCGCATAAATGATTACAGGTTTTGTTGTTATGCGCCGGATATAGTTAAGACCGTGTTAGGCTTAATACGGACAAAGCAGCTTTATGTCTGCGGACGTTAAGACCTTGTTATTCTTTCAACGCATTCGCCTTAACGTCGCGAATGGGCTTTAAGAGATAATCAAGAATCGTTTGTTTTCCGGTAATAATGTCGACTTCGGCAAGCATGCCGGGGACAACAGGTTTCTCCGGCCCAAGGGACTCCACATCCGCTTTAATACGAACACGGAAATATATAGACCCGTTCTCATCCTTTAGGGCGTCGGGTGAAATTTCGACGACCTCCCCATCGAGCCCGCCATGGGTCGCAAAGTCATAGGCGCTGACCTTTACAACGGCGCGCAAGCCCGGCCACACGCGCGCACGATCAGCCGGCGAAAGCTTCGCTTCGATTTCGATAGGCGCGTCTTCAGAGACAATCTCAGCGATCTGCTCGCCAGGACGCACGACGCCGTTCACATTCGCGATAAAGAGTTTGTTAATAACGCCAGCCGTCGGCGCCACAACGTCAAAGCGCTGCTTACGGTCTTTTAACGCCGCAATCGTTTCCGTCAGTTTGGAAATTGTGAACTCTGTTTCAGTCAGCTCTTGCTCAGCGTCAGCGCGGAAACTCAGAAGGGCCTCGCGCCGCCGCCCCCGCACCTCGTCTAACGCAGATTCTGTTTGGGGGATCTGGAATTTGAGGTCGGATACTTGCGAAACAACTTGCTGATAGGCGGTTTCATTCTGCAAGAGCTCATTGCGCGCCACAGCGCCTTGCCGGCTTAAGTCGCGCAAGCTTTGCAAGCGCTCCGCCATGAGGTTTTTCTCGCGCTGCTTATTCTCCAAACGCGAACGCTTTTCCGACAACGCCAAGGCTTTTTGCGCGATCTGGTCATCGATGATGCTCAACGCCTCATCAAGCTCGGCCTGGCGACGCCCGAAAAATCGCTCTTGCTGCGCAATTTGATCCGACAAATCAACACTTTCATCGACGCTGAAGGAAATAGCGTCTTGGCCGTTCGCCTCAGTTATAAGCCGATCACGCTTCAGTCTTTGCACATTGAGATCCAACGCCGCGGCGGCCAAGTCGGCTTGAGCGAAACTGTTCTCAATGCGGAAGAGCGTCTCGCCTTTGTCGACGCGGTCGCCTTCCGCGACAAGGATTTGCGTAATAATCCCACCTTCATAGTGCTGAACAATATTATTGCGCTCTTGGGAAACGACCCGGCCGCTGCCGCGCGTCACCCGGTCTAGTTTGGCGATCGCCGCCCAGGCGAGAAAGAAAATCGCAAGCGCGGCGACCACATAGACGAATTGTGCGCTCGCGCGCGCCGCGACGCGGTCCGCCGCCGTTTCGACGACGTCATCATCAAAGACCGCGTCATCCATCGGCCCCGTGCAGGACGGCGATGATGAAGACGGAGCGGAAGACGGCGTCTTGCCGGGAAAAGGCGTCATGAGGGGCCCACGCAACAAACGATATAAAAATTGAAGAAGCCCCCCTTCTGAGCAGGCCTGTTGGTTAATCTTCTAAGGCCGCGCCATTAACCGAACCTTACGCATTCCTCCTTAGGTCGGAGAACCTATGGTTAACGCCGCCAAACGCATCGCCGCTCTCGCCGAACCAAGCGCTTCAAACGTCGGGTCGCCAACGCCTGCGCGCCAGCGCCCTTTGCGCGGCTTTCCGGTGCCAGCGGCCATGAACCGGCTCGCGCGGGCCCATGGCCTCGGCGTCGCCGCCGACGACGCGGCGCTCACCGCGGAGTTCGGCGCAAAGCCGCATCGGGAATCGATCCAAATGCTCGCCGAAGAGCTCGGTGCGGATTTTCAGTTCGTAAAGAAACCATTAACGTCGCTGCGCTCCGAGGAACTGCCCGTCATCGCTCTTACGAAAACCGGCGGGGCGGTGATTATTCGGGGGCTTAGCGAACAAAACGCAACGATTGAAACGCCCGATGGACCGACGACACTTAGCATTGACGCCCTCGTCGCCGCTTGCGCCGGCATCGTCTTAACGTTCCGATTAAACGCTGCGTCCGCCGCTCGGTTGGCGTCGACCCAAACAGCGCACGCCAACGCTCAACAGTCTACGAACGCGACGCCTCAGGAAAAAGCGCCGGACATGACGCGTTGGCTCGCGGAAATCGTGCTACGGCGCAACCGCCCCGAAATGGCGCAACTTCTGACAGCGAGCCTCTTAAGCAATCTCTTTTTGATCGCGCTGCCGCTTTTCATCATGTCGGTTTATGACCGTGTGATTCCGCATACAGCGTTTGAGAGCTTAATTACGCTAACAGTCGGCGTTTTAATTATTCTTAGCGCCGATCTCGGTATCCGGTTTGCGCGACTTAAATTTACCGACGCCGTCGGCCTGAAGATCGCCCGACGCTTGCAAACAAGCCTTTATCGACGGCTTTTGTTCATCTCGCTTGCGCGGCGCCCCAAGAGCGCCGCGGTTATCAATAATGTCGCTCAAGAAATTGAAGCGATCTGCCTCTTAACGCCAGAATTCATGGTCGCCGCCGTCTCCGACACCCTGCTGGCGATCTTCATCCTTAGCCTCATCGCCTATATCGGCGGCGGTATCGTCATTGCACCAATAATTGGTCTATTGGCCGTCGCCGCGGCGGTCTTTTTCGGCGCTTGGTCGTCAAAGAACCACGCTCAACAAGCAACCGTTTTGCGCAGCGCCGGCGCCAATCAGATCGCCGAAACGTTTGAGTCGCTCACGGCCGTAAAAGCCGCAGGCGCGGAACACGCGCTGTTATCACGCTATGAGCGGATCGCCGGCGCCACAGGGCTTAAAGGCCACCATGCGCGTCAACGCGGCCGCTTTGCGACGCAAGCAGCCGGCGTCATCGTCCAAGCGACAGTGGTCGGCGCGCTTGTCCTCGGCGTCGTTAGGATTGACGCGGGCCTCATGTCGATCGGCAGCCTCGCCGCGACGACCATTCTCGTGGGGCGCGCCGTTATGCCCGTCAGCCAACTGGTGGATCAGTTCTGCCGCCTATGGACCTTGCGGGACGTGTTGAACGGCGCGGCGGTCCTTCTGTCGGAACCGGAAGAAAAAGGCGGCGAGGGCGACGGATCAGAGGGTCGCGCCTTTAAGGGGTCAATTTCGCTGCGGGACGTCGGCTATCGCCACGACCAAAGCGGCGTCGCGGCCCTGCAAGGCGTCACGCTCGACATAGCGCCCGGCGAGAAGATCGGGCTTATCGGTAAAAACGGCAGCGGCAAGAGCACGTTCTTGCATTTATTGCCAAAGCTTTACGAACCAAGCGAGGGTGTCATCCTCGTTGACGACGCCGATTCCCGTCAGTATGCGGCGCGCCGGCTCCGCCAACATATGGCGCTCATGCCGCAAGAGACGGTTCTTTTTAATCAGTCTCTGCGGGACAATATTCTGCTCGGCGCCGAAGATGTTGACGACGACGCCTTTGAGCAGGCCGTGGCGCTTTCCGGCGTCGATCGGTTCGCCAAGGCCCACCCTCAGGGCTACAGTATGGAAGTCGGTCCGCGTGGGGAATTTCTCTCCGCCGGCGAACGCCAGGCCGTCGGCCTCGCCCGTGCACTCTTGAAGCCACGCAACATCTTACTGCTCGACGAACCGACATCCCTCATGGACCATACGGCCGAGGCGCATGTCATCAGCGCTCTAAAAGGGCATGTCTCGAGCAAAACTCTTATCGTCAGCACCCACCGCTTGCGAATACTAGAACTGGTGGACCGGGTGATTGTTTTGGATCGCGGCCGCGTTCTCAAAGACGGACCACGGGACGCTGTGCTCGCCTCAATGGCCCAAGAAAAACCTCCAGCGCAGCAAAAAACTGCGACGAAACGCGCCAGCTGACGCGCTCCCCCTCGGGGTCGGCGTCGGAGGGGGAACCATTTGACGCCCCAGCCCGTAGGATGGGGCATGGTCAGTGTTTCAAACAGTTCCAACATCGCAATCGTCATCGGCGCTAGCGGCGGGATCGGCGCGGCGATAGCGAACGCGCTGACGGCGCGCGACGCTGAGGTCTTTCAAGAAAGCCGCTCTCAAACCGGCCTCGACATCACGGACGAGGCGTCGATCGCCGAGCGGGCCGCCAATGTTGAGGAAGCGCTCGGGGGACGCACCGCTGACTTAATCTTCATCGCCACTGGCGTTTTAGCGCCGCCGAACCACGGGCCGGAAAAAGCGTTCGCCGCGATCGACGCTGGCGCCATGGCGGCGACGTTTGCCGTTAACGCTTTTGGGCCGGCGCTTATCGTCAAGCATTTTGCGCCGCTTCTCGCCCGCGATCGACGCGTCGTGCTCGCGGCGCTCTCCGCTCGGGTCGGCTCCATCGGCGACAACCGTCTCGGCGGGTGGATGAGCTATCGCGCCTCAAAAGCGGCGCTCAACCAGTTCATGCGCTGCGCCGCCATAGAGTTTAAGCGCACGCACAAGCAATCTGTCTTCGCGGCGCTTCATCCGGGTACAATTGAAACGCCGCTTACCCGCGCCCATGCCCGCGGACGCTACACCGCCAGCGCAGAAGAAGCGGCGACAAATCTACTAAAGGTCCTTGACAATTTGTCGCCAGAAGCGACGGGTGGCTTCTACGCCTATGACGGTCAAGAGATCCCCTGGTGACGGAACGGCTTATTCTCATTCTCGGCGATCAATTATCGCCGTCAATCGCGAGCCTGAAAGAAGCTAATCCGCAAGCGGACGTCATTGTCATGGGCGAGCTTCATGACGAAGCGACTTATGTCAAACATCATAAGAAGAAGATCATTTTCCTCTTTTCAGCGATGCGTCATTTCGCTGAAGCGCGCCGCAAAGAAGGGTGGACGGTCGATTACGCCCGTCTAGACGACGGCCCCCCCCACAAGAGCTTCACGAGTCTCATTGAAGCAGCGGTGAAGAAACACAAGCCGACATGTATCCGCATCGTCGAGCCCGGCGAATGGCGCGTGAAAGAAGAGATCGAGCGCTGGTCAGAGCGATTGAACATCACTGTCGACATCCTTGAGGACGACCGATTTATCGCTTCCCACGCTGAGTTCAACGCCTGGGCGGCGGGGCGCAAAAGCCTCACCATGGAGTATTTTTACCGGGAGATGCGGCGCAAAACCGGTCTTCTAATGGATGGCGACAACCCCGTCGAAGGGCGTTGGAACTTCGACGCGGACAACAGAAAGAAAGCGCCGAGCGACTACGCGCCGCCAGCGCGGCTGAAGAAACGTCCGGACAAAATAACAAAAGACGTCATCGCCCTCGTCGAAGAACGCTTCACTGATCACTTCGGCGCTGCGACACCTTTTTGGTTCGCCGTGACGCCAAAAGACGCCGAAGCCGCGCTCGACCATTTTATCAACGACGCCCTGCCGACCTTTGGCGATTACCAAGACGCCATGGTCGCTGGCGAGCGCTTCATGGCGCACTCATTGTTATCGTTCTACATGAATGCCGGCCTCCTCGACCCGCTCCATGTTTGCCGCCGCGCCGAAGCCGCCTATGCAGCTGGCGACGCGCCGATCAACGCCGTTGAAGGCTTCATTCGGCAAATCATCGGCTGGCGAGAGTTTATCCGCGGCGTTTATTGGCGCGAAGGCCCGGACTACACCCGCCGCAACTTCTTCAAGGATAACCGTCCGCTTCCAGATTTTTACTGGACAGGCGACACCGACATGGCGTGTATCGCTGATACCGTGAACGCATCGCATGATGAGGCGTACGCGCATCATATTCAGCGCCTGATGGTGACGGGCGTTTTCGCGCTCATTGCGGGGATCGACCCCTTCGATGTCCATGAATGGTATTTAAGCGTTTACGCCGACGCCTATGAATGGGTGGAGGCGCCGAACGTTATAGGCATGGCGCTGTTCGCCGACGGCGGCGTTGTCGGCACCAAGCCCTATGCGGCGAGCGGCGCCTATATCAACCGCATGTCAAACTATTGCAAAGACTGCCGCTATTCCGTCAGCAAAAAGACAGAAGACGACGCCTGTCCGTTCAACGCGCTTTATTGGGATTTTTTGATCCGTAATCGATCAAAACTCGAGAAGAACCAACGCTTGTCGCGAATTTATCAAAACTGGGCGCGCATGAAAGATGACGTCAAAACGGCCTATCGCACCCGCGCCGCAGATATTCTCACAAGCCTCGATCGCGGCGAGAAACTATAAGGCCAAGCGATAGCCGCCGGAGTCTGTCAGGAGGATCGACACGTTCGACGGATCGGGCTCGATCTTTTGGCGCAAACGATAAACGTGCGTTTCAAGCGTGTGGGTCGTGACGCCGGAATTATAGCCCCAAACCTCATCCAGTAGGACGTCGCGGGTTACCGGCTTGCCGCCCGCCCGGAACAGGAACTTCAAAATCGACGTCTCTTTTTCGGTGAGGCGAATTTTCTTGTCGTCCGCTGTGACCAGCATTTTCACCGCCGGTCGGAACTCATAGGGACCGACTTTAAAAACCGCGTCTTCGCTTTGCTCGTGGCTGCGTAAATGCGCCCGCACCCGCGCCAATAGAACCGCGAACTTGAACGGTTTCGTCACATAATCATTGGCGCCGGAGTTGAGGCCCAGGACTTCGTCCGCGTCGCTGTCGGCGCCGGTCAACATGATGATCGGCGACTTAAAGCCGTTCTTGCGCATCATTTGACACGCTTCGCGGCCGTCAATATCGGGCAGTCCCACATCAAGGAGCACCAAATCGATGTGCGCTTCTTCTTTGACGGCGCCGATCGCCGCGCCGGCTGTCGCGTGGGCCTCGACGGCGAAATCGTCGTGCAAGGCGAATTGCTCCATCAACGTCTCCCGCAGGAGATCGTCATCGTCCACCAGTAGAATGCGCTTCGCTCGCGTCATCGGTCTCTCCGCCCGTTTGTCGTCTTGCGTCCCTACGGCATAGCGTCATCGCGCGCTATCGTGAAATAAAATCTAGCTCACCGACGCGTGAGAGCCGCCGTGATCACGGGCAAGCGGGCCGCCGAGACGGCCGCAACCACGCCGCTCCGCCGATCAGACCGGCCGAGGCCCGAAAACGCCAGACCCAACCCGAACATGGGTCGCGCCCAGTTGAGCCGCTATCTCATAGTCATGGCTCATGCCCATGCTGATGGTTTGCAGATTGTTGCGATCGGCGATTTTCTTCAGCAAGGCGAAATGCGGCGCCGGCGGCTCCTCTGCTGGCGGAATGCACATCACGCCCTCTATCACCAAACCATGGTCGTCTTTACACGCACGGATAAAGGCGTCCGCGTCCGCCGGTGAAACGCCGGCTTTTTGCGTCTCTTCGCCCGTGTTCACCTGCACCAAGAGGCGGGGTCGACGTCCCTGACGGGCGATCTCCGCCGCAATGGCTTTGGCGATTTTTGGACGATCGATAGTCTCGATGACGTCAAAGAACGCGACGGCGTCGCTCGCTTTGTTTGACTGCAAGGGCCCGATGAGGTGCAAAACAACCCCCGGATAGCGCGCCCGTAAGTCAGGCCATTTCCCCAAGGCCTCTTGCACTCTATTCTCGCCGAAAACCCGATGCCCGGCGGCGAGGGCTTTTTCAATCGTCGCAGCGATGTGTTTCTTTGACACGGCGACGATTTCAATCGCGTCGGCTTTATCGGCCTCGTCAGCTTCAGCGAGCGCCGCGGTGAGATTACGCCGGATCGCCACGAGGTTGGCCGCCGGATCGGGGAGGAGATCAGGCGTTTCATCGTCTGATGCGGCGCTGGGAGATTTTGAAGGATCGCTCATGACCTTGAGCCATAAGGGATACCCTATGCGCGCGGCAAGCCTCGCCGCCGCCGCACGTCGCCTCGCCGAGGAGACGGAAGCGAAAACAGGGAAAAGAGCGCCCTTTGACCTCATTTTTATGACGGACCGCAAGCGCGCGCCGAACCCCCAGGCAGTCATTCGGGCGCTGAACCCAGCCGGAAACCGGCGCGCCGCGGTGATTTTTCGCGACTATGACGCGCCCCATCGCGCTCGCTTGGCGCGCCATCTGAGCGCCCTTTGTAAAAGCCGACGCGTCACATTTCTGGTGGCGGGCGACGCGAAACTCGCCGCCGCCGTCGACGCCGACGGCGTCCATTGGCCGGCGTTTAAACTGGCGACAGCTAAGAAAACTGCAGGATTGATCACCGCCGCATGCCATAACGAGGCCGAGATTGCCGCGGCCAATCGGCTCGGCGTTGATGCGGTATTGCTGTCACCAGTATTTGAAACAGCAAGCCATCCCGGCGCGGAAGCGATGGCGGTTGATAGATTAGCGAGGCTCATGCGGAAAACGGCGGTGCCCGTCTTCGCGCTTGGCGGCGTTGATCATAACGCCGTTTCACACCTTAAAGGACGTGGCTTCAGCGGCATAGCAGCGATCGGTGCATTTAATCCGTATAGTTCCTAAGCAGGCGCCAGCTCGAAAAGGAAACCGCATGATAAAAGATCTATCACCCGATGATTATTCGACATGGCGCGATCTGTGGGATCAATATTTGGTGTTCTACGGCACAACGCTGAGCGACGCGCAAACAGAACTGACATGGTCGCGCCTTCTCGACCCCTTAGAGCCCATGAACGGCTTTGGTGCTTTCGACAAAGACCGACTGGTCGGCATCGCGCATTTTCTCACGCACCGATCGACATGGGCGGAGAACGGATACGTTTATCTTGAAGACCTTTTCGTCGACCCTTCGGCCCGCGGCGGCAGCTATGGTAGGAAGCTCATTGAGGCGACATACGCGTATGCGGACAAAGGAAAGTTAAGCCGCGTCTACTGGGCGACCCAAAATGATAATGTTCAAGCGCGCCGCCTTTACGACGCGCTCGCCACCGAAAGCGAATTTGTCCAATATCGGCGGTGAACGGATAAAGCCGTTAGCGCCATGCAATAAAATTAGTTCCAGACGCTCCGGCTAAAAGTATGACGTCTAAAAGCGAAAAAGGGCGGAGCCGAAGCTCCACCCTTTTCCTATCCCCTCAGTCGCCGCTGGCGCACAGAAACTGAAGTCTCTTTGTTATTGCTCGATTTCGTTAGAATTTTATCGAGCTTTCAATGACCACCGTCGCCGCTTCGTCTTGCCCGCCCGACTCGACCGGCTTGGTGGATTCCACGAACTGGGCCGCCGCCCCGATGGCGATCCCCCGTCCGAGGAAATAGGTCACGCCAGCCTGCGCCGTCTGGGTGTCCTGGAATAGGTTTGGATTAACAAGATTCGGGCCAACAACGTCCGCTTCGGATCGGCCGTAACCGAGCATGAAGCCCCAATCGCCTTTTTCTTCACCGGTTTGATAGGTGACGCCAGCGTCGAACGCTAAGTAATTGTCGTCGCCTTCAATGAAGCCGGCGTTCGTGGTTTTCACTGACCCGCCGATTGTCACGCCGCGATAGCCGAGATTTAGGCCGAGCGAAATAGCTTCGTAATCGCCAAAGACGGGCTCAGCTACGAGCGCGTTTTCATCCGCCGTCACGTAACTGGCGCCGAAGCCGAGCAAAAGACGGTCCGGCCCGCCGAGTTTTACTTCTTTTTGGTAGTAAGCCGCGGTTTCAACGACATCGGACCAATTCGACGATTCATTGAGAAGCAGTGTTTCCGGCGTCAGCAGCAACGCGTCGGCCGGCGCGCAAATGCCCTCGCCGCAATTCATAAGGTTCGGGCTGTAGGACATGCCGAACCGCAAACTGCCTAACGGGCCGCCGAAAATGTTCGCCGGCGGCATATAGGTGACTTTTGTTGCGTAGCCGGAGAAATCATTCACGGTGTGAACGTCATTCAGCCCCGAAAGGTCCGTCCGCCAATCATTGACGTTCATGGAATTGAAAATCGTCGGCGCGGTCACGGCGAGCGTGCGCGCGACGCCATGGTCGCGACCAACGATGACTTCACCGAACCCGCCGCGGGCGTAAGCAAACGCGCCCTGGAGATAAAGGTCGCTGCGAAACGGTCCAACGCCGCGCGGCCCGCCGATGAGAAAACTGGAATAGCGGCCGCCGGCGAACATCTGCCGCGGCTGTTGACCATCAAGCCGGCCTTCGACCACGGCGCCGATCTCAACGCCATTGGCGAAAACGGTTGACCCTTTGACGCGGATCTCAGCATCGGCGTCGGCGGCGCCGTCGCCATCGGAAACGCCCGCAACGACGCTGGCATGGCCGGACACGTCAATCTCTATCGGATCGGCGGCAAACGCTGAAACGCCGCAAAACGCCGTCGCCGAGGCCCCAAGAAGGGCCCCTGCTACGACATTCTGAAGCTTGCGCTGCTGCGCCATTCACAATCTCTCGTCTTGCCCGCGTCGGGGCGCAAAAACGGGTTCGCCAACCGCAATCGGCGCGACCCCACAATTTGAATAAAATCGACAGCGCGGCGAGGGTCAAGCGCCAACGCCCCGCGACGGTTGTGTAATCTGCGGCTTGTGGTAGGAAAGTCACGCGGGGTGCAAGGATATCGTACGCGTAAATCAAAATATGAAAAAAATTAAATCTTCCAATGTGTTAGCGGCCGCTTTGGCCACCGGCGTCTTGGCGGCGTGCGCCAGCGGCGGAAAAGAAGATCGTAATGTCGGCTTGGCGACGTACGCGCTTGGGGAGAAGTCGGGCCAGGCCGCGACGGTCAACCGATATCTTTGGGCGGCGTCGCTCGAAACGCTGGACTTTCTGCCCGTTTTCTCCGCTGACCCCATTGCGGGCCTCATTATTACGGACTGGTACGCCAATCCAGAGAGTCCGCAGGAACGTTTCAAGCTATCGGTGTATATTCTCGATAGCGCGCTCAGGGCCGACGCTTTGCGCGTCGCTGTTTTTCGACAGCTGCAAAACCCGGAAGGGGCGTGGATCGATTCAACGACCAATCCAGCGACCGGCCGCGAGATCGAAAACGCGATCCTAACCCGGGCCCGGCAATTGCGGCTTAATCAAATCGACGACTAGCATTGCGACGTTGCGACGTTCGATGACGCTGCTTCGCTCCAGTTAGCTGGTATTGAGAAGATCTAAGCCGCCGCGACGGTTTCGTTTTCGCACGGTCCGGTCTAATCAGATTAAGCGCACGCCTTAGCGCCGTGCGTACGCATTTTTCCCATACGACCGTTCAGCCTTTGGAGCCCCGGCGACCTTAAGGCGACGATCGCCGACCCAATGAGCGCCCATGGCCCGCTACAATCCCAAAGACGTTGAACCGAAATGGCGCGCCCGCTGGGCCGACGCCGACGCGTACCGAACAAAGACGGACCCCGATAAGCCGAAATATTATGTGCTGGAGATGTTTCCCTATCCGTCGGGGCGCATTCATATCGGGCATGTGCGCAATTACGCGATGGGCGATGTTATCGCCCGCTACAAGCTTGCATGCGGCTTTAACGTTCTGCACCCCATGGGATGGGACGCCTTCGGCATGCCGGCGGAGAACGCCGCGATGCAGACCGGCCGACACCCGGCCGAATGGACCTATGAAAACATCGCGGCGATGCGCGACCAGCTAAAGGGCATGGGCCTCTCGATAGATTGGTCGCGCGAGTTCGCCACCTGCGACCCGAGCTATTACCGCCACCAACAAAAGCTGTTTTTGGATTTCTGGAAAACAGATCTCGTGGAGCGTCGCGAAAGCGCGGTCAATTGGGACCCGGTCGACCAAACTGTTCTGGCCAATGAACAAGTTATCGACGGTAAGGGCTGGCGCTCCGGCGCTGTCGTGGAACGGCGCACGCTGTCGCAATGGTTCTTGAAAATCACCGACAAAGCGGACGATCTGCTCGACGCTCTCGACGACGGCCGCCTTGACGGCTGGCCGGACAATGTGCGGCTGATGCAACGCAATTGGATCGGCAAGTCCAAGGGCCTGTCGATGACCTTCGACTTCGCCGACGCAGCGTCAGCGCTGGGCGGCGAAACTGGCGTTCGCGTTTATACAACGCGGCCAGACACCCTTTTCGGCGCCTCGTTTATCGCTCTTTCCCCAGACCATCCAATCGCCAAGGCTTACGCCGAAAAAGACGACGCCGTCGCAGCCTTCATCGCCGAATGCCAGAATATCGGCACATCGGAAGAGGCCGTTGAAAAAGCTGAAAAGAAGGGGTGTCGCTTGCCGTTAGAAGCAACGCACCCATTTGACGCGTCGATCAAATTGCCCGTCTACATCGCCAATTTTGTTCTTATGCAATACGGCACTGGCGCGATCTTCGGCTGTCCGGCGCATGACCAACGCGACCTCGACTTCGCCCGAAAATACGATCTCTCGGTGACGCCGGTCGTCCTACCGAAAGACGCGGACGCCGATGCCTTCACCATCGAGAACGAAGCCTATGTGGGCCCCGGCGCGCTTTATAATTCCGACTTTCTGAACGGGCTTTCCGTAGAAGCCGGCATTCAAGCGGCGATCGACCGTATCGAGACAATGGGCTCCGGCGAAGCGACAGTGAACTACCGGCTCCGCGATTGGGGCGTTTCACGCCAACGCTATTGGGGATGCCCAATCCCCGCCATCCACTGCCCGACCTGCGGCGTGGTTCCGGTCCCGGAAGAAGACCTGCCCGTCGCATTGCCGGACGTACCGGCCGAGGCATTTCAAACGCCCGGCAACCCCTTGGATCGCGCCGAAGACTGGGTGAACACCACCTGCCCCAAATGCGGCGGCGCGGCGCGGCGCGAAACCGACACGTTCGACACCTTTGTCGATTCCAGCTGGTACTTCGCCCGCTTCGCGGCGGCCCGCGATGAAACGCCCGTCGATAAGGCGGAAGCGGATTATTGGCTGCCGGTCGATCAATATATCGGCGGCGTCGAACACGCCATCTTGCATCTTTTATATGCCCGGTACTTTACGCGCGCGATGCAAGACACCGGCTGGCTTTCCATGGCGGAACCGTTCGCCAATCTCTTCACACAAGGCATGGTGACCCATGCAACGTATAAAGATGAAGCCGGCGACTGGGTCTTTCCCGAAGACGTAGTGCATGATGAAAAAGGCGCCCGCCACGCCGACACTGGCGCGCCGGTCGCCGTCGGCGCCATTGAAAAGATGTCCAAGTCGAAAAAGAACGTCGTCTCGCCGGAGGACATCGCCGGAACCTATGGCGCTGACGCAGCGCGCTGGTTCATGCTGTCTGACTCGCCGCCGGAACGCGATGTGGAATGGACCGATTCCGGCGTCGCCGGCGCCTGGAAACTGATCAACCGAATTTGGGAAACCGTCGACGAACACGCCGATATCGCGCCATTGTCGCTCTTAGACGGCCCAGCGCCCAAGGGAATTGAAAAGGACGAATCGTCTGTAGCGTTACGCCGGATAACGCACGGCGCAATTGCGGCTATCACAGACGATATTGAAGGGTTCCGCTTCAATAAGGCGATTGCCCGGCTCTATGAGTTTGTCGGTGTGTTGCGCAAAAGCGCCAATATCGACAATTGGGTCCGCGCCGAAGCGCTATCGGCGCTCACGCGCCTTATCGCTCCCTTCACGCCGCACCTCGCGGAGGAGTGTTGGGCGCGTCTCGGCGGTGAGGGTTTCATTAGCAGCGCGCCATGGCCGGAAGCGGATGCAACGCTTTTGAAGAAAGACACAGTTACAATCGGTATCCAGATTAATGGCAAACGTCGCGGCGAGATCGGCGTTCCAGCGGACGCTGATAAGGCCGCCACTGAAACGCTTGCCCTAAACGATGCGACGGTGAAGCGTCACCTTGAGGGAGCCACCTTGCGCAAAGTCATCGTTGTGCCAGGAAAAATTGTGAACATTGTGGCGACGCCCAACAGCTAAACGTGCCCCAACAAACAAGGCGCCAGCGCCAAGACGGGAGAAGACAAGTGACCCTGCTCAGTCGACTAACCGCCATCGCCGCGCTTTGTCTTTGCACAGCGTGCGGCTTTGAACCTCTATACGCCGTCGACGGCGCCAATAGCGGCAATAGCTTGCGCAACATGTATCTTGTCAGTCTCAGCGGCGACGAGGGAGCGGTTCCTTATGTTCGCGACGCCTTTCGCACGCGCGCTGCGACGATAAGAAACGACGCTCGTTATGAACTCGTCATTAAGGCAGAAGAATCCGCAGCGCCGCTCGCCATCCAAACCGACGCATCCGTTACGCGCTTCAATTACCGGCTTATCGGCTCCTACAGACTTAAAGATCTGATGGCGAAGAGAAATTTAGCGGGCTCAACGACCGCAATTGCCTCCTTCAACGTCGTCAACTCGCAGTATTCGACATTAACCGCTGAACGCACCGCACGCCGTAAAGCGGCCCAGTTGCTTGCCAATCAAATCGAACGCGAAATTTTACTGCAGTTGGCGAGAACTGACGCCGATACTGAGAAAAATCAAAACAGGGCGGCCGACGTCGAAGATTCCGATGCCGATTCAACGATCGAAACAGATGATTCCGTCATTACGATCGACCGGACTGATCTTTATCGGGATCAACCGCCAGACCCCTTTCGCGAGTAGCAGCGCTAATGGTCGCGCTTAAAGGAAAGACTGCCGCCGCTTTTACAACGAACCGTGATCCCGCAGTTAAAGCGGCGCTCATCTATGGCCCAGACGCAGGATTGGTTCGCGAACGCGCGACAGCGCTGGCGAAATCCATTGTCTCCGACCTGAAAGATCCATTCAATTATATTGAACTTAGCGATATCGATCTAAAAGCCGAGCCGTCACGGCTCGCCGACGAGGCCGCCGCGCTCTCCTTTGCTGGCGGTGAGCGTGTCATCCGTCTACGGACGGTTGGCGACGCCGCGGCAAGCCCAGCAAAGACCTTGGTCGACGCCCTTGATAAGGGTGATCTGAAAGCCAACGCCCTTGTCATTATAGAAGGGGGCGATTTGGGCAAAACATCGAAACTTCGAAAACTCTTTGAAGGGTCGAAGTCGGCCGTCGCCTTGCCGTGTTATGAAGATGATATCGGCGACCTACGCACCCTCGCCGAAACCATGGCCAAACAAGCCGGTTTAAGCTTTTCACAAGACGCACTTGATTTGGCGATTTCCTTGCTGGGTGAAGACCGCGGTGTTTCACGTGCTGAGCTGGAAAAGCTGATGCTTTTTGCCGGGCCCGCCAAAACTGAGGGCGATAACAGCATTATTAGCATCGCGGCCGTCAAAGCCTGTCTCGTAGACACTATTAGCGATGCGGTGGACGCCGTCGCCGGCGCCGCCGCTGACGGCGACGCGGCCCGACTAGCGCTCAATCTTCAGCGTTCCGCCTCAGCCGGGGCAAGCGCAATCGGACTTTTAAGGGCCTTGCAACGAATGCTCGCCCGGCTGCAGACGGCGCAAAAAGCGGTATCCGCTGGCGCATCGCCGGCCGAAGCGATGAAACGTCTTCGCCCGCCGGTGTTCTATAAAGAACAGAGAGCTTTTTCGGACCGCTTGCGCCGTTGGCCGTTAAGTCGCTTAGAGCGCGCCAACGCGCTTCTTGTGGAAACGGAGCTTTCCGCGAAAACGACGGGCGCGCCGCAAAAAGAAATCATCGAACGAGCGGCATTTCAAATTGCTGGGTTAGCCGCACGATAAGCGGCTAAAGCCTCGCTCATCGCCGCTCGCAAACTGAAAGCAGGCGTTCGATACTCTTCTCGCGCCGCGTTCGAGCGTTTAATCAGCCGAACGCGTTCCTTAAACACTCGTTCCCATGAGACGGCGGCAAACGTCATCCAATTGGTCCAACGTCAAATAATTGATTGACACAACGCCAGACCCTTTTTTCGAATGGTCAATAGACACTTCCAGCCCAAGGGCTGCGGCTAAATCATTTTCCAAAGAACGGGTGTCAGCGTCCTTAGGTTTCGATTTCACAGCCGAACCGTTTGATGCGGCGACATCATTCGCATCGGTCTTTTTCGCTGCCGGGCGCTGTGCGAGTTTCTCCGTATCACGAACGGATAGGCCTTCCTTTTTGACGCGCGCGAGCGCGGCGTCGGGGTCCGGCGTCGCCAGCAAGGCGCGCGCATGCCCCATTGTAATGTCGCCGCCCCGCAGCGCATCAAGGCTTTGTTCAGGCAGTGAGAGAAGCCGCATAATGTTAGCGATATGGCTGCGCGATTTGCCGACCGCCTTGGCAATTTGCTCTTGGGTGCGACCATGATGATCCGCGAGACGTTGATACGCTTGAGCTTCTTCGACCGGATTGAGATCAACCCGTTGAACATTCTCGATAAGGGCGATCTCAGCCGCCTGCTCATCCGTCAGCTTACGGATTATAACGGGTACTTCGTGCAGACGGGCTTTCTGCGCGGCGCGCCAGCGGCGTTCGCCTGCGACGATCTCATAGTGATCCGGGCCTTTTGGCCGCACGAGAATTGGCTGCAACACGCCGCGCGCCGCGATGGATGCGGCAAGTTCAGAAAGCGCGTCCTCATTGAAAAGACGCCGCGGCTGGTCAGGATCTGGCGAGAGATATTCAATCGGTAGTTTGGGCGCGCCGCCGTCAACGCGTTTTTCCGCCAGAGCGGACACCGACGCCGATGGGGGCGTCGGCTCGGCGTCATCAGACGCCGCGTCAAAATCCGCTGTTTGCGATGCTGGCGCATCACCGAGAAGCGCGTCCAGACCTCTGCCCAGACCGCCGCGCTTTTGTTTTTTCGCCGCCGCCGCCATTTCGCCCTCCCGTCTTTTATTCGTTCTAAGCTGCTTTACGCGCTTCGCGCTCGCGTTCGATCACTTCACTGGCGAGCCGTACATAAGCGCGGCTGCCGGCGCACTTTAAATCATAAAGAAGCGCTGGTTTCCCATGGGACGGCGCTTCGGAAACACGCACATTACGAGGAATGACGGTCTCATAGACCTTGCCCTTCAAATGCGTGCGCACGTCTTCTTCAACCTGTTGCGACAGACGATTGCGTCTGTCGTGCATCGTCAAGACGACGCCCTGCAATGAAAGATTAGGATTAATCCGCTCACGAATTGTATCAATCGTCCGAAGGATTTGACTAAGGCCTTCAAGGGCGAAGAACTCGCATTGCAACGGTATCATCACAGCGTCGGACGCGGCCAACGCATTAATCGTCAGTAGACTGAGGGAAGGCGGGCAATCGATCACTACATAGGTGATGTCGTTAAGCCCGCTCTCAGAAAAAGCGTCCGCCAACCGGAAATGCCGGCGCTCGGCGCGAATTAATTCTGCTTCCGCGCCAGCGAGGTCAACGCCGGCGGGCGCAATGGAAAGGCCAGGAATATCGGTGGCGATCACGGCGGCGTCGAGACGGTAATCGCCCATCAAAACGTCATAGGTCGTCACTTTTCTATCCGCCGCCGGAACGCCGAGCCCGGTCGAGGCGTTGCCTTGGGGGTCGAGATCGATCAGCAGCACTTTTTCGCCGACAGCGGCGAGCGCCGTTGAAAGATTGATCGCCGTCGTGGTTTTACCGACGCCGCCTTTTTGATTGGCGATGGATAGAATACGCGGGCGCGCTTCAGCCATGGGCACTGATTCCTCAAACTGCGTTCTCGAAACGCGAGCGACGCCCCTAGCTGATGATCGTTGAAACGCTGTCGGATCAGCGCGGGGCGAGATTGCGGATCGCGAGAATGACTGATTCGGAAGCAGTCACGCTCGGAATTTGTTCCACAGTCATGTGCCAAGATTTCGTTGCTTCGGTCAACTCGTCCACAACATGTTGTCCCTTAGGAAATAGACAGGTTGTTTTCGGCCCAACAAAAGGCGCAACGAGACCGAGAAGCTTCGGTAGGGCCGCAAGCGCCCGCGCCGTAATAATGTCGGGCTTAGACGGAGGGAGCGCCTCAATACGCTTCGCCGAAACCGAGACATTCTTAAGCTCCATCGCTTCTGCGGCGGCGCTCAGAAAACGCGCTTTCTTACCGACGGAATCGACCAAATGGACAGCGCCAAGTTGGTCCGCCGCCAACGCCGTGAGCACCAAACCCGGAAACCCCGCGCCGCTGCCAAGATCCAGTAGCGATTTAGCTTCCTGGGGCAGATGCCGCATCAGCTGCGCGGAGTCGCGATAATGCCGCGCCCACCGATCTTCGATGGTCGAACGCGCGATGAGGTTCATGCGCGACTGCCAATCGAGGAGCGTCGCATCATAAGCGGCGAGCCGATCCATCGTTTCACGTGAAACAGCGAACTCGGCGGCGAAGTCCTCGGGACCGTAAGTAGCGCTCATTGCGCGGTTCGCGCCGGATTGGGGGTCATCGCCGCTTTGCGCGCGCCGCCCTTTTTCACCCAAGCAAGCAGCACCGCGAGCGCGGCGGGTGTCACGCCTTCAATCCGGCTCGCCTGGCCGAGCGTTTCGGGCCGCGCCGCTTCAAGCCGTTGCCGGACTTCGTTCGACAAGCCCTTGATGTCGCCATAGGGCAGATCGGCCGGCAATCGCAGCGCCTCGTCTTTTTTAAACGCCACGATATCGGCCTCTTGCCGGTCGATATATCCGGCGTAGAGAGCGTCGATCTCCAACTGCTCTCGAACGGCGGGCGACAGGGCTTCAAGTTCCGGCCAGATGCGGGAGAGCGCCGAAAAATCAACGCCAGGCAGCGACAGAAGATCAATCACCGACCGTCGCCGGCCGTCTTGATTAAGCTTCAAGCCGTGACGCGCCGCTTCAGTTGGCGTAAGCGTCGTAGCCTTGGAAAACGCTCGCGCCTGATTGAGAGCAGATTGTTTCACGTGGAACGCTTCGGCGCGCTCGGGCCCCACCAAGCCGGCGGCGATCCCCCTCGAGGTTAGGCGCTGATCAGCGTTATCGGCCCGCAATGTGAGCCGATACTCCGCCCGGCTGGTGAACATGCGATAGGGCTCGGTGACGCCTTTCGTGGTCAAATCATCGATCATGACGCCGATATAGCCTTCGGACCGGTCTATGACGAAAGGCTCGTAATTGCTGTCACCGCACCCTGCCCGCGCCGCAGCGTTGGCGCCCGCCATCAGCCCTTGCGCCCCTGCTTCTTCATACCCGGTGGTGCCGTTTATTTGGCCCGCGAGGAAAAGGCCTGGAAGCGCCTTCGTTTCCAAGCTCGTCGATAGGGAGCGCGGATCGACATAATCATATTCGATCGCATAGCCGTAGCGCATTACCTTCGCCCTTTCGAGACCAGGAATCGTCGCCAAGAACGCCGCCTGCACCGCCTCCGGCAGCGAAGTGGAGATGCCGTTCGGATACACCGTCGGATCGTCGAGGCCTTCCGGCTCTAGGAAAATCTGATGGCTCTCCTTCTCGGCGAAGCGGACAATTTTGTCCTCTATCGATGGGCAATAGCGCGGGCCGCGGCCCGATATGCCGCCCCCATAGACCGCCGAGGAGGCTAGATTCTCCTCGATAATTTTATGGGTCTCAGCACTCGTATAGGTGACGCCGCAGGAGACTTGCGGAACCTCGATCCGCTCCGTCAGAAACGAAAAGGGTATGGGCTCCGCATCGGCGGGCTGAACATCCAATCGGTCCCAATCGATCGTGCGGCCATCGAGGCGCGCAGGCGTTCCCGTCTTCAACCGCCCCAATTGTAACCCGGCGCCGTAGAGGCGATCCGATAGTCCAAGCGCTGGCGGCTCAACGGCGTCGCTTGCATTGTCGGAAGCAGCGCGGCCGGCGGGAATGCGTTTGTCGCCAATATGAATGACGCCCTTCAGAAACGTGCCCGTCGTGAGGACGACCGCGCCGGCGCCTAGGGTTCGCCCATCGGCGGTGACGACGCCGGCGACTGTTCCACGTGAAACAAGAAGGTCTTCGACCGCGCCCTCAATGACGGTCAGATTTTCCTGTTCAGCGATCGCCGCCTGCATATGCCGGCGATAGAGCGCGCGATCCGCTTGCGCACGCGGGCCCCGCACCGCCGGCCCTTTCGACCGGTTCAGCATACGGAACTGAATGCCCGCCTTGTCGATGACCCGGCCCATCAGGCCGTCAAGCGCATCAATTTCCCTAACCAAATGACCTTTGCCGAGACCGCCGATCGCGGGATTGCAGGACATCTCACCGATGGTGTCGCGGCGATGGGTGACAAGCACTGTCGACGCGCCGCGCCGCGCCGCTGCGGCCGCCGCTTCGCAGCCGGCGTGTCCGCCTCCAATCACGATGACGTCGTATTTTTGCATTCTGAGCCGCGCACCCGTTCAAAACGAGCGCTGCATATAGAACGCAGAGGCTTCACTTGAAAGTCCGGCTGGAGGAAAAGGGCGCGTCGCGACCCTATGCCCCTGCATCCTATTGTTTCACGTGGAACAGATTGGTCCGTTTAAGATCGGCTATTTCCCGATACAGAAACTCGAAAAGATGTCACCGAGCACCTCTTCAACGTCGACATTTCCAGCAATGCGGCCGAGCGCCCGGGCGGCGAGACGCACATCTTCAGCGGCAAGTTCCGGCAGTGTCGCAAGACGCGCCTCGGCACTCTTTAAATGCTCCAACGACTGATGAACCGCCTGCACATGACGTTCACGCGTCAGCGGCGCATCAATATCGGGGTCTGAAAGATCAGCTACGCGCCGTCCAAGCGCTTCGAGAAACGCCTCTACGCCGACGCCCGTTTCCGCAGATAGGGAAAATGCGCCGGCAGGCGCTGGATTCGGCGACGCGCCGAGATCGGCTTTATTCCAAATAACGAAATCTCGGTCGGTCACCATCGCCGCTGTTTCACGTGAAACGTTCTTCTCCGCAAACGGATCAACAACGAGAATTCGGATATCAGCGTTCTCAGCGGCTTTAACGGCCCGCGCCATACCCTCCTTCTCAATCGCATCGCCCGTGTGTTCTCGAAGACCCGCCGTATCGATCAGCGTCACCGGAACGCCGGATAAATCGATACGGACGTCAAGAACATCGCGCGTCGTGCCAGGCGTATCAGAGACGATCGCCCGATCGCTTTGCGCCAAGCGGTTCAGCAATGAAGATTTTCCGGCGTTCGGGGCACCGATGATTGCGGCCGACAACCCTTCCCTCAGCCGCGATGCGCGATGCGCCGCCGCCGCGTGGGTCTCTAGCGCGCTCATCAGATTTTTAATCGCCGGCGCGGCGCGCGCAGCAATGTCCGCAGGCACACCTTCCTCATCCGGAAAATCAATGGCGGCTTCCAAGGGTGCTAGTGCAGCAATCAATCCTTCGCGCCATTCAGCGGCTTTATCCGAAAGAGCGCCTCGATACTGTGCCGTCGCCTGCTGGTGCTGGCGCGTTGTCTCCGCATCCAGAAGGTCTGCAAGCCCCTCTATTTGCGCGATATCCATTTTACCATTGAGAAGCGCGCGTTTCGTGAATTCACCAGGCTCGGCCGGCCGACAATCAAGCTCCCGAAGCGCATCGTAAAGCGCCGTCTCCACGGCATGACCGCCATGCAGATGAAATTCGACAATATCTTCGCCGGTGTAGCTCGCCGGTTTTGGAAAAAGTACGACTAGTCCGTGGTCGATGGTATGACCGGTATGGCCATCGCGGAGAATCTTTAAGCAAGTGATTCGCGGCGGCGTTTGTTCGCCCGCCAATGATTCGAGGACGGAGCGCGCCCTAACGCCCGACACACGAAAAACAGCGACGCCCGCTTTGCCGGCGCCGCTCGCCTTGGCGTAAATCGTGTCACCGGCATTACTCATAATCGTGTTTATGGTTTCTTCTTGGTCGCTCCGGCGCCGGAGGGTTTCGCCGCGCCCATGCCGGAGCCGGCCATCGCCGCGCCCATCATGCCTTGAAACGCGTCCATGCCTTTGCCGGAAAGCTCCATCCAGCTTTTCACAAGGCGCTCTGGGTCCGCGAGCGTATCAAGATTGTCCTTCGCGCGCCGGGTCATTTCTTCGACAATCATATCGTTCAGAGGCGTGACATCAGGCATGCCGAGAAACGCGCGCGCTTCTTCCGGGGTACAATCAATATCAATGGTGAAGCGCATCGGATCCTCGCCTTTGTTGGGGGCGCTCTAGCGGAGCGCCGGTCTCACCGAGGCATACGCAAAAGACATCGTCCTGGCAAAGGCTGCGTGCAAGATAAGAAGGGCATTTATATTGGGCGATCAGCGAAGGGCGTGGTAACAGCCGCCGACGCCGCGATTCGAGGGATGAAATGCTGAACCACCGTAAAGCCTATGCAAACAAGGCTGTCGCCTATGGCGTGAAACGACGAGCGTTCAACCTTTCGGCCGTTATGGCGCTTTTTCTCAGTGCTTGTTTTCTCAGTGCTTGCGCCGGGCCTGACAGTTCCACAGAAACGCCTCCCGCGCGCGATGACGGGTGGCGATTGCAAATAAACGGGGATCTCAACAGCTTTTTTGATTGCCTTGAGGAAAAAGACGCGACCTTAATTTCAGCGCACCGCGGCGGCCCACGGCCCGGATATCCTGAAAACGCAATCGAGACATTTGCTGAAGCGCTGGGCGACGGGCCCTTCCTAATTGAGCTTGATGTCGCGACCAGCGCTAACGGCGTTCTTTATCTTATGCATGACGATACGCTCGACCGAACGACAACGGGGTCTGGTCGCGCCGACCGACTTTATTGGCGAGAGATTGCAACGCTAAATCTGTTGGACAATGACGGTAGGCGTACAGAGTTTTCACCGCCACGCTTCGCAGACGCCTTGGCGTTTCTAAGAGAACGAACCATCACGCAAATCGATTTTAAGCGCTCGACACGTTTTGAGGATGTTATCGACGAAATTGTTCGGCAGGGGGCTGAGGACCGGGTTATCCTCATCGCTTATTCCATGGCGCAGGCGGCGAAACTTCACCGTTTGGCGCCGCGAATGATGATTTCATTGTCCATCGAAAATGAAGACGATTTTTTCCAAGCGGTGAACGGAGGAATTCCCGACACGCGGCTTTTGGGTTTCACAGGAACACGCGAGGCGAATGCGCGTCTCAATCAGCGCTTAGAAACTGAAGGCGTTGAAGTGATTTTCGGCACGCTCGGCGGTCGACGATCCATCGATCAGAAGATTGCAAGCACGGGCGACGAGAAAACCTATGCGTCCCTCTCCCAATCCGGCGTCGATATCTTAGCGACTGACCGGCCACGCGCCGCACTTCAAGCTTTGCGTAACGCCGAGAGAGCTGGTCTTGGCGTCTGCGGTCTCTCCCGACAATAGAACCGCCGATCTTAAGCGTTCATGGAATCGAAAAAGTCCGTGTTCGATTTCACCTGACGCAGCTTGTCGATAAGGAACTCGATAGCGTCCGTGGTGCCCATGGGCGACAGGATTCGCCGCAAGACGTAGACTTTCTGGAGTTCCTCTTTCGCGACAAGAAGGTCTTCTTTTCGCGTGCCGGATTTCGCGATGTCGATCGCGGGGTAAACACGTTTGTCCGCGACTTTCCGATCAAGGACGAGTTCGGAGTTACCCGTGCCCTTAAACTCTTCGAAAATGACTTCGTCCATCTTAGAGCCCGTTTCGACGAGCGCCGTGGCGATAATCGTTAAAGATCCACCTTCTTCGATGTTCCGCGCTGCGCCGAAGAAACGTTTCGGACGTTGCAATGCGTTGGCGTCAACGCCGCCCGTCAGAACCTTGCCAGACGATGGAACGACCGTGTTATAGGCGCGCCCAAGCCGGGTGATGGAGTCCAATAGAATAACAACGTCGCGCCCGTGTTCGACGAGGCGTTTGGCTTTTTCGATAACCATTTCAGCGACCGCGACGTGGCGCGTCGCCGGCTCGTCAAAGGTCGATGAAATCACCTCTCCGCGTACGGAGCGCTGCATATCGGTGACTTCTTCCGGCCGCTCGTCGATCAATAAAACGATCAAATAGCATTCAGGATGATTGACGGCGATCGAATGCGCGATGTTTTGGAGCATCACCGTCTTACCGGTGCGCGGCGGGGCGACAACGAGCGCGCGCTGGCCTTTCCCAAGCGGCGCCACGAGATCGATCACCCGCGCTGATAGGTCTTTCTTTTTGCCCTCGACCGTATCCACTTCCATGCTCAGGCGTTCATCGGGATAGAGCGGCGTCAAATTATCGAAGTGGACTTTGTGCCGTGCTTTTTCCGGGTCTTCGAAATTGATCGTCCCAACTTTTAAGAGCGCGAAGTAGCGCTCGCCATCTTTTGGACTGCGAATTTCGCCCGTGACGGTGTCGCCCGTGCGGAGCGCAAACCGGCGGATCTGCGACGGTGAAATGTAGATGTCGTCAGGGCCCGGCAGATAGTTCGCTTCCGGCGAGCGCAAGAACCCGAACCCGTCCGGCAGCACTTCTAGAACGCCGCCACCGGAGATTTCCACCTCACGGTCGGCAAGCTCCTTAAGGATGGCGAACAACATGTCCTGTTTGCGCATCGTCGAGGCGTTTTCAACTTCGACTTCTTCGGCGAAGGCGAGCAATTCGGCAGGCGATTTCGCCTTTAGCTCGTCGAGGGTCATCTTATTGAGGCCCATGGCGGGAAATCTCTTCTGTCGGGAATCAAAGATCGCTTCAGATCAAGGATGGAATGAAATCACGGGAAGGCTTGGCTCGGCCGGACGGCCGCTTGGTCTCGGTCGAAATCCGTTGGTCGCCCTATACCTTTGTAAAGACGGCTAAACGGGAGATCGGCGATACGCGCCAATTAGGAAGCTAGCTCGGTCATATAGGCCAATTCTAGGCCGCGTCAATCACTTACGTCCGCGACGAGGTTTTATTTATCGATAAATCGTCTTTCAGCGATCACCATCGCTAAAAGGGTTTCGTCACCGCTAAGACAACGACGATGATCATCAAAACGAACGGCCCTTCATTCATGATCCGCCAAAACTTCTCTGTTCGGGGTCGCAGTCCGCGCGCAAATTTCTTTTGCGCAGCGGCGTAATATCCATGAATGCCGGAAATGCCCAATACCATTGTCAGTTTGACGTGAAACCAAGGCGTTTGCAGCAATCCCGGGTTAGCCGCGATCATTAAGAGTGCGAACAACCAGACGGCGACGATGGCGCCGTTCATGATGCCAAGCATTAACCGCCGTTCCATAGTAACGAAAAAGCGCTCCGCCTCCCCGCCCGGATCAGCTTGGTGGTGATAGATGAACAGGCGCGGCAAATACATCATGCCCGCCATCCACGCGATAACGGCGATGATATGAAGCGCCTTCAGCGTTCCATAATGGCCTGAGAGAAAGTCCGCCATATGCGCCGCGCTAGGAACAACGGACGATATCGATAAGCCGCGCCACATTCTCCGGCGGCGTTTCCGGCACAAAGCCATGGCCGAGATTGAAAACGTAAGGCGTATCTTTAAACGTCTCGACGAGCTCACGCGCCGCATTTTCCATCGGCGCGCCGCCAGCGACAACGAGGAGCGGATCTAACCCGCCTTGCACAGCCGCGTGTGGACGGACAGTGTCCCGAGCGGCGGCCCATGGCGCGGCGAAGTCAATGCCGACCGCATCGCAAGAGGGCAAAGACGCATACTCCGTCAAAAAACCGAACCCGCCCTTGGGGAACATGATGACGGGGATGTCCGGCCGGGCCGCTTTAATTGCGTCAGCAATCTGAGCCATTGGTTCAATGGACAGGGTTCGCGTCACCGGCGCCGGCAATCCGCCCGCCCAGGTGTCGAACAATTGGATCGCGTCCGCACCGGCGTCGATCTGCCGAATGAGGTAATCGATCGTTGCGTCGGTTATCTTCTTAATCAGCCCTAAGACGAAATCCGGATCGTCATAATAATAGCGCCGAAGGGCTGCCGGATCTTTCACGCCGCCGCCGGCTAGGACATATGTCGCCACCGTCCAAGGTGCGCCGGCGAACCCGATAAGCGCCACATCTTTCGGCAATCCGTCGCGAACGAGACGCACGGTTTCATAGATTGGCGAGAGTGTTTCATGAATATCACGTTCGCCGAGGGCGCTGAGAGCCGATCCATTCCGCACAGGCTCTAGAACCGGGCCTTCCCCAGCTTCAAACCGCACATCGACGCCAAGCGCTTGCGGGATGAGTAAGATGTCAGCGAAAAGTATCGCTGCATCGAGGCCATACCGTCGAATGGGTTGAAAGGTAACTTCAGCGGCAAGTTCAGGATTATAACATAGGTCCAAAAAGCCGCCGGCTTGTTCGCGCGTTGCGCGATACTCCGGTAAATAACGTCCCGCTTGGCGCATAAACCACATTGGGGGTGTTGATTGCGCTTCGCCCTTAAGTGTTCGGATAAATTTTGAAGGATGATCGGCCATGGCCGTTTGTTTCCTATTCCTTCTTTAAAAGCAAATATCCCAGGTATTACACCGTGGGGAGGTCTTGGAAAAACGGCGCCGAAAAATAGCTTGACCAGTCATTCCAGTATGACTGGGGTAAGTTTCGTCGGCCGTCTGAAGTGAGATCGATGGGGTCAACGCGATGTTTTTAAAAGAGATGAGAGGATCGCGCGTGAATCGACCACCCACCTATCCCCAATTTCGACAGTGCGTCGTAAAAAAGCGATTCTCTCAGGTGGGGACGTTGATCTTTGCGGACGCTTTCCCGATCAGCGTTGGAATGACAACAAAACGTCATACTTGACTCCGGCTCAGGTTTGACTGTGTTGAGCATTCACCCCAAGACCCACAGGTGAACGCGCTTTTCCAACTAGGCTTTCGTACGACCGCGTCGTTCTGGAAAATGTGGAAGATGTCGAAAACTCCCTCCCCTTCCCTGACAAGTAAGGCTGGTTCTTCATCAGGCGCTGCATCAGGCGTGGAGGCGGGCGGTGAACCAGAACCATTGGCGAATTTCTTCCATGTGCATTTGGTTTCCGACTCAACGGGTGAAACGCTAAATTCCCTGTTGAAAGCGGTCACCTCGCAATTTCTCCACGCCAAGCCGTTCGAGCATATCTACGCCCTTATCCGTTCGCGCCAGCAGATGGAACGCACATTGGCGGAGATTGAGGCGGCGCCTGGCCTTGTGCTTTACACCGTCGTCAATCCGGACTTGCGGCGGATGCTGGAGGTGCGCTGTGCAGCCCTGCAGGCGCCGGCGGTGTCGGTGCTCGATCCGTTTGTGGCGGCGTTTTCCAGTTACCTCGGTATGGCCCAGTCTGGCCGAACGGGCGCCCAGCACACAATTGACGAAAGTTATTTCAAGCGTATCGACGCCCTTGATTACACGCTCGCCCATGATGACGGTCAGATGACGTGGGATCTTGAACCCGCGGATGTCGTGATTGTCGGCGTCAGTCGAACCTCGAAAACGCCGACCTGCATGTATCTCGCGAACCGTGGCGTTAAGGCCGCGAACGTTCCCCTCATTAAAGGTCAAGAACCGCCCGAGGCGCTCTTTAAATTGCGCCAGCCGCTCATCATCGGCCTCGTCGCAAGTCCGGATCGTTTAGAGCAGATCCGCACCAACCGCCTCGATGAACTGAATGCGCGGGATCAAGCGGACACTTATACGGATATCGATGAGATTCGCGCTGAGATCGTCGCGGCGAAGAGACTTTTTGCAAAACACCGCTGGCCGACGATTGATGTGACGCGGCGCTCGGTCGAAGAAACAGCCGCTGCAATTTTGACGAAACTGTCCGCCAGGCAGAACGCCCCGGCAGTGTCATCCGTGGAACAGAAATCATGACTTTAGCGCCGCCGCCAATCGTTCTAGCCTCTGGAAGCGGTATCCGGCGCTCGATTCTTGAAGCGGCCGGCATCAGTTTCACGATCGAACGACCTGACATCGATGAGACGAGCCTCATTGAGGACGGGGTCGGCAAAGGCCGGCCTCTTACCGAAATCGCCGGCGATTTGGCGGGCGCAAAAGCAAAAGCGGTAAACGTCGCGGACGAGGCGTTTGTGATCGGATCCGACCAGATTCTCGGATTTCAAGAAGCTGCTTTTGAGAAACCGAAGGATCTCGCCGAAGCACGGGAAAGACTTCTCCTTTTACAAGGCCAAACTCATGTGCTTATCAACGCCGTAAGCGTTGTGCGCGCCGGAGAGCAAATTTTCGATATTGTTGATGAAGCGCGTTTGACAATGCGGTCAATGACGTTGGTCGACATTGACGCCTATTTAGAGGCTGCAGGTGAAGCAGTGCTGTCGAGCGTCGGCGCTTATCAATTAGAGGGCCTTGGCGCGCGCTTATTTGAAAAAGTCGAAGGGGATTTCTTCACGGTGCTCGGATTATCGCTGTTTCCGCTCCTAAAGTTCCTTCGCGATGAAAGTGTAATTCCCTATTGACCCCCTCCGATGGTAAGCTTCGCTCGATTGCTGAAACATCCGGCGTTCGCCTCGCCGGCGTCATTGGTGCGCCCATCGCTCACTCTTTGTCACCGTCTATTCACAATGAATGGGCGGCTCGTGAAGGCGCCTCAGCGCATTACATTCCGCTTTATGTTCCTGACCATGACGATGCGTTTACTGAAGCCGTAGATGCTTTGAAAAAGTTGGGATTTCGTGGCGTCAACGTCACGCTGCCCCACAAAGAAAGCGCCTTTAGAATTGCTGATCGTCGGACACCGACAGCGGAGCAAATCGGCGCTGCAAACATGCTCACCTTTTCTGACGATGGTATTGTCGCCGATAATTCCGATGCCGAAGGTTTTGCTGCAACTCTTAAGAATCTCTTTGGCGATCGCGCGCCTTCCGCGCCTTCTGCTTTGGTGTTGGGCGCAGGCGGCTCTGCGCGCGCTGTTGTGGTTGCGCTAAAAACGCTTGCCGGCTGTGAACAGGTGACGATTGCCAATCGCACGAAAGAAAAAGCGGAAGCGGTCGCTAAGCACAATGGCGCTACAGTAGAGAACTGGGACGCGCGCCACGATCTCGTCGCCGCCCACGATATCATCGTTAACACGACATCCCTCGGCATGACCGGCAAGAGCCCTTTGGATGTCAATCTTGCGGCCCTGCGCGAAGGGTCTGCGGTGATCGATATTATTTATACGCCGCTGAAAACCGCCCTCTTAAAAGCTGCTGAAGACCATGGCGCGCGAACGGCGAATGGTTTGGAAATGCTCATCCGACAAGCCGTTCCTGGCTACAAATCTTGGCTCGGTAAGACGGCGACGGTTGATGACGCTTTGCGTTCAATGCTTGTTTCAAAACTCAGTCATAGGCGCTGAAAATGATCATCATTGGTCTGACGGGTTCGATCGGCATGGGGAAATCCACCGTCGCCGGCATGTTCCGAGATCTCGGCGCTGTTATATGGGACGCCGACGCCGCTGTTACGCGACTTTATGCAAAAGGGGGCGCTGGCGTCTCGCCGGTGAGCGCGCGGTTCCCAGAAGCAATTGTCGACGGCGCGGTGGATAAGACCCTTCTTTCTAAAGCGGTGATCGGCGACGCCGCCGCCTTGCGGGATTTGGAAATTATCGTCCATCCGCTTGTCGCCAAAGATCGAGCCGATGCAATGGCGGCGGCTGAAAAGGCCGGCGCGCCGGCCATGGTTTTGGACATACCGTTATTGTTTGAAACCGGCGGCGACGCGGCGTGCGATGTGGTTGTGGTCGTCAGCGCGCCGGCGACGATTCAACGCAAGAGAGTGTTGTCGCGTCCGGGCATGAGCGAAGAGAAATTCGATGCAATTTTGGCTAAGCAGACGCCGGACTCCGACAAGCGTGACCGGGCCGATCATGTCGTATCAACGGCGGGCCCTTTATCAGAAACACGAGACGCGGTGAGCAATGTTTGGCGGGCCATCCTTGAAACCGCGAAGACGTCGTAACGCGGGCCGTCTACTCACTTTCTCCTAATATACCGTCCGTCTGCGCCGTCGCCCTGATATCATACGCATCGCCCATTTCTCTGATCGCTCTAATTTTGTGGTTGAGCGGTGCCCAATCGTCATTGTCGGCAATAGCGTCCCAGATTTCCTCGACCTCTTCTATTAAGATGGTTTGAGGCGCTTGACGTTGAAAGAAGGCGTGCTGCGCGCGCTCCGGACGAACCGGCTTTAGGCCCAGGAGGGTTTCTTTTACTGATGAAAAGTCCTCTTCTCCGTAAACGGAATGATGGATTTTCGTCCGCTCCTCAGATTCGCCCCCGCCGAACCAATCAAAGAAGAAGTCTTCAAACGGCAAACCTGTTTTTTCCAACCACTTCAAGCAACCAAAAGCGAAGGCGCCAGGGTCAGTTTTCGGCGTGTCGACGCCGAGACGTTTACAGAACGCCGCGTCGAGGGACTTTTTAAAGCGGGGATGAAAATCGCCAAGGCTTTCATTGAGGTCGTCGATCTCTGTCAGAAGCGATAAAATGCCACCGAGACGGGACAAGTTCCATGCCGCCGCTTCCGGTTGGCGACCATAGGCGTAAAGACCTGTTTCATCGAAGTATGCTGCGGTGAACGAAAAATCCACATGCGGAATAAAACGCCATGGGCCGTAGTCGAAACTCTCGCCGGTGACGTTCATATTGTCTGTATTCAAAACGCCATGCACGAACCCTGCGGCCATCCATTGCGCGGCGAGGCGGGCGGTGCGGGTGACGACGCGGTCAAAGAAAGCAGCGGTTTTTTCTTTTGCCGGCTCGTTCGCAAGATCCGGATCGAAGTGCTCCACGCAATAATCGACAAGGCGTGAAATGGCTGAGGCGTTTTTCTCAAAGGCGAGCCTTTGGAACGCGCCGAACCGGATATGGCTATGGCCGAGGCGCACCATAACGGCGGAGCGTGTCGGCGAGGGTTCGTCGTGGCGTTCCAGCGCCTCGCCGGTCTCAATGACGCTGAACGTCTTGGACGTATAAACGCCAAGCGCCTCAAGCATCTCCGTCGCCAGAATTTCCCGCACCGCGCCTTTCAGCGTTAAGCGTCCGTCGCCAAAGCGCGAATACGGCGTTTTTCCTGACCCCTTGGTGCCGAGATCAAGAAGTCGTCCGTCACCATCGCGCATTTGGGCGTAAAGAAATCCGCGGCCGTCGCCGATATCGGGATTATATGAGCGGAATTGGTGGCCGTGATACCGCAAGGCCAAAGGTTTCGGCAAATTGTCGTCGAGCGGGGCGAAAGCGCCGAAATGCTTGATCCAATCGGCGTCACTGAGATCGCCAAGGCCAATCCGCGCCGCCCACTCATCATTGCGGAAGCGGAGAATATGATCGGGGAACGCCGCCGCCTGCACCGCGTCAAAATAGGGGCCGGCCCGCCCTTTTTGCAGGTCAAGGATCGCTGGATCGGCGCGGTAGAGGCCTGTTGTCCTGACAGTCAATGAACTAAGTCTCCTATGTAGGATGTAAGACCGCAGGATCGCCGATCGATCGTCTTGGCTTGCCAGGCTTTTACGTTTCCATCAAGAAAGCGGTTTGTGCTTGTTTGATAGGACGTTTTTCGATGACACCGCCGGACGCTAACATAGACCTTGCTGACACCGCCGCTGCGCCCAGCGCTGCGGACATTTCGGCGGCGGCGAAGCGCATTGACGGCAAGGTTATGCGCACACCCCTCGTGCACGCCGCTAAATTGTCGGCGATAACGGGCGTCGATCTCTGGCTGAAACTGGAAAACCTGCAATACACCGGCGCCTTCAAAGAGCGCGGCGCTTACAACAAGCTTCTGAGCTTGTCCGAGTCTGAACGAGAGGCCGGCATCGTCGCCGCGTCAGCCGGCAATCACGCCCAAGGCGTGGCGCTCGCCGCGAAAGCGCTGGAAATTTCGGCGAAAATCGTCATGCCGACGACGACGCCCGATGTGAAAGTGCGTCAGACGAAAGCGCTTGGCGCCACGGTCGTCTTAAAAGGCGCAACATATGACGATGCGGCGGCAGAAGCGGTGCGCTTAAGCGACGCCGAAGCGCGGGTGCTGGTGCATCCCTTCGACGATCCGCTGGTGATCGCCGGCCAAGGAACCGTCGCGCTTGAAATGCTCCAGGACGGCCCGGCGTTTCATTCTTTGATCGTGCCGATCGGCGGCGGCGGTCTTATCGCCGGCATGGCGATCGCGGCGAAAGCGGCACGCCCCGATATCAAGATAATTGGGGTGCAGACGGAAGAATTCCCGTCAATGCTAAATGCTGTCGACGGCGGCGGGCGGGCTATTGGCAGCACGACGCTCGCTGAAGGCATCGCCGTTAAAGAAGCCGGTTTTCACACCCGAAAGATCGTCAAAGACTATGTGGATGACATCGTTACAGTGTCAGAAAAGACCCTGGAACGCGCGCTTAGTCTTTTAATGAATGAGCAAAAACTCCTCGTGGAAGGCGCCGGCGCTGCGGGTCTGGCGGCGATTATGGCGTATCCGGACCGGTTCAAAAAGAAATCCGTCGGGCTTGTTTTGTGCGGGGGCAATATTGATCAACGTCTGTTGTCGATGATCTTAATGCGTGACCTCGCCCGCTCCGGTCGCCTCGCGCGTCTTCGTGTCCAATTGTTGGACGCGCCAGGGCAGCTCGTCCGTGTCGCGAGCATAATCGCTGAGCAAGACGGCAATGTCATCGATGTGGGCCACCACCGTGTCTATTCGGATTTGCCGGCGAAAATGACCTGCATGGACGTCACCATCGACACCGAAGGCCAAGAGCACCTCGATCGCATTATCGGAAATCTAGAAATGGCCGGTTATTTCGTCGATATCGCTGATTATTAGACGTTTCTAAGCGGTCGTTTCCACAAATGGCGAGCGCTCTCAACCGCTCAACGACATTGAAACGTCGTTAATTTCGACTATGTCTTAAGGACAGTGATCGCGATCGAAAGCGGAAAATGGGGCATGGTCAATCAACCTACCGCCCGCGCCGGCTCAATGGCGCGCTTGTCTTTTTGGGCTGTCGTTTTCGCGCTCGGCGCGGCGCTGTTCGCATTATCGGCGACGGCGCAAGAAACTGAACCGGCCGCTCCGTCCCGCGCCGCGACAGTTCTTACATTGAACGGCCCCGTCACTCCGGCGAGCGCAGACTATCTGGCGCGCGAGATCGGCAACGCCGACGCCGGAGATCACGAACTGATCGTCATTGAGATCGACACCCCCGGCGGGCTTGTCGATTCTATGAAGACCATCATCAAGGCGATCTTATCCTCCGAAACGCCGGTGGCGAGTTTCGTCTCGCCCCAAGGCGCTCGCTCGGCGAGCGCCGGGCTCTATATCATGTACGCCTCGCACGTCTCGGCGATGACGCCCTTCACCAACACCGGCGCGGCGACGCCCGTCGAGCTTGGGGGAACGCCTTCCGGCGATAATCCCTTTGAGGGGGAAAGCCCGTTCGACGAGGCGGCGGACGAGCGCGCTGAAGGCGAAACCGTTTCTGATGACGGCGCAGAGGAAAGCCTTGAAAGCGCGCCGCGGGGCGCTTCTGACGAGCTTGGGGGCGAGATGGTTGAAACCGGCGATCGTCCCCTCGGTAATGAAGATGCCATGCGCGCGAAAATCATCAATGACTCCGTCGCTTACATTCGCGCGCTTGCCGAAGAGCGCGGCCGCAACGCCGATTGGGCGGAGCGGGCTGTGCGTGAAGGCGTTTCGGTCACCCACAATGAAGCGTTGGAGCTCGGCGTGATCGATCTCGTCGCGGCGGACCTTGATGAATTGCTCACAGCGATCGACGGCCGCACCGTGGAGACGATCGCCGGGCCGAAGACGCTGCAAACCTCCTCCCTTTCGATAACGCGCGTTGAGCCGACCTTCATCGAGCAGATCTTGAATTTCATCGCAAACCCAAACGTCGCGGTTATTCTGATGTCTTTGGCGACAACAGGCATCATTATCGAAATGTGGAACCCGGGCTCGGTGTTCCCTGGCGCGCTCGGCGCGCTCTGCCTGATCCTTGGGCTTTATTCTTTCCAAGTGCTGCCGTTTTCATGGCTCGGCGCGGCGCTGATGGGCGTTGGTCTTATCTTAATGACGGTGGAGGCGTTCACCCCGACTTTCGGCATTGCGGGCGTCTTCGGGCTCTTAGTCTTCGGGGCCGGTCTTTATACGGTGTTCCCCGATCAGTTCCGCGTTTCCACAGGCCTTATCGGTGTCATGATGGCAAGCGTTGGCGGCCTTTTGGGGTTGATGCTGATCGCTGTTGTCGGCTCGCGCAGCCATGGTCCGTTGATTGGTTCAGAGGCGATCCGCAAGCGCGAAGGCTATGTGGACGATTGGGACGGCAAAGAAGGTTGGGTGGTCGTCGAAGGCGAGCGCTGGCGCGCCCGCGCCGACAAGCCGCTCAATCCAGGCGATAAGATTAAAGTCGTTGAGGTCGACGGCCTTGTTCTAGTGGTGCGCCAAGCGAAAGGCGTCAATTTGTTGGCTAGTTTAGCGCCCAGCGAGACTTAGGCGTCAGCTAAACGCCCCCAACATATATGTCACTTGGTGCGTTGTCGGCTGAGTTTCTGCGGGTCAAAGAAAATAGGGGCGCCGGCTTAATGCGCCGTTCGTCCGTAAGGAGAGAAATATGCCAGGCGGCTTGGGCGTCCTCGTCTTTATTCTAGTTGCGGGAGTTTCGTTACTCACAAGCATCTTTAAGATTCTTCGCGAGTATGAGCGTGGTGTTGTTTTCACGCTGGGGCGGGTCGGCCGAAAGGCGGCAGGGCCTGGCATCGTGATCCTGATCCCAGTTCTTCAGCAAATGCGCAAAGTCGATATGCGCACCCTCGTTCATGACGTTCCGACCCAAGACGTTATCTCTCGTGACAACGTTTCGGTGAAGGTGAACGCCGTTATTTATTATCGTGTCGTCGACGCTGTGCGCGCCGTCGTTCAGGTGGAGAATTTCCAGGCCGCGACGAGCCAGCTGGCGCAGACGACGTTGCGCTCCGTGCTCGGCAAGCACGATCTCGATGAAATGCTGCAAGAGCGCGACAAGCTCAACAAGGACATTCAAGAGATCCTCGACCAGCAGACCGAAGCCTGGGGCATCAAAGTCTCCAATGTCGAGATTAAGCATGTGGACGTCGACCAATCGATGATCCGGGCGATCGCCAAACAGGCCGAGGCGGAGCGGGAGCGGCGCGCCAAGGTCATTCTCGCTGAGGGCGAAGAGCAGGCCGCCTCGAAGCTCGCCGAAGCGGCCAGCATTCTATCTAACCAGCCGGGCTCTATGGAATTGCGCTATCTGAATTCCCTCCAAGAAATCGCCAACGACCGCACCAACACCATTGTTTTCCCGTTTAATGTCCAAGACGCCGCCGACATTTTCCGACGCTAAGTCTGGCGCGGGGCCCGACGCTGGTAATGGCGCTGGCGGTGATTTGAGCGCAAAGCCGAGCTTGGGCGATAAAACCAGCGTTAAAGTCATCGAAATCGACGCCACAGGCCTGCGCTGCCCCCTGCCCGTTTTGCGCATGGAGGCGGCGTTGCGCGGGCTGCGGTCGGGCGATCAGGTCACAATCATCGCGGATGACCCTGTCGCGCGCCTTGATATTCCTCATTTTTGCCGGGAAGCCGGCCACCGAGTCGTTGCGCTCGCTGCGTCCGACGATCGTGACGCAGAGGCCACGGCGTGTGCTTTTTTGGTCACAAAAGCGTAGGTTCAGCGTCGGTCAGCGCGTCCCATGGGCGGCTTAAGCCGGTGTGAATTTGTATCGATTGGGGCTATGGTTAATCTGGCGTCCAAGCGCTCGGCATGTTTAACTATCCCTGGCGACGTGGGATCGCCGGCGGCCCGCCGGTTTGGCGACGCCGTCTAGAGTCGACTGTCGACAGCCTCGATCGGGCTAGCATCGGCGGATCGAAATTGATGATGATTAGGTCGGCCCGTTTTGGTCGGCGACGCTTGAAGACCGATGTACGATACGCCGTTGGCGTTAGTGGCGTTAACCGGTCGAACGGTGGAACTGGCGAGGGGAGCCGGAGGGGTTATGGAACGAAAACGCGTCATGGGCGTCGCCAAACGATCGCCTTACGGATCATCTGGAAACAGCGGTTCGCTCAAAAAATCCGCCGGTCGATTGGCCATCGCCGCGGCGACGGCGATCGTCGCGCTAAGCGTGGCGGCGCCGACGAGCGCCGTCGCTGAGTACCGCATGGGGCTCCAAGCTTACAGAAACGGCGAATACGATCTCGCGCTCGATCTTTGGCGGCGATACGCAGTGGCCGGCGACGTTCGGTCCATGAAAGCGCTTGGCGATTATTTTTCCGGCGCGGCTGTCATTAACTCCGACGGTGCGGGCATTGATCCGTCAAAACTCAACTCGGCCAATTATGTCGAAGCGCTAAAGTGGTACACTCTCGCGGCGCACCATGATTTCAAAGAGGCGTTCCGGACGCCAACGGCTTATGAGCGCAACGCTCAGATTGAAGCGGCGGAGCAATTGCCGTTCATCCGAGAACGGATGAAAAATGCCGACGTTGTTAAAGCGGAAAAGCTGGTGGCGAACACGTTTGAGCGCGGCAGCGCCCGCGACGTCTTTGTGCTGGCGCAGATGTTCCAGCGCGGCGCCGGCGTCAAGAAAGACAATGTTCGCGCCTATGAGCTTTATCTCGTGGCGTCTGAACGCGGCGTGAAAGAAGCCGCCCCGATCCTTGAGGCGATGCGTGACGGCAAACTGATAACCTCAAAAGAGATTAAGAAGGCTGGCGAGGACGCCGCCGTTTGGCAGCCGCCGCTTCCTGAAGAGCACACCGGCGACACGAAACAAATGGCGGAGCTGAAGCGCCTTAAGAAAGAGCTTCAAGAGCTGCGTATGCAGGATGCGCTGGAGGCTGTTTCCGACATTGATGTCTCGGTCTTGCAGCATTCGCTTCGGGCGCTTGGTTTCTATTTCGGGTCTGTCGACAACAAGATGGGGCAGCAGACGCGCGAAGCAATCCGCCGCTTCCAATATTCCCGCGTTTCTTCTGACACTGAAATGACGGCGGAAGAGAAACGCAATGTCGAGATCGGCGTCTTGTCGGCGTCTGACACCGTTGATCTTGTGAAAACCGCCGCGCAGCGGGCGAACAACGATATTGCGCAGTATACGTTCGGCGTGATGCATTTACGGGGGATCGGCGTTGAGCAAGACGGCGAAGCCGCCGTTAAATGGCTCGACAAGGCGGCGAAGCAAGATCTCGCTGAAGCCCATTATGCGCTTGGCGTCGTCTATCGAAACGGAACGACGGGCCTTAATTCGGTGAGCCCGGATAAGGCGAAGGCGGCGCTGCACTTCGCTAAGGCTGCCGCGCTTGGGTATAGGCCTGCGCAACGGGCGCTCGAATTACTCGAATTCGAACCGCGCAGCGTTGAGTAGTGGGGAATAATTAGATGGCACGTTTAAAAACTTCTTTCGCAGCAGCGGCGAGCGTTCTGGCTCTCAGCGGTTTCTCCGGCGCTCTCGCCCAAGACGGAAAAATCGGCGGGTTTGATATCCCTTCGGCCGTGACGTCGAAGCCAAGCAAATCATCCAGCGGCGGATCAAAGGCGAATACGGTCGCTCAAGTGGTCGTAAGCAAGTCGCCCGGCAGCAAGGTTACGACGATCTCCCAAGCGATGCGGCTTGTGCAGCCCGGTGGCACAATTATCGTGCGCGGCGGCGTTTATGACGAGAATGTCGACGTCACCAAGCCGGTGGCGATTATCGGCGCCGTTGGCGATTATGGTCGCGAGCCGATTTTGCGACCCGCTTCCTCCGCGCCGTGTCTATCGATCGCGCCTGGCTCTCCAGTTGCGCGAGTTTCCGTCGAAAAGATGGTTTTTGAATTCGATCACCGTCGGGCGTCCGCTCCTTGTGTTGACGTTGCAGGTGGTTCGGTGGCGTTGCGCGACAGCGCCATTTTGCCGATCGACGCCGATATTCCGGTTCGTGCGGCCTACGGTCAATTGCGGCCTGATATGATGGAGCAAATCGCGCGCCCGGCGCGTGATCGCGGTCCTGAAGCCGACAAACGCGCACGCCTAGAAGGCTTTGTCAGCCGCCACGCCCGACCTGTCGGCGCAGATAATCCGGGCTGGGACTATCTGACCGGCGGCGCGAATATGCAGCGTTTTGCGCACACGAGCGCGTCTGGCGTCGGGGCCGGCCTCAATGGCCCAGCGGCGGGCGTGCGTGTCTTGGCGGGCGACGTCACTTTAGACAATAATACGATCATCGGCACACAGACCGCCGTTGAATTTGTCAGCCTTGATCGCGCCCTTGTTCAAGGCGCGATTACGAACAATGTCATTCTGGGGAATGGCGACGGCATCGCCGCTTCGGGACGTTTGGCTGATCTATTGCTGACGCGAAACACGATTAAGTTCAATTCCGGCGCCGGCGTGAATGTCGATGCGCGTGACGGTTATGGCGAAGTGAAAATCCTCGCCAACCTCATTATGGGCAATGAAACAGGCATTTTCCTGTCGGAGAAAGTTCGCTCCGCGACGGTCAATTCGAACCTGATTGCGCAAAATGAGGGTGACGCCGTTCAGATGTCATCAGGCTTTTTCGGCGCGGTCGCAGGCAATACGTTTGCGGACAATAATGGCTGCACGGTTCAGTTCTTCTCCGCTGAACAGAAAGAGCTGAACGACGCTTATATCCAAGTCATGGCTGGACGCGACTTTGATCCACGCTTCAATTATGACGACACTAATCTCGCGATTGCGAATTATGGGGATATGACCGGCAAAAAACGCAAAAAACGCCGGAAGAAGCGCGACGAAGGCACTGACGAACTCCCAGCTTGCGGCCTAACGTTTTAACGCTACGGTGGCAGACAGTTTCGTCTTTAGGCCGTATGCCGCTTATAATGCGTGATCGTATTTATAGCGTTTATCCTTGATCGTTATCGACGCCCTCAAAGTTTTTCATGCCTTGAGGGCGCCTTTTTTTAACGCTCAAGGATGGCGGCGTCATCGAACGCCACTTCATGCCTTCCCTCGGATAAGTCGATTGACCCCCGATTTTGATTTGCTGGTTTTGATTTAAGCAGTCGGATGCGTGAGTGATAATCGCGGGTTTTTGGTTATCTAAAGCGGTCTTCCGACCGGCTCCAACCTTTAACTCAATTTTATGAGCTGCGGTTAATAGGTCCTGTCCTGTGGCTCTCTGTCCAAAGTCGGTTAATCGAATATTCAACCGTCACAACGATACTCAGAAGTTCGATGTAGCGGCATTCTCGGCTTTAGGACGGTAATGACATTGAAATCTGCATTATCGCTTGTGCCGCGCGATCCCCGCACGCTGTGGCGACGCTATGTAAGCGCCTTGTTGGCGATCGTCGCGATCGCGGGCGTTATCTACGCCGTGAATACGACGAAGGCGCGGCTTCAGCGCGAAATCGCCGTTGCGATCAACATTAGCGGCAAACAACGAATGTTAAGCCAGCGCATTGCATTTTATGCCGGACGCGTCGCTTCTCAGGAGTTAAACGCGGCCGCTGCTTCGTCTGAAGCGCGGCTGAATGACGGGATCACTCTTTTCGAAACTCATCACAAAGGCTTGCTTTTCGGGTCAACAACTCTCGGGTTAAATACGCCGTTATCGGAAGAGCTGAAAGACATCTATTTTGGCGATACAGCGCTTGATCGCAGAAGTCGTCGTTATGCGGAATTGGCGCATGATGTGCTGAGCGCCCCTGCCGGAGAGAGACCTGCGGCGTTTAACGCGCTTCTCGCCGCTAATCCTGATCAACTGCTCGTTGACTTGGATCGCGCGGTGACGTCTTATGAGAACCTCGCTCACAACCAAGAGGACAAGGCCGTCTCTCTCGAAAGATTATCTTTAATCGCTGTGCTGAGCGTTGTTATTCTGGAAGCGCTGTTGATATTCATTCCAGCACATTTTTCAATTCGTAGAAACCTGGATGAGATTGCGCGCAAAGCGGAAGAGAACGCGTTGTTGGATCAACAACGAAAATCCGCCGATGCTGCTAACTGCGCGAAATCAAACTTTCTCGCGAATATGAGTCACGAGCTCAGAACGCCGCTTAACGGTATCCTCGGCATGTCGCAATTGATGTCGCAAAGCGCGCTCGATGAAACGCATCAACGGTATAACAAAACGATCTTGTCGTGCGGCCAATCATTGCTGTGTCTTATCAATGATATTCTGGACATGTCGAAGATCGAAGCGGGCAAGTTGGAGTTAACGCGCTCTTCCTTTGATCTCGAAACGCTCTTGCAAGAGGCGCTCGACACCGTCTCGGCTGCCGCCGAGCAAAAGAACTTAACGTTGACATTGCAAGTCGATCAGGCGTGCGCCGGTCGTTATGTCAGCGATCCGGTCCGTTTACGTCAGGCGGTCATCAACTTATTGGGCAATGCGGTGAAGTTCACCGAAGAAGGCGGCGTCACTGTTACGGCGTCGATTGCGGCTGCGAAATCGGGCGCTAACGCCTCAACGCGCGCTGTTCGACTGGCGGTGACGGACACCGGCCCGGGCGTCACCGAGGCCCAACAATCGGTTATCTTCGAACGGTTCGCTCAGGCGGATGACGGGCTGCGAAAGGGCGCCGCCGGCACCGGTCTTGGCTTGTCGATTACCGCCGCGATAGCTGAACAACTGGGCGGACGTGCAGGCGTTGACAGCGCCGTTGGGCGCGGATCGACTTTCTGGATCGACGTTGTTCTTGAGAGGGATGGCGGCGTTGATGGCGTCGACGCCGAGGCGCAGCATTCCTCTTTTGCGGGTGTACAGAGTGATCGCGCAAATCCGCTTACCGTGCTCGTAGCCGATGATAATGAGGTCAATCGCCTGGTGGCGCAGACAGCATTAGAATCTCATGGCCATTTTGTGTACCTGGTCGCTAATGGCGCAGACGCCATTGATGCGCTTGCCGTTTTACCGATTGACGTCGCAGTTCTGGATCTGCACATGCCAGTAATGGATGGCGCAAGCGCGGCGCGAAAGATTCGTCAGAGCAAGAAGGCGTTTGCCGATGTGCCGATTATCATCGCCAGCGCTGATGCGTTCGTTGAAGCCAAAAATGCCTGCATAGACGCGGGCGCCGACGCTTTCGTTTCTAAGCCTTATGATCTGAAGGTGTTAAATGCGGCGCTCTATCACGTGATGAATGATCGCGTTGACGATGGTTCTGCATCGATCGATCCGGCGATGAAGACATCCGCCTCCGCCTAGAGTGTAAAAACGCTGTCCGCGAAGCGGCAGGATGCGCTTGGCGCTTTAGCCGGCGATTTTTAACTGTCCGCGTTTGAAATCCCGAAGAATTTCGCGCGCCGCATTGTAGCCGGGGATTCCGGAAACGCCGCCGCCTGGGTGCGTAGACGAGCCGCACTGATAGAGGTGACGAATGGGCGTGCGATAATCCGCATAATGAGGGGCCGGACGCTGAAAGAACAATTGGTCGGGAGAAATTTCGCCATGATAGATATGTCCCTGCGGCAACCCTAAGATTTCCTCCATGTCCGGCGGTAATAAGACTTGTTTGTCGATGACGCCGTCGCTGAAGCCAGGCGCCAAGTCGTCGATCGTGGCGAAGACCGTGTCGACAAAACCGTCGCGTTCTTTCTCACAGTTTGAATTGCGCAGCTCGTAGGGCGCGTGTCCGCCGAACATATGGATCAAATGCTTGCCCGGCGGCGCCATGGTGTCGTCGACGACGGTCGGCACCATCGGCGAAATGAAGGGTTTTGACGAGTACCGCCCGTATTTCGCATCGTCATAGGCTTTTTCAAGATAATCGATGTCGGGGCCGATATGGACATAGGACGGCGCCGCAAAGCCTGCGCGCTCGGCGTTGAACGCTGAGTATTGCGGGGGTCTTTCCGCCGCCACGTTGATTTTAAAGGCGGTTGAAAACGTTCGGAACGCATTGATCTCGTCAATGAGGCTCTGGGGCGTATGCTGACGATCGAGTAAATTTAGAAACAGCGTTTTGCTGTTCGCGTTCGATATAACCGACTTACCGCGATATTCTCGGCCGTCTGTCGTCGCAACGCCGACAGCGGCGCCGTTCTCCACAAGTATGGCGTCAATCTTCACATTGGTCTCAATTTTCATGCCCCAGCGGGCCGCCGATTGCGCGACGGAATGGCTGATTGTCCCGTTGCCGCCGCGCATAAAGCCCCAACCGCCGGCGCCGTCATGTTCTCCTAGAAGGTGGTGGATGAGCACATAGGCCGTACCCGGCGTTTTCGGGCCAGCGAACGTTCCGACGGAACAGTAATAGCCTTGGCTGGCGCGAATATAGGAGTTTTCAAACCACTGACTTAAAAAGTCATCGACGCTCTGGGTCATCATATCGATGTGCGATACATTTTCCCGGCGGCGCGTCGATTGCGCCATAGAACGCCGGCCATATCTTTGAACGATTTCCAATCGCGTTTCGTGGGATCGATCGGCGTCTCCCAAAGGAGCTTGCGAATAACGCTCACGGCGTCTTCCAACGCTTCGAGGTAGGCGGGATAGGCCTCGGCGTCTTTCTTCGAGAAACGGGCGTACTCCGCTTGGGTTTTGGCGACATCTTCGCTGACGATCAGGCTGTCGTCGCGGCCAATTGGAATGAACAGATCGGTCGCTGGCAGCACCTCGAAGCCGAACTTTCGCAGTTCAAGATCGCGAATGATGCGCGGATGGAAGAAGCTCATCGTGTAAGAGAACGTCGAGAAGGTGAAGCCTGGCACGGTTTCCTCAGAAACGGCCGCGCCGCCAATGACGGGGCGTTGCTCGAGTATGAGGGTCTTCAAGCCTGCTTTCGCCAGGTACGCCCCGCATACCAACCCGTTGTGGCCGCCGCCGACTATTATCGCATCATACGTTTCGGTCATTTTGCATCTTTCCAAGGTCCGGAAAGCTATCTATGATCATAGATGTGTTGAGATTGCAAATCTGACGAACGGTGCAGGCATTGGGCGGCGCTTGGCGCTGCTGAGCCTTGCTACATGTCTACTGTTGAAGTGCCTTAATACGCCTAGCGGTTTCTAAGGAGAGAAGCGCGGATTGGCGGGGCTGTGACGAGGTCATGAAACGAAATAAACAACACATCACTACGATCATAGACCATGAGTTTACCGGCGCTCTCAAAGCACCCTTTCATCACTGGTGATATTCCATGACGACAATTGCGACTTTGGTGGACGATACGGCGGCGCAACTAGAGCGCCAGGTTGAAATCGCCAAGGACAGGCCTGGCCTGGCGCTAGACCCCTATTTTTACCGTTCTCACTTGGCGTATCGACAGGAACTCACCAACCTGTTGTTTAAGAGCTGGATCTACGCCGCTCATGTTTCTGAAATCCCCCAGCCTGGTGACTTCGTCGTTTTTGAAATTGGCGAAGACTCGATCATCATTGTGCGCGACGGCGAGGGCCAGATCCATGCACTGATGAATATCTGCCGCCATCGCGGCGCACGCGTTTGCGATAAGGCGAGCGGCAACACCAGAACGTTTGTCTGTCCCTATCATGCCTGGACTTATAACCTTGACGGCTCGATGCGTTCCGCGCGGTTCATGCATTTAAAAGAAGGGTTTGACCCGAAGGCGTTCGGCTTAAAGAAGGCCAAGCTGCATATCTTCAACGGGCTTATCCTGATTAATTGCAATCCCGACGCGCCTGATCCCTCAGCGCCGTTCTCTAAGATCGCCCGCCAAGTCGGCGCGCATGGTCTCAGTCAGGCGAAAGTAGCACGTAAGACGACCTATAAAATCGACGCCAACTGGAAGCTTTGCTTAGAAAATTATCAGGAGTGCTATCATTGTACGCCGGCGCATCCGATGTATGCCAAGATGCACATGCACGAAGATCTCTATGAGAACGTAAAAGACCTGCATGAAGCGTTGCTCGCCCGCACAGTGGAGGAAACCGGCGTGCCCGGCATTGACGTTTCCTACTTTGCAATATTCTCGCAGGCGGAGCAGTTCGGCGCTTGTGCATCAGCGGACCGACACGCCCTCTATGAGGGGTATGTGACGGGTGCTGAAGATGGGAAGCCTTTGGCGCCGCTAATGGGTGATTTCAAGGCGTTCGACGGTGGCGCGGAGGACGTGCAATTGGGGCCCGTTACGTTCCTCCTATGCTATCCGGACCACAGCGTTCTTTATCGCTTTATTCCACGCGGACTGACGGAAACTGACGTCGAAATCATTTGGTTTGTAAGGGGTGACGCGGTCGAGGGCGTTGATTACGATGTGGAGAAGTTAACTGCGCTCTGGCATCATACGACTCTAGAAGATAAATACATCATTACTCAGAATAATGCCGGTGTGAACTCATTCTTTTTTGAACCGGGCCCCATTCACCCTCAGAAAGAACGTCATATCGGCTATTTCAACGAATGGTATCTTTCCGCTCTTGTTGATTGAGCCCGGAATGTCTTCTATCGATTTTGACCCCTAAGAGCGCCATACCGCCTTTTGCCTTCTTTGGAGGGGCGCTTTTGGCGTCGCCTCAATCAAAGAATTTTAAAAAAACATCGGTCGCTGAAGCAATGTCGCTTTCCATCGCCGCCCGCGCTAAGCGCGCGTCAGCGCGTTCCAGCGCTGCGACGATGTGCGCGTGAACGCCACGTCCGATGAGGTAATTTTCTTTCGTGTAATTGGCCTGCAACGGGCCGATCTGTAACCAGAGCATCTCAATAACCGGCGTCATCATGTAGGCGTCGGCGGCGTTATAGATCGAGAAATGAAATTCTTGGTTGGATCGACGAAATTGTCGTCCATCGCCTTTATCGAGCGCCGTCTCCATTTGCGCGTCTAGCGTCTTTAAGTGTGTGATGATGGGCGCCGTCATGTTGTCCGCTGCGCGTGCGGCCGCTTCGCCCTCAAGTATCGACCGCATACGGCAGACATCTGCGATTGATTGCTTGTCGAGCGTTGGGATGCGCATCGCCCGTTTTGGCGAGACTTCAATAGCGCCTTCGGCGCTTAGGCGCTTTAAGGCCTCGCGCACCGGCATCATGCCGAAATCGAATTGATCGGCTATGCTCTGTATAGAGAAAGTAGTGCCGGGAGGATAATCGCCAGCCATGATCGCGCGTTTGAGCTCGTCATAGGCGTGTTGATGGGCGGGGGTGGCGGTGTCGGACGTCAAGGCTCAGCCTTAGAATTGAAAGTTCTGTGCAATCGTAGGGCTGTTATATCCCAGATATCGCCTGCCGTCATGGCGGTGCGCCCGTGTCCGAGTTATGGTTCGCGAGCTATTGTCGTAGCGTAGTGCGAAGCCGTCCGTCATCGGTGGAATTAGTGTTCGCTGCGGGCGGTCGTTAACGGCGCTTGCGATCGATGACATCACGCTTGGATTATCGTTACGCCGTGAACTTCAAGCCCGATAGAAAAGCCGTGAGGCACCGTTTCACCGCCCGTAAACGCGCGCTTGAAAAGTCATCTCATATCGATCGTTTGCGAAACGGCGCATCTTTATGGACACGTTCCGTAAAAGGCGAGGGTGTTCTAAAACCCTAAAGCGTGACAGCGCGAGAAAAATGCGTGGTGCCCCGCGTCCGACTCGAACGGACACTCCTTGCGGAACCGGATTTTGAATCCGGCGCGTCTACCAATTCCGCCAGCGGGGCATGCCAAGCGAGAGCGCGATCATAGGGGCGCGCCGGCGTCGGTCAAGCGACCCGTAGGGTCGGCGGCGGATCTTTTGGGGCCGCCGGCGGCGTCGAAGGCGTAATCGAAAACCCGGCGCGGCGAAGCTCTTGCGTAATCACCCACGCTGTGAAGTCATCGCTGAGATGGCAGCTTCCACGCTCGCGCACGTCCCGGGCTTTTCGCAGACCGGCCTCGATCGCTTCCAGCGCGCGCTGATTTTGTTCAAATTCGTCCCGCATGCACACTGGCCTCCCAAAATGGCCTTCCAGACAGGCCCTGTTGAGCACGAGCGCTTTCGACAATTTAATGCGTGTTCACCGTCGTTGGAAAACGTTCTCCGATAGGTATTCGATAATTCACCAATTTGTGGCATCTCTCGCGATGAGAGAGGTCCGCTGGGGCCGGCGCGCAGGTCTGGTGTTCCCATGGCAGATGGTTTCGCTATCGAAAAACCGGAGCAAGAAGAAGTGGTTCGCCCCCTCGGAGCGGTTGATTTCCTACAATCGGTTCTCGTGGATTTGGCCGGCGACGCCGCTGTGCGCGCTGAGGCGCCAGGACAGCGCCTAGACGGCGACGAGCAAACGGACGCACCGACCGAAGCGACGGCGAGCCTTGGCGCGGTCGTTGACCGGCTTGATGAGCGCGCCTTCGGTCTAATGCTCTTACTGCTAGCGCTTCCCTGCTGCCTGCCCTTTGTTTATCTGCTGCCGCAGATCGTCGCGCTGCCAATGGCGGCGATCGCCGCGCAAATGGCGCTTGGCCGGGAACAGCCCTGGCTGCCCTCGGCGCTGGGCGCCCGCACGTTTCGTGTTGATCATTTCCAGGCGGTGGTGTCGAAGAGCGCCCGCTATGTTCGTTGGGTCGAGGCGATTGCGCGGCCAAGCCTCCTGCCAATTACGGGAAAAACCGGCGTAAGGCTCGTCGGAACGTTGTTGATGGCCCCGTGCGTATCGATCTTGGTGCCGCTGCCGGCGACGAATACAGTGCCTGGGGTTGGGGTCGCGATCGCCGCGCTTGGTTTGATTGAGCGAGACGGGCGTCTTGTCGCGCTAGGCCTCGTTATCGGGTTCGTTTGGATCGGTGCGTTGCTTATCTTCGGACTAGAAGCCGCTTCGCTCCTGAAGGACTGGGTCACCGCGCGATTGTGACGCGTCGTTCTGGCGGCGTGGATCTCTATGTATAGCGCCGTGAAACAAACGCCGCCTCTTCGATCCTTTGTCGATCTCTCGCTGCTGACAAGCGCTGCAGTCAGCGCCGCCCTTTTGGCGGGCGCGCATCTGTTTGAGGCCGCCGGTTACGCGCCTTGCGATTTGTGCATGGATCAGCGTGAGGCCCATTGGGCAGGGTTCGCCGTTACGGGCGCGGGGTTGGCGGCGTCACTCGTCTGGCGCGCAAGGTTGGCTGCGGCCGCCGCTGTCGGTGCCGCGGCGCTGGTCTACGCCATCAGCGCCGGCCTTGCGCTTTATCATACCGGCGTTGAGTTTGGGTATTGGCCGGGACCGCCGACGTGCAGCGGCGGCGGCGCGCTGCCGGACACGATCGATCTCACGACAGCTTTTTCTAGCGATGGACCGCGCGTGTCATGCACTGATGCGGCCTGGCGCTTTCTAGGGATTTCGATGGCCGGCTATAATTTTCTCTTTTCCGGCGGCCTATTTGTCTTATGTCTAGGGGCGGCTGTCGCTACAACCCGCCGCGTTCGCCATGACGCCGCGACAGGAGGCTCCGCATGACCGACGCTGACGAGTTTTCATCCTCTGGCCCATTCAGCTCTGATCCGTTCAGTACTGGCCCCTTCAGTACTGGCCCATCAAGTTTTGATGCCGATCGGCCTGGCCCTCGGACGCGACGCATCCGTGAAATGCTCCGTGTAGACCATGCCGGCGAATATGGCGCTGTGCAGATTTACAAAGGTCAGCGCGCCGTCTTTGACGCATTGCCGGCGAAGGCCGCAACGTCTCGTCTTTTGAAAGAGATGGAGGACGGCGAAGCGCATCACCTTGAAACCTTCGACAAGCTGTTGCCGGAATATGGGGCGCGGCCGACCGTTTTCTCTCCATTGTGGAACGCGGCGGGCTTCGCTTTAGGGGCTGGTACGGCGCTGCTTGGCGAAAAAGCGGCAATGGCGTGCACCGCCGCCGTCGAAGAGGTGATCGAACAGCATTATGCGGAGCAAGCCGAAGCCCTAGAAGGGGTTGATGACGCGCTCGCTGACACCGTGAAGCAATTTCGCGAAGACGAGATCGGCCACAAAGAAACCGCCGAAGCAGAAGGCGCCGAAGACGCGCCCGGCTATGAAATTATGCGGGCGGTCATTCAAGCGGGTTGTCGGCTCGCCATAAAGATCTCAGAAAAAGCATAGCTTGGCTTTTAATCCCTCTACGCGAGTTTTTCGATCCGTCTAGAGATGAAACCGGTCGATGCGGCCGCGGCGGGTCGTATGCGGATTTGGATGGGCGCCCAAAGTATTGCCTGTGCAAATAGCCGGCGAGCAGACATCGGGCGCCTGAAATCCACTGAAATGTTGCGGCGCAGCGTACGCTTCGGCGCTCAGGGGTGTCGCAAGTCTTTGAAATACGATGAAAAACGCCAACCTAAGGCTTATGCTTGAGAGACTTGCATTAAATCCGGAAACGGAGCAGTGTACTTCCCGTTAAGAGGTTTCGAAACAACGTTTGGTAGGTGCTTTCCCGGTTTCTTACTGGGGGAGGTCGCGCGAAGAGGAGCGGACCGAATGACGGCGAATGGCAGACTGAGCGTAAGCCCCAACAGGAGCGTCAATGGGAGTCCAGGCGCCGTTGACGTTCCGGAAAGCGACAACACAGGCGCCGTCTTCAAAACGCGTGGCGGCGTTAAAAAGTATCTATGGCTATTTTCGCTGGTCGGCGCGGCGATCGCACCTTTGACCGTCTTTTTATATAATGTCAGCGGCGGCAACACGTTCGCGACATTGTTTCCGCTTTTTTATATTTACGCATTCGTTCCAATGCTTGATCTCGCTTTTGGCGAAGATCCATTTAATCCGAGCGCCGAAGAGATTGAAGCGATGGAGGCCGACCCGTTCTATCGACGGCTTCTGCATGTGAGCGTGCCGCTCTTTTATGCGAGCTTTTTCGTCGTCGTCTGGTTTGTGGGAACGAACGCTTTACCTTGGTGGTCGCTTGCAGCGCTCGCCTGGGGCTTTGGCAGCATGCACGGCGATGTTCTGACGATTGGGCATGAGCTCGGCCACAAATCGAACCGCACCGACCGAACGCTGGCGCAGATCATCAATGGTCTCATCGGATACGGGCACTTTTGCATTGAGCACAATCGCGGCCACCATGTGTGGGTGTCGACGCCGGAAGACCCGGCGAGCGCCCGCATGGGCGAGAGCATCTACCGCTTTGCGGCGCGCGAACTGCCGGGCGCTTTTCGCCGTGGCTGGGCGCATGAGACGGAGCGACTCCAACGCAAAGGCCTGTCAAAATGGTCCCTACGGAATGAAATTCTACAAAGCTATGCGCTGACGCTTGTGGTTTCGATTGTGGTCGTCGCCTTATTCGGGGTGAAGACGATTCCTTTCATGGTCGCGCATCATCTCGTCGGCTGGTACGCGCTCACCCAAGCGAACTATGTGGAGCACTACGGTTTAAAGCGTGAAAAACTGCCGACCGGCAAGTATGAACCTGTCGCCCCGCGGCACTCTTGGAACACCAATCATATCGTTTCGAACCTGCTTTTGTTCCAATTGCAGCGCCACTCCGACCACCACGCAAACGCCCAGCGCCCCTATCAGGTCTTGCGGAACTTCCCTGATCTGCCGCGTTTACCGAGCGGATATCCCGGCTGTTTCGCGATGGCGGCCGTCCCGCCGGTTTGGTTTCGGGTGATGGACCCTAAGGTGATTGACTGGGCGGGCGGCGATCTTGAGAAGGTGAATGTCGCGCCCCATGCGCGTGAGCGGCTCGCGCGGACCTATGGCGCACCTGATCTGGCGGCGACGCCGGCGGAGTAATCCACGCGGCGATGCTCGTTACGTACGGTACTTCTTCAATAAGTAATACGCAGGACCGAAAAGGCGCTTTAGAGCGCAAACCGTCGCGTTCGGCGCGCCAAGGCGCCCTGTTCTTTCATCTCAGAAAACGTGCAATCGGCGGTTAGCGCCGAAAACCGCACTATTCTGCGAGGTTCGTATAGGTGAGCTCGCTGGCTGATTTGCGCGCTGGGGCTTCAGCCAACAGGCGATCAACGAAGGTGTGAATGAAGTAAAAGCCGGAAACGGCGACGAGGCTGGCGATAAACAGCATTAAGCTGACCACAACGGGGGATAAAACCATGGTACGCAATCTCCCAGTCCCTAGTCCGCGGCGAGGAGCGCCGTCGACGGGAACAGAAGACCGGTTTTTTTTAAAAATCCCGTTAGTTTTTATGGGTCGATCGTTAACGCCGCCCCGCGCGGGCGCGGCCCTACTTGTTTACCGTTCCAGCGATCCGAACAGGGCGTAGAGCCCGGAAACGGATAAGAGAACGGCGAGAAATAAGGCGAGCGCCGCGACGGCGGGGGATGATAAAAGAGCAAGAAAGGCCATGGCCTGAAGGCTTTCGGTAAAATGTGGCGGACCGCATTAGGCAACGCCGTCCTTTTGCCAAAAAATGGCGATAATTTTTCCAAATTCATCAGGGTGATTTCGCACAAATGCGTGAGATTCGATGAGAAGAGGGTTTCGCGCGCTGCGCCGTTCCCAAGCCCCCGATTTGCGGTTAACATTCTCTTAAGAGACGCGCCGGCCTGCGGGATGGCGCGCCGTGGGGAAAGGTGCGCTGGTGCGCATCAATGATTGGGCCGGTCCTTCGGGGCCTAGACGCCCTATGGTTATATTCCGGGGGGCGCATGACCTCAGAAGTTGTCTTGATGAACCGCCAAGCCGTCGCCATGGCTGCGGACAGCGCTGTGACCATTTCCGGTCACCAATACATCAAGACCTATCAATCGGTGGACAAGCTGTTCCCGCTGGTCGACGGCCAGCCGGTCGCGGTGATGATCTATAATAACGCTGAAATCATGTCGACGCCGTGGGAGACGGTGATCTCGCTCTATCGCGAAGCGTTGCGCGGCCAGTCGCTCGACCGGGTCGAGGATTACGCCGAAGATTTCATGAACTTTATCTCCGGCAATCCGGATCTCTTCCCGCCGGAGCACCAGGACACTGAATTCTTCAAAATGGTCGCCACGGTCTTTTCGGTGGTCGCTGAAGATTTCGATGGCCAGGTGCGGCGGTTCCAAGAAACCAATGGCGGGCGGGTGCGGGACCATTTGTCCTCGATCTTTGAGTATGTCGTCGGGCAATTGCATGAGGACTATCAGCGTTATCCCGATGAAACGCAGCGACCGGACCTTGGCTGTTTTCCCAAGGGCATGGGCGAACAAGTGCGCCGCCGCTACGCGGGGGAAATTGACCAGTTAATCGCAAGCCTCGTCGCCTCGCTTAAAAACGAATACGGACAATTATCCGTATCCGAAGCGACGACAGCGCGCTTGCGCGATATCTCCGTTTTCGCTGTGACGCGCGATGCTTTCTTTGAAAACTATACCGGCGTTGTCTTCGCCGGCTTTGGCGCGCGGGAGAAATTCCCGGCCATGCGCTCGTACCTGACGTCCAGCGTCGTGCTCGGTATTCTAAAGCGCAAGAATGACCGTGTCGCTGATATGACGGCGGACGGCGGCCCGGTGGTGCAGCCCTTCGCGCAGGACCGGATGATCAAGACCTTCCTTACGGGGATGGATGAATATCAGCGCCGGTTCATTTATGGCGAAACGCTAAAACTCTCCATGACGATTACGACGGACCTTATCGGCAATGCGCCGAACCTCACGGATCAGCAGCGCGACCAACTGTTCCAGAGTTATTCAGAGAATAATCTTCGCTATGCGTTGACGGAGTTTTTTAGATCCGTCGACGGATATCAGCATGCAGTGCATACGCGGCCGATCTATCGAGCGATCGGCTCGCTGCCAAAGCGCGAGCTCGGTGAGACGGCGGCCTCGCTTATCAAGCTCAATAGTTTCCAGCAAAAAGTCATGCACGCTATTGAGACGGTCGGCGGGCCGATCGACGTTGCGGTGATCACCCGCAATGGCGGTCTTGAGCTGAAGCGCGACAAGCCTGATCTTTAAAGGACAAGACGGCGATGAGCGAACGACTAAAAGAAATCTGGAGCGTCTTTGAAGGCAAGACGGAACGTCGTCTTACCGGCGGCGGCGTTGAGAACATCGCCTTGCCGCCCCGCCACGAGGCGGACGGCGGCGCCGAACATTTTCTCCCCTCGGATTTTACGCCCCCGTCGGAAGCGGCGTTTTCTGCGCTGAAAGCTGAAATTATCGCTGCGGGCGATAAAAACACGCGGCGCGGCAAGCGCGACAATAACGAAAGCGTCGGAGCCGCCTATCGGAACGCGCAACGCGGTGTTGACACGGCGTCGCTTGCTGGCGCGCCAGTCGAGACCATTGAGATGATGCGTGGACTGAATGCGACAGCTGCGAGAGTTGACCGCGCGCCTTTGGACTATGGTCAGTTTTTATCGACGTCCGCGAGTGCGAAGCTGAGCGGTCTTAAGAAACGCAAGAAGTTTCTCGGATTGTTTTAGGATTGCATTTTTGGGCGGGGCGTTACCACGTGTTTAACCGGCTAACGACCGCCAAACCGATAAGAGAAGAACAAGCCAAGATTTGCTTGATCGCGCGCGCCACGTTCGCGAACCAGCGAGGATTGCCCCGCTTCCTCCGTTAACCGATCATATCCCGCAATCGCCGTTACCGCGACGCGTTTCCGCAAGGGATAAGTTGCGGTCGCGGAAAATCCATAGCTGTTCAGCCCGCCATCGGGTCGGTAAACGTCGAGGCCTGAAGCGATGGATTGCGTGGCTGTGACGCCGAAATAAGATTGATGGAAGGTTTGGTCGACGACCCGAACGCTTGGCCCAAGGCTATAAAACAAGGGCTTTTTTCCGAGCATAGCGCGGTCGGCGTATCGCAAGCTCACGTCGGCAACAACGCCGTCATGGCCGCCGAGCGCTTTGGCGACGGTGGCGCCGATTGTGGTTTTGCCGGTTTTGTAGGAAACGTATCCGCCGACTTCCACCGCCGTGTTGATATCGCCGAGGCCGAGGAGATCCGTATTCGTATCGCCAGCGATTGAGAACGGCTGACGTCCGTCTTCGTTACGACCGAAGGCGGGACGAACGTTCGGGCCTATGCGAAGCCCTCCGGATTTAATTACGTCATATTTGACGCCTTCCGGCACGCTCAAGGTCAGACGATCGCCATAGGACGCGCGAATATTCGGCAATAAAAACAATTGGTAATTGTCATCGCCCACATAAGACGGCGCGAAGCGCAATCCGCCGCCGACCGAGGCGCTCCAAGCGGGGCCGCGGTCCGCGCCCGCGCCGTTCATAGGCGGCTGCGCCGCGGCTGCCGGTGCATACAGGGCGGCGGCCGATAGGAGAATTGCGGCGAAACTTTTGCTCACGAGATGACCTTTCTCTGGGAGAACGATAAATCAAACTATTGAGAATCATACGTCGATTTCAATCATTATGGTTTTCCAGTGCGATGAGAACAGCTGAAAATCGACAGACGCGGAAAGACGCCGATTGGCCGTTCGTTTGCCTCGCCCTTCGTGGGTTTGCGGCGCCTTTTCTATCAAATCCGCCAACGGATGGGGCCGGCGCAGCCTCAAGATGGGCCTCAAGTCCTTAACATCCGTGAACGGCTTTACAGTGCGCCGCGCCGTCGCTGGCCATTGATTGTTTCGGTCGATCGGGTCGGCGCGTCCATTTTGGTCGCGTTGTTAACGTGCTGTTCTTCAGCAGTTGACGGATCATTCAGCGATTGTATTGGATGCTGACGATGGGGGCGAAATCCCTTTTTGACGCTGATATTGGCGCAGAACTGGTAAAGGTCGAAAATCAGTTCTAAGGGACGCTCTTCTTTTGAGGGCGTGCAAAAGCCGATGGGCTCAAGCGACGGTCGATCATCCGGACCGGCCAAAACGAACGTCAAACCGCGCTGTGGCGGTTTAAAACCGCGACCGTCAAACCTGGAATGCAATCAAGTCTGGAATGTAAAAAGCAAACAGCGCTGGCGCACCTCTCCCCGTGCGCCGGCGCTGTCCGTTAGATCTCCCCCAATTGACCAGCGGCCAATAGACTTTACGAAAGACAACGGTTCCGACCGGAAGGCGTCCTTCGCTTGTGCGTGTGACTTTTGCAGGTCGCCATTGGGCGTTGGGTCTGGGTCGACGACCAGCTTAGTCTTGCCGAGAATAGGTGGCTGTAGCGCGTCGCCGATAGGAAAAATTGGCCAAAATTTAAAAATTGCTCCCCAAAAACGGGTGCTTAGCGGCGTTACTGATATTTCATGGACCTTCGCTTATATGGCTTGATCGCACTTTTTGCGCCTTTATGGCCTTTCGGAGCGGGTCGAGTCTCCTACTGCACAGAAAAGACGGCGCCCGCCGAACCCTCGTCGCCGCGCTCTAGCCTTTATGACTGAAATCTGGAAGTGGCCGTTGAAGCCCTTCTTGCGCGATAGCCGGGTAGTTGGCGAAATGAGCGTTAGAGCATCGACAGTGGATGCTTATGGGTCGCCCGCGCCCGCAAACGAATTGAGCGCGCCATTAAAATTGCGGTGTCGCCGTCGAAGCAGTTCGGCGTTATGCCGACGAACGTTTTGAATTCTTTGATAAAATGCGATTGGTCGTAATACCCCTCGCCGCTCACATCGTACCAATGGGACGAGCCGTAGAGGCTCATTCGTGTAAGGGCGTGCAAGGCTCGGTATTTGCGCTGTAAGGCCTTTGGTGAGGCGCCGAAGAAATACTTCGCCAAGCGGTCGGTTTGTCGGCGAGAGACGCCGAGATCGGCGATGAGATCGTCAAGGCTGCGGCGTTCAGGGCTCAAGAGCCAGTCTTCCAGCGCCTTTGGAAACGGCTTTAAGCGGCGACCCCGCCCCGCGATAAGCGCTGAAAAATAGCTGTCGGCGACAAAAGCGCAGTCCTTTAATGTTTGGGCTTTGTAGATACGATCATGCAAATCGGCGATGCCGGCGGCGCCGCCAAAGCCAGGATAATCCGATCGAATGCAATCGCCGAGCGGCGCCAGCTCATCGGTTAATTGGTCTGCACCAAATCCAAAAATTGCATCCCAACCATGGGGCAATACGCCGACGCCGAAGACCCGCGTATTCGCCTCCGCTTTAATGGTGTATGCGGACATTGTTGGGCCGACGATCGAGGCTGGCGGAACAGTCCGCACACGGTTATCTGGCCATATGAGGGACCCGCCGCCTCTTAAAACGAATCGAACATTGCCGAGCTCCGCGCAAATCGGCTGAACGATCGGCGCGGTCGTTTCAAACATGTAATAGACGCTGATGAAGTCGCGGAGATGCTCCGCAGCCTCGTGATAGGTTAGTTTCACGACACGCCGTCCCTTGCGCTCTCCCCGCGCTCATGCGTGGCGCGCTTATCGCCGGTCCGGCTTATGCCCGTCCGCAGCGAAAACGGCCGATCCTCAATACTCTGACCTCGGCGGAGGGATCCGCACAACAGGCATGCTCCGCGAAGGGTTAGCATGGCCCGCGCAGATTGCTAGGGGCGCCGATGACTACTTTCGCGATAATTTATCGTTAATCGCTGCGCGGCGGGGGCGTATTGGCAAACCGTTCGCCGCGATATTTCGAGCGGGCGTCTGACATAGGCCAGCCAATGGGCATGCTAACGCTAAGGCGCTTATTGACGCTCTTAGACCGTCGCGTTGGCTGAAGTCCTCGTTAGTCCGTCGCCGCCGTCAAAAGGGCCGCTAGGACGCCGGCTATTTTTTCCGCACGTTCAGCGTCATCGACGCCGTGGGCGGATAGGACGGCCTTAATATCGGTCGTTGCGACGATCACCCTTCCGTCCGCCGTTTCGTATATGAGGGCTTTCAGCGGTAAGGCGGCGCCCAGCTTCTGTTCGGCTTGCAAAAGCGGCGTGCCGCCTTTGGGGTTGCCGAAAATGATGAGCGTCGTCGGCCTTAGCGTTTCGCCAATCGATGCTGCGCCGGCGGCGTGGTCAATGACGGCGAAGGTGCGAAACCCTTTCTCGGTCACGGCAGCTTGCAGGCGAGACAGCGTATCCTCGAAGTTCCTCGTGCTTTCCTTGCTGATGAGGCGCGGGCCGTCGATAATATCTATCTTCGACAGCGCGTTCTCGCTGGAGGGCTGCTGGGAATCTGAAGCGGCTGTTGCAGGGGCTAAGAGCAGCAAAGCGCTGGCTGCAACCGTCGCGGTTTTGTGATAAGTTTTAGCCGTCAATGGCGCCTCTCCTATAGCGACGATGCTTTGCGTTTTCGTGCATTTTGCCGGCCACGAGCGACGTCGCTTTCATAGGCTGCGGCAAAGAAGTACCGCGAAACAGTACGCCCATAAGGACGCTTCGTTAACCCGTCTGTGTCTTCTCTGATCATCACAAAAGTGTTGAGTGGGGAGGTTGAATGTCGGGGCCGACGCGTGAGCGCGAGTCGACATCCAGACTTAGGCAGGTCGCACTATATGCGATCGGCCTGACGCTTATCGCCGTGTCGGCTGCGAGCGTTATCGTATTCGTGTTCCACGAATTCTATCGCCCAGAATTACAGACCTTCAACACTGGCTTAGCGACCGCGGTGAGCATTGTCGTCGCCTTCCCGATTTGCCTGATGGTAAGCCGGCTGATTTATAATCTAAAAGCGACTAAGAGCGCCCTCGAGATCGCTAAAAAGCGCGCGGTGGACGCGGACGTCGCTAAGTCAGAATTTCTCGCCAATATGAGCCATGAGATTCGAACGCCCATGAACGGCGTCCTCGGCATGGCTGAACTTCTCGGCGCCAGCGATCTTGATGAGCGTCAAGCGCTCTTCGTCAATACGATCAATCGCTCCGGCGCTGCGCTTCTGACAATCATCAACGACATCTTGGATTTTTCTAAAATCGAGGCGGGCCGACTGGAGCTTGATTCCGTTCCATTTGATTTATGCGACGCTGTTGAAGACGTGGTTTCGTTATTAACGCCGCGCGCGCATGAAAAAAATCTCCAACTCGCCCTGCGCTGTGCGCCGGATCTGCCGGCGACTGTCATCGGCGATGTGGGCCGCATTCGGCAGATCGTCACCAATCTCGTCGGCAACGCCATTAAGTTCACCCACGAGGGCCGCGTCGATGTGGATCTCGCCGTTGATGGCGACGCGGATCCGAGAGACGGTGAAGCGGCGATAAGCGTGACGGTACGTGATACGGGAATTGGCATTCCAGCCGATAAGATCGAAACAGTTTTCCAGAAATTTTCGCAAGCCGAATCTTCGACGACCCGTGAGTTCGGCGGGACAGGCTTAGGGCTGACGATTTCGCGATGTTTGGCTGACGCGATGGGCGGCGGCTTGTCGGTGGAGTCAGAGCTTGGCGCGGGGTCCGCTTTTAAGTTTAGCTTCTCCGCACCAATCGCGAGCGGCGCTCCGGTAGGCGTTAAGATTCGCGACCAAATCGGCGCCAAGCCCGTCGATAAGGCGTCAGCAGCGTCCATCGGTGCGGTCACCCAAGGCGCAATCACCGAGAGCGCAATCACCGACGGCGCAGACACCGTCGGCGTAGGCAGCCCTGACAGCACCCGTCCAAATGAAGGCGCATTTCTAAACGCCTCTGATGTCGCTTCTGATCAACGGTCTTCGCAAGGCCTCGTTCGTAAGCCCCGCGTCTTGGTGGCGGAGGACAATGAGGTGAATCGCCTGGTCGTTCAGAACATGATCGGCTCCGACTATGATCTCTTATTCGCCGAAGACGGCGAGGAGGCGTACGGCTTATTCCAAACAGCTGTCATCGACGTCGTTCTGATGGACGTGTCGATGCCGACTATGGACGGGTATGAAGCGACCAAGGCGATTCGCGCCTTTGAAGCCCGAGAAGGGCGAACCGCGACGCCGATTATTTGCCTAACCGCGCACGCCCAAATTGACGAACGCGAATTAAGTCTTGGCCAAGGCATGAATGATTATCTGTCAAAGCCCATCCGCCGCGAAGCGTTGCATGCCTGTCTTCAGAAATGGGCGCACAGCGAGAAGGCGCGATCCGGTATGACCCGATCACAAACAGCGACGGCGAACGCGATGTCGCCGTCTGCTCCACGGGCGTCCTAGTTTCTCAAGCGAACTCTTCGTTCTGACACGCTTTTGCTTTTGTGCCGCAGCCGCCAGCGGCGCTATGGCGCAAGTGCGCGAAGCACGTCACTTTCATCGGTCCTTAGCCATCATAGGATCCGTCAATGGATCAAGCGGAGGCGTCTTTTGAGCGCGCAAAAAACCACGATCGCCCCGATTACGCGTGACCAGGGTCTAGCGGACGGATCAACGGCGCCCCGGCCGCCAACGCCGGAAGACATCGTTGAGATGTTGGATTCCGCGCAACCAGTATGGGCGAAAGACCGGGCAGTCGATCAGGCGCCGTCACCGAGCGAGGTCGACGCCTCGCAAGCCGCTAATGGTGGGGAGAGGTTCGAAACAGGATTGCTTGGCCGAAAGGCTGATTTTTCGGGCGACCCTACGCCGTGGCCGATGGGCCTGATCATCACTGGCGGCGGCGCTTTCGCTGCGCTTGGCGCCGCTTACTTACTGGTGTTCGCTGATCTGTCGCCGATTGCGAGCTTGAGCGCTCTTGCTACGCTGTGCGCCGGCGTCTTTGTTTTAACCGCCGGCGCCAAGGCGATCGGCGCGCCTTTTTTTCATGCGCGGGACAACCAGGCGTTTGCCGCGGACGACACAAGCGGTCGGGGCCTCGCCGGCGCCGAGGTCTTGTCGCGGCTCAACTTATCGCATTTTTTGATCGATTCCGATACTGACGCTCGCCTTATCACGACGCCCGAGGGCGTCGTCGTTTATGCGAACCCCGCCTATGGCCGGCTCGCCGCCAGCGCTGGCGCGCAGAGCGGCGCTGGCCTGCCGCCGCGCCTTGATCGGATATTCTCCTCTGAAGGCGGGAACGGCAAAAAGCTCTTCTCGCTTGCCCGTGCGGCGAAAAGCATGAACGCCGCTCGCGAAGAGATTTTTCAAACAGCGTCGGCGAACGACGGGGCGCGCGGTCCGCGACGCCGGTTTGATATTGCAGCGACGCCCTACCCACGCCGGGGTCGGAGCGACAGCGACTATGTCGGTTGGCGCATTCGTGAGTTGCCCATTGAAGAAGACGCCGCGGATGCGCTCGCTCAGCCTTACGCAACTCTTCCCATGCCGATCTTCGCGGTGGATCGGCGTGGGACGCTGCTTTGGGCGAACGCCGCGTTCTATAAGAAGACAGGATTTGATCCCAATACGCCGCATTCGCTCGATGATCTGATTTTAGGCGACGCCTCGGCGCTCGCCGCAGCGCTTTGGTCTAATGATCGCAAAACCGCACCCGCAAAAGTACGCGCGTCAAGCCCTGTCGGCGGTGCAAAATTATCAGCGGCGTTAGACGGTCAGTTTACGGCGTTTCGACGCGCCGGCGCCGGCGAGGGCTTCGCTTATGTGACAATGCATGTCGAAGAAGACGATGGGCTCGCGCAGCCGGCGAAAATCGGCGGCGAGCTTTCTGAAAGTCCCTTCGGCGTCGCGATTGTGGAAGGTGAGCTCGGCAAAGACGCCAAGATCGTCGAAGCGAATCAGGCCTTCTTGGAAAGCTTTGCGGAGGCTCACAAGGGCGCTTCCATTGAGGGTATTCTTTCTCCGACCGTCATTGCCGACCTTGCCGCTGAGGCGAAGAAAAAGCCGGGCGCTGCGCCGCGCAGCATTGAAGCGCCAAGCGTCAGCGCTGCAGGAAATGCGGGCGCCGCCGCTGACGCCGCCACTGACGCCGCGGCCCGGACGTTCGCCATCTACGCGAAGGCGTTACGCCGCAAGCGCGGTGGTTATGGCAAGCGCCGCACGTTTCTTTATTCCATTGAGGTCACTGAACAAAAGCGCATGCAGGAAGGCCATGTGCAGGACCAGAAATTAAAGGCTATCGGCAATATAGCCGGTGAAGTCGCCCATGATTTCAATAATATTTTGCAAGTTGTTCTGCATACGTGCGAAGATTTGTTGATGTCGCACCCGGCGGGCGACCCGGCTTATCAAGACCTGATTCTCATTCGAGAAAATTCTCAGCGTGCGGCGAACCTAACGGCGCAATTGCTCGCTTATTCGCGCAAGCAGACGCTGACCAACACGACACAGTCGATCACCGATTTGTTGGTGGATTTTTCGCGCTTCTTGGACCGGGCCGTCGGTGAAAAAGTAAAGATTGAGCTGAAAAACGGTCGCGCCCTCCCGCCGGTTAGGGTTGATCGCACACAGCTGGAAACCGCCTTGATGAACCTCGCGGTGAATGCGCGCGACGCCATGGCGCCGGACGGCGGGCGGATTACGATCACCACGTCTTTAACGCCGAAGGACGCTGTGCCCGAAGCGCTTAGCGGACAATTGCGATTGGCCGATCACGTATTGATCACCGTCGCGGACACCGGCCCCGGCGTGCCGCAATCGATCATTGAGAAGATTTTTGACCCATTCTTTACGACGAAAGAACCGGGAAAAGGCACCGGGCTTGGCTTGTCCGCCGTACAGGGCGTCATTGGTCAAATGGGCGGCGCGATCACCGTAGAAAATGCGCCGCCAAGCGAGGATCATCCGGGCGGCGCAGTCTTCAGAATTTTTCTGCCTGCAGATGAACTGGGTGTCTACGACGCAGCTTTTGAAAAGGTTTCTGTTGCTGGAGAGGCCGGCGCGCCTTCGCCCGGTGTTGTCGCCGCCGCTGATTGCTCCGGCACCGGACGTATTCTCGTTGTCGAGGACGAGCCCGGCGTGCGGCTCGTCGTTGTAAAAACGCTCGAAAAAGCCGGTTATGACGTCGTTGTCGCCGATGACGGCGTCGATGCGTTGGAGCTACTGCAAGAGGACGCTGATTTCGATCTCGTCATTAGCGACATCATGATGCCTGAAATCGACGGGCCAAGCATGGTGGCGACGGCGCGCGCAGAACACAGTCTTTCCGCGGCGGTAATCTTCATGTCGGGCTATGCAGAATCCGCCGTGCGCGATCAATTAGCGACGATCGATGACGCGCAATTCATCCAAAAACCATTTAAAAAGGCGGATCTTGGCGTCATGGTGCGCGCCGCCATTCATGGCGCGGATGCGGTTTAATCGGGCTTTGCCTGCGGGCGGTTTGCAAGCGATTACGGCTGTTGAAAAACAATTAATTGCAAAGGCTCGGCGCCGGCTTGGCGCTGACGGTGAAGCGGCGCTATTTTCACGTAATGCGGCAGATTGTTTTTGACTTAGAGACGACCGGGTTTCGCTTTGACGAAGGCCATCGCATCGTCGAAATCGGCGCGGTGGAGTTGGTGCGCGGTGCCCTCACCGGCAAGACATTCCACACATATGTGGATCCTAAGCGTGATGTGCCGCAAGGCGCGGTGGAGGTGCACGGATTAACTGCTGATTTCTTGCGCGGGCATCCGATTTTTACCGACGCCGCGGCTGGAAAAGCGTTTTATGACTTTGTCGGCGATGCGGAGCTTATCGCCCACAACGGCAAGGCTTTCGACTTACCGTTTCTGAACGCTGAATATGCCGCGGCCGGCCACGCAATTCTTGATAATGATCTGATTGATACGCTGCATTTAGCGCGGCGAAAATTTCCGGGGGCGCCGGCGAGCCTCGACGCGTTGTGCGCCCGATTCGGTGTTGACACCAAAGAGCGCGAGCGCGACGGCCACGGCGCTTTGTTGGACTCGCGTCTTCTCGCGGAAGTTTATATTGAGCTGACGGGCGGGGCCCAGGCGGGGCTCGATTTCGAAGACGCCGCCGGCGCCGTCGCCCGCCGTAAAGCGCAAGCGCCCGCGCGTCAGCGGCCGACGCCGCTTAAGTCTTTGATCACCGACGCGGAAGCGGCCGCCCATGCGCGTTTTATCGAAGAAATGGGCCCTGATAGTCTGTGGGCGAAGCGACAAAAAGAAACCGCCTGAGGCAGTTTCTTGTCATCGTTTGTGCTGAGCAGCGCGGGACGCTGCGATTGTGCCGTTGATTTACGCGTTCGGGTTTTGCGCGCCGAAGTCCACATTGTCGGGGTTCGTCGTGCCCTGGCGCCGGCGCTGTTCGTAGATGGCGTAGAAATCGATCGGATCGAGCATGACCGGCGGGAAGTTCCCTGATTGCGTGGTGTCGGCGAGCACTTGGCGCAGAAATGGGAAAAGTAGGCGCGGGCATTCGATGAGAAGGATCGGCTCGATCTGCTCGCGCGGCGCGCCGACAATCTCAAAAGCGCCTGCATAGGTCGTTTCCACGACGAACGCCGTTTCATTGTCGTGGCTCGCCTTAGCGCCAACGGTGAGCTCGACTTCGTATTGCGTCTCGCCGATGGCTCTGGCGTTGACGTCGACATTAACGGCGATCGCCGGCTGTTGTTGCGCCTGTGCGAAAATCGCCGGCGCTTTCGGGCTCTCGAACGATAAGTCCTTTAGGTATTGGGCGAGAACTCGAAGGCCAAGGCCCTGTTGCGCCTCGGCGCCGCCGCCTGGAGTGTTCTGAGCGCCGTTCGGCGCGGCGTTGTTGTCAGGCGTCGTTTCCGACATGGCGATCCTCGTCAGGGGTTGAGCGGCGCGTGGCCCGCGATATTTGAAAGTCCAGGGGTGTACACGAGGGCGTGGCCGCACTGCAATGGCGATGCGGGCTGTTCGCGAAAAAACCCCAGAAGATTGCCTCGGTCGGCGCCTAGTTTTCTTTGCGAATGGTGATGATCCCGGACTTCATATCGGCGCGTTCCGTCAAATAAGCGACCGCGCGGCGCGCCAAAGCGCGCCTAAAGGGTGGAATAAGCAGCGAAAAGCCGACAGCGTCTGTGAGGAAGCCAGGCGTCATTAAAAACGGCGCTGCCAGCAACAGAAAAACGCCGTCAGCGATCGGTCCGGCCGGGGCCCGACCTGTCGAGATATCCTGCCGCGCCGCGTTAAGTGCTTGAATTCCTTGAATTCTCAATATAACGCCGCCAAGCACAGCGGTGAACAAACACGCCCCGATGACCGGTAAAACACCAAAGGCGCCGCCAGCGGTTATCAAAATGTAAATTTCCATGATCGGCGCAATCACGAAAAGAGTAATAAGAATAAGCGTCATTTGCCCGCTCCGGACTGGTTTTGCGCCGACATGGTGTATGTCAGCCTCGTGCAATGGCGATTGAACGGCGGCCCGCTCGTGTCCCACGTGGTGTTTTCGGTAATCTCTCGCCTATATAAGGAGAGAAGTAACGAAGTCACCGGCTCGGGAAGTCGAAGCTCCGCGGATTTTTAAGCCGCGGAACGGCCACCGGGTTTGAACGCGCGTCGGGTGCGCGTCGGTCAGCCTTTGCGTAGGTCAGTTTTGCGCAAGTGCGTGGGTCGTTTGGGCGATGGGTCGCTCAGCCCGCGAAGAAGCGAAAGCGTTTGATAGTTCATGGATCCCTTCACACTCTTTTTCGCCGGCGTCGCCTTGTTCCTGATTTACAAATTGATCGCCACTTTGGGAACGCGGACAGGCCATGAGCAATCCCATGACATTGAAGGCTTGCAGCGTGCGCGCCATACCGACGCCGATGCCAGCGCCGCCGGCGAGTCTGAGGATGGCTACGACGACGCCCGCCAGGAACCAGCTGAATCGCGGGAGCCTGCGCCAGTATCGCCCGCGGCGGCTCCCTTGCGCGCTGTAGATCCGCAGTTTGATGAGGCTGAATTCTTGGAGGGCGCAAAGGCCGCGTACGAAATGATTGTCGGCGCGTTCGCCGACGGCGACCTCGCCCCTGTAAAATCTTTTTTGGCGCCGGCGGTTTACGACGCCTTTAAGGGCGTCGTCGATGCTCGCGAGCAATCGGGCGCGCGCTTTGAATTCAAATTCGTCGGCGTTGACAGCGCCGAGATCACCGACGCCTCAGCCGATAGCGCGGCTCTCACAGCGACGGTGGCGTTCGCCTCTAATCAGGTGCGGACCCATTACGATAAGGACGGCGTGGTGACAGAGGGCGATCCCACAAGGATTGATCTCGTTCGCGACACATGGACATTCTCCCGGCCGGTCCGCTCGTCAAATCCGAACTGGACCCTCGCAGCGACCGGCGGTTAAAGACCCTTTTGCGCTTCTTGGCGTTGGGCGTCCCAAACGACTGACCGTCGATGCGGCGACATGCGCCTTTAAGGGTGCGACGCTGTTAAACTCTCGGGGAGGTCAACCGGGCCATGGCGGGTATTTCTCAAAACACCTTTGCCGGCGCAGTGCGGCTATTGGTTTTCGCCGTCATGGCGGTGGCGCTTATCGCCGTCATTTATATCGCCGTGAAGCGAACCGCAGTTTCTTTCGAAGACGATTATGTTTTCGCCGGCGCGGCGCTGCAGCCCATGAGCTATGACGATCTCGACGGCTGGCGGCAAGATGATGCTTCGGCCAGCCTGGCGGCGTTCTTGCTCTCCTGTGCAACCCTTGAAGGGCGGCGCAATGACGAAGCCTTCAATCCCCATGAAGGCCCGGAAGTCCTCGCTTTCCAGGGTTCCAAGCAGGGCGGGTCCGACCCGACCGATCGCGCACCGGACGTAGGCTATTCTGGTCTCGTCAGCGATTGGCGTCCCATTTGTCTTGACGCCCAGCGTCTGATTGACCGCGCATATGCCGACCGTAGCGTCTTATCGAGCGTCGCTCGCCAGTTCTTTGAAGCGAACTTTATTCCTATCCGGATTAAACGGGTTTATTCGCCCCTAGCCGCCGGACGGGCGCAAGGACGAGAGCCGATCTTGCAAGCCGACGGTAAAGCGACGGGATATTTTGAACCCGTTTACGATGCGCGCTCTCGGCCCACGGAAGAGTTTTCCGCGCCGCTTTTCCGGCGTCCGTCTGATCTCGTAAGTGTCGATCTCGGATTATTTGATGAGTCGCTGGCGGGGCGTCGCCTCGCGGGGCGTTTGTCAGATGGGCGTTTGTCGCCTTATCCGTCCCGCGCCGATATCAATGCCGGCGCCTTGCAAGGCCGCGCCGCCCCAATCGCCTATCTAAGGCCGAATGATCTTTTCTTTTTGCAGATCCAGGGCTCGGGGCGTCTCACGCTGGACGGTATGCGTGAAGTGCGTGTCGGCTATGATGGGCAAAACGGGCGCTCTTATTACGCGATTGGTCGATCGCTCATCACCCGCGGCGTTCTCAAAAAAGAAGATGTGACCATGCAGGCGATCCGGCTTTGGCTGGAAGAGGTTGACCCTGCTGACGCCCAAGCGTTGCGCGAAGAGAATGCTTCTTATGTCTTCTTCCGCATTCTGAATGACTTACCCAATCCCAATCTTGGACCGCTCGGTGCCCAGGGCGTGCAACTGACGAGTGGCCGATCTGTCGCGGTGGACCGCGCCTACCATCCATTAGGTGCGCCAATCTGGATCGAAACCAAGGAGGTTCAGCGCGCGGGCGTCGCCGACCGGCCGTCTGGGGCGCTTTATGTGGCGCAGGATGTCGGCGGCGCCATAAAAGGCCCAATCCGCGCGGATATATTCGTTGGATCCGGCATCGCCGCCGGCCTTGAGGCGGGTCGCATGAATGAACCCGTGGAGTTGACGGTTCTATTGCCGAAAGCCGTCGCCGAGCGGCTGCAGGCGGCGGGACCGGTTTCTTAAGGTCGCGGTAAAGTAAGGCGCGCGCCAGTGAAGCCCCCTAAGAAGCCGCCCGCGAAACGCCATAAGAGACATCGACGTCTCAGCGCCGATGAAGCGAAACTTTGGCGGCGTGCGGTTCAAGACGTCGCGCCGATATCCAAACACGACCTTTTTAGGGACGGCGATGAGGCGGCGTCCGATGATGCCGGCGCCCGTTCAGGGGCGTCCTCCGTGATCCCTGTGATCCCGGAAGATCATCCGCCGCCCACCTTGAAATCGACGGCGCCGTCGCAATTGTTGGCTAAAAACAGCGGCAAGAAATCTGGTCAAAACGCTAGCCGTAAAAACGGTAAGCGAGCGGTGCCGCCGATTTTGGGCGCGGGCGACCCTGGTCTCGACAAGCGGGTCGCTGGCGGTCGTTTGGCGATCGATCGGGTGCTTGATTTACACGGTCGGACCCAGGCGCTGGCGCGCCCGCAGCTCGAAGCGTTTTTGCGCGCCGCGCACCAAGACGGCTGCCGCTGCGTTTTGGTGATCACCGGTAAGGGCGGGCCCGCGTCGGCGTCGAATATGGCCAAGGCGCGGAAGAACCGGCATGGCCAAGATCCGACGATGACTGACGATCGCGACGAATTTTCTTGGAGTAACGACGCCCGGCCGCGCGGTGTATTGCGGGCTGCCGCGCCCCAATGGATTGACGCTTCGCCAGTGCGCGCCCTTGTCTCCCGGATGACGCCGGCGCGCCCGAAAGACGGCGGCGACGGAGCGTTCTACGTGTTCTTAAAAGCCCGCACGAAACTGAAATAGACTATCTTTAGTCGGAAGGTCTAAAGCCCAAACAGTCGGGCGATAGGCGCTAACGCGGTGGCGATGGCGGCGCGGCTTTGATAGCCGAGAATGCCGAGCCCAGCGCCGAGCAGCAAACCAAGCGTAACGCCGTGCCGAACGGCAATCGCCTCGATCATGCCGGCGAGGTAGCCGCCGACGCCGTCCGATAAAAGCCGCCGCGCCCGCGTCTCAGCAAGTTGCGGTTCGTCAAAGGGCATTGCTGCAATGACGGTGACTTGGCGTTTTTTCCAGCGGGCGAAGGCGTTCTTTAGGGCGGTCTTCACAACTGACGGGCTTAAGAACGATCCATCGAAATGCGCTTCATCGAATTCAATATCGAGGACGACGGGCGCCGGCGTGTCTTTGCCGCTGTCTTCACCGATTTTGACCATCGAATACCGCACGCCGGAGCTGCGAAGAATTTCTTCCACGTCGGATGTCGCTGCGGCGGCGCCGGCGCGGTTGAAGCGCAACATGACGCGCACGCCGTTGCTTTTATTGTCATCTAGAACCGCTTTTAAACGCTTCGTCCAATGGCCGGCTCGTTCTTCGGTGAGGGCGAGACGGTCGTCCATGATAGTGACGTCGGGCACGTTGCGAACAACGAAGAAGCGCGTTTTCAGCGCCGGATCGTCGGGGTTCGCATCTTCCACATCGTCGTCGATGATAACGAAGTCCGACGAGCGTGATGCGATTTCAAACGGCATGACGACGCCGTATAGCTTCGAGTTCGGATTATCCGCCGACATGGATGAGACGACATGCGTCTTGCCGTCGCGCGGATCAAAGAACGTATTCGTCTGCCGGGAATTGTTCAGCGTGCCGCGGGCGAGGCGCGCCATCTCGCGGTGGGGTTCGACCGAATTTAAGGTTTCGCGAATTTCAAGACCGGCGCCGCGTAGGGCGTCGAGCTTCGTTTTGCACCGGCGCGCCGCTTCCGGCCCGGCGAACACCATGTCAATCCGCTCCCGGAGCATGTATTGGGTCGAGGCGTCCAATTGCAGGCCGGCGGTGAATTGTTGGCCTTGCTCGCCGCCCGGCGTGAACGGGTCCGCGAACCGACGACTATCGTTGGAGTGCCAGCGCGAGCGTTTGTCTTTTAGTAGCGTCGAAAGACCGGAACCCGGATGCGCCGATTGCACGAGGTCGAGCATTTGCGGCTCATAGACGGCAAGACAGAGGCGGTCGGTTGCGTCCACCTGCTCAACGGCGAGGAGCGTTAGAAGGCTCGACAGCGTTGTTAGCGTCTCAAGGTCATAGCCCGTATGCGGCGCATAGAACGGCACGACGGCGAGATCCGCTGTTTTATTGCGGACGGCGACGAGGGCTTGTTCTTTGGTGTAGAGCGGCTGGCGTTCCGGCTTGGTGAGATCGAAACCGGAATTATCGATCTTGTCATTGATGGCGCTGAAGCCGCCGTCGCTGAGACGGCGATCGCCAAGATTGGCGTAGCGGCCTGCAAAGCCGCTTACCGCCTGATAGCCGAAACCGAACTCCTCGCCCGTGAATGCGATGCGAGGGCGCCTGGTTTTAGAGAATGCCGCGCCGTCAGCCATACCTACCCCACCGTGAATTGGTTAAAGAGTAACACGGGGGGACGCGGCATGAAAAGGGATTGGTTCCGGAGATTAAAGGGCTCTAGAGCGCTTTTACCGCCTCCCAAAGCCGAAAAGGTCGCCAAACCGGGCCTTCAGGGGCGTATCTTCGTCGCCGCGAGCCTTTACTAGGTCGTCATAGGCGCTCACCGCGAAAAGCGTGATCGCCGTCATCGCCTCATGGCGGCGGCCAAGCTCGCGTCGCTTCAGAAACAAGCCTTTGCCTTCTTTGATTTTGAGGCGCCGCAATTCTTTAATGTCGAGGTTTTCCGCCACATAGAGGTGGCCGAAATTTCGAACGCCGGCGTCGGTTTCGCTCTCAATGCGGGCAAGCATGGTGAGATCGCCCATTTCGAGCTTGAGGCCGGTTTCTTCGAGAACTTCTCTCAAAGCGCAGCCTTCGGGCGTTTCGTTGCTTTCGATGCGCCCGCCAAAGAGGCCGATCCGGCCCTCGTAATCGACATCGGGACCTTTTTCGCGTTGCTGCACCAAGAACGGCCCCTCGCCGCGCGATTTCAGCAAGACGAGCGAATAGCCTTGCGGACGCTCGTCGACTTGCAGATCGATTGGCGCTTGCGCCTGGTAGGAATGTGTCAGCATAGCCCCGCCCCTTCCCGTCTGCGTCTGTCGACGCTTTCTCGGTTTCTAAGGGTAGTATAGCTAAAGAACGTATTTTGATAAATCGGCGTTGCGGGCGATTTCACCGAGCCGGTCGTTCACATAAGCAGCGTCGATGGACACCGTGTCTCCGGATCGGTCGGCGGCGGAAAAACTCAAGTCTTCCAACACCTTCTCCATGATGGTCGCGAGCCGCCGCGCGCCGATGTTTTCGACGTTAGAGTTCACTTCCGCCGCGCCGTCGGCGAGCGCGTCGAGCCCGTCTTCGGTGAAATCGAGCGTTACGCCCTCTGTCGCCATCAGCGCTTCGTATTGTTTGACGAGGCTGGCTTCCGGCTCGGTGAGGATGCGCTTTAAGTCGTCGCGGGTCAGCGCTTCGAGTTCCACCCGGATCGGCAATCGTCCCTGCAATTCCGGCAGAAGATCGGAGGGTTTCGAAAGATGAAACGCGCCGGACGCGACGAACAGCATGTGGTCGGTTTTCACCGGCCCGTGCTTGGTCGAAACTGTTGCGCCTTCGATCAATGGCAGAAGGTCTCGCTGCACGCCCTCGCGTGAGACGTCCGCGCCGGAACGTCCGCCGGCGTCGACGCCGCGGGCGATTTTGTCGATTTCATCGATAAAGACGATGCCGTCGTTTTGGGCAAGATCGAGCGCTTGTTGCACGATCGCGTCGTCATCGAGAAGCTTGTCGGATTCCTTGGCGATAAGCGGCGCATAGGCGTCTTTGACGAGAATTTTGCGGCGTTTGGTCGGCGCGCTAAAGCCTTTGCCCATGAGGTCGGAGAGATTGATCATCCCCATTTGCGCGCCGGGCATGCCGGGAATTTCAAAGCTCGGGCCTGCGCCGCCGCCTTCTTTTAGGTCGAGTTCCACTTCGGTGCCGTCGAGGACGCCGTCTCTGAGGCGCGTGCGAAAGCTTTCGCGGGTTTTTTCGCCCGCGGTCTCGCCGACGAGTGCTTCCAAGACGCGTTCTTCAGCGGCCTCGTGGGCTCTTGCGGCGACGTCGGCGCGCTTTTTGTCGCGCACCAGGCTGATGGCGATCTCCACGAGGTCGCGGACGATGGAGTCGACGTCGCGGCCCACATAGCCGACTTCGGTGAATTTCGTCGCTTCAACCTTCAGGAACGGCGCGCCGGCGAGCTTGGCGAGGCGGCGGGAAATCTCGGTTTTGCCGACGCCCGTCGGCCCTATCATCAGAATGTTTTTCGGCGTGATTTCTTCTTGCAGCGGACCTTCGACTTTGCGGCGGCGCCAGCGATTGCGCAGGGCGATGGCGACGGCGCGTTTCGCCGCGCCCTGCCCGATAATAAAGCGGTCGAGCTCCGAGACGATCTCGCGAGGGGAAAAGTCGGTCATGGGCGGGCGTTCTCCTGCCATGGCGCGCGTTTTATGAGCGCCGATAGGCCTTAAGCGGTGGTGATTGTTTCGATGATGAGAGAATCATTGGTGTAAACGCAGATCGAGGCGGCCACCGCCATCGCTTTGCGCACAATGGCCTCGGCGTCGAGATCGGTTTCGTCGACGAGGGCTCTGGCGGCGGCGCGGGCGTAATCGCCGCCGGAGCCGATCGCGGTGACGCCGTCATGGGGTTCCAAGACATCGCCGGAGCCGGTGAGCGTCAGCGTGATGTCTTTGTCGGCGACGATCATCATCGCCTCCAAGCGCCTCAGATAACGATCCGTGCGCCAGTCCTTGGCGAGCTCCACCGCGGCGCGCATCAATTGTTTCGGGTGCTGGTCAAGCTTCGCTTCGAGGCGCTCTAGGAGCGTGAAAGCGTCGGCCGTGGCGCCGGCGAAACCAGCGATCACCCCGGCCCCATCACTCTCTCCCGCAGGCGTTGAACGCCCGCTTACTCCCCCACCGGCCCCAATACGCCGCACTTTGCGCGCATCGCCTTTGACGATTGTTTGGCCGAGGCTCACCTGGCCGTCGCCGCCGACACAGACAGTGTTTCCGCGCCGCACCGCGAGAATTGTTGTCGCATGCATTGACGGCGAAGCGGTATTGGAAGCGGTCATCGAGGCGGCGATCCTTTTGGGTTTGACGGTCGGTGTGACAGGAATATCAGGCTGTTAGCGCCGTAAATGCGATTTGATAAGGTGCATTAAGAGCTCGGGCCCTATATGAAGAGCCGAATGGAGACTTCAATGCGCGCCGCCACCGTTGATCGCAAGACCCGTGAAACCGAAATTTTCGTCGCCCTCGATCTTGATGGGCGCGGCGATTACGACATTGAGACGGGCATCGGCTTTTTCGATCATATGCTGGAAGCGTTTTCCAAACACTCCATGATCGATCTGAAAGTCCGCGCTGAGGGCGATCTGCATGTGGATATGCACCACACGGTCGAAGACGTCGGCATTGTCATGGGGCTCGCTTTCAAAAAAGCCATTGGCGACGCCGCCGGCATTCGCCGCTTCGGGTCGGCCTATATTCCGATGGACGAGACGCTGTCGCGCGCCGCGGTCGATATCTCCATGCGGCCTTATCTGATTTGGAAGGTCGATTTTTCGCGCCCGAAGATCGGCGACATGGACACCGAACTCTTCAAAGAGTGGTTCCACGCCTTCGCGACGAACGCCGGCGTTTGTTTGCACGTGGACAATCTCTATGGCGAGAATTGCCACCACATCATTGAATCTTGTTTCAAAGCGACGGCCCGCGCCTTGCGGGCCGGCGTTGAGCAAGACCCCCGCGCCGGCGACTCCTTGCCGACGACAAAGGGTCATTTAGGCGATTAAGCGCGCCCATCAGCGCTTTTTTGCGCGGATCCGCAGCAAGTGACAGTTCAGTAAGAGGCGCCAAAACGTCTTGCATGCCCGCTGTGCGCACGCGACAGTTTTCGCGCGCATCAACCGCTGAGCGTTTTACTGTATGTCATATCGCTAAGCGCGGCGGCGCAATCGATCCAATCCGCCCTCCGGGGCTTTCCGTAAACAAGCCAGCCTGCCGAGAAATAAGAGCAGACAATTCTAGGAGAGAACGCCTTGAAAAAACTTCTTATGCTGAGCGCCGTGACGTTTTCCGCCGCCGCCCTCGCCGCTCCGGCCCTCGCCAATGACGAGATGATCGCGCAATGCCAGGCGACGATGGAAGCCGAAGGCCGCGATGGTTCCGGATGCGCTTGCCTTGTTGAAGAAGTCACCGCAGATCCAGCTCTCGTTGAAGAGTTCGCCTCGCTTGGCGATATCGCTGACGCCGACGAGCGGTATGAAGCCGCGTCCGATGCCGCAAAGGCGGCGATGGACGCTTGCACGCGATAAGCTTTCAGAGCTGCGAACGCCGTTCGCGCCAGAAAGCGCCCCGTTCAAGGTCTTGCTTTGTGAGACTTGAGGCGGCACATCACAGATTATCGACGGAACGGCGTTCGAGATTCGGACGCCGTTTCTTTTTCTGTGCACCTGAGCCGGCGGGCGGCTCGAGCGGTTCTTCGGTTTTTGCGGGCGTCCAGAGGCTAAAACGGCAATGACTGAAACGGTGACGATCATCGATTACGGCTCCGGCAATTTGCGGTCGGTGCAAAAAGCCGTGGAACGCGCCGCTCAAGAGTGCGGACGCGATGTGCGCGCCGTCGTCACCGATGACGCGGAGATCGTGCGACGGAGCGATCGTCTCATTTTACCGGGCGTCGGCGCGTTTCGCGCGTGCGCCGACGGCCTTAAATCGCGCGCTGGCCTGTTCGACGCGTTGAATGAAGCCGTACGAGAAAACGGGCGGCCGTTCCTAGGCGTCTGTGTTGGGATGCAGTTACTGGCCGATGTCGGCTTGGAGCACGGCGAAACGCCGGGCTTTGGCTGGATTCCGGGCGTTGTGCGTCCCCTCGCCGCTTCCGACGCTGACGGTGGCGACATCCGCATTCCCCATATGGGATGGAACACCGTCTCATTTCAGCCCGGACACGCCCTTTTTGACGCTGTTCCCGCGGAATCTGATTTCTATTTCGCCCACTCGTTTTATTTCGATGTCAAAAACGAAAAAGACATAAGAGGCATATGCCGGAACGGTGCGGCCTTCCCAGCCGCCGCGGCGCGCGACAATGTCGCCGCTTGCCAGTTCCACCCTGAGAAAAGCCAGGCCGCAGGGCTCGCGCTCATCGCGGCGTTTTTGGACTGGCGTCCATAACAAACAGCCGGCGCGCGCGGCGTTATTGAAAGGTCTGACCTGGTATGGCTGACGCTCGTTCCCTCTCCCTTTATCCGGCGATCGATCTGAAAGAAGGCCGCTGCGTGCGCTTGCTCCATGGCGAGATGGATAAAGCCACGGTCTACAATGACGATCCGGCCGCGCAGGCGAAAAGCTTCGCGGCCGCGGGGTTTGACCGGCTTCATATCGTCGATCTCGACGGCGCGTTTTCTGGGCGATCGGATAATCGGCGCGCCGTAGAGGCGATCCTTGGCACAGGCCCCGGCTGGCGTCAGTTAGGCGGCGGCGTACGCACTATGGAAGCCCTTGAGGGGTGGCTGGAGGCGGGGATCGACCGGGTCATACTCGGAACTGCCGCGGTGAAAGACCCTGACTTCGTGCGCGCCGCAGCGCGGGCCTATCCCCAGAAAATCGCCATCGGGGTCGATGCGCACAATGGCCGCGTCAAAACCGACGGCTGGGCCGCCGATTCTGGCTCAGATGCGGTGGAGATCGCAAAACGCTATGAAGATCAGGGCGTTGGCGCCCTTATCTATACCGACATCAGCCGTGATGGGGCGCTGACGGGCGTCAATGTAGAGGCGACAGCGGCGCTCGCGGCCGCGGTGTCGATTCCGGTCATCGCGTCGGGCGGGGTGAGCGGCGTCAGCGACATCGTGGCGCTTTCTCGCGAACCGGCCATTGACGGCGTCATCATTGGTCGGGCCCTATATGATGGACGATTAGACGTCGCCGAAGCGCTCGCTGCGGCGAAACGACCGCCCGCCTGATCTGGTCCAACGCTTCGAACCTCAAGCGCCTAAAAGCGGCGCCTGAAAGCGGCGTCGGAGTTCGGCGCCTTTGATCGGCACCTGGGATCGGTGGGTGCGGAGTGTAATGGAGTATGCGATGGGATGGGGGAGGCGCGCACGCCAATCTGCGGTGGATCGGTTTGCGGCGAACCAAATGAAATTGGGCGCGCCGAAATTGGGTCAGCGTTGTCCCATCGGCTTTTCCGCCGGGAGAAAACGGCGGTGATCGCCTATCACGCTCCACAATTTTCTTTGTCCTTGACCGGCGCTCCGGCCGATCTCGCCGCTTTGGCGCGCGCGCCGCTTCTGGGGGCGGCGTTGTCGGGCGATGGGCCGGTCTATGGCGCACGTCGCGCCGAGGCGGGCGCTGCGGCCCACTGGCGCCGACGTCGCGCGGCCTATTTTGATACGGATGATTATCTTTTGGCGCGCAACGCCATGGCGTTGTGGCGCGAGGAAACGGGCGTCGGCGTTTTGTTTCGTCGGCGCCGACAAGACTTTTTCATTCCAGCACTGCTTTTCGCCTCGTCGGCCGCTCGGCCGGGGGAGGGCGGCGAGGGGCCTTTTGCGCGTGAGGCCCTAGCGAACACAGCTGCGGACTTGGCGCGCGTCGATGTGTCCATGGCGCAACCTTTCATCGATGACGTTCGTCTGCCCCCGGATGCTGCTGAGCGACTTCGCGTCGCCGCGGGCGCCTATAGGACGATCGGCCTTCTTTCCTGTGATCAGTGGTCGGCGATTTTGCTTTATGGCGATGCTGTAATCGAGGCCGTCATCACCGTTGGTCGCGCCGAAGAAACCGATATTGATCAGCACCCGCCGCACCGGTCCTTCGCGGAATTGAGCCTCGGCTTGTTAAGCGGGGCCGGGGAGGGGCTGTTCGATTTAGCGCGTGCGCTTATCGAAGACGGGCGGGGACGTTTGCATTTATCGGGCGGCGCGCCCTATGCGCCGCCCTTCGCTAAAATTGCTGAACTCGCTTTGCAAACGCCGCTAAAAGCCGGCGCCGCAGAGGGCGCGCGCGCCGCGGATGTTCTCACCGACGGCGTCCAGACAAGCGCCGCTAACTTATGTGTCGCGGCGTCGCATTTGTGCGGCGGCGACGCCACGATTGGCCCGACCCCTCGCATTGACGGCGCCGCAAACGATGAGCTGACAGGCGCGGACGTTAGCGATGACGATGTTGTCGGCGGGCAAGCCGGCGGAGAAGCTGGGCGGCGCGCGCGCGTCGCGATGCGGCGGTTTCGCGCCTTCGAAAAAGTTTTTCGGAAAAGCGCTTCGAGCCCCTATTTGCGCAGTCTTGCGGAAAAAGCGCGCGACTATGCCCGCCTCATCGGCGCCGGTCGCGATTGGGACGTTTTCTTAGGCGACACGTTGCCGGCGCTTGATCCATTGCTGGCCGATATCGATCCGGACGGCGTTGGCCGCTTGCGCTTGCGCCGCGCCGGCGCCGTTGAACAAGGACGGCGGTGGCGCACCGCGCGGACGGCGCTGCAATCGACGGAGTTCGCCCACTTTCTTTTGGATTTTGTTGAAGCGGGCCTTTTGTCGCCATGGCGGGAAGGGGGCGATCCCGCTCTTTATCGGCCTACGGAGGACTTCGCACGGCTAGCGCTTGATAAAGCCTATCAGCGCGCGCGCGTCGCAGGGGAAGCGGCGACGTTGCAAGACATGGAAACGATGCACGGCCTTCGATTAGAGCTGAAAAAGTTTCGGTACGCGGCGCAAATCTTCCGCGGGCTCTACCCCAAAGAGGCGCGTAAACCTTTTTTCTTAGTGCTGGCGGAGTTGCAGGATCGCCTTGGAAAACTGAATGACGCAGTCGTCGCCCAACGTCTTGCTTCGGAGGCGTTGCTAGGCGCTGCGGGGCCGGCGTCGGAGAGAGTTGGGCAAGAGGCTGAAAGCGCCGCCGCGCTCCACCGCGCTGCGGGCTTTGTCGCTGGCGCTAAAGCTTCGACCGCCGACGCCGCCGCACGCGACGCTTTGCCCCTATGGGAGGCGCTTTTGGCGATGCCTGCCTATTGGCGTTCGTCGCCTGGGGGCGTAGACCCATTCGACGGGCGCGATGCGTCGTCGATTGACGAGGCTGCTCCCGCTCCCGACGCTCCGATAGCGCCGGCCAATGATGGACCGCGCCTTGTTAAAACCAAAGACGAATAATGCTCAAAACCCGGATCATTCCCTGCCTTGACGTGAAAGACGGCCGCGTCGTGAAAGGCGTACAGTTTGTTGATCTTCGCGACGCCGGCGATCCGGTGGAGGCGGCGCTCGCCTATGACGCAGCGGGCGCGGACGAGCTTTGTTTCTTGGATATTTCCGCAAGCCATGAAGGCCGCGGGATTATGCTCGACAAAGTCGCCGAGGTCGCTGAGCGGTGTTTTATGCCCTTGACCGTCGGCGGCGGCGTGCGCAGCACGGACGATTTCCGACGTTTGTTGCTCGCCGGTGCTGATAAGGTCGCGGTGAACACCGCGGCGGTGAAAACGCCGGAACTCTTGACGGAAGCCGCCGCGCAGTTCGGCGCCCAATGCGTCGTCGTCGCCATTGACGCGCGCCGGGTCGGCGAGGGCAAATGGGACATTTTCACCCACGGTGGGCGCACGCCGACCGGCATTGATGCGATCGAGTTCGCCAAAGCGTCCGCGGCGCGCGGGGCGGGAGAGATTCTTTTAACGTCGATGGACGCGGACGGCGGTAAAGCGGGCTATGACATTGCTTTGACGCGCGCTGTCGTTGAGGCGACGTCGGTGCCTGTGATCGCTTCCGGCGGCGCCGGAACGTTGCAGCATCTTGTGGAAGCGGCGATTGACGGCCGCGCGAGCGCGGTTTTAGCTGCGTCAATTTTCCATTTTGGCGAGTTCACAATCGCCGAGGCGCGCGCGGCCCTGGCCGCTGGCGGCGCAGCGGTGCGTGAACCCTTGCTCAATACCTCGGTAAGCTGAGGAAAAGGCGATAACGAGAAGGCTGAGACCCATGGCTGACAATACTCTTGGTGCTGCGTTCGACCGTCTTTTGCAAACTGCGGCCGCGCGCCGTAATGGCGATCCAGATACATCGTATACGGCGCGCTTGCTAAGCGAAGGCCCTGAGCGGTGCGCCAAAAAGTTCGGCGAAGAAGCGGTTGAAGCGGTGATCGCCGGCGTCGCGGGGGATAAAGCGGCGCTTGCGGAAGAAACGGCCGATGTTCTTTACCATCTGAGCGTTTTCTTGACCGCTTGCGATGTGGCGCCCGGCGATATCGCCGCTGTGCTGGCGGCCCGTGAAGGCGTTTCAGGGCTCGACGAAAAGGCCGCGCGAAAGAAGTAGCGGCTAAGACGTAACACTTAGCAGACTTTTTTACATTGAAGGCGACGGAAAACTTACATCCGTCCGTTAAAGGACCGTTGGCGGCGTTTTGAGGCGCGCTAACGGGTGGGTTGCGACTGGGAGCGCGGCTTTCCGAACGCAAGAAAACGGGACGGGAGCAGGTTTAGGTGCGGATTTTCCTCAGCGCGGGCGCTGCGCTGGCACTTGGCGTGTGCCAGGCGTGCAGCAGCGCGGACGACGCTTCAAGTTCTGCTTCGACGACAAGCGATAATTCAGCTACGAATGGTTCGAATGATCCGTGCGCCGTCACGGCCGTCGACGGCGGTTTGGGTCGGATCGGCGCCGGCGGACAGGCGGTCGCCCTTAATGCGACGGTGAGCGAAAATACGGCAGGCTGCGCTTCGGTGACGTGGACACAGATCTCCGGCGCCGCGACCTCTCTTTCTAGCGCTAGCTTGGAAGACCCTATCGTGACGTTGCCGTCCGTCAGCGTCCGTGAGACGCTCGTTTTTGAGATTACTGCGGACGATGGCAATGGCGTGACCGTGAACGACACCGTCGCCATTGAGGTTTGGGTTGGCGCTGACAGCACGACGGACCGCACGGTGCTTGGTGATTTCTCGGCGCGCGCCGATTGGGCCTGCGATGTCGATCCGCCAGCTGCCACAAGCGTCTCGACGCAAGATCAAGGCGCTGAAACGGCGTATACGGTTAATGAGATGCCTAGCCATGCGACGGGCGCTTTCCCCAATAGCGGCAATCCGAACGCGATCAGCGCCCAATCGAAACTCTTCTTTATTCCGAACACGCCTGTCAAAACGTCGACGGCTACCGAAATGGCGGAGTTCGGACTAACGATTGACGGCGTGCGGCTTGAACGGGACACGGCGGAGAGTTTCCAGAACGCCGGTGTTTGGCAATATGAGGCGGTTACGCCGGGCCTCGCTGAAGGCTCTACAGTGGGCGCTGAATTCGCTTGGCTCGGCACCGACTGCAACAACGCCCATGTCCAGCCGACGGGCGCCTATCACTATCACGGTCTTATGGAAGGGCTGATCAACGCCGCCGGTGAAACAGATGCGCCGCCTGCCGACATGGTGCTCGGCGGATACGCAGCAGACGGATTTCCGTTCTATTTGCGCTATGGCTACAACGATCCGAACGACGCCGCCAGCGGCTTAACGGTGATAGAAGCCAGTTGGGAACTGCGATCCGGTGCACGCGGCAGCGGGCCAGGCGGCGCTTATGACGGCACGTTCCGTCAGGACTGGGAATATGTCGCGGCGTCCGGCGATCTTGACGAATGCGGCGGCCGTTTCGGCGTCACGCCTGAATTCCCCGGCGGGGTCTATCATTATTACGTAACGGATGATTATCCCTATATCCCGCGCTGCGTCTTCGGAACGCCGGATTCATCTTTCCGCCGAAGGTGAGAGTTGCACTATGTCTGTATACAACAGAAGAGATCGGAGAAACTTAAAGGAACGCCTTGTCGCGCGAATTGTTCTTGTGGGCGCGCTGTTGGCTTCGTCCTCAGCGCTTGCTCATCGTGGCGGCCATGACGCCTTAAAAGTTCGCGATGACGGCGCGGCTATCCATTGCGAAACACTGCTCGATCCAGCGTCCTTAACGTCAATCGACAAGAACAAAGACGGCGTCATATCGCGCGTGGAACTTGCCGCCGGTGAACAAGAGCTCGCAACATGGATCGACGCTCATTTGCGCGTTATTGGGCAAGACGGCGCTGCTCTGTCGCCGGTCTTCCGTGATGCGCCTATTGTTGATGATGCGCATCATGACGGCGCTAGCAGCAATGCGCCTGTTCGGCGCGTGCGGATTTTAAGGCGGTATGAGGCGAGCGGTGACGCGGCCTTCTTGGCGGTCGATTTGCCTGGCCTTGAAGATCACCCGTTTATCATCAGCGGCCCGGCCGGTCGCGTCACGGGGCGTATAGGCGCAGGCCCGCAATTTCTAACCATTCGCGGCGAACGCGATGACCAAGGCCCAGAGTAAGCCCGGTGCTGCTAGATAAGGCCGGCGTTTTCCGCGAGCGCTTCTAGCGAGGTTTGCGGCCGCGCGCCGAAATGGCTGATGACTTCGCTCGCGGCGAGGGCGCCGAGCGCGCCCGCCGTCGCTAATGGCAATTCCCTGGCGATGCCGAACAACATGCCGGCCGCGTAAGCATCGCCCGCGCCGGTGGTGTCGACGAGTTGCGCCGGCGGAATGGCGTCGACGTTGACAGTATCCCCATCGCGCGGGATTAACACCGATCCGTGTTCGGAGCGCGTCACCGCCGTCAACGGGCAAGCAGCGCGGGCGGCGGCTTCTAAGTCGCCGTCGCCGAAAAGCGCGCGCGCTTCGTCTTCATTGGCGAACAGAATATCCACATGGGCGGCGATAAAATCGGTGAAGGCTTGGTGGTTGCGTTCAACGCAGCCGGAATCGGACAAGGTGAGGGCGGTTTTGCGCCCTGCGGCCCGCGCCGCTTCGCAGGCTTTGACAAAGCCTTGGCGCGGCGTTTCCTGCTCAAAGAGATAGCCTTCGAAATAGGTGACGGCCGCGCCGGCGATGAAGCCCGGATTGACGTCGTCGGGCGAGACAAACCCGGCTGCGCCGAGAAACGTGCTCATGGAGCGTTGAGCGTCGGGCGTTACGTTGACGAGGCAACGGCCAGTGCCGGGGCCGTCCTGCAAGGGCGTTGTCTGAAAGTCGACGCCGAGGCTTTTAAGGTCGTGGGCGAAAATTCCGCCAAGGGCGTCGTCGGCGACTTTGCCGATAAACCCGCCGCGTCCACCGAGCGAGGCGAGGCAGGCGATGGTGTTCGCCGCTGATCCGCCAGAGACCTCAACGCCCGGCGCCATCGCGCCATATATCGCCGCGGCTTGCGCCTCGTCGATGAGCGTCATGCCGCCTTTGACGATGTGGTGGTCGGCGAGAAAGGCTTCGTCCGAATTTGCGAGAACGTCGACGATGGCGTTGCCGACGCCGACGACGTCGAGAGCGAGTGCGGTCATGGAGGGGGCGTCCTTTAGCGAAATCGCCGAGGCGATGGGAGGAGAGATGCGTTTTCCGATCTTTAAGCTTGCGCGTAAGGCGAAGCAAGGCGAGAAAAGGCATATGTCGCGAATATCGCGCGGCAATAAGAACGTCGCAAAACTGGCGCGGCGGATAAGGCGGCGCGGAAGATGATCGGCCGTCACGCCGGCGGAAGACAAGTCAATTAAGGTCTGGGTGAGCGCGATCGATGGGTTATTTATCCCAATACAGATTAAATGATAGCTGGCGTGGTGTTCGTCATCTCCTGGCGCTTGGGTCAGCTGCTTTAATGACTGGTTGTGCGGGCGCTTCGAAAGAGGCTCTCGACCCCACCGGCGGCGACAAGAAGGCAGCCGCGCCGGCGACAACAGCCTATGTTGAAGATGACCTCGCCGGCCGCAGCGCCGACCATTTAGATGACTTGCTCGGCGCGGCGACCTTGACGCGGCGTGAAGGCGCCGGCGAATTTCGCCGCTATGATTTCGTCGCGTGCGCGGTGATGCTTGTTCTTTATCCGGATGAGACCGGCGTTAATCGCGTGGAAGCGCTGCGGGCCGGCGCTTTGTCGGCGGATGCGCCGGCCCCGGATCTTGCGGATTGTTTAGCGACGGGTCGTTAGGCAAGCCTTAGCTGAGCAAAGCGTTTGTGACAGCGTCTGCCCATTGCGTCTCAATCAGTGCTTACAGTCTCGGACTGATCGCCTGAGCCTTTAAGAGCGCTTTGGCGACGCCATTCTAGTCCCGTCGTTAGCACCGCGATGCCGCCAAGGGCCGCCGTAAGGTAAAAGACATAGGCGAAGCCGCGCAGTTCGATGAGTTCGCCAAGCGCGCCACGGCCCAGCGAGCCGATCAACATCGTCAGTGATGCGAATAACGCGTATTGCACGGCAGCGTATTTCGGGTTGGCGATCGACGAGAGATAAACGACGATTGCGGCGCTGGCGATGCCGACGGACAAATTCTCCGCCGCGATGACGATCATCAATCGGCTCAAGCGTTCATCGACCGTGACGTCGAGAGCGAGAAAATCCACCAGCGGTTGGAACACGCCGAACACCCCGTAAAGGTGGGTCGCGGACATGAAGCCATGCGTGAGCGCCCCCCCTTGCGCCAGATCGGCGAACAACAGATTTGTCGCCGCCGCTAAGACGGCGCCCAAGAACAAAGACGGCATGCGCCCGAATTTCAGCACCAACGCCGCGCCCAAAGAAATGCCGGCGAAGGTCATAAGCGAGCCAAATAGTTTCGACGCGATCGCTACCTCGTCATTGGTGTGTCCCAACGCGCCGAAATTTTCGCCGAGATAAAAGGGATAAGCGAAGGCGCCCCAGACGAGATCGGTGAAGCGGTAGGACAAGATGAGCGCCAATACGAGAACGGCGCTCGGCCCGAGGCGTTGAACGATGTCGATCATCGGCGCAAGAACCGACGTGTACAACACATCGAAGACGCGCTGCATCGGCCAGGGAGTGGTGTCGGGAGCGGTGTCTTTCAGTCCATCGGCGGTGTGGGCGCCTTGCGATTGCGTCACCCGCAATAAAAGGGCGGCGACGGCGACCGGTGCGATAACTGATGCAAGGACGATTAAAGGTCCTGTTTGCAGCGTGAAGACGCGGGCGTTCGCTTCGCCCGGACGATCAAGCGCAAACGCCATGAAGCCGAACAAGGCGATAAACGACCAGCCCCATCCGAGCAGCACTGGCGTTATGGCGAGATTTCGCAAGCGTTGCGGCGGCGCGGTTTCGTCGACGTTGAGATTGCGGTTGGCGATGGGGCTGTCGACGGCGAGAAACGCGCCGGAGACCGCAAACGCCATAAGTATCGCCAAGAGGCGGAAAGTGTCGTTCCAGCCAATGCGCGCCGCCAGAATGAGCGCGCCCGCGCCGCCTAGAATGGCCGCGACCCGAAACCCGATTTGATAAACCGACGACAGTAAGTCAATGCTCGTCTCTTCGTCGGCGACTTCGATGCGCCATGCGTCGATGAGGACATCTTGGGAAGAGGCGGCGATCGTGCAGAGGACAGCCGCCAGAGCCATTAAGCCGATCTGCGATTGCGGCGAGGCGGTCGCGATGACGGCGAGGGCGGCGATAATAATGATCTGAAAGAGGAAGATGCCCGCGCGCCTTTGCCCCATGGAGAAAAGGCGCGGCGCCGGCGCGCGATCAACGGCCGGCGACCACAGGAATTTAAAGCCGTAAATGATGATGATCCATGAGAAGACGCCGATTGTCTTAATGTCGACGTTTTCATTCGTGAACCAAGCATTCATAGTGCCGGTGATGAGGACGTAAGGCAGGCCTGAGGAAAAGCCTAAGACGAACATCGCTAGCGCTTTGCGTTTGGTGAGCGCATTGAAGAGCGTCGCCAGGCGGACCGCTGGTTTGTCGTTCGTGTTTTCGGACGAGGCCGTCATTGTTTGGGTCGTCTCCCGGGTCGTCACCGACGTCTTTGTTCGGCGGGCATAGGCCGTTTCGCTGCGATTGCGTGAGAATAAAAGTGTTGCGGACGCGTCGCGCCTTTTCAGTTAGGCGGAGCTTACTGGTGTTCGTGACGACAAAAAGGCGTGCCCGTGCGAAGAGGGCGTCGCCGGCGGAAAATCACGCTTGCGAGATAAGAGCCGCAATATGGGGCCTAGTATTTCTGCGAACCGGCTTTAGGCGGCGCCGGCCGAGGCGTTGTCGTCAGCCTCCGCCCACTTTTCCAGCATGGCGTTTAAATCGTTCGCTTCGAACGGCTTTGAAAGAAAATCGTCCATACCGGCCGCGATGCATTTGCGCCTGTCCTGTTCCATGGCGTTGGCGGTCAATGCGATGATCGGCGTGCGCCGCGCCGCGCTGTCTGTCGCTGCATTATTCGCCTCGGCGGCGCGGATGCGTTCGGTCGCCTCCAAACCGTCCATCTGCGGCATGTGCATGTCCATAAAGATCAGGTCGTATCGCCGCCGCGCCGCCGCGTCGACGGCTTCGGCGCCGTTTGTCGCGATATCGACGCCGGCCCCGGCGCGTTTGATCAGCGTGCTGGCGAGAACGGCGTTAATCTGGTTGTCCTCCGCCAACAGAATACGCAGACTGGCGCTTGTCGCGCTGTTTGGGCGCGGACGTTGAGGGTCCTGTCCAGAACGGCTTGAGCCGGAATGGTTTGCCTCTACATCGCCCTGACTCAACGCTCCTTGACTCAACGCTCCTTGGGAGGTGGCGTCGTTCTTGGATGTTGATTGGCGACGTCCGTCCGTTTGGTTCTCGATGATGTTTTGATCATTTGCGGCGGTCGAATCGGTTCGCGGCGCCGTCTCGATCGTCCGCATTACGCCGCCGTGATTTTTTTGTCCGCCGGCCCGCATCAATTCCCGAGCGAGGGTGACGCGGCGCATCGGCTTAATCAGATAGCCGTCATAACCGTTGCGACGGGCTTCGGCGACCTGGTCGCGCGCTTTTTGCGGCGCTAGAATAATTGCTCTCGCGCTCGCGCCGAGCGCTTCTGTCGGGATTGCGTCGACGAACGCCCAATCGCAAAGAAACAGCGCCGGCGCGCCGTCTGCGGCGGCGCGCTCCAGCAATGCGGCGGCCTCCTCGGGCGTTTGCGCCGAATGGCAAGCTTCAGCGCCGAACCATTTCATTTGTGTACTTATAGTGTCCGCGAGCGTCCGCGATTCAGTGAGCGACACGACGGTCTGTCCTGCGGCCGCGCGGCGCGGCGCGGCGGGGGTGTCGCTAAGGGTCGGCTGTGTCTTAGGGGTCGCTTTATCGCCCGCGGGCGCCGGCGCGACGGCGGTCTCGATGGAAAATGTAAAGGCGCTGCCTTCGCCGAGGGTGCTTTCTACGGCGATGTCGCCGCCCATGCTGGTCACCAAACGGCGCGTAATCGCAAGACCGAGCCCCGCGCCTTCGACGCGCCGGGCTCCCTCGCCGGTCTGTTCGAAGTCGTCAAAAATATTGGCGAGCGCCGCTTCCGCGATGCCGACGCCGGTGTCGCGCACCGTGATGGAGAAACGCACCCGCCCCTCTTCGGCGTTGTCTTCAACGGCATTGTTAGCCGCCGCGATTTCGGCGGTCGCCGTCACGGCGATCCCGCCGCGGTCTGTGAACTTTACGGCGTTGCCGACGAGGTTGGTTAAGATTTGGCGCAGACGCGCCTCATCGCCCATTAGTCGCAACGGCGTTGCAGGATCGACGGCCGCAGCGATGTCGACGCCTTTATCCGCAGCGCGCGGCGCAAGCAGTTCCGTGACGCCTTGAACGAGGGCTTCGGGGTTAAAGGGCGCTGTTTCCAGATCGATCTTTCCCGACCGCAGTTTGGCGTAGTCGAGGATTTGGTTGATCAGATGAAGGAGATTGGCGCCGGAATCACGAATGGCTTCGGCGTAACTTTTCTGATGCGCGGTTAACTCCGTGTCGAGCAGGAGATTCGCCATGCCGATGACGCCGTTAAGCGGCGTACGCATTTCATGGCTCATCGTCGCCACAAAGAAGGGCTGATCGCCCGCGTCGCTGTCCTGTGAAGAATTTTCAGACGCCGGCGGCGTAATCGCGTGCGTTGCGGTGCGTCGTTCCGGCGTTAAGCGGCCGCCATAGACCGTCTCGCCGTCTGGGCATTTGTTCATCTCCCAATCGATCATACGTCGGCCGGTTTTGGTCTGAGCGATCGTCCGGAACCGAACGATCTCTTCCGATCTGGGCGGGCCGTCATACGGATCGAACGATCGCCCGCGCCAGTCGGCTGAGGAGCAGCCAAAAAGCTCAACAAAACTGCGACTGACAAAGCGAATAAGACCGTCGGGGTCGGTTAAAACGACGAGTTCGCCGCTGGCGGTCTCGCCTTTTTGTTCGCTGGCAGACGGACCGTTGTCAGCGACGGCCCGACCGAAAGCGCCTGCCGGTTCTTGTTCTGCGACGGCCCTTGAGGCGTCTTGGCTAAGCGCTGCACTCGACCCAATGGCGGCGCCGCGCGTCTCGTTCTGGCCCATGGCGAAAGAATCCCATCAAACGCCTTGTGCTTAACGCCCGCGGTATAAAGAAATGATTAGGGCTAAGGGTTAATGGGCGATTTTATCGATCATGCTCGGCGGCGTTCCGAGTTCGACCGGCGCGCTGTGTCTGCTTATGTCTCCTCAATGTCTCCTTAACCTGTGATTAACCGTCGATCGGACCCATTGTCCGGTCCTGCGGTTTTCGCCAGGCGAACGCCTTCGCCAGAGGCGGCCATAGAGGCGGCATTGGAGCCAAGCCCAGCATCGCGGCGCCGATAGCTTATCGCTTCGGCGATGTGACGCCGCTTAACGGCGTCCGTTCCGTCTAGATCGGCAAGCGTGCGCGCGAGCTTCAGGGCGCGGTGATAAGCGCGTGCGGATAGTCCGAGCGTTTCGCACGCCCGCGTCAGCAGCGCCGCCCCCTCCGCGTCAGGCGTCGCGACGGCGGGTATCAAACGATCAGGAAGCGCGGCGTTTAGCGCGTATGCGCCAGACGCTCCTGACGGGCGGCTATCGCCATTTGATGACGGCGTCGTCTTAGGTGAAACGGTGGTTTTTGCATCAAGCTCTTGCCGGCGTTGAACGGCGGCCTCCCGTGCGGCCGCGACGCGGGCGGCGACGGTGGCGCTTGTTTCGCCGGCTGATGGCGTGGCGAGATCGGTTGGCGTCACCGGCAAGAGGTCGATCGACAAATCCATGCGATCGAGCAGCGGGCCCGACACCCGCGATTGATAAACGGCTTCGCAATTGGCGCCGCGCCCGCAGGCGCGGCCTGACGCTTTACCATAACCGCAGCGGCAGGGGTTCATCGCGGCCACGAGTTGAAAGCGGGCCGGATAGCGCACATGGCAGTTGGCGCGCGCGATCATGACGTCGCCCGTCTCTAGGGGCTGACGCAAACTATCGAGCACCTGCGGCGAGAACTCCGGCAGCTCGTCTAAGAACAAAACGCCATGATGAGCGAGGGAGGCTTCGCCCGGACGCGCTTTTGCGCCGCCGCCGACCATCGCCGCCATGGATGCGGAATGGTGCGGCGCGCGAAAGGGGCGCGCGCTGGTGAGGCGCCCATCTTCCAATAGGCCCGACACTGATTGCACCATCGAAACGTCAAGCATCTCAGCCGGCGACAGCGGCGGTAAGAGCCCTGGAAGGCGCGCGGCGAGCATGGACTTGCCAGCGCCTGGTGGACCGATCATCAAGAGATTATGGCCGCCGGCCGCCGCCACTTCGAGGGCGCGTTTGGCGCTCTCTTGTCCCTTCACCTCAGCGAGGTCGAGGCCTGTCAGCGCTTCATTCTGTTGCGCTAGGCGCTCATTAGAACGCGACTGGGTTGGCGCGTGCGGTTCTGGCGCGCTGAGGATTTGCACGCCCTTAAAATGATTGATGAGTTGAATGATCGATCCCGGCGCTAGGATCGACAGACCATCGCCCGCCCACGCCGCTTCCGCGCCATTGCCCGCAGGACAAATCAGTCCCAAGCCAAGGGCGTTGGCGGCGATCGCCGCCGGCAGCACCCCGTTCACCCGCGCGATCGAACCGTCGAGCCCCAATTCTCCGAGCACGGCGTAGCCGTCAACGGCGTCCTTCGGCGCTGCGCCCATCTCCGCTATTAAAGCCAGCGCAATCGCTAAATCGAAATGCGCGCCTTCCTTGGGCAAGTCCGCCGGCGCAAGGTTCACGGTGACGCGCTTTGGCGGCAGCCCGAGGCCGATCGCCGAGAGCGCGGCGCGGACCCGTTCGCGCGCTTCGCTCACCGCTTTATCCGGCAGGCCGACAATCGAAAATGCATTGGCGCCGCCAGAAACTTGAACCTGCACGTCCACCTTTCGGGCGTCGACGCCATGAAAGGCGAAGGTGGCGAGTTGGGCGACCATGGGCGACGCTCCGATCATCTGGTCGAGCGCATAAGCGGTCGACGGGCTTTCGTAATCTCGAGATTAAACTCAAGGCGAAACAGTCCGTTAGCGAGGTCGGTGCGTCGCTCGAAACACTTACGCAAGCGACGCTCTTGGGGGCGTAATGGTGATGTCGCGTGCTTCAAAGAGGAACGAAAGCGCCGTACATCGTCATAAATAATACCCCAAAAAGAGAACAATACAAGAACATAATCGCACTAATCTTTCATTTTGAATTCGCGCTCGATGCGCAGCGGGGGCTTGCGTCCGGGCGGCAAACCAATGAAGGGTAATCTTGCGTGTTGGACTCGTGCGGCGCGCATTTCATGCGCCCTCGATCATCGCACGGCGTCGCGGCTTGGTTCTGCGTCACGCCGCCGGTCCACTTTAACAGCCTACCGCGATCTATCGTTGTTTATCCGTATGCACTCTATTTAGCTTTTGGACGCTTATGGCCAAGGTTCGATTATTATTTTCGGCGGACGCCGTTCGGTTGGGTGAACGTGTTGCGCTGGCGCTTGAGGCGGCTGGCCATGCAATGGCGATCGGCCTGCATGATACGGGTGATTTAGACCCCCGCCCCGTCGTCGCGACGATTGTTGTTTGGTCGCGCGATGTGGCGTCGAACGCCGAAGTCTTGACCGCGTGCGCTGAGGCCGCCTCGGGGTCACGGTTAGTGCCGTTGACTTTAGGCGCCGGCGCGCCGCTTGGGTCTGACGGTCCGTTCGCGGCGGTGACGGCGATTAACCTCGCCGGTTGGGCCGGCGCCACGAGCGATCCGCGTTGGAAGTTTGTGCTTGAAGAAATCGAATTAGCGGCCGCCCGTCCAATTGCCGCCGAAGCGGGCGTGATGGAGCCGACCGCCAATGCCGGCGTGACCTTGCGCACGGTCGCCGCCGGTCTCGGCGCGCCGAAGGCGATGGGCGCTTTAGGGGTTTTTGTCGCCGCGGCCGGACTCCTTACGGCGGGCGCCGTTGGGTTGGGCGGCGGTTCGAAGAAAGCCGTTGACGCCGCTAAAGAACCGTCCGTCGCCGTCGCTGCGGCGCGCGCTGAGGTCATGCCGGCAAAGGGCGCCTTCGCCGGGCGAGCAGCGTCGCCAAAACCCGAGCGTCTCGAAAGCGTTCAAGCGGTTGCGGCGCCGGATGTGAAGGCGTCTGTCGCGCCGTCTGTCGCCACGCGCCTTGATGAAACCATTGCGGCGTTGGCGTCCGAGGACGCCGCGTCCTCGTCGGCGTTCGGCGCGGCTGGTGCTGAAACAAGCGAGGCGTTGGCGTTGGCTCGGGCCGCGGGTGATCCTTTCATCTCGCCGGATGGGTCGGAGGAAAGCTTGCAAGACGGCGTTATCGCGGAAGGTGACGCTGATTATGGAAGCGAAGAGGAATTTGACGTCGGGTCGGACATTGCGTCAGGCGATGATGTTGACCGCGCCGCGGCGGCGCTGGCTGACGCGAGCATGGAGGATGATCCGATCGCCGTCCTGGCCATGGCCGCAAGCCTCGACGCCTCAGCGGACGCGGCGCGGCGCCCGGCGCCCGCCGGCGATCTTTTTCGGGACTGTGATGACTGTCCACTGATGGCGCGCGCGCCGGCGGGGTCCTATGCGATCGGATCGCCGCTTGGTGAAGCATCGCGAACGGACGCTGAAGGACCGATGAAGGCCGTTCAGTTTGAGAGCGGCTTCGCCATCGGCGCCTATGAAGTGACGTTCGCGGAATGGGACGCGTGCGTCGCCGACGGCGGGTGCCGCGCATACCGGCCGTCTGACCTCGGCTGGGGTCGCGGATCGCGTCCGGTGTTGAACGTCTCTTACTATGACGCGCTCGATTACGCCGCCTGGCTGTCCGGCAAAACCGGCGCGCGTTATCGCTTGCCGAGCGAAGCGGAGTGGGAATACGCCGCGCGCGCCGGCGGCGAAGGCCCGTTTTCGTTCGATGGCGAGGTGCTCTCCGACGCCCGCGCCAATTATCACGGGGCGCACGCCTATAATGGACCGGCCGGTCGGTTCCGACAGAAAACGACTCCGGTCGGCCAGTTTCCGAAGAACGCGTTCGGTCTTTATGACGTGCACGGAAATGTTTGGGAATGGACGGCGGATTGCTGGGCGGCGGACCATGACGCCCAGCGCCAAGATGGTGCGCCGTTAAGCGCGGCGGACGACGCCGATTGCACCCGGCGGGTCACCAAGGGCGGTGCCTGGAACTCCGGCGGATGGCGTTTGCGCGCGGCCTATCGTGAAGGCCAAACGATCGATAAACGGAGCTATGCGATCGGGTTCAGGGTCGTGCGCGAAATTGGCGGTTAACGGCTCACCGCCAAACTTTTCGTGCAATGCGCATCATATTGCCGCCTAAAATTCCTCGAATGGTTGACGCATCATAACCGTGGGTGAGCATGCATTCGGTCAGCTGCGGCAGCTGTTCCGGAGCGAAACTGGCCTCAGCAGATAGGACAACGCCTTCGTAATGCTCTTTGGGCCAATAATCGCTCTTCTCCGCAGGGTCGAACGAACGTCCGAATTCGTCATTTCGCTCGGTGTCGAAAATAAAATCTAAACCGAGGCCGACATGATCGGCGCCGATTAACTCGCATGCATAGTCGATATGTCGGAAAAGGTTTTCTGGATCCAATGCATCGCCCCCAAGAAAATGGCTGAAGCCATTGATGCATTGAACGCCGCCCGTCGCGGCGCAGGCCTTCATTAATTCATCGGGCACGTTCGTGGATGGTCGCGTAGCGTTCGTGCGTTGGAATGAGAGAATATGACCGGGTTCGATGCGACGTCAAAAACGTCCATCACAGTTTTGTAGCCGGTGTGGCTGCAACAGGTAATCATGCCGAGACGCGCCATCTCGGCCACGAACGCCCGGCCGCGATCAGAAAGTCCCGGGTCTTCGTCATGGCAACCGCCGGCGAGCGCGTTAGTTTTGTTATAGCTTAGGAGCATCCAACGAACGCCGAGATCGTAGAAGAGATCTAACAGCGAGAGTTGATCTTGAACAGCGTGACCGCCTTCGATGTCGAACGCAACGGCGAGTTGGCCGTTTGCTTTTGCTTCTTCGATATCCGCGACCGACGTCGCCAAGCGGTAGTCCGAAGCATGGGCTTTGATCCAGTGGCGCATAAATGCAGCCATACGAGTAAGGGACTCCAATGGCTGATAAGCGTCGCCGATATTGATGTGGCAGATGTCGACGCCGCCCTCGCGATAGCGGCTCAACTGTTCGATAGCGCCTGATAATCGGTCGATCGTTTGCGGCATGCAGCCATGGCTGTCCCAGACGAGGGCGTCTTTATGAAGCGTCGCAGCCTCAGTACTGATATTGTTGCGGCGTTTCGTTTTCATAAGGGGCCGCGTCAGATTAGCTTTACGCCGAGCGCGTCGAATAACGCCGCGTCTTTGGTTTTTCCCGGATTGCTCGTCGTTAAGAGTTCATCGCCCACAAAGATCGAATTCGCGCCGGCGAAAAAGCACAAGGCTTGCATTTCGTCGCTCATATTTTCTCTGCCGGCGGACAAACGCACATAGGATGTCGGCATCAGAATGCGCGCGGCGGCGATAAGGCGTACAAAATCTAACGGCTCAACAGGGTCCGATGCGCCAAGCGGCGTGCCGTCAATCGGCATCAGCGCGTTGATCGGCACGCTTTCCGGCGGCGGGTCCATGCTGGCGAGCGCCAAGAGAAACCCAACGCGATCTTCGGCGGCTTCGCCCATGCCGACAATGCCGCCGCAGCAGACTTTCACGCCGGCGGCACGTACTCTGTCGAGCGTTTCGAGGCGATCCTCAAACGTTCGTGTGGAGACCATTTTCGGGTAATAGTCCGGCGATGTGTCGATATTATGGTTGTAATAGTCGAGGCCGGCGTCGCGTAATTGTTCGGCTTGACCGTCATCGAGCATACCGAGCGTCATGCAGGTTTCAAGGCCGAGGGCTTTGACGTCGCCGAGCATGGCGCACAGCGCTTCCATGTCCCGGTCTTTGGGCCCGCGCCAGGCGGCGCCCATGCAAAACCGCGATGCGCCTTCGGCTTTAGCGCGTTTTGCTTCGGCGAGGACTGCCTCACGCGCCATCAGTTTCGATGCTTTGAGCCCGGTGTCGAATTTCGCCGACTGGCTGCAATAGCCGCAATCTTCGGGGCAGCCGCCGGTTTTGATGGACAGAAGGCGCGAGGCTTGGACTTCGTTCGGATCAAAGTGAGCGCGATGCGTTTTTGCTGCGCGGAAAAGAAGATCGGCGAAGGGCGCGTTCATTAGCGCTTCGACGTCGGCGCAGGTCCATAAGGGGGTCGTATCCGGTTTGTTTTCGCCGTCCATGGAGCCTCGCGCGCCTCTTAAATTCGTAGAAATCACCCGCTAGCGTTAGCGAATGCCGGCGTTCTCGACAATGAAAGCGTCGGGGATTGCTCGCAAGATGGAGCGCCAATGTAAGCAATCGGGCGGGGATGACCAAAAATCCTTGGTCCTGCGCCCGTTAGGCGCTTGCAGGGGGAAAACGGTCTTCCTATATCCCGCTGCGAACAAGGATGACGGTCTTGATAGGGCCGCTCTCCGCCCGTTTTAAGTTTTGTTTATCAAATAGGGGTCGACATCGGCCCGGCGCTGACGACATCCGGGAACGACGTTGCGTAAACGCTTTCCTTGATTAAGGCCGGGCGGGCGATTAGGGGTTCCGTTTTTTAGACGCCCCAGTTTTGAACGCCCAAGTGCGCGAGGCGGCGCAGGCCGCTGTTGTCGACCTGCTGAAGGAGAATGAGAAGAATGGCGAAAGTAATCGGGATCGACCTCGGGACCACGAACTCCTGTGTCGCTGTCATGGAAGGCAAAGAGCCGAAGGTCATCGAAAACGCTGAGGGCGCCCGCACGACCCCGTCGGTTGTCGCTTTTACCGAAGATGAGGAGCGCCTCATCGGCCAGCCGGCGAAACGCCAGGCGGTCACCAATCCTGAGAACACTTTCTTCGCTATTAAACGTCTCATCGGCCGCCCATTCTCCGATCCGACTGTGGCGAAAGACAAGGGCATGGTGCCTTACGACATTGTCAAAGCGGACAATGGCGACGCCTGGGTGGAGAGCCGCGGCGAGAAATACGCGCCCTCGCAAATCTCCGCGTTTATCCTGCAAAAAATGAAAGAGACGGCTGAGGCTTATCTCGGTGACACGGTCGAGCAGGCGGTTATTACGGTTCCCGCGTACTTCAACGACGCTCAGCGCCAGGCGACAAAAGACGCCGGCAAAATCGCCGGCCTTGAGGTATTGCGCATCATCAACGAGCCGACCGCGGCGGCGTTGGCGTACGGTCTTGAGAAAAAAGACGGTAAGAAAATCGCCGTTTACGACCTCGGCGGCGGCACGTTCGATATTTCCATTCTAGAGATCGGCGACGGCGTCTTCGAAGTGCTCGCCACGAACGGCGACACCTTCCTCGGCGGTGAAGACTTTGACCTGCGCATCGTTGAATATCTCGCGGACGAGTTCAAAAAAGATCAAGGCATCGATCTGCGCAAGGATAAACTCGCGCTGCAACGCCTGAAAGAGGAAGCGGAGAAAGCTAAGAAAGAGCTGTCTTCGACGACAAGCTATGAGGTGAACCTGCCGTTCATCACGGCCGACGCCTCTGGTCCGAAGCACCTTAATATGAAGCTCTCGCGTGCGAAGCTTGAAAGCCTCGTTGAGGATCTCGTTAAGCGCACCGTTGATCCGTGCAAGGCGGCGTTGAAAGACGCCGGTCTTTCTTCCGGCGATATCGAAGACGTTATTCTCGTTGGCGGCATGACGCGCATGCCAGCCGTGCAAGAGACGGTGAAGAAGTTTTTCGGCCGCGATCCCCATAAGGGCGTGAACCCGGACGAAGTCGTCGCCCTTGGCGCGGCGATCCAAGCCGGCGTTCTGCAAGGCGACGTTAAAGACGTTCTCTTGTTGGACGTAACGCCACTGTCCCTCGGCATCGAAACCTTGGGCGGCGTTTTCACCCGCCTCATTGATCGCAACACGACGATCCCGACGAAGAAATCGCAGACCTTCTCAACGGCGGAAGACAATCAGTCCGCGGTGACGATCCGCGTCTTCCAGGGCGAGCGGGAAATGGCGGCTGACAATAAAATGCTCGGCCAGTTCGATCTTGTGGGCATCCCGCCGGCGCCGCGCGGCGTGCCGCAAGTTGAAGTCACCTTCGATATCGACGCCAACGGCATCGTCCATGTGTCGGCGAAAGACAAAGCGACGAACAAAGAGCAATCGATCCGCATCCAAGCCTCCGGCGGTTTATCGGACGGCGACATCGAGCAAATGGTGAAGGACGCTGAAGCGAACGCCGAGGCCGACAAAGAACGCCGGGCCCTCGCTGAAGCGCGCAACCAAGCCGAAGCCACCGTCCATCAGACCGAAAAGGCGATGGAGGAGCATTCCGACAAGATCGAAGCCGAGGAGCGCACGGCCATCGAAGAAGCGTTGGCGGCGACAAAGGAAGTCTTGGCGCAAGAGGACGCAACCTCCGAGGCGATCAATGAGTCCGCGCAGACCCTTCTCCAAGCGAGCATGAAGCTTGGCGAGGCGATGTATAAAGCGGGCGCGGAAGCCGATGCGGCGGCCGACGCCGCCGCTGATGGCGCTGCTGCCGATGCTGTCGATGAAGACGTTGTCGACGCGGACTTCGAAGAAGTCGACGGCGAGAAGAAAGACTAACGCGAAAAGGGCCCTTGCCCCTCGTGCTCTGTCGCCGTCAGTGTTTTTCTCAAAAGGCATTGACGGCGCATCGCTGTAACCGGTTGCGTTAGAGACCTCGGAGCAGCGGTTGAGACGTGCGGCGTTTGGTTTTTCTTTGCGAGGGCGGGCGAAGCGAGCTTTATGACTCAGGACTTCTATTCAACCCTTGGCGTCGACAGAAGCGCTGACCAAGCGGCGCTGAAATCTGCGTTCCGTAAGGCGGCGATGAAGTATCATCCGGATCGTAACCCGGATAATCCTGAAGCGGAGCAAAGATTCAAAGAAGTCAACGAAGCCTACGAAGTTCTTTCCGACGAGCAAAAACGCGCCGCCTATGATCGGTTCGGCCATGAAGCGTTCAAAAACGGCGGCGGCAATGGCGCGGGCTTTGGAAACGGAGCTGGGTTCGGCGGCGGCGCGGGCGCGTTCGGCGATGTTTTCGAAGACATCTTCAACGAGTTCATGGGCGGCGGGCGCGGTCGCGGACCGGGCCGCGGCGCAGACCTGAAGTACGCTTTAGAAATTTCGCTCAGCGAAGCATTCGCCGGCAAAAAAGCCACCATAAAAATGCCGGGTTCGGTGACGTGTGAGACCTGCGACGGCACCGGCGCGAAACCGGGCACCGGGCCGACCACGTGCCCGACCTGTCGCGGCTCAGGCCGGGTTCGTTTTCAGCAGGGCTTTTTCACCATGGAGCGCACCTGCCCCGATTGCGGCGGCGAGGGGCGCATCATTAAAGATCCGTGTCCCGATTGTAACGGTGTCGGCCGGGTGCAGCGCGAGCGCACCTTAGCGGTGGATATCCCCGCCGGTATTGAAAGCGGCACGCGCATTCGTCTCGCCGGCGAGGGCGAGACGGGCCCCCGCGGCGGGCCGGAGGGCGATCTTTATATTTTCGTGCAAGTCAAAGACCACGAGATTTTCGAGCGCGACGGCGGCGATCTTTATTGCGCCACGCCCATCCCCATGACGACGGCGGCGCTTGGCGGCGAGTTTGAAGCCCCGACCATCGATGGCGGCCGCGTGAAGATTAAAGTGCCTGAGGGCGCGCAAACGGGCCGTCGGTTCCGGGTGCGCGGCAAGGGCATGACCCGCCTCAATCAAAAAGGCCGCGGCGACATGTTCGTCGAGATCGGCGTCGAAACGCCGGTCGGCCTCAACGCCAAGCAAAAAGATCTTATGAAACAGTTTTGTGAGGCCGGCGGCGACGAAGCGTGCCCGGAGTCAAAGGGCTTTTTCGCAAAGGCGAAAACCTTTTGGGACGGCTGACCCTATTCGATCCGTTCTTAGTTTTCACGACTGCTGATTGAATGGGGCGGCGCACTCCATAAGCGATCCGAGATTTAACCCTGCGACCATTGGCGCTCGGGCTTTTCGCGGTTAACCTTTTCCTAACGGTTTGACGAAGCACGAGGAACGCAGGCCATGGCCCGCCGTTATGATGACGACGACACCGATCGGATTTCCGTCCCGATTGTCCTTGCTTTTATTCCTATCCTCGGCGTTTTGGCCTTTGTCGGCTATCGCTGGACGGAGGCGAACAAGACCTCGCCAAACACTCCTGTCGCATCCGAAATGATGGCGATCTCCGGCGTTGCGGAAACCGATAGTGACGATCCAAATGGCGACGATGTCACTCTCGACGGCGGCCCGGCGCAGACCGACGCCGGTTCTGGCGATGACTTTGTTGAGGATGGCGTTGACACCGAGCCCGACTTGAAAACGAACGGCGACACTGGCGCCGGCGCCAATATCGCGACCGATGCTGATGGGGATGCGTCTTCTGAGTCGGAGGATCGCGCTTTTAACCCGCCGCCAAGCCCTCAGCCCCTCCCAGTGCCTGAGCCCATTCAAATAACCGTTTATTTCGAGCTGATGAAAGCGTCGCTGACGCCGGAGGCCGCTGAACTGCTCACCGCGCAGATGCGCGACGTCTCGGGCTATGACATCGCTTCTGTCCGGATTGACGGCTACACCGACACCGCTGGAACGCCGAGCTATAATGCGCCGCTTTCCCGCCGTCGTGCGGAGACGGTGCGCGCCGCTCTCATCGATCTTGGCGCGCCAGCTGCGCGCGTTGCCGCCGTTGGTCACGGTGAAACGACGCTCGCGGTGCAAACGCCCGACGGCGTGCGCGAGCCCGGCAATCGCCGTGCCATTGCGCGCTTTACGTTCGAGTAGAACCGTCGAACGAATGACCGCCCCCTTCAAAAAATTTTGTTTTGGCGCACTGCTTGTTGCGACAGCGGCGTTCCTCGTCGGTTGCGGCGATGAGGTGACGGGACTGTCGGGCGGTGCGCTCGCCGACGCGCTTATTGGGCGTGAGGGCCAGGCGCAGAAAGCTGAAGAAGCCGAGCGAGCCACGCAAACAGCGGCGCTCTTTGATCCAGCGGCTGCCGATCGCGTCGATGTCTTCACTTATTCTAATTACGACGCTGTTGCGGTTCGGGACGCTGACTTTGATCTTGTCGTCGATTTCGATAAGCGGACGTTGAAGGGCTTTGTAACGCTCGCGTTTGACCGGCTTGACCCCAATGCGCCAGAAATTGTTCTTGATACGGCGGGCCTCGTCATTGCAAGCGTCGAGGCGCTGAGGCCGGGCACTAACCGCACCGCTGTTCCTTCCGGCTCCGATGAAAATAACGCGCCGACATCCGTCTGGACTGCGGCTCCTTTTTTGATCGGCGCCTGGGACGAGATGATGGGCGCGCCCTTAACGATCGAATTACCCGATGGCGCAACAAAAGTGCGCATCGCCTATGAAACAGCGCCGAGCGCCGCAGGGTTGCAATGGTTGACGGCCGAACAAACGGCGGCTGGCGAAGGCCCTTTCGTCTATAGCCAAGCCCAGGCGATCCATGCCCGTTCGATGGCGCCGCTGCAGGATACGCCGGCGCTACGCATGACGTATACGGCGCGTATACGTCTTGACGGCGCGCCGGATGATGCGCTCGCCCTCATGGCGGCGCGCCAAGACCCCGACGGCGCGCGCGATGGCGATTATCGCTTTGAAATGCGCCAGCCCGTGCCGCCTTATCTTTTTGCTCTCGCTGCGGGTGATCTCGCCTTTAAGCCGATCAGCGACACAATCGGTGTCTATGCGGAGGATTATATTCTAGAGGCCTCAGCGGCGGAGTTCGCCGATGCGCCAGCCATGGCGACGGCGGCTGAGCAGTTTTATGGCCCTTATCGTTGGGAGCGCTACGATATGCTGGTGCTGCCGCCGAGCTTTCCCTATGGCGGCATGGAGAACCCGCGCCTCACCTTCCTAACGCCGACGCTTGTCGCCGGCGATAAAAGTCTCACCGACGTTGTCGCCCATGAGATCGCCCATTCCTGGTCGGGCAATCTCGTCACCAACGCCACGTGGCGCGACGCCTGGCTGAACGAGGGGTTCACCACCTATGTGGAGAACCGCATCATGGAGGCGCTTTACGGGCCGGAGCGGGCCTTGATGGAGCGCGCGCTCGACCATGAAAAGCTATTGGAAACGCTCGCCGCCGCCGAACGCCCGGAGCGCACGCGTCTGAAACTCCCCGCTGGCATTGATCACCCCTCCGCCGGTTTTACGCGCGTGTCTTACATAAAAGGCGCTTTCTTTTTGCGGTTCTTAGAAGAGCGCTTCGGTCGCGCCGCTTTTGATGCGTTTCTAAAAGACTATTTCGACGCCTTCGCGTTCAAAGCGGTGGTGACGGAGGATTTTCTCGCTTTCCTCCAAGAACGGTTGATGGCGGCGAACCCGGACACGGTGAGCGCCGATGAGATTCGTGAATGGGTTCTGGGGCCCGGCCTTCCGGAAACGTTCGATCCGCCGCAATCCGATCGGTTTAGCGCCGTCGCCGCCCAGCAAGCGGACTGGCTCGAAGGCTTGGTTGCGGCAAGCGATTTAGAAACGGAGGCGTGGTCGACCCATGAGTGGCTGAGTTTCATCAATACCTTGCCACCGGGTTTGCAAGAAACCCAATACACTGATCTAGACGCCGCTTTTGGCTTGAGCACAGCAGAGAACGCTGAGATCGCCTTCGCCTGGTACCGTCACGCTGTCGCGTCTGACTATGCGCCGGCGTTTGACCCCCTCGAAGGCTTTTTGCGCCGCGTCGGCCGTATGAAGTACGTTATTCCGCTTTATGAAGATTTATCCCAAACCGAAAGGCGCGAATGGGCGGCGGCGGTTTACGCTGAGGCGCGCGCCGGTTATCACCCCATAGCGCAATCTCGCGTAGACACCGTATTCGCGCCAATTGAATAAGCATCGACTACGGAAGATGCTTGACGTATGACGCCCTGATAGGGGGCCCATAAGCATCGACGACACGAACCGAAATGAGCGATCGAGACGCCTCGTATTTATAAAGGACATTCCATGGCCACCCACCGTTTTCTGATCGCCGGCGCCGGCGGGCGCATGGGCCGGGCGGTTATTCGCGCGGCTGTTGAGACGCCGGGCGTCGCTCTCGCTGGCGGCGTTGATCGCGCAGAAAGCGCCGCCGTCGGCCAGGATTTAGGGCCGCTCGCCGGGCTCGATGCGCTCGGGCTAAAAGTAACGCATACGGATGCGGCGAAACTCGACGCGGCGACGGCGGTGATCGATTTTTCCGCGCCCGGCGCCAGTGTCGCGCTCGCGGCGCGCGCTGCAGAAACTGGGACGTCCATGGTCATCGGCACGACCGGGTTTGCTGCTGAAGAAGAAGCGGCGATTGTGCGGGCGGCTGAGAAAACCGCCATTGTCAAATCCGGCAATATGAGCCTTGGGGTCAATCTCTTGGCGGCGCTGGTGAAAGAGGCTGCGGCGCGCCTTGATCCGGCGCACTATGACATCGACATCATCGAAGCCCACCACCGAGACAAAGTCGATGCGCCCTCAGGGACCGCCTTGATGCTTGGCCGCGCGGCGGCAGATGGGCGCGGTGTCGCGCTTGATGACGTTGCGGCGCATGACCGTTCGGGCAAGCGCGCCGACGGCGCGATTGGCTTCGCCGTAGTGCGCGGCGGCGGGATCGTCGGCGAACACTCAGCGCTCTTTGCGGGCCGGCAAGAAGTCATCGAATTGACCCATAAAGCGATTGACCGCGACCTCTTCGCGCGCGGCGCTGTCACCGCCGCCCAGTGGGCGGCCGGGCGTCCGCCGGGGCTTTATGACATGACAGATGTCTTAGGCCTTTATAGCGGGCGCCAGTAAGCCCCGCGCCGTATCGCTCGGCCGATCTTGCCGCCGCGCGCGGCACCGGCGTTATTGCGGGCGATTGGCATTTTCGAACCTAACGCATTGAACGGGGCTTTAGCGCTTCGTTGATTAACCATCGACATCTCGGTTCGGCGCGGGCTTGGGTCACTTTTGCGCGTGCAGGTCTTGGCGGGACCGTTAAAAATTTATTGGATTGTCCGCCCGTTCCTTAAGGCTGGCGGTGGAATGTCCAGTCCTCAGTTTTGGGGACGAGTATGCGTTCGGATTTCGTGTTTGCGGTTTTGGTCGTCATTGTTGCGATCTTAGGCGTGCGGTTTTTAGAAGTTCGCGAACACGCCGCTGCAGCCGACATGGCGACTCTAGCGGACGCCGCGCCGCCAACCTTCGCCGCCGCCGCACCGCCGCCTTCCGACTATTACTCGGGAACAGGCGCCGAAGTGCGCATTCTCCCCGGCGCCCATGATCAGTTTTTCGTCACCGCGGCGGTCAACCGCAATCCGGCGTCGTTCTTGATCGATACCGGCGCGAGCTATGTTGCGCTAAGGGAAAGCGACGCCTTGGCGTCGGGCATTTACACTAAGCTTGACGATTATGTGCACCCTGTCCGCACGGCGAACGGCGAAACCAACGCCGCAATGGTCACCTTACGGACGGTTGAGATCGATAATCTACGCGTCGACGACGTCAAAGCCTTCATCCTGCCGGACGACCAATTGGGCGTGAACCTCTTGGGCATGAGCTTTTTATCCCGCCTTGAAAGCGTTGAAGCGCGTCGTGGCGAATTAGTGCTGCGCGGTTAGGTCGAGGCGTTTCAGCTTAAATCGGCTGTAACAGCGTCGGCAAATCGCCTAGGTCGGCGCCTGATTCTCTCATAAACACGGTCTTTAAAGGTCCGATGCGGTTCACGGCCGCGAGGCCGATGCGCCGCGCCGCCTGTAAGAACGGAATATTATTCGAGAACAGACGATTGAGAACGTCGGTGCCGAAGGCGAGGCCGGCGGCGTCAAACCGGCGCCAGCGGTCATATTGAGCGAGAACGTCCGCCGCGCCAATGTCTTGGCCGAGCCCGCGCGCTTTTACGAGCACGTCGACGAGCGCGGCGATGTCTTTGACGCCGAGATTATAGCCCTGGCCGGCGATCGGATGGATCGCATGGGCCGCATCGCCGATGAGCGCGAGGCGTTCGCCATAGAAGCGCTGGGCGAAGCGAAAGCTCAACGGATAGGCGCCGCGCGGGCCGGCAAGGGAGAGGGCGCCGAGATAGTCGCCGAACCGTGTCTTGAGCGCCGACAAAAACGCGGCGTCGTCGAGCGCTAGATAGCGCCGCGCCGCGCCGCGGGTTTCCGTCCAAACGATGGACGAGCGGTTATCCGTCATCGGAAGAATGGCGAACGGACCGGCCGGCAGAAAATATTCCTGAGCGATGCCGCGATGGGGCCGCTCATGGCGGACGGTGGCAATGATGGCGTCTTGGGGATAGCCCCAGGTGAGGTCTTTAATCCCTGCTTCTGCGGCGAGGCGCGAGCGCTTGCCGTCCGCGGCGATGGTGAGCGCGGCTGAAACGCGTCGCCCGTCGGCGAGCGTCGTGATGCTCGCGCCTTGTTCATTGACGGTTTTTAGACGCCGCGCCGGCGCGAGCACATGGGTGTCCGGCACCTCGGCGAGGCCGTCGGCGACAGCGCGGCGAATGCGTTGGTTTTCGACAATCCACCCGAGCGGCATCTCCCCATCAAGGCCGTTCTCCGGGTCGCGGGCGTCAAAGCGCAAATGCGCGTCCATGGTGCCGCCGTCGCAGGACGGCGAGTGTAATGCGCCGTCTGTGACGAGGATCTGATTGATGGGCGAGGCGACGTCTTCAAGCGCCGGCCATAGGCCGAGGCGTTGAAAAAGCCGCCCGCTGGCATAGGCGAGTGCTGTCGTCCGTCCGTCATAGGCCGCGTTGGTGAGCGTTTCCGGGCTCTCCGCGTCTATCAGCGCCGTTGAAAAGCCCGAGGCGCTAAGCGCCAAAGCGGCGACGCCGCCTGCTAGGCCGCCGCCAATGATGGCGACGTCAACGCAGAGAGCGTCCGTGTCGTTTGGTTCCGTCATGGCTGCGAAGATCGGCCTTCACGCCGCCATTCGCAAGGGGCGCCAGGCGTCTTGCGGCGACGCGCCGCCGCGACCCAGCCGGGTTCTAGGATACGTTTGAAGCCTCTTTGCGGCGCTGCAGCATAAAATCATTGCCACGTCTCAGCGAACGCCTTAGCGTTTCAGCCTGCGGATGAATTTCGGCTTTTCTAAGAGCCCGATTCAAAACTTGGGAAATAGTGTGACACGAGAGGATCAGACGGTCGTTTGCCGCCCGACTATGCGGTTCCGGCTCTTACTCTTTTAGATTAAGAGCCTGAGCGGTATGGATTTGTCGCCATATAACGTCTGATTCGAGAGGTTTTCCAGTGTTGCACGAATTTCCAATCGGGCTCTAAGAAGTCTGAGGAGGCGCTCATGAAATACGTCATCGCGGTGGTGAAGCCGCAGAAACTGGACGATGTGCGCGCAGCGGTCGCTGATCTCGGCGTCGCGGGCATGACGGTGAGCGATGTTCGCGGCTATGGCCGTCAAAAAGGCCACACAGAAGTCTATCGCGGCGCTGAATACACGGTGGATTTTCTGCCGAAAGTGAAAATAGAGATCGCCGTCGCCGACGATGCGGCCGACGCTGTCGTCAACGCTATCCGCAATGCGGCGAATTCGAACACGATCGGCGACGGCAAAATCTTCGTTCTGGATTTAGAGAACGCCGTCAGAGTGCGCACCGGCGAGCAGGACGTCAACGCGCTCTAGAGCGCTTCAATGCGTCGACAGCGTTAGACAAGCGGGGATGGGATCGCGAGACATGACGACGGTTTTGAATAATCAGTTCTTGGTTCGGATAATGCGTCGCCTCGGCGCCAGCCTTTTTGTTCTCGCCGTCTTCGCGGCGCCGGCGGTTGCGCAGGACGCCGCCCAAGGCGCTGCGGCCGACATCGCCCCGGCGAGTGAAACCGCTGAGATCGTCTTCAATACGCTTCTCTTTTTGATCTGCGGCATGGTCGTCATGTTCATGGCCGCCGGCTTTTGCATGCTGGAGACGGGGCTCGTTCGTTCCAAGAACGCAGCGACGATTTGCCTAAAGAACATCTCGCTCTTTTCCATCGCCGGCTTGATGGTTTGGTTGACGGGCTACAACCTCATTTACGGCGTTGAGGCCGGCGGCCTCCTTGGTAAGTTTGGTTGGTGGTCGGCCGATGACGGCAACATCTTAGAAACCGGCTACGCAGCGTCGTCCGACTGGTATTTTCAGATGGTGTTCGTGGCGACCGCGGCGTCCATTGTCTCCGGCACGCTGGCGGAACGCATTAAGCTCTGGCCGTTTCTGATTTTCACCGCGCTCCTGACGGGGATCATTTATCCGATCCAGGCCTCGTGGGAATGGGGTGGCGGCTATCTCGACGCCCGCTGGGGGTTTTCCGACTTCGCGGGCTCAACGCTTGTTCACGCAACGGGCGGCTGGGCGGCGCTCGCCGGCGCTTTTGTTCTGGGCCCGCGCGACGGCCGTTTTGAGGGGGGGCGCTCGACGCCGATGCCGGGCTCGAATTTGCCGCTGGCGACGCTTGGAACGTTTATCCTCTGGCTCGGCTGGTTCGGCTTCAATGGCGGCTCGCAACTCGCTCTTGGTACGGTTGAAGACGCGATTTCCGTCGCCAACGTAATCGTCAACACCAATATGGCGGCGTGCGGCGGCGTTATCACGGCCGTTTTGATGACGTCCTTCATCTACAAAAAGATCGACCTAACAATTGTCTTGAACGGCGCGATTGGCGGCCTTGTGGCGATCACCGCCGAGCCTTTGGCGCCGGCGGTTTGGCAAGCGGTGGTCATCGGCGCCGTCGGCGGCGTCATTGTAACCGTCGCTGTGCCCCTGCTTGACCGGTTCCGCATTGACGACGTCGTCGGCGCGATCCCGGCGCATTTACTGTGCGGTATCTGGGGCACGCTCGTCGTGCCATGGACCAATGGCGATGCGAGCCTTGTTGGGCAATTGGTCGGCGTCGTTATGAACGCGGCGTTCGTCTTTTCCACGAGCCTCGCGATCTGGGTGATGTTGCGTTACTCGATTGGCATTCGGATTAAGCCAGAAGAGGAACGCACGGGGCTCGACAAGAGCGAGCTCGGCCTTGAGGCGTATCCTGAATTTGCAGGGCGTTAGGTCTTTGCGGCTCGTCCGGATTTGCGCCGAACAAAGTCTTAATATCCATTAACCCTTTTTCTGCAGCCCCGTGGCAAAATAGCGGGGACGCACCCCATAGACGTCGCTCGTCAGCGTATGCGGGGGCGTCATCGTTTCTGACCCCTGTATCCGTTCGTATTCGAGATCATCGCTATGGCCCGCAACACCCGCTCTTCGACTAATCGCGCGACCGCCCGCGCCACCCGCAAATCCGGGAAGGCCCGCGGCGCGGCGACGACGATGCCGGAACAGCTCGACGCCTTTCGCCGGGCGGCGCTGGCGCGCGGCGGCGGCGCGGCGACAGTGTTTTTGGGGCTTTGGTCGGCGCTCGCCTTCGCTGATTTTTCCATTAGCGATCCCACCTTCAACACGGCGAGCGGGGCGCCCGTCGCGAATGTCGCCGGCCCGCTCGGCGCCGGCCTCGCCGACATGGCGTTGCAAACGCTCGGCGGCGCGGCGCTTTTGGTTCCGCCGCTTTTGGTCCTTTGGGGCGGCGTCGCCTTGGCCGCGGGCGGGCGCATCGTGCCGGCGAAAGACGCCGCCGGCGAAGCAGCCTCGACGCCGGCGCTCGTTTGGGGGCGGTTCGTTATCGCGCCCTTCATGCTTATTCTGGCGGCTGGTTTTTGCGGTCTTTTGCCGGAGCCCGTCACATGGCCCTTCTCGGCCGGCCTTGGCGGCTATATCGGCGACGGTCTTGGCGGCGGCCTGACCGCCTTTTTCAGTTTCCTTCCCGGACGGATAAATATTGGCCTTGTCGGCGCGGTCTTATTGCTCGCCGCCGCCGGCGGGTTTGCTTTTGTCGCCGGCTTAACGCCGGCCCGCGCCCGCGCCGCCGGCCGTGCGGCTGAGAGATTGGGCGATGCGGCGATCGCGGCCGTTCAGCCGCTTTATGACGCGGCATCAGAGAAGCTCGCCGCCAACGAACGCCTTGCCGCTTTGTTGAAGCTCAATGAGGATGAAGAAGAGCGTCGCGAACCGCCGGTTATCGCGCGCCAGCCGGCGTTCGACGATGACGCCGCCGAGGAAATGGACGCCGCTGACGGAGAGGCGGGACCGGATGACGGCGTTCCGCCAATCGGCCATGACGCGGACGGCCCGGCCCTGCGCGCGGAACGCAACATCATCCGCACCGAGCAGAGGCGCAAGGCGAGCAAGCGTGAAGTGCGCGAGTTACAGCCTGACTTGCCGGTGTTCTCGCCGGGCAATTACGAATTGCCGCCGCTAAATCTCTTCGCCAAACCGCCGGCGCAACAAGGCGCGGCGGTGTCCGACGACGCGCTGCATGAGAACGCGCGCATGTTGGAGACGGTGCTCGCGGACTTCGGCGTGCGCGGTGAAATCATCAATGTGCGTCCTGGTCCGGTCGTGACGCTCTATGAGTTGGAGCCGGCGGCCGGCGTGAAGTCGTCTCGCGTCATCGGTTTGGCTGACGACATCGCCCGCTCCATGAGCGCCGTCGCCGCGCGCGTCGCCGTCATTCCGGGGCGCAACGCCATCGGCATCGAACTGCCGAACCTCAATCGCGAGACCGTCTTCATCCGCGAGATGATCGGCGCCGGCGAGTTCGAAGGTACAAAGGGCGATCTAACATTATCCTTAGGCAAATCAATCGGCGGCGAGCCGGTGTTCGCCGACCTTGCGCGCATGCCGCACTTATTGATCGCCGGCACCACAGGATCGGGCAAGTCCGTCGGCATCAACGCCATGATCTTGTCCTTGCTCTATCGATTGCCGCCGGACCGCTGCAAGCTCATCATGATCGATCCGAAAATGTTGGAATTGTCGGTCTATGAAGGCATTCCGCATCTCCTCTCGCCGGTGGTGACGGACCCGCGCAAGGCGGTCGTTGCGCTTAAATGGACCGTGCGCGAGATGGAGGAACGCTATCGGCGCATGTCTAAAGTCGGTGTTCGGAACATCGCCGGCTTCAATCAGCGGGTTCTGGAGGCCGATGAAAACGGCGAGATCCTCACGCGCACGGTGCATACAGGCTATGACGAGACGTCGGGCGAGCCGGTCTATGAGACCGAAGAGCTGAATTACGAGCCGATGCCGTTCATCGTCGTCATCATTGACGAGGTGGCGGACTTAATGATGGTCGCCGGCAAGGACATTGAAGCGATGGTCCAGCGCCTGGCGCAGATGGCGCGGGCGGCGGGCATTCACCTCATCATGGCGACGCAACGCCCGTCGGTGGACGTTATCACCGGCACGATTAAAGCGAACTTCCCGACCCGGATTAGTTTCCAGGTCACCTCGAAGATCGACAGCCGCACCATTCTCGGCGAACAGGGCGCTGAACAGCTCCTCGGTCAGGGTGACATGTTGCATATGGCCGGCGGCGGGCGCATTCGCCGGGTTCACGGCGCGTTTGTTTCCGATGATGAAGTCGAGAAGGTCGTGAAGTTTCTGAAGAAACAGGGCAAGCCGGACTATGTCCAAGAAGTCACCGAGATGCGCGACGATGATGACGGCGCGATCGCGGGGCTTGATATTGGCGGCAACACAAACTCCGGCGATGCGCTCTACGATAAGGCGGTGGCCATCGTTTTGCGCGACCGTAAGGCGTCGACGTCTTACGTCCAGCGGCGTTTGCAGATCGGGTATAACCGCGCCGCGACGCTCATCGAGCGTATGGAAGACGAAGGCGTCGTCTCCCCGGCGAACCATGCCGGCAAGCGCGAGATCCTCGTTGGCGAGAACGCCGCGTAAGAGGCGAAGCGCACTTAATATAAAGTTCGTTTCGGACTTCAGACGGTAATAATCGGCGCGATTCTCGGCGGCAGCGTCTCAATGACCGGTCGTCGGTTTACGCCTTCGAAAAAATTGATCGCCTATGCGGCTGAAATGGGGCGCTCCGGCTCCGATGAGGCGCGAATGCGGCGGCGCGCTGTGATTCGGTCTCGATGCCGCCGCGAATCATGAAAAATTCCTTAACGCAGCCTAATTCTCTGACGAAACGGGCCTCAATCGGCTCGCATAGTCAAATTGTCGTGAGAACGACGTGATTGACTAGGGGAGAGAAAGCTATGACCGGCATTGAATTGATCTTAGGCGCCTTCATTGTGAGCGTTTCGCTCATCGGCGGCTCCGGGTTCTTCACCGCTAAGTATCTGTAGCGCAACCGTAACTCTAGTGCAGTAGGGCCGCTCCGGCGTTAAGGGCGCGGCTTTATCGGATGCCCTCATGGGGCGCTCTTGGCCCGGTTTTTCCCGAGGCTGGGCCGGGCGCTTCGCATCCAATCGCTCGAGCGGCCCGCCGCCGACTGACCCCTTGACCCTGGGTTCTTCGGTCCTGCGTTCATGGACCTTGACCCGATGGCGGCGGGCGCGCTTCGAGCCCCTGGTTTTTAGCGAGCTGCATTTCTGCTTGCTGAATTAAGGCGAACGCCGATTTTGCAGAGCGAGCCTATCGGGCCCTGACCCTCCGCCCGGCGGGCTCGCTTTGTATTATTTCTAAGCCGCTCGCCGTAACGACGGCCGTCGCCGGTTTGCTCAACCGGGGTCATTCCCTTAACTTTCAAGAAGATTTGTGATCGCAAGACCGCCTGGTCGACTGTGTGAGGGCATTCCGTTTCATGACCAATGAAGATCGCTACCTCGGCATGGACCGCCGTATTTCGCGCCGTGATTTTGTGCATGGCGTTACGGCCGCCAGCCTGTCAGCAACAAGTCTGTCAGCAACAGGCCTGGCTGCGATCGCAGCGCCGCAGTCGATTGTGGCGTCGATGGATGGCGCGAAAGCCGGCGCGAAAACAAGTGCATTGGGCGATTATCCGCCGGCGCGCACCGGGCTGCGCGGCAACCATACGGGATCGTTCGAAGTCGCCCATAAATTGGGCCGCGAAGGACAGCGCGATTGGGGCGCGGTCGAAAAACCGGACAGCGACCCTTACGATCTGGTGGTGGTGGGCGCCGGCATTAGCGGTCTTGCCGCCGCCTATTTTTATCGCCGGGAAAATCCGGACGCCAAAGTCTTGATCCTCGACAATCACGATGATTTCGGCGGCCATGCAAAACGCAATGAGTTCACGGTGAACGGCCGCACCCTGATCGGTTATGGCGGCGCGCAAACATTGCAAGAGCCGTCCGGCTATCCTGACGTCGTAAAGCGCTTGCTGCGTGAGTTAGGCGTCGATCTCGATCGATTTTACACCGCCTTCGATCAGGATTTTTACAAGCGTAACGGTCTACGCGCCGGGCTTTATTTCGACAAAGAGCATTGGGGCGTAGAGCGCACCGTGCCCTTTGATATGGGCTATTTCAACGAATATATCCCCGTCGCTGAGCCGGATCAGCCAGTGCATGTCGCCGTGCGACACTTACCGATCACCGAGCGTGCCCAACAACAGATCGTCAAACTCTTCACCGATGGTCGCGATCGGCTGTCCGGCATGACGGATGCGCAAAAGGAAGACTATCTCTATACGCATAGTTATCGGGATTTTGTGACGGATAAGCTCGGTCTTGATGAGCCGGACGTCGTTAAGCTGTTGCAAGACTTCACGATTAATTCCGGCGGCGGTATCGACGCTATTTCCGCTCTATCGGCGCTCTTTTATACCGGCATGCCCGGTTGGGGCGCGACTGGCTTTCCGCCGATTGATCCGATCGAGCCCTATATTCATCATTTTCCGGACGGTAACGCCTCGATTGCGCGATTGCTTGTACGCGCACTTATTCCGTCGGTGGCCCCAATGGGAGAGCGGGCAGGCGACGTCGAAGCGCTTCTAACGACGCCGTTCGACTATACAAAACTCGACCAGGACGACGCTGACGCGCGCATTCGTTTGCAGAGCACCGTCGTGAATGTCGCCCATGACGGCGACGCCGGGAAAGCGAAAGAAACCGTCATTACCTATGTGAGGGGCGGACAAGCCTATGGTGTCGGCGCCAAGGCGTGCATTTTGGCGTGCAATCATTCGATCATCCCCCATCTGTGTCCGGAGCTTCCTGAGGCGCAACGCGAGGCGCTTTCTTTCCAGGAAAAAACGCCAATCCTTTACACCTCCGTTGCGCTCACCAATTGGCGCGCATGGAAGAATTTGGGTCTCGGTGCAGTGTTATCGCCCGGTGGCTATCATTTTGATGTCGGGTTGGATTTCCCGGTGAGCCTCGGCGATTATAAGCACCCTGACAATCCGGACGATCCGATCATCGTCCACATGGAGCGGTTCCCCTATGTTCCAGGCGAAGAGATGCCGATCCGTGAGCAAAACCGCATAGGCCGCTATGAGCTTTTGTTGACGCCTTACGAAACCATTGAGCGCAACGTCCGCAGTCAGCTCTCCGGCATGCTCGGCGCCGGCGGCTTTGATCCGGCAAGGGATATTGCGGGCATCACGGTGAACCGCTGGGCCCATGGGTATTCTTACAATTATTCGTCGCTCTTCGATGAAATCCACGAGGATTGGAACGATGAGCGCCACCCGCATATGCGCGCGCGCAAACGCTATGGCCGCATAACAATCGCTAATGCGGACGCCGCGGCGAACGCGATGTTCGAATCCGCTGTGGAAGAAGGCTGGCGCGCCGTCGACGAATTGATGTCGGGCTAGCCCGTCGTTTTACTTGAATTTCCATGGCGGATCGCGGCGATGTCGCCATTGTCGGACATCATAATTGCGATGGGCCGGGTCGCTTCAAATTGGGTGAGGATGATCATCACCGTGACGGTCATCGGCACGGCGAGAAGCGCCCCGGCGAAGCCCCAAACCGTGCCCCACACGGCGAGGGACAAGAGGATAATGAGCGGGCTTAAGTTCAAGCTGCGCCCCATGAGGCGGGGTTCGATCACCGAACTCATGGTCTGTTCGGCGCCCACTAACAGTCCGAGCGTCAGAGCGGCGAGTCGAAAACCGCCGCCGTCCGGCTGCACCAGCGCCAGCAAAACTGGCAGCGTGATTGCGCTAACGGCGCCGACGATCGGGATGAAGTTCAAAACGAAGATCAAGAGCGCCCAAAAGCCCGCGAAATCGACGCCGAGCACCCGCATGATGATATAGCTCACCGTCGCCGTAACGAGATTGGTGCTCGTTTTCATGGTGATGTACTGACGCACCATGGTCGCGATGTCGGAGATCGTCTCATTGACGACGGCGCGCTGCTCTTCACTGGCGCTGAGCTTTTGGATTTTCTTGAAGAAGCGCCCGCGCTCGATCAGCATAAAGACCGTGTAGAGAAAGATCGCCACGGAATTGGCCGTGAGCGAGCGCATCGCCGCGCCGAACTCGCGCAAGATCGGGTTAATGACCGCGAGCCCTGCGGAGCGCAACTCGTCAACGCCGTCGACAAGGTCCGGCGGCAAGGCGCCAAGGCCTTGCAAATAAGCGACGCCCCGGCCCGTTAGGTCGCGCAGGCGGTCTTCATATTGTGGCCAAGCGGCGATCAGCGCTTCAGCGTTGTCACGGATGATTTCGACGAAAAAGATCGTCACCGTCACTATGAGTGTGAAGGCGAGCGCATAGCTGAGCCAGGCTGGAAAGAAGCGGCCAATAAAGGGAGTCGCCTTTATCGTTTGCTTCAGCGTGAAGATGAGGAAACAAGTGAAACCCGCCACCACCAGAGGAATAAGAACGCCGCGGGCGAAATAGGCCGCCGTTACGATCAAAATTGCCGCGCCGAGATTAAAAAAGACACGTCCGGCGCCGCCGACCCGGATCAGCTTCGGCGGCGCTGGCATGGCGGTTTCTGCGGCGGTCGTCATGGCGAGAGGCGCTTTCCATCGGCGGGTCTTGCGCCGTAATGGGGCAAGAAGGGCGTGATCATGGCGCTTGGCTTACGGCGATTTGCCTGTCGCCGTCACGTTTTACCTTGCTGCAAGCGTCTTGTTCTTGGCGCGAAGACGAGCGATGCGCTTTCCCTGCGGCGCAGCCGGCGCTAAGGCTTAAAGCGATGATGTTTAAGATGCTTCCCTGGCGCGATCCGTTCGACGCCTTCAGTGCGCTCGCAGATGCGCCCTATTCGGTTCTTTTGTGTTCAGGCGCCGCCGCGGCCGATGCGCGCTGGGCGTTTATCGCTTGCGACCCTCAACATCGCATTGAGGTGCGGCGCGGGCGCGTCTTCCTAGACGGCGCGCCGGTTTCTGAAGAAGATAATGGCGCGGGACCGTTTGAAATTTTGCGACGTCTTCAACGCGCGCATGGCGCCAGCGATGACAATGTGCGGACGGACGGTGACGCTAAGGATCGCAGCGCTGAACCGCCCTTACGCGCTGGCCTCGTCGGCTTTGTCGGATACGAGATCGGCGGTCTTCTGGAGCCGAAGGGGGCGGGGCCGGCCTCGCCCTTTGATCTGCCGGACATGGCGTTCGGCGACTACGCCGCGATCGCCGCGTTCGACCTCGCAGAGCGACGCTTAATTATCAGTGGGCGTTCGAAAGAGGCGGTTGAAAAACTTGCCGATCGGCTCACCTTCTCGGGTGGTGAGATTTCTTCCCCTTCTGGCGCACCGCGCGCAACTTTCTCGTTTTTGCGGTCGTCGTTTTCTCAGAGTGCTTTTGAACGCGCCGTCGCAGATGTCCGTGAGGAGATTTTGAACGGTGATTATTACCAAGCAAACCTGGCGCAGCACCTGCAGTTTTCCGCTAGCGAGGATTTTGATGCATTTCGTCTATTCCGTCAGTTGATGGAAAAAAGCGCGTCATCGTTTGGCGCCTATATTGTCCACGACGACGGATTGATTCTATCGAACTCACCCGAACGATTTTTCCGTATATGGCGTGATGAAGATGCGCTCCGCATTGTCGCTGATCCGATTAAGGGCACGCGGCCGCGGTCGCCTGACCCTGTCGACGACAAGGCGATGGCCGACGCATTGACGCGTGACCCGAAGGATCGGGCGGAAAACATCATGATCGCCGATTTGCTACGGAATGATCTGTCCTCCGTTTGCGCCGACCATTCGCTGCGCGAAGATTTTATCTGTCGGCTCGTGAGCTATCAGACGGTGCATCATCTTGTTTCCCGGATTAGCGGAACGCTTCGGCCGGGTTTTGGCGCCGTTGAGGCGCTGACCCGTTTGTTTCCGTGCGGCTCGATCACCGGCGCGCCGAAGATTGAGGCGATGCGCGCCATCGGCGCTTTGGAGAGCGTTGGACGAGGGCCTTATTGCGGCGCTGTCGGCTATATAGATGATGCTGGCGCTGCGGAGTTCTCCGTCGCTATCCGTACAATGATTGTGGACCGTCATCGTCGAACGTTAGCGACGCCAGTGGGGGGCGGCGTAACGCTGCGGTCTGATCCGGCAGGGGAATATGAAGAGACGCTCGACAAAGCCCGCGCTTTTGTCGAACTATTAGGCGTGGCGCCAGACATGATGGGAGACCATGACGAGCGCACCCCCCCAGAACCGAGTTCTTCAGAACCGAGTTCGCCAGAACTGAGTTCCTCAGAACCGATTCCCCCTGGACCGACTGCAAAGACGCCAGCGGACGTGCAATGATCCTCATCATCGACAATTACGATTCATTCGTGGAGACGCTGGCTCGGTATCTGCGGGAGGCGGGAGCGGAGACGCGGCTTGTCCGCAATGACGCTTTGGCCGTCGACGAGCTTTTGGCGATGAAGCCGTCCGGACTGCTCTTATCGCCGGGCCCCAAAACGCCATCTGAGGCGGGCGTATGTTTGCCGCTTCTCGCCGCCCTCGACGCGGCGGCGGCGCTGTTGCCGGTGTTAGGCGTCTGTCTTGGACATCAGGCGATGGTCGAGCAAGGCGGCGGCGCTACGGTTCGGGCGGTGCGTCCGCTACACGGCGAAGCGAGCCTTGTGCGCCATGACGGCGACGGCGTGTTCGCTGGCGCGCCGTCGCCGATGAAGGCGGGGCGGTATCATTCTCTCATCGCACGTCTGCCGGCGACTGAGGGGCCATTGCGTCCGTGCGCCTGGGCCGATGACGGCGAGCTGATGGCCGTGCGGCGTAACGATTTACCATGGCACGGCGTTCAGTTCCATCCTGAATCTCTGTTGACGGAGGAGGGAGCGTTGATCATGGAGAATTTCGCAGCGCTTTGTCGAGGCGAGGTCTAATGACAGTCTGGTTCAATGGCGCCTTCACCAATGGTGAAGCCCTCATCGCTGCAGATGACCGCGGATTTTTGTTGGGCGATGGGGCTTTCGAGACGATCGCCGTGCGCGACGGGCGGCTGGAGTTTTGGTCACGACACTATAATCGTTTGACGGAAGGCTTGCGCGTTTTGGGAATCGCGCCGCTGCCTTCGTTAAAAGAAACGCCTGCTATTGCGAATGATCTTTATGAAAAAAACGGCGCCCCTGCTTGTGCTGCTTTGCGCGTGACGGTCTCGCGGGGGCGTGGGCCTCGCGGCCTCGCGCCGAGTACGGATCATGCGCCGTCTGTGCTATGCGCTCTGTCAGCGTTCCACGACGGCGAAAACGCACCGCGCCAGATTATCGTCAGTACAAAGTATAAGCGTCATGTGAACGTGTTCTCCAGCTTTAAGCACGTCGCAGGATATGGCGCGAACATCGCGGCGTTGGCTGAGGCGCATGCCGCGGGCGCTGAAGACGCCCTTCTTTTAAACGACGCCGGGCAGCTAGCGTGTGCGACGACCGCCAATATATTCGTCATTAAGCCCGACGGCGTCGTCGCAACGCCGCGTCTTGAGGACGGCGCCATGCCGGGGGTGGTGCGGGCTGTTCTATTGGAATCGCTCGGCGACGCCGCCGCACGCGCCTTAGACCCTGATGCGTTGATAGGCGCTGCTCTTGTCCTCACGAACAGCCTTATCGGTGTCAAAAGAGCCTGCATGATGGCTGGGTTAATGGAAGAAAAAAGGGCCTCGGAATTGACGGCGGCGCAAACCAGCGCCATTGACGATCTGTGCGCGGTTTGGACACGTGCACGCACTGCCGACAGCGCAGCGGGGTCGACGCCTTGAAAGCATTCGCCTTATCCACCGAACAAATTGCCGCTATAGTTGGCGCGCTCGTCGCCGATGAACTCGGTTGGCGTTTTCGCCGACATATCGATAGCTTTACGATCGCCTCTTTGTCGCCTGAAACGGCGCTTGGCGAGGGCGGTTTGCAGCTTGACGCAGAAGAGCGGCGGGCCTCAGCGCGGCGTGCAGCGACGTTTTTTGGCGCCGATACGGATTTATTGGATGTCAACGCCGACCGATTGTCTGACTGGGCCTCGACCCTTCAACAGCAAATCAGTGAGCGCCTGGTCGAGTTTTTCTTTGTGGCCGCGGGGCGCGATAGCGAAATCGGCGTCACGCGTCACCCAGCCGACGCCATATTCGCAGACGCGGCCGCCGCGGCGAACTTAGTGTATGGCCGCCGACGCATCATCTCCCTCGTTGCCCCCCATGGGCTTTTAGGTTTTGTACTGACTGTTCTAACGCCCAACTTGCAACAGATTCCCCGCATCGACGCCCGAGGACGCGCGCCCGAAGAAATCGCGGAGCTATTGGCGTTTGGCGATGCGCTGATTGCGACGCCGTCGGTGTGGCGGTTCTTAATCAATGAAGGCTTGTCGGCGCCTGACAATACGATGGGCCTTTACTTCGGTGAAAAAATGCCGGCTGATCTTGCAGCAGCGATGCGCAAAGCTGGGTTCGGCGCACAACGGGAAATATACGGATCGACGGAGACCGGTCTCATCGGTTGGCGTGACTCGCCCGGAGAACCATTTCGTCTTTTTGATGGCGTGACGCGCGAGGACGACGACTTTCGACGTCAAGACCCGGCTGGCGGCGACCGCACGATTGCATCGATGGACATTATAAAATGGGAATCGCCACGTAGTTTCCGTCTTGGCGGACGCCGCGACGGGGCGTTGCAAATCGGCGGGGTCAACGTTTTTCCCGAAAAGATCGCCGCCGCGGTCGCCGCCCACGAACGGATCGATACGTGTTGGGTTAGCGTCACCGGACAAACCGACGGCATGGCGCAACTCGTTGCACATATCGTTTTAACGAACGGGCAAACGCCAGACGAACGCCTTGCGCGCGCCGTCGATCAGTTTTGCCGCGAAACTTTGCGCCCTCATGAACGCCCGCGGATTTATCGCTATGAGCGAGAGGCGCCGACTTCTGCGACTGACGCGGGCGCCCGGTAATGTGCCGTGTAATGAGAAATTTACTGGCCGTTGCCGCCTGGGCCGCCGGCGGCCTGAATGCGTTTTTGATTGACCTGGTTGAAGATGGCGCCGAAGCTGTCAACGCCGTCACCGACCGTTACTGTCGCCTCGCAGTTATCTAGACAATTATAGGTCGTACGCTGCGGGCCGTTTTGCATTATCAGCATATTGTCGCCGATCGTACGCACTCGTACGATTAACTCGTCGAGTTTTTCGCCATTTTCATCTGTAATGAAAAGATTGGTTGTGCCGGGACCGTTAGCAAATAGTAAAAACTCGTGCGACGATTGAACTTCGACGTCAGCGATCCCCGGATTGCCGACAACGATGCGGCCTGCCGGCTTTTCGAGCTTGACCGGGCGTACATAATCCATTGTTAGCCAAATTTCTCCAGCGAGCGCCTGTGCGGGGGCTAATGCAGCGCTTATCAGCGCGCCGAAAAGAGCCATGTGCCGTTTCATAACAAGTCCGCCTTCGTCCTTTAATTTCTTGGCAAGGTAAGCGACAAGTCTCAAAGAATGTTTAAATCACCCCAGGTGCATTTTACGGGGGTTTAAATGTTTGCTGGGCACACTTTTATCGGGAAGCGCGCGTCGGCTTCCTGTCGCGTTTCGGGTTGGGTTTTCAGCCTGTTTTCAAGCGACCTTTGCTTTCTGGCGGCAATGAAGAGGAGAGTGTTATGGCCGGCGACGTTGAACGCCTTGCTACACTTAACGAAGCAAACGCCCTCTCCGAAGAACCCGCTTCCACCATACGCGCCGGCTCCGCTGAGGAGAGGCCGACAACTCGGCAAGAGGGCGTTTTCGGTGATGTTCTTGTTGAGCGCGTCGTGTCGTCCGACGTTGACGACACGTCTGACAGCGTCGCGGCGAAGCTCCAGTCGGGGGCGCCTGTCGATGCAGCCGGCGGTGTTCTCGGTGAAAAAGACGCCGGCAAAGACCGTGTTTTTCCTTTAAATGCGACACCGCCGTTCGACCGCCTTACGGCCGAAACCGTCGCGATTCTGCAAGATACTGCCGATGAGCGTCAGTATGAGGATGGCGAAACCATTGCGGCCGCCGGTCAATTTGATGGTTCAGAGTTTTTAGTTATCCGTGCTGGCGCGGTAAATATCGCGGCGGCGGACCCTGATACCGGCGCCATTCTCTTGGAGCGCGTGAGCGCGCCCGGCGTTATTGGTTTGGCGCAAGCGGTTGCTTTGTCGAACGCGCCCTCGGCGCTGGATGTTTCAACGGTCGATTCTGAGCAAAGCCTGACCGCCGCTGGCGCGGTGGTCCTTTCGGCCGTTGAAACGGCGGCGTTTTCTGAGCGTTTGGTTGGTGTCCCTGAGGTCACGCAATCTTTGATGCGGTACTTTGCGGCGGCCTTAGCGCAGAGGCCGATGACGATAAACCCCGACGGCGGCGGCGAACAGCGCGTTTACGGCCTTCTTGTCGAAGCGGCTGAGCGCATCGACGGCGTATGGCGGATCAATACGATGCCCAAGCACCGCGAACTGGCGGACAGCGCGCAAGTCTCAGAAACGATTGCGGCGAACGCCGTTGCGAGGATTATCCGCGACGGCGTTGCGGTTCGTGATTACCCGGCCCTTGAGATTCGCGATATGGGCACGCTTAGACGACTTGCGCGTTAAACTGCTTTCACTTTAACCAACTTATTTCAGTATACGGTAACCATATAACTTTATTTCGTTTTAACGGCTTTCGATGAAACTTCGCTCCGTCTGAGTTGGGTTTCGGCCCGGCCAGTTTTGCAAGCCAGGAAAAGCAGCTAGTCAGGAGTCGACCAATGAAAGCTCTTTTGAAAAAATTCGCCCAGGACGAAAACGGCGCCACGGCGATTGAGTACGGCCTTATCGCCGCACTCGTTGGTGTCGCGATCATCGCTGGCGTTCGCGCCCTTGGCGGTGAACTGAACGAGACGTTCTCCGACGTTACGTCCGTTCTGGAAACGCGTTAATCCGATATACGAAGCGGGCGGCCGTTCAGTTTGGCGCGGTCGCTTACTTCTCGAGACAAAAGAGATCGCTTAGGCGGTCTCTTTTTTTGTCCGGCTAAAGGTTAAGCACCGTTAACGATAACAGTGTGTGTAATGAGTTTATCGCACATGCTTTATCCGGCCCGTTTTATCCGGACGAACATGCGCGAATGAACATTTTTATCTAACCGAATGTTAAAGGGCGTCTTCTAGCGTCGGCTATGCTCCATCGCGGAAGGCTCATCTTCATGATTGCTTTACTATTTCTATCCGTATTCCCCGCGGCTCTTGTTATCGCGGCCGCAACGGATCTTTACGATTTTAAGATTCCCAATTGGGTGTCGCTCACGCTTGTCGGCGCTTATGCATGCGCAGGCGTATTTCTTGGGGCTCCAATTGCTCAGATGGTTGAAGGCGCGCTGCTGGGCTGCGCTGTTTTGGCTGTCGGATTTGTTTTGTTCGCTGTTCGCTTTTTTGGTGGCGGCGACGCGAAACTGCTCGCTGCTGTCGCGCCGTGGATCGGTCTTGCTGAGTTCGTGAACTTTCTGATGGCGATGGCGCTCGCCGGCGGCGCGCTCGCGATTGTCTTAATTGCGTTCCGCAAGACGCCGCCTTTGCCCGTTTATGCCCACGCTGGTTGGTTGATGCGCATGCATCAGAACCGACACGAATTACCATACGCCGTCGCGATTTCCTGCGCCGGCTTAATGACGTTTCGCGAGACGCCTTTCTTTCAAATCGCCTTTGGCGGTTAAGAGACGCAGTTAACGCGATCTTGAGAAGTTTCTTTGATGCTTCGAGCCAAACTCGGCTCTTTGCGTCGAGTGTTAATAAGTTCTCGTAAGTACGGGCGGGTCTAGTCAACCTTGTCCCCGAACGGACGAAATTAGGCAGGTGGTGTAACATGAACGCTCCGCGTTTAATCGGTTTGGGTGTCGCGCTCGTTGCTGGCGCGGTGGCGTTTTTCGTCGCTATGGGCAACCGCCCCGAAGCGCCTGTTGAAGTCATCCAAAAAATCGAAGAAAAAACCGTCCGTGTGCTTGTCGCGCAAATCGATATGCAGCGAGGCGATCGCTTAACTGTCGATAGCTTCACCTGGGTTGATTGGCCGGAAAAAGCCTTGTCGCCGCAGTATTTAACGGAGGGCTCGGTTTCTACCGAAGAGCTGGAAAACGCCGTCGCTCGGACGATGATTGTTGAAGGCGAGCCCGTTATTGAAGCCAAGATAGTCCGTGCAGGCAGCGCTGGTATGATGGCGGCGGTGTTGCAGCCGGGCATGCGCGCTATCACGGCGCGCGTCAACGCTGAAACAGCGTCGGGCGGGTTCATCCTGCCGGGCGATCGTGTAGACGTATATTATACCGAGCCGGATGATCGCACAGGCGAGATTGTTTTCACGCTGTTGTTGGAAGACGTCAAAGTGCTCGCCGTCGACGCTTTATTCACTGAATCAACAGAAACGCCGCACGTGCCGGGTGCGACCGCGACGCTCGAATTGTCGCCGGGCGCTGCGGAGTTTTTCACTACGGCGCGCAGTTCGCGCGGCCAATTGTCTTTGGCGCTGCGCAGCGTCTTTGAGCCGAGCGAGCCTGTGCAAGACCGTGTGCGCAACAGCGTTCAAGTCGTGCGGTATGGCCGTTCTTAGGGCCTGAAGGAAATCATGAAGGCGCGCCTGCTTAAAGGCGCGAGGGGATGACCGTGAAAAAGAAATTTTCGATGACAATGACACGAAACTTGGTTCGTCTTGGAGCGGTGTTTATTGCGGCCGCAGGCCTCCTGGCGCCGACTGGCGAGGCGGCGGCCCAACGCACGGCGGAGATTGATTTTGGCGGTGAAAGCAGCGTCTCCAAGAGCATTGTGTTGCCCGTCGACAAAGCCGCAATCGTTCAGCTGCCGCGCGCTGCAGCAGATGTTTTGGTGTCGCAGCCCGGCGTCGTTGACGCAGTGGTGCGCTCTCCGCGGCGGGTTTATTTGCTTGGACTGAAAGTTGGTCAGGCAAACGCATTCTTTTTCGATAAAGCCGGGCGCCAGATTCTCAATCTCGAAATTCAAGTCGATCGCGACGTGGACGCCCTAACGGATCTTATAACGCGGTTGATTCCGGATAGCCGCGTCACCGCTGAAGCGGTCAATGACAACGTCATTCTTCGTGGGTCTGTGCGTTCGAGCGTTGAAGCGGCGAACGCTGCGGACATCGCCGGACGTTTCATCGGTGATCCCGAGAAAGTTGTTTCACTCGTTTCGATCCGTCAACGTGAACAAGTCATGCTCCGTGTGCGCGTTGTTGAGATGCAACGCTCGATCATCAAGCAACTGGGCGTTGACGTAAATGGTATTGCTGCGCTTTCTAACGCAGCGATCGACGCGGCGGCTTCGACGGCGACAGCCGGCGCCCTCGCCTCTGGTTTGGCTTTCGATTATCTCCGCAATATCGGGTCGAACGGCTCCAATATCGGTTTGACCTTTCGCGCATTGGAACGGGTGGGTCTTGTTAAAACACTCGCGGAGCCAACCCTGACAGCTGTGTCTGGCGAATCGGCGAACTTCCTAGCGGGTGGCGAATTCCCCATACCGATCGCCCAGCAAGACGACGTTATTACGATCGAATTCCGCCAGTTCGGTGTCGGCTTAGGGTTCACGCCGCTTGTCTTAGACAAGGGCCGGATCAATCTGAAGGTTTCCACCGAAGTCAGCGAGATCACCACAGAAGACAATTTCTCCCTGTCGAGCACGTCGACGACGATTCCCGGAACGGCGGCCGTGCCTGGAGATCCGGATGAGATTATCACGCTTGATACAGACGCTGACGGCATTGTCGACACCGCGCAGAACGTCACGCAATTCTTGATTGACCAAGGCGTTATCGCTGGCCGCGATCCTGGCACGCCTGCGGGCGACCCGACGATCATTAACGCGGCCGGCCTTACGATTCCCGCCTTCACGGTGCGCCGCGCTGAAACCACCGTTGAATTGCCCTCCGGCGGCAGTTTGGTGATGGCCGGCCTCTTACAAGAGAACATTCGTGAGACGGTGAACGGCCTTCCGGGCCTTAAAGATACGCCGCTGCTCGGACAATTGTTCCGTAGTCGTGACTATCAGAAATCGGAGACTGAACTTGTCATCATCGCGACGCCGTTCATCGTCGACCCGACCCATGAGAGCAATCTCACCGACCCCTTCAAAGGTTTCGTCACTGCGACGGACGCTCAATCGATCCTGCTCGGCAAAATGATTTCGGCCTACGGTCTCGCCGGCGCCGGCGTGGAAGAGAAGACCTTGCAAGGACCGCTTGGTTTTATTCTGGATTAGGATGAATTGTGACCATGACCAAAGCCTATAAGCACCCCCTCTGGATCGCAATCGCCGCTCTCGCCGCCTCGGCCTGTTCGACGGCGATCAATGGTCCGGACGATGCGATCACGTACCGTGAAGAACATCCGATCACCGTTGATTCGCAAGCGGTGACGCTAACGCTTCCGACCACGTCGTACGACCGTGGATTGTCGAGTGTTGATGAAGCGCGGTTGCGCGCTTTCGCCGACGCCTATCTGAACAAAGGCCATGGGCCGGTGACGTTTACGGCGTCGACGGATACTGGCGAAACACGCTCCGCTGATGTGATCGCTGACGCGCAGCAAGTTCTCTATGATGCTGGCGTGCCGCGAAGCGCTATGACGACGACCGCTTATGTTGCGACGGCTAACGGTTCGAACGACGTCGTTCTATCCTATACGCATTATGTTGCGACGCCGAGCGCCTGCGGCGTCTGGTCTGGCGTTCGAAAACGCGATTTTCAAAACCTCCGGTCACCGAATTTCGGTTGCGCAGCACAGAATAACCTCGCCGCCATGGTGGCTGATCCGCGCGACTTAGTGCGCCCCGCCGACATGACCGCGCCGGATTCTCAGATCCGCATTCGTGGCGTCCAGTCTTTCCGTGAAGGCGAAGTGACGTCGAGCGCGAGAGATGCGGCGATCGCAACGGAAGTGTCACAGTAAGAAGAGGAAGGCCGCTCTCCGCATAAATCAAGCGCGAAGAGATGTCAGGGAGAAAACCATGGGCAACGCCTCCAAACAAATCGCCAACATCGCCGATGATGATATTGGCGCGGCTGACGCCGCCGCCTCGCTTGGCGCTGATGGCGGCCCAGCGCCGCTAACGCCAGATGATCTCGGCCTCGATGACGGCGCCGATCTGCCCACAGCGGCGCTTGGTCAAGATCTTGACGATGAGGCTTGGCTGAACGAAGAGCTTTCCGATGAAGAGCTCGCCGCACTCGGAGAAGATGATCTTGACGATGATTTTCTCGATGACGAATACCTCGATGAAAGCCTTTTAGAAGCGGGTTATGAAGATCCGTCATTTGGTGGTTCTATCGAAGACGCCGCCTCGCCGATTCAGCCGCGACGGACGAGCGAGCCGACGCCTTATGGTGAAGCCGACCCGCTTAGCGATCGTGAGATCGATGATGCGCCGCGTATATCACCGTCGCCGCAAACCGACGCGCCGGTGAATGCATCGGTCAATAATGGGCAAGACGGGGGCGGCGAACCTTTCGAAGGAGGGTTGGACCCCAACGGCGAGATTGATGCGTACGCCGCAGAAGACAATCATTTGCCTGTGCCGCGGATTTCTATCCATGCATTTTGCGAAACGCCTGAAACGACGGCGCTTCTTGAGCAAGCAGCGATCGATCGCCGCCTCGCAAAAACCCACCTGACGATGCATATGGGCGGTGTCAGCAAGGCCGTCGACCATTTCCAGACCGCGTCGACGCCGAACCTCATCATTCTTGAGGCGGTTGGTCGCGGGGCGGATCTTCTTGAGAACCTCGCCGGTCTCGCCGAAGTATGCGATCCATCGACGAAAGTCATCATCGTCGGCCGGGTCAATGATATCGCCCTTTACCGTGCGTTGATCCGTGAAGGCGTCAGCGATTACGTCGTCAATCCAAAGACGCCGTTGCAAATCATCAAATCGATTGCGACGCTTTATGTCGATCCGTCAGCGCCGCCGATCGGTAAAACGCTGGCCTTTGTCGGCGCGCGTGGCGGCGTCGGATCATCGACGATCGCCCACAATGTCGCCTGGTGCGCGGCTGAGGTGCTCGAAAGTGATACGGTTATTCTCGACCTCGACTTGCCGTTCGGTACGGTCAGCCTCGATTTTGAACAAGACCCAACGTCTGGTCTGCTCGAAGCGCTCGCTTCGCCGGAACGCCTTGACGATGTTCTGCTCGATCGACTGCTGCAGAAGCATACGGATCGGTTAAGCCTCTTCACCGCGCCGAACCTTCTTGACCGTGACTATGAGTTGGACGATCAAGCCTTTGAAACCGTCGTGGACGTCGTCCGCGGGGCTGCGCCGACAATCGTTATTGACGTACCGCACGTTTGGACGAGTTGGTCGAAGCGTCTTCTGCAAACGGCCGATGAGATCATCATTACGACGACGCCGGATCTTGCCGCGTTCCGTAATACGAAGAATTTGATCGACGTTGTTTCCTCAGCGCGGCCGAATGATTCTCAACCTGTTTTGGTGATCAATCAGTTCGATCAGAAGACCTCATCCGTCCAGCCGGAACAGTATGCAGAACATGTTGGATTAGAGCCGGCTTCAGTCTTTAACTGGGAGCCGCAGCTCTTCCACACGGCGGCGACGAACGCCGCGCCGATCATCGAAGTCGGGGCGAAGACCAAAACCGCGCAGAACATCAAGGCGCTGTCGGAACGGTTGCTCGGTCGCACCGAAAACGTCGCTGCGCGCGGCGGTTTCGACATCATGCAATTCTTTCGGAAATAGTTTTAGGGTTTAGGTAGTCGTTATGGGCAGTTTTGGACGTCGATCGGGCGAAACCGCGACGAAGCCTGCGGCCGCGAAGGCCGCGCCGGCGCCGGCGGCGAAGCCCGCACCCAAAACGGGGCCGAAGCCGGCCGCCACCGCGCCGGCGCCGCCGCCTAAAGAGCCGCCGCGCGCGGCCGCTGCGGAGCCAATGGAGATTGGTGGGCGCTCCGACGAGTATTTCAATACAAAGTCAATCATCTTCAATGCACTGATCGACACTATCGATCTGTCGCAATTAGCGCAGCTCGATTCTGACGCCGCGGCCGAAGAAATCCGTGACATCATCACCGAGATTATCTCGATCAAGAACGTTCAGATGTCCATTGCGGAGCAAGAAGCGCTTCTGCAAGACATTTGTAATGACGTTCTCGGCTATGGCCCGTTAGAGCCTTTGCTCGCGCGCGACGATATAGCCGATATCATGGTCAATGGCGCCAGCCGTGTCTTTATCGAGGTTGGTGGTAAAATTCAGCTGACCAATGTTCGTTTTCGCGACAACGCGCAGCTGATGAACATCTGTCAACGGATTGTAAGCCAGGTTGGTCGCCGCGTCGATGAAGCGAGCCCTATCTGTGACGCGCGTTTGCCCGATGGTTCGCGTGTTAACGTGATTGCGCCGCCGCTTTCCATTGACGGCGCTGCGCTCACCATTCGTAAGTTTAAAAAAGACAAATTGACGATGAACGATCTCGTCAATTTTGGCTCGATATCGCCCGAAGGCGCGAAGGTTCTGGAGATTGTCGGCGCGTGCCGGATCAACACATTGATCTCCGGCGGTACGGGCTCGGGGAAAACGACGCTCCTCAATTGTATGACGGGTTTTATCGAGCATGATGAACGCGTCATCACCGCTGAGGACGCGGCGGAACTTCAGTTGCAGCAGCCTCACGTGGTGCGTCTTGAGACGCGCCCGCCGAACCTTGAGGGGCAAGGCGAAGTGACCATGCGCGACCTCGTGAAGAACTGCCTGCGGATGCGTCCTGAACGGATTATCGTCGGCGAGGTTCGGGGACCGGAAGCGTTTGACTTGCTGCAGGCCATGAACACTGGCCACGACGGCTCCATGGGCACGCTCCACGCGAACTCGCCGCGTGAAGCGTTGCAGCGTGTTGAATCCATGATCACCATGGGTGGGTATAATCTTCCGTCTAAAACCATTCGTGAAATGATCGTCGGCTCGATCGATGTCATTATTCAGGCGGCGCGCTTGCGTGACGGTTCGCGTCGTATCACGCACGTCACTGAGGTGCTCGGTACTGAAGGCGAGACGATTATCACACAGGATTTATTCGTCTACGACATGACGGGCGAAGACGCCGACGGCAAGCTTGTTGGTCGTCACAAATCCACCGGCATTGCGCGCCCCGCCTTCTGGGACCGCGCGCGTTACTATGGCCGAGATCAAGATCTCGCCCAGGCCCTCGATCAGGCGGCGGAATAGGCGGGGGCTCGGGGTATGGATCAGCAAACAATCATTGTCGGCGTATTAGCGGTCGTGTGCATCGGCGCCGTGGCGTTGACTTTGTTTGCCCCAACGCAGACGGAGAAGTCTAAGAAGCGCGTTGAATCGCTCGATACGCGGAATAACGCCGGGCGCGCGACGGCGGCGGCGGCGAATGAAGCCGCCCAAAAAGAAAAGCGCAAGAAAGTTGCCGAGGCGCTTTCCCGCGTTGAACAGCAGTCGAAAGAAGCGAAGAAAAAGCGCTATACGCTGCAACAGCAATTCGATCAGGCCGGTCTCTCTTTTACGCCGACCCAGTTTTATATTGGGTCCGTCGTAACGGCGGTCGTAATGGGCGTCATCGGATTTGTCTCCGGTCAGAAGCTGATCGTGACAGCGGGCCTTGTCTTCATTGGTGGGCTCGGTATGCCGCGTTGGTTCGTCTCCATCTCAAAGAAACGCCGTCAGAAAAAGTTCATCGCTGAGTTCTCGAACGCGATCGACGTTATTGTGCGCGGCGTTAAATCCGGTTTGCCGGTCAATGAATGTCTAAAGATCATCTCGACGGAAGCGCCGGCGCCCGTCTGTGAAGAGTTCCATCAGCTAACGGAGGGCATTCGTATTGGCATGTCGCTAGAGCAAGCCCTTGATCGGATGCAGGAGCGCATGCCGCTCCATGAGGTGCGGTTTTTCGGTATTGTCTTGATGATCCAGCAGCAGACCGGCGGTAATTTGGCCGAGGCCCTCGGCAATCTGGCGGGCGTCCTCAGGGGGCGCAAAACCATGGAAGGCAAGATCAAGGCGCTTTCCGCTGAGGCGAAGGCCTCCGCCATGATCATTGGCGCTTTGCCGTTTCTCGTCATGGGCGCGGTGAAGGTCGCCTCGCCTGATTATCTCGATCCGCTATTTCTCACCAAGCAAGGAAATTTCATTCTTCTTGTCGCTGGTTTTTGGTTTGTTCTCGGCATCGTCGTGATGCGGAACATGACGCAGATTAAGGTCTAAGGGAGCGGGCATGGAAGGCTTGATTAATCTCGTTACGGACCGTCAGTTCCAAATTGCCTTACTGGTGTCGCTCGCCGCGGTCGCGACTGTTTACTCGGTGCTTGAACCCTTCTTGGTGAAGGACCGTCTTGCTGAGCGCATGAAGGGCGTTGCGGATTACCGCGAACGCCTCCGTCAACAGCAGCGTGACAGCTTCAATAAGCGCGCCGGCATTCGCAACACGCCCCAGGGCATGTTGAAGGACATCATCGAAAACTTGCGACTGTTCGAGGTGTTTGATGCTGACGAAGCGCGCAAAACCCTGATGCAGGCTGGTTTCCGTGGTGAACGTCCCTTGGCGATTTTCATGACGGCGCGCATCGGCATGCCGTTTGTCGCCGCGGCGGGCACCGGATTTTACGTATACATATTAGAAGCGATGGAGCTTGATAATTTCGGCAAGCTCTTGGCGACGCTGATGGGCTTTTTCGCCGGCTTCTATCTGCCGAACGTCTATATCTCGAATATCAAGCAGAAGCGCCAGCAAATCATCCAGCTTGCGTGGCCGGATGCGTTGGACTTGTTGCTGATCTGTGTTGAATCGGGGATGTCCATCGAAGCGGCGTTACAGAAGGTGAGCCATGAAGTCGGCGGCGGCTGTCCGGAGCTCGCCGAAGAGTTAGGGCTGACCGTTGCCGAGCTTTCCTATCTGCAAGAGCGGCGACAGGCTTACATAAACCTGGCGGATCGTACTGGACTTGATGCGGTTAAGTCGGTGACGACAGCGCTGGTCCAATCAGAAAAATACGGAACGCCCTTGGGGCAATCCTTACGCGTTCTAGCGACGGAAAGTCGTGAAGAGCGTATGCAGGAAGCCGAGAAAAAGGCCGCCGCCTTGCCGCCGAAACTCACCGTGCCGATGATTGGGTTCTTCTTGCCTGTTTTGTTCGCTGTTATTCTAGGCCCAGCGATCCTCGGCATTATGGGTATCGATTCCGGTTCTTAAGCGATTGGCGGTTGCGCCATTTCCGCTGACTGGAAACTCATCACTTCAGTAGCGCCGGATAACTCGCTAACAGTAGAGACCCTTAAGATCAGGGCGCTGCGCCGTTATCGGACTGCACCGTGAGATCTTGTTCAATCCCACTGACCCGTAGTCTGCGATTTCCCTGACTATTGGGTTGCCTGTGTACACGTATGGCGCCGCAAAAATAAGCGCCAAGGCGATCAGTACGGCATTTCGAAAAGTTCGCTTCACCCTGTGCGCCAATTCGGACCCTCGAATATTTTATTACTGTGCATATATAGATTACCTGCCTACGGATTAAAGGGAAGGCGTGATCCCCTCGAAGCCATGTGGGTCCGGCGTAGCGTTTAATCGCCGTACACCTCTTTGACGACGCGGTACGTGTTGACATAAGCCGTGACGCTCGCATCGATGGGGTCGGCGTAACCGCCGCCAATCGCCATGGCGACGGGGACGTTACTTTCTCTGCAAGCTTTCAACACTAGTCGGTCGCGCGCCATAAGTCCTTCATGCGTAAGCGCCAAGCGACCGAGACGGTCTTCTTTCAAGGGGTCAACGCCTGCTTGATAAAGAATAATATCCGGCTTTGTCTCGAAAACCGTCGGCAGGCTTTCTTCCAACCCCGATAAATAAGCCGTATCGTCACTATCATCCGCAAGCCCTACATCAAGGTCCGAGGCGACTTTGCGGAAGGGAAAATTCTTTTCGCCATGCATCGAAAAAACAAAGACGTCTTTGCGCGGGCCCAGGATTGCGGCGTTGCCGTCGCCTTGATGGACGTCAAGATCGATGACGGCGACGCGTCGCGCGTCGCCCGCGGCGATTAACGCAAAGGCGGCGACGGCGAAGTCATTGAAGACGCAATAGCCGGCGCCGAAATCATAATGGGCGTGGTGCGTGCCGCCGGCGAGTTGTCCGGCGACGCCGTCTTCCAAGGCGGCGCGGGCTGCTGCGACGGCCCCGCCCATGGTGGCGCGGGCGCGTTTTGGAATATGCGGGGACCAGGGAAAGCCGATGCGGCGCATGGCGGCTGCGTCAAGCGTGCCATTGTCGATCGCTTGCACGTAAGCAGGGTCATGCGCGCGCAAGAGATCGGCGTCTTCCACAGGCGGCGATTCAAAAAGCTCCGACGCTTGAAGAATGCCTTCGTCGGTTAGCGCCCGCCGCAACATGCCATATTTGCGACCCGGAAACCGATGGCCGTCCGGCAGGTTGAGGTCGAATGTGTCAGAGTAAAAGACCTGCATATAAATTCATCTATAGCCCACAATCCACGAATAGTGGGCGTGGTCTTCGACGATGTAAATATAGATCAAGCAGTCGCGACGCGCGGGAGCGTTCGACAAACAGGTTCCGGCCGTCGGTGGAGGGCCTACTTGGCGATTGCAATAGATCGATAGTTATTCGCGAGGCAGCGGCGGCCAGGAAACACCGGTGATGGGAGTGGGCTTACCGTACCGCTCTGGCGTTTGCGTTAAGCCAGCCGGCGGTTTCCGTTTCGACGAGGGCTTCGACGAGGTCTGTCATTTCATCGGAGGCGTTCAGACAAGGAATGGCGGTGAATTTCTCGCCGCCATGTTCTTCGAAGGATTCGCGGCCGGCAATCGCGATTTCTTCGAGCGTTTCAAGACAATCGGCGACGAAGCCGGGCGTCATCACCGCCACGTTTTTGACCCCTTGCTCGGCGAGCGTCGTAATGGTGTCGTCGGTCGCCGGCGTCAGCCATTTCTCGGGGCCGAACTTCGATTGGAAAGTGAGCGGCGCATAGTCTTTTTCCCAGCCCATCGCTTCACGCAAGAGACGCGCAGTTTTAGCGCAATGGCAATGATAGGGATCGCCCGCTTGTAAATACCGCTCGGGCAGTCCGTGGAAGGATAGAATCACCCGCTCCGGCGTCCAGTCGAGGGGTTTTAGGTGCGCCTCAGCGCTCGCCGCCAAAGCGGAGATATAGGCTGGGTGGTCATGGAACGCCGGCGCCATGCGCAGGGCCGGCTGCCACCAGGCGCTTTTCACGGCGTTGAAGACGGCGTCATGGACGCTCGCCGTCGTCGTCACGGAATATTGCGGATAGAGCGGGACGATTAGGATGCGATCGCAGCCGTCGGCTTTTAGGGCGGCCATCCGGTCGGCGACGGCGGGTTCGCCGTAACGCATCGCCCAATCCACCTCGACGTCATCATTGAACCGTTCTTTTAAACGATCCGCCAATGTACGCGTGTGGAAGCGCAAGGGCGATTCATCGCTCTCTTCCCGCCATATGGACGCGTACGCCCTGGCGGTCTTCGCGGGCCGAACGTTTAAAATGACGCCGTGCAGAAGCGGCGTCCATAATAGGCGCGGATAGTCGACAATGCGGCGATCACTCAAAAATTCGGCGAGATAGCGTTTAACGGCGCTGCTGGTGGGCGCATCCGGCGTTCCCAAGTTCACCAGCAGAACACCGACTTTTGAGCGTGGGATATTCGGGTGATTGTCCGGGGCGTCCGGCAAGCGTACTTCAACCTTGACGGCGCGGGATTGCTGCTCATTCGCCGCCGCGCCAGCGCGCTCTGCGGGATCGAAAGCGACGATTTTGGGTTGCGACGTCACTCTAATTAATTCCTCGGTTACCCCAGCAGCATTCCCTAGTGCGCTTTTTCGGCGCTGTGCGGCGGCCGCCAGGCTTTCACACTGTTGATAGCTTATACGCCAAATTTTGATCGTCCGATTTCTTTCGTCATCATAAGCTGCCCCTTTAACTCTTCGGGCGGTTTGTCACAAAAGCGATACACTAAAAATGAATGTTGCGGCTGATAGCTCGAATGGCGGCGTAAATGGCGGCGCTTGTGGCGGCGTTATGGGAATGAGCCAGCCTATTGTTGGCGTAAAAGAGGCGAGTAATGGACCTAGATGTTGGACTATGGGCGGCGGTCGGGTTTTTCTTCGCCGCCTATGCGGTCGTGGGGAATGACGCCCTTCAGACCCTAGGGACGTTCATCAACTCGAACCGACGCTTGCCGTGGTGGGCGCTCTTTCTGTTCGCCTCGTTCATTCTGGTGATCGTCTTTTTCTACGGCTATGTCACCGACGGCGGCGAGCTGACCAATCCTGACGGAAGTCGCCGGGCGTTGTGCGACTTCGCCGTGGGCTGTGACCCATCGTTTGGGCGCCTGAACAATACTGATAAATACCCGGTCTTTGACCCGCAATGGTATCACGCGTTGCCGCCCTTGATGCTGCTCTTGCTGACGCGGTTCGGCGTGCCGGTGTCGACGACCTTTATGGTGCTGACGATTTTCGCGACCATCGCGGGCCTTTCGTCAATGTTGCAAAAATCGCTGATCGGCTACGGCCTCGCCTTCGCCGTCGGCGGCGGGCTTTACCTGGTGCTGTCGCAAACCCTGGAACGGTTTTTCCGCGCCACCGAGCATCAGCAGCACCATCCCCTCTGGGTGCTCTTGCAGTGGCTGACGACCGGCTATTTGTGGTCGGTCTGGTTGATGCAGGACTTCGCCAATATTTTCATTTTCCTACCGCGCGGCGACGGCGTTACGCCGGGCTCCGGTCTCAATCCGGCCGAAGCGATCGTCGCCGTCGGCGTCACGATTTTGCTGCTCGGCTATACGTTTTGGAATAGCGGCGGCCCCGTCCAGCGGATTTTGAAGTCGAAAACGGCCGTCACGGATATTCGCTCGGCGACCGTTATCGACTTCACTTACGCCTCGCTCCTCTTTTACTTCAAAGAGCTGAACAATGTGCCGATGTCGACGACATGGGTGTTCCTGGGGCTGATCGCGGGGCGGGAATACGCCTTCGCCCTGACGACGAAAGCCATCAGTTTCTTGCGCACCGCGCAGGTGACGCTGTCTGACTTGTCGAAAGCCTATATTGGTCTTGTCATTTCCATCGACATGGCGCGCGGCCTGCCCTGGCTCGCCCAGGCGTTCACGGAAGACGGCTTTCAATTGCCGCCTTTGACGGAGCTTGCGCCGACGATGAACACGGCCTGGTTCCTAATTATCGCCAATGCGATTTTAGTTCCCGTGGCGTTTTTCTTCGCCAACAAGTCGATCCCGCGTATGGCGATGATTGCGGCGGTGTATCTCGTAGCGCTAGCGGCGTTTCTGACGTTGCCGATCGCATGAAAAGAACGGCGCGAAGTTTGCGTTTTGTGTCTTTCTTTGGTGTTCGATTGCGCGCGGCACCTTCGACAGCTGTTTTAACTGATGTATCTGAATGTAACGCGAAAGACAGTGATTTCGCCGCTAAACGGCGTGTCTTGATCGGCCAGGTTATGAAGGATAAAGCGCGGTCTGCCGGCAAACCCCGGAGGGATATAATTCAGTCCTATTGGGGCAAGGCCGAGATCGACCGCCTCCTGCGCCACCGACACAAGACATTCGATGTCCGAAGGCAACTTAAACAGTTCGCTTGTTGCGCACCCAATCATTTGTCTTGCGGGAATCGACAAAACATCGTCGGCTGATCCGACAATGTTTTCTCGGGAGACGCGTAGCTCATACTCTCCGTTGTCGTTATGCGGCTCGTCGCGATATCCAGCAAGAATACGCGTCGGCAGCAACAATTGAAGCGCTACTTTTGAGAGCGGTCCGCGTTTGACGTTTTCGGTACCCACACCGTTTTCGGGCTCACGCTGTGTGGGCGCGTCGTCCGCGTTGTCGCTTGAGGTGGCGATGGCCGTCCATTCCGCGGCGGTCCCGCCAAATATATCGGCGAGTTTTTCGGCCCATTCGTGCCGTAGCCGAAGATCGCCGCCCAATATTCTGTAAACCGACGTTCTTGATATCTGAAGTGCTTCGGCGAGTTCGACGATCGTCATCCCGCGCGCGCGAAGCCCTCGGCTAATGGCGTCCTTAAGGTCGATCGCCGCCTTTGAGAATATGTAGGTTGAAGTTGAAACCATTGGGAGGGAGGGCGCGCCCGCGTCGAAACATATGATACGTTACAGGGGGCCGACTTGGGCGCGTCCTTGGCTTATTGTTCCCCGCCTGTGGATTTAACAACGTCCGAGACCGTGCGACCGATGCTGGCCGCCAGTGCCGCAAGCGTGAGTTTATCGGGGGATCTGCCAGACCCTCCAAGTTCGTCCTTTGGAATGCGGATTTGTATCCACTTTCCCTTATCTTCGATCTTGATGCTTTTTACGTTCATACCATACCGCCTTTTGCCCTAGCGTCCGGAATAATGGACAAATGTAACCGAAATGGAAACAAATGTAACTTTACATATGTTTCAAACAGTCGCAAGGAAAAAGATTTTGTGTTCGCGCTATGCAGTTCGCTCGCCGCGTGTTTTGACGTTCTTAAAGGGTAAAGAAGCTATATCGCGAGCTGGGATAACAGAGATCTCCCGCCTCTCGCTGGCGCTAAGTAGTAGGCGGCTTGCTGGCGCGTTGAGGCCGCGACGCGCATATCGGAAACAGCGTGTTTTGGCCCTCACTCCGCCGCGTTCTTGATCGGCCCGTCGTCATTCGCCGCCCCTGAGGAGGGGGTGGAAGCGTTCGCTGCGGGGGATTTTTGCGGCTCCGCTGGCGCAAACGCTTCCTCCGCCATTTGTTTCACGCGCACATAGTCAAGCTTGCCGGTGCCGAGCACGGGCACGGCGTCGACTTCGACGATCTTTTTCGGCACGGCGAGTTCCGGCACGCCGTGGGACTGCGCCCAGGCGAGGACAAGGCTGCGGTCGGCGTCCTTTTTATCCGTAACAAGAACGATCTGTTCGCCCTTGCGTTTGTCCGGCAAGATCGCCGCTGCGTGCATATTGTCGGGCCAAACGGCGGTGGCGCAGTTTTCGACAACGGCGAGGGAGACCATTTCGCCGCCGATTTTCGCGAAACGTTTCACACGCCCACGGATGGAAACATAGCCGCCGGCGTCGACCGTGACGATGTCGCCCGTGTCATGCCAGCCCTCGTGCAAGGGTTTGATGACGCCGGGCGCTTCGGCGGTGATATACCCCTTCATAACATTCGGGCCGCGCACGACGAGCCGGCCGGCGCTGTCGAGGCCCTCCACCGGTTCGAGTTTGTAATCGACTGTCGGTAAAAGTTTGCCCACCGTGCCGGAGCGAATGTCGCCCGGCTGATTGGCGGCGAGCACGGGCGAGGCTTCGGTGACGCCATAGCCTTCGAGCACTTCGAAGGAGAATTTGCGCTCCGCCATTTGCCGGGTTTCGTCTTTCACGCGCTCCGCGCCGCACACAGCGAGGCGCAAGGACTTCATGGAGCGGGCGTCGCCGGCGCGCATATATTGCTGCAGAAAGGTGTCGGTGGCGAAAATCACCGTGGCGCTGGTGTCAAAAATCCGTTTCGGGATGATTTTCGTTTGTAAAGGCGAGGGGTGTAAGACCGTCGGATAGCCGACAATGATCGGCCACAAGGTGCCGGCCGTCAGGCCGTAGCAATGGAAGGTCGGCAGCGGATTAAAGAAGATGTCCGAGGGCAGAATTTTTACGTGTTCGGCGATCTGCTGAACATTGGCGAGCACATTGGCGTGGGAAAGCACGACGCCCTTCGGCGCGCCTTCGGTGCCGGACGTGAAGAGAACGACGCCCGTGGCGTCAGGGTCCGGCGTTGCGGCGAATAGGCCGGGCGCCAGCGGGCCGATAAGCGCGCGCGCTTTATCGGCGGGCGTCAGCGCTTCGCGCAAATCTTCCAAATAAAGAAACTCTAAGTCGTCTTTCAACTCGTCAATGAGGCTTTCCAAGCCGCCGATTTCAATGAACTTCCGGGCCGTGACGACTTTCGTCACTTGCGCAGCTTTCGCGGCGGATTTGATATTGCGTGCGCCGGCGGTGAAGTTCAGCATCGCTGGAATGCGTCCGCGCGAATGCAGCGCTAAAAGCGTGATGACCGCGCCGGCGCCTGTCGGCAGCAAAACGCCAAGCGTTTCGCCATTGTTGCTCGCCCGCGCCATCGGGCCGCCAAGCGCGAAGCTGGCGCGAATAAGCTCTTTATACGTCAATTTGCGGCCGTCGCCGTCTATGACCGCTAAGCGTCCCCCGCCGAGCCGCCGCCCGGTGGCGATGACGGCGTGAAAAAGTGATCGGCGCGTTGCTTTTTCAATGCGACGCACGACCGTCTTTTCGGGCGGCGTATGGTCAAAGGCGTCCGCTGGCGGTGGTGCGCCGGCGCTGCTTGTTGCGCCCGTTGCAGCGCTATCGTTCGAACTGGCTGGTGCGTCGGCCATATCAACTCCCACAAAGTCGTATTCGGGCCCGTCATCCTTTCCCCCGCTACGGATCGGACGCGCCTTTCTAACGGCGTCGTAACCCAAAGGCAAAAGGGGCCGTTCGATTTTTGCGCGGTGCATCATTGATAGATATCTCTATGCCTTCAAATCGAATTAATGCTATAGCATTTTCAATGCGCACACTCAGCGTCGAGAGAGCGATTTAGACCCTGTAGGTAATACGCTGAGTGCAATGAAGGACCGAGATAAATGTTTACGGGATTATCCGATAGCCAGCTCGCAGATTACAACCGCGATGGCTTTGTCATGTGCCCTAATGTAATTGACGTTGAAACCCTCGCCGAACTGAACGTAGAAATTGATCGTTTACGCGAAGACGCGATTAAGGCTCGTGAAATCGGATCGTTGGAAGGCTTTTTCCAAGCATTCGAATTCGAAAATGATGATCCAGACGTCCTTCGTCGGATCATGAATCCCCATCGGATTTCCGAAGCCTTTAGAAAATTTATCCACCACCCCTCGTTAGTTGCGGCCTTGCAATCGGTGCTTGGACCATCGGTGCGGTTGCAGAATACTAAGCTCAATATCAAAGCCCCGGGAGTAGGGGCGCTCGTCGATTGGCACCAAGATTTTGCGCATTATCCGCATGCAAATCGAAATGTATCAGCGCTCGGGTTTTTTCTTGATGATATTAATGAAGAGAACGCGCCTTTGATGGTGTTTCCAAATTCTCATTCTGGTGATGTTCTGGATCATCATGACAATGGAATATTCGTGGGTTCAATAGATCTAGCGAAAAACAAGTTGGACGTTGCTGATGCGGCAAAACTTACCGGTCCGGCTGGTAGCATTAGTCTGCATCACGGTCATGCAGTCCATGGATCGGAGGTCAACCGATCGACAAAATCTCGCAGAATGCTATTCTTGGAATGCGCTGCCGGCGATGCTTGGCCCTTGCTTCCCATGTCCTACAAAATCGATCCTAAAGACATTCGTAGCTATGCTGAGGAATGCATGCTCGTGGGGGGGTTGTCCTATACGCCTCGCATGGAGGCGACCGATATTCGACTCCCATTGCCTTTACCACCAGTGGAGAAGACTTCGCTCTACGAAATGCAGGCGCATCGAACTAAGAGCGCCTAGAGCAAGGCCTCGCCACGGTTATGCAAGAGGCCTGTGCGACTCGCGCGAAGACGGTGTCGGCGTTTCTTCAAATTCCGGATCAAAGCATGTTCTGCTACGGTATGGCGCTCAGATATGCAAACCTTAACGTGCCGGTGAACAGCTTAAAAGCTAAGCGCGCGCCTGTTGATGAGTTCGCCGTGTTTTTGAGCGATTAGTTCGTTTCACTGAGTTCCGCTGCAATCGCCGCTGCAACTGACGCGGGGTCCGCCGCCTGCGTAATCGGCCGGCCGACAACGACGGCGTCAGCGCCGGCGGCGCGGGCGGCGGCGGGCGTCACGACGCGCTTTTGGTCGTCAACGCTCGCGCCTGAAGGCCTGACGCCGGGCGTGACAATAAGCAATTGATCGCCGAGGCGCTCGCGAATGCGTGCTGCTTCATGGGCCGAGGCGATGACCCCGTCCGCCCCGCATTCCGCGGCGAGTTCCGCTCTTTTGATCACTAAGTCTTCGAGCTTCATGGAGAAGCCGGCGGCTTCAATGTCCGCTTGCCCTAAACTCGTCAGCACCGTGACGGCCATAATTTTAAGGCGCGGGTCGTCGCCGCGCCCTTCGACAGCGGCCTTTACCACATCGCGTTCCGCGTGGACCGTGAGAAGGTCCGCCCCGACCTGGCGCACGGACTTAACGCCCTTTTCAACGGTGGCGCCGATGTCGTGGTATTTCAGATCCAGAAAGACTTTTTTGCCGTTGGCGCTTAAGGCTTCGGCGAGTTTAAAGCCGCCCACAGGCGCTAGTTGATAGCCAATTTTGTAGAAACCCGCTGCTGAACCAATTTTCTCGATCAGCTGTTCCGCCTCCGCTGCCGACGGCACGTCGAGCGCGACAATTAATCGGTCTTTGTCATGAAAGTCGCTCATGATGCAGGGCTCGCTTTCTTTCTTTTGGTCGTGGTCTTTTTTGCCGCGGTGTGTTTCTTCGTTGCGGGCTTTTTGGCGGTGGTTTTCTTAGTCGTCTTTTGGGTCGCCTTCTTGGCTTTTTCTTTCTCAGCGGCCTTTAAGGCTTTCTCGGTGACGAACTTCCCGCCGGGGCCTTCCACTGTCTTTTCTTTGTAGAGACAAATGTTACGCACCTTGCAGCGTGGGCATTCCGGCGTGCGCGCTTTGCAGACATACCGCCCATGGAGAATAAGCCAATGGTGGGCGTGCTGAAGATAGGCTTCGGGCGTTGCGCGTTCTAGGCCAAGCTCGACCGCCAAGGGCGTTTTGCCGGGCGCAAGGCCGGTGCGGTTAGAAACGCGGAAGATGTGGGTGTCGACGGCGATGGTCGTTTGGCCGAAGGCGACATTACAAACGACGTTCGCGGTTTTGCGTCCGACGCCCGGCAGTTCTTCGAGGAGATCACGGTCTTCCGGCGGGACCCCGTCATATTTTTCGATCAGGATTTTTGACAAAGCGATCACGTTCTTCGCCTTGTTGCGCCAGAGGCCGATCGTCTTGATGTAATCGCCGAGCGTCTTCTCGCCGAGGGCGACGATTTTCTCCGGCGTGTCGGCGACCTTAAAGAGCGGCCCCGTGGCGCGGTTAACGCCGACATCCGTCGCTTGCGCCGACAGTGTGACGGCGACAAGGAGCGTGTAAGGGTCTTTATAGTTCAGCTCTGTTTCCGGCGCCGGCGCGCCCTCGGCGAGGGCGGCGTAGAGATCGGCGGCGGCTTGGCGCGTCAGTTTGCGGGGCATATGGTTTCGTTCAAGCGTCGGCGGATAGGAGTGGGCGCTGCAGGCTGTCACTGGCGGGCGCGCAAAGCGCTTTCGCCGCAGTCCGCGTGATCGCAGTAAGGCGTAGGGTGGGCGTATGACAAGCAGTTCTTCTTATCCTGCAGCGCGGCGTCGCAGCGTCGAGGACATGGCGGCGCATGCGGTGGGCCGCGTGACCTATGACCGACCGCCAGCGCCGGCGGCGAAGCGCGAGGACGTATTCGAAGCGCTTTTGTATCCGAACCGATCTTTGCCGCCGGCTGGTTTCGCCCTCGTTATGGGGGTTGTTATCGTCGTTAACGTCACGCTCGGCCTCTATTTCACGACCATTGGCGCCTGGCCGGTGCTTGGCTTTTGCGGTCTTGATATCTTCCTCGTCTGGCTGGCGTTTAAAGTGAGCTACCGCCAAGGACGCCTGCATGAACGGGTGCGCCTAGAATACGGCGAACTAAATATTTCTCGCGTTCTGCCCTCTGGCCATGAGTCGCGCTGGCGATTGCCCGCTCTATGGACGCAGGTCCATGTGGATGCGCCTGAGGCCCATCACGCGACGGTCCGCCTTGTCCATAGGGGACGCACGCTCATTCTCGGCGCGTTTTTGGCGCCCAAAGAGCGCGCTGCGTTCGCAAATGCGCTCAAAACCGCTATGGAGAAGGCGCGCTAACCCCCGCGCCAGGCCTTAGCGCCAAAACCATAGCCGCCCGCCGGGTCTCCATGCTGATATTTTTCGCTGTTCTTTTTGGGATTATCGCCGCCTTAGGGCTCGCCTATTGGCGGTGGTCGGCCGGCGTGAAGGCGGAAATCGCGATCGGCGCGGAGACGGCCTGGGCCCGATTTCAGGAGACTGAACCGGCGTTTGTCGACCATTTGGATCAAGCGCGCTTCACCGTGCTTTACGCTCGCGCCCATTTCCCGCGATTCCCGAAATATGCGCTCGTCTGCATCGCCGGGTTCGCCGCCGCCCTTCCGGCGGTTTTTGCGCTATTGGGCGGTTTTCTTTGGCTGCTCGACGCAACAGGTATTACCGCTGAACCGGCCGAGTTGGCGAAATACATTCCCATTGGCGAAGCGCAAACGACCGTCGGACAAGAAGAGCGAGAAGAAGTCGCGCTTTACCTCGCCAAGGATTTCGCTGGGTTTTATTACTTCTTCGGCGTCATCGGCGCCTGGGTCGCCCTCGCGGCGGTCGCCATGCGGCTTTACCATGGCCGCCGACCAGGGCCGTTGCGAGATGAGATTATCCGCGCTCGCGACGCGCACTCAGAATAAAAAGGCTGATAGGCATGGAATACCTCCACACCATGGTGCGGGTCAGCGATTTGGACGCCTCGCTCGACTTTTACTGCAATAAGCTCGGCCTCGTTGAAACGAGCCGCTCTGAAAGTAAGAAAGGCCGCTTCACCCTGTTGTTTCTCGCCGCTCCGGGCGATGTTGAGGCGGCGCGCGCGAGCAAAGCCCCGCTCGTTGAGCTGACCTATAACTGGGACCCAGAGGCCTATGGCGGCGGTCGCAATTTCGGCCACCTCGCTTATCGCGTCGACGATATCTACGCCCTCTGCCAGCGGTTGATGGACGCCGGCGTCGTCATCAACCGACCGCCGCGCGATGGCTATATGGCGTTTATCCGTTCCCCTGACGGCATCTCTATTGAGCTCCTGCAGAAAGGCGAGGCCTTGCCGCCGGCCGCGCCTTGGGCGGATATGCCGAACACCGGCGAATGGTGAGAGCGGCGCGCCGGCGGCGGCGACGATCACCGCCGTTTGTGGGGCCGGCGGCCCCTAATCCCGAGCGAACGGGATAATGCTCCATTCGATTATTGCTTTATTAACGCCCCACCCCACATGAATCAGATTATCGGCGCGCCAGGTTCGCGTAGTTGGCCGTTCGGAATTCAGCGGGAGGGGACATGGCGCGCGATTCAGCGCTTCGAAAAGACGACAGTGAGCCGACCGCAAGCGATGCGGCGGACGGTGATGCGCCGCAGGCGCGCGCCCGCAACCCTTCCGACATCCCGCTTCGTCAGTCAGCGGATTTAAGCCAAGCGCCGGCCCTTAGCGAAACAGGCGCATCGGCCGATCTTAACGGCGAGGACGTTCTCCGGCTCGATAGTGTCTACAAAGAATTTGGCGGTTTTCCGGCTGTCAAAGGCCTTTCGTTCAATGTGCGTCAAGGCGAGATTTTTGGGTTTCTCGGCCCTAACGGCGCCGGTAAGACGACGACGCTCAGAATGATCCTGGAGATCATCCCCGCGAGCCGTGGGACCATCACCGTTCTGGGGTCGACCTCCGCCATCGCGGTGCGTCGCCGCATTGGTTATCTGCCGGAGGAGCGCGGGCTCTATCGTAAAATGCGCGCCGCGGATTCCATCGCCTATTTCGCGCAATTAAGGGGTGTGCCCCGTAAAAAAGCCGAAGCGCGCGCCCACGATTTGTTAGAGCAATTTGGGCTCGGTGAGTTCGCGCGCTCTAAGAATGAAGCCCTATCGAAAGGCATGGCCCAGAAGGTCCAGCTCTTGGCGACGATCGCCCATGATCCAGAGCTTCTCATTCTTGATGAGCCGTTCTCCGGCCTTGACCCGATTAATCAGAAGACGCTTGAAAACCTCATTTCCGACATGCGGGCGGCAGGAAAGACCATTATCTTCTCTACCCATGTCATGGAGCATGCGGAGCGGTTATGCGACCGGTTCTTGATCTTGGCGAAGGGCGAAAAGCGCTTTGAAGGCGACCTCGCCGCCGCGCGGGCGCTTATGCCCTCGCAGCTTACAATTGCCAGCCCGGTTGATGAAGGCGCATTGCGGCGTTTGCCGGGCGTCGCCGATGTTCAAGCCTTGAGCGGCGACGCCGGCGCCGGACCGGATAAGCAAGACACGGACTATCGCATTGAACTTGCCGGCGACGCTGATGCGCACGGATTTCTAAAGGCTGCATTTGCGGCGGACATTCCCATCAATCGCTTTGACGCGGCCAATGCCTCGCTCCATGACATCTTTGTTTCCCTCGCTGGCGAAGACCCGGAAGCGGCGCCCGAGACGGAAGGAGGGGCGCAATGAACCCGATCCTTCTGGTCGCTTGGCGCGAATACAAGCAATATGTTTTCTCCCGCGGGTTCCTTTTGTTCCTGATCATGCTGCCGCTGATCATGGTCGCTGGCGCATTTGTATTATCCGTCGTTGAAAATGTCCGTCCCCAGAGGGCCTTCGTCGTTTATGACGCTTCGGGCGGGGAATACGCAACGCTTATCGAAGATGAACTTTCGAAACAGCATTTGCGCGAAGCCGTCGCCGCCTGGGACGGGTATCTCGCGGTTTCGATCGATCGCGAGAAGATCGCGCCCAAAGACATTGCGTTTCCTTTTGGGGCCGGCGAGATCACCCATGCCCGGCTCGATGCGTTTGAAACCGCTGGCGGTTTTGACGCCGCGCTCGGCGTCATCTCTGACGTTTTGCGACCCGGCGCGCCGGCTTTCGCTGTTCCGCGCCCTCGGTTCTTGCGGTTGCCTGCGCCGATCGACGTCGCCGCCGCGGGGTCGACTGCTGACGCGGCGGCGCTCTTGCGCCCCTATCTCTTGCGCGAACGCGCCTTGCCGGGTGCGCCCAAAGGCGAATTGTTCGCCGCGGTGTTGATCCCCGAAGGTTTCGCCGCGCCCCGCGCCAATGAAGCGACGGATGCAGGCCAAGACGCAGAAGAAAACGAACCGCAAGCGGAGTTTTGGAGTGAAAACGTCACTGACCCAACGTTAGAGATGGCGGTGGCGCGCGCCTTGCGCTCGGTCTTGCGCAAGCGTGAGGCGGCGAGCCTTGGTCTTTCTGACGCTGATCTTGAGAGGATTTCCGATATTGACGCGCCGATGGCGGTGTTCACGCCGGGCGACGACCTTGCCGACGCGGAGCTGGACAATGCCGAACGGTTGGAGCGCATCGTGCTGCCGGGCGTCATGACCTATGTGTTGCTTGTCGTCGTGTTCGCCGTTGGCAATCCTTTACTGACCAACACGATTGAAGAGCGTTCCAATAAGATCGTCGAGGTCTTGTTGTCGTCGGTGACGGCGAACCAATTGATGATTGGCAAACTCGTCGGCATCGCGGCCGTGGGCCTCACTATGCCGGCGATCGTCCTTGTGGGAACGGGCCTTGCGGCTCTCGCCGGCTTTGCCGGCGGAACGGGCGGTGACGCGGCGGCCGAGGCGTTGGCGGCGCTCTTCCGCTCTAACCTCTTGCCGATCTTTGTTTTCTATTTCTTGGCCGCGTACCTCATCTTCGCCATGATGTTTCTGGCCATCGGCGCGTTGTCGAACTCCATCCAAGACGCCCAGACATTTATGGGGCCCTTAATGTTGGTCGTGTTTGCGCCCATGCCCTTCATCGTCATGGTGTTTCAAAACCCGAACGGGTTGATCGCCTCCATCCTAACGTGGATACCGATCTATACGCCCTATGCGGTGATGCTGCGCGCAGCGTCCGATCCGCCGCTTGGCGAAATCATCGGCGCCACGTGCCTGATGCTAGCGTTCGCGGCGGTCCTCGCTCGGGTGATGGGCCGTATCTTTAAGAACGCGATTTTGAACGCCTCGCCACCGAAAGCGCGAGAGATCTGGCGCCTGGCGCGGGCGGACGCATAATATTTTCGTTTGTGCTCTGATAAGTGTGAGACCCAGCCTTCGCTTTTCCGCGAAGGCCGGGCTTTTCGCCTAACGCCGTTAGAATTCAGCCGTCCACCGCACCGTCAATACGCGCCCACGCCCGGCGAAGAAGCGATTGTCGCGTGTGGCGGCGTTTGGCGAGGATTGGCTGTAATACGTGATGTAATCCGTATTAAAGAGATTCTGAGCGGCGAGTTCTAAGTGACCCGCCGCATCAAGATCATATCCGATATTGAGATCCACAAGGGTGTAGCCGTCAAAATCGGTCGTGTCGCCGTCGTCATTGAAGCTGCGGTCGAAGAAATGGTTGAGCTGCGCCAACACCGACCAGCGATCGAGAAAACGCGCTTCGCCGAAAATGTTTAGCCGGTCCGGGCTGATGTTCTCCGCATTCAAGTCTTCATCGACGGCGCCGTCATCGTCTTGGTCAGACCTGCCTTCAAGCGCCGCGTAGTTGGCGCCGAACCGGTATTGCCCGTCGAAATTATATTCAGCGGAAAGCTCTATCCCTTCGATTTCGGTCGGCTCCCGAAGCACTTCGAAAATGCCTTGGTCGTTTGCAAACAGCCGCTGGCCGAAGTCCGATTCTGACCAGAAATATGCAACGTTAGCGGAGAAACCGCCTTGTTCGAACGAGGCGCCGATTTCCGTGTTGTCGGCGATAATCGGCTGGATGTCCAAAAGCGTATCGACGTCTTGGCCCGGCGTCGAGACAGCGCGCAAGACGCGGCCGACATCGGGCATCGTAAAGCCCTCTGCATAGGATGCATAAAGCGTCACGCCGTCAATCGCCTCAAAGCTGCCGCCGACATTAAAGAGGGTTTCGCTGAAATCTGGCTCGCCGCCGCCGACCGGCGTCGACCCGGATGAGAAGATCGTGACGAAGTCGTCGACCTTCAATTTCGCCGCTTCATGGCGCACGCCCGCGGAAATCAACAAGCGGTCGTTGAACAATTGCTGGTCGAGCTGCACGAAAGGCGCGATCGATGAGAAGACGACTTCCGGTACCCAGAGACGGCCTGTTTGCACAAGCTCTTGGAAGGTTTCGTCGCGCAGCCAGTCGAGGCCGCCCGTGACCGTTAGGCCGTCAATCGGTAGATCGCTATGGGTGTAGGTCGCTTTGAAACCGGTCTTGTTGGAATTATTGGCGGACTGATCAAAGGTTTCTTCGCCCAACGCTTCTTCGCCGGTGTTAAAAAAGCCGCCAAAGGTGCCGCCGCCGAAAACGGATTCGAACTCCCGGTAGAAGCCTTGCAGCGCTAAACCGCCACCGAAGAGATTGTCGCGGGTGAAATCCAAGGTGAAGGTGTTGACGGTGTTCGTCGGCGCCTGGCCTTCTTGCTCACCGCGCTCCGATGTGGCGGGGATGCCGTTTGCGCGGTCGCCGAGAATTTGGATGTAGTCGCCGTCGCCTTCCAGTTCGAACAAGTTCGCCATGAACTGCAATCGCGTGTCGGCGTCGATGTCCCACCCTGTCTTGACGAAAATGTTCGTCGTCAGACTGTCTTGGATGTCGCCTTGGGTGCCGTCAACGGAGATCCGCCGTCCGTCGGCGTCGTAAAATGCGCCGCGGCTTTCAACGGCGATGCTCGCCACAAGGTCAATCTCGCCGAAATCATTGAGAACCGTCGCCGACCCGCGAAAGCCCTTGCCGTCATTGTTAAAGTCATTGCTCGTCGTCGCGGCGGCTTCGACGCGCAAGGCCCAGTCGTTTTCTTCCGTTGGGCTCAAGGTCACGAAATTGACGACGCCGCCCGTCGCGCCGACGCCTTGAATGGCGTTCGCGCCGAACAACACCTCGACGCGGTCAATGACCGCGGGGTCGATGGTGAAGCCGTCGCGCGAGCCATTGCGCAAGGGGTTCGACTGCGGCACGCCGTCGATCAGATAGAGCGGTTCGCGGCCACGGAAGCTCTCGCCGACGCCGGAGAGTTTTTGGCGGCTCGGCGAGAAGCTCGGCGCTTTCTGGCCGATAATGTCTAAGAGATTGGTGGAGAAGGCGATTTGGCCGTCGATCGTGTCGCGATCAATGAGTTTCACTTTGACCGGTAAATCTTCTGCCGGCAGCGCCCGACGGGTCGCTTGAACGATAATCTCATCGTCGTCCTTCGACCCGTCTTGCGCCCCATCTTGTGCAAAGCCGGCCGTTGTTGTGGCGAGCGTCGCCGCGCCCATCAGAAAAATACTGCGATATGTCATGTGCACCCCTCTTGCGAATAATTCGCATGGGACGTGACATTAATAATAATGCGAGTCAATAGCAGACGGGTTTTTGATGGACTGGTCTATCACCGACGACGTTCGGCCGATGGCATTACTGCAAGAAATAAGTCGCAAGAGACGAGGGATAAGAGCTGCGCCCTAAGACAGGCAAATCGCGCGCGCGAAAATTAGTCGGGCGGCGTCAGCGATGACAGGGCGTCATTAACGCGCTGATAAGCGGTGTCGCGGGTAGAACTGATCGGCGACGGCCAAACGGAGAGCTTGAGATCAGCCCGCCTTTTCCGGCGCAAAGATGAAGTGGCGCCCGCAATACCCGCACACGGCTTCGCCGTCGATGAGCGAATACCAGACTTTCGGATGCCCAAGCGCGCCGCCGCCGCCGTCGCAGGAAATGCGTTGGCTTTTCACATAAATCGTTTCCGGCGGCGTGGTGGCGTGTGCGGCGTTGTCAGATTTCTTTTCAGCGTCGATCATGGCGGTCTTCTTTGTTCCCCGTCGGGGATGGTTGCTGATACGGTTTTGCGCCCGGCCCTTTCACATCGTCAAGGGTTGTCGGCCTTGAACTCGTCTCCTCGAAGAGTGATATCCCCCAGCAGTGGAATTAAGGATGCGTTTCATGAAAGACCACGCGCCGACGCCCCAAGACGGTGCTCCTCATCCTCGGCAGGAATCTGGCGCTGTCGCCGGCAAAACGGTCGCTATCGCGGCGCGGGGCCTTGCGAAGACCTACGCCGCGACAAAGAAAGCGCCGGCGAAAGAGGCGCTGAAGGGCGTCGATCTCACCATCAAGGCGGGATCGATTTTCGGCCTTCTGGGGCCGAACGGGGCCGGCAAATCTACCTTCATCAATATTCTTGCAGGGCTCGTGAACAAGTCCGGCGGAGCCGCCGAAGTCTGGGGCTTTGATATCGACAAAAACCCGCGCCAGGCGCGCGCGGCGATGGGCGTTGTGCCGCAGGAGATAACGGTCGACGTCTTTTTCACGCCGCAGGAATATTTGGAAATCACTGCCGGGCTTTACGGCGTGCCGCCGGCGGAGCGGCGCACCATGGAAATTCTGGATGCGCTGGGCCTTGCAGACAAGGCTGACGCCTATGTGCGGCAATTGTCCGGCGGCATGAAGCGGCGGCTTCTCGTCGCCAAAGCCATGGTGCACGCGCCGCCGATCCTCATTCTCGATGAACCGACGGCGGGCGTCGATATAGAGTTGCGCAAGCAGCTCTGGGAGCATGTGATGGAGCTGCATAAACGCGGCGTCACGATTGTTCTGACGACGCACTATTTGGAAGAAGCCCAAGAACTCTGCGATGAAATCGCCATTATCAATCATGGCGAAGTCGTTGCGTGCGAGCCCACGGAGACACTGATCGCCTCGCTTGACCGTAAAACACTGAAAGTGACGCCTGCGACGGAACTCGCCGCCGCGCCGGATTTATCGCCCTTCAGCGCGGAATTGTGCGAAGATGGGCGTATCGCCATCGCCTATCGGCCAAGCCAAGATAATGTCGCGGCCATTCTTGAGAAGCTCGCCGCCGCCGGCGTTGAAGTGCGTGATTTGTCCACGGATGAAGCCGACTTAGAAGACGTGTTTTTGGACCTGACCTATCGCGCCTCAGCCTAAAGCGGCTGCAGCTGTATAGAAGGCGGGGCGACATGGATCAGATTCTCATCGGCGATTTTGGCCGTTATTTGGGCTTTGGGGCCGGAGAGGCTCATTCGTTGAATCAGGCCTCGCCTCGCGGCTCGGCCGCTGATATGGTCCGATGGTGTGGACTTTTCGGGTCTCAAACAGGGGCGATGTTCAGTGTTGTTATCCAAGTTTAATGCAAGTTCGCCGCACCGCAGCGGCGCTTTCATCCAGAAGGGGGCCCTGATGGGCGCCGCGATGATGATTATGGCGGGGTGCGCGACCCAAGACACGCTCGCCTTAAAAGAAGACCCTGCCTATACCCGCGGCTTTAGCGACGGCTGCGTCACCGCTGAGGAAGAGGACAAAAGCTTCTCCACCAAGCGGGTGCGCGACGCCTATGAGTTCGACAACAGCCGCGCCTATCGCGCGGGCTGGCGCCAGGGCCATATTGAGTGCCAGAACCCAATGCAAGAAATTGAGACCGGCGGGCGCATTCTTGGGAATGAGCCGGGATTTTAGCGCAACACCTACCTTCAGCCCATCCTACTTTCAGCGCGCCAGGGGCGGTGGCGTCGGGTTTGGGGCATTGCGCCGCCGCGCGCTCTTTTTCCAAGTAGAAGTTTGCCTCGCCCAAACAAGTTTTCGCTAAACGCGCGCTTGCGATTTCTGATGGCAGAGGTGTAATCGGCGACCGAATGGGGCGCGCGCGTTGCGAACGCTTAAAACAAGAAGCAACTTTTGCAGGGGATGGAAATGGCCAAATTTACAACGCGGTTATCGATTGCACCCTTAGCTGCAATGAGCATTCTAGCCTCGGCGGCGTGCGGTGGGGAACAGAGCGGCGTGGCGGACCCGGCGCAAGTCATCGCCGAAGCGGCGACCTCTGACGCGTCCGACGTTGCGGCGTCCGATAACACGCCCCTCTCGAACGAAGCTCGTTTGGCGTTCGCCCAGACGTTGTTCACCGGCGCCGAGCAGTATGAGAACTTTGCTCGCCTTGCGACGTTTTCTCCCACCCGCACGATGGCGCCGTCGCCGAAACCGCATGTCTTCGAGAACGGTGCGCCCATTGCGCCTCCTGTGTCGTTTGAAGCGTTTCGAAAAACCTATGAAACGACAGCGTTTCTTGACGCCATCGATAATGTCGCGCTGCTGGCCTTGAAGGACGGTAAGGTCGTACACGAAGCGTATCGTCTCACGGGCGACGTCGACCAGCCCTGGATTTCGATGTCGATGGCGAAGAGTTTCATATCGGCTTTGGTCGGCATTGCCATCGCGGACGGCCATATTGACGGCGTTGATACGCCGATCACGGTCTATGTGCCTGAGCTTGCGGGCTCGGCCTATGACGGCGTCGCCATCAAGCATGTATTGCAAATGTCGTCAGGCGCGGAATGGGATGAGGACTACGCCGATCCTGAGTCTGACATAAACAAGCTCAGCCGGGTTTTCGCCATGGGCGGGTCCATCAATGACGTGGTCGCCGGCTTAGACCGGGAGTATGAGCCTGGTGTTTATAATCGGTACAATTCCGCTGACACCCAGGCGCTCGGTATGCTGATTGTCGGCGCAACGGGGCGGTCCATTGCAGATTATATGGGCGAGAAGCTCTGGCGGCCGATGGGGGCGGGAGCGTCCGCCGCCTGGCTAACCGACACCGAAGGCGGCATGGAAATGGCGTTCGCCGGCATGTTGGCCCGTGCGCGTGATTTCGCGCTCATTGGCGAAGTTTATCGCCAAGGCGGCGCCCTTGATGGAAAGCAGATCGTTCCCGCCGAATGGGTCGCGGCGTCGTTGACGGCCGATGCGCCGCACCTCACCGCCGGCGACAATCCGCAATCGGACACCTCCCTCGGCTATGGATATCAATGGTGGTTATTCGACGGTGACGAGGGCGATTTCGCCGCGATGGGCGTTTACAATCAGATGATTTACGTCAATCCGACCGATGCGACCGTTCTTGTCATGCTGTCGGCCAACTCCAATTATCAGGCGACCCCAAATGGGTCCGGAGATTTGGAGGACGAAGCGGTGGAGTTTTTCCGCGCCTATTCCGATCTCATCGCGCAATAAGGCGCTGTTTGCGTTTATCGGTCGCGTTTGCCGGATCGCGCTTAATGATAGCGTCCGCTGGTGGCGTTCGACGTCAATCAGCCAAACGCAGTCGTTTCTTGTCAAAAACCTTCAAGACCTGGCTGAGGTCATGACCCCGTTTCAAGATTGCGCCGGTCATTGAGACGACCATCCAGGCGCCTTGGCGGCGTGCATCGGCGGGGCGTTTTTCGATGCGATAGAGCGGCGCTTCGCTGGTGCGTCGGAAGATGGAAAAAACCGCCGCGTCGCGTAAGTGATCGATGGCGTAGTCGCGCCACTCGCCGGCGGCGACGAATTGGCCATAGACCCCTAAAATGCGATTGAGTTCGAGACGGGTGAAGGCGATCGTCTCTTTATATTTAGACGGCCGCTGGGCGGCGTGCTCAACAATATGCATGCGCGAAGTCTGCCCCGGCCGAAGCGGGTCTGGCAAGGCCTTGCGCAAACAACCTATTAGGGCGATCTGCGCGTCATTAAGGCGCGCTTTCATCAATTGTCGACCGGTGAGGCGTTTCACTTCCACGGCGGCGGCGAAGGACTGCGACAGTGTCGCCCGACGCTCCCCGAAAATCGCCGCAATTCACCCCTTTTTGAGCCCTAATCCCTTGCTTTGCTGACATTGGTCGAACGGCGCGGCGGATCCTTCTAGGAAGATTAGGCGACCGGTACTCATCGCCCCCAGCCCCCGGATGCTTGGTTTTCTTTTTCGCCGCGTCGTTTGCCCGAACTTTTATCTGAACTATTCTCCGAAATTTTCGCTTTGAAAGCTGGCCGTCGCTAATACGCGGTGCGTCGATAGTCGCCGACCGTTACGCCCCAAAGTCGTGAGCGGAAGGCCATGCGTTTCCCGCTTCTTACTCACGTCTTCGATCCACGTCTTGCGTCCGGCGCCAATATCGGCGACGAGCCGGCATGGGATCCGTCGCCATCATCGCCTTACCGTTTTTCGCCGTCATCGCCGCAGGTTTTTTCGCCGCGCGTTGGCGCCTGTTGGACGCGAGCGACAGCGCGGCGTTGCAGCGTTTCGCGTTCAATGTGGCGATGCCGCCGGCGCTGTTCGGCCTGACGGCGAGAGCGGCGCCGTTTGGCGCGGCCGAAGCGCGTCTCGCGCTCGCCTATGTCATCTCAATCGTTTTGATCGCCGGCCTTGCCTATGGCGTCGCGCGCCGCGGCTTGCAACTGGATGCGAAGTCCGCGCGCGTCCAAACGCTTGTATCGTTGCTGGGCAATGCGGTTTTCCTCGGACTGCCGATCGCATTATCCGTTCCCGGATGGGGGGAGCCTTTTCTCGTGCTCGTCCTCTTGGAGGGCGTTCTCGTTTTCGGCCTCGGCGTGTTTTTTCTTGATCCGGACGGTGTTGGCCGGTGGACGAGCGTTTTAACCGCGCCCTTACGCAGCCCCATTCTCGCGGCGCTGATATCGGGGCTCGGATTTTCTATCATCTCTGGTCTGACAGGGGTGTCTCTGCCGCCAATTGTTGTGAGGATCCTCGACATTTTAGGGGCCGCGGGTGGGCCGGCTGCGCTCGCCGCCCTCGGCGTATTTCTAGCGACAACGTCTTTTCCGGCGTTCAACGCAATTCGCAGCGCCATGGCCGCCATTATCGCCGTGAAGCTGGCGGCGTTACCGTTGCTCGCCTATGGAATGCTGCATCTCCTCGGCGGTGGCGGGGCAAATGAAGTCGGCGCGCTTCTTTTGTTTTGTGCTATGCCGAGCGGCGTCGCCGGCTTTATTCTGGCGAACCGTTATGGCGCTTATGCGCCAGAGTCCGCCGCGGCGATTGGGGCTACGACCATTTTGTCGCTCGTTTCCATTGCTTTGATCCTAAGAGTGTTTGCCTAGTAATTTTCTGGCGTATGCAGAATTTCTGTCGATACGTGTTTGATATCGCCCCTCTCTACAACACCCGCGGTACACCCGGCGCACCGATGGCGCAATTAAGCGCGGCCTGATTCCAGTCAGCGGTTTGTGCGGCGGCGGCATAGGTCGCTTGCAAGAAGTCGAGCAATAGGGCTTCGGGGTGCGCCGCCTTGCGAACGGCGGCATAGGGCAGAACGAACTCGCCGAGGGGTTCATAAAAATACCCTTCCGCCGGTCCTTTGTAGGCGTTCGCAAATCCTTCCGGTGACGGATAAGCATAGGAATAGAACGCCGCTTCATCGATGCCGCCGCCGCCGGGCCAGAAACCGGCGGAGCTCACCTCATGGGAATAGGCTTCGCGCGTGATCGCGTCGGGCAGGGCGGGGAAACCGCCCGGATGCAAGGGCGCCGACCGTCCGGAGAACCGCGTGACGGCGAGATCGAAGCTGCCCCAGAAAAAATGCACGGGGCTCACCTTGCCAAGAAACCCGGTGCGAAAGCGTTTGAAAACTGCGTCTACGGACAAAAGCGCCCTGAAGAAGTCTGAAACCGCTGCGGCGTCATAGGCGCCGACCTCGGTTTGCTTGGCGAAAGGGATCGCGTCCGGCACTTCGTTCGGTGCGTGATGAAAATCTGCAGGCGCGCCGAGCCGGCGGAGGGCTTGGCGGAAGGCGTCGTCGAAATCCGCGACTGAGCGTTCATATAAGCCGATGGCGGCGCGCCGCCCATCGGAGGCGGTGAGCGTCAGGGTATGGTCGAGAAAATCGAATGTCGCTTCATAGCTTGCGCCGGCGCTGGGGATGAGCCCAGAGGAAAGGCCACGCGCCGTGACATAGTATGTCGCCTGCCATGAATGGTTGATCCACGGCGTCAGGCTCAGTCGGAATTTGCCGACGATTTGCAGCCACATGTGCAAGCTTGCGCCCGTGGGCGCCCAGCGCGCATAGGGAATGTCCGGCCAGTTCGCGTTATCCGTCATCGGAAAGCTCCACGCTTAGAGGTTCAAAGGCAGGCTATTTTAGTGGAATCATCTGTACGTCAATGACGGCGTTGCCGCCCGCGGGATCGATATCGATTTTATTGAAGGCTTTGCGCACAACGGCCTCGCCCACTTGCAGCTCTTGCGTTGTGCCGTCGAACTTCACTTTGACTTCATTGGCGCGGCTCATGCCTTCCGGCGGCTGATCCCAAAGGAATTTCACCGAAAAAAGAACGCCGCCGCCTTTTTTGTTCTCATAAAGCCGCCACGTCCTGTCGACGAACAGCTTCTCCAGCGTGATCTTTTCCCCGTCCATGACTGAAGCTCCGCGTTACTGCGGGAAAAGCGTAATCCGCGAGGGCGATGAGCGCAAACCCAAATAGAAGCCGCCGAAATCAGCTATGGTTTAGCCGCCTAAACGTCCAACTCCGCCGATAGGGCATTGTCCTGAATGAACTCCCGGCGGGGTTCGACGATGTCGCCCATGAGGCGGGAGAAGATGTCGTCGGCGCCGTCGGCCTCTTTGATCTTCACTTGCAACAGGGTGCGGACATTATCGTCGAGGGTCGTTTCCCAAAGCTGGTCCGGGTTCATTTCACCAAGACCCTTATAGCGTTGGATTTTAACGCCGCGCTCGCCGGCGCCGCGCGCGGCGCGCAAGAGTGAATTCGGCCCTGTGACGCGGGCTTTGTTGTCTTTGCGCGACCAGACGGCGGGGCGCTCAAAGGCTTCGGCGAGGGCTTGCATGCGTTCTTGGGTTTTCTTGGCGTCGGCGGAGACTAAAACATCGCGCGATAGTTCGTGGGTTTCTGTGACGCCGCGTAACTCGCGCTGGAAGACATAGCCGCCTTCGCCGTCGGGCCGGCCGTTCCAGCCTTGCTCGAATTCATCAGCAATCAAATCGAGTCGTTCAGCGATTTTGTCAGCGCGGGCTTGGGCGTCCGCCTCGTCGTCCGGCGCCTCTTCCAGCGCGCGCGCCAAGGCGGCTTGCACGATGATGTCGCGGTTAAAGCGCAACGGGAAGGGATCGATCGATTGGCGCACGCGCCGCGCTTTGGCGATGATGTCGGCGAGGTCCTTGCCGACAATCGTTTCTCCGCCGTCAAGGATGAGCGCGGCGTCTTCAACACCCTCATTATAGAGATAATCTTCTAATTCGGTGTCGTCGAGGAGGTAGCGTTCCGACCGGCCGCGTTCGATTTTGTAGAGCGGCGGCTGGGCGATATAGAGGTGCCCGCGTTCGATCAGCTCCGGCATTTGCCGGAAGAAGAATGTTAAAAGCAGCGTACGAATGTGCGCGCCGTCGACGTCGGCGTCGGTCATGATGACGACTTTGTGGTAACGCAGCTTATCCGGGTTGAATTCTTCGCGGCCGATGCCCGCGCCGAGCGCGGTGATCAGGGTGCCGATCTCTTGGCTCGACAGCATTTTGTCAAAGCGCGCGCGCTCCACATTGAGGATCTTACCGCGGAGCGGCAAGACGGCCTGGTTTTCGCGATTGCGCGCTTGTTTGGCGGAGCCGCCGGCGGAATCGCCCTCGACGATGAAAAGCTCAGCTTTCGCCGGGTCGCGCTCTTGGCAGTCGGCGAGTTTGCCCGGAAGAGATGCGACGTCGAGCGCGGATTTGCGCCGGGTCAATTCGCGCGCCTTACGAGCGGCTTCGCGGGCCATAGCGGCCTCGGCGATTTTTTGGACAATTTTCTTGCCCTCGCCCGGGTTCTCTTCAAACCAGGTGGAGAGTTGTTCCGCGACGATGCTCTCCACGACGGGACGCACCTCAGAGGAGACGAGCTTGTCTTTTGTCTGAGAGCTGAATTTCGGGTCGGGAACTTTCACCGACAGAACGCAGGTGAGGCCTTCGCGGGCGTCATCGCCCGTAATCGAGATTTTCTCTTTCTTGGCGAGGCCGCTTCCCGCTGCGTAATTGTTAACGACGCGGGTCAATGCGCCGCGGAAGCCGGCGAGGTGCGTGCCGCCGTCCCGCTGGGGAATGTTGTTGGTGAAGCATAAAACGCGTTCGTGATAGCTGTCGTTCCACCACATGGCGACATCGATGGAGACGCCATCTTTTTCGGCGCGAAAGGCGATCGGCGCATCGACCAGATTGGTCTTCGACTTATCGAGGAAGCGCACGAACATTTCGAGCCCGCCCTCATAGATCATGGTTTCTTCTTTCGGCTCCACATGGCGGTGGTCAGCGAGCTTAATCGCGACGCCGGAATTCAAAAACGCGAGTTCGCGCAGGCGTCGTTCCAAAGTGTCGTAATCGAACTCCGTGCCGGTGAAGATTTGATCCGAGGGCAGAAAAGAGACCTCGGTGCCCGTCGCGTCCGTATCTCCGACGACAGCGAGCGGCGCGTCGGGCTCGCCCATGCGGAAGCGCATATGGTGTTCTTTGCCGCCGCGGCGAATGCGTAAGTCCAGCCATTCGGACAAGGCGTTTACAACGGAAACGCCGACGCCGTGGAGGCCGCCGGAGACTTTATAAGAGTTCTGGTCGAACTTTCCGCCTGCGTGCAATTGCGTCATGATGACTTGCGCCGCCGAAACGCCTTCTTCGGGGTGGATTTCCGTCGGTACGCCACGGCCATTGTCGCGCACCGTCGCTGAGCCGTCTTCATTGAGGAGCACTTCTACGGTGTCGCAATGGCCTGCGAGCGCTTCGTCGATGGCGTTGTCGACGACTTCATAAACCATGTGATGGAGACCGGAGCCGTCATCGGTGTCGCCGATATACATGCCTGGACGTTTGCGAACGGCGTCTAGTCCTTTCAGGACCTTAATGGAGTCCGCGCCGTAATCAGCGGCTGCGTCCTGCGCGTCGTCTTTACCTAGATTTTTATTTTGTGCGTCGTCGGTCATGCGTACTCTTGTTTTGTTAATTATGCGGTTTCGGTCACAACGCCATTCTCCACCCGGAAGGATTGGGCGCGCCGTCCCCAAGCGGCGAAGAGGTTTTCGTCGGTACCAGTCATAAAGCATTGAAAGCCCGTGCGCTCGATGATGTCGAAAAGCGCCGCGCGGCGGTTCTCATCGAGATGGGCGGCGATTTCGTCGAGCAAAAGCACAAGCGGCGCGCGGCCGCGGGCGTCTGCGAGGATCATTGCATTCGCGAGGATAAGCCCGATCAAGAGGGCCTTTTGCTCGCCGGTGGAGCAGCGCCGCGCGGGCATCTCTTTCTCGCGGTGGGAGACGATCATGTCCGAGCGGTGCGGGCCGGCCGTTGCGCGGCCGGCTTCGGCGTCGACGCGGCGATTGTTCCGTAATTGGATGATGTAGTTCTCTTCAACGTCCGCCGCCGGGTGCGCGGCGAGCGCCGCTTCAATGCGGCCTTCGAGCGCGATTGTCGCGGCTGGAAAGGCGCCGCCGGCAAGACTGGCGACGTCGGCGGCGGCGAGGATGGCGGCGGTTTCGCGCCTCGCGGCGGCGACGGCGACGCCGGCTTCGGCCATTTGTGTTTCAAGCGCCCCGAGCCAAGCGTCGTCTTTGACGCCGTCCTCTAAGAGTTTTTGGCGTTGACGCATGGCGGTGTCGAAGTCATTGGCGGCGCGCGCATGGGCGGCGTCGCGCGCTTGCGTCATGCGGTCGAGGAATTTGCGCCGGTCGCTGGCGCTCGCGGTGAAAAGACCGTCTTGCGCGGGGGTGAGCCAGAGAAACCGCACGACTTCAGCGAAGGCGCTCGGCCCTTTCGCGGGCGCTTCGTCGATGCGGCACACCCGTTTGTCGGGCGTTGACGCCGTCGCGCCGACGCCGAGTTTCACGGGTTCACTCGTTTCGCCGGCACCTGATGAGAACAGGGCTGACGCGGCCCAGCCGCCGGGTCCTTTTGCGCGCGGCAATTCATTAAGGCGCGCGCTGCGCAAGCCCCGGCCCGGCCCGAACAAGGACAGCGCTTCTAAAAGGTTTGTTTTTCCCGCGCCATTTGCGCCGAAAAACGCCGCCGGACGGCCGTCGAGTTCCAGCGTTACGCTGCCATAGGAGCGAAAATCGTGCAGCGCCAGGCGTTGAAATGCAGAGCGCGCTGGCGTTTCGTCGTGTGCGGACAGTCGGCCGTCACGAGCCGCGTCGTCTGCATGAGGAGCGACGTCGGCCGGCGTTGTGGCTGTTGGCTCTGCGAGCGTCGTCATGCTCAATCCTTGTTTCACGTTGCGTCGATGGTCGGTCTATCGCCTAACGACCAGCCGCCATTACGCGTCGTTGCGTCTAGCGGCCAATACTGCCCTTCGTCCCTTGAGAAACGAATGTGAGCACCGCGCTGCGCCAATGTTTCCCCGCGGCGCTTTACACGGGTGTTTTCCACCAGTGCATTCCGGTCGGCCGTGTTTGCTTGGGCGCGCCTCAATCTCAGACCCGCAGCGGCATAAGAACATAAAGCGCGCGCGGTTCATCATCGTCGGCGATGACGGTCGGCGAGGATGGATCAGAAAGCCGGAAGGTCAGCCCACCGCCGTCAACTTGACCCGCCACATCCAGGAGATAGCGAGCGTTAAAGCCAATCTCCAAGGCCTCGCCGGTATAATCGACCGATAGCTCTTCAAGGGCGCTGCCGGCCTCGGGGTTATTAACGGCGAGGCGCAGGCGATCGCCCTCTAGCGCCAGTTTGATCGATCGCGTGCGATCGGCCGAAACCGTGGCGACACGGTCGACCGCTTTCGAGAAGTCGTCTGTCTCCACGTGCAAAGTGTGCGGATTATCCTTTGGGATAACGCGTTCATAGTCGGGGAACGATCCGTCGATGAGCTTCGAGGTCAAATGTCCGAAGCCGAACCCAAAACGGATTTTCGTTTCCGAGACGGCGACGTCGATCATCTCCTCCGCGTCTTCGAAAAGCCGCCCGAGTTCCGTCACCGCCTTGCGCGGAACAATGACGCTGGGCGCTTTTTCCGCACCTGCCGGCAGGCCTGCGTCCACCCGGGCGAGGCGATGGCCGTCCGTCGCGGCGGCGCGCAACAGGCCGCCGGCGTCGGTTTCCGCCGGGTGCAAATAGACGCCGTTCAAATAATACCGTGTTTCTTCCTGGGACATGGCGAACCGCGTCTTCAGGAAAAGGCGGCGAATGTCGTCCGTGGGGATTTGATAGGTGACCGACAGGTCGTCCGTCGAAAGGGTCGGAAAGTCGTCGTCCGGCAAGACGGCCAAGAAGAATTCCGAGCGTCCGGCTGCAACCCGTAAGCGGCCTTCCGCCGGCGCGAGCTCCAGAAGGATCTGCGCGCCGTCCGGCAGGCGGCGGACGATTTCGTAAAGCGTTAGGGCGGAGGCTGTGGCGGCGCCGGGCGCTGCTACGTCGGCGGGCGCGCGCTCAGAAATCTCGATGTCGAGGTCCGTCGCCGTCAATGTCAACGCGCCGCCTTCGGCGTGCATTAAAACATTTGCGAGGATCGGAATCGTATTACGGCGTTCCACGACGCTTTGCACATGGCCGAGCGCTTTGACGAGAGCGGCCCGTTCAATCGTTACTTTCATAGCGTCAGTTCCATTGCGTCACCCTCACGGATCGTTTCTTTTCATTAGTCGGCTTAAAGCCGCCGCTTTGCCCCGTTCCAGTTACACGCTTTGGGGGCGTTCAGTTAGAGGCCTAGATCTGAGGCCGAAAAATGGCGTACGTCGCAAGGGCCTTATAAGTTGCTGCATTAAACCCATTAATGGGCGCACATTGCAGCCTTCCTCGATGTGGTCGGCCGCATCAGTCAGAAAAGACACCTCTGAAAGGTATCAATGCAGCGCAAAGAAAGCGCCATTGAGGCGCGGTATTGATGGTCCAAAAACAAGCCGGGCAAGCACAAAAAACTGTGCTTTCACCATCAGTGCGGCCTGCGAATATCAGGCATCGTTATCATTGTTAGAATAGACTAAATTCGCAGCAAAAAGCCAGCGATTCGCGGCATTGAAAAGCCGCGAATTTCCTCTGCTTTCCCTTTGATTTGACAGGTTTTTCTTACAGCGCGACGAGATGCGCGCCGCGCGGCTTCGGCGACGCTCGTTCGCACCACTGAAAAGCGCCTTCGTGTGCGCCCGCGAAGTGGAGAAGTCTTCAAAAACGACACGTCGAGGCGCTTGCAGAACGAAACAAGCGCCCCGGTTCGGCGAACCTCAACAGTCTGACGTTCTAGAAACCGATACGGTCTTTGATGGCGGCGACATTGGCGCGAAAGGTCTCTTCGCGTTCATGCAGGGCCTGAGCGCGGTCATAGCTGCTCATCACGGTTGTGTGGTCGCGTTTCAGCGCTTTTCCAAGCCGAGGAAAGGACTCTCCAAGCGCCTCACGTCCGACCATCACAAAAGCGTGGCGCGCCCGCGCGATACGCTGGGGTTGGGCGCGGCCGCGCAGATCCTCGACCGATAGCTTAAAGACCTTGGCCGTTGCTTCTAGCGTGTCATCAAGCGTTGGTTCATTTTGCACGTCTTTCAGGCGTGTTTTTAAAGCTGCGCGGGCTTCGTCCGCGCCGATCGTATCGGCCTTGGCGCCGTATAGAAGTTCCAGCTGATTAAAAGCACCAATGGCTTCGCGCATGCTGCTCGTGAAGTTCTGTACAATGAAGTCAATCGCGTCATCGGCAATCGCACACGCTGCCTTCGACGCGCTACGCCGCTTCATGATAACTTCTCGGCGTAAAGATTCGCCGCCGACCTCGATGGGCGCGGGCAGCCCTCCCGATAGGCGATCGGCCAGGCGGGGGTTTAGGCCCGCTTCTTTTAGGCGTGCGGGAGCGACTTCGCCCGCGATCACCAATTGCCGACCATGGGTGGCGAACCGATTGGCGAGGTTGAGAATTTCTTCTTGGGTGCGGACACAAGACAAAAGCAGGTGCAAATCGTCGATTAAGATTAGGCGCCGTTCCGCAAGCTCTTGGTGCAGCGATTGCAGCGCGCTCGACCGCGCCGCGGACGCGCAGCCATTGCGCATGTCGGAATAAGTGAAATAAGCGAACGGTTGATCGGGGTGCGTTTCGCTCCAGTTGTTCGCCAGCGCGTACAGTAGGTGAGTTTTTCCGCACCCTGATGGACCATAGATGTAGACAAGGTCGCCGGCGTTATCGTCGCGCAGGGCGCGCTTGGCCGCCGCGAAAGCGACTTCATTTGAATGGTCGACGGCGAAACCGTCAAATCGCATGCGCGCGTCGACGGGTGATATCAAGTCTTCCAAAAGGGGGCCCGCAACCGTGTCTTCGCCTTTTTGGCTTCCGGCAGACGCGTCCGCCGCAATAGGGCGGCGATTACGCAGAGCGTTTAATTGCTCGCTATTGTCGTCAGGAGTCGCCGTCGCGCCGCCGCGGGCATTTTCGCCTCGTTTGGACAGGGCGTTGTTCGATAGGGCGTTGTCATCCAAAAAAAGCGCGCTGCGGGTTTGCGTTGTTTTTTGGTGTTGTCGCCTGGCGGATTCCTGCGTCTGTTCTTTCAGGGCGATCGTAAGGCGTGCAACGGGGTTCACCAATTTGCACCAAGTCGAATGTAAGCCCCGACGATATACCTGGTCGAGCCGATCGCGCTTCACTGCAGACGGCGTCAGCAGCGTTACAGCGTCTTCGGACGCCTCCAAGACGTCTAAATCGGCCATCCAAGATTGAAAGATTGTGTCCCCGTATTTGCTGCGTAAGCCGCTTTGAAAAGCCAAGAGTTTATCCGCGATGCCGCCGACCGCCTCGTTCGTCATTTTTAGCCCCGAGTTTAAAAAATAGACGCAAACCATTATGACGCGTCGACCCAAAGACGCGACGTGATGGCCATTTAAAAGAAACTATTACGTTGTGCGGGGCTTGCCCCCGCGCCCGCTGGAGCGGTCTATCCGTCCCAAGCGTCAAACATACGCGTACTGACCGTTGTGATCGTGGTGCTCTTGCGGTCCGCCTGCTGCTGTAAATCTATCAACCCACCACCCGATAAGCCTAATCGACAAGATGTTTTAATGCGTTGGGGCATCGGAGAAGCGATTTCCACTTTAGCGCGTCTGAGGGAATTGGCAAGCATTTCGGCACATAATTCGTGCACGAATTTATGCTGCTGTTTCGATTGGATAAACCGCGTTGGTTGTTTCTGCGTTTGCGTATGCATAGGCGTCTTCACCGTCGCGATCATGTCGCTTGCCCTTCCAAAGATATTTACGGTCAAACAGGCGTTCAAGATTGGTAAGCGCCTGCGCTGTTAGACAAAAAGTCGGTATCGGTCGACGGACCAATGCGACTGAAATGGTAGACTGTGGATCTGAGTGAAGCGTCGATAATGAAGCGCTGCTCAAATCTTACAACAAAGAACTGGCGGACGACGACTTAACGTCCGTTTAGGCACGATATGCGTAAGGCCGCGGCCTTCGTGTTCGGCGATCGATCGGTATGGCGCCTCGATGCAATATCAAACCAAAACCGGCACGTATCTGCTGTCACAAGGCAAAATCGCCGTCGTTACGCAACTCAATGATGTGTCGCCACATCCCGTTCGGGTTAACTCTCCGCATGAGCGGTCTGGGACTTTTGGGCAATCAACGCAGCAAGTATCTAAGTCGCCGTATTTGAACGCGGAAAGCGGCCGCCACCGCCCTGTAAGCGCCCGACAATCATCTTTATACGCAGCATCTTAAATATCTAATAGAACGTATGCGGCGCGTAAGGCTCAAATGTCGAAACGCCGCCCGTTAACGATGCAACTTGACGCCGGCATCTGTCAATCTTAATGTGCGGTCGATCGCATTACCACGTCGCGCAGCTAGCGGGTTCTATTTGACGAGCTGGACATAAATTAGCCGCCGGTTTCTAGGCCCTAGTTCCGCTTAGCCTTCATTCCACTTAGGCCTGACTGTCCACTTAGGCCTGACTGTCCACTTAGGCCTGACTGTCCACTTAGGCCTGACTGTCGCTCTCTGCACCCTAACGCCGTGTCGCTCGGGCGTCGCAGCATTCGTGCGCCACCCAATCGAGTTTGTGGATTTCATCGCCTACCCATTTGCCGTCGCGGCCGTTTCTATCGCCCCGATTTCTCTCCTTTTCATCCCCTCCAGCTCATCAAGCCGGCATGTTCTAAGCTTGGCCGCCTTTTGTTTGTTGGCCGATTGTTTTTGCAGTGCTGACGCGCCATGCGAGGTATATTCGCCGCTAAACTTTGCGATTCATCCTCTTCTATGAGGTGTTTCAAAAACATCCTCTCGTTCAGCATTTAGGTTACCGGCGTAAGCCTGTTTCGACATCCTGCGGCGTGCGATCCAGCCTTTTAGGCACCGTCCCGAATGCGCCGCCTTATCAATTCGCTTGTGCGCTCCAAGAAGCCGACATTGGGTGACCTGTCATTAGTTGTTCTGCCATTCTGCCCTCGGCTGCATTTTTTTATTGGCGTGTATCGCGCCCCTCGTGCTTCGGCGTTTAGAACAGGTCTTCTTTTCGGGCCGGCTACTCATTCGCTCTCGCTATGTTCCAGTCGTTCTCTTTGTGTGTTCCGACCGTTATCAACGCGTTCCTGCGCTAAGTTCCGCTCGATCAATTTAGTGAGCGCTCTATCAACGCTTGTGTTGCGGCGCCGTAGGCTTCTGGGGTGCGATTGATAACCACAACTACGGCGCCAACGTTGTCTTTATCGGCCGACTTCGTCTTTGCCTGCTTTTTGTAATTTCGCTTTCCTGCCGCCGATTTTGATTGCTGCTCCCTTTTAGTCCGTACCCGCCATTTTCTGATAATAAGCATAGCTTAGCGTGTTCGGTTGGCAAGCGATGAATACGCCTCTAAGTGGCTATCGCGCTACTTTTTTCACTTGCAAATGGTGATTCGTGAATAAATCAATGGCTTAACGGGATCGCCTTTATTTCCCCACTTTCCAAAATTTTCACGCAATTTTTGCGCCCGGCATTATGTGCGCCTCAGCGCACCTGGCGCGCCCGCGCCAACGCCGCCGACAAGCCCCTAAGAAACGCGCAGACGCGCGAAATGGTTCGTCCACTGAGCAGGTGAGTAAGACCCGCTTACAGCGCGCAATGTGCAGAATTTTTGACGAGACGAGCTCGTTAACAAGACTTCTTAAAAGCTCGAGGATTGAAGGGTTTTACGCTGACAGCGCTTTTACGCGCGCTGACAATCGCGAGAGCTTACGAGCAACGGTGCGTTTGTGGATCACGCCCTTTGAGGCCGCGCGATGTAATTCTGGTTGCGCAGCTTTAAAGGCGTCCGCAGCAGCTGCTTTGTCGCCTGACTTAATGGCGTCCTCGACTTTCCGCAGAAATGTGCGCACGCGCGACCGGCGCGACTTGTTTACAGCCGTGCGGCGGGCGATTTTACGAACCATCTTTTTAGCAGACGAGGTGTTAGCCATGGGGCTCCCTTTGAACGCTCTAAATCGCCGCTGAGACCCCTATCGATCGAAGCGGCTGTTAGTCCGGCTCGCGCCGGTCAATTTCAAAAAAGCGATGCCGGTCGCCGAAATAGCCGGGCGGCTTGACATCACGAAAAAACAAGAAACGCCCTATACTAGGGGGAAAGGGGGGCGTCAATCCGCAATTAGATTAAACTGCTAGCGCCTGATTTGCGGTCGGCATTGTGGGGCCGCAAGGGGACTTGCGGGGCGGCAAGGTCAGTTCTCGACCACCAATGCGCTCGTTGGTCCAATCACCTATTTCTGGCACGCGCCGCAGTAAAAAGTCGAGCGACCGCTTTGGATGAAGCGCGTGACGGGCCGCGCGCAGGTTCGGCACGGTGCGCCTTCCCGGTCGTAGACCGCAAACTCCTTTTGGAAATAGCCGAGATCCCCGTCTGCATTGGCGAAGTCGCGCAACGACGAGCCGCCGGCGTCAATCGCTTCGGTTAAGACGTCGCGTAGCGCCCGGTAGAGCCGATGGGCGCGGACGCCGGAAACCGAGGCGGCCTTGCGGCGCGGCGATATTCCCGCCCGAAATAGGGCTTCGCAGGCATATATATTGCCAATGCCGGCGACAACGCCCTGGTCGAGCAACGCTGTTTTGATCGGCGTCGCGCGCCCCTTCAGCGATTGCGAGAAGGTTTCTGCTGAGAATTGGTTGGACAAGGGCTCCGGACCCATGGCGCGAAAATGCCGACAATCGTCGAGGGCGTCCGTCGGGGCGAGGTCCATAAAGCCGAACCGGCGCGGGTCGTTATAGACGATCCGCGCCCCGGCGGTGTCGGAGGCGGCGCTGCGCGCGTCAGCGATTTCCAGTGGCGACATGTCGAACACGATGTGGTCATGCGCCGGGTTTGTGTCACGTCCATGGTGAAAAACGCCGGGCGTAGCGTCCTTGTCAGGCGCGATCTCACCAGTATCGGATGGCGTATTTTGCTCGGTCTTCCTTGGTCTTACCGTAAAGCGACCGGACATACCGAGATGCATTATGAGCGTCTCGCCGGTTGAGAGACTACAAAGAAGGTATTTCCCGCGCCGATCCATCGCGTCGATCCGTGCGCCGGTCAGCCGATCGGCGAAGGCGTCCGGCAAGGGGAAGCGCAAATCTGGGCGGTTTGTGGTGACGTGCTCAATGCGCGCGCCAAGCATGGCCGGCGCGAGGCCGCGGCGCACTGTTTCAACTTCGGGGAGCTCTGGCATGGTCCTACGTCGTATATCGCTTCTACACCGCTTGCGAAAGTTCGAGAGAGGCCCGCCGCTGACGTAACCGTGCCGACGTAAAAATGTTGAGTGCGAGCGAGCTCGTATAAAGCGTTTCGAGGCCAAGGGTGTTCGGTTAGTCGTTCCGCGTTCTGTTTATAAGTCGGAACGACTTTAGCCGGCTTAAGGCGGTGTTTGGAGGGGGGCGACAGCCATGCGCCTCTTGTCCCATGGTCCGTTCAACGTTCGACGCTGTTGTTTGGAATTTGGGCGCGTGCTTGCCGTTGATCCGGTGCTTCAAGAAGGCGTTTCCAATTTCCTTGAACGGTTCTGTGCTAATCTCAAGCATCGCCGAAGCGCCTATCGATGGAGGCTTTGGCGCTGAATATAAAATCAGTGGAGCGTTGTTTGCTTGGGCGATGTCTCGTCCGTCAGCAAAGGCGGATCCTTGATCTCGGCGATCATTGACTTGGCTTCCTCGTCGCTAATGGCGTTTTGTTCTTTTAGCCATTCAATGGCGTTTGCGCGCGCTTGGACGTCGTCGCCATAATCGGTCTGTTTGAACCATTGCAACAATTGGGCGCTTCGCCGTTCCTGAATTAACGCCAGAATGTCATCGCTCTGTTTGTCACTGAGAATGAAAATGCTGCCGTTTTGCGTGTCGAACACGGTGAATGACGACCATGTGGCGCGATAAAAAGCGAGGCAGCCGAGGCCGACGATCAGCCAGAAGCCGGGAACCGTGAACCCCTTCGATCCACCGAGCGCGGCGGCGATCTGAATAACGCCAAGAACGCACCAAATCAGGCCGACGTTCCGCAGCCAATTATTGCGTTCAAAGACGAGGCGTGTTGTCGCTGGAATGGAGCCATACTGGACCGAGAACTGCACCTCGCCGCTATTGTCCCGTATTTTGTAGCTCAATTCGTCTTCGTTAAAGCTCAGCCACGTTCTCGTGGCCAAGTGTTTCTGTTTGTACTCCAACATTAAGGCCTCCCATGCGGCGTGGTTGAAAATTCGCCTGCCCTGAGATTTTCGGGCAAGGCGTTCGATTTCTGAGAACAGACCAAAGGCGCCCGGCCACAATAAAAACTCATAGAAAAGCGGCCAAAGCAATCTTTGGCCGCTCTTTAGTGGAACTGTGCGCCAGGCGTTCGCGCCGGCGCGTATCAGCGCGTTCAGCGCTTACTCGCCTTTCTCGTTCTCTTTCAGCGCGGCGCCGAGAATGTCGCCGAGCGAGGCGCCGGCGTCGGCCGAGCCGTATTGTTGAACCGCCTCTTTCTCCTCGGCGACTTCACGCGCTTTGATAGAGAGAGAGATCCGGCGCGAGACTTTGTCGAACGCCGTAACGCGGGCGTCGACCTTGTCGCCAACGGCGAAGCGGTCGGGGCGTTGCTCGTTGCGGTCTTTCGATAGGTCCGATTTGCGGATGAAAGCTTTCGGGCCGCCTTCGCCGCCCACTTGCACTTCGATGCCGCCGTTTTCGATCGCGGTGACCGTGCATGTGACGTCGGCGCCTTTGCGCATTTCGCCTTCGACGCTGTCGATCGGATCGGAGCCGACTTGCTTGACGCCGAGGGAGATGCGCTCTTTCTCCGGATCAACGTCAAGGACTTTGGCTTGGATCGTATCGCCTTTATTGTAGTCCTTGATGGCTTCTTCGCCGGCGCGTTCCCAGTCGAGGTCGGACAAGTGGACCATGCCGTCCATGTCTTCGGTGAGGCCAATGAACAGGCCGAACTCGGTGATGTTCTTGATCTCGCCTTCGATGACAGAGCCGATTGGGTGCTCCTCGGCGAAGTTCTCCCACGGATTGTTGAGGCACTGTTTCAGGCCAAGGGAGATGCGGCGCTTGTTCTCGTCCACTTCCAGAACCATGACTTCCACTTCTTGCGAGGTGGAAACGATCTTGCCGGGGTGAACGTTCTTTTTGACCCAGCTCATTTCCGAGACGTGGACGAGGCCTTCAATGCCGTCTTCTAGCTCAACGAACGCGCCGTAATCGGTGATGTTCGTGACTTTACCGGTGAATTTCGCATCGATCGGGTATTTCGCGGCGACGCCTTCCCATGGATCCGGCGACAGCTGCTTCATGCCGAGCGAGATGCGGTGGGTTTCCGGGTTGATCTTGATGATCCGAACGCGAACGGAATCATTGACATTGAGCACTTCGGTTGGATGATTGACCCGGCTCCAGGACATGTCGGTGACGTGCAAGAGACCATCGACGCCCGGCGCGAGTTCGACGAACGCGCCGTAATCGGTGATGTTCTTGACGATGCCGTCCCGCTCGTCACCCTCGTTCAGCTCGCGCACCACTTCCTGGCGATGTTCGGCGCGATCCTCTTCCAGGATCGAACGGCGAGAAACGACGATATTGCCGCGACGGCGATCCATTTTCAGGATCTTGAAAGGCTGCGTCATGTTCATGAGCGGCCCGGCGTCGCGTACGGGGCGGATATCGACTTGGGAGCCCGGCAAGAAGGCGACCGCGCCGCCGAGGTCGACGGTGAACCCGCCTTTGACGCGATTAAAGATGACGCCGTCAACGCGCTCTTCGTCAGCGAATTGTTTCTCAAGGCGTTCCCAGGCTTCTTCGCGGCGCGCTTTTTCGCGGCTGATGACGGCTTCGCCGACCGCGTTCTCGATGCGGTCCACATAGACTTCGACGGTGTCGCCGACGCTTAGCGAAACGTCTTGGCCCGGCTGGGAGAATTCTTTCAGCGCCACGCGGCCTTCGGTTTTGAGGCCGACATCGATGAGCGCCATGTCTTTTTCAATGGCGGTGATGACGCCTTTGACGACGGTGTCTTCGAAGCTTTTGCGATCAACGAGGGAGGCTTCGAGCATTTCCGCGAAATCGTCGCGGGACGGGTTAAGGGTTTCAGACAAGAGTTTTGGTCCTTTGAAAGGGGTTGGTGTTTCAGTTTTGGGTGGGTCGCTTACTGCGATCCTTCGAGACGCAAGGCTCCGCCTTGCTCCTCAGGATGAGGGTTTAACCCTTCGCAGCAAATACAATCCTCATCCTGAGGAGGCCCAAAGGGCCGTCTCGAAGGATGGCGGCGGATAAGAACGTCCGGCGACGGCTGGGTTGGATTTGACCCCAACAGGGGCCAGGTCAGTCGGCGCTACGCTCAAAAATATCGTCTATGACGCGGCGTGCGACCGCGACGACGGCGTCTATAGCCAAATGAGACGTGTCAAGCAACTCCGCATCGGCGGCGGCCTTCATGGGAGCGTCGGCTCGTTCGGCGTCGCGGGCGTCGCGTTCTTTCAAATCAGCGAGCACGGTTTCCAAGGTGAGGTCCGGCTTGTCTTCTTTCAATTCTCGCCAACGGCGTTCCGCGCGGGTTTCCGGCGAGGCAGTGACAAAGAACTTCACGCTGGCGTCCGGGCAGACGACGGTGCCGATATCGCGCCCATCGAGAATGGCGCCGGCCGCGTCATTCGGCGGTTCGGCGGCGAAGGCGCGTTGATAGTCGAGGAGGGCGGCGCGCACGTCTTTATTGGCGGCGACGACGCTCGCCGCGGCCCCGACGGCGCGGGAGCGCACCGGCGCGCCGTCGATTTGTTCAAGCTGAAAGGCGCGCGCGGTTTCAGCGGCAGCGTCTGTGTCGGCGGGATCGAGGCCCTGCTCCATCATCAACCACGCGACGCCGCGATAAAGAACGCCGGTGTCGAGGTAAGCGAAATCATAAATATCCGCGAGGCGCCGGGCGAGGGTGCCTTTGCCGGAGGCGGCCGGGCCGTCGAGGGCGATAATGCGTGGTTTATCATCGGGGGTGTTCATAGGCGCCGTACTGCATCGAACGTTTGCTCTTGGGTCGATAAGCCGAGGAGGGGCGTTGATGCAAGGCGTTGATAGTAGGTTTGTGACGGCTGCCCCTGAGAGAGCGACGCTTCGGACCTTGCCGTCTTTAAACCTATGACGGAAAATATCGGGCAGAGAGGAAGTCCTGTATGACTGACCGTAAACCGCCGCGCGTTCTCATTATCGCGGGATCCGATCCCTCCGGCGGCGCCGGCGTCCAAGCCGATATAAAAACGGTGACAGCGCTTGGCGGCTATGCCGCCGCGGCCGTTACGGCGCTTACAGTGCAAGACACGATGGGCGTTAAGGACGTCTCGCCCGTTGCCCCGGCGTTTATTCGCGCCCAGATCGATGCAGTGCTGGGCGATATCGGCGCTGACGCGGTGAAAACCGGCATGATCGGCGATGTCGCCGCCGGCGTGGCGATCGCCGATGCGCTCAACGACTATATAAAAGCGACGCCCGCCGGCGCCTCGCCCGTGCCCATTGTCTTAGACCCGGTGCTCGCCGCGACCAGCGGCGACGCCCTGGCGAATGAGGGCGTTGCGTCTCTTATTCTGGAACGCTTGGCGCCGATTGCGGCGCTGATCACGCCAAACGCCGACGAAGCGGCGGCGTTGACGGGCCTCCCCGTCGAAACAGGTGAGGATCAAGAAGCGGCGGGCCGCGCACTTTTAGCGTATGGCGCCAGAGCGGCCTTGGTGAAAGGCGGGCATGTTCTTGGCGATAACGTTACGGACATTCTGGTGACGCACGACGGCGTTCAGCGGTTCGCCAATCCGCGCATTACAACGAACGCGGGTCACGGTACGGGCTGCACATTGGCGTCAGCGATTGCGACAGGGCTCGCCGCCGGTGAGCCGATGGAGATCGCGGTTGAAAACGCGATCGCCTATGTGCGCGCCGCGCTTGCCGCCGCGCCCGGATACGGGGCCGGCGTCGGGCCGTTGAACCATGTTTTTGATGTCGGCCCTCGCAACGTTTAACGACGCGACGCTCAATGAGTAAGGAATTATCATTATGCGTACTTTTCCTTTTGAAACTTGGGACGTGTTCACGGAGACGGCGTTCGCCGGGAACCCACTTGCGGTCGTCACTTATGCCCAAGGGTTGAGCGATGCTGAGATGCAGGCGATCGCGCGTGAATTTAATTTATCGGAAACAACCTTCATACTGCCGCCTGACGGGCCGGACCATGACGCTCGTGTACGGATTTTTGTGCCGGCCCATGAGGTTCCGTTCGCTGGGCACCCCACTATCGGAACCGCGCTGTCGATCGCCAGTGCGCGCAAGTCCTATGAGCCGTTGACCTTAAGGCTCGAGGCCGGCGACTTCCCCCTATGGTTTGATACGAGCGGACCGATGCCGCGCGCGACATTTCGAAACCCGAATCCGCCGAAAGCGTGGGACGTTGAGGCTGTCGACGCCGTCACGCTGCGTCTGGGGTCGGCTTTTGGGTTGACGCCGGGCGCTGTCGCCGTTGGCGCCGCCGCCCCTTGCATCGCAGGCGCGGGAAATGATTTTCTTTATGCGCAGGTCGGCGCCGCCGATCTTGCTGCGATTAATCCGGACGCAGCGGCGCTCGGGGAGATACATCGTGACGTTGCTGTGGGCGTTGTCGCTTATGCGCCTAGTAATGAGGCGGATACGGACTACGTCGTAAGAGTATTTGCGCCGGCGGCCGGGATTTTCGAAGACCCGGCCACGGGTTCTGCAGCGTGCGCCTTGCCGGCCGTCGTCGCCCGCGCTGGCGCTCTGAAAGACGGCGCCCATTCATGGCGTATTCGTCAGGGCGTGGAGATGGGACGTCCGAGCGACATCCATGCGGCGTTTACCTTAACGGACGGGCGCGTTGGTGAAGTGGAAATCAACGGCGCGGCGGTTCACGTTCAAAGCGGTGCAATGAGTTTTTAAAGCGCGCCTATTCACATCGGGTGCTGCGATGAAGGCGCTTGGTGATAAAACGCGCTTAGCAGAATCGTGCGTGCTTAAAATTTTGTTGCGATGCGGAATTTTTCATTGACCCTTAACGGGATCGGGCCCACAAGGCGGACGGGCCACGCCTCCCCAACGGGGCGCGACCCATCTGCGAGGATGGGAGTACATCATGAACGCATCAAAGACTGTTGCTGCGACTGGCGCTGCGACTATTGCTGCAGCTGGCGATCCGCTCCATGCGGATCTTAACCAATCGACTGACAAAAACGCCGACCCGGCAGGTCAAAGCGACGAGCTGCGCTCACGCCCGGCCGTTCGGCCCGGCCGTCCTTATTTTTCTTCCGGGCCGTGCGCCAAGCGTCCCGGCTGGGACGCGGCGAAGCTGAATGCGCCGACCCTTGGCCGCTCGCACCGCTCAAGCGTTGGCAAAGCGCGTTTGCGCGACGCTATCGAGCGCACCCGCATGGTGCTTGAAGTTCCAGACGATTATCTGATCGGCATTGTTCCGGCCTCTGACACGGGCGCCGTGGAGATGGCCATGTGGTCGCTGCTTGGAAGCCGGCCGGTCGACATGCTCGCATGGGAGAGTTTCGGGGCCGGCTGGGTAAGCGATGTCGTTAAGCAGTTAAAGCTCGACGCGCGCACCATGACCGCCCCCTATGGTCAGCTGCCGGACCTTTCTGCGGTTAACCCTCAGCATGACGTCGTCTTCACCTGGAACGGCACGACATCGGGCGTGCGCGTTCCAAACGCCGATTGGATTTCAGATAAACGCGAGGGCCTCACTATATGCGACGCGACGTCTGCGGCGTTCGCGCAAGCGCTTGATTGGCCGAAGCTCGATGTCGTCACTTACTCCTTCCAAAAAGTACTTGGCGGCGAGGCGGCCCATGGCGTTTTGATCCTAAGTCCGCGCGCCGTGGAGCGTTTGGAAAGTTATGTTCCGCCTTGGCCATTGCCGAAAATCTTTCGTTTGACGAAAGGCGGTAAGCTGATTAAGGGCGTTTTTGACGGCGCGACCATCAACACGCCGTCCATGCTGGTGATTGAAGATTATATCGACGCCCTGCGCTGGGCGGCGGGGCTCGGCGGATTGCCGGCTTTGATCGCGCGCGCTGACGCTAATCTCGACGCGGTTAAAGCATGGGTGCAACGCACCGATTGGGTCGATTTCCTCACCGAAAACCCGGCGACGCAGTCAAATACATCCGTTTGTCTAAAGATTGTTGACCCGGACATCTGCGCGCTTGACGAAAACGCCCAGCGGGCCTTCGTGAAGGCGATGGAAGCGATGCTCTCCCGCGAAGAAGCCGCCTACGATATTGGCGGTTATCGCGACGCGCCGCCAGGTCTGCGGATTTGGTGCGGCGCCACGGTTGAAACCGCGGATGTCGACGCATTGTGTCCTTGGCTTGATTGGGCGTTCGCCGAAGCAAAAGCCGCTCTTTAAGCGCCAATCGCTCTTTTGCTGAGCGCTGTCGCCGTTCTTGGGAATTAATTCCTGTAATGATCGATCGTTACAGTCCAACTATCGACCCCTGGAACGGTCTTCCTCACTGATCTTTTGTCGAATTTCTTTTCGGAGCTTTCCATGCCCAAAGTTCTCATTTCCGACGCGCTGAGTGAAACCGCCGTCAATATTTTCCGTGATCGCGGCCTTGAGGTCGTATTCGAGCCGACGCTCGGCAAAGACCCCGACGCGCTTCTAAAAGCCGTCGCTGATGTTGACGGGCTCGCTGTGCGCTCCGCCACCAAGGCGACGTCGGCGCTCATCGAGGCGGCGCGCAATCTGAAAGTCATTGGCCGCGCCGGCATCGGCGTCGATAATGTCGATATCCCTGCGGCGACGGCCAAGGGCGTCGTCGTCATGAATACGCCCTATGGCAACGCGATCACCACGGCTGAACACGCGATTGCGATGATGTTCTCGTTGGCGCGACGCATTCCGCAGGCGAATGAATCAACCCATGCCGGGAAATGGGAGAAGTCGAAATTCATGGGCGTTGAACTCTTCGGCAAAACGCTTGGCGTCATTGGATGCGGCAATATCGGCGCCAATGTCGCCGAACGGGCCAATGGCCTCCATATGCGCGTCATCGCCTATGATCCGTTTTTGTCGGATAAGCGCGCCGTCGAGCTGGGCGTTGAGCGCGCAAGTCTTGACGGCCTGCTCGGCGCCGCTGACATCATTACATTGCATACGCCGCTAACGGACCAAACCCGCAATATTCTTTCCGCCGACGCCATCGCCCAAACGAAAAAGGGCGTTATGATCATCAATTGCGCCCGCGGCGGCTTGGTTGATGAAGACGCCCTGAAAGAAGCGTTGGACGCCGGCCATGTGGCGGCGGCTGGCCTCGACGTTTTCGCTGAAGAGCCGGCAAAGTCCCACGCTTTGTTCGGGCACGAACGGGTTGTAGCGACGCCGCACCTCGGTGCGTCGACGAAAGAGGCGCAAGAAAACGTCGCCATTCAAGTCGCCGAACAAATGTCGGAATACCTCCTGCGCGGCGCGGTGACCAACGCTCTCAATATGCCGTCGATCAGCGCCGAAGAAGCCCCGCGGTTGAAACCCTTTATCGCGCTCGCTGAGCATTTGGGCGCGTTCGCCGGTCAGCTGACGGAGACGAGCATCCAAGCGATTGAAGTCGTCTATGGCGGCGCGGTGGCGAAGCTCAACACCAAGCCGTTGACAGCTGCGGCGATGGCCGGGCTGTTGCGGCCCATTCTCGGGGACGTCAATATCGTCAACGCGCCGGTCATCGCCAAAGAGCGCGGCGTCGCCATCGCCGAGACGTTCCAAGACGTTATCGAGAATTATGACAGCACCATCCGTTTGCGGATCGTAACAGAGCGCAATGACCGCACAGTGACGGGCGCGATCTTCGGCGGCGCCCCGCGCATTGTCGAGATCAACGGCGTCGGCATGGAGGCCGCGTTTGCGCCGCACATGCTCTATGTCGTGAATGAAGATAAGCCAGGGTTTATTGGCGCTTTCGGCGCTGCGCTCGCCGCCGCCGGCGTTAATATCGCTACGTTCAATCTGGGCCGTTCCGGCCCCGGCGAGCGGGCCATGGCGCTTGTTGCGGTCGACGAGGCGCTCAGCGAGGAGACGCTTGGCGAGATCCGCGCCTTACCCCATGTGAACCAAGCCAAGCCGTTAGCGTTTTAACGCGTTTCCTTGTCGAGTGTGCACGGTTGAGTGTGCACGTTTATTTGTGCGGAGACGCGTTAAAACAGGCTGTTAAAGCGTTGTGCTGGCGCTGGCCGAACCGAGCTAGTTCGTATGCCGTTCGCTGTCGTTGAGTGCGTTCGCAAGGCCGTTAAGCCCGTCGCCTTGAATGCCGAGTTCTGTCATCAGGGCGTCGAGCAAAGGCGCTTGCGTGCGATAGCGTAAAGCGGCGTTCACGGCTTGGTCGGCGACGCCAGCCGGCGCGCCGTCACCGCCGGACCCTGCGCCGTTCGCGGACGCGCCGCCTATACCGTCCACATGCAGAATTTTGATGCCGTCGATTTTCTCCATGGGCTTCACTTGCTGTTCGATGATGCGCGGCAGCGCCTCGATCAAGGCTTGCTTAATCTGCATGGCGATTTGTTCTTGGGAGAGCGTGTTCGCCGCTTCATTGACGGCGCGCTTACCGGCCGCTTCCACCGCGTAAATCGCTTCCATCGCCGCAGCGCGCAGTTTCTCCGCTTCCGCCGCGCCTTCGGCCGTGATGCGTTCTTTCTCGGCATCGGCCTCCGCTGCGATGCGGACCGCCGCGGCCCGGTCGGCTGAGGCGACTTTCTCCGCTTCGGCCGCCACCTGAATGGCGATCGCTGATTGCTCAGCAGCTTTGCGCGCCTCGATGAGTTCGATTTGTTTCTCGCGCTCTGCGATCTCTGTTTCGCGCGTCGTCACGACTTGCTCCGAGGCGCGCGCAGCGACGGCGCGGGCCTCGTCCGCGGCCGCGTCGGCTTCTGACTTGGCGCGCGACTTCTCGGCGACGGCGATGTCGGAATCCTGCTGCGCGAGGGCGACTTGTTTTGTCTTTTCAACGCTCGCCTCTTCCACGGCTTGCGCCTTGGCGATGTCACGTTCGGCGACGACTTGGTCGGCGACGATGCTGGATTCGCGCACTTTCTGTTCGGCGACGATCTTCGCCTGTTCCGCTTCGCGTTCCCGTTCGGCTTGCTCGCGAGCGATCTGCGCGACCTGCTCGGCTTTGCGGATTTCAACCTCGCGTTCTTGTTCGAGGCGGGCGTATTCCACGTCACGCGAGATTTCTAAGCGCTGCTGCTCCGCATCGAGATTTTTGCGTTGAACTTGCACTTCGGTGTCTTGTTCGATGTCGTTGCGTTTTTTGCGCCGCGCTTCGATTTCCTCGGTGAGTTTGGTCAAGCCTTCGGCGTCGAAGGCGTTGTCAGGGTTGAAATATTCTTTCGACGTTTGGTCGAGGCCGGTGAGGGAAACCGACTCCAGTTCAAGGCCATTTTTCAAGATGTCTTCCGAGACGGCGGCCTGCACTTTCTGGACAAAGTCGACGCGTTGCTCGTGTAGTTCCTCCATCGCCATTTCGGCCGCAACCGCGCGCAAGGCGTCGACGAACTTGCCTTCAACGAGTTCTTTTAAGTGTTGCGGCTGCATTGTCCGTTTGCCAAGGGTCTGGGCCGCGTTGGCGATCGATTCCACGGTGGGTTGAACCCGTACATAGAACTCCGCTTGCACGTCGACGCGCATGCGGTCGTGCGTGATGAGCGCTTGGTCGGCATGGCGGCGGACTTCAAGGCGCAGCGTGTTCATATTAACGGGGATGATTTCGTGCAGGATTGGAAAGACGAGCGCGCCGCCGTTCATAATAACCTTTTGGCCGCCAAAGCCGGTGCGCACAAACGAGACTTCCTTCGAGGAGCGGCGATAGAGGCGCGCGAAGACAAGCCCGCAGATGAGTAGAAGGCCGACAATCGCGGCGGCGGCGGTGAGGTAGTATGAGTAGAAACTAAAGTTTGGCATAAGGTCTCCCTCCTTAGGTTGGTCGTGATTTGTGCGTGTTCAGTTCTGTTGGGTCTCTTTGAATGGGCGCCTTCAATCTTTGTTTGGCGCAAGCGCCGGCGTTTCATTGGCGATTCCGCGAAATGTCGCGCCGTTTTTCTCGGTGATAAGAACGGCCGCGCCAGGGCCGAAGCTGACGCCCGGCTCTTCCGGCTCCAGAAGAATGTAATGGGTGCGCCCGCGCCCGCCGACGACTTTCGCTTCCGCTGGCGCGCCGGTTCTTGCAACGCCGCGGATCACCGTCGCCACGCGACCGACAAAACTCGTCGTGGAAACCGCGTCGGTTTCTTCTTTCGGCATAATGCGCGATACCGTGAGGCCGATGGCGCGTGTGGTTGGAAGCGTTGGGATAAGCGCCGCAAGGCTGGCAAGGCCCACCGGCAGCGCCGCGCCGAAAATGCTCGTTGCGATGCCCTGTAAAGCGAGGCCCGAGAGGCCAAAGGCGCACAAAAACGCCGCCAATAGAATAAGGATTGGCACCCGCCCGACGCACAGCCACGATAATAGGCTCGCAAAGACGCCGGCCCTAGCGCCGTCAGCGCCGGTCTCTGTTTCAACGCCGGCTTCGGCGCCGTCGAGTTCCATATCAGCGTCGCCGATATCGCCTAAGTCGGGCAGGGCGTTTTCAATGAGGCCGGAGAAGGCGACGCCGAAGAGGAGGCCGCCGACTTCGAGAAGCGCGATTAACCCCATCGCCATCAAGGCGATAATGAAAGGGCCAGTACCAGCATCCATCGTAATTTAGTCTCCTTTCTGAAGGTTTGTATACGGGGCAGAAGCTGCAGCGATCAGTCGATCGAGTTCGGCGAGTAATGTGGTGCGTGCACGGCGTTCGTTTTCGTCCGCTGGGTCGCGCTCAGCGTCGATCAATGCTGACAGCGCGTCGATTTCTCGCGAGGCCAGACCCAGCAATCGGTCTAGATCGTCAATCCGGCTCCGGCGCGCGCGGGCGTCCGCGAGGGCGGCGCGCGCTAAGTCGTCGCGACCCTGACGGATTGCGAAGTCGGTTTTCTCTTGGGTGTCATCGCCCGCCTCACGCTCAAGGACCGCTTTTTCCTTGAGCAGCCGTCTCTGGAAAACTAGGGCCCGTCCGAGTGCCGCTTTCAGCGCGTCATCGGACGGGTCGAACGCGTCACCCGACGCATTGGCATCAGGCGCACGCCCGCCGGATTTCAAAGCGCCGTCGGCTGTTTGCGGTGAAATTTCAAGAAAATCAGTGATAAGCGCACGCAACGACTTGAAAAAGTCCGTCTGTTCCCCCAAAGCGCTTATTCTCCTGTATTCAATAGAGCGATAGATACGATGCGGACGCGTCGTGTTCTACCAATTGCTGATTGTATATTGGTGCTGCAACCAGTTATTTCAAGGCGCCTTTTCGAGGCAATAGGCGTACGAATCTGAGAACGCCGTTTGGCCGCGTTTGCGGCGCAAGGAAGCAGGTTTTGATCTTTGCTGCGCGGCGGGTATAAGCGGCCCTTCGTTTGGACAAATAACGGCATTTAAACAGGAGGCGCGCCAATGGCTGACGTCGCAGTGGTCGGCGCCCAGTGGGGCGACGAGGGCAAGGGCAAGATCGTTGATTGGCTGTCGGCGCGCGCTGAGGTGGTGGTGCGCTTTCAAGGCGGGCACAATGCTGGGCACACGCTCGTTATTGACGGGGTCGTCTACAAGCTCTCCTTGTTGCCGTCCGGGGTTGTTCGCAAAGACCGTCTCGGCGTCATCGGCGCGGGCGTCGTCGTCGACCCTTTTGCGCTCCTAGCCGAGATCGATCAGTTAGCGACGCAAGACGTCGCCATCACGCCGGATAATTTGGCGATCGCTGAAAATGCAACGCTTATTCTTTCCGTGCACCAGGAATTAGACGCGTTGCGCGAGGGCGCGGCGACGGGCGTCAAGATTGGCACCACCAAGCGCGGCATTGGCCCTGCCTATGAAGATCGCGCCGGGCGGCGGGCTTTGCGGGTCGTTGATTTGAAAAATCCGGCTACTTTGCGCGAGAAGATCGATAATCTTTTGACCCACCACAACGCGCTTCGCAAAGGCTTTGGCGAGCCGCCGATCGACGCTGACGCTATGGCGACCGCGCTCGCCGAGATCGCACCGCGCATTACGCCGTTCGCGCAACCCGTGTGGCGATTGTTGGACGAGGCGCGACGCGACGGCAAACGCATCCTTTTTGAAGGCGCACAAGGCATTTTGCTCGACGTCGATCACGGCACCTACCCTTACGTTACCTCCTCGAACACGGTTGCGGGACATGCCGCCGCGGGCTCGGGACTTGGTCCGAAGGCGGTCGATTATGTTCTCGGCATCGTTAAAGCTTATACGACGCGGGTTGGCGCAGGCCCCTTCCCGACCGAGCTTGAAGACGCGACGGGCGAACGTCTGGGTGAGCGCGGCCACGAGTTCGGCACCGTCACCGGCCGACGCCGTCGTTGCGGTTGGTTTGACGCGACGCTTGTCCGTCAGTCTTGTAAGGTCGCCGGCGTTGACGGCGTCGCGCTGACCAAGCTGGATGTCTTGGACGGGTTTGAAGAACTGCAGGTTTGCGTCGGGTACGACATAAACGGCGAGCGGTTCGATTATCTGCCGGCCGGCGTGGATGCGCAGGAAGCGGCACGGCCGATTTATGAAACCATGCAAGGCTGGAGCGGTTCGACAGAGCGGGCGCGTTCTTGGGCCGAATTGCCGGCGGAAGCGGTGAAGTATGTGCGTCGTATCGAAGAATTGATCGAAACGCCGATTGCGCTCGTCTCCACTAGTCCGGAGCGGGATGACGTTATCATGATGAAAGATCCGTATTCGGCTTAAGAGACGGATGTTCTTGTGCGTTGCTATCCTTCGAGACGCGAACCTTACGGTTCGTTCCTCAGGATGAGGCGTGAGCCTTTATTTCAAGTACGTCCCTCATCCTGAAGAGCGCCTACCGGCGCGTCTCGAAGGATGGCGACGCGCTCAGTCGTTTATTTCAGGATCATGCCGATACTTCCGAACCCGCCACCATAGCGGCGTTCCAAACATAAAAACCGTTCCCATCGCGAATAACGCCCGCAATGGTCGCTGTTTCGACGGCTCGTCGCTCTGTTCGGGATCGTCTTCTTCGGCGATGCTGGCGGCGGCGAGTCGGTCGGCTATAACATCTCGCGCACGATCCAAATCGCTTTCCGATACGCACAATCGATGTCCGCCGAGGGCGACGCGCAAGAGCGGGTCGGCCGCCAGATGGTGGGCGTTGGCGATGATCGTTGGTATTCCGTTTGCGGATAAAAAGCTTTGCGCGCAAAGCGCTTCTTCTGGATCAAGTAAAGCGTCGAGCTGTCGAAGAGCCATACTTAAGATATGGGGTCGTTCGTCGGCAGTGCAACTGTGCGGCGCTGTCTTCTTACGCTGGCCATTCCCCTAAGCGCTTCAATGGGCTATGAAAATCCCATTATGACCTCATCCGACCGACAGTCTGTTTTGCTCATCATCGGCGGCGGCGTCGCCGCTTACAAGGCCCTGGAATTGGTGCGCCTCCTCGCCAAACGCGAGATCGCGACACGGGCCATCCTCACGCGGGCCGGCGCGGAGTTCGTGACGCCCCTGTCGGTCGGCGCGCTCACTGGCGAGAAAGTTTTCCAAGATCTTTTCGACCTCACGGACGAGGCGGAAATGGGGCATATCGAGCTGTCGCGATCGGCGGATCTCGTGGTCGTCGCCCCCGCCACGGCGGATTTGATGGCGAAGGCCGCGAACGGTCTGGCCAATGATCTCGCCTCGACGGCGATCCTCGCAACGGACAAGCCCGTGCTTTATGCGCCGGCCATGAACGTGCGCATGTGGGAGCACGCTGCGACCCAGCGCAATGTCGCTCAATTAAAAGCTGACGGCGCGCTTATGGTCTGCCCCGGCGAAGGTGAAATGGCTTGCGGCGAGTACGGGCCGGGGCGCATGGCGGAGGCGGCGGAAATCGCCGACGCGGTTGAAGCGCACTTCGCGGGTCTTGCGGGCGGGCCGCTCGCGGGGCGGCGGGTTCTGTTGACCGCAGGCCCGACTTACGAGGCGATTGACCCCGTGCGCTACATCGCCAATCGCTCATCCGGCAAGCAAGGGTTTGCGATCGCCCGCGCGCTCGTACGCGCCGGCGCCGACGTGACGCTGGTGTCCGGTCCGACCGACTTGGCCGCGCCCGCGGGCGTCACATTGGTGCGGGTGGAAAGCGCCCGCGAGATGATGGCGGCGAGCGAGGCGGCATTGCCCGCTGACTGCGCCATCATGTGCGCGGCGGTGGCGGACTATCGCCCCGGCATTGAGAGCGAGCAAAAAATCAAGAAAGAGCGTGGCGGCCTCACCGCCATTCCGGTGACGGAGAACCCGGACATTTTGAAAACCGTCGCCGCCCTGCCGAAAGGTCGACCGACGCTCGTTGTCGGCTTTGCGGCGGAGACGGACGATGTCGTCACCTATGCGCAGGCCAAGCGCGCGCGCAAGGGTTGCGATTGGATCGTCGCCAATGACGTATCGCCGGGCGAGCATTCGGCGATGGGCGGCGATGATAACTCAGTTATTCTGATTACGGATGACGGTGAAGAAGCCTGGCCGGAAATGCCGAAAGACGCCGTGGCGCGGAAGCTCGTGGCGCGCATCGCCGAGGCGTTGGACGAGATGCTTGGCGCGGCGCAAGCGGCGGAGTAAGGTTTGCGATATTCAGCTTTGTGTGCTGTTGCTGGTTGGTTTCAGTCTCGCGATGAGAAAGGGTTAGCGATCGCGTCCATCACTTTATGCGGCAGAGACCTGGCGATTGTCGCAAGTATCCAGAAGTGTCCTTTTATCACGGCGCGCTTCGCGCGCTTAAATTCGCCCGCGGCCAATAACTGATTGTATTCTTCACGCATGTCGATTATGTGGTCTTCGATATGACCTTCGACATATTTCCTCGGAAAAATTTCTTTTGCGAAGCCCAATAGGCGGGCACCGGGTGGTCTCGATAGTCCACGGTGGTTCGATTGGTAAGTCAACGATCGAGAATTCAATGTTTCTCGAATCAGAGTTCTTGCGAACTTCGGCTTATAAAAGACATATTCATTTGTGACTATCTTTATAGTCACCTTTTCGTAAGAGTCTTCGGTATGCTGCCATTTTTTTTTTGTCCTTATAACGCACCGGCGAATTCTCCACCAATGGCTGTTTGCAGCGCGCCGTAGGCGAGCATGACCTTTCGGCCCTTTCCGGTGATTATGAAGCGCCTGCGTTTTAAGCCGTCCGGGTCCTGCACGTCTTCAGCGCTTGTTTTGACGAACCCTTTTTTTTCAAGCCGGTTCAGCAAAACGTAAATCGATCCGCGCTTTAAGCGTTTGTCGCGGTCGACCAATTGCAGGCCGAACATCGCGCCGCCCGACGCTAGGTTTTCGAGAATGATGTTCTCTGTCGCTGTCAGATTTATTCCCATAACGCAGGCATCTTATCTTTTGTAAGACACCGATGTCAAATTTGAAATTGCTGGTGGTTGTAGCAGTCGCCTAAATACCGAGGTGTATCTGGGCTGCGCCTTATTGAGGTTCAACAGCGAGTAAGGGGTCGGCGGAGAGAGCCAGTTGTGATCCTTAAACCCGCGTATTGACCCGCGTACTTGACGCCTCGTCGTCATTCGACGATTGATCGGAGCCCGGATTGTCGCCGCCAGCCGCGTCAGCTTCTTGCGGGGGCTCGCCTGTGGAGACGACAACCATCGCCGCCCGCAAGACACGATCACCGAGGACAAATCCCGTTTGCGCAACGTTCGCGACGTGCCCGGAGGGAACGCCGGCGGCGGGCGCTTGGGCCACAGCCTGGTGGAGATTGGGGTCGAACTTCTCACCCGTCGGCGATATGCGTTTGACGCCATGGCGCTCCAGCATGGTGAGGAGTTCTTTTTCCGTCATGCGAACGCCCGTCATCAGGCCCTTTAGGCCGTCTGCGGATAATTCTGACGGATCTTCCGGCGCCGCCGCGAGGGCGCGCTCGAAATTGTCTGCGACGGAGAGAAGGTCGCGGGCGAAATTCGCGATGGCGTATTTGCCGGCGTCTTGGCGTTCGCGTTCGGCGCGGCGGCGGGTGTTCTCAAGCTCAGCCGCCGAGCGCAGCAATTTGTCGTTCAAGCGGTCGACTTCGTCTTGTAGCCCCGCGACGGCCGCGTTCGCCAACATATCGGGGTCTAAACCGAGATCGTCCGGTCCGACGCCCGCGGCGATGTCCTCGCCGATGCTCGCGGCGTCATCATCCATTTCGCCGCCCGCCTCTTGGCCTTCGTTTTCTTCGTAGTCTTTATCGCCCATGCCTTTATCGCCCATGCCTGTCGCTGACGGCCTCGCTTCGCGTGTTCGTGTCCCCAGAATTCGGTCGTTCATGTACGCAGGACGCCGGCGTTTTTCAACTAATCTTGTAGGATTGTAGCGATCGCCGGTTTAACCGCGGGAGAGAACCTTAGAGACTGCGTCGGCCGTGTAATCGACGATGGGCACGATGCGCGCATAATTGAGCCGCGTTGGCCCCAAAACACCGACAACGCCGACAATGGTGTTGGATTGGTCGCGATAGGGCGCCGCGATCACTGACGAGCCCGACAGCGAGAAGAGCCGGTTTTCTGAACCGATAAAGACTTTCACGCCTTCGCCTTCGCGGGCGGCGTTTAGAACGTCGATAACGTCGCGTTTGCGCTCCAAATCGTCGAACAACATGCGGACTTTTTCGAGGTCCGCTTCGCTCGCCTCATCGAGCAGCCGGCCGCGACCGCGCACGATGAGGCTGGAGCGTTCGCCGCCGGCGAGTTCCGCGACGCCGTCGGAGACGAGCCTTGAGGTCACTTCGTCGAGAGCGGCCTGATTGGTCTCCACCTCGTCCAAAATGGTTGTGCGCATTTCGCTCAAGGATTTGCCGGCGAGGCGCGCGGACAGATAGTTCCCTGCTGAGATAAGGGACGCGGGCGGCAGACCGTCGGGGGTCGCCATAACACGGTTCTCCACCCGGCCGTCGTCAAAGACGAGAACGGCGAGGGCCTGGCCCGGCCCGGTGGCGACGAATTCCACGTGTCGTAAGGGCGCTTCAGACTTCGGCGCGACGACGAGACTGGCGCTTTGGGTGAGGCCGGAAAGGCGAGCGGCGGCTTCTTCTAATATCGTGCCCCCGTCGCTGTCGCGCGCGCCGATATCGAGGGCACGGCGTTCTTGGTCGCTCAAATCGCCAATTTGCATCAAGCCGTCGACAAAGAGCCGGAGGCCGTATTCCGTCGGTAGGCGGCCGGCGGAGACATGCGGCGCATAGAGAAGGCCCATATCGGTGAGATCCGCCATGACATTGCGGATCGTCGCCGGCGAGACGTCGAGCTTGGCGTCCTGGGACAGCGTGCGCGATCCGACGGGTTCGCCACTGTCCAGATAGGATTCGACGATTTGCCGGAACACTTTGCGGGCCCGCTCGTCCATATCCGTTAAAATGTTCATGGCGCTAAAATAGGCGTTGTCGGCTGTTGAGGGAATGCGCGAATGCGGTTTACAGACGCTGAAAACCCTAATTCGGCCTCAAACTGGCCATTAATGGATGCAGGTTAACCGCTGCTGGGCCGCGGCGTTTTTTGTTGACTAGCCCGCGTATCCAAACTGGGGGACATCAATGGAGTCTCTTGCGGTCGTTGCGCTGGCCGTCGTGCTTGGCGCTGTTCTCGGCTTGATCGCGTTTTTCCGATCTTTATCCATGGCTGACGACATTCGCCGATTGCGCGGCGATGTCGACCGTTTAAACGCCCGACTGGCTGACCGAGAGGCGGGCCTCGCGTCAGCGCCTGAACGCGCGGCGGCCCCCGAAAGTGCGGCGGCGCGTGATCGCACGTCGGCGCAAGATGAGATTTTCGAACCCAGCGAGGACGCCGCCGAAACGCCAACAGCGCCGGGTGAGGTCGATCCTGCGAGGGAGCTTGCCGCTGCTTCAGTTCCTCCCGTGAGCGAGGTCGATGCGCGAGCTGTGTCATCGACGTCGTGGCGACCGGAAGACCAGTCGAACGCCTCTGAAGCGGGCGCGACGCCAGGCAGCTTGGAATCAGGCGGCTTGGAATCAGGCGGTTTGGAAACGGGCGGCTTGGAAAAAGGTCTTGCCGGCAATTGGCTGATTTGGGTCGGCGGCGCCGCTCTGGCGCTTGGCGGCGCGTTCTTATTGAAAAGCGCGATTGACGCCGGATTCTTCGGTCCGGTCATGCGCGTCGTTTCCGCAATGGTCGCCGGCGGGGCCATGATAGCGGCCGGTGAGTGGTTACGCCGCGCCGAAGCGAGCGAGGACGAAGACGGCGGCGGACAAAGCGATGCGTCAGCGCCGCAATCCGTGACGACGCGTCAAAGCTTAGCCCCCTTGGTGTTGGCGGGCGCTGGCGGGTCCACCATCTACGGCGCTATATACGCCGCATACGGCCTTTATTCTTTGTTGCCGTCGATGCTGACGCTCGTCCTGCTGACGGCGGCGTGCGCTGGCATGATCGTGCTGGCGGCGTTGCATCGCGCGCCGCTCGTCGCGGTTCTGGCGCTGATCGGCGCTTATGTGTCGCCGGCGCTCACCGCTTCGGGTGAGCCGAACCCGAATGCTTTGTTGCTTTATGTATTCGGCGTTTCCGCGGCGGGAATGATTGTCGCTCGGATTATGCGCTGGGGCGGCGTCTCCGCCGCCGCGCTTCTTGGCGGCATCGCCTGGCCTTTGGTGGTTTTAACGGCGGGGACAGGAGAGCCGCCTTGGGGCCTTTACTTTTATGCGCCGTTTTATCTAGTGCTCGCCGGACTAGTCGCTTGGGACGCGGCTGGCGACGCGATCGATATGAATGCGTTCTTCGATCAGCTAAGCCCACAAAAGCCGGGCCCTAGTGAGCCAGATTCCGTCAAGCCAGATTCCGTTGAGCCAGGTTCTGTCGAGCCTGTTTCGGAAGAGACCGGAGAGCCTTTCAACGGGGCGCTCGCAACCTTCTACCTTGCGGCTGTGGCGGTCATGACATTGGCGTCATTGACGGCGATAGAAGCCGCCGGCGCGGCCGGCCCCGTCATCATGTGGGCCGTTATGGGGGCGACGACCCTTATCGGCGCCTGGCGACGCAACGGATTTGCACTTGCGCCGTATACGGCTTTTATGCCCGTTTTATGTTTGGTCGGGTTCACCGAGTTCGGTCGCGCGTTCTCGCAAGAAAGTGTGGCGGTCTTTTTCGGCGCGGTGTTCGCCCTTGGCGGTTTCGCCCTGATGCGGACGCGCCAACAAAAAGGCCCGGGCGCCGGCTTAGCGGCGTTTGCGCCAATCGGTTTTTTGGCGGCGCTTTTTCACTATTCGGGTCAACCGGCGGACGGTCTCATGTGGTCGATGACCGCGTTCGCATTTGTCGGCTTCAGCATTGCGATTCTCAATGACTTGTCGCGGCGCGCCGGCGGATTTGATCCGCATCCGGGCGCGGTCTCGGTTTTGGCGCTCGGCGGGACGCTCGCCTCGACATTGGCGGTTGTAATGACCACGGACGGTTTCATGATGTCCGCAGGCATCGCGCTGCAAGCGCCGATCCTCGTCTGGCTATGGCGGCGCTTCGATGTGCCGGCGCTAAAATACGCCGCCGGCGCTTTGGCGTTGATTGCGACGGTGCGCCTTTTCTGGGCGCCGGAAGCCTTTAGCGGCGACTTTGGCGCAACGCCGATCGTCAATTGGCTGCTCGTCGCTTATCTGGCACCGGCGGCGGGCTTTTGGGTGTCCGCGCAATGGCTGCGCGGCGGCGGGCTCGCCCCCACAGCGCGCGTTCTGCAGGGGATGGAGGGCGCTGCGATCGCGCTCTTCGCTGCTTTTGTAACGCTGCAAATACGTCATCTCATGCATGACGGCGTCGTCGACGCGTCGCGTTATGAGCTGGCGGAAGTCAGTTTGCAGACGATCAATTGGCTGTCGATCGCCGCATTCTTGCGGTGGCGGTTCGGTGCGTCGCTGTCTTTCGTGCGGCGCTTGGCGGAGCTTGCGTTGATTATTCTCGGCGCCGCTCACATGGCGCTGTTGAACTTGCTGGCTCTCAATCCCTGGTGGGGCGACGGGCCGCTCATCAACGGGCCGCCGATCGTCAATCTTTTGTTCCTTGCCTATCTCGCGCCGGCCGGTGTTTTCGCCGTAATGGCTTATGCGGCGCGGCGGTCCGGCGCGCGATTGCAAGCGCGGCTCTGCGGTCTGGTCGCGGCGTTGCTCGGATTCGTTTGGCTCATCTTATCCATTCGGCACGGCTTTCAAGGGCAGAATTTGTCCTATGGCTCTGTTGGCGATGCGGAATCTTGGGCGTACTCGATAGCGACGATTGGCTTCGCCGCGACGGCGCTCATTGTTGGGGCCGTGCGCCGTAGCGCTGTCTTCCGTCGCGCCGGTTTTTGCGCGTTGGCGCTCGCGATCGGCAAAGTGTTTCTCGTGGACACGGCAGCGCTCGACGGCGTTTGGCGTGCGACGGCGTTCCTTGGGCTTGGCGCGGCGCTAGTGGGCGTCGCCGTTCTCTATCAGCGCATCGTCTCGCCCATAAAGGACGCCGACGTCGAAGGCGCGCAATAATCCTCAAATGCAGCGTTGACCCGGGGCGCAGCTTACGGGTACGCCCCGGGCGCCGTCTGCATATATTTTAGGAGAGTTCTCATGCGTCCGTCCGGTCGAAGCTTTAATGAATTGCGCGCCGTCAGCTTAGAGCCGGGTTATGCCAGCCACGCGGAAGGGTCGTGCCTGGTGAAGTTCGGCGGCACCCATGTTCTGTGCACCGCCTCTTGGGATGAGACGACGCCGCCTTGGCTGCGCGGCCAAGGGCGCGGTTGGGTGACGGCGGAATACGGCATGTTGCCGCGCGCAACCCATGAACGCACGCGGCGCGAAGCGAAGAAAGGCCAGTCCGGTCGCACCCAAGAAATCCAACGATTGATCGGTCGCGCCCTGCGCGCCGTTGTCGATTTGAAAGCCCTCGGCGAGCGCCAAATCCTGATCGACTGCGATGTCATCCGCGCCGACGGCGGCACGCGCACCGCATCGATCACCGGCGCGTTCATCGCACTCGCGGAGTGCTGCAATTGGGCGGTCAAGGACGGCGTGATCAGCAAAAACCCGATTATCGGATCTGTCGCGGCGATTTCCTGCGGCCTTGTGGGCGGCGCGCCGCTTCTCGACCTCGATTATGCGGAAGACTCAACGGCCGACGCGGACGTTAATTTCGTCATCACCGGTGACGGCGGTCTCGTCGAAGTGCAAGGCACCGCCGAAGGCGCGCCCTTTAGCGAAGAGCAATTCCTCGCCCTTATGGGGCTCGCTAAAGATGGCTGCCGTCAACTTGCTGCAATGCAGCAGGAGACGCTCGGCTAGCGCCTTTCTCAAACAGCTTTCTGGCTCGGCCAGCCTTTAAGCCGGCGTCTGACTGGCTTATGAAGGGCGATCGCCGGGCCGCTGGACGCGCGGCGCGGGGCAAGTTGGTGGCGTCCCCTAAACTTAAGGACGATGCGCTTGGACGCGGCGAAACAACCCATAAACACTCTGAAGGCGGATAAAAGCGCAAAACAGGGCGCGCAGAAGAACGGCGATAAACATATCGTTGAAGTGCTGATCGAAGAGCGCGCTGAGACCTTGGTGGCGTCGCCCTTGTGGCCGCTTTATCGCTCGGTTTTGTATCCGCTTCTCCAGCATCGCGCGGCGGTGCGTATGGCCGACGCCGTCACGCCGCTCTCCGGCTGGGACGCTATGCGCTATGTCAGCCGGCTTTTGTCGCTGAAAATGACGGTGAACCGTTTAGAGCGCGTGCCTGAAACCGGACGCGTTATCCTCGCGCCGAACCATCCAACCGGCATCGCTGATGGCATCGCGATGTTCGACGCGCTAAAGACGCGCCGTTCTGACATGACGTTTTTCGCTAACCGCGACGCGGTGCGCGTCGTGCCGCAATTGCGTGATCTCATCATCCCGGTGGAATGGGTTGAAGAAAAGCGCACCCGAGAGCGCTCCCGCGAAACGCTCGCGGCGACGAAAGAGGCGTTTGCGGACGAACGCTGCGTTGTTCTTTTTCCGTCAGGACGCCTCGCTTTCATGGACGAGAACAAGGTTCTGACCGAGCGTGACTGGATGACGTCGATCGCCATCTTCGCACGCAAATATGAGTGCACGATCGTGCCAGTGCATATTCGCGCGCGCAATTCTTGGCTTTATTATTGGTTCTGGCGGCTCAACACCGAGTTGCGCGACATCACGCTTTTCAATGAACTCTTAAACAAGCGCGGCAAGCCGTTTGACATCACGTTCGGCGCGCCGATACCGCCCTCGGCGCTGAAGGGCGATGCGGACGTCGTCACGGCGGCGCTGCGTCGGCACACGGTGGAAGACGTTCTACCGGACCGGCCTTGGATGCCGGTGGACTGACCTGGCGTAACGGCGCGCGCCGGCGGCCTTCTGTTTCATCCGCCCCAGCGTTTCAGCAATCACTCATTAACGATACGGGCCGTACAACAACACTCGGCGTCGCCGCTTTTGCGGGCGCCGTTGTGAAACGGAACGGACAGCAGAATGACCAGTATCGGCGATGGCGGCGTAAACCAGGGTCTCGCCAACGCGCCCGCTCTTAACGGGGCAAACCATGGCGCAACAGACGCCGGCGCGGTGCAACGCGCTGCGCTTGTTCGTACATTGTGCGATCTTGTCGTTCTGCCGGCCAACCGAATTTCCGCCAATGAGCGCTCGCTCGCCGCAGACATGATTTTAGAAGTCTTGGCGCGGGTCGACGAAGACTTGCGCATCGACGTCGCTCGGCGCGTCTCGCGTGTGCGGGAAACGCCGCCGGCCCTGTTGCGGACGCTCTTGCTCGACGAGCATCCGGTGGCGGAGACCCTGCTCGGCAAAGCGGAGTTTCTACCCGACGCGCTTCTTGCGGAATGCGCGCGTGCAGGCGCGACGGCGCATCGCCTGGCGATCGCCCGGCGGCTTGACCTTTCGCCGAGTGTTGCGGACGCCGTCTTATCTTTTAACGAAACCGCGGTCGTGAAGCTTCTATTGCGGCGCGATGAGTTTGAGTTTTCGCCGGGCGCCGTTGACATGTTGGTGGCGCGGTCCTCGACCGACAAAGAAGTGCAATCGCTGCTTTTGCATCGGCGTGAATTGGAGCCGGCCCACGGGTTTATGATGTTTTGGTGGGTCGACAGCGAACGCCGTCGGCGCATTTTGTCGCGGTTCTCTATCTCTCGCGCGCTCATCCAAGACGCGTTGCAAGACCTTTACCCGCTGGTCTTCGGCGACTTGTTGGAAGCAGGTGAGCGCATTGATGAAATCCCGCCGGCGACCGCGCAAGAAGGCGGGGCGGACCCGTTTGTGCGGGAAATTCTCACCATTCTCGATCGACGTAGTCGGCCGCGGGGCGCCCGCGGCGAGCCCGTATCGGTCGATATGTTGGTGCGCACGTTAAAAGCCGCGCGCCTACAGCCGAACCAAGACGTTATTCACGCCGCCAGCATTCTCACAGGCCTGTCGCGTGAGCTGGTGGCGCGCATCTTACGCGATCCGGGCGGCGAGCCCTTCGCGGTGATGGGCAAAAGCCTCGGTCTGCCGCGGGATACGTTTTTCGAAATCCTCTACCTAAAGGGCGCTGATCTTCCGTTCACCGCTGAACAAGCCGAGGATTTAATGGCGGTCTTTGATTCCCTCGCCCGCGATTTTGCGCGTGCCGTCTTGCGCTATTGGGATTGGGACGGCAATCCGCGCATGGCGCAGATCACACGCCTTATTGGCCTTGACGCCGATGCTCCCGCAGAATAATTCGCCAAGAGAATAATGCGCTAGCGGACTAATCAGGCGCATACGGTTAATTCACGTTTTCTATTTAAACGCTGCATGAGAAAAGGGCGTTTCCTAACGCTTCTTTAAAGCTCACGAAAAAATCGTCCGTGTTTCTCAAACGCCGCATTAACGCTTTTTTAAAGTGAATTTAAAGCGATTATGCGACACCTGGGTCTGCGTTGGCGGCTGCCATGCGTATTTTGGCGGCTGCCGGCGCGGCTTTTTTTGATCCATTTTCAATTCAATCTTTCTTAAACTTCGTTGAAAATTCCCTCCATGGACCTTTCGAGGTTTTAACACTCCGTATGTGAAGCTTTGCCGCGTCAGGAATGCGCGAGCCGAGCGTCTTTGTTTCTCGTTCGGTTCGACAAGAGAAGCATAAGAGCGGAGGACGTCGATGACCGCATCGATGCAAGTTGTGGTGTTCGCCTCGCAAAAAGGCGGTTCGGGCAAGACAACGCTCGCCGGCCACTTAGCGGTGGAAGCCGTCCGGCAGATGAAAGGGCGGGCCGACGCCGGGCCGGTGGCGTTGATCGACACCGACCCCCAAGGCTCTCTCGCCAAATGGTGGAATGTCCGTAAAGAGCCGGAGCCGGCCTTTATTCAATCGGTCTTCTCCAATCTTTTTCATGATTTGGAACGCGCCCGCACGGAAGGGTATCGATTGGTGTTCATCGACACCCCGCCGGCGGTGACGCGGGCGATCTCGGAAGTCGTCGCCCACGCCGATCTTGTCGTCGCGCCGACGCGGCCGAGCCCGCACGATTTGCGCGCTGTCGCGCCCACGATGGAAATCGTCGACGCCCGCAGCAAACCGCTTATTTTTGTGGTCAATGGCGCAAACCCGCGCGCGCGCATCACCTCTGAAGCGGCGATCGCCTTGTCGCAACACGGCACCGTGGCGCCAACCGTCGTCCACAGCCGTGTTGATTTCGCAGCCTCGATGATTGATGGGCGGACGGTTATGGAGGTCGATCCCGTCTGTCGTTCGGCGCAAGAGATTGGAAGTTTGTGGTCCTATCTCGACGGTCGCTTACAGCAATTGGAAGGTTATCGCATCGGCGCGGCGGAGGATGCAGCGCGCGAGCCGCATAACCTCTTTAGCGGCGGCGGGCGCGTCTTTGGTCGCCGGGCGATACACTAAGCGAGCTGTCCACTAAGCGGCCGCGCCGCCTGGGTGCATTCATTCACTTGCCGTTGGGAGAAGCTGCGGCTTGATATCGTAACGACGCTATAAAGACGCAAAAGAAACGGGGCGTTGATCGTGCACAAACCTTTTTATGCCTTGCGTGCAAACGGCTTGAAACGAGCGGGCTTCGGCCTTGCTCCGCGCCGGTCTGCAACGCCCCATATTGGTCCTCTGCCAGAGGCGCATTTGCAGGAAAGACTCTCACCAGAAGAACAAACTGGAAATCAAGCAGGAGAAAAAACGCCAACGGCTCATACGGCGCCAGACGAAGGCGCCGGGCCTTTGTCGATTTTTCAATACGACCGCGTGCCTGGATCTTTGTTTGCGCGAAAGGGCGAAGCGGCGCCGGCGATCGATCGGCGCGGCGGCGCGCGCACGCCGGAGGAAGTGGTCGCCGAACACCGGGCGATTCTTGCGCTGAAAAAGAAGCAGACGGAAAAACAGCGCGCCGAAATCCGCGAAGCGACGGCGAGCCGGCCCGGCGTGCGCCGCGATATTGGAACGCCTTTGGTCAATCCCAAGCGTCGATCGATGGAGGCCTCGCTCCAGGATGATCACCGCCCAGCGCCGATCGCGGCGCCGACGGATGTTGCGCGTTCGCCTGCCAGCGCCCCAAGCGCCCCCTCGGATGCGAGGCGTTTCGATGCCTCGACGACGTCGTCATCGGCGGAGGAGCAAGTGGACGCATCAGTCCCCCGTGGCGCACGCCCTCGAACAATTACGTACGAGGAGGCGGTTTCCGAGGCTGCCTTTGAAAAAGCGGGCGGTTTATTGGCTCCGTTCGATGACACGCCTTCTTCGCCTAAAGAGTTGCGTTCGCTTGGCGTTACGTCCGACGACGCTCTTGATGAGCCTTCCGCCCTTGCCGCAGAAGCATCTTCGATTGGTGGCGGCGACGATGCCAGTCCACCTGATCCACGCGAAGAGTCGCAAGACGAAGACGCGCCGATCCTGACGGACCCGGCGGGCCGAAATTGGCTGGCGGCGCGGCGGCGGCAGACGATCCGTCTGATGAGTGGCCGCTTTCAAGCGATGCTCCAAGACGGCGATCCGCCGCTCGCTGGGCCGGGTGCTCGTGCGGCCGCGGCAAGCATGGGCGACCCCGAAAAACGCGCGCTGGCCGAACGAAAGGTGCGCGCTCGTCTCTACCTCTCCTTGCGGGACTATATGCGGTTGACCCTCGCCGCATCGGTGTTGGGCTTGGAGGAGGAAGACCTCGCGATCACGGCGCTCAACGCCTATTTCGACGCCTGCGGCGTTGAGCGTTTTGATGATTGCCGCTGCCTTGATCCGAAGCATGATAGCTGACGTCGGCCAGTAGCCGGCCAGTAAATGTTACGAACGTAACGACCGATCCCGGTCGCTTCACGGCGCGTGTCGTGGGGAAACGCGTTGATTTCTGAAAAAATTCTGCGCAGTTTGCGCGCGATCGCCAATAGGCCTAGAGGGGCGTTTGGCGGTTGCGTTGTGTATTTGCGTGCCGCCTTTATGTGATCCCTTCGATTTAGGACGTTCTTCTAGACCGATGTCGCGCCTCGTCATCCTTACCGTTGCGCTCGCCGGGTTGTGGCTGCTCTTGTCGGGTTATTTCGACAAGCCGCTGCTCTTGGCGTTCGGCGTCGTCTCTGTCGCGGTCTCGGTTTATCTCGCCGCGCGCGCCGGCGTCCTCGACGGCGAAGGCGTCCCCGATGGGCTGATGCCGCGGGTCTTCGGTTATTGGGGCTGGCTCTTCTTAGAGATCGGCAAGGCGAACATCCAAGTCGCGCGTCACGCCCTCGCCATCGACATGAAGCTCTCGCCCTCGATGATGCGCATAAAGTCGCCGACGCGCACCAATGCCGGCCTTGCGACATTTTGTAACTCCGTGACCCTGACCCCCGGCACGGTCACCATCGATTTGGAGCCGGACCACTTTCTGGTTCATGCGCTCGCGCCGGAATTCGCCGACGAAGAGGCGATCCTCGATATGGGCCGTCGCGTCGCTGAGCTTGAAGGCGGCGCCGCTCCTGATGGGGACGGCGCATGATCTACGCCGTCGTCACCGCCGCGATTATCGTGTCGATGGTTTTGGTTCTGTTCCGCGCGTTCGCGGGGCCGACGCTTTACGATCGCGTCCTCGCCGGCAACTCCTTCGGCACGAAGACCGTGGTCTTTTTGGGCGTGATCGGATTTTTGACCGACCGGCCTGACTTCTTAGATATCGCGCTGCTTTACGCCCTGATCAATTTCGCGGCGACAATCGCGATCTTGAAGTTCTTTCGCTACCGCACCCTGACCTCCGGCATTAGCGGCGTCGATGAACCGACGTTCGACGCCGCCGACAATCGGGAGGCGCGGTGATGGACGGGGTAGGTATTGATTGGGGAACGTTAAAGTCTGTTCTCGCCGTCATTCTGTTTTTGATCGGTTCGGCGGCGATCGCCGTCGGCGCGCTTGGCATTGCCCGCTTTCCCGACTTCTATACGCGCCTGCACGCGGCCGGCGTGACCGATACGGCGGGGGCGGAACTTATTTTGATCGCCATGATGCTGCAGGCGCCGAGCTGGCTGATTGTTGCGAAGCTCTTGTTCATCAGCTTTTTCTTGTTCCTAACGAGCCCCGTCGCCACCCACGCGGTCGCCCATGCGGCGTATGTGGTTGGCGTGCGCCCGCTCTTAGGGCCGAAGCTTGAATACAATCCGGGCGATGCGGCTGAAGGCGGTCCGGCTGAAGACAGGGAGGGCGCGCGATGAACGATCCAGTAGCTGACAGCCTTTCCGTCACCGGCGACATCGCCGCTTATGCCGGGCTCGCGATCGACCTCGCTTTGTTGACGATGCTGTTCGTCGTGGCGTTGCAGATGCTGAAGAGCCGGCATTTGTTCGCCGTCGCCATGCTGTCCGGCATTTACAGCCTATTGTCCGCGGCGTTCTTCGTGTCGCTGGACGCTGTCGACGTCGCCTTCACCGAAGCTGCGGTGGGCGCGGGCATTTCGACCGTTCTGATGCTCTCGGCGATGTTGCTCACGGTGCGACGGGAAAAACCAGTGACGCCCGGCCGTGCGCCGGTGGCGTTCATCGTCGTTGGGCTCGTGGGCGCGGCGCTCTTTTATGCATCGATCGACATGCCGCCGTTTGGCGACCCAGCCGCGCCGGCGAACGCCTATGTGGGCGCGGCCTATGTGGACAGAACGCCGAATGAAGTCGCGGTGCCGAACATCGTCACCGCCGTGCTGGCGAGCTATCGCGGCTTCGACACGCTCGGCGAGACGTTGGTTATTTTCACCGCCGGCCTTGCGGTGATGCTGCTTTTGGGGCTCGGCAGCCCGAAGGGCGGGCGCGCCGTGCGCGATCCGGCGCCTGGGTCTTTAGAGGCGCCGAGCGAGGTGGCGTCCGTCAACGTCGTCGATAAGAGCGCCGCTAAGATCACCGATAAGATCAATGAGGAGAGGGCGTAGCGATATGCGCGACGAACATCTCATCCTCCGCGTGGTGATGAAGGTGCTGTTCGCGCCGATCATCTTGTTCGCGTTTTATGTGCAGTTCCATGGCGACTATGGTCCGGGCGGCGGCTTCCAAGCGGGCGTCATCTTTGCGGTGGCGTTCATCCTGCACGCGCTCATCTTCGGCGTTGACGAAACCAAAAAAGCGATGCCCCAAAGCGCCCTTTCCATCATGATGGTGGTGGGCATAATGTTCTACGCCGGCACGGGCGTCGCCACGCTGCTGCTCGGTGGCAATCTCTTGGGCTATGACGTCATTGATCCGGAGTCGACCCACCATGCCGGCCAGCACTACGGCATATTGCTGGTGGAGTTCGGCGTCGGCATGGCGGTCGCCTCGACCATGTTGACGATTTACTATTTGTTCGCCGGCCGCGAGCCGGAAATCAGCGACGAAGAGTGGTGAGCGATGGACCTCCTGCAATTCGTCATTGAGCGTTATAATTATTGGATCTTCATCGTGTTGATGATGACGGGGCTCTACACCGTCATTGCGCGCGGCAATCTCGTGAAGAAGATCATCGGGCTCAACATTTTCCAGACCTCGGTGTTCATCTATTACATCTCCATCGGCAAGGTCCGCGGCGGCACCGCGCCGATCTATGTCCCTGGCGACATGGAGGCGCGCACCGATCATCACGGCCATCACGGCGATGACCACCATGACGACCACGATGGAGATCATGGGGCGGATAAGCACGGCGACGATCATCACTCTGATGCGCACAGTGAAACGCCTGACGGCGACGCTCATGACAACTTGCATGAGGGCGCGGCGAACGCGCTGCCGGCGGCGAGCGATGTCACTCACCATGCGCCGACTGACGTCGCCGATCATAGCGGCGCTGCGAACCCGCCTTTAACGTCTGCGCCAAGCGATGACTCCCATGGGGACGGCGTTGAATTGCATGTGGCGGACAACGTCGATCACGGTGACCATGGCGGACACGGCGACGCCTACGGGGGCGAACTCGTCGCGGAGGTTCTTTACTCCAACCCACTGCCGCACGTTTTGATCCTCACCGCGATTGTCGTCGGCGTCGCTACGACGGCGGTGGGTTTGGCGCTCGCCGTGCGTATTCGCGAAGCCTATGGCACCATTGAAGAGGATGAGTTGGAGACCGCCGACAATATCGCCGAGTTCGGCAAAGCCGATCCGCGCAATGGCGCGACGGCGAGCGGAGGGGCCGCGTAATGGATTTCCTCGCGCAACTCCCCGTCCTGCCGATTATCGTGCCGATGGTTGCAGCGCCGTTTTGCTTATTAATGCCGGCGGGCCGCATTCCCTATGTTTGGGCGACGATCGTCAGTGGCCTCACCTTTCTCCTGTGCGCCATGTTGCTGCATTTGGTGGTCGTTGAGGGCACGATTTCCTACGCGCTTGGCGATTGGGCGCCGCCCATCGGCATTGAATACCGGATCGACCTCGCCAACGCGCTCGTCCTGACGCTTGTCTCATTAGTCGCCGCTCTTGTTATTCCGTTCTCTTATGCGTCGATCACCTCGGAAATCGATCCGCGGCAGACGAACCTTTTTTACGGCGCCATGCTTATCTGCATGGTCGGCCTCCTCGGCGTCACCATCACGGGTGACGCTTTCAACGTCTTCGTCTTTCTAGAGATTTCGTCGCTCGCGACCTATGCGCTGGTGGCGCTCGGCGGCGCGGTCGACCGGCGGGCGCTCACAGCCGCTTTCAACTATCTCGTCATGGGCACGCTCGGCGCGACGTTTTTCGTCATCGGCATCGGGCTTCTTTACCAGTCCACGGGCACGCTCAACATGGCGGACTTGCGCGTACAGATGGGCGATGAAGCGAACCACATGCTGGAGGCGGGCTTCGCCTTTATCCTTGTGGGCATCGGCCTGAAAGCGGCGCTCTTCCCCATGCATTTATGGCTGCCGAACGCCTATGCCTATGCGCCGTCGGCCGTCTCGGCGTTCATCGCCGCGGCGTCGACGAAGGTCGCCGTCTATGTGCTGATCCGCTTCACCTATAGCGTCTACGGCGCCGATTTCGCCTTTATCGGCAATCTCTTTGACTTCGTTTTGCTGCCCTTAGCGCTCGCCGGCATGTTCTTCGCGTCGCTCGTCGCGGTCTTCCAAGAGGACGTGAAGCGGATGCTCGCTTACTCTTCGGTCGGACAAATCGGCTATATGCTGCTCGGCCTGTCGATCGGCACAGAAGCCGGCGTGCAAGCCGCCTTCATCCACATCTTTAATCACGGCCTCATGAAAGCGGCGCTCTTTATGAGCATCGCGTGCGTCATGCTGCGGTTGAAAGTGCATACGTGCGCCGGCTTCCATGGGCTGGCGAGCCGCATGCCGTTCACGGCTGGCGCCTTTATCATCTCGGGTCTGTCGCTTATCGGCGTACCGTTGACGGTGGGCTTCGTCTCCAAATGGTATCTGCTGCAAGCCGCGTTTGACGCCGGCAAGCCGATTATCGGGTTCCTGATCGTCGCCTCTTCACTGATCGCTGTCGTTTATGTGGGGCGGATTATCGAATTAATTCTCCTGCGGCCGGCGCCGAGCGCAGGGCCGCTCGCTAATCCGATTAAAGAAGCGCCGATTTCCATGCTCGTCCCGCTTTGGATTATGACCGCCGCCAATGTTTATCTCGGCGTGCGGACGGATTTGACCGCCGGCCTCGCTGAGCGCGCCGCGGCGTCCTTGATGGGGGGAATCTGATGGGGGTTGGTGTTTCCACGTTCTTTTCCGTCTCCATCCTTCGAGACGCCGCTTCGCGGCTCCTCAGGATGAGGCTTCGAGACGCGCTTAAAGGCGCTCCTCAGGATGAGGGTTGGCGCTATGTGCAAAAGGCGAAAACCCTCATCCTGAGGAGCCGGCGCAGCCGGCGTCTCGAAGGATGGCCAAAGGCTCTAACCGGAGGTCACGCATGATCTCCCCCGGCGACGCCATTCTCTTATCGATGCTGGTCCCGCTCGTCGGGTTCGTGGGCGTGTGGCTCTTCGGCAAATCGCCGAACCTCCGCGAGGCGGCGACGCTTCTCTCCGGCGCGGTGACGCTCCTCTTGACGCTGACGGTGTTCTTCGCGGTGGGCGAGGGTGCACGGCCCGGCTATTTCATCTTTGACGTCGTCGGCGGTTTGCCGATCGCCTTCAAAGCCGAGCCCTTAGGCGCGGTCTTTGCGGTCCTCGCGAGCGGGCTGTGGATTGTCAATTCGCTTTATTCCATCGGCTATATGCGCGGGCATAACGAGCCCAATCAAACCCGCTTTTACATGTGCTTCACCGTCGCCATCGCCTCGGCGATCGGCGTCGCTTATGCGGCGAACCTCTTTACCCTGTTCGTTTTCTATGAAGTGCTGACGCTTTCGACGTTTCCGCTCGTCACCCACAAAGGCGACGACAAAGCGCGAAATGGCGGGCGCATTTATCTCGGCATTTTGATGGGCACGTCGATCGGCCTTCTCTTGCCGGCGGTCGTTTGGACCTATGTCATCGCCGGCACGGCGGACTTCACTGAAGGCGGTATTCTCGCGGCGAATGTCGACGCCGCGGGGCCGATCCCCGGCCTTCTGTTAGGCCTCTTCGCCTTCGGTATTGGTAAAGCGGCGTTGATGCCGGCGCACCCCTGGCTGCCGAACGCCATGGTGGCGCCGACGCCGGTCTCGGCGTTTTTGCACGCGGTTGCGGTCGTGAAAGCCGGCGTCTTCTCGGTACTGAAGATCGTCGTTTATATCTTCGGGATCGACTTTTTGGCCGCGACCGGCGCTGGAACGCTCTTCGTATGGATCGCCGGCGGTTCGATCATCCTCGCTTCGCTCATCGCCATGCGCCAAGACAATCTGAAAGCGCGGCTCGCTTACTCGACGGTTTCGCAGCTCTCCTATGTCACCCTCGGGGCGATGCTCGCGACGTCCATGGGCGTCATGGGCGGGGCCTTGCAAATCGTCATGCACGCCCTTGGCAAGATGACGCTCTTCATGTGCGCCGGCGCAATTTATGTGGGCGCCCACAAGTCATTGGTGTCCGAATTGCGCGGACTCGGGCGGACGATGCCGATCACGTTCGCCGCGTTTTTCATCGGCGCGATGTCGATTGTCGGCCTGCCCCCGCTCGGCGGCTCGTGGCCGAAATTCTTGCTCATGCTCGGCGCGGCCGATGCAGGACAATTGGCGATTATCGGCGTCCTGATTTTATCCTCGCTCTTGAACGTCGTTTATCTTTTGTCGATTCCCGTTCAGGCCTTTTATCTTGCGCCGGAAACCCGCGCCGACGGACGCGCCCTCGGTGCGGCGGAGGCGGTCGCGACGCCCTTAGCGTTTGAAGCGGAGGCGACGAAAGACCAAACCAAAAGTGCGCCCGCAAACGCAGCCTCAAATTCTTCAATGGCGATTGACTGGTCGGCGGTGAAAGAAGCGCCGCTCTGGTGCGTCGTGCCGCCGGTGCTGACGGCGACGGGCGCTGTCCTGCTCTTTTTCTTTGCGAACGGTCTTTACGACTATCTCGCGCCCATCGCGGAGGCACGCTGATGGCTGGTCACGATAATTCTGATCCCGGCTGGGCGGATACGCCGGCGTTTCGGCGGATCTTTTTGATTGTTCTAGGCGTCGCTGGCGTCGGCGCAGCGATCGCCGGCTTCGTGCCGGCTTTTCAAAAAGACCACCCTCATTTCGCCCTCGAAGGCGTCCCCGTCTTCTTTGCGGTTTGGGGGTTCGCGAGCTTCTTTTTCATCGTTCTAGCCGGCCAACATTTGCGCAAACTCGTCGGCCGCAAGGAGGGCTATTACGATGAGCGCGAATAGCCTTTTAGCCGCTTTAGCGATCAATCCGGCGGTCATACTTTTCGTCGGAGCGGCGCTGACGGCGCTTTTGCCGCAAAGCCTGGCCGTCTTTCGCCGGCCGGCCATGCTCGCCGTCGTCGCGGTGAGCGCGGTGCAGCTTTCGCGCCTCGGTCTCGGAACATGGGGCGATCTGCAGATTTTCGGCGAACCCGTCACCATGCTGCGCATCGACCCGCTCGCGCGCATGTTCGCGATCGTCTTTCATTTCGCGGCGGCGATAAACATAATCTATGCCTGGCACGAGCGTGACCGCGCGCAAGATTTCGCGAGCCTCGCTTATCCGGCGGCGGCCCTTGGCGGCGTGATGGCCGGTGACTTATTGACGCTCTTCGTCTGGTGGGAAGTCGCGGCGGTGACGTCGGTCTTTCTCGTCTGGGCGCCGGGCGCGCGAGCGACGTTTCTCGCCGGCATGCGCTATTTGGTCATTCAAGTGCTCTCCGGCACGCTGTTATTGGCCGGCGTCGTCTTGGTTTTCCGGGAGACGGGCTCGCTCGCCTTCGATTATGTGGGCCTTACCGGCGACGACGGCGCGGTGAAAGCCTCCGGCCTCGTCCTATTCCTGGCGTTCGGCATCAAAAGCGCCTTCCCATTATTCCATAACTGGGTTCAGGACGCTTACCCGAAGGCTTCCTTTACGGGAACAATTGTCCTGTCGGTGTTTACGACAAAACTCGCCGTCGCCTCGATCGCGCGCGCGTTTCCGGGCGAGCCGTCGCTGATTTACATCGGTGCGGTGATGACGATCTTTCCAATCTTTTTCGCCCTTATCGAAAACGATCTGCGCAAGGTTCTCTGCTACTCGATTAACAACCAGGTGGGGTTCATGGTGGCCGGAATTGGCCTTGGCGCGATCAATGGCGCCGTCGGTTATGCGTTCACGAACATTATTTTCGAAAGCCTTCTCTTCATGGCTGTCGGCGCTGCGGTCTATCGCACCGGCACCTCGAAAGCGACGGAGCTTGGCGGGCTTTATCGCACCATGCCGTTGACGATGGCGTTTTGCATTATCGGCGCTCTATCGATTTCCGCGTTTCCGGGCTTTGCGGGCTTCGTCACCAAGGGGCTGATCATCGATGCCGCGGGCGAAGCGCATCTGTTATGGATTTGGCTGATCTTATTGTTCGCCTCGGCAGGTGTGCTGGAGCACGCCGGCATCAAGATCCCGTTTTTCACGTTTTTCGCCCATGACAGCGGCAAAAGGCCGGCTGAAGCGCCGGCGCATATGCTGGTCGCCATGGGCATATCCGCCTTCTTGTGCATCGCGATCGGCCTCTTCCCTGAAACGCTTTACGCCCTTCTGCCCGACCCCGAAGCCCTCGCAAATTATCATCCGTATAGCGCCTACCATATCGTCGAGCAATTGCAGCTGCTTATCTGGGCGGTGATCGCTTTTGCGGTTCTCATTCTCATGAAATGGTATCCGGCCGAAGTGCCGTCCGATAACCTTGACGTCGATTGGTTTTATCGCATTCCGGGCCGCGCTTTTGTCTCTTGGGCGGCGGCGGCCACAGGCGCGGTGTGGCGCGCTGGCTGGCGTGTTTTCCAAAATTGGTTCATGGACGGATTAACGCGCATTTACCGTGTTCACGGGCCGGAGGGGCAACTTTCGCGTGCTTGGCCGATCGGCTTTATGGCGCTCGCCGTCGCGGCTGTTTTGGCGTTGTCGCTGATCCTGGCGCTCGCCTCTTAACTGAATATTTACGTTAATATTTCGGAACAATTACTTCTCGTTGTGCACACTTATCGAACGCAACCAGAAGTATTCTATCGTTTGCTCCATGGGCGCAATTCTCTGTCACGCGCCCCCAATTAGGAGGAGACGAACAATGTCCCAGCGGAGTGGGGAGTTCTGCGAATTGTATCGAGCGCGTGTCACCATGGCCTCGCTCGATGTCATGGCCGAGGCGTTTAACATTTCTCTCGGCCGGCTAACGATGACCAGCCGACAGAAGGCGAATGTCGCGTTCGCCCGTCAAATCGCGATGTACTTATCGCATGTGGTCGGCCAGTTGAGCCTTCGCGATATCGCTCTGGAGTTTGATCGCGAGCCGTCGACTGTTTTGCACGCGTGCCAGGCGGTCGAAGACCAGCGCGATAAGCCGGTCTTTGATAAACAAATGACCGTGTTGGAGGAGGCGCTGCACGAACGGGTGGAGCTTATCCGCCGTGATCTGCGGGCAATGTCGGCGGCTCAGGACATCCGTGGCGATGCGCAACGCAAGAGCGATCGCGCATCGACGCCGGACACCGTAGCTGGCGCCAAAAAGGGGCCTACAGAAACGAAATCAGCGATAACGCACGCCTTGCATCGTCGCGTTGTGCTTGTTTGAGTTGCGCGCGGTGACACGTGCGGCTTGCGTGTTGAACTGCTCGAGCCTTAGTTATTGGGGTCCAGATGTTAGGCCCCAATTGCTATGCTAATGCTGGGCGTAGGAAAAGCGCTACACGGCCTCGGTCTCAGCAATTGCTTGAATGCGTTTCGTCATGGCGGCGAGTCCATTGGTGCGCTGAGGGGTTAGGTGACCTTCAAGCGCCAGCGGGGCCATAGCATCGCCGGCGTTCAAAGCCCTAATTTCCGATGCTGTTTTTCCGTTGTAAAGCGCTAGAACAACAGCAACGAGGCCTTTGACGATATGCGCGTCGCTGTCGCCGATGAACGTGATGACGTTTACGGATGGATCGGTTTCGCTTGGACCTGTCTCGTGGTGCAGCCATACTTGGCTTGCGCAGCCGCGCACTTTTGTTGCGTCGTTGCGCTGCGCTTCGGGGAACTCTGGCAATCCCCGTCCGAGGTCGATGAGATATTTATAGCGTTCGTCCCAATCCTCGAGAAAGGCGAAGTCAGCGACAATATCGTCAAAACTAGTCATGTGTCGGATTTACGTATCTATGTGACCTGAAACAAGGGGCGCGTTTACGGTGCTGCCGTCGGAGACCTGGCGTTAGCGACTAAATGAAGGGCGTCAATTTTTCGTCACGACCCCTAGTCCAACGGCGCTCACGAGAATCATCAGCATAAACAATATTTGAATAAGCGAGAGCTTTTGATCGAAGGCGATGGCGCCGATAATCGCCATGACAAGAATGCCGACGCCGGACCAAATCGCATAGGCGACGCCCACGGGAATGGCGCGCAGTGCGAACGAAAAAGTCGTAAAGCACACGCCGTAAGCGGCCAGGGCGGTTAAGCCAAGTAAAAGTCGGTCAAACCCGTCTGAGAGTTTTAAGGCCGATGTCGCAATAATCTCGAAGAAAATCGCGATCGCTAGATATCCCCAAGCGCCCATACGCCCGCCTTCTTTTGTTTGCCCATCAATGCGTCTTCGGGCGCCGGATCGTCTCATTGTCGCGGTCCGACGGCTTTCGTTCTTTTGCCTTTACGCTGGAACGACGCCTATTGGTTCGCCGGCCAGGTACTGTCTTCGCTTAGAGCCGAAACGACAACTATTCAACGTTTTCATTTTTTGCGTCTGATCTTCAAGTGTCGTCTTTTTTTTCCGACTTTTGATTTTAGGCTCTCAGTTGCCTCATCGCCCATGAAGCATAAAGAAAAGGGCCGCCTTCATACGAGGGCGGCCCTAAATGGGGTCCGTCGCCGGACCGGCTTTGCAAGCAAAATTTGTGACGTTGTAAGCGTTGTTTGTCTGTTAGCGGGCGTCGGCGGTTTTTGTCGTTTCAGGCCCTGCGACCCAGCCGAGGCAGCCGGCGACATCATTGAGCCCGTGCTCGCCGAGGCAAAACGCCTCTTCATAAGGCGTGCGCGTTGCGGCGATGCACTGTTTCAAGGTGAGCGTCGACATGTGCAGACACCGCGAGGAGCGGTCATTGCGGGCGTACGCGGCGACGAGTTTCTCATTCGTCGCGCCAATAGCGTAGCGGGCGGCGAGAATGAGAACCCGGTCCATAATAACTTGGGCGTTCGGTTCTGAAACCTCGCCTTCGCCTTCCGCTGCGCCCCATTCGGGCGACCAGCTGCCATTGAGCGATGCAAGCGATGGAGCGGTCACGCCCCTATCGGCGGCGCCGGGCATGGCTGGGGCGAACGGCGTCGGTCGGTTCTTGGCGAATTCCTCCGCTTCCGTGATCCGCGCTGAACTCGATTGAATGCGCGCCTTGCCCCAGGCGGTTTTCTGCATGGCGTAGGCTTGCGTCTTGAACGACTCGCCAAGGGAGACGACCCGTTTGCCGTCTTGCACGGCCATCGCGAGCACCCGGGCCACAGCCTCATCGGCGCCCGGCAGTTCGCTGGCGAAGCGCGGATTGGCGGACAATTCGGCGATTAGGCCGTCGCGACCTTTTAAACCATGGCGGCGTTTACGTGATTGCACCTGTTTTTTGAGGCCGTCGGCGAATTCCTGGGTGTCAGCGGCAAGAAGCGCGGCGTAGGCGACCCAACCGGCCGAAAGGTCATTGGAATTATGGGCGGACAGGCGACGGTGTGCGTCGCGCGTCGATTCAGCGCTGGAAATCGGCTCCGCTTGAATGGCGGCGACGTCTTCGCGGAACTGCACATAAGCGGCCGCTTGATGCTCCAAAGAGCGATCTTTCGGTTGGGCTAGGGAATCGGCCGATGCGCCCGTCGATAGGGCGATGCCGCACGCTGCGGCGATGGCGACGCGCGCCACGGCGCTGCGTCGTTCGGTCGAAACGGTTTTGATCACGGTGCTCGGACGTGGTGTGCGGGGGGTGAGATCCAGCCGGCCAATGGCCGGAGAAAGCTGACGCAACATGCTCGTTCTCCTGATAGCGGTTCTAGCGACGACGTTGGCCATAGAGTCCCCAAAACGACAATCCGTCCGATCGATAAGCGGTATGCCCAAGTAGGGCCGGCGCTTCCCGGTCGCCCTTCTCGGGCTTGCCCAAAAGACAGGCCCTGTCGGACTTGGTGTGACATGAGCGGACGATGAGGGTCGACCCTTATTAAAGCGTTTTACTGCTAATAAGCGCCGGCTCAAGCCAGTTTGCATCACACTTCAGCGTGGTCGCATGGTCCAACTGAACCGCTGACCAAGCCGCTGACGTGTCCGTCGACTGGCATTACTTCAGTCCCTAAGTCGCGCAAATCTTGCGCGCCGCTTTCCTGCTGCGGCGGCCTTTTCAAACGCGAACGACCGAAGATGACTGTCTCGCCCGTATCCGTCTCACCCCGTAAAATCGATCGGGATCGCCCCATGGGACCCCTTTGACCGACGCCAACCTTACGCGTCGTTCATTAAGACCTCATTCGGCAGTGTAACGACATTATCGCCAAATTCGATACGGGTTTTACCGGCATTTTCGTTTAAAACCCGCATAATTCCCTGGACATTTTATTTCGCCGGCGAACCTGACCTTCGTGTTAACCTTTTTCACCTTTTGTTAACCGCAGCAAACCAGGGTGAAAACGGGTAAACAGGGTGAAGAAACTATGAACGCCGCTGAAACGCCGATGCTGCAAGCCACAGAAAAAAATATGTCAGAAAGTTTTTCCGGGTCGGCCCTCAGTTCAGCCGGTGAAGCGGTCGATGCTTCAGCGATTGGCCATCCAGCCGTGCGCGACGGTGGTGGTCGGACCTGGCGGCAGGCGCTTGGCGGCGCGTTTGAGCGGCTGCGGGCGTTTTTCCCGACGGTGCGTCGCGCGCCCTTTGATGCGCCTGGGGCTTTTGTGGTGACCGTCGATGATGACGCCCGCATTGTCGCCGCGCCGCGGCGGTGGCGCGATCGTTTCGCGCTTGCGCCGTGTCAGGGCGTCGGCGGGCAAAGCTCGTCGCGCGCGCCGGCGGTCGAGGATGCTTTACTCACGGTATTTCTGCCCGAGGAACGCGAGCGGCTCGCGGAAGCGGTGCGCTCGCGTGCGGTCGGTGCGACGCTGGCGCGAGCCCGCAAGGCCGATGGGACGACGGGCGTTTTTGATCTCCATTGCGCGCGCCGGACGGACGGTAAGACCGATATTCTGATTGTCGACGCCAGTCTCGCCGACGGTGAACGCCAAGCGTTGGCGGACGCGGGCGCACAAGCGCGCGCCGAAGCGAAATCTAGCGCGGCGGCCCTTGCCGATCTCAGCCATGAGATGAAGACGCCTTTGAATGCGGTTATTGGTTTCGCTGACGCCATGGACGCTGAAACGTTCGGTCCGCTAGGGCACGCGAAGTACAAAGAGTACGCCGATCACATTCGCGCGTCGGGCAAGCACTTACTGGACCTTGTCGTTTCTATTCTGGATATGGCCCGTCTTGATGCGGAGCGGTTGCAATTGTCGCCGGTTTTATGTCGTCCCGACGCGCTCGCGAAAGAGTGCGCCGCGATGGTTCGTCAAACGGCGGAGAAAGCTGGGTTGAAACTGACGCTTGATATCGACGATTCCGTATCAGAAAGCCTCATGGACCCGCGCGCGGTGCGCCAGGTGCTGATTAATTTATTGTCCAACGCCATTAAGTTCACCAGCGACGGCGAAGTGCGGCTGTCATTGTCTACTGTTGCGGACGAAGTTGTCTTTGAGGTCGCCGATACGGGCATTGGGATGAATACGGATGACTTGGCGAAGCTCGGTCCGCGCTTCACGGCGGCCCACGGCTCGGGCGTGCGCGGCGCTGACGGCGCAGGGCTCGGACTTGCATTGGCGTTTCGTTTGGCGGACCTCCATGGCGGCCGGTTGGATTTGCAAAGCGCGCCCGGCGAAGGCTTAACGGCGCGATTGATCTTGCCGCGTAAGCGCGCCGCGCACTCGAAGGCCTCCTCCCGTGAAGACTCTTTAGATCGTGTGCAAAGAAAATTGACGGATGGAGCGACGACGCCGACCGAGATTGAGGTCGAATCCCCAATCCCAGCCCCAGCGCCTGTCCCAGCCCCGGCTGCACGGACGAAGCTGTCGGAGCCCGCTGATCAGCTCACCCAATTGGAGCGGATCGAAGCCTATCGGCGGGAAGTCGCTGAGGCGCGCGCTGCAAGCGCGGCGTAACGTCGGCGCGCGATGGGCCGTTTCTCTAACAGCTGTTGCGGCGTCCATGAAAAAGAGCTCAAAAAGAGTCGATTATAGCGACGATGGCGATCCGTCTAAAAACAGAATTTCGCGCCGCTGCGCATGTTCGCCGTGCTGAGGCCGGCGGCGCTTTCGCTGCAATCGTCCGCCGCGGCGATCCCGATGCTGGATCGCTTATCGTCAAAGTTTTTTTCGCCGGCGGCGGGTTTGGCGCATCGAACATGGCCGGCGGACCAGACGGCTCGAACAGCGCTGATGGCGCCGGACCGCGCGCGCAGGTCTTTTTGGAGGGGCGCGCCCTAGATGGCGCGCCGACATGGCGCGACCCTTTGAGCGGTCCCGCCGACGAAGCAACGGTCGACGCCTGGCTTGCAAAAGAAATCGATTTTGACCCGGACCTTTGGATCATCGAGATTGAAGATAAAGAAGGCCGCGCGTTTTTGGAGTGACCGCCGGCGCGCGTCGGGCGATCGGCCGCAGCGGCGAGGCGTCAAGGCGAATCAGTCTTGCTTGCTGTCCCACGATTAAACGCAGCTGGGTGAAAACATCGTGGGCTGACGGCCTATTCTTGCTGGTCTTATGACGTATCGTTAAGAACGAGCGTTCGTCGTCGCCAGTCCAAGCCAAATGCGGCGAAAACGCGGCCGGCGCGCCTTATTTCGGCGCCAACCTTCCCGCGAAGGGCGCGCAATCTCGCCCCATTCCCTCATTATTAGAAAACGAAGCAGCTGGGGCGTTGCAACTTCGAGGGTCAGAACAAGGATGCGTTCCACTCAACTTGTCGCCGCGACGAAAGTGTTCGCGGTGCTTCTAACGGGGGTCTTTCTAATTGGTGTCGCGCCGGCTGAGGCGCGCGATCGCGATCGAGCGGATATCTGTCGGGACGATTTTGATCGCCGCGTCAATGATCGGCGATGTCGAGATTACTATGCCGCCAATGGGCGCTATGATCGTTTCGATCGGCGTGCGGAGCGACGGTTTGATCGTCGTAACAATCGTTATGACCGCGGCCGCCGTCGCGGCAGCGAGATCATTTACCGCGACGTCATTCCCACGCGTGGTCGTGCGCGAATTGTTGTCGTTGAAGAGATTTTTTACCGTCGCGACGGCCGACGTCGGGTGTGCACGGTCTCCACACGTGGACCGGACGGGGATTTCGTACCGTACAGACGATTGCGCAAGGCCGCTCGCAATCACTGTTCGCGCCGCGCTAGAGTGCGCATTCTCGCATAAGCTCTAACTTTGGGCGTGTCCCGCAGAGTCTTCGAGACTAAGGAGCATGGAAACTAAGAGGCTTGGAAACTGAGGGGCTTGGAAACTGAGGGGCTTGGAAACTAAACGAAAGTAAATAAAGACGCCTGGTAATCTGGGCGTCTTTTTTATTCGCGCGGGCTCTTGGAAATTCGTCAGTTCAAAACTACCCCTCCCATTGTCCCACAGGCGGAGCGGCTTATAACGAGTAAATGCATCACCGGTACGGGCATTGTAGGGCGCATCTTTGGTGCGAGCGACCAATAAACGGGCGCTGACATTCTTATACCATGGAAGAGGATGACACACCGATGGTACGCAGAATAGGAACTCCGATTGTCCAAGCGGTTCAGCGGACTATCAAGCGACGGATGCCGGTTGCTATGGCCTTTATTGGGCTTTTAGCGCTTGGCGCCTGCGCGACGGGTTCCGGCTATGCGGGCGCCCGCGGCGCCAATTATGCGGCAGGCTCGCCCCTCGGGGCGCAGTTGCCGAAGAGCGAACAACGCGCATTGGAGACTTCTTTTCTGCAGGCGGTCTCCCGCGGCGCTCCCGGTGAGCGGTATGACTGGCGGGGAAAAGAGAGTTTTGGATGGGTCAAAGCCGGCGCGCCGGTGCTCGGCAATGTCAAAGCCGACCGGTCTGATCGTCCGCCTTATCCGGCGAGCCTGTCGGTGAGCGATTCCCTCGAAACGGAACTTGGTCTTTACGCGCTGACGAAAAACGCCAATGTGCGTTCTGGTCCGTCAACGGATTACCCAGTGCTTGAAACGCTAAGCTCCGGCGACGGTGTTGAGGTCGTCGGTCGTGTCGTTGGTAAGCGTTGGATGTTAGTGCAGAAAGGCGACCGCATTGTCGGTTATGTTTTTGAAGGCTTGATGATTAAAGCGCCGGGTACCGAGCTTGAGCTTGCAGGCGGTCCGACCCGTAAACCACTGCGATGCCGGGTATTTGAACAGCGCCTCTCTTATGGCGGGCGTTCGGACCGGTGGGAAGGGGTTGCATGTTTGGAACGCAACGCTTGGGTCTTACAACAGCGCTCCGCGAACGTGCCGCAATATCTTTATTGATTAGCAGCGCGTTCTAAGCGTCTTACTCGCCGGCGATGCTACGCGGCGTGACGAACCGGGTGAGGCCGCCGGACCCAATTGACACGTCCGTCCAGAGATCAGTTTTAAACTCTAAGCTCGCTAATGCGCCGGTCGGGAATTTCCGAGCTAAATCCTGCAATGCGGGTGGGTCGCTCGTTTCTGTGTCGGCAAGGGCGTAGGCGGCCTCCTCAAGGCCTGAATTGTGGCCGATCACCATGACGCTCTTATCGCTTTTGGGCGCGGCGCGGATTTCTTCGATCAAGCGATCGGCGCTGGCGAGATAAAGCGCGTCTTTAAAGATAACCGGTGGGCGATGACGCAAAAACGGTGCGATCAGCGCAAGCGTTTCGCGGGTGCGGGCGGCTGGCGAACATAAGATGAGGGCGGGTGTAACGCCGTTCTTGGCGCAATAGGCGCCGATCAGCGGCGCCGCCGAGCGGCCGCGTGCATTAAGCGGACGGTCGAAGTCGCGCATTGGCCTGCCGTCGCCGCCATAGGCCCAGCTGGATTTCGCGTGTCGCAAGAGATGAACGTGTTTCAACGCCGTCGCCTCGCATCATACGGATTGGTTTTGATTGCGCTTCTCCGCACGGGCTTAGTCCTCTCGGACGTATTGGCGAAGGTGCGACGGCACTTGCGCCGCTGGAAGGCGTGGTCTTTTTTGCGGCTCGTTTGTTGGCCCGTTTCTCGGCCCGTTTCTCGTTTGGACGACCGCCGGTTTCGCCGCTGCGATCGGTTGATCTGCAGGACGCCGCCCATCACCAGCGGCGACAGCATCATTCGCTGCTTTCATTGCGACGTCTGACGAGGCGGCGGCGGCTGCCGTGATGACCCGCGCCGACGCGACGCTTAGCGCTGCGAGAATCCAACCAAACTCAGACATGAGACCGACGCTGCTGGTCGTCGAAATGGCGGCCAAGTACGCGCAATACGCTGCGAGCAAGCCGCGCGCTTGGGCGGCGAGGACAGCGTCAAACCGCTTCGCCACGCCGACGGCGCGCCAGAGCGATGCCGCGGCGGCGAGATGGGCGAACAAAAATAGTCCGAGTCCGGTTAATCCGTAATGCAAACCGATCGATAGGTAAGAATTGACAATATCAACGATCCCTTGACCTTGAATGAGCGATTGCATTTTCGGATGACCGTGGGGGTCAGAAACGCCAAAGAGTGGGTGATCGCCGATAACGCCGGCGCCGGTGCGTAAAAGTTCTTCGCGATAGCTGATCGTCTCCGCGCCGCTATCGCCGATAAAGGGGATAAGGTCGATAATCGCGCCGCCAAAAGGGGTCGCCAAAAGAGCGAGACCGCCGACAAGAGCGATAAGGCCGAGTTGGGCGGTCCGTCCTGCGGCGTTGGGGCCGGTGAGCGCAAAGACGCCGGCGGCGACGGCGGCGGCGAGCCAAGGCCCGCGCGATAGCGTTGCGACGAGCGCGGCCGCGAACACCACCAGGCCCATGGTCGCTAATTGTCGATTAATCTTGGTGGCGAAAAAGCCGAGCGCGAGGCCGAGCGCTGAAGCGATATAAATGCCGTAGCTGATCGGATCGCCTTGCGACGTGAAGGCACGGATCGAGCCAGCCCGGCGCGTATACTCGTGGAACGCCGCAATGCCCCAGCTTCTCTTTATTTCTGTATAGAAGTGCCACTGCATCAAAATTTCAGCAAGCGCGACTGTGGCGAGCGCCATCAGCGGGATAAAAAGCGCTAGTATCGCCGCACGCATGTCTTTCTCGGTGCGGATTGACTTGACCACAGCAAAATAAATGACGGCGATCGTTAAGAACTCAACCGTCGCAATGCGTAAGCCGTCGGTGACGCTGGTGTCGCGGAACGCCAACGCCGCCATTAGCGCTGTGAAAGCGGCGACGGCCCATCCGACTGCGCCGCCGCGCCGCGCGATCGGCGGGCGCTTTTGAAAAAGACACGGCAAAAGCAGGGTTATGACGCCCGCCATGGCGATGGACATTGGGATGAATTTGTTAATGCCGCCAATGCCCGGAATGTCGCGTGTCTCTGGCGGGGCGGCGAACATAACGATAAAGAATAGAACCGGCCGCAAGGGTTCATTAGCGCCGAGCATAAGAACAAGCGCCGTTATTATCGCCGTCGCTAACCAGAAGTTCGGAATAAGAAACGCCGCTGCTGTCGCGGCGAGAAAAACCAGCCCCCATCGGGAAAGGCGTTTTTTGTCCTCGATCGGCGCGAAAACGCTGGTGGCGACGAAAAAGCTCGCAAACAAGAGCGGCCAAACAACGATCAGAGCTTTTATTGAAGTGATCACGGTAGTTTCGGCCCCAGAGGCCCCTCATGCCCGTCTGTATTACCGGCGGTCCAGTTAACCGCCTTGGACTAACATGGCGACTCCTAACGCCGTTTTAGCGGGGACGGTCGCCGTCCGGAAGGGGGCGGGCTCCTCCCTTTATAAGGCCGCGCGCCGTTGCCTGGCGTTCTCACCAAGCTTTGTCACCAAGTCTTGTCACTGCTGTCACCGATCAGTCGGTCTAATGGCGTCCGGATCGCCGCCAAGATAGCGCTCAAGCGTATCGATGACGGCGTTTTGTTCGCCATAGATTTGTTCGTCCCATGGTGCGTGGGCGCCGGTGCGCATGCCGATGCGCCGATAGTCGGAGAGGATCGCGCCAGGATACGCCGCGAGAAAGCTGTCATTCACCGCCGCGAGGATGCGTGCGGCTCCGGGGCCGGCCATGAAGCGTCGATAGAATGCGACAGCGGCTGGATTTTTCGCTAAGTCGCGATCGAGGTCGTCATGGGAGCCGCCTTCGTAGTTTCCGATATACCGCGCTCCGAAATCATGTGCTATTGTTGAATGTTCTTTGTGCTGACGCATCATCCAGGCGCGAGTGGCGCGTACCGGCGGGCCGTCCACAATCCAGTTTTCGATGCGGTCGGCGAGGGCGGCGGGATCGTTTTCAAGCTCCGCAAGCCACGCTTTGCGCCAACCTGCGGCATCGCGCGCGCCGTACATATTGCCTTGGCTATCGAAATGAAACCCGCCGCTATAATAGTTCGTGGTCGCGACGCCGAAGCGTCGCATTGCTTTTGAGCTAAGGGCGATCTCGTGTTCTTTATAATAGGCTTGAACGCCTTGCAGCGCTGCCCGCGTCGAATAAGGGTTCGCCGTGTGGGCGCCGACCACCATGGTCCATTCTTGCCGACGGCCGTTCGCGGCGAGAGCTTTTTCGAACGTGTCCGCGAATTGCGCGGCGCGGTAGCCATAGGCTTTGCGGCCCGATTTAAGGTCGAGGCCCTGACCGAGCCCCTCATGGAAAAGCGTCGACTTAAGAAAGGCGCCGGAGAAGTTCCAAATCTCGTTACCCATCTCCACGTAAAGCATGCGTGTTGGCGGATAGTTTTCGTCAATTAGGGCTTGAACAAGGGCCTCGGCGAAGACGCCGACATCGTCTGCATCCACCGTTTCACGAGCGGCTTCGGCGACGCGATCTTTAAATACTTCTTTTGTTTGTCCTTGCGCGTTCTTAATGCGTACGTCGTTGAAATAAGTCGGCGTATCGAACACATCCGGCAGTCCCAACATCGGTGGAACGGTGATCCAAAGCCGATTGTCAGCTGCTGTCGCTAAGCGCACTTGACCAAACAAGGGAAACCCGCGTTTGACACCTGGCCCATAATACTTGCTTGGCGCGCCCGCCCAAAACAGCGTGTCGGCGTTCGCCATTTGGTCGAGCGTGCGGATGCCTGATGAATTGACGCGTGCGATGTCCATCGTTCGCACGATGGGATAGGACGAGACGAGATCGATGAATGTCTTTGAGAAAACGCGTCCAGCGTTCAACGCCGCCTCCTCTTCAGCGCGATAAGCGCGAATATTCCGAACGCCGCCTTTTCCGACCCACTTAAGAAAGACGCCGGTCCATTTTTTCTGATCCGGGGCGAATTCCACTTCAATCCGGTTGTCGCCGACCCGCTTCGATGTGCGCGGCATGCCGTAAGCAAGGTTCACCTCGCCGTCGCCTTCCCAATCGATTACCCATTTGCCGGCGTATTGCGCGGGATACGTCTTCGCGCCGCCGCGGATAAAGCCGAGAAAAATCCGTTTTCCAAACGGCAGCGAGCGGAAGCTCTGCGTCGCTGGATCGAAATGGCCGGCCTCGATAAGGTCCGTCAGCTCAAACTTCTGTCCACGGCCTATATCGGCGTACACCGTGTCATAGCCGTTTTGTTTCATTGCATCGATGAGGTGGTCCTCGACGCTCCAATAGGCGATGACGCCGGCGCCGTATTGGTAGAGGGGCTGTTTTGATGGGCGCGCCGATTGGGCCGTGTCTTGCGCGGCGGCGCTGGTGTAAACGCCAAGCCCGACGCCGAACAAAACGCCGGCGAGGCTCGCAAGGCCGATCCTTAACGCCGCCAACCGCAAGAGCCGGAAGACGGGTCCAAGGCCGCTCTGAAGCGACTGCGGCAGTCGAGAGCGGCTTTCCCGTCGCTGCGCAGTGATTATCGATCGGACGCGGTCTGCATGCATGGCTATCAAGTACATTGTCCTTAGATGCTAGGGGCCTCAACAGAGCGGCCGTTCAGCTTATGATCTCGCCGCCCCAGGCGTTTGCGCCAATCACGCTCTTTGTAACAGGCTGTCAGCGAGGCTTGATGGAGGCTCCTTATGGTCCAACACGCGCCATCCTTAGAATTCCTCTGGCAATAATCAGGCCGAACTCCGGCCGCTTTCGGTCTTTTTGACGCGATGTCCTCGCTCGATAGGAGCCTCGCGCTGTTTCGTTCTTAAAGTCCCATAAATATTGGGAGGACTACAAGGTTTGTAACCCGAAATGACGTGCCGTCGGCGTTTTCGGCGCAATTTCGGGGGGCGTCGCCTGGCTATCTACATCTTCTTATTGCACAGGTTTAGGCCCTTGGCGGCGGTTCTTGCATTCAATTGGTGATCGCCCTCTTAACGCTGCGGACTGGCTTCTTGCTTCGCGCGGCGGAGGGTGATCAAACCAGCCGGAAGATCGGTGAGAATGACGCGTAAATCTCTTCCATTACCAGCTGTTGGGCCAGCTGACGGACCTGACGGCGCCGCGGCGCCGCCATTGGATCATCGGCAGGCGGCCGGCGATAAAGCGCCTTCTGCGCCGATCAGCGAGGCAATCAACGAGCCAACGAAAGAGCCGATCGGCGCGCAAAGCGCTTTGCCGACAGCCTCCCTTAGAAGCCGAAGCTTAAAAGGCGGTGCTTGGGCCCTAGGCGGTTTTGCTGCGTCGAAAGCGCTGCGGCTTGCGTCCAATCTTATCCTCGCGCGGTTCCTAGCGCCGGAGGCGTTCGGCGTTGTTGCGATCGCGATTTCCTTACAGATTTGGCTTGAGATGATCACCGATCTCGGGGTCAATGCGAGCGTTGTGCGCGAAAAGGCCGGTGATGCGCCGGCGTTCCTCGACACGGCATGGACAATCCAGATTGTCCGTAACACAGCGATCGCGTCGTGTTTGTGGATCGGCGCGCTCTTTTTCCCAGTGCTTGTGTCGGCGGCGGGCGTCGGCGCCGCGACGGTGTTCGCCGATCCGGCGCTGCCGCCGATCATCGCGATTGTCGGCGTCTGCGTCTTTGTCGATGGGCTTCGCTCTATGGGCTTTGCTTTATGTCAGCGCCGCCTTCAACTGGACCGTGTCGTCGGCTTAGAGCTTGGCGCGCAAGTCATCGCGACGGTGGCGACGATCAGCGGCGCCTTTGCTGGGCTCGGCGTCTACGCCCTCGTCCTTGGCATGTTGACGAACGCCATCGCGATGGCCGCGGGGTCTTATGTCTTTCTTGGTTCGGGGCGACGCCGAATCGCGATCACCGCTGAATTCCGCAAGACCATCATTACCTATGGAAAATGGCTGATCCTCGCTTCGACATTGGGGTTCATCATCAATCGCGGCGATCAGATTATTTTCGGCGGCCTCGTCGTGAAAGAGGCGTTCGGGCTTTACGCCGTCGCGACGATTTGGATCACGACCTTGCGGGCGCTCTTTTCGGTCGTACAGAACAAAGTCGCTTATCCTATCTTTTCGGAGCTGGGCCGCGATCGGCCGGAAGCGCGCACGCGCATCTACTACCAAATACGATACGGCCTTGACGCGGCGAGCCTTGCCGTTTTCGTCGGCATTGTTCTCTTCGCGAAGCCAGTGTTTGGATTTATCTACCCCGAGGCGTTCGCGTCGGTCGCCGACTATGTGAAACTTTTATCTGTGGGCGTTCTATTGTTTCCATATAATCTTATCAACACGGTTATTCTATGTGCGGGCGACAGCAAACGGTTCAGCGGCGTCGTCGCGGCGCCGGGACTTGCGGTCTTCTTTGGACTGCCGACAGTTTTTCATGCGGCGGGGTTTGAAGCGGCGATCGTCTTCGCAGCGCTCGTCAATGTTTTCGCCATGCCCTTTATGTTTTGGTTCGCCCGGCGACTTTTGACCTTTCGACCACTTTATGAGGCGGGTCTTGTCGCCGCAGCGTTCGGCGCGGCGATATGGACGCTCGGAGGATTGTCGTGAGCGCACATACGCGCCGCAAAGGGCGCGGTGAACGTTCACCCCTAAGAATAAATTTTGTGGTCTATCGCCCGGGCCTTTCTGGCGGCGTGCGCGTTACGGCGCAATACGCAGAGGCGCTCACCGCGCGTGGGCATGAGGTGCGGATCGTCGGGACGCGCCATCCGCGCCCCACGGTGCGCGAGCACGTGCGTAACCTTCTCAAAGGCGGTGGCGTTGCGAAAGCGCGCCCTGTCTCCGCCTTTTTGGCAAACGGCTCGGCGGCGCTGCATTTAGCGTCTGACGAAGACGATGTGACGAGCGACTTTTTTCCGGATGCGGATGTCACCATTGCGACGTTTTGGAAAACTGCCCATTGGGTGAATGCGCTGCCGGCTCAAAAGGGACGTAAAGTCTATTTTATTCAGCATCACGAAATCCATCCTTGGTATGATCATGACGATGTCGCGGCGACCTACCGAATGCCGTTGAAAAAGATCGTCATCTCCGATTGGCTGCGCGATATCATGGCGCGCGAATATGGCGACGCCGATGTTCCGATCATCCATAATGGCATTGATACGGAACGATTTAACGCCCCGCCGCGGGAGAAGAACAGCCGCCCGACCGCCGGCGTCATGATTTCCAACAACACGTGGAAAGGCACCGAAGACGCGCTTGCGGCGTTTCTTATGTTAAAAGAACGATTGCCCGAAACTGAGCTGATCTTTTTCGGCTCGATGCCGCCGAGCGCGGACGCCGCAGCGATGGGCGCGCGCATATACACAACCCCGCCCGAAGCGGACATTCCTAAGATCTATGCCGCGTGCGATGTTTGGTTATCGGCGAGCCATGTGGAGGGCTTTGGCTTGCCGGCTTTTGAAGCGATGGCGTGCCGCACGCCTGTCGTCTCGACGACGGCGGGCGCGTCGCCGGATTTTATTCGAGACGGTGAGAACGGCTTTCTAGTCGCGCCGAAAGACGTCAACGCGATGGTCGACCGGTTGCGCCGGGTTCTGACAATGGAGCCGGCGGCATGGCGCGTGATGTCGGAGGCGGCGCGCGCGACGACGCTTGATATGCAGTGGGACCGGGCGGTTGACGCATTTGAAGCGGAACTCTACCGGGTTGTGGAAACGTAGAGCGCCTCGCCGTCGGCACGTGGGGCGATGCGCCTCGTAAAGCGTCGTCGTTTGATGAAAACGAAGGAGCTGGCTGAGTAAATGGCTGAGTCTTTTGAAAGCAAGCTCACCGGCGGGCATCCGAACTCACTCGGGCGCACGATTGAGGTCGTTGAACAGGTGATGTCGTCGCCGGCGCGGTTTGACGAATTGTTCTGTTGCTATGAGAGTGACGACGAAGTCGTTCGTTTGCGGACGTCTAACGCCATGAAACGCATTGAAGCGGAGCGCCACGATCTTCTAACGCCCTATATTGATCGCTTTATTGAGCAAGTGGGCGCGCTCGATCAAGCCTCGGCGCAATGGACCTTGGCGCAATTGTTCGACCGCCTTTCATCCGACTTAAGCGCCGCACAGAGAAAGTCCGCTATTGCTCTGATGAAGCGGAACCTCAAAGGTTATGACGATTGGATCGTCTTAAACGCAACAATAGAGACATTGAGTAATTGGGCGAAAGACGAGCCTGCGTTGGCGAAATGGCTGAAGCCGCATCTAAAGCGCCTCAGCGCCGACAATAGAAAGTCTGTCGCCTCGCGCGCCGCCAAGAAGTTGAAAGCGCTCGAAGCCGATTGAGACCTTCGCCCGACTAAGTGCGGATCAAGAGTTCGCTCACCGACTGGCGCCCTTATCGACTGCGCCGCTTAGCGACTGGCCCGGCGACCGCCGTCGCGCTCCACGCGGCGGAAATCGTCATAGAGCGTCCGGTAGAACCCGATGAGCGCGTCCTCGTCAGAATAACGCGTCGCGGGATACGCCCCTTGCAGGCGTTGGCGCGGTAAATCCTGGTGCGCGGCAATCATGAATGTCTTCCAGGCTTCGGCCGGCAACGATCCGCCGGTGATTTTCTCCATGGGCTGATAAGTGTCATTGCCCACCCATACGCCGGCCGTCACTTGTGCGGTGTAGCCGATAAACCAGGCGTCGCGCCAATCGTTCGTCGTGCCGGTTTTGCCGACCGCCTGGCGTCGACCAAGACGCGCCCTCGAGCCCGTGCCGGACGCCACCACTTGATACATGAGGTGCGTCATATCGGTGGCGATCTTCCGTGATAGGACGGGTTCAGTTTCGCTCCGTTCGCGGCGCCACAGAATATTGCCGCTATTGTCTTCAATGCGCTCCAGCGCATGCGGCGCCGCGCCGCGACCGCCGCTGGCGAACGGCATATAGGCGCTGGTGAGTTCCTCCAGCGTCGCATCGAACGCGCCAAGCGCAATGCCGGCTTCGGCTTCGGGGATCGGTGAGACAAGCCCCAGTCGGCGGGCGAGCGCGATCACTTTATCCCGGCCGACGTCTTCCGAAATCTGAACAGCGACAGTGTTGACGGAGCGCGCCATCGCCTCGGTGAGACGCATCGGCCCGTCATAGCGATTGGTGTAGTTGCCGGGTCGCCAGCCGGCGATGTCGATTGGTTGGTCGACCATGCGGCTTGACGGCGTGTAGCCGTTCTCAAGCGCAGCAGCGTATACGAATGGTTTAAACGCCGAGCCCGGTTGCCGCTTGGCCATCGTCGCCCTGTTAAACTGGCTTTCAATGTAAGAGCGTCCGCCGACAAGGGCGCGCATTTCGCCGGTGCGATTGTCATAAGCGACGAGCGCGGCTTGCGAGGCGCCGGCGGCTTTGGCGTCGGCGTTGATCACTGTCGTAATCGCGGCTTCAGCGGCTTTTTGTGTTTTCTGGTCGAGCGTGGTGAAAATGACCAAGTCTTTTTGGTCTTTTCCGACAAGACCATGCGCTTTTTCGGTCACATAATCGAAGAAATAGCCAACGCCGCTATTGGCGCTCGGCGGCGCGACTTTCGGCGGGTTGAGCCGCGCTTCGCGGGCTTCGAACTCCGTAATGGCGCCGATTTCGCGCAGATTATCGAGCACTTCCAGGGCGCGATTTTGCGCGCCAAACGGATTTTGCGTCGGCGCCAATGCGGAGGGCGCTTTTGGCAAGCCGGCGAGCATCACCGCTTCAGCGAGGGTTACATCCCGTACGGATTTGTTGAAATAGGTGTTCGCCGCGCTTTCGATGCCATAGGCGCCGGCGCCCATATAGATGCGGTTCAGATAAAGCGAGAGGATCTCTTCTTTTGAGTGCCGTCCTTCAATCCACATGGCGAGGAGGGCTTCTTTCGCCTTTCTGAGATAGCTTTGTTCGGGGCTCAAAAAGAGGTTCTTCGCTAATTGTTGTGTGATCGTTGAACCGCCTTCGGCGATGGCGCCGGCGCGGATATTGGTGACGAGCGCCCGGGCGACGCCGCGTAAATCGACGCCATGGTGCTGGTAGAAACGTCTGTCCTCGGTGGCGAGGAAAGCTTGCACCAAATAAGGCGGCAGTTCGTCGACCGTCACCGCCTCGCCGTAGCGCGCGCCGCGGGCGGCGATCTCTTGGCCGTTGCGGTCCATGATGACGACGGACGACAAACGATTGACGGCCCAAAGGTCGGCCCGTTCCGGTGGTTCCGGCGCCAGTATGATGAACATTCCGTAAAGGGCGGCGATGGCGCCGACAAACAGCAAAGAGATGGCGGCCAGCGTCGTTTCCGCCATCGCTGCGCGCCGCCAACCGCGCCCGCCGCCATGGCTGCTTTTCGCGTTGCTGGCGCCCTTTGTGGATTTAGAAGCGCTGTCTTGGCGGTTCCGGGATAGGGCCGCGGGTTTTGACGCCGCGGCGGTGTCGGACGCAGGGGGTCGTCGTTTCTTTTCCGGAAACAAAGAGACGATGCCTGATGCAAAGTCTTTCAAGCCTTCGACCAAGGCGCCGCCGATGCGGCGGGTGAAAGCAAGCGCGTAGGGCGTTGCGGCCTGGTTTGGTCGTCCCTCGCGACGATGACTGTTCTGGCGGGTCATGCCTGACGCTTTCGCCCCTTCACCCCGATCACACAATGAGAAGGCATACCACGCCTGACGCCATCGCCCAACTGGGCGACGCGTTCAGCGCTTATTCGTAAAGTTTGCGGCCGGGATCTAGCGCCCCCCTCCCTCTCTGTGCCGATGTCTGATTTGCAACCGCCGCAGCAAGTTTTAGGGCGGTTTAGAACAGACGATGTGCGAGCTGACGCAGGTGCGGCTAATTGCGAGCGTAATTAAGTATTAACGATAGTCAGCAACGATTTTCAGCCATTAATTGGGTGAAAGCCGGCCGCGATTATGCTTGCGAACATAACCGATTTATACTGGCCGCGAGATCCATCCTGGTCGGCGCTCGAGACGGCGAAGCGACGCGTCTTCAACGCTTTTTTGCTTATCTCCGGTCTCGCCGTTCTCGCCGACATCATTGTTTGGTTTCGGTTTTATATATCTGACATCGTCCTAAATCTGCCGACCTTCGCGATCGCGTTGGCCGGCTTTGGCTTGCCGCTAGCGGTGCGAAAGGCGCCGTCTATTCGGCCTTTCGCCCAAGCGTTCCTCGGCATCGCCTTTATCTTCTTGTCGAACTTCTTGTTGACTGAAGGGTTTGTCGCGGGCTCGCTGATTGCGATTATGTTATGTCCCGTGGGCGCCATCCTTATTCTGGGTCCCCGCCACGGCCTTGCTTTTGTCATTGCGACGGGCGTCGTCTATTTCTCAATGAACCCTGTGCACCGTGACGCCGGCGTTTCCTTTACGCCGGAGGATTTTGGGCGGGTGACGACATGGGGCGCGATGACCGCGGCCGCCATCACCTTTTTTGCGTGGATCTATGTGCGGGAGATGTCACGCGCCACGGCGGAGTTACAGATAGAACGTGAGCGCGCTTTGGCCGCCAGTCGATCGAAATCTGAGTTTCTCGCCAATATGAGCCATGAGATTCGCACGCCCATGAACGGCGTTTTGGGAATGGCTGAACTCATCCAAAAAACGCCGCTGGATAGGAAGCAAAAGGTCTTTGCAGAAACAATTTATGCGTCCGGTGACGCGCTCTTGACGATCATCAATGACATTTTGGACTTCTCAAAAATTGAGGCCGGCAAACTGGAGTTTGACCCGACGCCTTTCAGCCTGCAAAACGCCGTAGAAGATGTCGTGACATTGCTCGGCGTGACGGCGCGTCAAAAGGGCTTGGAGCTGATGGTCCGTTTGCGTCCGGGCGTTCCCGAATTCTTATTGGGCGATGTCGGCCGCATTCGTCAAATTCTCACCAATATTATCGGCAACGCCCTAAAGTTCACCAATGAGGGTGAGGTGCTGGTCGATGTCTCTTGTGGGCCAGTAGTCGACGGCGCGGTGGCGATAAAGATTGCTGTCAGCGATACGGGCATCGGCATTGCGGACGATAAGATCGATCTCGTCTTCGAAAAATTTACGCAAGCTGAGGGGTCGACAACTCGGAAGTTCGGCGGCACGGGGCTCGGTCTATCGATTACGACGGGCTTAATAGAGGCGATGGGCGGTTCGATTGACGTGCGGTCAACGCTCGGTGAAGGCTCGACGTTTACCCTTCACTTTAAATTACCGATCCACTCCGAACAGATTGCGACGGGTTCCGCGCAAAAGGGCGTCGATGACGTTGCAAGACCGGTGTTTGATCGCGTGCGGATCTTGGTCGTTGATGACAATGCGACGAACCGAGCAATTCTATGCGAGAATCTGCAAGCATGGGGGGCGATGGTTCTGACCGCTCACAGCGGGTCTGAAGCGATTGCGACGCTGAAACGTGCGCGAGAGAAACAAGAAGACATATCGCTTGTTTTGCTCGATTATCTCATGCCGGAAATGGATGGATTTGACGTCGCTAAAGAAATTCGCGCGAACGCACAGTTGAAAAACACTTCCATGATTATTCTCTCGTCCGTCGAAGGCGATTCAGTTGTGGAAGCATTCTCTGCAATTGGCGTCGCCGACGTCGTTGTGAAACCTACGCCGGCTCAATTACTGCAAGATGTCATCGTCAAACTTCTGACACGAACGCATAGCGCGATGTTAAAGGCTACCGCGTCTGGCGATTACGATGCGCCACACGCTCCCGATACGGAACAAACACCGAAAGCTGGCGACGTTAAACGCATTATCCTCGTTGCTGACGATAACCCTGTGAACCGGATGGTTGTCGGCAACATGATCAACTCGGACGAGAACGAAATTGTTTGGGGCTGTCCCAGAAGATTTACTTTCGTGTGTATGGTTTGAGCCATGTTCGTAGAGTTTTCAAGAGCTGATCCGCGGCTCCATAATTGAAGCGCCACTCGCATTCCTTGAGATACAGATGAAAGTTTTGTCGCGGAA
>JBCCAY010000010.1:0-131912 GCA_039814575.1 Pseudomonadota bacterium
ACCGCATCCCGTCGCCGACGAAGAAGCTCGTGCAGATCGGCGGCTCGGCGACGCACATGTCGATCTATGACGACCAAGACCACCTCAATGAAGCCAGCAAAGCCTGCACAGACTGGATGGCTGAGCATTTGGGCGCGAAGTAGGGCGCATACCAATGACATATCCGACAAAACTCTTCATCGGCGGCGACTGGGTTGACGCCTCCGACGGCGGGGCGTTCGACGTCAGCGATCCAGCGACGACAGAGGCGATCGCCTCCGTCTCCAACGGCACGCTTGACGACGCGGACCGCGCCGTCGAAGCTGCGTCTGCGGCGTTCCCCAGCTGGGCCGCGACGCCAATGCGCGAACGCGGCGAACTCTTGCGAGCGGTCTTTGAAAAGATGATCGAACGCACCGACGAAGTGGCGCGGCTTATCTCTCTTGAGAACGGCAAGGTCACTGCCGACGCGATCGGCGAAGTCCGTTATGCGGCTGAGTTCCTTCGTTGGTTCTCTGAGGAGGCTGTGCGCGGCTTTGGCCGTGTCGGTGAAACGCCGTCGGGCCTCGGCAAGATCGTTGTGATGAACCAGCCGGTCGGCGTTTCATTGCTTATTACGCCGTGGAACTTCCCGGCTGCGATGATGACCCGCAAGGTCGGCCCGGCGCTCGCCGCAGGGTGCACCGTGGTCGTCAAACCGGCTTCCGACACGCCATTGACGGCGCTTTGGCTGGCGGACTTGTTCCGCGAGTGCGGCGCGCCTCCAGGCGTCGTCAATGTGGTGCCGTCGAAACGCTCTGGCCCGTTCGCTGAGCGTGTGCTCGCCGACGACCGTGTACGGAAATTGTCGTTCACCGGCTCCACTGAAGTGGGTAGAGACCTTCTCGCCCTCGCCGCGCGTCGCGTCGTTAACAATTCGATGGAACTCGGCGGCAACGCGCCGTTCATCGTTATGGATGACGCTGACATGGACGCTACCATCACCGGTGCGCTCCAAGCGAAGATGCGCGGCAGCGGCGCGGCGTGCGTTTCTGCGAACCGCTTCTATGTGCAGCGCAAAGCGCATGATGAGTTCGTCGATCGCTTCACCAAGGCGATGGCGGCGATGCGCATTGGCCCTGCAACGGAAGCCGACGCGCAAGTTGGTCCGCTCGTCAATGAACGCGAGCGTGACCGCGTTGCCGGCCTCGTCGACGGCGCTGTCAGTCGCGGGGTCACCGTGACGACCGGCGGCGAGCGGTTGAACCGCACCGGTTGGTATTACTCGCCGACCGTGCTCGCTGACGTGAAAGCCGATGATCCGCTCCTGCGGGAGGAGATCTTCGGGCCGGTTGCCCCGATCGTGGCGTTCGACGAACTCGACGAAGCCGTCGCGCTCGCCAATGACACGGACATGGGCCTCATCGCTTACGCCTTCACCGAAGACCTCCGTACGGGACTTAATCTCGCCGAACGTCTTGACGCCGGCATGATTGGTCTCAATCGGGGCTTCATCTCCGACCCTGCGGCGCCCTTCGGCGGCACCAAGCAAAGCGGGATCGGTCGCGAAGGCGGCCATGAAGGCCTGATGGAGTTCATCGAGCCGAAATATGTCGGCACAAACTGGTAAGAGCAAAAACGAGTAAGGATGACGCGATGTCCCGAATTAAATTGGCTGACCCGAGCGGTGTAGAACTAGCAGGCGTGATGGCGGGCGGCGTCGCCCGTTATGGGCGACCGCTGAACGCTTGGCTCGCCATCGGGCATCGCCCGTCCGTACTCGAACGCTATTTCGGGTTTCTGTTCTCGACGTTTGAAACGGGCCCCCTCGCCCAGGATCTGAAGCTCCTGGCGGCGCTGCGCAGTGTTGTCGTGACCGGCTGTCACTACACTGCGTCACATCGATGGACGGCTGCGATGGGCGCGGAGATCAACGCCGACCGCGCCGTCGCTGTCGCCACGAGCGACCTCAACGCTTGCACGCCGACGGATCGTCTCGTTACGGAACTCGTGAATGCAGAGCTCGCTGACGATGACGGCCGAACCGCCGAACTCGTAAAGCAGGCAGCCTCTGAATTGGGTGATGCCGCTGCGTCGGAGCTCGTCTTCACTATTGGACTTTGGTCCGGATTGGCGCGCGCAAACCGAGCGCTTGATCTTGAGCTCGACATGGACCGGGCGCCGGCGAGCGTTCACGATGCAGTTGACGCACGTCGATCTTAAACGAGCCGACTGCTGTTTCGCCGATATCGTGTTCAGCCGTCGGCCTAGAAATGACGGGCTACATTTGACGGCGATAGCTGTTGGTTGCGATATCTGCACCGTGATACGCGGCTCTGACGCCCCCCGGCCGGTTGTTTTTTGTTGATCGATATCCGCCGTGCAGGAGGTCGGACCCTGCGTCGTTGCGGATCGACATAAATTCGGCTCAGCGAGCCAATAATTAGGCCGTAGAAAGACTAAGTAGACCGCTAGCCCGGTCATAATGAACGCACGCATTTAGGAGACGTGACAATGAGCTCTATCGGTTTTATCGGTCTCGGCCGGATGGGAACTCCTATGGCGGCGCGGCTCGCCGCCGCCGGCCCGCTTATCGTCTATGATATCGACGCCGACCGCACAGCCGCGTTCGCGGCCGAACACAGCGGCACACATCGTGTTGAAGCGGCTGATAATCCAAAAGATCTCGCCGCACGCGCCGATGTCATCATCACCATGTTGCCAACGAGCGCCATTGTTCGTGACGCCGTTTGGACTGGCGACCAGTCGTGCCGCTCGTCGCTCAAAGCCGGACAGCTCATTATTGATATGAGTTCATCCGATCCCGCTGACACGAAGCAATTAGGCGAAGATTTGCAATCCGTGGGCGTCGGACTTGTCGATGCGCCGGTATCGGGCGGCGTTAAGCGCGCTGTCGCCGGAACCTTGGCCGTGCTTGTCGGCGGCGATTCTGAAGAAGACGTCGATCGCGCCGCGGGCCTGCTCGGCGCCGTCGGCGATCCGATCGTCAAGGTTGGCGCGCTCGGGTCCGGCCACATCATGAAGGCCCTCAATAATCTCCTGTCCGCGACGACGCTCGCTGCTAGCGCTGAGGTTTTAGCGGCGGGGGCTGCGGCAGGCATTAACCCAAATGTCATGCTCGATGTCTTGAACGCCTCGTCAGGCCGGAACAATAGCACTGAGACGAAGATCCGACAGTTCGTGTACTCCGGCACGTTCGGTTCAGGTTTTGCACTTGACCTCATGGTGAAGGATCTCGATCTCGCTGACGCCATCCTGCAGCGCTCGGGAACGTCCGCGTCAATCACCTCTGCGACCCGCGAAACGTGGAAGCGCGCGCAGTCCGATTTGTCGGGGCATGATCATACTGAGATCGCGGCCTGGCTCGGGGCGCCTGCTGGGCACGATAAAAAAGGCTAACGCACAGTCCATAGCGGACCTACGTCCAGCGTGTGCGTATCGTCGTCGTCGGCATAGATGCCGTAAATGTTTACGGGGAATTGCTGGACGCCGTCGAACGTTGGAGCGCGGTCCGGTCCGCCCCAGCTTCTGGATCACGGATTTCCGGCGCGTCACCGCCTGTGCCTGTGTCTGTGCAAGCGGTTAGAATTGTGAGCGAGGCAATCGCGCAATATGAGCGGCGGAAATGGGCTTTTGGGGTGGCGCTCTCCAGCGGGCTTCGAACACCTTCGCTGTGACGCCATGCGCGCCGGTAAACCACGCCGAATGGCTGGTTCGGATTCCGAAAACGCAATTTAGGAGATGTCAAACCGCCGTTTTAAGCTGTTCGCGCCTGGCGTCGTTCCGGCAAAGCGTTTGAACGTTGCTTACGATGTTGACTGGGAACTGAAGCCGCTCGCTTCGGCCAGTTCTTCTACGGATATATCAGGAGACGAACGAAGCTTCCGCTCAGCCTCCTCCACACGCAGCCGATTCAAATAGGTCGTGAAAGTGACGCCCATCGACTCATTGATGACCTGCGAAAGGGTCGCCTTTGGTTGGTTCATGCGTTTTGCGACGGTGGCGAGCGTAAGGTTGGGATCAGTGAAGAGTTTCGTTTCCGCCATTAGCTGGTCCAACTCGGCGATTAGATCGGGGGCCGCGGCGACCGTTTTTCCACCATATTTCGGTTTCTCGGCCCTAAAGGCGATAGTTACGCTGACATTGGGATTAAAGTAGTAGATCGGCGCTTTAAAAAACCGCAGGCTCAACGCTAAGTTCGCGGTGCCAAGCAAGAGATTACCGGTTGTCAGCGGCCTCCGTCCTAAAATGTATGCGGCGATCACAAATCCGTTCAAGACACCGAAGGCGCAGAACGAATAAGGATCAAATTTTACAACGCACACGCAATATTGAGTTCAAGGCGAATAAGCAAAAAAGAGGCGCAGTCAGATCGATAATACTATGCTTGAGGCGTTGAATAAAATGGCGACCCCGCCAGGACTCGAACCTGGAACCTACTGATTAGAAGTCAGTTGCTCTATCCAGTTGAGCTACGGGGCCGTGCAGCGTAGCGCGTGAAGAATAGTCGGGCCGTTAAGACGCGTCCACTCATTCGGCGTTCGCTTTCGATTGGTTAGTGCGTCCAAGGCTTTCGGCGCTGAAATGCGAAATTATCGGCATACGCTTTAACTTGCGGCGTGCGCTCGCGCGGCATGACCAGCTGATAGGGAATATTCTTCGATTGCGCATATTCGACGGCCGCGTCTCGCGATTCAAAAGTCAAACGCACTTGTCCGGCGGCCGTGTCAGACCCGCTTGTCCAACCCATCAAAGGGTCGATCCTCCGCGCGCTCGACGCTTCGAACTCTAAAACCCAATTTTTTGTTTTGCCCTTGCCGGATTGCATGGCTGTTTTGGCTGGTTGAAAAATACGCGCAAAGGTCATTAGCGAATAACTCGGGTCTTTTATGGCGACGGAAGACGCAAAATCGATGCGCCGAACAATGCTCCCATTAGCCTGAATCTTTTATGAGCTCCAGTTTGAACCGCCATTACCTCGGTGAGAAGTGTACCAGCAAGCAGACGCTCCACGGATAAACCGTCGCTCTTAGATACTGCGCCAAGGAACAGGTCAAAAAATTGGTCGGAGCGGCAGGATTCGAACCTGCGACCCTCTGGTCCCAAACCAGATGCGCTACCAGGCTGCGCTACGCTCCGTTAATTGAGCCCGACGTTTCGAGATCGCGGTAATGAACAATGATGAGGCGGATGTAAACCCAGAGAAGCGCGTCAGCGGCAAAATGATCGAAAGTAACTGTCGTGGTGGACCAGCACGATGGAGCCTAAACGCAACCTTTCCCGTGTTCGTCCAGAGGCGAGCATCAAAACCAGTGCGTTAATTCTCGGGGTCGGCGCGTACTTCCACTGCGGCGAGACCCTTGGGACCGTTGCCGAACGACGCCTGCAGTCGCTGACCTTGAATAAGCTCACCCATTCCACAGCGACGCAAGGTCTCCATATGAATGAAAATATCTTCAGTCCCCTCGCCTCGGGTCAAGAAGCCGAACCCTTTCGCGCGGTTGAACCACTTTACGTGTACACGGGCAAAATCGCCGGCCGGTGTTTGGCTTACCATCGGCTCCGGCAGGGGCACCTGGTTCGCGGTGCTTTCGTCTATATCAATGACGCGAAGCGCTTGCAGGCCCTTAGAGCGTTGTACAACTTCACACTCAATGGTTGCGCCTTCGCGCGCCGTAGAACGGCCCGACTGTTTCAGGCACGTTGAGTGGATTAATACATCGCCGCGCTGGTCTTCTGGAACGATAAAGCCATAGCCTTTAGTGGGATCAAACCATTTGATGATCCCTTTAATGGTAAAGCTCTCAGCATCGGCTCCAGAATCTGCATCAGCCGTCTCGCCCCCGAAGTCCGAATCGGACATTTCAGCCATGGCGTCGACCCCCATCTTGTCTGCCGCGAAACGTTCGGATAATGCCCGTTCGCTTCACACTTCTCCAATCGACGGGTAACCCGTTCTTTTTGTCCTAAAGTCGACGCATGGCGCGAAAAGCGCCATCGTCGGCGGAACTCATGTAACGGTTGTTGAAAGAGAACCTTTCCCTACAAACAACCGCCTAATTCACAAAGAGTGCACCTATTTCGCCGTGTCGATCAATGCTCGGAGATGGAGAAATGCTGCTTTAATTACTCTTTTCGGTAGAAATTGCGCGGATTCGCGCTGCGTCGCGTCGTCAGCCGCGGCTCAAACCGAGTCTTGGCTTTGGTAATCGGAGAGGAATTTGGAAATCAGCAGCAGAAAAACATCGAAATCCGATTCGATATTATCGATGTTGACCCCGCCCGTGGCGTTTCTGTCCATCTGCAGCGTCACATCGCCGTCGCGATCGATATATGCGCGGCCGAATTTAACCTCGCTGTTAAATTTGCTCATGAACGCGTGGCCGCCGAGGCCGAACTCCACGCCGGAAAGATAGGTAATGTAGGAGATATCCGCATCGGCGCCGTCTAAACCGACGAAAACAACGTGTTCGCCCACCGTGACAGCGAGCATTTTCGGTTGCACGTCTTGGACGTCATAGCCGCCGTTTGCGAGCGCTGAAGCGATCTCGTTCTTTGAAACGCCGGCGGCGTTAACGGCGACGGGCACCCACAGGAAAAGCGCCAAAAAACTAAAAAATGCAACGCGTTTCATCTGAAAGCCCCTCGCACAAGATGAATTCATTCAAAGGTTAATAGATCTAAGTTTTGCGCGCAAATCAACCAAACGGGTCGCTATTTGCCGCGCCGCGGTGCGGTGAAAAGAGCTGAGCGGGTGCGCGTTGTCGCCAAATGGGAGTTAGGCGAAGGGTTTGTTATAAACGGCGCGAAACGCCCGCCGGGGAGACCCGTAATAGAAGGACGACGAGCGCAGCCAAATTTAAGGTATCGGCAGCCGTGGTGGCGGTGGCGATCAAATCGCCGCGGAAACACGGATCGCTAAATGCGAATTAAGAGACGCAATCAACCAGCGAAAGCGGCGTCGCCGCCGACTTCGCGGGATGGCGGTGAGCCTGGGATAAGGCCTTCGATGTTTGCGCCGTTCGCCATGAGGTGCGCTCGGTGTTTTTTATAAAAAGCCGGATACTGATAAAACGGCAAGCCGGGAAACAAGTGATGGATAAGATGCATGTTATTCCACCACATAAAAAGCGTGACGCCTGGAGAGAAAAACAGGCGCGTTCCGGTGAACTGATTGGTGGGGTCATAAGGCTGGTGCGGCGCCCAAACGATAAGGATTTGTAAGATCAAAATTCCAAGACGTCCCGCGGCCATCCACAACAAGAACCATTCAAGGCCGTATCCTGCAAGGATGCAAATGAGGCCGAAAATGCTCTGCGCCCACCCTGCCCGATTGTGAATGCGCCACTGCTCGTCAGTTAGGAAAGCGCGGTATTTCTTAGCGTTCTCGCCACCGAAAAGATGATCGCGAATACTCGGCGGGAACACATTGATGAAAATCCCGAGGATTGCGAAGGTGATAAGTCGTTTGAAGCTGCCGCGGGCAAGCGACGTGTCCGGATCGTCAGGGCCGTTTAGATTGGCGTGATGCAAAAGGTGGGCATGTTTCAGCTGCGGATAGGTGGTGATCAAAACGATCGATCCGATCCATCCGAACAGCGTTTCCAGCCAAACTAAGCGTGGATGACCCGGAAAAATGTTGTGATGAAAAGCTTCATGCACATAGATGAAATGGCAATAACCGATATAACCGAGGATCGGCGTCGCCGCGAGCAGCGGAATGCGGCCCGACAGCGCTAGGGCGATGACGCTTGCGGTCGCCAGCGGAACGCCGATTGCCATCGCGAAGGTCGGCCAAGAGATCCGCGGCGTTAAGGCGCGCGCCGTGGCGCGCATTTCGGCGAACCCTTCAATCGTGTTTCCCGATTTTTGTGTGCGATCGTTAGCTTTTGCATCAATTGAATGAGCGGCGCCGTCGGCCATCGCGGTCGGTCCTTTCCCATTGTTCTCCAACAAGAATACACCAAGCGCCACGATTGCGTCATGCGACACGCCTTCCGCTAAAGATGAATAAGTCGTCATGCGATGGAAAGAATGGCGGGAAAGATCGTGATCCGCGTACTTTTTTACATTCTCCGCAATGATTGTTTTGGGTGCGGACTGAAGTGTTTCTAACGACTGGAATATTTCTAACGATTGTCTTCTAAGATAAACGCTGCGCCTTTTTCGGCGATCATCATGGTCGGCGCGTTGGTGTTGCCGGACGTTATTGTCGGCATGATCGACGCGTCAATGACGCGCAGTCCTTTGACGCCGTGCAATGCGAGTCGATCGTCGACGACCGCTTTGTCGTCGTGGCCCATCTTGCAGGTTCCAACGGGATGGAAGATGGTCGCGCCAAGTTCGCCCGCGCTGAGCAGCAAATCTTCATCGGACACCGCGTGAGGCCCCGGCTTCCACTCCGTTGGTGAAAACCGCGCTAAGCTTTCGGCGGCCATAATCCGCCGCGTAAAGCGCAAGCCGTCAACCGCGACGCGGCGATCATCGACGGTCGATAGATAGTTCGGCGCAATTTCTGGTGCTGCTGCGGGCACCGGCGAGGATAGCCGCACAAAACCGCGGCTCGTCGGCCGGAGGTTACAAACTGACGGCGTAATCGCGTCGAACGCATGTAATGGCTCGCCGAACTTGTCCAAGGACAAGGGCTGAACGTGCCATTCAATGTTTGGCGTTTCCTGGCTGGCGTCGCTTCTCGCAAACGCGCCGAGTTGCGAGGGCGGCATCGTCAACGGGCCCGTGCGGCGAAGCGCGAACTCCATCGCCATCAGCGCTCTGCCGAAGAGCGTCCGGTTACGTCGATTGAGCGTCGTCGTATGGTGGACTTTATAAATGCTGCGGATCTGCAAATGGTCTTGGAGGTTTGCGCCGACGCCAGGCATATCGCGGCGTAGCGTTACGCCATGTCGCTGTAAAAGATCGCCGGGCCCGATGCCTGAAAGCTGCAGCAGGTGCGGCGAACCTACGGCGCCGGCGGCCAACACCACCTCTCTTGACGCATTAAATCGGCGCGGCGTCGAGCCGTTGATCGCCACAAGAACGCCGTTCGCCCTTAGAGGACCGCTCTCTTCTGACAGCAAAATGTTGTGGACGTGGGCGTCTGTAAGAATATCGATATTTGGCCGCCCGCGGGCCGGTTTTAGAAAAGCGTCTGCGGCGCTCCAGCGTAAGCCGCCGCGTTGCGTCATTTGAAAGTAAGCGACGCCGAAATTATCGCCGCGATTAAATTCCTCGATCTTCGGTAGCCCGCACTCAGCCGCCGCGTCGCGCCATGCATCGAGGATCTCCCAATGACACCGCTGGGCCTCCACATAGACCTCGCCGTCACCGCCATGGAAGGCGTCAGCGCCGCGATAATAGCTCTCCGATCTTTTGAAGACGGGTAAGACGTCCTCCCACCCCCAGCCTTTATTGCCAAGCGCCGCCCAGCCGTCATAGTCGCTGCGTTGCCCACGCATATAGATCATGGCGTTGATCGATGATGATCCGCCGATAACGCGACCGCGCGCATAACCGATGCGCCGCCCGTTCAAGCCTTTTTCAGGGGCCGTCTCGAAACACCAATCGGTGCGCGGATCGCCGATGGTGTAGAGATAGCCGACCGGAATTTTTATCCAAAAACGGTTGTCATGTCCGCCTGCCTCCAGCAGGAGAACGCGCTTGCTTGGATCGGCGGACAATCGATTGGCAAGGACGCATCCAGCGCTCCCCGCGCCCACAATAATGTAGTCATAGCAGGCATCGCTCACCGTGAATTTTGAAGCGGTCTTTCGCGTGAACAACGCCATGTCTCGTCCCGACAGTCATTTAGGGACGAACCGTAAACAGAAAAAAAGGAAGCCGTCACACGTCGTCCGCAGTATACGCAGCGGAGAAACGTGTGACGGCTTCCAATGAGTGTTACAGAAGTTCTATTAAACCGTGCCGGTGTTCGCCCATGGCACGATTTCTTCGTGACCGAAGCCGAGCGCTTCGCTTTTGCTGGGTTTGCCGGAGGCCACGGCGATAACCTCTTCGAGGATTTCCGCGCCCATTTCTTCGACCGACTTCGCGCCGTCGACGACCTGGCCGCAATTGATGTCCATGTCGTCGCTCATATTCTCATAGAGAATTGAATTCGTCGCGAGTTTGATGCTCGGCGCCGGCTTGCCGCCGAAGACCGATCCGCGCCCCGTGGTGAAGCAAACAATGTTCGCGCCCGACGCCACTTGGCCGGTGATCGAAACGGGATCATTGCCCGGCGAGTCCATAAATGTCAGTCCGGCGGTTTTCACCGGCGCGGCATACTGAATAACGTCAGAGAGCGGCGCATGCCCGCCTTTCGACGTTGAGCCGAGCGATTTTTCAATGATCGTCGTCAAGCCGCCAGCTTTGTTGCCGGTCGTCGGGTTTTTATCGACGGTGCCGCCGAATTTGCCGGTGTACTCGACCCACCATTCGATCAAGTCATCAATGGCTGTTGCGAGAACCGGACGGACAGCGCGCGCTTTTAAGAGATGGTGAGCGCCGTAAATCTCTGAGGTTTCCGCCAGAATGCTGGACCCGCCAGCGGCGACGAGAAGGTCCGACGCAACGCCGAGCGCCGGATTGGCGCTGATCGCGGAAAAACCGTCGGAGCCGCCGCATTGCAGGGCCATGGTGAGATGGCTGATGGGTAATTCTTCGCGTACGGCGGAACGTGCGTCGGCGATCATCGCTTCAACGATCTTCGCCCCAGCGTCGACGGTTTTCACCGTGCCGCCGGTGTCTTGAATGTTCATGAATTGAACATTGTCGTCGGCGTCGAGCCCATATTCTTCGCGCAAATGGTGGATCGTGTTGTTCTCGCAGCCAAGCCCGACGACGAGAATGCCGGCGAAGTTCGGATGGCGCGCATAGCCGGCTAACGTGCGTTGCAGAAGGGCATAGCCATCTTCAAAGGCCGAAACGCTGCAGCCGCCGCCATGGGTGAGCGCCATGACGCCGTCGACGCCGGCGTCCGGCGTTTGCGCAATGTCGCGAAATCGGTCGGCGATCATGCGGGCAACAGTCGCGGAGCAATTCACCGTCGGCAGGACGCCGATATAATTCCGTGTGCCAACTTTTCCGGACGCGCGTCGATAGCCTTGGAAGGTGCGGTGGGACCAATCCCCATCCCGCTTCACCGCTTCGACGTCATATTTGGCGCTGCGCATCGCTTCGTGGCTCAGCATTTCCAGATTGTGGCTGTGCACATGTCCGCCGGTGGGAATGGCTTGCGTTGCAACGCCGATGGCGACGCCGATTTTGAACACTGGCTCGCCCACGGCGATGTCGCGCAGGGCGATTTTGTGGCCCGGGCCAGCCGCATCGAGAACGGTTCCAGCGCCGCCGGGCAATGCATCGCCGGGCTCAACGGCCTTAACGGCGACGGCGACGTTATCTTTCGGGCTAATCTGTCTCAGTTTCATGGTGGCCTCACCGGTCATGTGGTTGGGTCTGCGCTCCGCGGCGACGGACTTTGGGCGCTAGCCCGTGGGGGCCAGTCGTCCGGCGTCCTGCTCTCAGCGCATTCCTGCACTGCTTTCACTGCTTTTTGACGCGTTGGACGAGCGATCTTTATCGGCCCGGCCTTCAAAACCGACGGCCTGTTGGCGCTCCATATCGATTGCCGGCAATAAATACAAATACCAAATTATCGATGTCGCGATATAATAATTATATCGCGATGTGGGCGTGTGATGGCGTCTACGCCGTTGAAACGTCAAATCGAAATACTGAGGCATGGCTTATGACGAGCGAGACCATCATGGACACCCGCCGTTTGCGCGCGTTTCTCGCCGTCGCTGAGGCCGGCAGCCTGCGCAGCGCGGCGGAGCGTCTCAACATTTCACAGCCGCCGCTCGGACGGCAGATAAAACTGTTGGAAGAAGACCTGTCCGTTGCGCTCTTTGAACGCACGAACAAAGGACTACGGCTGACGAACGCCGGCGATGAACTCTTAATTCATGCCCGCGATATTCTCCAGCGCGGCGCCGAGGCGGCCGATCAAGTGCGCAGCGTCGGCGAAGGCCGGCTTGGTCGATTAACTATTCAGTATACAGACGATTTTGCGTATGGATTTTTGCCGCGCCTGACGAGCGCCTTTCAAAAGATGAACCCTGGCCTCTCGCTGAGTTTGGAGCTGTCCTATGGACGGCAAATTGTTCCTGAGGCGCTTGCGGGCGGCGTTGATGTCGGGTTTGTTCTCGCGCCCCTGCCCGCCGATGCGCGCACGCTGCAAATGCGGAAAATCGACAGCTTGCCTTTGTCATTGGCGGTGCCGCTTGATCATCGCTTGGCTGATGCGGAGCAAGTTAGCCTTAAAGACTGCGCGGGCGAAACATTTATCGCCTCGGCGATCCATCCGGAGTCCGGCTTTTATATGAAGATCCTCAGCCTCTTCCAGAATGCGGATATTCGTCCGTCTACGATTGAAAGCGTCTGGCCGGGCGATATGATTGCGAATTATGTTTCCGAAGGGCTCGGCGTCGCGATTGTCACTCACGGCGCGGTTTCTGAACGGCGTTCTGACGTTACGCTAAAACCCCTTGCGGATGACGGCGCGACCATTGAGCGCCTCGCCGTTTGGCGACCGGCCGCGGCGGAACGCCCGAGCGTTCGACGGTTCTTGGCGTATCTAAGCGCTGCGGATTAAACGCTTCAGCCCCGCTAGAAAGCCGTCGTTTTCGCTGCTGGTTTTGGGTTGGGATTGAGAGATGCGGCGAAGTGGCAGGCCCTAGGGGAATCGAACCCCTCTTTCCAGGTTGAAAACCTGGCGTCCTAACCGATAGACGAAGGGCCCGCAGCGCCGCAGCGAACGCGCTCTATAGGCGAGGATGGCGCGTCGAGGCAAGCTTTTTGTGCGCGTCAGCCGCGATGAAAGAATGGCCCTTTGGCTCGCGCCTTTAAACGCGCGCTGCGTCGGTGATCTGCAATTGCGCGGCATCGCCGCCGCGCCAATCATCGGCTCGGATGCGGCCCGCGACATCAAGGCGCGCCGCGCCCGACAGCAACCGTCCGAGCGGCTCGCCCGCCGCCCTGAAGGCGATGGCGCGCACTGTCTGTCCCGACGGCGAAAGCAACGTCACGGCGATGTGCCCGGCGCCGACAGGTTTCGTCGACAGAACCGACATATCTTTCAGCACAAAGACCGGTTCGGGGTTCTCTGGTCCGAACGGCCCCGCGCGCGCGGTATCGTCGGCGAAGGCGCGGGAGACAGCGGACGCATCAACAACGCCGTCGACTTTAATGGTGCGGCGCGCCGCCGCCCGGCGAACCGCGGCCGCCAAGCGGTCATTCAAGAAATCACTGAAGACCTTGATTTTGGCCGGATCGATGGTGAGCCCGGCCGCCATTTCGTGTCCGCCGCCGCTGATTAAGAGCCCCTCCTCGCGCGCCGCCGCAAAGGCCGCGCCGAGATCGACCCCGGTGATCGATCGTCCAGACCCTTTGCCAACAACCGCCTCGCCGTCAGTCTGATCGGCCCCATCGCTGCTAGTACCTTGAACGCCGATGACGACGACCGGCTTCGACAATTTCTCTTTCAGGCGGCCCGCGACAATGCCGACGACGCCCGGATGCCAGCCCTCGCCGGAGACAACAATGACGGCCCGCGCTTCTTCTTTTTCTCCTGCGGCGACGTCAGCAATGGCCGCTTCGGCTTCGAGTTGCACCTCGGCTTCAATCTCTTGCCGCCGAGCGTTTACTAAATGCAGCTCTTCAGCGAGCGCCGCGCGGCGATCAGCGTCGGGCGTCGTCATGAGTTCGAACGCTTGCCGGGCGTGACCGATACGGCCCGCCGCATTGATGCGCGGCCCGATTTGAAAGCCGAGCGCATACGTGCCGTAGGGCGCTTTCGCGCCGGCGGCGTCGGCGAGCGCGAAGAGGCCTGGCGTGCCGGGGCCGTTTTCCCGCGCGCTCATAATCTTCAGCCCCTGGGCCGTGATGATGCGTGCAAGGCCCGTCATCGGCATAACGTCGCAAACAAGCCCCAACGCCGCTAAATCCAATAGACCTCTCAGATCGGGTTCCGGTCGCTCGGAGAAGGCCCCGGCGTCGCGCAGCGCCCGGTTCAGCGCCGCGACAAAGAGGAAGGCGAGCCCCGCCGCGGACAAGCCGCCAAGACCGGAATTGTCGCCCGGTTGATGGGGATTGACGAGCGCGCACGCGCCGTCGGGACCGTCATCCGTCATTAAATGGTGGTCGATAATGACGATGTCAGCGCCTTCAGCCGCGGCGCCGTTAACGGCGTCATGGGCGTTGGCGCCGCAATCGACAGTGACGATCGGCCCGGCGCCTTGTGCGCGCAAATCAAGAAAGCCTTCGACAGAGGGGCCGTAGCCTTCCGTGATGCGGTCGGGAAGCCTGACGACGCAAGCCGCGCCGATAGCGTCGCAATAAAGCTTGATGATCGACGCCGCCGATGTTCCGTCAACGTCGTAATCGCCAAAAACGCCGATCGTCTCGCCGGCGATGACCGCCGTTTTAATGCGGGCCACCGCCCCTTCCATGCCTTTTAAGATAAAGGGGTCCGGCATCCCGGCCTTGAGGCTTGGATTGAGGAAAGCGTGCGCTTCGCCCGCTGGGACGCCGCGCCCCGCGAGAACGCCGGCCAGCGTGCGCGACACACCGGGCTCCGCGGCGTGGGCTTCGAGGGCGTCAGCGTCAAACGGACGCTGGACCCACGGGGCGCCTGATGCCGTTTGCGCGCCGCTCGGCAGCGCGTTAACGCCGCTTTCGTGGTCTTCGCTTGGTACTTCCGCTGATGCGGCCGCTGCGCTTATTGCATTTCCAGCCATATGTGACGCCGTTACTTGCTTAACACTCAAGCAAGCGCAGAGTCGGCCCTCCGGCGCAAATGGCTGTTTTCCTCGCTTTTCCCCAAAATTGGTTCTTATCAGCGATGGCGCTACTCAGCGGCGCTGACGGCGGTCGCGTCGGTATTCAAGAAGCCACCCGATTGGCGCGCCCAGAGGTCGGCGTAGAGGCCCTCTTCTTCAATGAGTTCCGCATGGGGCCCGAGTTGTTTGATGGAGCCTTGGTCGATAACTACTAGACGGTCGAGCTGCGCAATCGTCGACAGACGGTGCGCGATGGCGATGACGGTTTTGCCCTTCATCAGCTCAAAGAGATTTTCCTGGATCGCTGTTTCCACTTCGGAATCGAGCGCCGACGTCGCTTCATCGAGCACCAAGATCGGCGCGTCCTTTAAGAACACGCGCGCGATGGCGATGCGCTGTCGTTGTCCGCCGGAAAGACGCACGCCGCGCTCGCCCACATGGGCGTCGAGGCCCCTGCGGCCTTCTTGATCTTCAAGGTCTTCGATGAACTCTAGCGCATTGGCGCGCTTGGCGGCGTCACGGATAGCGGCGTCATCGGCGTCGGGACGGCCATAGGCGATATTGTCGCGAATGGAGCGATGCAGGAGCGCCGTGTCTTGGGTGACGACGCCGATCTGCGCCCGCAACGAGTCCTGCGTAACCGAGGCGATATCAGCGCCGTCGACAAGGATGCGTCCGCCCTCAACATCGTAAAGCCGCAACAGGAGATTAACGAGCGTCGACTTGCCCGCGCCGGAGCGGCCGACAATGCCGATCTTCTCGCCCGCGGCGATGTCGAGGCGGAACCCGTCGATTACGCCGGCGTCCTTGCCATAGTGGAAGGTGACATTGTCGAAAGCGATGGCGCCCTTGTCGGCGACGAGGGCCGGCGCGTTTTCTTTGTCGACAATCGTTTGCTGCTTGGTGAGCATGGCCATGCCGTCATAGATGACGCCGATATTTTCGAAGAGCGCTGCGACTTCCCACATGATCCATTGGGACATGCCGTTCAGACGCAAGGCCAAGGCGACCGCGGTAGCGATGGCGCCGACGGAGATTAACCCGTCTTGCCACAGGAAAAGCGCAAGACCGGCGACGACGAAGATGCCAATGCAGTTATTGAGATAAACGAGCGTCTGCAAAATGGTGACAAGCCGCATTTGCGGATAGACCGTATGCAGAAAACCGCTCATGCCCTCGCGGGCGTAGGTCTCTTCACGGCCGGCATGGGCAAAGAGTTTCACCGTGCCGATGTTCGTATAGCTGTCGACGATGCGCCCCGTCATGATTGACCGCGCGTCCGCCTGTTTTTCAGAGATCTTCGCGAGCTTCGGGACGAAATACTGGACGAGCGCCAGATAGATTCCCAACCAAACAATCAGCGGGATCGCCAAGCGCCAGTCGGCCGCCGCCACAAGCGCGATCGTGGTGACGAAATAGACGATGACATAGACGAAGACATCAATGACTTTGAGCACCGCTTCGCGCACCGCGAGCGCGGTTTGCATCATTTTGGTGGCGACCCGGCCGGCGAACTCGTCGGCGAAGAAGCTCATCGACTGGCCGAGGGTGCGGCGGTGCATGCGCCAACGCGCGCTCATTGGCAAATTGCCGAGCAGCGTTTGATGGTTGATGAGCGAAAACAAAAAATCAGCCAACGGCAAACCAACGACCAATAAAACGGCCATGGCGATCAGGCCCGTTGAATAGTCCTGCAGGAAGGTCTCGGGGTTCGCGTCGCCAAGCCAATCGACGATATTGCCGAGAAAGCCGAAAAGAAGAACCTCGCCGACGGCGATTGCCGCGCCAATACCGGCGATAGCTAACAGCGCCCAGCGCGCGTCTTTGACGAAATGCCAGCTGAACGCCACGAGACCCTTCGGCGGGGTTTCCAGCCGAGTGTCGGGAAAGGGATCGAGAAGGCGCTCAAAAAGACCAAACATAGCCCGCGCATGTGGCCATCTCGCGCGCGCGTGTCAATTCTCAGACTGACGCACGCGGTGATAATTTACGTATTCTCGCCGTGCGGCGGCGTCGGCCGGCGGCGTTCGATGGTCGTTATGGCCGTTTTGTCCGCGCTCTGATGTAGCGGACCGTCCCCGTTTTTGAGCGCATGACGACCGTATGGGTGCTGATATGGCTGTTTTCCCATTTCACGCCGTCCAGCATCGTACCGTTGGTTACGCCCGTGGCGGCGAAGATCACGTCGCCGGAGGCGAGATCTCGAAGGCCGTATTTGCGGTTGAGATCGGTGATGCCGGCGCGTGCGGCCCGCTCGCGTTCATCGTCATTGCGGAATAACAGTCGGCCTTGCATTTGCCCGCCGACACATCGGAGCGCCGCGGCGGCTAAAACGCCTTCCGGGGCGCCGCCCGAACCGACATACATATCGATGCCGGTGTGGGATTCCGTCGTATGGAAGACGCCCGCCACGTCGCCATCTGGGATCATGAACACGCGCGCGCCCATTTTCCGCGCCGACGCGATAATCGCCGCATGGCGGTCGCGATCGAGCACGCACAGCGTGATTTCCGAGGCCGGGCAGCCCTTCGCCTTGGCGAGCGCGGTAATGTTGTCTTCAACAGAAGCGTCGAGGTCGACAACGCCGTCTGGATAGCCCGGTCCGACCGCGATCTTGTCCATATAGACGTCGGGCGCATGAAGAAGCGTGCCGCCTTGCGCCATGGCGACCACCGCCAGTGCATTCGCCATCGCTTTAGCGGTGAGCGTCGTGCCTTCTAGGGGATCGAGTGCGATGTCGACCTTCGGGCCAGTCCCGGAGCCCACTTCTTCGCCGATATAAAGCATTGGCGCTTCGTCGCGCTCGCCCTCGCCGATCACGACGGTGCCTTGCATTTCAAGTTTGTTGAAGGCTGTTCTAAGCGCGTTCACCGCTGCTTGGTCGGCGCCTTCTTTGTCGCCGCGGCCGATCATTTGCGAGGCCGCTACAGCCGCCGCCTCGGTGCACCGGCCCACTTCCATCGTAAAGATGCGATCGAGGGTTTCTTCATCGGCCATAGCGGCGGGTCCTTTCTTGCGGGCAATAGCGCGTGCGGGGCGTAAAATTCCCCGCCGCTATGCCGCAAGCGGTGCGCAATGTCGATGGTTCGAAGCGATCTTCCGTCCTGGAAGTCCGATTTTAGAACTTATAGTTCACGCCGATTTCGGCTGTGTGATAGCCGAACGCCTGTTCGCGAACAGTGCCGATATAGCGATAAGCCGTTTCGATCGACAGCGTGTCGGTGAGCGCCGTCTCAAAGCCCGCCGTGCCGGAATACCCAACCGCGTATTCACCGATGCGCGTCACGGAGAAGGTGTCGTCGACGACGGTTTTTAAATAGGTCGGACCAATGCCGACTGACGCGAACGGCATGATGAAGCCCGCGTCATAGGCCCAGCGGAGGGAGACGAGACCGGCGATGCCAGAGAACGTCGTCGCGACATCGATTGATGCGACGTCGTCCACGAAGCGGTCGCGGAAATAGAGGATCTCCGGTTGGAACCACCAAGTGGACCGACCTGGGCCGCCAAAGCGCTTGCGATAGCCGATGGCCGTCGTAAAGCCGAGCGCGTCATAGTCGCCATTCGTTACGTGGCCGGAGAGAAGCGCGCCGCCGCGGGCGTAGACCGCGTGGCCGAAGCCGTCATAGACTGACTTGCTTTTCCGCCGTGAGGCGCGATTGTTTTGACCGGCGCCGCCGAGCCGTGCGGCGTTCGAATTCCGTTCGGATTTCTTGTCAGCGCCGCGCACTGGTTTCTGACGCACGTTTTGCGGCGCATACGGACCGTCAACGGCGGCGGTTTTTTCCAGGCGTTGATCGTTCGATCCATAGACCGTCGCTTCAGCGTCTCCGCCGGGACGCAGGCCCGCCGGTCGCTCGAGCATCCTCGCTTTCGCCGCCTCAACCCGGCAATCAATGTCGTCAGGCGCACAAGCGGCGCTCGCGACCGTTTGCGCAGATGCGGCGCCAAAGGATGCAAGGGCAGCGGAAACAACGCCGGTTAACGGTCGAAGTAGCGCTTGGCGGTAAGACAAATGGGGCATCGCGGCGGTTCCTTCAGGCAAGGCCGAAAATCACTGGACGCCGCAAACGGATAACGGCGCATCGCCGAAGCTCGCGCTTAACCCTTATTTTTTGGTAAACGAATTGTTACGCGTCTTTCATGTCTTTTAACGACAGTGCGTAAGTGACGCGGTTGGAAAGTGACGAACCGCCTTAACGGTGAGAACGTCCAAAACGTTCATTGCTTTATTCAGGCGATGCACCCGTTACGGCTTCGGCGGCGTCGTCATTGGCGATCTGCATTGTCCATCTGGCTGCGCTCCGCTTTTGCAGCGCGACGGTCGGCGTCGATGGCTGCATTTAACGCGTCACGTTTCTCCGTAAGCGATTGGGAGCGACGTGTGCGCACGGCGTCGTCGTCGGCCTTTGGAACGTCACTGGGCTGATCGCTGACTTTCGGAAAACGCTTCGCCGCTTGGCGGCGGTTTTCTTCGATCGCCTTCTCGATATCGGGATGGACGGGTTGGTCTTTGGCGAGATCTTCATATTTGACGAACCCTGGCGGTAAAAAGCGTTTCGCTCCGCCGCACCCGACTGCTACGAAAGTTATAAAAATAAGGATCGAGACTTTCGCCGCCATCAAGGTCTATCCTATACCGCGTTCGACATTGGAACGCCGACTAATAACGCCCGTCCGGCCCCTATAGGCAAGCCCCATGACAGAAACCTCGTCCCCCGCACCATCGAAGAAAAGCGCTGAAAAGACCGATAAGCGCAAAACGACAAAGAAGAAGACGGTCGCCGAGCGCGCCCCCAAGGCCGCGGCGAAAGCAAAAGCATCGAAGAAAGTAGCGGCGGAAAAACCTCCCCTAGACGCCAAACCGCACGGCGAAAAAAGCGCATCGCAAAAAGCGAAGACGCCAAAAGCTAAGGCGTCGGACGGCAGCTCCGAGAATGGCGCTGCATCGCAAAAACAAGCATCGACCGCGTCGAAAGGGTCTCAAAAGGCGAAAAGCGTCAGCAGCGGAGAGGATGTGCGCAGCCTAATCGATGATTTCGATGCATTGTCGGAATACCTCGTCGATGTTTCCGGACGCAGCCAAAACGTCATCCAAGAGTTTTTTGGAAAGAACGCTGATTTTATGCGCATCGCCGGCGGGGCAAAGTCGGCCGATCCATTGAATGTCGGGGAATCCTATCAGGAGATGATGAACGGCTTCGCGACTGATCCCGGCGTTGTTATGCAGCGGCAATTTAATCTATGGGGCGATTACGCGAAGCTGATGGCGACGATGTCGCGTCGCCTCGCCGGTGAAGACGTTCGGCCGGCCGTTACGCCTGACGCCGCCGATAAACGTTTTCAGCACCCGGCCTGGGAAGACAATCATCTGCTCGATTTCATCAAGCAGTCTTACCTCACCTATTCCAATTGGCTGAAAACGACCGTCGAAGAAATCGATTTCGATGACGACCATGAGCGCAAGCGCGCGGAGTTCTACACACAGCAGTTCATTGACGCCATCGCGCCGACAAACTTTCCCATGCTGAACCCGGAAGTCGTTGAGACGACGATAAACTCGCGCGGCGAAAACCTCATGAAGGGCTTAAAGAACCTGCTGGAGGATATAGATCGCGGCCATGGCGAATTATCGATCCGCCAAGCGGATCTCGAATTTTTCAAGCTGGGCGAGAATATCGCCACAACGCCGGGCGCTGTTGTTTTCGAAAATGACATCATGCAGCTCATCCAATATGAGCCAGCGACAAAAGACGTCGCTGAACGCCCGCTGCTGATCTTCCCGCCATGGATCAACAAATTTTACATCTTGGATTTGCAGGCGAAAAACTCGTTCATCCGTTGGATGGTGGAGCAAGGCCGCACGGTGTTTGTGGTGTCGTGGGTCAATCCGAGCCCCGACGATGCGCCGAAGACCTTTGAGGACTATGTCAAAGAAGGCTGCTTCGCGGCGCTGGACGCCATTGAGAAAGCCACCGGCGCTGAAGCGGTCGACGCCATCGGCTATTGCATCGGCGGAACCATGCTGTCCGCGGCATTGTCCTTAATGGCGGCGCGCGGCGACAACCGCATCCAATCGGCGACGTTCTTCACCGCGCAAGCGGACTTTGAAGAGGCGGGCGATTTGCTGTTGTTCGTCGATGACGCGCAGCTGAACAGTATCGAGAAACAGATGGACGCCGCCGGCGGCGTTCTTGAAGGTCGGGCGATGGCCTCGACGTTCAATATGTTGCGCTCCAACGACCTTATCTGGCAATTCGTCATCGACAATTACATGAAGGGCAAAGACCCGGCCCGCTTCGACTTATTGTTCTGGAATTCCGATTCCACGCGGATGCCGAAGCTCGTGCATTTGTTCTATTTGCGCGAGTTCTACCAGAAGAACGCCCTCGCCAAAGGCGAGATGGTTATGGACGGCGTGACGCTCGACCCTGGCCTTGTGAATATCCCGATGTTCTTCCAAGCCGGTGAAACCGATCATATCGCGCCGCATAATTCTGTGTACAGAACGGCGCGGCTATTCTCGAGAAACGGCAATGACAAAATCCGCTATATGCTCGCCGGCTCGGGCCATATCGCCGGCGTCGTCAATCATCCGGACCGTAAGAAATACCATCACAGCGTCAACGCCGCCTTACCGGCGACGCTTGAAGAATGGAAAGCCGACGCGGTGAAAGATCCGGGCTCCTGGTGGGCCTATTGGATGGAATGGTTGAACAATGTCAGCCCCGGCGCCGTTCCGGCGCGGAGGCCAGGCGACGGTGACCTACCGGCGATAGAGCCAGCGCCTGGACGGTATGTTGAAGTGAAATCATAAACGCGGGGGGCCGTTTGCAAGTGTTTCTTGCGCGCCCTTCCCCCCTGCTCTCTGACTGTCGCCCTCTGCCTGTTGCTCGCAACTCCCGACCGGGCGACGCTACTCGAACCGCAGAACGCCGTCTGTTAGGCGGGCGAACCGCATCGACCAGATGTCTTTGAAATAGTTCTGCGGGTTGCGCCAAGGCCCGCGCCCTTGCTTCGGCAAGATGGCGTTCGCGCGCGCGACATATCCGGATGTAAAGTCGAGATAGGGCGTGCGCGGCATATCGGGGTCGTCATTCACCGGCGTCGCGGATAGAGCGCCCGTCTCTTGCATGTGTGCAAGCAGTCGGCACACAAAATCGCTAATGAGATCGGCGCGCAATGTCCAAGACGCGTTCGTATAGCCGAACACGGAGACAAGGTTCGGCACGCCTTCAAACATTATCCCCTTATAGGTCAGTCGCTTCCCGGTTTCGACGAGCGCGCCGTCCACATGCACGTCCGCGCCGCCAAGCGCTTCTAGAATGAGCCCCGTTGCGGAAACGACAATATCCGCGTCGAGGGCGCCGCTCGCGCGAAGTCGTAAACCGGTTTCTGTGAACGTCTCAATTGTGTCGGTTTTCATATCGACTCGGCCATCGCGGATGGCGTTGAACAAATCATCGTCCGGCGCCAGGCAGACGCGTTGGTCCCATGGCGCATAATCCGGAGAAAAATGCGCGGCGAGATCCGCCCGCCCCCCGAGTTTTTCCGTCGCTTGGTTGATAAGCTGGTTCTTCATAAAACGGGGAAAGCGCCGGGCGATCTGATAACTCGTCTGTTGCAGGATTATTCGTTGCAAACGGATGATGTGATAGGCCGCTCTCGAGGGGGCTAAAGCGTAGAGCGCCTTTGCAAAGAGGCCGACGGACGCCATCGCGTAAACATAGCTCGGCGTTCTCTGAACGATCGTCACCTCGCCGCCGGCCTTGGCGAGCGCCGGCGCCAGCGTCACCGTCGTCGCGCCAGATCCGATAATCGCAATCTTTTTGTCGGTGACATTGAGATCTTCAGGCCAGTGTTGCGGATGAATGAGCCGTCCCTTGAAGGCGCTCCGGCCCGCATAATCCGGCGTATACCCCTCTTTATACCGATAATAGCCGGCGCAATTCCAAACGAAGCGGGACGTGATTTGAGCAGGACCGTTCGGCGTTTGGACGTTCAATGTCCACAATCGATTATTCGATGACCAATCAAGGCTTGTGACCCTGTGACGAAAGCGGATCTTCTTATCGACGCCTGCGCTTTGCGCCGCTTCACGCACGTAATCACGGATCGCTCCGCCCTCGACGATCGCTTCGGCGCGCCGCCATGGCTGAAACCGATAACCGAGGGTGAACATATCGCTGTCCGAGCGCATGCCGGGATAGCGAAAGAGGTCCCATGTTCCGCCAATCGCGCCGCGCGCTTCGAGAATGACGAAGCGCGTTCTTGGACGGCGACGCTGTAAATGCCAGGCAGCCCCGACGCCGGACAGGCCTGCGCCGATAATGACGACGTCGTAGTCCGGCGCCGCGGCGTTTGGAGGCTGTGACGCGTTGTCAGCAAAGCGGTCAATCATGGCCCCTCCTAACACCCCATCTGCGCCGCTCAACGGAAAATGGCGCCTGACCGAACAAGTAGATGCAACTTTGGCGTGCATGAAGGCTTATAGCTAACGCGTTGTTAGGAGAAATTTCCTATCAAAGTCAGTGAATAAATAGAGTTACCAGAGGGTTAATCCGTGACCGCAGCATTTCTCGCACCGCTCGCCGCCAGCGCCGCTAGCGCGGCCATCGCCTCACCAGGCGCATTTGACAGCGATTTCGCCGCGCCGCTCCAAATGTCTGACATGACGGCGCCGAGCTTCAAAGTCGCTTGGGGCGGGGGCGTGGAGGCGCCAAACGCGCAAGACGCCGCTCAGAACGCTGTAACCCCTCCTAACGTCGCGCCGGACACGCCGGAAAGCAATGGCCGGCTCAAGCTGAAGCCCTTGTTGGACGCGCGTTACCGCTTGGAATATGTGGACCAGGACGGGTTTGAAAGAAACGCCGTCGCAAACACTCTGAGCGCTCGGTTCGGTTTCGAACTGCAAGCGGGCGAAGCATTCACCTTTCTCGTAGAAGGCGAAGGCGTCGCCAACCTCAGTGGCCGCTTCAACAGCACGACGAATGGCGCGACACAATTCCCCGTCGTGGCGGACCCGGACGAAATTGAGCTCAACCGCGCACAACTGACATTTACGGGCATTGAGAACACCGCTGTCACGGTGGGACGCCAGAAAATCAATCACGCCGATCAGCGGTTCTTGGGCGCTGTGGCGTTTCGTCAAAACTCGCAGACATTCGACGGCGTGCGGGTGAAAACGCAGCCCACGAAAAATCTCTCTGTGGATTACGCCTATATCGGACGCGTGCACCGCATTCTTGGCGACGGCAATCCGTCAGGGAACTTTAACGGCGACAGCCATGTGGCCGACACGACATACAAAATCGGTAAGACGGGAAGCGTTTCGGGGTACGCTTATCTTCTCGACTTCGAAGAAGCGCCGGGACTGTCATCGGCGACAGTCGGTATGCGCGCCGAAAAATCCCTTCCGTTGGGCGGCGACGTTAAGCTCACCATGCGCGGCGCCTATGCGCGTCAGTGGGAGTATGGCGATAACCCGTCAGACTACGCTGTTTCTTACGGCAAGGCGGAAGCGGCCGTCGGGCTCGCGCCGATCACGATGGCGGCGAGCTATGAGCGGCTCGGCGGCGATGGGGCGAACGCCTTCCAAATGCCGCTTGCGACGCTGCACAAATTCCAAGGGTTCGCCGACGTCTTTTTGACGACGCCGACAAGCGGCATCGATGATGTCCGGCTGGCGGCGATTTATAAGCGCAAAGATGTGGGGCCGTTCAAGGCGGTGAAGGCTGTCTTGGCCGTTCACGATTTCTCCGCGGCCCAAGGCGGCGCGGATCTCGGCCAAGAGATCGACTTCGTCCTTAATGGCAAAGTCAACAAACACCTGACGGCGGAGCTGAAGGGCGGTCGTTACTTTGGACCCGATATGGGTCCGGCTAGTCGCGGCCGGTTCTGGTTCGCGGTGAGTTACGCGCTTTAGACACTACGCGGCGGCGGAGTCAGCGGCACACCTGAGGGCTTGTCTAAAGGTGTGTCTGGCGGTTTATCTGGCGGCTTGTTCGGCTGCTGAGGCGGGTTAGCGCATTGGCTTCTATAGCGAGTGCGCCTATAGCTCCGCCCCTGTTTCCTTAACGTAAAGCGCCCCGCCCCATGGCTCGAACTCCGTCGATGCGCGTCTTTCGCCATCGCGCCTATCTTCTTTATTGGATTATGCGTCAGCTTGTGAGCGGCGGTCGGCAAATGACCGCCGTCGCCATTGGCTGGCAAGCCTATGAGACCGCGCGCGTCACGCGCTCTATCGAAGAATCGGCGCTCATCCTCGGCTTTATCGGCCTGGCGCAATTTGCGCCGGTGTTTTTGTTGTCGCTTGTCGGCGGCCAGGCGGCCGATCGCCTCGATCGCAAGCTCATTTTGATGGTCGCCGGCGGCGTGCGCACCCTCGCCCAAGGCGCGCTGATCGCTACGGTTTTCCTACCGCCTGACCAGAGCCTCTTTTACCTGTTCGTCATTGCGATTGTGCTCGGAACCGTCAACGCCTTCACCCCGGCGGCGAGTAGCGCGCTTTACCCGACCCTTGTTCCGCGCGACGAGTTGCCGACCGCGATTGCTTGGAACTCTCTCGGCTTCCAGGGCGCCGCGATTTTCGGACCGGCGGTCGGTGGTTTCCTCTTTGTGGCGGGCGCGGAGTATGTGTACGCGGTCGCCGGCGCAATGAGCGTCCTGGCGTTGATTTCCATTTCGTTCGCGCAAACGCCTCAGCACGTGCCGAAGAAAGACGTACACGGTCTATCCATGATGATCGACGGCCTGCGTTATGTGCGGGACAATAAGATTGTCCTTGGCGCAATTTCACTGGATCTTGTCGTCGTGTTTTTCGGCGGCGTCATCGCGTTGCTTCCCGTTTTCGCCAAAGATATCTTGCATGTGGGCGCTGAGGGGCTCGGCGTGTTGCGCGCCGCGCCAGCCGCCGGGGCGGCGGTTGTAGCGTTCGTGTTCGCTGCTCGGCCGCTGTCTCGGCGTGTCGGTAAATGGATGTTCGCGTCCATCGCCGTCTATGGCGCTGCGATGCTGGTGTTCGGCGCATCAAAGCTTTTTTGGGTCTCGATCGCCGCGCTCGCGGTGAGCGGCGCTGCGGACATGATCTCTGTTTATGTGCGCTCCTCGCTCATCCAGCTGGCGACGCCCGACGCGATGCGGGGGCGCGTGTCATCGGTTTCTTTCATTTTCATTTCCGCCTCGAATGAACTCGGCGAGTTCGAGTCGGGCGTTGCGGCGCGGTTCCTAGGGCCAATCGGCGCAGTCCTTCTCGGCGGCGTTGTCGCGATCGCCGCCGCCGGCTTATGGGTTCGATTGTTTCCCGCTTTGTGGCGCGCCGATAAAATTGAAGAGACGGAAGAACTGCTGGCCACCGACCCCGCGCCGAAACGGCGCGGCGATCCGGTCAAATTGACATAGCCGAACCGATGCGCTTGCCCACAATCGCGTAAACAGGCATTAGAGATGGTATGGGTAGGGCTCGTCACTCGAGAAAGAATAAGACGCTACTGATCGCCCGATGTCTGATCAGAGCGTTCGCGGCGGTGCTTTTGGCGATCGCCGCCCCCGCGATGGCGGCGCCCCTCAACTCAGATCCGCACAATCCACAAATCACCATTTGCGCCGCCCATGGCGGTGCGTCTGCAATTAGCCTTCACGAACTCCTAGGGCATGTCTCGGGTGACGAACACGACGCGCCGTCAACGACCTGTCCTTTATGCATTGCGGCTACGGCTTTGCCGCCGGCCGAACTATCAGCCCCGGCGATTGGGCAGGAACTGGTTGAAAGTTTGACCCCACTCCCGCTGGTGAGCGATCCAGAGCACAAATCGCCGAATAATCTAAGACCACCCACGCGGGGCCCGCCCCTCTTTTCCTAACGACTAAAGAAATTTTGTTTATCCGTCGGCGGAAGGTAGCGTGAAGTCGGAACGACTGACATGCGGACATGTCTTAGTTTTTCATGATTGTTGGTGTCTCCCAATCAACGTCGATCGCCACGACGCGCCGATGATTTCTTTGTTTAAGGAAAATTCGATGAAATCTACAGTTTTCGCAGCTTTCATGCTGGCGTTATCGGCTGTCCCTGCAAATGCCGAAGACGCGATGAACGATGATGACAGGCATGGGACAGGCCACGGATCAGACCACGGAACGGGACATCACGAAGAGCACGGTAAAAGTCACGATAAAGCGCATGGGGATCATGGCGCTGGGCACGGCGCCCACGGCGCTATGCCGGCGATCCACCACGATCCGATCGGCGTTATGGGCTCTCACCTAACGGAGCCGGGCAAGGTCATGGTGTCCTTGCGCTATCAGCGCATGCAAATGGAAGGCAGCCGGATCGGCACCGATCCTGTGTCTCCTGAAACCATTGCAACAACCGTCCCCAATCGGTTCTTCGGCCAACCCATGCAGCCGCCGACCTTGCGCGTTGTGCCGCTCGATATGTCCATGGATATGATCATGGCCGGCGCCATGGTCGGCGTCACCGATTGGTTGACGCTGATGGCGATGGGCATGTTCGTTGAAAAATCAATGGACCATGTGACGTTCCAAGGTCCGACAGGAACAACCGAGCTTGGCAATTTCACCACAGGCGCGTCGGATTTCGGCGATACGACGGTGACGGCGCTGGCGCGGATTTTTGATGTCAAAACCGCGGGCGGCGCGCATCACAAAGCGCTTTTGAATCTCGGCGCCAGCCTTCCCACGGGCTCGATTGTTGAAACCGACGCGGTGCTGACGCCGCTCAATATGACGCCGACCTTACGCTTGCCCTACCCAATGCAATTGGGCTCCGGCACGTTCGATCTGCAACCTGGTTTTACCTACACAGGCATGCACGACAGCGTGAAATGGGGCGCGCAATATAAAGCGACGGTCCGCCTTGGTAATAATGATCAAGGCTATACCTTCGGCGACGCGCAATATCTGACCGCATGGGGACAATATGCGACAAGCGATCTCATCGCGTTTTCGCTGCGCGGGGCGTTTACCGCTCAGAACGCCATCGAGGACAGCGATGCGTCGATCGTCGCGCCGGTGCAAACGGCGAACCCGGATTTTCAAGGCGGCGATCGTCTTGATGTCGGCGTCGGCTTTAATTTGAACCCCCAAAGCGGGGCGCTAAGAGGTCACGGTTTCGGCGTAGAAATGCTGTTTCCGGTTTATCAAGACCTAAATGGCCCGCAACTTGAGACTGATTGGACGTTGACGATCGGTTGGCATACGGTGCTTTAAAATGAAAATCGCGCCGCTCTCCAAAGGAGCGGCGCGCTTTCAACTCGTAATTTCCGCAAAAGCGTGGGACTACATCGCAAGGTTCAATCCTAGCTCAACGGAATGTCGACCGGGTTCTCCCGCATCAGTGTAATCAAGAAAACGATATCCTAGTTCGACGCCAAAATTGTCGCGCAGTCGAGCTTGAAGCCCTGCGCGTCCAGAATACACCATCGAAAATTCGCTGCCGCTTGAGCTCGCCGAAACGTCGGTGGTCAAATCGGTGACCGTCGCCCTCGCCGTCAATAAGCCAGGCCCTACGCCCATCGATGCGTATGGCGAGACTGGAGACGCGATAAACCCGTCCCAGCGGACACCGACGAGTCCCGCTAAAAACCATTGCGATACGGTGGTTTCAATCAACGGATTGGTTAGCGCGGGGCCAAGTTCTAGTGTGTCGCTAAACCGCCCGACCAAGAGTTCGCTCTCGATCCGAAACATCGAGTTGCCGCTGCGCGCAAGTTTCCAGTCATAGCCGATCGAACCGTAAGGCGCGTCATATCCGCCTTCAGAGACCGTAGAGCCGATAATGTAGCCGCCTCGAACGAACGCCTGATTACCGTAGCGATGGTAAATAGACGCCTGTTTGAAGCCGACCGATCGAGGCGCAACGCGTCTCTCTGCGCTATCCGCAGCTTGGTCCGCAGCGTGAGCGTTTGTAACGCCGATCAAACAAGAAAGAGTTGCGACGATGGCGCACGCATAACGAGACAAATGCATCAGATGCTCCCCATATTAGACATGTCGTTTGTCGGGGAACAGTCTGAACATTTACTTAATACGGCTAGGCGCTTTCTCCGTAGCCAAATGAAAAATCATGACTTCGCTATTGCTCGAAGCCGGCGCGCGCTGCTGCGTCGAATAAATCGAGACCTTCGCCGAGCAATGCATCGCTGATCGTCAGCGGCACCAGGCAGCGCAGACATTGCGCTTGCGAGCCCGCCGTCAAAATAATGAGGCCAAGATCGCGCGCCTCGGTCATGATTTTCGCCGCCATGGCGCTGTCCGGTTGGCGCGGATCGCCGTTCTTGACGAACTCAACGGCGATCATGCCGCCGACCTGGCGAACGTCGCCGATCACCTCACCGCCGGGCTCAGATTGCAGAGCGCGCCAACGGGCGGCCACGGTCTCGCCAATTATGTCGGCGCGTGCGAGGAGGTTTTCCTCCTCCATGATGTCCAAAACGGCGAGCGCCGCGGCGCATGCGACGGGATTGCCGCCATAGGTGGAGCCCATGCCGCCGGGCGCGATCTGGTCCAGCAGTTCCGCTTTGCCGGTGAGAGCCGATAGCGGTAGTCCGGCGGCGAGGGATTTCGCGATGCAGACCATATCTGGTTCGACACCGGAATGTTCGAAAGCGAACATCTTGCCGGTCCGTCCCATGCCCGATTGGATTTCGTCCGCGATAAGCAAAATGCCGTGCTCGTCGCAAAGCGCGCGTAAGCCTTTCAAGAACGCCGGCGGCGCGGCGTTGAAACCGCCCTCGCCTTGTACGGGTTCGATGATCATCGCCGCGACTTCCGACGCCGGGATCGCGGTTTTGAAGATATGCTGCAGGCAAGCAAGGCACCCTTCAACGGAGATCCCATGATAAGCGTCTGGATAGGGCGCGTGAAACACCGCCGGCACGAGCGGGCCGAAGCCAATTTTGTAGGGCGCTGACTTTCCCGTCAGCGTCGTCGCCAACAGCGTGCGGCCATGGAAGCCGCCTTCGAAGGCGATAACGCCCGGGCGACCGGTGATGCGCCGCGCGAATTTAATCGCGTTTTCCACGGCCTCGGCGCCGGAATTGAAGAGCGCTGTTTTCTTGGCGGACGGCCCAGGCGCTAGTCCGTTCAAGCGCTCAGCGACATCCACATAGACTTCGTACTGGGCGACGCCGAAGGCGGTATGGAGAAACGCGTCGGCCTGTCTTTTGATCGCCTCGACGACTTTCGGATGCCGGTGGCCGACATTCAGTACGCCAATGCCGCCGATGAAGTCGATATAGCGCTTGCCGTCCACATCCCAGAGTTCAGCGCCCTCAGCGCGAGCCGCATAGACGCCCGACTTCGACGGCAGACCGGCAGGCATCGCCTCGTCGCGACGGGCGATGAGGGCGGCGTTCGAAACAAACGCATTAGAAGCGGCGGACATGGGATCTGTTTCCTTTTCGATTCTGAGTTGATGGATGGTGTAATGTAAAAGGCGAACGCATTTGATCGGAATTTTAGGATAGTTTGATAGGCGGATTTAACACGCTGTCGCCTTTGCGCAACAGGCGCGTAATGCCGCGCCTTAAATATCATCATTTCTATTTGTTTGGCGCATTGAGTGCGTTAAACCCCCCGCGCGAAACCTGGTGAGTGCGTGTTGTGGCGTAGTCGATGAAAACGAACAACCGCTATTCTAATTGGGGAATCTAAAGATGCACCCTGCCCGTCCGGGCGCTGCGAAACGCAGCGTGAAATCCGCCCATTCGCAATCGGCGGCGATGGTCCGAAATCGGATTATGCGCTTCATGCGCCAAATGCACAGTGAAAGCGATGACAGCGCGCTTATTGAAGCGGCGATCAATCGCGCCTGGCTCGATGGCGATGGCGCACCGACGCCGGCGGGCGAACGGCTTGTGCGCGCATTTAATGATCTCGATCGGTTTTCAGCCTACTCGTCCTAACGGCTTATGCCGCTGGACTATGGCTTAAGCGACCGCCGTTGGCGCTGCCCCGGCGGTTACAGTCATTCTTGTCACGCTAACGGGACCATGGCGCATGAGCGCGCCGTATACGCTGCCGACGAAGCCGGCGATCGGCGGCGCGGATGGGCCGTTAAACCCAAATTTGCTGGATACTTTTTCTTTTGACAGTGCGCGTAAAGCGGCGACGCCGACATCGATGGTCGTGTTCACGTCCTCGGTTGACGCATTGGCTGGCGATTGCACCGTGTTGGCGGAGGCGACGATATGGACGGCGTCCGGTGCGTTTTCGTTCTCAAGGATGGCGAGGGCCTCTGAAACGCTCTCTAAGAAGTCCACGTAGTAGATATCAGCGTGAGCGCCGATGTGGTTGAGCGCCGGTTCCGGGTCTTCCAGTTCGGCGTCGGCGAATACCACTTCGCGCAAGGGCGAGCGATAGGGGTTGGAAACAGGCAAATCGCGCGCGGGATCGTTCTGCCCATTGACCATTTGGAAGGCGGCGAGACCGGCCGCTGTTCGTTCAGCGATATCGACCGCGCCGGCGGCTCCGGAGCTAAGCGCTCGAACATCGCTTTTCGGCATTGGTCGCAGCGTAATGATCTGCATCTCAGCATCTCCCTACCGCAAGACAATTCGCGTCGAGTCGGTGACTATTTTATAAAATCGACCCTGCTTTTTCCTGAATCCCAATGTTCCTTGAATTCCAGCGTTTCCTGCAACAAAGACGGCGCTCCCGCTCGGCGGGATGCGATGCGGCCTAAAGAATCTTCTCCGCATCAATGTCGGCGAAAACATCTTCGCGGACGCCCTTCACAAGCTCGAAAAAGGTAGCTTCCGACCATTCTTGAAGGGTTTCACCCGTGGCGGCGCTGACGGCGAAATACCGACGCGCCCGCGGGCCTTGTTCGGGTTCGACGCGCAAGAGCGCGTCCGCTGAGACGATGCGTCGGATGGCGATTTCGATGGCCCGAGGCGTTTCCTCGCGCCCGGCGACGCTGTGCGAAAAACCGGTGAGCGGCTCATTTTCAAGCGGTTCAATAGCCTTAGGCGTTGGCTCAGCAACTGTGCTTCTTGCGTTATCGTCCGAAGGCGCTGGTTCTTCTGTTTTTTGATTCTGCAGATCGTCCGCCAACACGCGGAACAGAGCTTTTGCGCCGATCGAAGACGGATCAACGCGATCCGCGTCGCCAAGCGCGAGTTCGTCGGCGTCAGCAGCCTGATCAGCGACATCACGCTCCACAATATCGCGCTCGATGACATCGCTGCGTTTCAGCCGTAAAGGCGGTTCAACCTGATCAGATCGTTTAAGGCGCAATGGTTCTGACATGGACCGAAACGCTAAAGCGCTTCCCTAAAAAGTTCAGCGCTGCAACGGATCTAATCCTCAGCATCATCCTAACGATTTATCTAGGTTAACGGACAATGAAGACCGTAATGAACACGGCGATGACGACGGGCCGCTGCTAAGCCGCATTGTGAGGGCGCAGGCGCGTTCTTATAGTCGATGGTCGATGCGGCAATCGAAGGAACACTCCCTGTGAAATTCAAGGGCGGCGAGAATTATGTGGCGACGGACGACCTCAAAGTTGCGGTGAACGCAGCGTTGACGTTGGAGCGGCCGCTCCTGATCAAGGGGGAACCGGGAACAGGTAAAACTGTTCTGGCGCAGGAGATCGCGGACGCCCTCGATGCGCCGCTTCTGGAATGGCATGTGAAGTCGACGACCAAGGCCCAGCAAGGTCTTTATGAATATGACGCCGTCGCACGATTGCGCGACTCTCAGCTGGGTGAAGAAAAGGCGCGTGACGTTAAAAACTACATCAAGCGCGGCAAGCTGTGGGAGGCTTTCTCCGCAGCCGAACGACCGGTTCTTCTAATCGACGAGATCGACAAGGCGGACATCGAGTTTCCAAACGATCTCTTGCAAGAACTCGATCGCATGGAGTTCTTTGTTTACGAAACCAACGAGACCGTCAAAGCCGCCGTGCGGCCGGTCGTGATCATTACGTCGAACAATGAAAAAGAGCTGCCGGACGCGTTTTTGCGGCGGTGCTTTTTTCACTACATCAAGTTTCCCGACGCGGACACGATGAGCGCGATTGTCGACGTGCATTTTCCCGGCATCAAGAAACGGCTTGTCGCCGACGCCTTGAAGATTTTCTATGAGATCCGAGAAGTGCCTGGCCTCAAGAAGAAACCATCGACGTCGGAACTGTTGGATTGGCTGAAACTCCTCTTGGCGGAAGAACTCCCCGAAGCCGTGTTGCAGGAGCGTGACCCCCGTAAGGCCATTCCGCCACTGCACGGCGCCCTCTTAAAGAACGAGCAAGACGTGCATTTATTCGAGCGCCTCGCCTTTTTGGCGCGCCGCGACGGTTCTTAATCGTCAAAACCACCCTGACCCGCTTTTCATCTGCGTTCTCGTGGGCGCTTTAACGCTTGCGCGGCGCGCTTTGTCGTGCGCGTGGTTGACAGAGACGCGCCCGCCCGGCGACCATGGTCTTTGTGGGGCGTCGCGGGGGCGACAAATTGCGCGCAGCGGCGAGTTTATTGGGGCGCTTAGGCCTTCTTGAGGGGTAGTATGGAAGACCTTTTCGGCGCGTTGCCGTTTCTTTTTCTATTATTTGCTTTTGTCGTTTTGCCGGCGATCGCGCGTCGCCGGCGCAGCGAAGAGCTAGAGCGCGCTTTTTCTAAAATTCAGAGGAAGCGCAAAAGCCGCATCGTGGCGATTGTGCACCGCCAAGACCCTATGGGGCTCCTCGGCATCCCAATCCTTCGCTACATTGACTTAAACGACGCAGAAGACGTGCTGGAGGCGATCCGCACGACGCCGCCGAACCAAGCGCTTGAGCTGATTCTGCACACGCCGGGCGGCCTCGTTTTGCCGGCCTTGCAGATCGCCCGCGCGGTGAAAGCTCACCCTGGCCCGACGAAGGTTTACGTCCCCCATTACGCCATGTCAGGCGGCACGCTGATCGCCCTCGCCGCGGACGAAATTGTTCTAAATAAACACGCCGTTCTTGGGCCCATCGATCCGCAGATCGGCGGCTTGCCGGCGGCGTCCCTGGTGCGCGTCACCCAGACGAAGTCCGCTGACGCGATCAATGACCAGACGCTCGTCCTTGCCGACATAGGTCGTATGGCGATCGATCAGTTAGAGCGCGCCGCCCGTGAGTTGTTGTCCGGCACGGTGTCGGAAAACGCCGCCATAGCGGCGGCCGAACAGCTCTCCAGCGGCCGCTGGACCCATGATTATCCGATTGAAGCCGATGAAGCGCGCGAGATCGGCCTTAATGCCAACCTCGACATGCCGAAGGACATTATGGCGTTGATGACCCTGTTCCCGGATCGTATGGCGCGTCGCAATGTGACGTTCCTTGACCGCGTACGCAGCCAGTGGCCGTTCAACCGTCGTGAGTCCGCCACGCCGGCCGCGATCGAGCCGGCGCTTACCGAACGGGTGCCGTTCACCGGCTTTGAGCCAGGCCCGGGCGCGCGCAGTTTCAGTTATGGCCCGTGGGATCCGAAAGATCTGCGCGGGCAATTGCCGCCTGGTCCTGCAGCGACTGACGTGCGCCGTCGGCGTGAACGCTAGGACGTTTACTCAGACCCGGTAAAGGCCGGTAAACCCTGCCCCTGAGGCGCTTATTCTCTGAGGCGCGCTTTTTCCTATGTGCCTATATGCTTATGTGCCCAAGTGTCATGGGCGCTCGCATAGCGTCACGCCGCCGTCTATCCTGGCTGCGTTATGCTCACTCAGTTTTTTCATGACTTAAAAGCCGCCGGCGTGCCGGTCTCTTTACGTGAATATTTGACGCTTATGGAAGCGATGGAGGCTGATCTCGCCGATCGCCGCGTCGAGAACTTCTATTATCTATCGCGTGCTGCGCTGGTGAAGGACGAACGTCATCTCGATAAATTCGATCGCGTTTTCGCCCACGCGTTTCGCGGCGTTGAAAACCTGGAGGACGGCCCGGAAGCCGAGATTCCTGAGGACTGGCTAAAGCTCCTGACACAGAAATATCTGACCGAGGAAGAAAAAGCCGAGATCGAGTCGCTCGGCGGCTGGGATAAGCTGATGGAGACGTTGAAAGATCGCCTTGAAGAACAAAAAAAGCGTCACGAAGGCGGATCGAAATGGATCGGCACCGGCGGCACCTCGCCCTTCGGCTCGGGCGGCTATAACCCCGAAGGCGTGCGCATCGGCAATGATGGCGAACGCCAAGGGCGGGCCGTCAAAGTCTGGGAGAAACGCGATTACAAGAACCTCGACGATGACATTGAACTCGGCACACGGAATATAAAAGTCGCCTTACGAAAACTAAGACGCTTTGCGCGCGACGGCGCCGCCGACGAGTTTGATCTAGACGGCACAATCGACGCCACGGCGCGTTCCGGCTATCTCGACGTAAAAATGCGCCCCGAACGGCGTAATGCGGTGAAAGTTCTCATCTTCTTCGATGCCGGTGGATCAATGGACCCTTATGTGAAGATCTGTGAGGAGCTTTTTTCAGCGGCGCGCGCGGAGTTTAAGCACCTGGAGTACTTCTACTTCCACAATTGCCTTTACGATTATGTGTGGAAAGACAATCGCCGCCGTTGGACCGATAAAACGCCCACGTATGAAGTGCTCCATAGTTTTCCATCCGACTACAAAGTGATTTTTGTCGGCGACGCCTCAATGAGCCCTTATGAAATTACAGTGCCTGGCGGCTCCGTCGAATACTTTAATGAAGAACCAGGCGCGCTTTGGATGAAGCGATTGCTCGACATTTATCAAAGCGCTGTGTGGCTTAATCCGGTTCGCGAAGATTATTGGCGGCATTCGCCGTCCATTCAGATGCTTCGAGATATAATGGGCGCGCGAATGTTTCCGCTGACATTAAGTGGTTTAGATTCCGCAACGGCTGAACTCCGGCGGTAGATGCAATACGAGCTTTGTCGCGAAAGAAGCCGCATTCTGTGGAATGAAGGTTAACCGGGGCGTTGGCACAGCGCGATGGCGCATTCAATTGCGTCTGCGGCGCCTTCGCGAATTTTCTTTAGCTGCGCGGGCCGTGCTTCGTGAACGCCTTCGATATCGCCGATAAGCGCTTCGCCTTCCGCCGCGAGATCGCCGAGTTTCCATGCGCCGACGCCGCGCGCGGCGCCCTTAAGGGAATGGCACGCATCGCGCCAAGCGGTGTCATCGGTCGTCGGGTTAAGCGACAACAGACAGCGCTCCACTTGCTCACAAAACAAGGTCAGGATTTCGCCGAGAAGGGCTTCATCGCCGGTCGTGTATTGCTCTAGATGCCCCAAATCGATTGCAGCTGTCGCTGTCCGAAGCGCCATGGTTCAACCCTCTTATTGATCAACGTCGCCCACAACCGACGCGATAGCGACGATAGAAACAAAGGGTGACGGCTTTCTTAAGAGAAAACAGCGGATTGCGCGTATCGCCATCTGCGGTGGCGGCGAAACACCTTAATGCAAGCCAGTTCAAACAAACCTGGGCAAACAAACCTGGGCAAACAAACTTGGGTAAACAAACTTGGGTAAACAAACTTGGGTAAACAAACTTGGGTAAACAAACTTGGGTAAACAAAAAAGCGCCGTCTTCTGACGAAGACGACGCCCTATTTGTTCACCGACGATGCACGCGTCGCGCCATCGCCGTTTAGGTGCGCGCGACGCCTTATCGCGTCGGCGTAGAAGAGCCGGATAAGGGCTTACTGCAGCGCGTCGACGGCTGCTCCAACATCAGCAGCGGCGTCTTCAACGGCAGCTTCGGCGTCGGCGGCGGCCGCTTCGGCATCAGCAGCGGCGCCTTCGACAGCTTCAACGGCTTCGTCAGCGGCGGCTTCGGCCGCTGCAGTCGCGTCAGCTTCAGCCGCGGCTGCGTCACCTTCCGCGCCGTCAACCAAATCGCCAGCGGCTTCAACGGCGTCTTCCGCCATGTCGCCGGCTGCCGCCGCCGCGTCGCCGGCCATATCGCCAGCGGCGTCAACCGCGTCGCCCGCCATGTCGCCGGCGGCCTCAGCGGTGTCGCCAGCAGCTTCGGCAGCGTCGCTTGCAACATCGCCGGCGGCGTCGCCAGCTTGCTCGACCGCTTCCATGGTCGCGTCTTTAGCGCTTTCAAGCGCGTTCTTTACGTCGGCCGCATCACGACCCGTAAATTTTAGAAAACCGATGAACACTGCGAGCGCCACGGCGATAACCAGGAGAATTCTCAACATAACCCCGTCCTTTGTTTTTTCGCCCGGTTACGCACGTTCAGCGATCCATTTCTGCGTAACCTCGGCATTTTAGCGATTACTCGCTCAGCCTAGGTCAAACAGAACGGGCGACGCAGGCGTTTTGCCTCCGACGCGCCGGACATCCCAATCAAAGCGACCAATGGCGATGAAAATGCGCCAAGTCATTGCGGCCGAACGCCAAAACGTGCGACCCCATGGCTGACGATCCCGCCACTACTCACCCACTGTCCGGATTACCGTTTTTTCAAATTGCGGTAAATATGGGGGAGCTTGATTCTGCAGGTAATTCCCGCGCCAGGTGTTAAATCACGGTAATTTCTACAAACGTGTACACGCATTGCTTGTGGGGTGAAAAAGCGCATCTCGATTCTAGAACAATGGCGAAACAGAAAACTATGACCAACGGCCTTTTATTTATCGGCAAAGGCGCTGCGGCGCAGCATTTACCCCTGCGGTACGCTAACCGACACGGGCTTATCGCTGGAGCGACCGGCACCGGAAAAACCGTGACGCTTCAGATCCTCGCCGAAGGTTTTTCAACGGCCGGCGTGCCGGTCTTCGCCGCGGATGTGAAAGGCGACCTCGCCGGTCTTTCCCAGCGCGGCGCGCCTAACGATAAGCTCTTAGAACGCGCACGGACGATCGGCTTCGATGGTTATGCGCCTGCTGACTTTCCCGTGCGGTTTTGGGATCTTTATGGCGATAAGGGGCATCCCGTACGCGCAACCGTGAGCGAAATGGGGCCCTTGTTATTGGCGCAACTGCTCGGTCTTAATGAAACCCAAGAAGGCGTCTTAACGCTTGCTTTTCGATTGGCTGACGACGAAGGGCTTTTACTCTTAGATTTAAAGGACTTGCGTGCGATGCTTGTCGAGGTGGGCGAGCGCGCGTCAGAGCTGTCCCTGCAATATGGTCACGTTTCCAAGGCGTCGGTCGGCGCCATTCAGCGGCGTCTTTTGACATTGGAAGAGCAAGGCGCTGATTACTTCTTCGGGGAGCCGGCGCTCGATCTGTTCGATTTGCTCGACGTCGACGCCGATGGGCGCGGCGTCGTTAATATTCTCGCTGCGGATAAACTCATGCAAGCACCGAAACTCTATGCAACCTTCCTGCTCTGGTTGCTGTCGGAGCTTTTTGAGCAATTGCCTGAAGTGGGCGACCCGGACAAACCGAAGCTCGTTTTCTTTTTCGACGAGGCGCATTTGCTGTTCGACGATGCGCCGGAGGCGTTGCTCGACAAGATTGAACAGGTCGTACGCCTCATTCGATCAAAGGGCGTCGGGGTTTTCTTTGTGACGCAAAACCCTCTCGATGTGCCGGACAGCGTTTCAAGCCAGCTAGCAAACCGGATCATTCACGGCCTGCGCGCTTATACGCCGAAGGAAAAACGCGTCCTGAAAGCGGCGGCGGAGACCTTCCGGCAAAACCCGGACTTTGACGCCGTCGATGCGATCGCCGATCTTGGCGTCGGTGAGGCGTTGGTCTCCACACTGGAAGCAAAAGGCCGTCCCTCAATGGTCGACCGCACGCTCATTCGCCCGCCCGGCTCACGAATGGGACCGGTGACGAACCTTGAGCGACAAGAAACGATCGCCGCCTCGCCGTTCAGTGACGTCTACGCGGAGAGCGTCGATCGGATATCGGCCTATGAGGAGCTGCAAGCGCGCACAGAGGCACGCGCCGAAGAAGAAGCCGCTGAGGAAGCGACTAAAGCGCGCCGAACGAAACGCTCCTCCGCGCGGCGGTCAAAGCGTTCTTCGTCGCGGCGCCAGAGCGTCGGTGAAACAGCGATTAAGTCGGCCGCCCGAACGCTTTCCAGCACTTTGGCGCGGGAGTTGATCCGCGGCGTCCTTGGCGGTTTACGTAGACGCCGGTGACGCTCCCATGACGGATGATCAGCGCGCTTTCGGGGCGGCGGCGGGCATGGGACTTTGTATTGTCGTCATCGCCTTTACTCTGGCGGCGCTCTTTAAAACGCCCTTCGGTCCGCAATTTACTACAACGCCGTCCGCCATCATTTGGGGCGTTGTCGGCGCAGCGCCCCTCGCCGCGCTTCTTCTGCTCTTTATGCGGACGGACATAGCGCCAATCGCCGCTTTTCGAGAGGATCAAATCGATTTTCTCGGCACGCTTGGGTTTCGGTTAACTGCGCCGCGCATCGTTGCGATCAGCCTCATCGCCTGCGTCGGCGAAGAATTGCTATTCCGCGGCGTCTTTCAAACGGCGCTTGCGACGCACGTGCCGCTCATCGCCGCGATCCTTGTCCCAAACATTTTCTTCGGCCTGCTTCATGCGCGCACCCTCATCTACGCGATCATCGCAGGCAGCGCCGGCGCCTATTTTGGATGGCTGTTCGCAGTGACCGGAACGCTTGTCGTCCCCATAATCGCGCACGCCCTTTATGACTGCGTTGCTTTGGCGGTCGCCAGGATCGCATTAAATCAGCGTGATGAAGCTGCGAGCAGCAATTCCTAGGCGTTACACACCGCCGCTCTTCATCGCGGGCACGCGCGTGATTGGATATCCGAGATCGTCGGGAATGGTGTAGTATAGGACACCCTCTCGAAGCTCAGCACCGGGAATAACTGGCCGAATGGTCCGTTGGCGCGCTGATGCGATTGCATCGTCAACTGTTGGAGAGAGGGTCAAGAGTTCAAGATTTCGCGCCGTCGGGAAAATGATCCGCCGGGTGCCAGCTTCCGCCTCGGCGAGAGCGGCCTGCGGCGTAAGCCAGACAGCCGACGTTGCTTCAACGCCGTCTTGCCGGAGCGTTTGCGTCGCCGGTGCGCGCGCAATGAAAAATAGCGTATCAAACCGATGATTCATTCCTGGTGGGGCGATCCAGTGCGCGAAAAGCGCCAGGCGATCACAGCATAGACGTAAATCATGCTCGACTGTCAGCGCAAAAAATTGCGCCGCATCCGTTTCGACACGGTCGCGCCAAGGATCGAGTGCACGGACGTCGTTATCCATTAACAGATCGGTTGACGCCGATGGGCGGGCGAGCAAGATGCCTGTTTCCTCAAACGCTTCTCGTATTGCTGCTATCTGCGCGGCCGCGAGCGCTTCGTCAGCGTGCAAGCCATCAGCGCGATCGCGCCAGTGTGGCGCGGCGTCCGCTTTATCAATCCGACCGCCGGGAAAGACGGTCGCGCCGCCCGCAAAAGCCATTGTTTCGGCGCGCTCAATCATTGCGGCTTGGAGACGGGGTTGGTTTGCTTCTTTACCGTCGTCGCTGTCGCGAACCAGCACGATTGTCGCCGCAGGCTTGATATTATCGCCTGCCCTTGCTTGCTGTGTTGAAGGCGATTGATCAGAAGTCAAAGTCTGGTTTCTTTGCTGAGGGCAATTGATAGCCGGCGTTTAACGCGCGAATGGCCCCGTAAGCGGCGACGATCGGGCCGCCGAGCGCCAATGGCCAAAGGAACCATGGGGTCGCTGCGCCGACCATCACAATGAGACCGTTAAACGCAATCGTCGCGCCGGCGAGCCAAGCGAGCGGCGCCCACCGACGCGCCAACAGCAAAGTGAGCATCGCCGCAGCGAAGGCTGCAAACGTCCAGCTTACCGCCAATATAAGGGCGAGCGTGTCGCCGATGACCGGTCTGGCGGGGCGATTGTCGTCAATACCGCTCGCGCCAGCGTCGCCTGCGAATGCTTGATCGGCGAACGCTTCTGTTGAGGCGCCTTCGGTCGCGAATTCTTGCGGCGGCAAGCTGGAAGACGGGGCGACGTCCACCATAGCGGCGAGCCCACCTTCGAGAAATTTCGCGCAAGTTAAGCCGGCGATGACGGCGACGAGCACAGCGGCGAGAGAACGGATCATGAGGGCGTTTATCGCCGGCGCTCGCATTAAAGACAAGGCGGTTGATCGACGCGCATTTGCGCCCTGTGTATTACTTTTGCTCTGCGTATCACTGCTGCTCTGGCGTTTAGAAGCGCCCTTCTCCGCGCGTAGAGCGGCGCTATTCGTCGCGCCGCTCGATCGGCATGAGGATTTCTGTCATAAGACGATCTTCCGGCGTTTCACCCGGATCATTAACGTATATTTCGTACGAGGGGCTTTTTAGAGTAAGGCCCGCCGCTTCAAGTTCAGCCATGGCGACCGCGTAAGTGTGTTCGAGCGTGCCGTAGGGCCCTTTGTGAACAAATCGCAGCGCTTCGCCGCCGAGTGTTTCAATTGTCTTTACACCTATTACGGCGCTTATGCTCTCCTTGGGGATCGGTAAGCAGACGTCAAAAGTTGTTTCGGTGTCGTCAAAATGATGATAGGCGGCCAAAGGAGGACCGGACGGCGCTATGCCTGCCGATTGTAACGCGCCCATAACTTTTGCAAAGCCGTCGCCCATGGCATGTCCGATCGCGCCGGCTGTCGAGGCCGTCGTTAATCGGACGTATGCGACCCAATAAGGGTTCATCATGACGATCTTGCTTGGTGTAAGCGCGCCCTTAACGGCATTTGCCCTATAAGGATCTTCGTGCGGACTAGTATTGTTGGCCATAGCGGTCTCCCTATCGCTGCGACGGGGCGGATAAGATCCGATTTCGAGCGCCTTGGCAACCGATAATGCCTCGCAAGTACAAAATATATTTAAATTACAACAACTTATACGCGACTAAATCCGTAATCGACGCAATGATATATGATGAATACAAATCAAATCCAATTGACGACAAGACTGGCTAGTTTTGTATGCTAAATTAGCAATAAATGTCATCGTGCTGATTGGATAAGTTTTGGATCAAGCCGTGAGTTCGCGCTTATCGCGTTCTTCGGATCGCATTAGGAACAAGGCGAAGGCGGCAAGGCGCTTCTAAATAAGGGCGAGTGCGGTCAACGCCAAAAATAATAAGTCAAAATAAAACGGCGCCGCAGGGGATCATGCGGCGCCGCTAGTTTCTATAAGACTATCGCGCTCTAAGCAGCTGCGTAAAGCGTCTCGCCCTTCTGGGCCATGGCTCTAAAGGCGTCCGGCGGATTGAAACGTTCGCCATACCGTTGGGCGAGGCTCTCCGATTGGCGCACATAGGCGTCAACGCCAATAGTGTCGATATAACTCATCGGCCCGCCGGTCCATGGCGCAAAACCCCATCCAAAGATGGCGCCGAGATCAGCCGATTGCGGATCGCTAACGATGCCTTCCGCATAACAAGCAGCCGCCGCGGCGAGTTGCGAGTAAAGCAAACGTTCCTTTGCGTCTTCCAGGCTCGGCTGATCATCCGCTTCTGGAAAATACTCGCTTACACCGTTCCAGAGGCGCTTTTTCTCGCCTTCCGGATAATCGTAGAACCCGCCGCCGGATTTCCGACCCAAACGGCCGAGCTTATCGACCATGGTCTCTAGGAAGTCCTCAACGCCCGTTGGCTGATAGGCGTCGCCCAGCTCTTTCTGCGTCGATTCCATTATCCGCTTGCCGAGTTCTAAAGACGTCTCATCGGTAAGCGCCAGCGGGCCGACCGGCATTCCCAATTGCAGGGCCGCGTTCTCGATAAGCGCCGGCTTAATGCCTTCCTTCACCATCAGCATTGCTTCGTTGAGGTAAGGCGGAACAACGCGATTGGTGTAGAACCCGCGCGTATCTTTCACGACAATGGGCGTCTTTTTAATGAGGCGCACATAGTCGAGCGCCGTCGCTAGAGATCGCTCGCCGGAGGCGTCGCCAGGAATGATCTCAACGAGCGGCATTTTATCCACCGGCGAGAAGAAGTGGATGCCGATGAACTGCTCTGGGCGCTCAGAGTTTTTCGCAAGACCCGTAATCGGCAATGTCGACGTGTTTGACGCGAAGATGACCTCCGGGCCGATGACCGCTTCGGTCTTTTTGATAACGTCGGCTTTCACGCCAGGATCTTCGAACACGGCCTCAATGATAAGATCAACGTCTTTCAAGGCGTTATAGTCCGTTGTCGGCGTAATCCGCGCCAGAAGCGCCTCGCCCTTCTCTTTCGACACCTTGCCGCGTTGGACGCCCTTCTGGACAATTTTCTCCGAATAGGCTTTGCCTTTTTCGGCGTAGTCTTGGTCGCGATCGAGAAGCACGACCTCCATGCCGCCTTTCGCCGTGACATAAGCGATGCCGGCGCCCATCATGCCGGCGCCGAGAACGCCAACTTTTTTGAGCTCTTGCTGCGGAACATCTTTCGGGCGCCGTTCGCCCTTTTCCGCCGCCTGTTTATTGATGAACAGCGTCCGGATCATATTCCGCGCCTGCGGCTCGGAGAGAAGCTTCGTGAAGTATTTCGACTCGATCCGAATAGCCGTGTCGAAGGGCACGATCGAGCCCTCGTAAAGGCACGAAAGAATACGCTCCACCGCCGGATAATTGTGTTTCGTCTCTCGCTGCGCCATCGCCGAAGCCGCAATGAAAAACTGAACGCTGCGCGGGTCCATGGCGCCGCCGCCGCCCGGAAACTTAAAGCCTTTTTTGTCCCAGGGTTGCGTCACTTTCGGATTGGCTTTGACCCATTCTTTGGCTTTGGCGATAAGGTCAGCCGCCGGCACGATGTCGTTGATGACGCCTTGGCCTTTCGCCGTCGCGGCGTCCATGGGCTTGCCTTGCGTCGCCGCCATGGCCGCATTCTGCAGGCCGGCGAGCCGCGGGAAGCGCTGCGTGCCGCCGCCGCCTGGCAGAAGGCCGACCTGAACTTCTGGGAAGCCCACTTGCACTTTCGGATTGTCAGACGCGATCCGATAATGGCAGGCGAGCGCCAATTCGAAGCCGCCGCCGAGGGCGAGGCCGTCGAGCGCCGCCGCGACCGGTTTGGCGTGCGCCTCGCCTTTCATCAGGGCTTTCGACGGATTGCCGCCCGTCTCCATTTTGCGAAGCGTGCGGTTTAAGTTGAAGGCGTTCTCGAACGCTTCTTGCAGCGTCGCTGCCTGTGAGCCGCCAAGCATGCGCAAGTCCGCGCCAGCGATAAAGCCTGAGGATTTGCCGGACGTGAGCACCGCGCCTTTGATGGAGTCGTTGGAAATGAAATCGTCGATGAACGCGGCCAAATCGCGCATCAACGCTTCATTGAAGACATTCATGGATTGACCCGGCAGGTCGATCGTCACAAGGGCGATCCCGTCGCTGTCGACATCGACCGATAGCGCTTCATAAGCCATAATATTTGCTCCGTCCCTTGATTAATTAACCCGCTCGACGATGGTCGCCGTGCCCATGCCGCCGCCAATGCAAAGCGTCACCAACGCCGTTTCTTTGCCGGAGCGTTCTAATTCGTCGATGACCGTGCCGAAGATCATTGCGCCGGTCGCGCCCAAGGGGTGCCCCATGGCGATGGCGCCGCCGTTCACATTGATGTCGCCATGGTCGATGTCGAGCGCCTGCATGAAGCGTAAAACGACGGAGGCGAACGCTTCGTTCAGCTCCCACATATCGATGTCGTTCTTGGTCATGCCGGCCCGCTTCAAGGCTTTTTCAGCGGCGAATTCAGGGCCCGTCAGCATGATTGTGGGCTCAGAGCCGACCGACGCCGCCGCTTTAATGCGAGCGCGCGGTTTGCGGCCGATGCGCTCGCCGGCTTCTTTCGTGCCGATGAGAACCGCCGCCGCGCCGTCGACAATGCCCGAAGAATTGCCAGCGTGGTGGACGTGATTGATCTTCTCAAGTTCCGGATAGCGCTGAACGGCGATCGAATCGAAGCCGAACTGCTCACCCATCATGGCGAACGCGGGATTTAGCGAGCCGAGGGATTGCATATCCGCATCCGGGCGCATGTGCTCATCGGTTGCGAGCACGTCGAGGCCGAGAACGTCCTTAACCGGAACGATAGACTTCTCGAAGCGGTTCTCTTTCCAAGACTTGGCGGCGCGCTTTTGGCTTTCTACAGCGTAGGCGTCGCAATCGTCGCGCGTGAGGCCGTATTTCGTGGCGATCAAGTCCGCGGAGATGCCTTGCGGCACGAAATAGTTTTTAAAGGCGATCGCTGGGTCGGTCGCCATGGCGCCGCCGTCCGAGCCCATGGGCACGCGCGACATCGATTCCACGCCGCCGCCAATGGTGAGATCGGCCTCGCCGGCTTTCACCTTTGACGCGGCGATATTGATCGCTTCAAGGCCCGAGGCGCAGAAACGGTTCACTTGAATGCCGGCGGTCGTTTCGGGGTAGTCGGCGGCCAAGACGGCGCCGCGGGTGATCACGGCGCCCTGCTCGCCCACGGGCGAAACGACGCCGAACGCGACGTCGTCGACGTCGCCGCCATCGAATTCATTGCGCTCGCGGATCGCCGTCAGAACCTGGGCGCCGAGGCTGATCGGCGTAATCTCATGCAAAGAGCCGTCGGACTTGCCTTTGCCGCGCGGCGTGCGCACGGCGTCATATACGAAAGCGTCGGTCATCGTTTCCTCCTCATCCAGTCCCTTAATTACGAACCCGTCGATGTGGCCCCTGTGGGGCGTTAACGTCTTGCGGGTCGTTTATCGGGTGCTGCGTGGTGAAATCCCTAAATAGAAGCCTAAATTTGCGTACGCCTTTAAGGGGCGTTTATCGGGCGAGTGGTAGTCGGGCTTTTGGCGGTTTTTAAGCGCCAAGCCTTTAAGCTAGCTAAGTCCTTTGCTCAGGCCTCGCAATCAATCTGTGCAGTTGCGTCCGCCTCTGCATCGACCGCGCGCCGTCTCGTAAATCCTGCGCTCCACCGCATATGAGGCCGATCGGGCTTGATTTTTATCGCGAGCCGGCGTGCGCTAGAGTTGAAGGGGAACGCATTGATGACATCGTCTCGAGGAGACGCGGCATGACGCTTGCCGATATTCCTGGTCACGCCAAATTTACCGGCGACGCCAAGCGGAACGAGATCGGATCAGAACAACCGGCGCGCGCTGAGCGGTCGGAGCGACGCGGCTGGGAAACCCCCTTCGGCGAAGGCCCCTTCGTGCCGTCGGACGGGCGCACGCGGCGGGCGATGAATTGGTTCTTCGCCAACAAATCCCGTCTCTTTTGGATCCTTCAGCTGGCCGGATGGGTCGGGTTCTTCGTCTTCCATATGGTGATGGTGTCGTCGCTGGTCGCCGGCTTCTCTCCGGCCTCGTTCGATTTCTCGGCGTCGTCGTCATTGATCGGGTTTTTATCGACGAGTTTCATCCTACGTCCCGTCCTCCAGTACGCCCGCAAACAAGCGCCGTTTGCGCTCCTAAGCATCGCGATCGGCGCGACGCTCTTGCTCGCGGTTGCGATGTCGGCGGCGAAAGCCATCGCGTTCCAGCGCATCTTCGGCGGCGACTGGCTGGAGACGCGGGTCTTGCAGCTCGGCACGGATAATCTCTTTGTGCTCTTGCAGCCTGACGTGCCGGTGAACCTCTTTTTGCTGGTCTCCTGGGGCGGGTTCTATTTCGGCGTCAATTATTATCTCACCTTGCGCGACGAGACCCAACGAGCCATCCAATCAGCACGGCTCGCCGAGCAAGCGCAGCTGAAAATGCTCCGCTATCAACTTAATCCGCACTTTCTCTTCAACACGCTGAACGCCGTCTCAACGCTCGTCCTGACAAAGGACAGCGCGCGCGCCAATGAGATGCTGACAAAGCTTTCGGCGTTTTTGCGGTATTCGCTCGACAGCGATCCTCTGCAAAAAACAACGCTGTCGGAAGAACTTCGAGCGCTTGACCTCTATTTAGACATCGAGACGACGCGCTTCGGCGATCGCCTGACCATCGTCAAAGACGTCGACGAAGCGGCGCTCAGCGCGCAAGTCCCCTCCCTCATCCTGCAGCCCGCTATTGAGAACGCCATCAAATACGCCGTCGGCCGCATGGAGGAAGGCGGCGAGATATTGATCATCGCCCGCCAGAAAGACGACACGCTGGTGATGGAGGTCTGCGACAATGGGCCGAATGCGCCCGATGACCCGGAGGCGATTTTAATTCGTCCGCGCGGTGCGGGGGACAGCGGGTTTGGCGCTGGCGTCGGGTTAATCAATATGCGCGATCGTCTCGTTCACCTTTATGGCGAGGCGCAAAGCTTCAACCTCAGTCGACGCTCGCCGGCGGGTTTTCGCGTAACGCTCGAGTTGCCGTTTCAAACGTAAGGCGCACCCGACCAATTGAGCGCTGATACTTCCCATTGGAAATAAGATGATGACGCCCCACGACAATGATCCAAACGCCGCTGCCGAGTACGCCGAACAGCAATCCGATGACGGCCGAATAAGAGTCGTTCTTGTCGATGACGAGCCGTTAGCGAACGCCGGTATGCGCGCTCGCCTGACGGACTTTCTGGAGATCGACATTGTCGCGGAGTGCGCCAATGGTAAAGAGGCGGTGAAGACGATTAAACATCTGTCTCCGGATCTTGTCTTTCTCGACATCCAGATGCCGGGCCTTGACGGCTTTGGCGTCGTGCGCGCGCTCCTTGGCGGGCCGGCGCCCTTGGTGGTCTTCGTCACGGCCTATGACAAATACGCCATCGACGCCTTTGAAGCGAACGCGCTGGATTATTTGGTGAAGCCCGTAGAGCAACAACGCCTGGAAGAGGCTATCCATCGGGCGCGCGAGGCGATTAAGTCCCGCACGGCGGCGAAGCGCGAATCAAAACTCGTGGAACTTCTGGCGTCGCTGAGTGACGAAGACCGCGACCGCATCAAAGAGCTGATTGAAGACCCGGCATGGTCGGAGAAACAACGCTTCGCCGATCGTCTGAGCTTCAAAGATGGCTCAAAGGTCGTCATTCTGAATGCGGATGATATTGAATGGATTGACGCCGCAGGCGACTATATGTGCGTGCACGCCAATGGTCAGACTCATATTATCCGTGAAACGATGAAAACCTTGCAGCAAAGGCTCGATCCCTCGCGGTTTCAGCGTATTCACCGTTCAGCGATCGTCAATGTGAACAAAGTCAAGGAACTCAACCCCCACGCGAACGGCGAATATTTCGTCAAGCTGGAAAATGGGTCGGAATTGAAATTGTCGCGGTCCTACAAGGATGTCGTATCGCGTTTTCTATAAATGTGATCGCGGAGAGACACCCCAATCACGCCTTTGCTGTTGCACACTTGAATAGGCGAACGGCGGAAACCGCTCAGTGCATTTTCGGTTCTGATAGTAACCCGATTTCAGTCGATTTTTGGCCATGAGACGCTATAGAAGAATGCGATCGCCGCTCGGGGGGCGGCGTCGTTTCGTATTCAATCATAAAAGAGTTTCCTAAACCATTTCTATGCTGAACTTTTATCGCACGTCGCGCCCGATGGGCGTCGCCGCCCTATTTCTCGCTTCCAGCGCTAGCGGAGCCCTCGCCCAGTCATCAATCGTCGCTTCGGACGCAGCGGCCGCAGATGGGGATGCGCGGGATATCGTCATTGTCACGGCCTCGAAACGCGCCCAGAGCGTTCTCGACGCGCCGCTGAGCGTCGATGTGCTCACCGGCGAGACGCTCGATCAAATCAGCCGTTTCAATGGCGCGGAAGAACTGACGCAGCTTGTGCCTGGCCTCCAGGCGGCCGTCGCGAACGGGACGCAAATCGCCTTCCAGATCCGCGGTATCGGCGCTGTCGACCACCAAGCGCTTACGCCTGGCGCGGCGGCGGTGAACGTCGATGGCGTTTTCCTCGCGACGAACGTTCAGACGGGCCTTTTGACCTATGACCTTGCCGGCGTCGAGGTTTTGAAAGGGCCGCAAGGGGTTCTCTATGGGCGCAATGCGTCGAGCGGCGCGATTAACTTCCTCACCAATCGCCCGGGGCCTGACCAGAGTTCTTATGTGCGGGCGAGCTATGGCCGCTTTGACCGCATCGACGTCACGGGCGCCGTCGGCGGCGCTTTAGGGGATAATCTTTATGGCCGGATCGCCGGCCGGTTTCTGCAGCAAGACCCGTCGCTCGATAATGTCCAAGCCGATCCCGATTTTCCAAGGGGGCCTGAAGAGGCCGGCGGCTTGCGCGACGAATTCGGCCTACGCGGTTCGCTCTTGTTCGACGATGGCGAGAAAGACGTTCTTCTGCGCCTGCATTATGAGGAAGACAACGGGATTAATCCCGCGCCGCGCAATTCCAGCCTCGATGTGGGCGATCACGAAATCGCCGTCGGCGGCGACGGCGTGCAAGACACCGACAATGAGTTCTACGGCGCCAGCTTAGAGATCAACGGACCCTTCGGCGCGGTGTTTGGAAATGACGTGACGCTCACCTCGCTCACCGCAGTTGAAGGTTATAACCAACAATACGGTTTCGACTTCGACGGCAGCCAGGCGCCCTTTGGCAATGATGCGCTGAACGCCAATTTAAGCTATGACCGGGACTTTCTGCAGGTCAGCCAGGAGTTCCGCTTACAGATGGATTGGTCTCGCGGGACAAGTGTTCTCGGCGTCATGGGCGCGTTTGAAGATTTCTCCCAAGACTATCTCATCTGGTGCGGCGTGCTCGATCCGGAAACTTTGCTTGGCGATTGCGCTTATGTGGCCGCGCCGGCGCGGGTTGGGCCGACGCCCGCCTCCCCTGGCGTCGCCACTTCGCTCCTGACGCAGATTGAACAAGACCGTGATGTTTTCGCCGTCTTCACCCAGCACGACATTGCGCTCACCGACCGGCTCTTTGCGACCGTCGGCGCGCGCTTAACCCATGAAGCGATTGAAGGCGCAGGCTCTGGACGGCATATCTTCGATGACGGCGTTATTGCTTTCAACAATCGCGATGGCGTCGACCCCGCTATCGGCGGCAACCGGATTGATGAAAACCGCGTCACGGGGCAAGCGGCCCTCCGATATCGCATTGACGATCGCTCGACCCTCTATGTGTCGTACGGCAATGGTTATAAAAGCGGCGGCTTTAACGGCGAAGTGCAAAACAACGCGACGCACTTCCAAGATGAAGGCCTCTTCGGCGCGGAGACGGTCAACGCTGTTGAGATCGGCTATAAAGCGCGGCCGAATGATCGCGTGAGCGCGAGCGCGGCGTTGTTCTATCAAGATTATGACGCGCCCCAGGCGCGGATCTTTGTCGACTTTCCCCTCCCTGGCGGCGGCAGCATTGTCAGCAACTCGCTGGCCAATCTCGACGCCGCGGTCGCCTATGGGTTTGAAGGCGATCTTCGCTATCGGCCGACGGACGCGCTTGAACTCGGCGTCTCGGGCACTCTTCTTGATACGGAAATTCGTCAGGAAACCGGCGCCGGCGCGACGGGTAACGCCGCGCTCTTTGACGGCAATCCCCTGCCCTTCGCGTCTGATGTCTCCGTCCTCGGTTTCCTGCGCTATGAAATTGCGCTGGCGCAAGATTATCGCGCAGTTCTTCGAGCCAACGCGAAATATCAAAGCCAGTATTTTCTTGATGCTGAAGGTCTGCAAGACCGCAGCGACGACGGATACACGACGATCGACGCCAGCGCGACGCTTTTCGCGGACGCAGCGGGGTTAGAGATTGAAGCGTGGGGGCGTAATCTGTTAGATGAAGACTACGCCGTCTCAGGTTTCGGCTTTATCGGCTACAATACGTTTCGATCGGAGCCGAGAACCTATGGCGTTTCCATCGCAGCAAGGTTTTGACGGACCATACCAACTCTAGAAAAGGGTGAGCATCACGATGACCGCGGCACTAATCGACGGCAAGGCCTATGCGGCCGGCATGACGGATAAACTGGCGACGGCCGCGGCGGCCTTCACCGATGCGGTCGGCGCGAAGCCCTATCTCGCGGTTATTCTCGTCGGCGAGGACGCTGCGAGCGCCATCTATGTGCGCAATAAAGGCCGCACCGCGGAGAAAATCGGCTTTCGCTCGATCACCGAGCGACTGCCCGCTGATGCGCCCCAACAAGCGCTTGTCGACCTCGTGACACGCTTCAATGACGATCCCTCGGTGCACGGCATATTGGTGCAACTGCCCCTGCCGGATCAGATGGACGCTTCGGCTATTTTAGAGTTGATATCGCCGGAAAAAGACGTCGACGGCTTCCATCCGATGAATGTCGGCCGCCTCGGCGCCGGCGAATTCGAACAGGCGCTTGCGCCATGCACGCCTGCCGGGTCGGTCTTGCTGGCGAAGTCAGCGCGGGACGGCGATCTCTCGGGCCTTCATACGGTGATATTGGGGCGCTCGAACATCGTCGGCAAACCAGCGGCGCAATTGTTCTTGGCGCAAAATTGCACGGTCACCATCGCTCACAGCCGCACTAAGGATCTGCCGGAGATGGCCCGCCAAGCTGACATTCTCGTCGCCGCCGTCGGGCGGCCGCACTTTGTCAAAGGCGATTGGGTGAAGCCCGGCGCGACGGTGATCGATGTCGGCATCAATCGGTTGCCGCCGGCGGATGGCGAGGAAAAAGGCAAAGTCGTCGGCGACGTTGATTTTGAGGCGGCGAGCAAGGTTGCTGGCGCGATTACGCCGGTTCCTGGCGGCGTCGGGCCGATGACGATCGCCATGTTGATGGCGAATACGCTCACGGCCGCCTGCCGCCAAGCGGGACGGCCGGACCTCGACGTTTCTTTGTAGCCGTTTAATTTTGAGGCATTGGTAGCGGGGGGCGGATTTGAACCGCCGACCTCAGGGTTATGAATCCTGCGCTCTCACCAACTGAGCTACCCCGCCAAAACCGCCGTTAGGCATCGCCCGATGCGGTCTTTAGGAAGCGCCGGGCTATAGCGGTTGCCGCGCCGCGGCGCAAGAGCCGTTTCGGCGCGGCGGGGTGTCTCTAGAAGGCTTCGTGACGCCGACCTCTACCGGTCTTCATCATCAATATCTGCCGGAGGAATGATCCGCGCCCAAAACCCCGTCTTTGGGAAGGGCGCAGTGATAATCCGCCGCAAAGTGCGCCAAGCGCCGCCAAGGATCACCATCGCGGCGCCGAGGATCAAAAGCGTCGCCGCGCCCGTCCAAGCGGAGGAAAGACCGGCGGTGCGCACCAAAACGCCGACGGCGATCGCCGCCGACAACAGCCCCGCGACGAGCAAAGCGCGTCGGTTGATAAGCAAAGAGATAACCGCGAATATGCTGACCAGCGCCAGCGTTGCGATCGCAGGCCCTGCGCCTGCGTCCAAGACAGCTCCTGCCACCATGCCGCCGGGGCCGACGACAGCGCCCATCGCGCCGCTGAAAATAAGCGGCGCGGCGAAGAAGTGAAGCCAAAAGCCATTGTCGGCATAGCGCGTGCGCCGCGCTGGATCGCGGGCGTCAAAAGCGACGCCGAGCACGAAGAGAAAGAGCCCCGCGGCGAGGTAGAGATAAGGCCCGAGCGTCAAAGCGAGGTCGGCGTTGAATGAAAAGAGCGCCGCCAACGTCGTGCCGGCGGCGCCGACGCCCGCAAGCCCCATGGCGAAGGGCAATTTCATCCGAACGTAATAGAGAAGAATAGCGAGCGTCGTCGCGCCGCCAACGGTAACGCCTAAATACCGAAGCTGCGTGGCGGCTTCTTGAAAGCTGGTGAAGTCCGTCTGCGCGAAGCGCGCCACATAGGCCGCAAAGGCGCCGGAGACGAAGAAGCCGACAAACGCCAATAGAATGACGATCGCCGGCAAGAACAAACGCCGCGAGCGCGCAAAGATTTCAGCCAGGCCCCACATGATGGCGGCGTCAATGAAGAACGCTGCGGCGATCGTCCAACCAACGCTGCGAAAGTCCGCAATTGATTGCAGGACGATGCGCTCGCCAAGCAGAAGAAGCGTCATCAGGCCGACGCCGGCGGCGAAGATCATCAGTCCGATGCTTAAAAAGACATCGTGGAAGTTACGGATGAACCGCAATTCTTCTTCTCCGGCTGGGCCGGGACGGTCGATGTTCGCCGATATCGCGTCTGTCATTTTTACGCCCACCCCTTCGCACTGTCGCGGTAACGCCCACGATTATACTGAAGGATCAGGCTTTTTCGAGGCCGACGCGGCTTGCGACCATATCTGCAATCGCCAGACAGGAGGTGAGACCGGGGGATTCAATCCCATAAAGTCCGATATATCCGGGCGTGCTATGGTCTTCAGGAAAGAGAATGCGAAAATCGCCCTCTTCTCCGGGCCCTGTGAGTTTGGGCCGTTGTCCGGTGTAGGAGGCGTGCAATCGGTCGCGTTCTAGATCCGGCCAAAATCTTTTGGCCGCCTCGTAAAACGCGTCCCGGCGCGTTTCATCGAGCGAGTAATCGCCGAGCGCGGCGTCCCATGAGATGTCAGGGCCAAGCTTTGCTTGGCCGCCGAGATCCTTCGTATAGTGAACGCCTTGGCTGTCGGGCGTATGCAGCGGGTAAATCAAGCGTGAAAACGGCGCGGGGCCTGCATAGGAAAAGTACTGACCTTTCGCGGGGCGCACACTCGGGATCATCGCCGCATTTAAACCGGTAATCGAGCGCGCCACAGCATCGGCGTAGAGGCCAGCGCAGTTGACGACGAGCGTCGCCTCCAGCGTCATTGGGTCGGCGCCGCCCGTCGACAAAGCGACGCCCGCGCCGTTCGCCGCGCCGCTTTCGATCGCGGTCCCCTGGACATAGACCCCGCCGGCGTTTTCGAGGTCGCCTAAGAGCGCCAACATCAGACCGTGGCTATCAATGATGCCGCTCGACGGCGACCACAGCGCGGCGTCTGCGTTGAGGGCCGGCTCAATCGCCTCAAGAGCGCGCCGGTCGATAGGCTCAAGATCTTCAACGCCGTTTTGCGCTGCGACGTCTTTCAACGCGTCAAGGCGAGCGATTTCATCATCGCCATGGGCGACGATGAGCTTTCCGCAATTGTCGTAAGCGACGCCGCGGGCCTTCGCATAGGCGTAGAGTTGTTCCTTGCCGGGATGGCAAAGCTGCGCCCTTAAGCCGCCAGGCCGATAATAGATACCGGCATGAATGACTTCAGAATTTCGGGAAGACGTCTCTTCCCCGAAGCTGTTGTTCTTTTCAAGGAGGAGAACGTCGCGACCGATGAGCGCCAATGCGCGCGCAACGGCAATGCCTACAACGCCAGCTCCAATAACGACGACGTCGACGCGCTCGGCCGCGCTCATATTAGTCCGTTGTCGCGACCCACTCCGGGTCGTCTTGGACTTCGCGCTCGAATTTCAAAAATTCGTAATAGCCGCAGCGCGATTGGGTTGGAAAATCACGGCAGATCGCGGGGCGCGCCTCATAGATGGTGCAATTGCGCGTGTCTTTATCGAGGAACATGCAGGTCGACCCGAAATGCGGGTCTTCGGTATGGCGCAGCACGCGCGGGCTTTCTTTGTCGCCTTTCTTGGTGAATTTGCGTTCGGCTTTGTCGGTCGCGACATCAAAGTGTTTGGCCAGACATTTCAGATCCCGCTTGGTCACCGGAATGTGCGCATACGAACAGCAATACGCGACGCAGTCGATGCAATCATAGTGTTTCTTCGCCATGGGCGGTTGAGCCTTTCTTGAATTCCGATGGGAGCGCTAAGCCGCCCTTGTTAAAGGCCGACTCGGCGCTTGCAATCCAGCCGCCGCCTAATACGCGATTATGACCGTCTTCCGAAGAGTAAAAGACGCACGCCTGGCCGGGCGCAACGCCTTCTTCTGCGTCAAATAGCTCGACGCTGGCGCGCCGATCCTCGACGCCAGCCGAACCAATGATGAACCTCGCCCGCGACGGCGGACGTGTCGAACGCACTTTAACGGCGATTTCAGCGCCGCTTGCAATGGCGTCCTGCAGCGCCCCATCGCCAATCCAAGAGACGTCTTTCAATTGAATGCGTTTCACTTGCAATGCCTCGCGCGGTCCGACAATGACCCGCCGCGCGGCGGCGTCGACTTTGACAACATAAAGCGGATCGCCGACGGCGACCCCCAAGCCTCGACGTTGGCCCACCGTATAGTGAATAACGCCGGCATGGCGGCCTAAAACGTTCCCGTTGATATCGACGATCTCGCCAGGCTCGGCGGCGCCAGGGCGTAAGCGTTCGACGACGCTGGCGTATTTGCCCTCAGGGACAAAACAAATGTCTTGGCTGTCGGGCTTATCCGCTACCGGCAGCTCGAGCGCGGCTGCAATGGCCCGCGTTTCATCTTTGTCGAGGCCGCCAAGCGGGAAGCGCAAGAAATCAAGCTGTTCGCGCGTGGTCGCGAACAAGAAATAGCTTTGGTCTTTTGTCGGGTCTGCGGCGCGGCGTAATTCAGGGCCGTTCGCTCCGACAGCGCGGCGCACATAATGGCCGGTCACCATCGCGACGCCGCCGAGATCGCGAGCCGTCTCCATCAAATCCCTGAATTTTACCCGCTCATTACAGCGCACGCAGGGGATCGGCGTCGCTCCAGCGAGATAGGTGTCGGCGAAGTCTTCCATCACCGCTTCGGAGAAGCGATCTTCATAATCAAGAACATAATGAGGGATGCCGAGTTTCGCCGCGACATTGCGCGCATCTTGAATGTCTTGGCCGGCGCAGCACGCGCCTTTTTTCTGGATGGCGACGCCATGGTCATAAAGCTGCAGCGTCACGCCTATCGCTTGATACCCGGCGCGCGCGACCAGCGCCGCCGCCACCGAAGAATCCACGCCGCCTGACATGGCGACAATCACCGGCGCGCCCTTCGGCGTGTCGGCCGGAAGGTCGAGGGAGATTTCTGGAATATCTGCGTCGTTACTCATAACGGCCGGAACATAAGCGCGGATGCGTTCTTTCGCTATAGCCCATATCTGGCGCAGAACGCCCCACCCATAAGCGTCGCTGTCCGTCTTCAAGAGTCGATTGGCGCGCTGACAGGTCGCCAGGTTGCGCAAGTGGGAATTGGTTTCCTCAAATTAACGCTAAGTCGTAGAGGATTTGGAAATACATATTCTTATTCAGATACTTACCACGCAGTTTACCATCACGTTTAGCCGTTTTTTAAAAGCACGGCGCTAATTTCCCAAGCATGAGTTGCGTACCAGTGAGGGAAGTAAAGCCCATGAGCTCCGCCGCCGATCAGGCCGAAACCACGCCGTCGTCCGAGCCTTACGTCATTGGCCCCGATGGGATGCCGTTGACCTTGGCCGATCTCCCGCCCCAGACCACCAAGCGCTGGGTCATTCGCCGCAAGGCCGAAGTTGTCGCCGCCGTCCGCGGCGGGCTTCTATCGCTTGAGGAAGCGTGTGAACGCTACCAATTGACGATGGAAGAGTTTTTAAGCTGGCAAAAAGCCATCGACCAATATGGCATGCCGGGATTGCGCGCGACACGCGTCCAGCAATACCGCTAAGTTAAGCGTCTCGGTTGGTTCTTGGTCTCGCCCTCGCGGCGGCGAGCGACCATTGCTTTGTCATCTATCGAGATGCGGACCGCGGCGACGATCAGCCGCCTGAATATCGCTGAAAGAAAATAACGCGATCACGCCTTTATGGGTTGATTAAGCCGCGTCCTTCCCGCGCTCGGCGCTGCTTGATGCACGCGATTTTCACCGCTACGCTAACGAGAGTTCTGGGACGTTGGGCCTCTTTGGGTGAGCGCCTCCCATCGGAATAAGTGAGAGTCGCCTCCGGCCATGATGAAATTCATCGCGTCCGATCTTGAAGCCGCTAAATCGAAAGCGCGGCGAGCGATTGGCGATCATATGGTCGTTTTATCCGTACGCAATCTGCCGAGCGGCGACGTTGAAGTGGCTGCTTCCGACAAACCGGAACCCGCCGCGCCCGGCGCGCCGCCGCCGGCGAGTTTCGGCGCAGAGGCGCGCCGCGCGATGGACGATGCGGCGCTAAAAGCCTCCCATGGTGTTCATCAGACTGAGAACGGCGCTTTCAGTCCGTTAGCTGATCGCAGTCCCGGGACGGGCGCGCGGTTGAACGAACCCCTCGAACAAAAATTTTCTGAAACGAACCTGGCGAAACTTTCATCAACGCTCGTGTCCCGAAAAGGGAAATCCCACGAGGTCGATGTCTCAGATGAAACCATCGCGAACATTGTTGCGCTGTTAAAACCCCATGGGGTCGACGCCGGCCTTCTCGCCGCGCTTGCAAATGGCGCCAGAGCCGCGGGGGTTGATGACGATCTTTATCGATTGGAGACGGCGTTTAGCGAGGCGTTTTCGTTTCATCCAGTCAACACTGTCGCGCCCTCGCCGATCATGCTGGTGGGCCCGACAGGCGCCGGAAAAACGTCGTGCGCGGCCAAACTGGCGGCGGCGGCGATCGCCGCGGAAGGCGCCGCTTTCATGATGACCGCTGACGTCGGACGCGCCGGGGCCATCGAGCAAGTCCAGACCTATGGCAGAACGTTGGGGGCGGATTATTACATCGTCGAGTCCCCGCTGGATGTTGCGCAAGCCATGCGCTCGAAAACGCCCGGCGGCTTTGTGATATTCGACACGCCGGGCATCAGCCCTTTTGATCCTGGCGATTTCGCAGCGTTAAAAAGCTATCAAGAAGCCGCAGGCGCGGAACCTGTTCTCGTATTGCCGGCGAGCGGCGATGCGGAGGAATATAAAGATTGGGCGACGTCGTTCGCGGAGTTTGGCGTGCGCCGGATTATTTTGACGAAGTTTGACGCCACGAAGCGCGTCGGCGCCGGCCTCACCGCAGCTTTCGCCGGCGGCATGAGCCTCGCTAATTTCTCCGAGAGCCCGTTTATTTCCGAAGGCCTTATCGCCGCCTCGCCTGAGTTTTTAGCACGTCGGTTGATCGCTAACCGACCCGGCCGCATCGCCGGCTGAACATTCAGCGCTGCTCATCCAGCATAGGCGCGTAGGGCGTCAATTCTTTTGTCTATGGGCGGATGGGTTGCGAAGACGCCCAAAAACGGTTGCGCGTTATCCACCATCATTTGTTTGACGTCGTCCGGCGCTCTTTCGATCGCGGATCGCCCCGAGATCTTTTCCAAAGCCGAGACCATCGCATCGGCATTGCGGGTTAAATCGACCGCGCCGGCATCGGCCAGATATTCGCGTTTTCGCGACAGCGCGAAACGAATGACGATCGCTGTGACATAGGCGAGCGCGATCATCGCAATGGCGACTATGATCAAGAGCCCGCCGCCTCGACTGTCGCCATTACGAGAGCGCGTGTGCCCTCCGGTTCGAACGCCGGCATGGAACATATTGCGAAACGCCAACTCGCCGACAAACGCGATTATCCCGACGAAGATCACAGAGACTATCAAAAGACGCACATCGCGGTTTCGTATGTGTGTTAGCTCGTGTGCAATTACTGCTTCTAATTCAGCGTCATCGAGCGTTTCTATAAGGCCTCGTGTTAGCGTGACCGCGTACGTCTTCTCGCTGATCCCGCTGGCGAAGGCGTTCAATTGTTGGGTTTCGACCACGTTCAGCTTTGGCGGCGTCATCCCGCGCGAAATACAGAGGTTTTCTAGAAGATTATAAATCCTCGGCGCATCTTTGCGCGACAGTCCGCGCGCGCCCACCGATGCGGTGATCATGCTCTGGTGAAACAGCCAAGCGATAATGAACCAAACCGCCGCCGCGACAAAAGCGAACGGCCAAACCCGAAGATACTGATCGAAGACGAGGCTGATCGCTTCGTCCGTGCTGTTCGGCGCGTAAGCGAGCCCCACATAGCCCGTCACCAAGCCGAGCAACAGGAACGCGAGCAACAAGGGAAACCCCGCCAGCAGCAGAATCGATTTCAGATTGTTGTTCCAGATATGCGTCTGGAGGCCGTAGGCGCCCATCCGCCGCCTCCTTCAGTTCAAGCCGGGATCTACGCCCCCTATCCCCTTAAAAGGACACCTCAGGCGGCGCTTCAAGAGTTTCGCGGGAACCTTCTGGAATTTCGAAGAAATCACGCTGGCTGAAATTGCCCATAGGCGCGATGAAATTGCCAGGTATCTGTTGGATTGAGGTGTTAAACTCTTGAACCGCGGCGTTGAAGAAGCGCCGCGCCGCCGCCAGTTTGTTCTCCACGTCAGACAGCTCGCGCTGCAACTCCAAGAAATTCGTGTTGGCTTTAAGATCCGGATAGGCCTCAGCCAAGGCGAACAGCTTGCCGAGCGCTGCGCCGAGCACGCCTTCCGCCGCCCCTTGCGCCGCCGGACCGGACGCGGAGACGGCTGTATTGCGGGCGTTGATAACCGCATCGAGGGTTTCTTTTTCGTGGGTGGCGTAGCCGCGCACAGTCTCAACCAGGTTCGGAATGAGATCGTGGCGTTGCTTCAGCTGCACGTCGACATCAGCGAATGCCTGGTCCGCGCGCTGGTTCAACGCAACAATTCGGTTATAGACGGTGATCGCGATGAAGATCAGCGCGACAACCAATCCGACGAAAATCCAAAAGCCCGACATGCACTCGTCTCCCTTATCGAAGCTGACGCCTCTCCTTTTGAAAGGCGACTTGCAAACTGACCGCTGACGCCCGTATGAAATCCTATAAGATCAAGAGACCAACAATTGATTCACGCCCATCGGCAAATTCTGCGATTTTGGTCTTCTTCTGGTAAGCATACCCGCGCGGCCCACGAGCGCTTGATGAGGATAATGATGGCTCACCTAAGGTTTCTAGCGGCGATCGCCGCGGTGTTCGTTCTCTCGGGATGCGCCAGCACCTATTATTCGACTATGGAGCGGTTCGGCCTCGAAAAGCGAGACATTCTCGTTGACCGAGTGAAGCAGGCGCGCGGCGAGCAAACCGAAGCCCAGGAGGTCTTCGCCTCGGCGCTTGACGAATTCCGCTCTCTCGTCAATGTGGACGGCGGCGCGCTAGAGCGCCAATACGACAAAATGAATGCCTCTTATAAGCGCGCCGAAGGCCAAGCCTCAGATGTGCGCGCCCGCATCAAGGCGGTCAATGACGTTGGCCGGCGCCTTTTTCGGGAGTGGGAGGTTGAACTGAAAGAGTATTCGAGCGCCGACCTTCGCGCCCGCTCCGAACGCCAACTCTTCTCTACCAAGAATGATTTTGAAGATTTAATGTCGGCGATGAATCGAGCCGCGGACAAAATGGACCCGGTGCTCGCCCTCTACAACGACCAAGTATTATTCTTAAAGCATAACCTTAACGCGCGCGCGATTTCATCCCTTGAAATGGAGCGGACGGAAATCCAAAACCGCGTCGAAACGCTGATCGAAGAAATGAATGAATCGATCGCCGAAGCAGACCGGTTCATCGAGAGCATGAGCTAAACCGCCATCCTCAATCGCTAACCTGTTTGTTGATCCTTGAGATAAGGAAACTTCCGCATGCTTAAATTACGCAGCCAAGAATGGTTCGGTCGCAATGACCGTCAGGGCTATGAGCACCGCGGCATGATGCGCGCGCTGGGTCTTGGCGACGAAGCTTTTTCCGGTAAGCCGATTATCGGCCTTTGCAGCGTTTGGTCGGAGCTTAATCCGTGTGATTTAGGCCTGAAAGATCTCGCCGAACGGGCGCGCGCGGGGGTTATCGCGGCTGGCGGCGTGCCGGTCTTGTTTCCGGCGCCGGCGATCGGCGAACCGCTGATGCGTCCCTCCCCGATGATGTATCGTAATCTCGTCAGCATGGTGGTTGAAGAAACCATTCGCGGAAATCCGCTCGACGGTGTCGTCCTGCTGGCCGGCTGTGATAAGTCAACGCCAGCGTTGTTGATGGGGGCGTTCAGCGTCGATATCCCAGCCATCATGCTATCGTCGGGACCACGGAACAGCTCCCGCTTTAAGGGCGACGTCATTGGCGGCGGCACGCAAATTTGGCGTACGGAGCAAGCGATCGCCGAAGGAAATTGGACGCAGGAAGACGCCGCCATGTCCGAAGCGGCGATGGGCGCCAGCCACGGCACGTGCAACACGATGGGAACAGCCTCGACGATGGCGGCGATCGTCGAAACGCTCGGCCTTGCTTTACCCAACAATACAAGCCTTGGCTCAACGGATGCGCGGCGCGCCACACTCGCCGAACAGACGGGGCGGCGTATTGTCGACGCCGTTCTCTCCGATCGAAAGCCGTCGGCGTTTCTAACGCGCACGCATTTCGAAAACGCCATTCGCGTTGTCTCGGCGCTTGGCGGCAGCACCAACGCGGTGCCCCATCTGTTGGCGATGGCGGGCCGCGCGGAAATCGATTTAAGTCTCGAGGACTGGGAGCGCTTTGGCGACGGCGTTCCGTGTCTTGTCGATTTATTGCCGGCCGGGCGTTATCTCATGCAGGACTTCGACGATGCGGGCGGACTATCGGTCGTTATTAAAAGCCTCCTCGAAAAAGGATTGCTCGACGGTTCAACGCCGATGATTGAAGGCAGCACGCTGGCGGACCGCGTTCAGCATGCGTCGTGTTGGAACGCGGAAGTCATTCGCACCTTTGATAATCCGGTCTCCACGCAAGGCGGGTTAAAAGTTCTCCGTGGAAACTTGTGCCCCGACGGCGCCGTTATGAAGCCCTCGGCGGCGAGCCCTGACCTTATGCAGCACCGCGGCCGGGCGCGCGTCTTTGACGACATAGAAGCGTGGAAGACAATCGCGTCAGACATGAACGCCGACATTGAAGCGACCGACATCGTCGTCGTCCGCAATTCCGGGCCTGTCGGCTATCCTGGCATGCCGGAAATCGGCAATGTGCGCATTCCTGACAAATTAGCCCGCCAGGGCGTCACCGACATGGTGCGGCTTTCCGACGCCAGAATGAGCGGCACCGCTTTCGGCACGGTCATCTTGCACATCACGCCTGAAAGCGCCGTCGGCGGACCTTTAGGTCTTGTGCAAGACGGCGATGAGATTGCGCTTGATACGGAAAAAGGCAAGCTGGAGCTGTTGGTCGATGAGGCCGAGCTGGAGCGCCGTCGCCAAGCGATCGGCGATGCGCCGAGCGCACGCGCAGAGCGAGGTTATGAGTCTCTCTATCAGAAATACGTGAAGCAAGCCGATAGCGGCGCTGATTTCACATTCTTGGAGGGGCGCTCCGGAAGCGCGGCGCCGCGTGACAGCACTTAAAGGCGCGATATAAGCGCCTTTAGGCATCGCTCAGTTTAATCCTCGTCCATCAAGGCGCTGACGAACTTCGACAGGCCTAACTGCCGAACGCGCTTTAGGCGCTCCGCTGATAAGATGGTTCGTACAAGCCGTTCAGACTCATCGACGTCTTTATTGACGATGACATAATCATATTCCGGCCAGTGGGACATTTCCGCGTCCGCTTTGTCCATACGGGCCTGAACAATCTCTTCCGGGTCTTGATTGCGAGTGCGCAAGCGGCGCTCCAACTCTTCGCGCGAGGGCGGAAGAATGAAGACTTTGACAATGTCCTTTGAGGCGACTTCCTCGAGCTGCTGAGCGCCCTGCCAGTCGATATCGAAAAGAACGTCTTTGCCCGCTTCCAACGCTTCATAAACAGGCGCTTTCGGTGTGCCGTAGAGATTGTCGAAAACGCGGGCCGATTCCAGGAATTCGCCGTCTTTCTGCATGGAGAGAAATTCGCTCTCATCGACGAAATAGTAATCGGTTCCGTGGGCTTCGCCCGGACGCGGCTGGCGCGTCGTCGCTGAAACCGACAAGACGAGATCGTCCTCGCCTTTCAACAAGCGATCTGAAAGGGTCGTTTTGCCCGCGCCGGAGGGACTGGACAGGATCAACATCAGTCCCCGGCGCGCATTATCACGTGCGCCGCCGATCATCTTTTTCTTAACGTATTCTATTCGACATTCTGAACCTGCTCACGCATCTGGTCTATGACCGTTTTCAGCGCAAGGCCAATCTGTTTCAGCGCCAAATCCGGCACCTTGGCGCAGAGCGTATTCGCCTCTCGGTTAAATTCTTGCACCAAAAAATCAAATTGCCGGCCGATTGGCCCATTTTGTTCGGATAAAAGCGCCTCGGCGCTTTCAAGATGCGCTTCGAGCCGGTCTAACTCCTCGCGAACGTCCGCTTTCACGGCTAAAAGGCTCGCTTCCTGGGCGAGGCGATCGTCGCTCAAGGATAGTGTCGTTAACAGTTCGGAAAGCTGGTTCTCCAGCCGTTTTTTGAACAGCGGTTGGATTTTTTCCGCGGCCTCGGCCGCTTCTTTACGTAGCGAAGCGGCTGCAGACAGTCTTTCGCGCAGCACGGCGTGCAGCTTTTCGCCCTCTTCCGCGCGCGCGGTCTCTAGTCCCGTTAACGCCTCGTTAAATCCTTCAAGAAGCGTTCTCGAAAGATTTGCGAGGGCCGCTTCGTCGGGTGCGCTAGTGTCGTTTTGGACAACGCCCTTAAGCGTCAGGATCGCTTCGGCGCGCGGCGTCTCACAGGCTATTTTGCTCTGCACCAGTTCCACAGCGGCGATTGCGGCGTCCAGATTGGCTTCGTTGATCGAAAAATCGGCGTTCGACTTATCCGCCGTAACGGTGAGCGACGCGCTCACATTCCCTCTGGAAAGGCGCGCCGCCGTCGCTTTGCGGCAAGCGAGTTCCAGATGGTCGAAGCCCGGCGGCAGCCGAAGGCGGACTTCAAGGCCCCGGCCGTTTACGGATTTGATTTCCCAAGCCCAGCTGCGACCGTCGGTTTCTCCCGTCGCCCGAGCAAAGCCCGTCATTGATCGGATCACGCCGCCGTCTCTCCCTTAGATAGAATTGATTATTGTTGAGCCGCCTGCGCCGCTGCTTGACGTTCGCGTTCAATCCGACGCCAATTCGCGACATTGCGATTGTGTTCCGTGAGGCTCGAGGCGAAGGCATGACCGCCGCTGCCGTCTGCGACGAAAAATAAATCGTCCGTACTTGCGGGGTTAAGCGTCGCTAGAATGGCGTCTTTGCCGGGATTAGCGATCGGCGTCGGCGGCAGACCGGAGATTCGATACGTGTTATAGGGCGTTTCACGTTTCAATTCGCTGACGCGTAACCCCCGCCCCAGCGGTTCGCCGCCGGTCAATCCGTAGATGATCGTCGGGTCAGACTCCAGCCGCATGCCTTTCCTCAACCGGTGTACGAACACCGCAGCGATGCGTTCGCGTTCGGCGGCGACACCGGTTTCTTTTTCAATAATTGATGCAAGGATGATCGCTTCATCGCGCGTTGAATAGGGCAGTTCAAGCGCGCGGTCGTCCCATGCGCCGTCAATAAAGGCGTCTTGCGCTTTCATCATTGTATTGATGATCTGATCGCGGGTTTGGCCGCGAGTGAAAGCGTACGTCTCCGGAAGAAGGTCGCCCTCCGCAGGGCTTAACGTGATTTCGCCCTCAAGCCTCTCGTTTGCTTCGATAATGCGTAAGGCCTGCGCCGTCGTCAGCCCTTCTGGAACCGTCACGTAATGGAGAATGCTTTTTCCGTCGACGATAAGATCGACGAGGTCCCAGGTGCTGGCGCCAGCCGGTATTTGAAATTCGCCCGCTTTCAGCGCACCGCCGACGCCTTTAATTTTTGTCGACGCCACGAATAATTGCGGATGACGCAAAACACCGGCCTCTTCAAGGGTCGCAGCAATTTGCGCAACCGACGAGCCGCTTTCCAGCAAGACGACCGTGTCGGTTTCATGGGGACCAGGCCGCGTCGCTTCGCCATAGGCGATGTACCCCCCGCCGCCGACGGCGAGAATCCCCATCAGGCCGACAAAGACGATGAACAGAATAAAAGAACGAATAGCGCCGCCGCGCTGATAGACGCGCACATCGTCAAGCGGCGTTTGATCGTGATCAGCGCTCGCGATTTCGCCGGCGTGCAGATCGTGATTTTTTTTCGTCAACCGTAGCGCCCCTGTAATGCCCACGACGTATAGCCCCGTTTCGGGTCGAGGGCTGTCGTTTCTCCAGCAGTCGCAAGGTTAACCGTCAAACCGCCTTAGCACCAGACTAGCGTTTGTGCCGCCAAACCCGAAAGAATTCGTAAGCGCGGTGTCGATTTGTTTTTTAATGGCTTTTTGGGGCGCAAAATTGATCGGCGTATCGATTGACGGATTGTCGAGATTGAGCGTCGGCGGCGCAACGCCGTCGCGAATCGCTAAGACGCTGAAGATCGCCTCAAGCGCGCCGGCGGCGCCGAGAAGATGGCCCGTCGCCGATTTCGTCGACGACATAATGAGCCCGTCCGCGGCCGCGCCGAAAAGCCGTTCCGCAGCGCGCACCTCAATTTCATCACCGACCGGCGTCGACGTGCCGTGCGCATTGATGTAGTCGATTTCGTTCGGCGCTAGTCCGGCGCGCTTCAACGCCATCTTCATGGAACGGTATGCTCCGTCGCCGTCTTCGGCCGGCGCCGTGACATGATAGGCGTCGCCCGATAATCCGTACCCGACGATTTCAGCATAAATCGTCGCCCCGCGCGCTTGCGCGTGCTCGAGACTTTCAATAACGACCATGCCGGCGCCCTCGCCCATCAAAAAGCCATCGCGATCGCGGTCATAGGGCCGGGAGGCTTCGGTAGGACGATCGTTGAATTGGGTCGTCAGCGCTTTGCAAGCCGCAAACCCTGCGATGCCGATCGGGCATATGGTGGATTCTGCGCCGCCGGCGATCATCACGTCGGCGTCGTCGAGCATGATCATGCGCGCGGCGTCGCCAAGCGCGTGCGCGCTCGACGAACACGCCGTGACGACCGCGTGGTTCGGTCCTTTCAGGCCCATACGGATGGAAATTTGTCCCGATATCAGATTGATGATCGATCCCGGAACGAAAAAGGGCGAAACCTTGCGGGGGCCCTGATTGTGCAGCGCCAGGACATTTGTCTCAATGCCCGGCAGGCCGCCAATCCCGGCCCCGGCCATCACGCCCGCCCGCTCACGCTGCTCGTCCGTCTTTAAGTCGAGCCCCGCATGGTCAAAAGCCATCTGCGCGGCGGCGACGCCATAAACGATGAAATCGTCCATGCGTCGTTTATCTTTTGCGGAGATCCAGTCTTCGAAATTAAAGGCGTCATCGGCTGTGCCGGCGTCTATCAGGGCTTGACCGCCGCCTGTGCCGTCGGCTTTTGGAACTTGGGCGGCGATTGTGCAGGCGAGGTTGGACGCGTCGAAAGCATCGATCGGACCGGCGCCGGAGTCACCGGCGATCAAACGTCGCCACGTCGCGTCTAGACAGCCCGCGAGCGGTGACACGGCGCCAAGCCCGGTGATAACGGCGCGTTTCATGAGCTAACCTCTCGCACGCACCCTAACAAACGTGCGCACGTTCATACTCGGCGTTTGGCGCAACCGAGCCCGACAAGAAAATATATGTATACCCGGTGCGCCGTGATGCCCGAGGTTATTTTTTCTGTTCTTCGATGAATTTGATCGCATCGCCGACCGATTGAATGGTCTCAGCGGCGTCATCGGGGATTTCCACGTCAAATTCTTCTTCGAAGGCCATAACAAGTTCGACAATGTCCAAGCTGTCGGCGCCCAGATCGTCGATGAAGCTCGCTTTAGGATCGACTTTCGCGGGATCCACGTCGAGATGTTCGACAACGATTTTTTTAACGCGTTCGGCAAAATCAGACATTCTCTGCTCCTTATCCAGACAGGCGCACCAAGGTGATGTGTTGGCGCGGCGGACGCTGAACCGCCCCTGATCGCCCCCTCGTCTGGGCGTTAAATATGGCGTCTCACGTCGGTTGGGGGGCGCTTACGGCATATTGGGTTCGGTTGCAACGCCGGATTGACTGTTTCTGCGCTGCAACATTTTATTGGCGTCGGCCAGATTAGATCATCGCCATGCCGCCGTTCACGTGCAGGGTTTGCCCCGTGACATAGGCCGCCTCATCGCTCGCGAGATAAACGGCCGCCGCGGCGATATCCTCTGAAGCGCCCATTTTACCAGCGGGAATGCGGGTGAAGATCGCTTCTTTTTGCTCGTCGGTGAGGGCGTCCGTCATCGCCGTTGCGATAAAGCCGGGCGCAATGCAGTTCACCGTGACGTTGCGGGAGGCGACTTCCGCCGCCAAAGATTTCGACAAGCCGATCATGCCCGCTTTTGAAGCGGCATAGTTCGCTTGGCCCGGATTGCCGGTGACGCCGACAACAGATGTGACGCCAATGATTCGCCCGAAGCGCTGCTTCGTTAGGCTCCGCAAACTGGCTTTCGCGAGGCGGAAATAGGCCGTGAGGTTAACTTGCAAAACCTCGTCCCACATCGCCGGTTTCATCATCATCATCAGCGTGTCGCGGGTGACGCCGGCATTGGCGACGACGATATGAAGGCCGCCCATCGCTTCTGAAGCGGTTTTCGGCAAGGCGTCGACAGCGTCCAAATCGCTCAGATTACAAGGCGCAATATAGGCGCGCTCGCTCAGTTCGTCTTTCAAGGTACTGAGCTTTTCTTCTCTCGTGCCGGAAAGCGCGACGGTCGCGCCGCGCGCGTGCAACGCTTTGGCGATGGCGCCGCCAATGCCGCCGGTCGCGCCGGTGATGAGGGCGCACTTGCCTTCTAAATCAAACATTCTCTTTCATTCTCCCTTGGGCGGCCGAGACGGTGATCGCGGCCGATAACTTCAATCGCGCCCTAAAGCGCTTTTGCGAACGCGTCGACGTCATCTGGTTCGCCAAAGCTCGCCGTTGTTGCTTCTTTTGAAATGCGTCGCATGAGGCCGGACAGCACCTTGCCGGAGCCAACTTCATAAAACGTATCGACGCCCTGCTCTCCCATATAAAGGACGCTTTCCGTCCAACGCACGCGGCCGGTGATTTGTTCTACAAGGCGTTTGCGAATGTCGTCCGGGTGCGATGTTTCTCGCGCGGTGACGTTGGCGACGACCGGGCTCTTCGGCGGCGTCAACGGCGCATCACCGATCGGCCCGGCCATGGCGTCGGCGGCCGGCGCCATCATCGAGCAATGGAACGCAGCAGACACCGGCAAGACTTTCGCCATTTTGATCTTGTGAGATTTAGCGTCGGCCACAAGCGCGTCTATTCGAGCTTTGGCCCCGGAGACGACGACTTGGCCCGGCGCGTTGTCATTGGCGATTTCCAGAACCCCTTCGCCCGGCGTAGCGGCGATGGCGGCTTCCGCGCCCTCTAGGTCGACGCCGATGAGCGCAGCCATCGCGCCCTCGCCTGGCGGCACGGCGGCTTGGGTTTCTTCGCCGCGTTTTTGTAATAGGCGTGCAGTCTCAGCCAATGGCAAAGCGCCAGCGGCGCATAGCGCTGAATATTCACCGAGAGAATGGCCGGCGACAAAGGTCGCTGCGCCGATGTCCGCGCCGGCATCTTTTTCAAGAACTCGCATCATCGCGACGGAATGTGCCATTAACGCCGGCTGGGTGTTGGCCGTAAGGCTCAACGTCTCCATGTCGCCGGTCCACATGATTTTGGTGAGCGCGCGTTCGAGAGCGTCGTCGACTTCTTCAAAGACCTCGCGCGCTGCTGGGAAAGCATCGGCTAAGCCCTTGCCCATGCCCACCGATTGACTGCCTTGACCGGGAAAAACAAAAGCATGGCCCATTCGGCGCGCTCCTCTTCAGTATTCGAATTGGGAAGGTCGCTCCGTTAACCACAATTCGGCGCAAGTCAAATCACTGGCCGCGTTTAGCGCCCAGAAAGCGCTTGCTCCCGCTCTCCTGATGGCGTATACGACGCAGCTTCCGAGCGGCGGTCAAGGCCGCTGGGCGGCGTTTCTATGCGCGCTCGTCCGGTTCCGCGGGGATGGTCCTCGCGAGGCTCTTGATCCAAAGGCTAACGCTGTTGCGCACTCCAGCTTTCGCGCTTCAGCACATAGTCTCCGCCGCCAAATGATGGAGCTGGCGAATCATGCCTCTTTACGAGCATGTTTTCATCGCGCGTCAGGATATTTCTCCGGCGCAGGTGGAAGCCTTAACAGACGCCCTGCAATCTATCGTCCGCGAAAACGGCGGCAAGATCGCGAAAGCCGAATATTGGGGCCTTCGGAACCTTCAGTACAAAATCAGCAAGAACCGCAAAGGTCACTACGGCCTTCTGAATATCGACGGACCGCCGGCGGCTGTCCAAGAGCTTGAGCGGCAAGAGAAAATCAATGACGACGTTCTCCGGTTCATGACCGTCCGCGTCGAAGAGTTGAACGAGAAGCCCTCGCCGGTGCTCAGCCGTCGTGACAAGTCAGATCGCGGCGGACGCGATCGGGACCGTGATAGAGATCGGGATCGCGACCGCGATCGTGATCGCCGCTAGGAGGACGAGACAATGGCAAAAGGTTTCATGCGTCGCCGCAAGACGTGCCCGTTCTCCGGCGATAACGCGCCGAAGATCGATTACAAAGATCCGAAACTCCTGCAGCGCTTCATTTCCGAGCGCGGCAAGATCGTTCCGTCGCGGATTTCCGCAGTGTCCTTCAAGAAGCAACGCGAACTTGCTCGCGCCATTAAGCGCGCGCGCTATCTCGCTTTGCTGCCCTATGTCGGGGAGTAAGGTCGATGGAACTCATTCTTCTTGAACGGGTCGAAAATCTCGGCCAGATGGGCGACGTCGTCACTGTGCGTCCGGGCTATGCGCGTAACTATTTGTTGCCGCAGAAGAAAGCCCTACGCGCCAACGACGCCAATAAGAAAATCTTCGAGGCGCAACGCTCGGACCTCGAAGCGCGCAATCTCGAGCGCAAGAAAGACGCTGAAGGCGCCGCGACGAAACTCGACGGGCGTTCGTTCATCGTCATTCGTCAAGCGTCCGAGACCGGCATGTTGTACGGCTCGGTTTCAACCCGCGACATCGCCGAAGCGGCGAGCGCCGAGGGCGTGATGGTTGCGCGCTCGCAAGTGCGTCTCGATAAGCCGCTGAAGACGCTCGGCATTTCGAGCGTACGGATTGCTCTGCATCCAGAGGTTTCCGCGACGATCGAAATCAATGTCGCGCGCTCGCAAGACGAAGCGGAACGCCAGGCGCGTGGTGAAGACGTGCTTGCCCGCGATCTCGATGACGGCGCCGACGAGGAAGAAGAATCAGCGGAATTCTTCGATGAAACGACTGGCCAAGCCGTCGCTTCTGAAGAAGGAAATGCAGACGCCGCAGATGATTCCTCAGACGAAGCATAAGGCCCGCGATTCGTTTTAAAAACAAGTCTTCTCCACAGCGCCTTTGATGGTTCTTTGGAAAAATTCGAAACGCCGGTCGCTCGACGACCGGCGTTTTTTATGATCATGTCGGCGGATGGCGGATGGCGGACGATTAGACGATATTACCCCTTCTGGCGGCGCGAGCGGGCCGAACGGCGCTCCGGCGAATACTCCTGGTGGAAGCGCTCCGGGTGCGGAGCAAAAAATACCGCACAGTCTGGAATCTGAACAAGCCGTTCTAGGCGCCATTTTATTTGATAATGAAATCTATTATCGCGTCTCCAGCTTTCTGACGACGGAACATTTTTACGATCCAATTCATGCGCTTATCTATGATTCATGTCGGGCGCAGATTGAAAATGGACGCCTCGCCTCGCCTGTCACCACCGACGCTTATTTGAGCGCGTCGAGCGGTTTTCACGAAGCGGGCGGTAGAAAATACCTCGAAGCGTTGGCCGCGAGCGTTCCCGCTACGACGAGCGCCCATGATTATGCGCGCGTCGTTTTTGATCTCGCCGTTTGTCGGGGGCTCATCAATATTGGCGGCGAAGTCGCCGCGCGCGCTGGGCGCGCGGCGCTCGACGATCCGCCGGACGCGCAATTGCAAGACGCGGAGAAGAGCCTCTACGAACTTGCTGAAAACGGAAAGTACGGCGCGGGGTTCAAGACCTTCAGTACCGCGTTGATCGAAGCGGTCGACGTCGCCGATGCGGCGCTGAAGCGCGGCGGCGGCATTTCGGGCGTCGCGTCGGGCTTTGTCGACCTGGACGACCTGATGGGCGGGCTTCACCCTTCAGACCTCATCATCCTCGCCGGCCGCCCTTCCATGGGAAAGACCGCACTTGTCACCAATATCGCTGTGAACGCCGCGCGGAAACGGTTGCGGACCCTTCAAGAAAGCGGCGATCCGGCGGCGGATGGCGGCGCTGTCGTTGGATTCTTTTCCTTGGAAATGTCCGCCGACCAGCTCGCCATGCGGATTCTTTCCGAGATGGCGGAAGTGCCCTCCAACGAGATCCGTCGCGGCACGATTGACGAGACGCAGTTCGACCGCATCTACCACAAAGCGCGGGAGCTTGACGCCCTGCCGTTTCATATCGACGACACCGGCGGCCTGTCGATTTCGCAAGTGGCGGCGCGGGCGCGCCGTCTGAAGCGCCAACAGGGTCTAGATCTCCTGATCGTGGACTATTTGCAGCTTCTGTCGGGCTCCTCGAAAAAGGGCGACAATCGCGTCCAGGAAATCACGGAGATCTCCGTTGGCTTGAAAGCCCTGGCGAAAGAACTAGAAGTGCCTATCATCGCTCTCTCCCAGCTTTCGCGGCAGGTTGAAGCGCGCGACGATAAACGCCCCATGCTCTCTGACTTGCGGGAATCAGGCTCGATCGAGCAAGACGCCGACGCGGTGCTTTTCGTTTACCGTGAGGAATATTATCTAAGTCGCTCGGAGCCGAAGGGCGACGGCGAAGACCATCAGAAAAGCCATGCGCGCTGGGTCGAACGCATGGAAGAAGCCCGCGGCATCGCGGAAGTGATCATCGCCAAGCAGCGCCACGGTCCCATCGGCCCGGTGAAGCTGCAATTTGAAGGTCAGTTCACGAAGTTCTCTAATCTCGACCAAGGCCGATATGACGGACAGTACAATAACCACTAAGCCGAATACTGAAGACGCTTATCGGCCTATTCTGACCGTCGACCGCAATGCCATCTGCCACAATTTCAAAATGCTCTCGCCCGAGAAAGACGGCGCTCGCGGCGCAGCGGTCTTGAAAGCAGACGCTTATGGCAGCGGCGCCGCGCCAGTGGCCGAAGCGCTCACGCAGCGCGCCAATTGCCGATTGTTTTACGTTGTGCACCCCCATGAAGGCGCCGAAATCCGCAAAGCGACGCAAAGCCATTCGCCTGACGCAGTGATCTGCGTCTTAGGTGGGCCGACGCCCGAGGCACTGTCGACGTTGCAAGCGTCGCGCCTCACCCCAGTTCTCAACACGCTTCAGCAATGTCAGTTTTGGCGAGAGGCCGGCGCCGGCGCGCCAGCCGCGCTACACTTGGACACCGGAATGCGTCGGCTCGGCTTGCCGCTTAGCGACTGCTCGACAGTTGCGGCGATAGACGACTTTAACATCGATACTGTCATCAGTCATCTGGTAAGTTCGGATGCGCCGGAAGAGACAATCAATGAGCGCCAATATACAGCTTTCAAGGAAGCCGCCTCGCTTTTTCCAAACGCTAAACAGAGCTTGTCCGCCACGGGCGGCGCGCTCCTCGGTCCACAGTTTGGTTTAGACTTTACGCGTCCCGGCATTGGGCTTTACGGCGTCGATCCGGCGGCGCGTGCCCGCGGTGATCTCAAAACCGCTGGAACGCTCAGCGCCGAGGTCTTGCAGGTGCAGTCGGTCGCTGCAGGCGAGCGCGTCGGCTATGACGGCGTTTTTGAAGCAACGCGGCACACTAATGTCGCGACTATCGCCATGGGTTATGCGGACGGATATCCGCGCGCTATAAGCACAGAAGCGACGGCGTATCTCGGCGGCGCGCTTTGCCCAATCATCGGACGCATCTCCATGGATCTCATAACGATCGACGTCACCGACGCGCCGGAGCCAGTGCGGCCGGGCGATCGCGCCGAGCTTTTTGGGCCGAGGATCGATCTTCTGACGCTCTCAGCATGGGCTGGCACGATCCCCAATGAAGTTCTAACGCGCCTCGGCGGCCGCGTTGTGCGCCACTACGCAAACTAGCGTCGCCCATCGACGGACGAATGCGGACCAGTAGCGCGTTCTCTTTGCTCTCCTCAAATCCCTGTCATTCAACGGTAAAAGCGTCGCTTTTCGGCGCGTGTTCCGTTATTCGTAACGAGTAGCGTCGCGGGGGCACATCCTATGAGTGTATTGGCATTGCGTTCGAACATCGCATGGAGTGCAGCGGCGCTTTTTTGCGTGAGCTTTTTTGTTCATCCCGCGGCGGCGGCCAGTACGGCTAACGATCTGGGCCCAACAGTCTCGTTGCTTGTCGAGAACGATTACTTCGCCAAGGGAAACGACGATCGCAATTTTACCAATGGCGTGCAGGCCCAATGGATCGCCCGTCCGGGACGCGGACCGAGCGTCTTGCATGATATCGGTCGGTTTCTTTCGCCGGATGAAGCCAATGCGGAAACCCGTGCCGTCTATGGTTTCGGGCAACGCATTTACACGCCCGACATCATCACAACGGCGATCCCCGACCCTAATGATCGGCCCTATGGCGCGTTTCTCTATGGATCATTCGGGGTGCTGGCGAACACCAATGATCGCCAGTTAGACGCCTTTTCGCTGACCATCGGCCTAACCGGCCCCAACGCCCAAGGCGATGAGATCCAGCGCTTTGTTCACCGCGCCACCGGCGCGCGCCCACCGCGCGGTTGGGATGCTCAAATCGACGACGGCTTCGCCTTTGAAATGGAATGGCGGCGCATTTATCGGCGAAAAGTATGGGGCGAGGACCAAGGCTGGTCAGCGGATATTTTACCCCACGCGGTCGCCCGCATCGGCAATCTAACGACGGAAGCCGGCCTTGGCGGAACGCTTCGTGTGGGGAGGAACATCCCCATTGACTTCGGACCGCCGAACACCCGCCCTGGCGCGCCAGGGTCGGGCTATCAACGCCCTGTCGCCAGCTTTGGATGGTATGTCTTCGGCGGCGTCACGGGCCGCTATGTGGCGCGCAATCTCTTCCTTGATGAACCCTCAGCACTTGGTGAAAGCGTCACGCGCGAACCGTTCACCGGCGAATGCGTCGCCGGGCTCGCCTTTAACATTGACGGCGTGCAAATCGCCTACACCCATGTTTGGCGCGCCCAAGAGTTCGAAGAAGAAATCGGCGCTAGCAAAATTGGCGCCCTGTCGCTGACGGTGAATTTTTAGGCCGCTCGCTCTAGCGCGGGCTTGCGACAATGATAGTCGCGCCCAAAAGATGCGATACGTCGCGAGACGTCCTATCGTCAGCGAATGACGGCCTATGAGGACATTCTAAGACCGACGCCGAAGGGGTTATATTGCCCGCCGGGGGACTTCTTCATCGATCCGGTCGCGCCTGTCGATCGGGCCGTCGTCACCCATGGCCATGCGGACCACGCGCGCGCCGGCCACCGCGCCGTTCTCGCGACGCCTGAAACGCTCGCAATCATGGCGGCGCGCTATGGCGCGAATTTCACCACCACGCGGCAGGAGGCGGCCCTAGGGGAAGTAACGCGCATCAATGGCGTTGATGTATTGCTAATCCCCGCAGGCCACGTTTTAGGTTCGGCCCAAGCGGTCGTCGAATTTGACGGCAAACGGATCATCGCATCCGGCGATTATAAACGTCGGCAAGATCCGACCTGCGCTGGATTTCAAGTGATAGCCTGCGACGTCTTCATCACAGAAGCGACGTTTGGTCTGCCAGTGTTTCGCCATCCGGACGATCGGGCGGAGATCGCAAAACTCTTAAGGTCCGTCGAACGCTTCCCGGAACGCACGCACCTTGTCGGCGCCTACGCCCTTGGTAAAGCGCAACGGGTCATCGCGCTGATGCGGGAAGCCGGTTATGACGAAACGATCTTCATTCATGGCGCGATGCAAAAGCTTTGCGATCTCTATACGGATTTCGGTGTCGATCTAGGTCCCTTAGCGCCGGCGACGTTGAAATCAGAACGCGGCGACAAGCAATCGTTCGCAGGAAAGATCGTCGTCGCGCCGCCTTCGGCCTTTTCCGATAAATGGGCGCGGCGTTTCGCCGACCCTGTCGCGGCCTTTGCGTCCGGTTGGATGCGCATTCGCGTCCGCGCCAGACAACGCGGCGTTGAATTGCCCTTAATCCTCTCCGATCACGCTGATTGGGACGAACTCGTTACAACAATCAAAGACATTCAGCCGCAGGAATTATGGATCACCCACGGCCGCGAAGAAGCGCTCATGCGATGGGCGGAGCTAAACGGCATAGCCGCGCGGCCGCTGTCCCTCATCGGCTATGAAGACGAGAACGATTAGGCCATGCGTGCGTTCGCCGAACTCTTAGAGCGCCTTGTCTATACGCCGCAGCGCAACGGCAAAATTCGTTTATTGACGGAGTATTTTGGAACGACGCCCGATCCGGACCGCGGCCTTGCGGTTGCGGCCGTCACGCGCGATCTCGAAATCGCCAGCGCAAAACCGGCGATGCTGCGCGAACTCATAGCCGAACGGCTCGATCCTGTTCTGTTCGAATACTCCTATGACTATGTGGGCGATTTGGCGGAAACGATCTCCCTGGCCTGGCCCTCAAAGCCCGGCGCCAATCGAACGCCAGCATTGCATGAGGTCGTGGAGGCGCTCAATGAAGCGGACAAAACCGCCGCACGAAAACTCATCGAAGGGTGGCTTGATGGTATGGACGCCTCCGAACGTTGGGCGCTGTTAAAGCTCATCACCGGCGGTTTGCGGATCGGCGTTTCGGCACGCTTAGCAAAGACGGCCCTCGCCGCTTATGGCGACGTTAATGTCAGCGAAATTGAAGAGATCTGGCATGGGCTAGATTCGCCCTATGCGAACCTTTTTGCGTGGCTTGAAGGCGTCGGAGAAAAGCCGTCATCAAATAAGCCCGGTCTTTTCAGGCCGGTCATGCTCGCGCATCCCGTTGACGAAGAAACGCCGCCAGACTTCTCGCCTGACACGCACGCTGCGGAGTGGAAATGGGACGGCGTGCGCGTGCAAGCCGTTAGCGAGAACGGGGTTCGGCGACTTTACAGCCGCACGGGCGATGACATCGCCGCTGCGTTTCCCGACATATTAGCGGCGATGGACTTCGACGCCGTCATCGACGGCGAGCTATTGATCTTTCACCCCGAGAGACAAACCGACGGCGAGACATTCCCGGTTCGTCCGTTTTCAGACCTCCAAAAGCGGCTCAACCGAAAGACCGTTTCCAAGAAATTGCTGGCGAGCAATCCGGCCTTTATCCGCGCCTATGACTTGCTTTCTCATGACGGTGAAGACTTGCGCGCGGAACCCTTCGCAGACCGGCGTCTTCGCTTAGAGGCCTTATTTGCCTCGCGCAAATTCGATCGCTTTGATTTGTCGCCCTTGGTGGCGTTTGAAACCGCCGGTGATCTCGCGACGCTGCGCGCCGCGCCGCCCGACGACGCCATTGAAGGCGTTATGATCAAGCGGCTCGCCGCGCCTTACGTTCCGGGCCGACCCACAGGCGAATGGTGGAAATGGAAGCGCGACCCGTTTCTCGTCGACGCCGTTCTCATGTACGCCCAACGCGGCCACGGCAAACGCTCATCGTTTTATTCAGACTTTACGTTCGGCGTCTGGACGGACGATGGCGGCCTTGCGCCGGTTGGAAAGGCATATTTTGGGTTCTCTGACGAAGAACTAAAAGAGCTTGATCGTTTCGTCCGTAATCACACGAAAGACCGCTTTGGACCGGTGCGCCAGGTGCAAGCGGACCGCGAGGTGGGGCTTGTCTTAGAAATCGCGTTTGAGGGGCTCAACCGTTCGCCTCGGCATAAATCCGGCGTCGCGATGCGTTTCCCGCGCATTCATCGAATCCGCTGGGATAAGCCGAGCGCCGAGGCCGATACGTTGGCCACCTTAAAAGACATGCTGCCGTCCGACGGTGGCGTCTCCTAAGAGCCCGATTCAAAACTCTGGAAACGGCTCGACACGAGAGTATTAGACACCAGTTTGCTGCCCGACGATGCGGTTCCGGCTCTTACTTTTTTAGATTTAGAGCCTGAGCGGTATGTATGTGTCGCCAACTGACGTCTGTTTCGAGGGGTTTTCCAGCGTTGCCCGAGTTTCCAATCGGGCTCTAAGAAACGGCGACGCCTTTTTCTTCAAGAAACCCGCGTAACTCGCCGCTCTCGAACATCTCGCGCACGATGTCGCAGCCGCCGACGAACTCGCCCTTCACATAAAGCTGGGGGATGGTCGGCCAGTCAGAAAACTCTTTAATGCCCGAGCGAACGTCATCATCGGCCAAGACGTTCTCTGAATCGTAAGTGACCCCTAGAAAGTCGAGGATCTGCACAACCGCAGAAGAAAAACCGCACTGGGGAAACTGCGGCGTGCCCTTCATGAACAGCATGACTTCATTGGCGTCGATTTTTGATTTAATCGCGCCTAAAGCTGGATTGTCGGACATGGTCGAATAACTCCTTCAGAGCGGCGCGAATTTGAGCCGCAGGCCTCTTTAACGCCAGCTAATCATGCGCGCGCCGGCCGTCAAGGCGCGGGCGCGTGATCTGTGATTGGAAGGGCCTATGCCCGCCGAACACGGGTTCCTAACCAATACGCTCCGCGTGCCAGCGCAGATGGTCTTCCATAAAGGTTGAAATGAAATAATAGCCGTGGTCATAGCCTTCTTGGCGACGCGCGACGATTTTCTGACCGGATTCCGCGGCCGCGGCTTCGAAGAGATCGAGACGCAGCTGCTCGTCTAAAAAGTCATCGGCGAGCCCTTGGTCGATGAGGATCTCCGCGCCGCTCGGCTTCTGACGAACGAGCTCCGTCGCGTCATGATTCGCCCAACGGCTCTCATCTTTGCCGAGATACCCAGCGAAGGCTTTTTTGCCGAACGGCACAGAGGACGGCGCGACGATCGGCGCGAACACCGAACACGTGCGGTACCGATCGGGCGCATGAAGATGGATCGTCAACGCCCCATGACCGCCCATGGAGTGGCCGAATATGCCGCGGCGATTTCCATCGACAGGCAACGCGGCTTCAACCAGCGCCGGCAATTCCTTGGTCACGTAAGAGTACATATTATAGTGGCGATCGAACGGCGCCTCTGTGGCGTCCACATAGAAGCCTGCGCCGAGGCCGAAATCATAGGCGCCGTCAGGATCGTCAGGAACATCAGCTCCGCGCGGGCTGGTGTCCGGCGCGACGATCACCAGGCCCAGCTCGGCCGCCGCGCGTTGTGCGCCCGCTTTGGTGATGAAGTTTTCTTCTGTGCACGTCAGACCGGAAAGCCAATAAAGAATGGGAAGCGAGGCGCCTTTCTCGAAAGCCGCCGGCGGCATGTAGACGCCGAACCGCATGTCGCAATTGCAAACATCGCTTTTGTGTTGATAGACGGCTTGTTCTCCGCCGAATGAGCGGGATGAGGCGACCTTTTCCATTCGTTTCTTCCTAAAGGGCTTATTCCTAGTAAGCTTTTTGAAAACGCGTCTTCAGCGCCGGCTTGGATCGCCTGCACATTTCTACGTGTTCCATCAGCCGTTCGTGAATGCTGACGCAGAAGACGGCTCTTGCCCCGAGCTATCAAACGCGTCGTGGATGTTCTCTAAATGCGTCAAGGCTGATTACTGCGAATCACCTTGTCCGTCCAACGGAAAACCAGACCTCTCGGGTGGACCGCGATTATTGAACGCTCACCATGCCGGAATGCTTTGCTTCGTTTGGCCTGGAAGTCCGGTCTTAGAGCCCGATTGGAAATTCGTGCAACACTGGAAAACCTCTCGAATCAGACGTTCGTTGGCGACAAATCCATACCGCTCGGGCTCTAAATCTAAAAGAGTAAAAGCATGTCTTTTACGAGCCGGAACCGCATCGCCATTATCGAAAAAAGGTGGCAAACGACCGTCTGACCCTCTCGTGTAACGCTATTTCCCGAGTTTTGAATCGGGCTCTTAGGCATTGCGATTGTCCAAATACCTCCATTCTATATTAATAATCATTTGCAATTTGAAATGAGCGTGTTACCACCCCGCCCATGGCTCGAATGATCCACTTCGGGGGGCCGTGCAGCAGGCGCAGCATCATCGTGCGTCGCGGAGACATCTCCGGGTTCGTTGATCGATGGAGCTGCGCCTATGGCCCGCCCGCCATTCGTTCAGTCGACCTCTAGCGCACCGCCAATAGGCGGTCGCCAAACCAGCGGAATAGAACGAAGGAAAGATTCGTCGATATGAGCTTTGTTTCCACCATGACGATCCCGCAATTAGGCCTCGGCGCTGGCTACGCCCTTTGGGGCTTCCGCGCGGCGGCCGTCGGCCAAATTGAATGTCCGGCTTTGGTGCGGGGGTATCGCCGATTGTTTGAAAAGAGCGCCGACGACGCTTTAAGCGCGGTTTTGGTGTTCGCACGAACGATTGGATCAGAAGGCGTTCGGCGGATTGGGCTTGGCGTGCCCGGATGTTGCGGCGTTACGAGTGATGAACTCAGCATCGCCGCTGTACTCTCAGCCGCGCAAGCGGAAGATACATCGCGTCGCGACGCGCATCTATTATGGCTCTTAGGCTGCACGGGCGACGGCGCCTCGGCGCGCGCCGCCGATGACGTCGCAGCGGCGTTCTTAGTTTCTGGACTTGTCATCGAGCAGCCCCCAGTCGAGTTACAATCCAATCCGAACCCGCGTACTGAGTCGAATATCGTGCGGACATTGCACGTCGCCGGCAACGCATAGAGCAACGCAAAAGCAGGCGGTTATCCTCCACCTGATCGAAGCCGTTCGAACGCCGAGCTATGGATTACGGCGTCGAGCCGTTACTCGCCAACGCCCCTCACCGACCGAGCAACCAGCCTCTGACGCATCGACCGGATACGCCGCGCAATGCCGTGCCAACGACATAAACGGTCGCACTGGGCTTTGTTTTCGGCGTTTGCTGCGAGAATTTCCCATTGGTCTTGGCCTACCGTGCATCGCGATCTAAACCTCAATCTTGAAAATTAGCGCTGATTTTTCTGGGCGGCCGTCCGTCTCTATAGGACGATTGTTGGCGTCTTAGGAGGAGAAGCTGCCGCCGTTTTGCGGCGTCTAACGAAACATGCTGAGAAGTAATGCTCCGTATTGAGAGGTATCTATGATCGTCGCATCGTTTGTCATTATTCTAGCAATAATCATCGCCATTGGATTAAACGCCGCGCGTCGCGCTGGCGACTCTCGGGAAGGATACTATCTCGCAGGCGCTTCAAGCCCGCCCTGGCTCACCGCCCTCGCCGCGCTCGCGACTAATAACTCCGGTTACCTGTTTACCGGATTTATTGGTTTCACTTATATCGGAGGCTTGCAGACGATATGGCTTTCCGTTGGTTGGATACTCGGCGATTTTATCGCATCGCTCTTTGTCTATAAGCAACTGCGTGTGGCGCGCGAGCGTACTGATGAAATCTCTTTCGCTGCGGTGTTGGGAACATGGAACGGCGGTTCCTATAAAACATTCAGGCGTATCGCAGCTTTGGTCACAGTCGTGTTTCTCACCGCTTATGCGTCGGCGCAAATCGCTGCTGGTGGTAAAGCTCTGTTCGCTACCCTCGATCTCGCGCCCCATTACGGAGCTATAGTGACAGTTGGACTTGTTATCTTGTACGGAGCGATCGGCGGCGTTAGCGCTTCTATGTGGGCGAACGCAACACAGTTCGTTGTCATGTTGGCGGCAATGGTGCTGTTGCTCTTTGCCGCGTTCGCTTCTGTCGGCGGTCTAAGCATCGTGATCGCCGATCTTAGTGCAATCGATGGATATCTCGACCTTTGGCCCTCCGTTGATATTGGCGGCCCTTTGCTCGGCGGAGGTCTCTTTATTGTCGGTTGGGTGTTTGCAGGCCTGTCCGTCGTCGGACAGCCACATATCATGACAATTTATATGACGTTGAAAAGTCCCGACAAAATAAACGAAACACGTTGGTGGTACTATAGTTTTTACCTCGCAATTACAGTAGCGGCGACACTCGTCGGGCTAACGGCGCGCGCCATGTTGCCGGACTTAATCAATAGCGATCCGGAACTGGCCTTGCCGATCATGGCGCGTGAATTATTTCCTGCGATCCTCGTCGGCGTTATTCTCGCCGGCGTTTTCTCCGCGACGCTGTCGACTATCGACTCCCTCGTTTTGGCGAGCTCTGCGGCGATCACAAACGAACTTCCAAACAACACCATAGATCGCACCTGGAAAATGCGTGCGGTGACGACGGCACTTAGTCTTGGTGCGCTCGGGGTTGCATTAAACGGCAGCCAAACCGTCTTTTCGCTCGTCGTCATGGCGTGGTCGACGCTCGGCTCAGCGTTCGGCCCCATGCTCATCGTTTACGCGCTCGGGCGCCGTCTCACTGAAGTCAACGCTATCATCGTCATGGCGGTCGGCGCGGTCATCGCCCTGCTGTGGCGGCAGCAGGGGTGGCACACAGATGTTTATGAGGGTTTTCCCGGTATCGGCCTCGGACTTCTCCTCGCCTGGGCGCTCTCCACGCGCTCCGAGCGACCGGCGGCGTCAGCCGCGGGCATTCAAGGTTCTTCCGATAAAAGAGAAGTGCAGACAAATATGCGCCTCTCGCCCGTCACTCACTAATATCTCCAGCCTAGAGGGTAATACGCTATGTCATCGCTATCGCCGCGCCACGCTTTTGAAAAAGCAGAGTATGAGCGCCGTCTTGAAAAAATTAGAGCTGAGATGGCCCATAGGGGCATAGACGTCCTCTGTCTGACCGCGCCGGAGAACATCTTTTATGTCACCGGCTATGACGGCTGGTCCTACTACACCCACCAAATGGCGGTGATTCATGTCAATGGCAGCGAGCCGCTTTGGGTCGGCCGCGGCATCGACGTTCCCTGCGCAGACGTCACCTGTTGGATATCAAACGACAGCATCATTGGGTATTCCGACGATTATGTTGATAATGACCGCCAGCATGCGATGGAGTTTATCGCAGACCAGTTGAAAGCGCGCGGTTGGGGCGCGGCGGCGATCGGCTTTGAATACGAGAACTACTATTTCAGCGCCCGCGCATTCATGACGCTGCAAAAAACCTTGCCCCATGCGACGTTCCACGACGTAACGAACCTTGTTAACTGGGTGCGTTCGGTGAAATCTCCGGTGGAGATTGAATATATGCGCCAAGCGGGACTCGTTGCGGACGCGACAATGAAGGCCGGCGTTGAGGCGATAGCGCCCGGCGTGCGGGAATGCGACGTCGCCGCAGTTTTAAACGGCGCGCAAACCCGTGGAACTGAAGAATTCGGCGGCGACGCCCAGTCGGAGGTTATCGTGATCTCGACGGGCGAAGAAGTCACCTGCCCTCACCTTGTGTGGACCGACCGACCGCTGCCTTCAGAGGGACCAATCAATATTGAACTCGCTGGCGTGCGCAAACGATATACCGCAGCGCTGTCGCGCAGCATTTACATCGGGACGGCGCCTGACGCGATCAGAGCGCTAGGCGACGCAACGATCGACGCTCTGGAAACGACGCTGGCGGCGATCAAGCCGGGTATGCTCGGTGAAGACGTCTTCCACGCTTATAACGGCGCGCTCGAAAAGTACGGCGAGCACAAATCCTCCCGCGTCGGTTACTCCATCGGCATCGGCTACACGCCGGCCTGGATCGAACGGACGATTAGTTTTCGCGCCGGTGATAAGACAGAGCTAGTGCCGAACATGACGTTCCATATCATGTGCGGCATGTGGCGCGAGACAGACGGCTTCGTGCAGAGCGAAACCTTCCGCATTACCGAAACCGGTTGCGAGACGTTCACCAACTATCCGCGCGGTCTCATCGAAATCAAGTAAGCCAACAATCATGCGCCCATAATAAAACGGCCGACATCAAATCGGATGTCGGCCGATAATCACGGTGTGGGGCGTTTAATGGAAATCGTAGTCGATAACCATTTCGCGGCCGGCACCGTTGCGCTGATTAAACCGTAGGTGCAACAATTGAACCGGGGACGGTTTGATCGGCGAAAGTATGATGTTCCCCGTTACACGCGCCTTTTCGCAAGCCCAGGTGAACGATCCAGACAGTCTGCCATAAGGGGAAAGCGCAGAGTCGTCTTTGCAGTCACCGGCTTCTTTACGGATGTCGGCGAGCTGTGCGTTCCAACGCCCGGCGGAGCGGTCGAGGAAGAAGTTGTCTGCGAACGATAAGCCGCCAGCGTTGATATTACCTGCCGCGTAAGCGCGTGCGACGCCTGCATAGGCGTCGGTTAGCGCTGGGTCAGCGGTCCAATTGGGCGACGCACCGCCGTAATTGTTCTCAGCTAAATGCGCAACCGCGTCCCAAACCGGCGCATCCGACTCCGCATACGTATGATTAGCGAAGGCGAAAACACCAAATCCTTTTTCGGGCGCAATTAAAACAAAGGTTCCAAATCCGGGAAATCCACCACCATGGCCGAGAACCAACCCGGCATTGCAGTGGCGATACTGGCCAAGGCCCATCCCGTACGCCGAAGCGACGATGCAATCGCTATCGCCATTGAGACCACCGCGACGGCGCGCGGACCTTAGATGCGCCCCATCGGTCGCCATACGGACAACACGGCGCGGAATCGCGCCGTCTTTTTCGGCGTCATCGCGCGCGGGCCAAGCCGAAATCATCCAAGCGACGAAACGGCCATAGTCTTCCGCCGTCGTCCACATGCCGCCGAGGGGATCAAAAGAGCCCGACGCCAATACAGGCTCGTCGACGAACTCACCGTTAATTTTCTGATAGCCATAAGCGCGCGTTGCATCGCTGATCTCCGCGACTTCCATGCCGCTGCCGGTCATTCCGAGGGGATTGAGAATGCGCTCTTGCATACGTTCGGCGAACGTCTGGCCCGTAACATTTTCAATAATGCGGCCCAACAACACATATCCCAAATTAGAGTACTCCCACTGCTCGCCTGGCGCGAAGGAAAACGGTTTAGCGTCAGCAATGAAAGCGTCTAACTCGGCGTTCGTTCGCGCCATTTGCCGGTCCGCCCACGGATCGTCGGTTACAAACCCGGCGGTATGATTGACCATATCCCGGACAGTCACTTTGCGAGAGTCTTTCGTCGGGTATTCGAGGTCTTTAAGGGCCGGCACATACTGCTCAGCCGGCGCGTCGAGATAGATTTTTCCTTGATCATAAAGATCATAGATCAAAAGAGACGTCATCATTTTCGTCATTGACGCAATCCGGAATGCGGCTTTCGGCGTCACGGGCGCGCCTGTTTCGACATTACGGACGCCGAACGACTTAACATGTTGCAGCTTGCCGTCGGAAACAACGCCATAGACGAGCCCCGGCGCACCAATGTCGTAACGCGCCGCGCCGAACATGGCGTCCAAGGTCTCGACATGCGGGCGCAGCGCACGATCGGCGGCGTTGGCGGCGCTTATGCTAGCGCCAGCGCTGGTGAATGCGGCGAGCGCGCAGAGCAGGCTGAGTGCGGCGTTCGGTATTTTTATTTTCATTGCGGTCCTTCCTTCGGGATCGTTTTGATGACGTCATCTATCAGTATTGCTTTTCCTTGTGCCGTGTAAGAGCGACATCTCTTATTTCACGGACAAAAAATCCATAAATCAGTGGTTTGAACGCGCCACAGAAGGCCATGATTGAGGTGTGGGAATTTGGCGATTGTCAAGACAATATATCTTTATATTAAGAAATAAAAGTGCGAATGGTCTCCCTGCGGCGTCTACGCGTCAATGATAGATCGTCTCGGTAATGATCGAATGTGAGCACCGCTCATTCAACTAGGACCGCGGGAAACAAAAGTTCGAATCTCTTGTCGGTTAGTGCGAAGTCCAGATAAACTAAGATTATGGCTGGAAATTCAAGACGCTCCCGCGATGCGGAAAAAGACCTTATCGATACGTTGATCGACCAATGGCGACGCGAACGCCCTGACCTCGACGCTAAAGCGCTTGGTGTCGTGGGGCGTATTCTTATGATCGGTCGCAGGCTCGAGAACCGCGCAAGCGCGACATTGAAGGCCTTCGATTTACACTATTCTGACTTTGACGTTTTAGCGACGCTGCGGCGCTCCGGTGCGCCTTATGAATTGACGCCGAAGGAACTTATGCAATCGGTGCTCATTACTTCCGGCGCGATGACGGCTTTGCTCGATCGCTTGTCGTCACGCAACCTCATCACACGTGGACAAAGCGACCACGACGGACGCGTGCGCACCGCGATTCTAACCGACGAAGGTAAGGCGTTAATCGATAAAGCGGTCGGCGCACGGTTCGAAGAAGCGCGAGACGCAATCGCCGGCTTATCGGCCGAACGGCAACGCGGCTTAGCAAATGATCTTCGCGAAATCGCCTTTTGGCTCGATAGCAACGAAAAATAGTTGAGCTTAGAGGTCTCGGTATCTTCGAGATCGTTTTCGTCATGCCGATTTAAGGGGCGAGCGGATCGTCTTTAACAGCTTCCATTGAAACAAAGGTGGACGTGCTCGCCACGCCTGGCAGCGCTGATATCTTCTCGCCAAGAACACGTCGGTACGCGAAGATATCGCTTGTACGCACTTTCAAAAGATAGTCGTAATCCGACGCGATCATATGGCATTGTTCGACTTCGGGGATCGCTCGAACGGCCTCGTTGAATGCGGTTAGCGCCGCTTCCGTCGTGCTTGATAACTTTACCTCGGCGAACGCGACATGTTCGAGGCCGAGCTTCTCCATATTCAATAGCGCCCGAAAGCCGAGGATATAGCCCGATGTCTGGAGTCGCTTTAGACGAACCTGACAAGGCGTTTTTGACAGACCCACGCGCTCAGCGAGCGCCGTAACGGAAATTCGGCCGTCCTTCGCCAGGATTTCCATCATCTTTTTGTCGATAAGGTCTATTTCGCTCATAACAGAAAATTATATGAGCAATAATTCTTTATTTTTCTACATAAATAGCCGTTTCGGTCGAATTATTGTAGAATTAAGGCATAAAGCCTAGCAGCGTTGACTTAAGATAGCGTCGTCCAACAGGGAGCCGCATCATGTCCGATCTCGCTGACATCCGCGAAACCATCCGCCTCGCCCACCGGGCTGACCAACCGGCTGTCATCGAACACTTGTCGCGCCAATGGGCGCCGGACGCTGCGACGCGCCGACGTATCTCGCAATCCGCTGAAGAGCTTGTGGCGAGCTTACGATCAGATGCAGCCACGGGCCTGATGGAGTCGTTTCTCGCGCAATATGGTCTTTCAACGAATGAAGGCGTGGCGTTGATGTGTCTGGCTGAAGCGTTGCTGCGCGTTCCCGATGCGGAGACGATTGACGCCCTTATCGAAGACAAAATTGCGCCGTCGGCGTTGGGCGCCCATCTCGGCAAATCGTCTTCATCGCTCGTCAACGCCTCCACATGGGCGTTAATGCTGACCGGCAAAGTCCTTGACGACGACAAAGAACCAGGAATCGTCGGCGCTCTACACGCCGCGGTTAAACGCCTCGGCGAACCGGTGATCCGGACAGCTGTTCGTCAGGCGATGAAAGAACTTGGTCGGCAATTTGTCCTTGGACAAACGATGGACGAGGCCATGGCGCGCGCCGCCGAGCTGGAGACTGACGGCTACACCTATTCTTACGACATGCTCGGCGAAGCGGCGATGACGGCCGAGGACGCCGATAGTTATTTCCAAAGCTATAAAGACGCTATATCGGCCATCGCCGCTCGCGCCGATGGCGACGACATCCGCCGTAATCCCGGCATCTCGATAAAACTTTCCGCGCTTCACCCACGGTATGACGCCTTACAAAAAGACCGCGTGATGACGGAGCTCGTCGCGCGCACACGGACGTTGGTGCGCGCCGCCAAAGACGCCGGCGTCGGCCTTAATATCGACGCGGAAGAGGCGGATCGGCTCGATCTGTCGCTTGACGTTATCGAAGCGGTGATGCGTTCTCCTGAACTTTCCGGATGGGACGGGTTCGGCGTCGTGGTTCAGGCCTATGGCAAACGCGCCGCGCCCGTCATTGACTGGCTTTATGCGCTCGCCGCCGAACTAGACAGGAAAATCATGGTTCGCCTGGTGAAAGGCGCTTATTGGGATACGGAGATTAAGCGCGCTCAAATTGACGGCGTCCTTGGTTTCCCAGTTTTCACACATAAATCGGCGACAGATATTTCCTATATCTGCTGCGCGCAGAAGCTTCTTAAAATGTCCGATCGTATCTATCCCCAATTCGCGACACATAACGCCCACGCGGTCGCGGCTATCCTAGAAATGGCGGAGACGGACCAATCTTTTGAATTCCAACGCCTGCACGGTATGGGTGAAGCGCTGCACCAGCGCGTCATGGCGAGGGAAAAAACGCATTGTCGGATCTATGCACCGGTGGGCGCACACCGTGATTTATTGGCCTATTTGGTGCGTCGGCTGCTGGAGAACGGCGCAAACTCGTCGTTTGTCAACCAGATTGTCGACTTGGATATTCCAGCCGCCGAGATCGCCGCTGATCCGTTCGAAACCTTCGCACGCCTTATCGCGAGCAATGCGCGGACGGTGCGAAAGCCGGCGGACTTGTTTTCTCCCGGGCGCAAAAACGCCACCGGCTGGGATTTGCGCGACCCGGACGACCAAGCGGACTTTATCGCTGCTCGCTCGCACTTTGCTGAAACGCAATGGGCCGCCACGCCCCTTCTCGCCGCGCCGAGCGTGGGCGGTGGCGCTGCTCCCGTCGTCAACCCCGCCGTTTCCGCCGACATCTTGGGAACGTCGCAATCGGCGAGCGTAGATGACGTCGACGCCGCCATTGGCGCCGCATCACCATGGAGCATCGACGCGACGGTACGCGCTGAAATTTTACGACGCGCGTCTGATCTTTATGAGGAACATCGCGGCGAACTCTTCGCGATTTTGACCCGTGAAGCAGGCAAGTCGGCGCTCGATGCGATCTCTGAACTGAGGGAGGCGATCGATTTTCTGCGCTTCTACGCCAACGAAGCAGAGCGCCTTAGCGACGGCGCCACGCGCGGCGTTATCGCTTGCATTTCGCCGTGGAATTTTCCCCTTGCGATCTTCACCGGACAAATTTCTGCGGCGCTCGCAGCCGGTAACGCCGTCATCGCCAAACCCGCCGGGCAAACTCCGATTATCGCCTGGCGCGCGGTGCAGTTGCTACATCAGGCCGGTGTGCCGAAAACGGCGTTACAACTCGCGCCAGGCGGCGGCTCCACTGTTGGCGCGAAAATCACCAGCGATCCGCGCATTGACGGCGTTTGTTTCACCGGGTCGACGCTAACGGCGCAACGCATCAATCGTGTCATGGCCAAGAACTTGTCACCAGACGCCCCGCTTATCGCCGAAACGGGCGGTTTGAATGCGATGATTGTCGATTCCACCGCCCTCCCCGAACAAGCGGTTCGCGATATTCTTGCATCGGCGTTTCAATCGGCCGGGCAACGGTGTTCCGCGCTTCGAATGTTATACGTCCAAGAAGACGTGGCGCCAATTTTCCAGAAAATGCTGTTCGGCGCGATGGACGAATTAAGTATCGGCGCGCCCTGGGCGCTCGACACCGATGTCGGGCCGGTCATCGACGCCGGTGCGAAACAACAGATTGACGCCTACTTAGCGAACAAAGCTAACAACGGCGCCGTTCTCAAGCAGTTATCAACGCCCGATGAGGGGAGCTTTGTCCGCCCGTCGGTGGTGCACGTCGATGGAATTGAGGATTTAGAAGAAGAGGTTTTCGGCCCCGTTTTGCATTGGGCGACTTATAAAGCTGAGGCGCTCGACGAGGTTCTCGCCGCCATCAATGCGAGCGGCTACGGGCTCACTTTCGGCATGCACTCGCGTATTGACGACCGGGTGGAAAAGGCCGTCGCGCAACTCCGTGTCGGGAATATCTATATCAATCGCAACCAAATCGGCGCCGTGGTTGGATCGCAACCCTTCGGCGGTGAAGGCCTCTCGGGAACAGGACCGAAAGCCGGCGGGCCGCATTATGTGGCGCGGTTCCTGAAGCCGAAGCGGCAAATAAGTCCTATCCTTGAAGGAAACGCCGTTTCTCCGTCGACTGTTCAAGCGCTCTTAGATGACGCGTCGAGGAGTGATGATGCACCGATCAATACGCAAGACATGCCAGGGCCAACAGGGGAATCGAACCGTCTCTCGTTCTTTCCGAGGGGTCTTATTCTCTGCCTCGGCCCATCGAGCGTAGATGCCGAAATGCAAGCGCACCAAGCCGAAGCGCAAGGGTGTATTGCGGTTCGCATCGCGCCAGGCGCAAAAGGGCCGAACGCCATTGACGGCGTGTTGGCGCCAGAAAGCCTCACGCGCTTGAAAGGCGTCGACGGCGTCGCTTATTTTGGCGAGGCTGCGTTCTCACGCGCTATCCGATCCGCTTTAGCGGACCGTGACGGCCCATTGACACCGCTTATGACGGAAACGGATATTTCGGCGCGCTGCGTTCTTGAGCGTCATGTCTGTATCGATACGACGGCCGCCGGCGGCAATGCCGCATTGATGGCCGCCACGACATGAGTAAACGCCGTGACGGTCAAAAATCGATAGAGACGCTATAACGCCATTACCGATTGGGCGTTTGCTGCAGCGTCCTGTCGACAACCGCGCCAGCGGCGACATCGGCGTCATAGAACAACATCGGCCGGAGCTGTCCTTCGGCGTAAAGTTCGAGACCATGGGCGAAAAACGGTGATGACGGATCGCTCGTGTTGCCATAGGTGAGATTGCCGACAGCACGCACGCGTTCTCCGAATTCAATGACAGCGACAAAGCTCTCGCCGCCATAGGCGACCTTTTTGCCTTGCCCGTCGCTAAAAGTATCGATGACCCGATACGCCCCATAGGCGCCTTCTGCGCCGGACGCCGGATAATCCCGGTCTCCCAACCGAAGGCGCACAACGTCGCCATAGGCGACGCGCGGGTCACCATGTTTGTCACGCGTTTTTTGAACCGCCGCGATGAGCGCGCTCATGACATCTTGAGTATGCGCATCAAAACTGATCTCAGCATCGAGATTATCAAGGCGCCCAAAGGCTTCTCTCAAGAGGCGCCCAGAGCGTTCTCTCATTATATCTGCCCATTGAATAAATAGGATAGCGCCACGGCTGTCGGCGTTGGCCGCTTTGTCCCAGTCTTTTAAGATGCGGGCCCCGAGACGCGCGTCGGGATCTGACGAGGCCTCTCCCAATCGAACGAGCAATGGCGCCAGTAGGCGCGCCATTTCCAATGTGTTGGATTCTTTGAATTCCGTCAGCTCTTCAAAACTGATAGCGGCATCGGACACGACATAGCGCAAGGAGCGTTGAGCGCGGAACGATTGCGCGGTGGGCGGCGCGATATAAGCGGGATAGTCAGACGAGTGGAGCAACCGGGGGAACGTCGTATACCATGGCGGTTCATTGGCGTTTTGTAGAAAGCCCGACTGCGGATTAATAAGGCGCGGTAGGGCTGAATAGGGCAAATACTCCGTCCAAACGAATTCTGACGAGTCGCCAGGCACAATGCCGCGCCAAAACGCCCAGTCGCCGGTTTTTCGCTTTGGCGTCCGGCCGCCATGTAAGTAGTAAATATCCCCTTCCCGATTGGCGTAAAGCGTATTGAAGAAAGGCATCTCCAGGCGCGCCTGGGCTTTTTCAAACGCCTTCAGCGTCTTCGCGGCGGCCATGTCAAAATACTGATCGAGCACGTCGTCACTATCTAGCGCTGCAAAACGCACAGCGTAGGCGCGACCATTCGCCTCAAACAGAACAGGTCCGTGGTCCGAGTATTTGATAGTCTTCCGAAATGTCGAAAGCGTTCCGTCTTCCTGACGAACATTCAACGCAACTGACTTCTTTTCAAAAGTTCGCACTTCGCCGTCAAACTCGTACCCATCGCCTTTTAACGTTAGGTCATAAACATCAATGCCGTCATAATGATTGACGGTATGCGTCCAACCGCCGTGCTGGTTAAAGCCGATGCCGATAAACGGCGAGCCGGCCAACGCGACGCCGTAAATATCAAACGCCGGAACCGATAATTGCGCTTCAATCCACGTATATAGATCTGACCAGGGAAGATGTGGGTTCGCGACGAGCATGGCTGAGCCGCTTTCTGATCGCGACGGCGCAATGGCGTAAGCATTAGAGCCCGGGCGGGCGTTTAACCGTCCACGAGCCTCACCGAGCTCCTCATAGCCGATAAATGCGACGTGAATAATCTGATAAAAATGTGCGAGCGGATCGCTCGGGCGTAATGGAAGAACAGAGCGTAATCGCTCCGGCACCTTATCGGCATGCGCGTTCGCCCAGGCATTCATGCCGTCGGCAAAAGCGACCAAACGGCGGCGATCAGCGCCGTTTAGGTTTCTGAACCACGTTTCGGCGCGCTCCGGAAATGCGAAACTGTGGGTCAGAATATCCGCGGGAATGTGATCGGCGCCGGATATCGCCGCCGCCTCGCCGCGGGCGCGGGCGTATAGTTCCAGGATAAGATCGCCGCGCGCTTCCATTTGCGACCAACCGAAACCATAAAAGCCAGCCTCGTCGGACTTCGAGTAGATATGCGGTACGCCCGCTTCGTCCCAAATTACGCGCACCGCTCCGACGGTTGCGGGGGCCAAGCCGCCAACGTCTGAACCATGGGGACGGGCCGCATCATTTCCCGCGGCGTTTGCGCAGGTAAGCGCCCATAAAACGGAGAGTACGCCAAGCCAGCGCAGAAGTCGTGGGGTCATGAGGTAAGCTCTCCGTCGGCTGTCGATGAACGATAAAAAGACGCATTATTAGCGCGCCGCTCTTCGTTTCTCAAAATTTGAGATAAATGAATGATGTTTGCGCGCCATACCTGGTTCGACGTCTAGGCGATATGAGAGCCGGCACAAGCAGTGATAGTTGTCGAAACTGTGGGCGAGATTCGACGGTCGTCGACAAAAGGCGAATCATCCTCACGACGCTCGCCTCCAGGGCTCTTAGAACTTTTTGATCGAATCCGGGAAATCACGCTAAATATACGCTGGTAAATCAACGCAGCGCCGATGCGCGCCTATCGGACTGGCCCTTAAGGACTGGCCCCTGACACAATTTTGGATTTCTTGCTGCGGTCCTATAGCCGGATTGAAAAACACGAGTTAATCGAGGCGGATTGCTCCCTGGAGGACGATTACTAGATGACGTTGCGATTAAACGACACCCAACCGCTGAACGGCGGGGAAACGCCGAATATCGTGGACAACAGCGCCGCCGCCCGCGGCGACAGCGTCGAGCCTCGGCCCGCCGTCAACTGGATCGCGGTCTTGAAGCGTTACCGCGCGCCGTCTTTAAAGCGCAGTTGGTTTGAGTTGTTCGTCACGATCGCACCGCTGATCGGCTTATGGACCGGCGCCGTCTGGGCGACGTCCATTAGCTATTGGTTGGCTTTACCAATTTGCGTCATCGCAGCGATGTTTTTGGTTCGGCTGTTTTTAATCCAGCACGATTGTTCCCACGGCGCTTTCTTCAAAACACGTGCCTCTAACGATCTCGCCGGACGCGTCATCGGCGTTTTCACAATGACGCCTTATGATGTTTGGAAAGATTCGCATCTCACGCATCACGCTACACACGGCAATTTAAAACATCGCGGTGTCGGCGACGTCATGACGTTGACCGTCGATGAATTTGAAGCCCTGCCCTTTTGGGGGCGACTTGCGTACCGGCTATATCGCCATCCGATCGTCTTATTCGGACTGGGGCCGATGTATATCTTCATCCTGCATCATCGGTTGCCTGTGGGGTTCATGACCGCTGGATGGCGTTACTGGATCTCGACGATGGGCACGAACATTGCGCTCGCCGTATTGCTCGTAGCGGGTATTTATCTCGTCGGCCTCGGACCTTTTTTAATGACCTATCTTGTGATCACGTTGCTGGCTGCGACAATTGGGGTTTGGCTGTTCTATGTCCAACACCAATTTGAAGACACCATATGGGACACGGACGATGAGTGGCGTTTACACGACGCCGCTCTTTACGGCAGCTCCCATTATGTTCTTCCCCCGGTTTTGCAGTGGATGACAGCAAATATCGGCATCCACCATGTGCATCATCTCTATAGCCGCATACCGTTTTACCGCCTTCATCAAGTGCTTCGAGACCACCCAGAGCTTGGTCGCGTTCAGCGCCTGACCTTTATTGAGAGCTTGAAGACGACCCGGTTAAAGCTTTGGTGCGCGCGCGAACGAAGACTCGTTAGCTGGAAAGCGGCGGGCGCTGCTTAGAGCCCAAACGAAAACTCTTAAACGTATTCATTTTGGCAAGTCAGACGTCAATTCGAAGCCAATCTATTCGGCGCCGGGCTCTATTTTTGAAGAGTAAGAGCCGGAACGGCATCATTTTGCGGCAAATTGACGTCTAATCTTCAAGTGTCGTCTTTTTATCCAATTTTTGATTCAGGCTCTTAGAGCCTAATTGTAAATTTTGAAACGCTGGCCGGTCTCGGTTATCGGCGGCGTCATCTTGATTTTGTGCGCCGCACCTAGAACGAGCGCCTACTGTCGAGACGCAGATCAAATATGGCGCCGCCCCCGGCGGATATATCGCCGAATTGCTCATATCATTGTATTTTATACGTTCTTTGTACGGTGTTCAGAATTGTAACGGCGGTTGAGATCGCTCAAAATTTCAATTTACACGCATAACCTTCATTTTCTGAATAACGCCGTTGAACGCAATCTAGCAGCCTCGACGTACCGCATCACTGATGCTACGGTGTTGCGAACGCTTATCACTCTGTGCTGTTGGGGGCGATGGAAAAGTCATTTTGAAGCAAAGCCGCCTCACAGACCAAAATCATCAACACTGAACGACGTCTTCCTAAAAAAGACTAAGGCTCTCAATGGTTCTCGACGCGTTGGCGTTGAGATTAAATTTGGATACGGACGGGATTTATGATCAAGCTGTCGTCAAGCAACATTTCAGGACCGACGAGCAAACAACGCCCTGAGGAGGCGGCTTGGCATTCGCGCACATTGTTTTTATTGGGGTCAGCGCTGATCACCGCTATTTCCGGCGTTAGCCTCCCGTTGCATGCGGCGGACGCTCAATCAGGCCGAGATGGGCCGTTATCCAAAGCTCAGTTGGATCACGCCTACGCGCTAAGTGTTGAAGGTCTAAATGCAGAAATAGACGGCGCCGTCGGCAACGCCCATTGGGTTGATGATAAACGCGTCGCTTTCGTGAAACATGATGGCAATACGTCCACATTAACAGTCTACGACCTAAAGAACGGCGCCGCCCAGCCCCCCTATAATCGAAGAACTCTTGCGCGAAACCTCTCCAAGGCGACCGGTGCGCCGATCAAGCCCAAAGACTTGCCGATAGAAAACGCGCAGGTGCAGTCGAACGGCGACATTTATTTAGCCGGCGGCGCCGAATGGTACGGCTGCAACACAAAAAAATGCACCTCGGTCGGACGATCAGAGCTCTATGAAGGGTGGCAGCCTGACGGCGGTGAACTTGATCGTTCACCAAGCGCCGGCCCCGTGGTATCGCCGGACGGTCGCTACGCTATCGACGCTAGTGAGCACAATCTTGTGCTGATCGACAACGAAACCAGCGAAAAACGTGTGTTGACCACCGACGGCGCTGAACTCAACGCCTATGGCAACGGCATCGACCTTTCCTGGTCGGGCGCGCACATCTTCTTAAAGAAAGTAAACTGGGAACAGTCGCCATCGCTTCTCTGGTCACCGGATTCGCGACGCTTCTACTCATTCCAACTCGATCAACGCGGTGTCCAGCGTCAAACGGTCGTCGACAGTTCTTCAGACAAAACGCCTTTCTCTGCGACGGTCGCCTACAATTATCCTTACGCGTTTACGCTTGATGAAAACCAGCCGCGGATCACGCCGATCATCGTTGACGTCGAAACTGGCAAGGTCACGCGGTTGCCGCATATGGCAACGGTCGGGATGCCGGATTCCATTGTTCTCGGCGGCGTTCAATGGGCGCCCGACGGCGAAACGATCAATATTATGGGCTATACCGACGATCGTCGTGGCTGGAACTGGCATCGGGTTTCCGCAACGACGGGTGAAGCGCGAAAGGTCTATACAGAAGCGTTTGAACAAGTGCCTGTTATAACAATGCCCCCGATTATAACGCTGCCATCGGGCGACGACGTCCTTATTTGGTCGCAACGCGACGATTTCGGTCGTCTTTACCGCTATGACACGAACGGTCGTCTTCTAAATGCGGTTAATTCGGGCGATCTTTATGTCTCTAGCCTGGCGCACATCCAGCCGGATGGCGATGCAGCGCCGTGGATCTATTTTCTGGCGGGGGAAGAGCGTGAAGGCGTCAACCCCTATGACGTACAGCTTTATCGCGTTCGCTTAGACGGGACGGAGCAGGAAAAACTCGGGCCCGGCGACGTTCGTCAAAGCATTGAGTTTTCACCGGACGGCAAACACTATCTTTCAAAAGAAACGCGCGCCGATAAGCCGACGCGTATCGCTGTTTATACCGCAGACGGAAAGTTAGCCCATGATATCGGCGCTGGCCGCTGGAAAGAGTCGATGGCGTTCAGTCCACCGGAACGCTTTCGCATTGATCTTGGCGGCCCGGCCCGCGACGCCTACGGTGTTTTGTATCGCCCCAAAACGATTGAGGCCGGTAAGAAGTACCCGGTTCTTCACTATGTTTATGGCGGGGCTTACACGACCGATCAAACATTTAGCGTCGGAGACTGGGAAGCGCTCTTCGCTCACGGATTAAATGAACTTGGCTTCGGCGTCGTCCTATATGACGGACAAGGAACGACCAATCGGCGCTATAGCTTCAACCGCTATCCGCGTGGCAAGGGATATGAGCATTGCAACCTTGAAGACGCTGAAGCGGTCTTTAACGGTTTAGCAGAAACCCATGATTGGATCGATCGCGATCGGATTGGCATCGCAGGCTGGTCAAACGGCGGCTATTGCTCTATGCGCGGCATGCTCGCCTACCCCGATCTCTACAAAGCGGCTATATCGATCGCCGGCAATCATGATCAACGTATTCAACATTTTAGCGTCGAACCGGCCATCGATCCGCGCGGCGAAGGCGAAATTGCTTGGAACCGTCAAAGCAACCTCCCCTTGCTTGATCAGTTAGAAGGCCCGGTTCTGTTGATTCAAGGTGAAATCGACGAATCGGTGATGGCGACGAACACGCTTAGGGTCGTCGAAATCATGACGCGTCTCGGAAAGCCCTTTGACATGCTCTATCTTCCCGGAGAAGGACATGCGTTAGCGAACTCCAGGGAGCTGATCACGAAAAAACAGTATCAGTTTCTTTATGACAATCTCGCTCAACGGACACCGGAATAGTCATTCGCACACGACGCTGAACAAGTGCGGCGTTTAAGACCGTATGGACCCGCTTAACGTCAGCGTACGATTTGAGCTCAATGTCCGGCCCCTCGTATTAAGCGGACAGCGCGGCGTTATTTGAACTGTCGCTAGCAATAAACACGATGCGGTCCGCCGCGCCGTTCTTGTCAGCTGTCCCACTCCCGTTCGGTCTTCGTTTCCTTGGCGACGCTCGTTGCGGCTCGACGCCTCTAGAATAACCCCCTCCACGACGCCCTATGTCAACCGCCTTTTTCGGTACCCCAAAGGGGGTATTGCTGGCGCATAAGGAAATGACGGAACGTTTCCAAGGGGCGTTTGATCGTTTCGAGAAGCATGCGTTCACGACCCCCGCCACGTTCTTTGGACTTGACGAGGGAAAATGGGCAAGTCTCCACCCAGTTCAGCAAGCATTGTTATTGTCGGCGGCGGCATCATTGGATGCAGCATCGCCTATCATCTCGCTAAGTATGGCGAATCAGACGTCGTGCTCTTGGAGCGCAAGAAACTCACCTGCGGCACGACCTGGCACGCTGCAGGGCTTTTGACGACGCTGCGACATTCAGAGAACGCGACGAAACTCGCCAAGTACACGCTTGATCTGTTTAAAACGCTTGAGGAGGAAACCGGCCAAGCGACAGGCGTTATCAACACTGGCTCTATTCAAATTGCATCAGACGATGTTCGCCTCGAAGAGATGCGACGCGGCTGTGCAATGGCCGATTGTTTCGGTGTTGCAAACCGTGAAATCACGCCTTCCGAAATCCAAGAACATTGGCCGCTTGCTGACGTTTCAGACATTAGCGCGGGCTTTTACTTCCCAGAAGACGCCAGAACGAACCCGACGGATACGACAATGGCGCTCGCAAAGGGCGCGCGCAGCGGCGGCGTTCAGATCTTCGAAGATGTTGGCGTCAACGACATAGCTATAAGAGACGGAAAAGTTGTTGGTGTAGATACCGACCAAGGTCGTATTGATGCCGACATTATAGTGAACTGCACGGGTATGTGGGCGCGTGACCTTGCTGCGAAATCGGGCGTCAATGTTCCCCTCCATCCGGCAGAACACTATTATCTTATTACAGAGAATATGAAGGGTCTCCATCAGACCCTTCCAATTCTGCGCGATCCCGGCAATTCAGCTTATTACCGTGAAGAAACCGGCAAATTAATGTTGGGTTTGTTTGAGCCCGTCGCCGCGACATGGGGCGAAGACGGAATTCCGAACGACTTTTCATTCGACGAACTCCCGCCAGATTGGGACCGGATGCTGCCTTACATTGAAAAAGCGATGGCGCGCGTTCCCTCCATGGCGAACGCAGGCATTAAGCTTTTGTTCTGCGGACCGGAGAGTTTTACGCCCGACCATAACTATCTCATGGGTGAGGCGCCGGGAAATAAGAATTACTTCGTAGCCGCCGGATTTAACTCGCTGGGGATTTTATCGAGCGGCGGCGCCGGTATGATCATGGCGAATTGGATTATGAACGGCCATCCGCCAATGGACGTCTTCGACGTCGATCTGAGACGGGCGCACGATTTTCAGCGCAATCCGACATTCTTAAGAGATCGCATCAAAGAATCCCTTGGTTTGGGCTACCAATACCATTGGCCGTTTCGCCAATATGAAACGGCGCGGAACGTCAAACGCTTGGTGCTTCACGATCGCGTTGAAGCGGCGGGCGCATGTTTTGGCGAATCCGCCGGTTGGGAGCGTCCAAATTGGTATGCGCCCGCCGGCGTTGAACCAAAGTATGACTACAGCTTCAAACGTCAGAATTGGTTCGAACACAATGCCGAAGAACACCGCGCCGTCCGCGAGAACGTAGGCGTGTTTGAGCAAAGCTCGTTCTCAAAATTCCTGGTTCAGGGACGCGACGCTGAGAAGGCGCTTAACTGGATTTGTACGAACAACGTATCCGTTCCCAATGGGAAAGCTGTTTATACCCAGTTATTAAACGCTCGCGGGGGCATTGAGGCGGACCTCACCGTAACGCGCATGGCCGACGACTGTTATCTCATCGTCACGGCGCCCTTCACTCACAATCATGTCTTGAATTGGATTAGAGATAATATTCCGAACGACGCGCATTGTGTCGCTACGGATATAACCGGCGCCTATGGCATGCTGAACGTTCAAGGGCCGCAATCCCGCGCTTTGCTCGGCGCGTTGACGGACGACGATATATCAAATGACGCCTTCCCATTTGGCGTTATGCGCGACATCAATATCGGCTATCAGACCGTCAAAGCGCTGCGCATAACGTATATGGGCGAATTGGGGTGGGAGTTATATACGCCGACAGAGTATTTGGTGTCCGTCTATGATGCGTTGATCGAAAAGGGCGAGAGCTTCGATCTAAAACACTGCGGATATCATACCCTCGGCTCCTTGCGCATCGAAAAAGCCTATCGCGAATGGGCGCATGATATTGGCGCGGACGACACGCCGTTAGAAGCCGGGCTCGGCTTTGCGTCCGATTTCGAAAAAGACGGAGGGTTTTTGGGCCGCGAAGCGCTTATCGCACAAAAAAAGGGCAAGCCCTTAACAAAGCGGCTCGTGCAGTTCCTTCTCGACGATCCGGAACCGCTTCTTTACCACGACGAGCCCATCCTCGTTGACGGTGAAATCAATGGGGTGACGACGTCTGCAATGTATGGCCATACATTAGGCGGCGCTGTCGCCATGGGCTATTTAACAAATGAAGGCGGGGTGACGACGGAATGGCTCGCCGAACGTCAAATCGAAATTCGCATCGGTACTGAACGTTTCACTGCAAAGGCGTCGTTAAAGCCCCTCTATGACCCTAAGAACGAACGCCCGAAAGCGTAGCGGCGAATTCACTGCCCAACGTACGACTCCGATCAAGTATGCTCTCTACGTGCTTCTCACCTTCGATGGCGCCATAAAGCATTTCGATGCGTGGTCGTTCGACGCCGCAATAGTCGAGGACGCCGACTTTCAGCTGCGTATTGATGGCGTCATCATACCTTCTTTTGATATAGGCGTCCTTATCATTGCCCGCGATCGCCAGCATCCACACGTCTTTATGGGGATAATCACGGCCACCATAAGCCCAGCCATGGTTGAAAACGCGGTCAATCCATCCTTTCAACATCGCCGGAAACGACCACCACCATATGGGAAAGACTAGAACCGTTGCAGCGTTTCGCTCAATGCGCGCCATCTCATGCCGCACAGCGTTCGAATAGCGTTTTTCCGGATCATGCCAATCCGGCTCGTCGTCGATCGTCAAACGGGGATCAAACTCCTCGCGATAGAGATCAGCGACATCAAATTCAACGCCGGCGGCGCTCTCACGAAAAGCAGTCGAAACAGCCATGGTCAATGAGTCGATACGTGGATGACATTCTACTAGCAGGGATTTCGTCATTGACTTTGTTCCTTCATCATCCTCGACGACTCTACGCTCAGCGACAAAAAACGCCGCAGGAAAGCGCTTCTCTGCGGCGTTTTCAAATCATTGATTGCTTGCTTACTAGAACCTCACAGACACCGATCCGCCGAAGATCCGTGGCGGTCCAAAAACCTGGATAGTGTTTCCAAAGAAGCCAGAAAGGTCGAAGGCGTATGTTTGGTTTTCTTCGTTCGCGAGGTTGCGAACAAAGAGCGCCGCTTCGGCGTTCGTCTCGCCAATTTGGAACCCATAGCTGAGGCGCGCATTCATCAATACGTATGCGTCCCCTGTAACGAGCGGCCCGTTAATGGTGTTGTAAGACTGCTCACCGGTATAGAACCCGTCGAATTGAATGGCGAACGTATCATCACCATTAACTGGGAACTCCTTGCGAATGAGCCAGTTCGCCGTGACATCCGGCGCGAGCACAAAGTTCTGGTCAGCGAATGTTCCGGGCCCAACTTCGACGTCGAATACGGTGGCGTCGAGCAATGACAGACCCGCTCGAATTTCGAGTCCGTCTGTCGGCGCCGCGATCACCTCAAGCTCACCGCCATACATCTCAGCCTCGAAATTGCGCACGACGCTAGCAAGACCGACAAAAATGAACCCTTGATAATCGGTGTAGTCGTAATAGAAGCCGCTAGCGTTTACGCGCAGTCGGTTCTCAAGCAGGTCCGCCTTAACGCCAACTTCGTATGCGTCGAGCTTTTCAGGCTCAAAGGCGAGCTCATCCACGGTCAAGAAGCCGTCCAACGGGGCTGTGAAACTGCCGGCCTTAACGCCGCGATTATACCCAGCATAGAGCAGAACATCATCCGTCGGTGAATATTCGATCTGTGCTTTCCACGTGAAGAAATCATCGTTCAGTTCAAGATCGGTCAAACCTTCGTCGATTAAGAACCCGCCGCCAAGGATGAAATCCTCACACGTTGTATTCGGCGCAATAGACGGGTCCGGGTCGTTCACGCAGCTTCCTAGGATGCTGTAGTCTTTATTATCAGACGTCCAACGACCGCCGACGATAAATCTAAGTTGATCGTTGAGGTCATATTCGAGTTGACCGAACAGCGCATGCGCCGTTGTTTCCAATGTGTAGTCAAGGTCAATGCCGTAGCCGAAACCGTCAAAAACGCCTGGACCGCCTGCGCCGGTCACAGCTGGGAATTGGAACGTGCTAAAATAATCGCCGTCAATATTCAGAAAATAATAGCCAGCTTGCCAGGTCAGAGCGCCGGACTGACCGTCGAGGCGCAACTCGCCGGTGAGCGTGCTGGCGTCTTGATCCGTCCCGAACGTCGCGACGTTAAAAGGGCCGCCGTCATCGTCTTCTTGGTATGTTTTTTCTGAATTCGAATAGTTCAGAATAGCGACAAGATTGAAATTCTCACCCGTATAATTGAAGTCACCGGTGTAAGAAATCGACTCCTTATCGACGAACCCGCGAATATTCGGCGCTTCCGCATTGACCTCAGCGATCACCGGCGTGCCGTAAAAGTCCGTTGTCGTTAAGTCGATCACGCCGGCGGGCGTCGGCACTGTGTCATAAGCATTGCCAATATTGTCTACGACGCCATAGTTCAGCGTAAAGCCAAGAACAGCGTTCTCGGCGACATCAAAATCGATCTGAGCACGAAGGTTTTGATGGTCGCGGCCGCGGAAGTCTTCTGCGCCGTCTTCTGAGGCAGCGGGGAAACCACCGAACGCATTATCGCGCGCCGGCTGCACGCCGACATTTCTGTTCTCAAAGTAGCCGTCGGCATTATCGCTCATGAACGACAAACGCGCACGGATCGAATCGCTAAGCGGTCCCGAAACCGCGCCTTCGAGCCGAATTTGATTGAACTCGGCGATCGTCACCGTTCCATACCCTTCGAACTCATCGGTCGGCTCATTTGTGATTATATGAACAAGCCCACCCGTCGCATTCCGTCCGAAAAGCGTGCCTTGCGGTCCTTTCAACACCTCAACCCGGCTGACATCAAATAATTCAGACGTGGTCTGGCTGGTGGTCGCTAAGTATACGCCATCGAGATAAACGGCACTTGGGGCTTCTTGGTGATCGGCGAAATCATTTTGTGAGATGCCGCGAATAGAAAAGAGACCGGTTGAACTCCCCCCGGAGAACGACGTAGCAATGAGGCCTGGGGTTTGGAAAGCGATGGCTTCGGAATCGCGCCACCCTAATTCTTCAACCTGGGTCCCTGAAAACGCCGAAATAGCGATACCGACATCTTGTGCGGATTGCTCTCGTTTTTGGGCTGTCACGACAATCGTGTCGACTTCAGCCAAGGCCGCCGTGGCCGATAGACCAAGCGCAATCGGCGCCATAGCCGCTCGCATCAAAAACTTGCCTTTGGTCACGTTTTTCCCTCCCTCTATCGCTATTCGTCCGCTGCGGCGGCGAATTTGCGCGCGAATTCAAGGCATCAGCTTTTTAGGGTTCTTAGCCCTGAACAATACCATCTTCGGGGTATCCATTCGACGCCGGCCAATTGCGTGGCATTAACGCATCAGAGTCTCGCTCGGCAGCCACCAATGGTGAATGCTAAATTCGCGATTTCGCCCCTACCCTTTAAGGGGTATTGTTAAGACCGCTCGAGCAACCAAAAATTTTTACAATGAACCATTCGCGTATGAGCGAATTAAGCGTTGTTCTCCACACGCTTAGCGCCATTCGCTTCCAACCCGAAGGAAGGTCCCAAAACGATGGCGTCAGATGTGAATAACAAGCAAAAAATAACTGGTTCGACGTCTGAGGAAAATGATTCCGCTGATGTGTCTCGGCGAAAATTCATCGCCGCCGCGGCCATATCAACGGCCGGGGTCGTCACCGCCTGCGCAAACCCCAATGTGGACGCCGCAGCGGACACGACCGAGGAAAAGTCCGCCGCTCCCGCAACCGGTGGAACATCCGACTATGATGTCGTCGTGATCGGCGGCGGTATGGCCGGCGCCAGCGCCGCGCGGGAAACAAGTAAGGCCGGACTTCGAACGCTATTGTTAGAAGCACGGAACCGCCTTGGCGGCCGCACTTATTACGCGCCGTTCGGCGATAAGAACATCGAACTCGGGGCCAATTACTTATATTGGTTACAGCCGCACATTTGGGCAGAGGTAACGCGATACAAATTGCCCATCGATGACACGCCCGCCGCCGTCAACCCGGATCGTTGGGTCTATCTAAAAGACGGCAAGCCAGTCGAAGCGGACATCGCAACATTCTGGCCCAAGGTCGATCAGGCGCTTGCCGATTATTGCTCAATGTCTCGCGAGGTCTTCCCACAGCCATACGATCCGTTCTTTACGGATGAATGGAAAAAATATCAGACATTGACCATCCAAGATAGGATCGACCAACTCGACCTCGAAGACGATGTGCGCGTCAATCTCACCGCGATATGGTCAATCATGTCCCATGCGCCGTGTAAGGATGGCGGCTTTCTCGAAATGCTGCGGTGGTGGGCTAATCTTGGCAATAACTCAATCGATTTCAACAACGCTGTTTCTCGATATAAACTAAAGAACGGTACGATCTCATTAATCAATGCGATGCTCGACGACAGCACCGCCGAAGTGCGGCTGAATGCGCCCATCGCGCGTGTTTCGCAGAACGGCACGGGGGTTCAAGTATCCCTCGAAGACGGTCAAACGGTCACGGCGAAAAAAGTCATCGTCACGATGCCGCTGAACACATGGACCGATGTTGAGTTTGAGCCGGCTCTTTCAGAGGTCAAACTAGCCACGTCACGTGAAAAACATGTGGGCAACGGCAACAAGCTACACGCGAAAACGAAGCAAGACATCGGCAATGTTTTCCTCACCGCAGACGATAGTTTCGGGCCGCTGCAATATGGTTATACCGAAAGCACCGGACCGTCAGGCACAACGCTATTGTCATACGGCCTCGATGGCGGGTTCGACGTCAACAATCTCGAGATCGTGCAGTCGATGTTGCAACGCTTCTTGCCCGAAGTCGAACTTGAATCCACTTATGGCTATCAGTGGCTTTACGATCCATTTTCGAAAGGCACCTGGTGTACGCTTCGGCCCCACCAATTTAAATTGGTGCCCGAACTGCAACGCGCGGAAGGTGACATTCATTTCGCTTCTGCGGACATCGCAACCATGTGGCGCGGTTGGATGGACGGCGGGATAGAAATGGGCGTACGGACGGGGCAAACCGTTGCGCAAGAATTGGTGTCTTAATGACAATTTTGGCACACAATTCAAAGGCGCGATCAGCGGGCGCAGCAATCTTTTCAATGTTGGCGTTCGCCGCCTGCGGCGGTCCAACTTCACAAGGACCAAGCCCAGCGTCGGACAGTTCGCTAGCCCAGCAACCATCCGTGCCCGATCCCCCTGCCCCTGCGGTGAACGACACTCCCGAACCAAGGCGCGGAATCACCGAAGCGCTCGCGGAAATGAACGAGGGCTGCGACCGCGCGCTTGCAAAGACGACAATTACGCAATGCCGCGTTTGTCATAGTCTCGACGACGGCAAACCAAATCTGACCGGCCCAAACCTTTATGGCGTTTATGGTCGAAAGGCCGCCGCTTTAGAGAATTTCGCCTATTCGCCTAAATTGAGAAATGCTGAAATTACCTGGGATGATGAAACGCTTGATCAATTTCTTGAAAATCCACCCCAATATCTACCCGGTAACCGCATGGCCTTTGGGGGCGTCCGCGACGCAAACGCCCGCGCCGCTCTGATCTGCGCCTTGAAGGCGCTAAAATAGAGGAAGAGAACGCTCATGACCGTGCGCACAAACAAAACGGCGACCCGGTCGGCGATTGGCGCCGCTATGGCTTGCACTGTTTTCCCATCGACGGCGATCGCCGGTGACAATGCGGTGCTGGACGCGGTTGATTGGTATAAAAACATATACGCCGTCAGTTTCGTCGAAAATGATCCAGATTTCTTTTCCCACTATGCCGACTATGTCTTCTTAGGCTTCGGCGAGAATGTCGGCTATCAAGAAAATCCCAATATCGAAGCGGAAATGTCCGCTTATATTGAAAGTTGGGTGGAAAAGGGATGGACCAACAGCGCACTCCAATCCGTAGAGGGGACTGCGATCGATTCAAAAACTGTTCTGTTGACGTCGCACTGGAAAATAACGTCGGCTGATGGCGAGAGTGTCACCAAGTGTACGATGCCGGGTTGGAAATACATCGTCGTCGACACCAAAGCAGGATGGCGTATTATTTCCGAATTCGAAGCGCCTTGTATGACCAAGAATTAGGACCAGATAATAGCCCCTAGTCCTATAGATTTGAGTTTCCCGCCGAATTCGTAATCGTCAGTGAGTTACCTACTCAGGCGATCCAACGCACCGATTTGGTCGAGCCTCGTGACCTTGCATTGATTGTTTTAGTGCTTACCAGCCGCCTTCAATTCGGCGATCACTTTTCGGCCCGCCAAGATCAAAGTTGATTAGCTTTTGTTCCGTAAAGGAATCAAGAAACCACTGGGAAAGCTCGCGACCAACGCCACTGCGCCCCGCCCCGCCAAAGGGCGCCAACTGGTCCCAGTAATTTGTTGTTTCATTGACATTGACGGTGCCGTGGGGAAGCGCTTCTGCGACCCGCCACGCATCGCTTAAATTCTTCGTCCAAAGTGATGCAACGAGGCCAAGCTCGGACTTATTGGCGATCTCGATCGCCTCTTCCGCTGATGAAATCTTCATAAGCACCGAGAGCGGCGCAAACGATTCCTCCTGTAGGATCAGCATATCGTCGCTGACATTGGTCACTAAAGTGGCTGGATAAAAAAGCCCTTCTTCCGGACCGAACTGTTCAATTTCTGCGCCTTTGGCTCTTGCATCGTCAATGTGAGCGCGCGCACGATTGAGGGTCGCTTCGGTGCACAGGGGCCCCATATCGACAGTCTCATCAGCCGGATCGCCAAATTTCAGCTCACGTATTTTTGTCCGGAATTTAGCGACGAATTTGTCATATACCGCCTCGTGAACGAGCAACCGCTCCGCCGAGGTGCAAACCTGACCGGTATAATAATAACAACCGACCATCGCCGCTTCCACAGCTTCGTCGATGTCTGCATCTTCAAGGACGATCATTGGACCATCGCCGCCAAGCTCGAGGAGCATCGGTCGCAACGGGTTCGCTCTCGCGATTTTTTCACCAGTGGCGGTAGACCCCGTAAAGAAAATACCGTGCACGTCTTTATTTTCGACGATTGCAGCGCCGACATCGCCAAGTCCCTGCACCATATTGATGACGCCAGGGGGTACGCCGGCCTCCTCAAATAGATCAGCAACCATAGCGCACGCGACGGGCGCGCATTCCGTTGGTTTCCAAACAACAGTATTGCCGGCGACCGCGGCATGGGCGACGGCGATGGAAGAAATATCGGTCGGAAAGTTGTAAGGCGTAATGACGCCGACAACCCCAAGCGGACGATTTGTTAAAACAAGTCGTTTATTATTTGTACGGTCTTGCGTCGACGGCAGTGTCATACCGCGATAGCGGACGATTTCCTCCGCGGCCTTACGCCACGAAGGCGCGGCGTATTCAAAAGCTTCTTCGCGCGCCGCGTCGATTGGTTTGCCGACTTCTGCAGTGATCATCTGCGCGATTTCTTCGCCGCGCTCCACAAAAAGGCGATGCACATTACGCATAATCATCGCGCGATCGATAACCGATGTGGCGCGCCATGCCGGAAATGCCGCTTTCGCCGCTGCTACTGCGTCATTGGCATCACCCGGCGAACAGCGACTGACTGTGTAGAGCGTTTCTCGAGAAAATGGCGATATTGAATCAAACGTCCCAGCGCGGCCATTGCGCCATTCGCCATTAATCAACATGCCTTTTAGCAGTTTGTCATTGACCTCAGGCATCATAAACCTCCCGTTTGACATTTGTAGTATTGAAGCACTGCGCAGCGACGACGGTGCCGCGCCAATTAGTCAGGCGCGCGATCATGGTGCGTCTAAGACTTCAACGTCCGGTCATTGGTCCTCAAACCGAAAAAGATCACCAACGCGATAAGGGCCGTAAGCGCCAGCTCAGCATCGCCAATCGAGCGATAGCCGCCTCCATCCAGAAGCGCGCCGCCTATGACCGGACCCGCCATAACGCCGGCGATGAAGCCGCTGCCGACCGCAGAAACCAAACGCCCTTTGCGGTCAATCATGGCCGCGACTGCGTTAAGCTGCGCGAATGCTATGAAGTAGATCGTCGCCCAAACAATAATCCCTATACTGAATTGCAACGCATCGCCATTTGAAACTGTGAACATCCAAGCGAATAGCCCGGTCGCTATCATTGAGGTGGCCAGTAAAAGCCGCGGCCCGAGGATGCGGGATAGAAAGAGCATTGACACCGGTCCGACAATGCTGACCGCATACATCAGCGAAAATAGATTGCCGACCTCTGGAAGAGACATGCCTGCGTCCGTTCCCAGTTGCTCGGCGATAAGCCAAGGAAGCGTGTCGCGTACGCCAAATAGAAATGCAATCAGGAGGACAAACAGACCAGTGACGGTGAGAAAGCTGGCGGGCGCGCTGTCATGATCGTCGACGCGGTGATGGCGGCGCGCTAAATCTTCGCTCGGACCGTTAGGAAGAAACAGAATGGAGACCGCCCCAATTGCAACGGTCACAGCAAGACCGAGGAAAACCCCTTTATGCCCGAACGCCGCACTGAGGCGTGAGAAAATTGGCATAATGACAACCATGAAAGCGACGAGCGCAATGGTCAGGTGTCCGGAAAATTTCTCAGCGTCTTGCGCATTCGCGATAGTGGCGTTGCCGACAGCGAGGGCCAGGCCGGCGCCGAGGCCACATAAGAAACGAAGAATGGCGAGTTGCTGATAATCGAAATCAAAGACCGCGCAAATCAAATTCATAGCAATGACAATAACGACGCTTGCCGTCGCGAGCGTCTTGCGAATTTGTCGATCGATAAAGGGCGCAAGCGCCAACGAAGAGACTAATAATCCAGCGAACTCGATTGTTCCTAAAATTCCGACTTGCGTACCCGTCAATCCAAGGCCGGCAATCAATGCCCCCGCTAAGATCGGCAATGTCCAATAGCTGATGAGACCGATGACTTGTGAAAAGGCGAACGCAGCGTAAAGAAGTCCCCAATTTTTGGGTAAAATACTAACTGTCACCCTGCTTGCCGACTGATCCATCTCTGTTCCTGCAACCATCGGCGACTAGCCCCGCGATAAATGACGATCACGGTATACGACTATACGCTCAATACCCTCTTTAGGGTATCGCACCTACGTCTCGCGCGAAATGACCCAGGAATTTATTCGTGTTCGCCGCGGTATTGCGCGAGCGGGTCGGCGTTAGGCGAATACTGTGTCGCTACTACGACATCGAGAAAGAGCGAAAAGATCTCCGATTGAGACCGGATTTGAAGCTTAGAATATATGTGCTTGCGATGCACTTTAATGGTGCCGACGGATATATCGAGCTTCTTGCCAATTAATTCGACCGAATTGCCCCGTAAGAGTAGTTGCAGCACGTCATATTCTCGGCGGGTTAGTATCGATCGGCCGAAGTTAACGCGGGCGTTTTCTAAGTGACGATGAAGTTCTTCCTGAATTTGTAGCGGCTGCCTTTTTTCCGCGTTGGCTTCCGCCAGCGTGTGCCATGTCGACCGCATCAGACCGCGCATGAGCGGCGCTATTCGACGCGCAGCCTCCAGTTCTGCGTCATTAAAATGAAGCTTGCCAACAGCGCGACTGAGTGAAAGAACGACATGGCCGCTTTGCCCGTCAGTGCAGCAAAAACACATTTCATCAACGAGCCCAGACGATTTGTAATGGGCGCGATAATATTCACTGGAATCGAAATTCTCTTCGATGACGTCGCTTAAACCGAGAACGCCAGCTTCTCGGCACGTTTCCAAATTGAGGTAAAACGGGTCGACAGCATAATTGCCTTGAAAGTAATCATCGATCTTATTGAGGCGGCGACGGTGCTCGTGCTGGCCATACAGCAGTTGCGGTCCGGCATCTTTTGGGAACCGCATCAGCAAGACGCTGTCAATTTTTAACTGGGCGACAAGCTCGTCACAGAGCGCCAGGGTCGCAGCCGTGCTCGTTGCGCCGCCGAGAATATTTGACAGCCTTTCATACCACTCTCGCGAGGCGAGAACGTCTTTTGAGAAACCTAATTTGTGCCCGGTGCCCATAAAAACTTACTATAGATATGGCGGCGTACAGCCAGATACGACAATAGCCACTTCGTCACTTACGTTTCGAAACCGGTGTGGAACACGACTGTCAAAAAGATAAGCGTCGCCGGCTTTTAGTATTTTCGTTTGTGCGCCTACTGTTACTTCTAACTCGCCTGAGACGACGATACCGCCTTCATGGGCGTTATGTTCTAGCATCGTCGCGCCGGTGTCAGCACCAGGCTCGTAATGTTCGTGCATGATTTGGAGATTATGGGCGCGGGCGTCACCGACTTGCCGAAGGATGATAGGCGGACGGGCGTCGTCGTTGTCGCTTCCGAGATGTGAGGTCAGGTCAACGAGTTCATCGTGTTCATAAAACACACGGCCGTTTAGATTGTTTTGCGGCTCGAAAAACTCACTCAGTGTTATGGGAACGCCCTCGAGAACTTTTCGGAGCGAGGAAACCGACGGACTGCTTTTATTCGTTTCAATAAGAGAAATCTGGCCATGCGGCACACCGGCGCGATCCGCTAAACCGCGCTGACTAAGTCCCGCCGCGACTCGGACTTCTTTTAGTCGCGCGCCGACATCGAATTCGCCCATGCTTTGGGGCCTCTCTTACAAGCTTTACTCATGCTAAGAGGAGTATGTATCATAATTATATACGCTTGCTCAATATTATGAGCGCTGATATATTAAGCGCCTGCTTTAGATTTTGAGCGCGAACCATTTTACGATCACAGGAGGCGATAATGGGCATGAACGCGGATCTACAATCGCGCCATAAAGCGGCGATTACGCAAGGCGTTGGAACAAAAGCGATCTATGCGGCGCGCGCCGAAAACGCCGAATTGTGGGATGTCGAAAGCAAGCGTTACGTGGATTTCGCCGCAGGCATCGCCGTTAACAATACCGGACATCGACATCCCAAAATAATGGCCGCCGTCGCCGCGCAGGCGGATAATTTCACACACACCTGTTTCCATGTCGCGCCGTATGAAAGCTACATCACGCTTGCAGAACGATTGAACGCGATCGCACCCGTTAACGGCCCCTCCAAAACCATGTTGGTAACGACCGGCGCAGAAGCCGTGGAGAACGCCATTAAAATCGCGCGGATCGCCACCGGCCGTCCGGCGGTTATTTCTTTTTCCGGCGCGTTCCATGGTCGGACAATGATGGCGATGGGCCTGACGGGCAAAGTTGTTCCGTATAAGAAGGGATTCGGCCCCTTTCCAGCCGACGTCTATCATGCGCCCTTCCCTTACGAGTTTGCCGGCGTCACGACCGATGATGCACTGACCGGATTACAACATCTCCTCAACGCTGACGTTGATCCAGCCCGCGTCGCCGCTTTCGTGATCGAGCCCGTTCAAGGCGAAGGCGGCTTCGTACCAGCGCCACATGAATTTCTTCGGGCGTTGCGGCGTCTTGCTGACGAACACGGCATTCTTTTGATTGCTGACGAAGTACAATCCGGCATGGCGCGCACCGGCAAAATGTTCGGGATTGAGCACGCCGGCGTTGAAGCAGACATGGTCACAATGGCGAAGGGACTCGCCGGCGGTTTTCCTCTTTCCGCTGTCGTCGGACGGGCTGAGCTTATGGACGCGGCACACCCTGGCGGCCTTGGCGGCACTTATGCCGGCAACCCGCTTAGCATCGCCGCCGCGAACGCTGTTCTTGATGTCATCGCAGAAGAAAAACTCTGTGAACGCGCCGCCGAAATTGGCGACGCGATTAGATCGCGGCTCAACAAGCTTGCCGCACGCCAAGGGTTGACGGCGATCGGCGATGTTCGCGGTCCGGGAGCGATGATCGCATTTGAGCTTGTAAAAGACCGTAACACTAAAGAACCCGATGCGACGTTAGCCGGCGCTATTGTGGCTGAAGCGGAAAAACGCGGCCTCATCATTCTCGTTTGCGGCACGCGCTTTAACGCTGTTCGAATTTTGCCGCCCCTCACAACGCCGAGCGATATCTTGGAAGAAGGCCTCGACATTCTCGAGGCTTCCATCGAAGCTGCAGTGTTGCAAGCATCTAAAAACGCAGCATAGCAACCGAAAGTAGCCGCTATGGAAAGATTTAATTGGTCCGATCCGTTTTTACTCGATGATCAGCTCTCAGACGATGAGCGTATGATCCGGGATACGACGCAAAGTTACGCTCAAGACAAGCTTCTGCCACGTGTAATCGACGCGTTCTCCCAAGAAAAAACCGACCCGAAGATCTTCGAAGAAATGGGCGCGCTCGGGCTTTTGGGCGTAACCGTCAATGAAGAGTATGGCGGTGTCGGCGGGTCTTACGTCGCTTACGGACTGGTGGCGCGGGAAGTAGAACGCGTCGATTCCGGTTATCGCTCTATGATGTCGGTGCAGTCATCGCTCGTTATGTATCCGATCAATGCGTTTGGCAGCGACGATCAGAAACAAAAATACCTACCAAAACTGGCAACAGGCGAATTTATCGGCTGTTTCGGATTGACCGAACCCGACGCCGGCTCCGACCCCGCGGGCATGCGCACCCGAGCTGAAAAAGTCGACGGCGGATACCGGCTTAAAGGGTCCAAGACCTGGATTTCAAATTCACCGTTTGCCGACGTTTTTATCGTTTGGGCGAAGTCCGACGCCCATGACGGCGCTATTCGAGGCTTTATTCTTGAAAAGGGCATGGACGGTCTGTCTGCGCCCAAAATCGAAGGCAAGCTTTCATTGCGCGCCTCTATTACCGGCATGATTATGATGGACGATGTTTTCGTGCCCGATGAGAACCTTCTGCCGAACGTGCGCGGTTTGAAAGGACCATTCAGCTGCCTAAACCGGGCCCGATACGGCATTAGCTGGGGGGCGATGGGCGCGGCTGAATTCTGTTTCCACGCGGCGCGCGAATACGGCTTAGAGCGCAAACAGTTCGGTAAACCTCTCGCAGCGAACCAGCTCTATCAGAAAAAACTAGCCGATATGGAAACCGAAATCACGCTCGGTTTGCAAGCCTCGTTGCGCGTCGGACGCCTGATGGACGAGGACCGCTTTGCACCAGAAATGATTTCCATCATTAAACGGAATAATGTCGGTAAAGCGCTCGACATCGCCCGGCAGGCGCGTGATATGCACGGCGGCAACGGCATCTCCGAGGAGTATCACGTGATGCGCCACCTAATGAATCTTGAAACCGTCAATACCTATGAAGGCGCGCATGACGTCCACGCGCTAATTATTGGACGCGCCATCACCGATATCCCGGCTTTCTGATGAGCGCAACGACGAATCAAGAACCACCTCTTAAAGGGTTAAAAGTCCTTGAGTTAGCGCGCATTCTGGCCGGCCCGTGGGCCGGACAAGTTTTTGCCGACCTCGGAGCGGACGTCATCAAAGTTGAGAGCCCGCAAGGTGATGACACCAGAAAGTGGGGCCCTCCCTTTATTGAAAGCTCGACCGACGTCAAAGACGCTGCTTATTTCCATAGCTGCAATCGTGGAAAGCGCTCCGTCACGATTGATTTCTCGAAGGAAGACGGCCAAGTGCACGTTAAAGCGCTTGCTAAAGACGCTGATGTTATTATTGAAAACTTCAAGTTTGACGGCCTAAAGAAATATAGTCTCGACTATGAGAGCCTTAAAATCATAAATCCACGCCTTGTCTACTGCTCTATTACGGGGTTCGGCCATAATGGTCCTTATGCCGATCGCGCGGGATATGATTTTATCATTCAGGGCATGAGTGGGATCATGGATCTCACGGGAGATCCGAACGGATCGCCGCAAAAAATGGGCGTCGCCTTCGCAGATATTTTCACCGGACTCTATGCCGTTATTGGCGTCCAAGCTGCTTTGGCGCATCGCGAAAAAACCGGCAAGGGCCAACATGTGGATATGGCGCTTCTAGACGCGATGGTCGGTGTACTTGGCAATCAAGGCATGAACTATTTGGCGTCCGGCGAGAACCCAACCCGCGCCGGCAATGTTCATCCAAATATCGCCCCCTATGAAGCGTTTCAGACTAAGGACGATTGGTTCATTCTAACGGTTGGAAATGATGAACAGTTCCGCCGGTTTTGCGACGTCGTCGATCTTAGTGAGCTTCCTCAAGATCCGCGCTTTGCGACGAACGCGGTGCGTGTCGCCAATAGGCGTTCCCTCAGCGATCAGATCGCCAATGCGACAAAAAAATGGGCGCGCGACACTCTGCTTACTGAGCTAGAGAAAGTCGGCGTTCCTGCAGGCCCCATCAATACCGTCGAGCAAGCGTTCAACGACCCGCAAATCAAGGCGCGGAAAATGCTGACGCAATTGCGCCGCAACAAAGACGGCGCTGTTATTCAGGGCGTGAGAACGCCGATCCGCTTTTCTGACGCAACGCTTAACTTAGACGAACCCTCCCCGCTTCTCGGAGAAGACGAAGCGAAATGGTTATAACCTAGATTGCCCTGTCCGGCTTCTGAGGTTTCCGTTAACCGCCCATCTATAGTTTGAGATCAACGCACTCCGTGGTGACGGGGCCGTGCAATGCGGCGATTGCAGGCGCAAGATAAGCCGGCGCGCAGGCGCGAAGTTGAAAAGTCCGCATGCCCTTGTCCGGTAGCTCGTCCCGTTCAATCACGCGATGTCGCGAGACCGAACGTTGTTTGGTCAACGAGGCGAAAATTTCATCACGGGTTCAACCAATAAAAATGTCGTGAATCTCGTTATCAAGAGAGTGTCTGTACCCATTATACGATTACGCGATAGAGTATTTTGCGGTGTCAAACGTCCAAAAATCGCGATCAGGTAGCTTTAAGAGTTTCGTTTTTCGATAACATAGAGCACGGTTGCGTCTTCGCCTGACCGCGGTCACAGTCGGGCGACAATTAGCGCGACTCTTTTAAATCAGCGAAGCAATGTACTGCGCACCCCCATGGGCACGAACGTAGATGATGACGAACACGAGGATAAGGCGGCGCGAAAGGGCAGCGCCGTCTTTTCGGCGTATATGCAATACAAATCAGTCTTACGTGCGGTGTTGAGGCGGTATCTAAGAAAGTCGTCGGATCAAGAAGACCTTCTTCAAGAGACGTTCACCCTAGCGTACGAGGCGGAACACAAAAATCCGATTAACCATCCGAAATCCTATTTATTTAAGGTCGCAAAATCGCTAGCAATTCGCGAAAGCACGAAAATGTCGACGAAATTGACAGATCATATAGAGGATTTTGACACGACGGATCTCTCTTCTAATGAGCCATCCGCATTTGATGCGCTTTCCGGCAAAGAGGAGATGAACGCCTTAAATCAAGCGATTGCAGCGCTCCCCCCGCAATGCCGGAAGGTTTTTGTTCTGAGGAAATTCCACGGTCTATCGCATAAGGAGATCGCGGAAACAATGGGGCTCTCGACAAGCACAACCGAAAAGCACCTCGCAAAGGCGCTCGAAAAGTGCAGCGCCTATATGCGCCTGAGCACGGCGCAGCCACAGGATTCGACAAAAGAACCGACAAAAAAAGGCGCGGACCCCAAAACCCCAGCTGCCAAAAAGCCATGAGTATCGTTAACGACCGATGACTGACGTAACGCAATTTCCAAACACAACGACAGCGACCGCAGCGGCTAGCACTTGGATCGCGCGCCTTGACGGACGCGCCCTAACCCCCGCTGAGGAGCAGGAGTTTCACGCTTGGATTGAGGCGGACGAGCAAAACCGATCTGAAATTATTCGCCTTTCTGCACTTTGGGATCGGATTGATAATCTGGCTCCTCTGGTCAATGTAAGCGCGATCGAGAACGATAAGGCTTCTCCAAGCAACACGAGCGATCGTTTCAGTGGCTGGCGTTACGCCGCTTCGTTCGCCGCGCTCGCCGCCATCAGCGCCGTCCTTTGGTTGTCATTCACTGCTGACAAAAGAGATTTAGTAGCGCAAAATGGGGCCTATGCGACGCTCATTGGCGAGCGGAAATCCTTAATGTTACCGGACGGATCGACTGTTTTACTGAACACGGACAGTCGTCTTGAGGTGGCGTTCAGAGGCGACATGCGAGAAATACGCCTGCTCGCCGGTGAGGCGCATTTTGACGTAGCCCATAGCCGTATTCCTTTCGTTGTGAGCTCACGAGACAGTATGGTGGAAGCCGTGGGCACCGAATTCTCAGTCCACTTACGCCAGTCAGACGTCGAAGTGATCGTGAACGAGGGACGTGTACGGATAGCGCCCGAAGACTGCGTCGACACCGATGACCTTAGCGCCGAAACCGCCGAGATGCTGACGCCGCCCCGCTTCGTCGATGCAGGCAACGCCGCCGTCTTCTCCCATGATACGACTGCGTTCGCGTCCTTAAAAATGGATAATGTCGATAAGGCGCTTTCCTGGCGAGAGGGCGTGCTCGTCTTCGACGACGAGCCCCTGGCTGACGTTATCCAAGAAGTAAGCCGGTATACGCCTTATCAAATAGTTATCGCTGATCCTGATATTCGCTCACGGCTTGTGGGCGGGTATTTCAAAGCAGAGCAAACAATGGCCATACTCACCTCGCTTGAGCAGGGGTTTGGTGTGCGCGTCGATGAAGTTGAAAATGGCGTGTTTTACATCTCGGATAATGGTCGGTGACCGCATCAACGATGTTGGGCGCCGCCGCAGGGCGCGCCTTTGCACGTTAAAGCGATCTGATTCACGTAACGGAAAAAAATGAAAAACATATAGAGGTTTTTTGACGGCGGCTTCTCTATCTTTATGCAGCGTACAAAAAAGTTAATCGAAGGTCGCTGTCGACGAAAGTAGGGGAAACTTTGCCGCGTTTAGGGAGGGCGGTCTTGAGGTGTTTTCTTGTGCTGGTTGCTTCGTGCATGACGTGCGCGAATGCGGCGGCGCAGGGTAATATGCCTGTAAGACACATTACGGAATTGGAAACCATCCAATTCGACATTCCGAAGCAAGGCCTGGCCGAATCGCTGCGCGCTTTTGCGCGTCAGAGCGGCGTTGGCCTGTTGTTTCCTCAAGAACTCGTTGCTTCCGTAGAAGCCAATGCGCTGATGGGAGCATACGCCCCGGATGAAGCGATCGGCGTCCTGCTTAGCGGGACGGGCCTCGTCGGGAGCATTAACGCCGAAGCCGTGCTGGTTGTTTCGCCGGCGCCGGCAAATGAAGCGAAAGAAGTGAGGGAAACTTTAATGGAACGTCAAAATAAAAAACGGGGACTATTTGGATTGCTATCGACGGTGTCGGTGGCGGTTCTAAGTTGGAACAGCGGCAGTGCGTATGCACAAGCCGACGGCGACAATGTAGATGAGATCGTGGTTCAGGGACGCATGTTCCGCGACCCATCAGACTCCGTTGCGACAAAGTTGAATACGCCGCTGGCAGAAACAGCCGGACAGGTGCTCGTCTTAACCGACGACTTTTTTGATACGATCGGCATCGTCAGCGCCGATGAAGCAATTGAGTTCGTACCCGGCATAACGAACTTCGCCGGCGGCTCGGCTGGTTTCAACTTCTTCACCGCACGTGGGTTTGGTTTAAACGGCTTGAACGCCATCCGCGTTAACGGCGCGCCAATCGGCGGCGCTGAGCTGTTAATTGATACCGCCGCTCTTTCTCGTTTGGAGTTCGTCAAAGGTTCGCAGGCGGCCTCTTATGGGCAGATTAGCGCGGGCGGCTTTGTCAATATTGCGCTCAAAGACGCTCCGAACGAGGCGCAGGGCCATGCGGCGATCCGCTTCGACTCATTCGGCGAAGTGCGCGGCGAAGTAACCTATGGTGGACCGCTCAACGATTCCGGAACAGTGCGAGCCCTTGGGTCTTATGTCCGCACAAGTAGCCCAACGAACTTTAGCGGCAACAACTTCGACTCTAATTCGGAGGCCGCTTATGGAACCGTTGAAGTCGACCTTACTGACCGACTGACAGTCTCCGGCAACGCCTATTATTTTGATAGCGAAGATCCGCTAAGTTACGGTCTGCCCTTAGGCCGAGACGACACCGATCCCGCCAATCCGGTCTTCAGCTTTTTCAATCCTAGCCGCGATTTCTTTCCAGGCGGACGGGAAAGCAAGGTCAATACGAGTTTCTTCCTCGGCCAAGCCGGCGCTAACTATAAAATCAATGACAATCATTCCATCTCCGCGACGTACTCCCAAGTACGGGTGACGAATGACGGCAACGAGATGTACCTCGCTGAAACATTCAACGAGTCATATGACGGCGGTTTCATTGATTTGACGCCCGGCTCGCCGGATTTCGGCATCGGCACATTTGAGTCCTTTCCTTACCGCGACACGCAGAAAACACAGTTCGCTGAACTGCGGTGGAACGGAAAAACCGATATTGGTGACAATGCGATCCTAAACTTTGTTCTTTCTGGAGAGTATTTTGACCAGGAGACTGAGTTCGCCTTCAACACCTATGACGACAGCATTGACGGCTTCCCGATCGATGTTTTCAATCCGGCTCGCGACGAACCGAATCCGTTTGTCGGGTCCGTTAGGGACGATAGTTTTGTTGAATCCTTTGGAAACGAGATTCTATCGTTCTCAGCGCTCTTAAACCTCGATCTTTTCGACCGCCTTCGGATCGGCGGCGGCATTCGATATGATGATCGTGAAGGCGATGTCACGATTGAGGAAGAAGGCGACTCCAGTGTTGAAACATTCAATAATGAAGTGTTCAGCTATTCCGCGTCTATCGCTTACGACATCGTAGAAAACGTCACGGCGTATTACGCCTATAGCGAGGGCTTTGAATACAACAGCTCACTGACGTGTGACCTGACCACCGTCGATCCCGAAGAAAACCGGGCCCACGAAGTTGGCGTGAAATGGGAACCGAACGCAAACTTATTGGGAAGTATCGCTTTCTTTGACGCAAAATCAGTAAACTCCCTAACGTTCCGACCATGTCCAGCATCCTCCCCTCTTCAAGACGGGGCGGTCCTCGGTATTTCCAACCAATCAGCGCAAGGTGTCGAAATCGAATTGGTCGGCTCAATTACGCCGCAATGGAGTTTTGGCGGCGGCATTTCTTATATCGATGACGGATTTGGCGACATTGAGCTCCCCTCGCCTGACCTCGCGGTGAAGTTCTTCACCACCTACGACATCGTCGATGGCCCGTTAGCAGGCTTTGGCTTTGGCGGCGGAATTGATCTTGGCGTCAATCGGGGCATAGAGGATTTCGGCGACACGCTTAGCTCAACGATTCCCGCGAGCGTCGAATCCTTTAACGGCGTTCCAATTGCGGATGTCATTGACGAAGACGGCGTGGTGCGTTTCAACCGCTTCCTTGACACCGATAACTTCATCGAAGTCGATCTTGTCGCTTACTACAATGTAACCGACAATATCGAACTTCGGCTGAACGGGCGCAATGTCTTCGGAGGAAACCAGTCGATCACCCCCGCTTGGTACGGTGAAAACTACTTCCAACAACCCGCGTCCCTAATCGCGACGATTGATATCGACTTTTAATCAATCACGACAAAGCAGGTAACGAGTAAGTTTTACTCGTTACCTTCAAAGTCACAGTATTCCTCTTACGGATATACAAAACGGCGTCTTGCGTTAAAACCAAGGCTAACGAAACCACGATTGCGCAGCGCCCATAATACATGGGCGCTGCGCGAAGTCTTTGCGATCAATATACGCGCGCCGTCATTCATTCATTGCAGCTTTAACAGCGTCGATAATTGTTATTCTGCATGCGGATGCTAGATGACAGAGTCTCAATCATCCACGGTCTCCTTCTCAGAATTCACTGCGCAACTAATTCCGAGACTAACTCTCTCTCATGCCATTCACTCATCAGACAGAAAGTTTCAAGAGATCTATCCGTCTCCTATCGAGCTCTCTTCCAAACGCACGTGAACGTTCACCTAGGCTCCAAACCGCCGACTAAAAAGCAGCGGTGATGCTCGCGCGAAGCGTTCGTGGTGATGAAATCACGAGCCCGCGTGTGTTTGACGCTTCCCAATAATTTTCGTCGAAAATATTGTTGACGAAGAAACGAAGCGTAAATTCAGCGGTGTCTGTCTCGAACTCTTTCGCAACGCCAAAATCGGCGACGATAAAGCTGTCCACTTCGATCGCATTTGATAATTGGCCAAAAGACAAATCGACGAATTGCGGCCCCTCGTAACGAAGTCCCCCATTTACGCTTAGGCCGTTTGCGAAGGGAAATTGATAGTCCGCGAATATGGATGCCGAAAGCTTGGGGACGCCAGGCGGACGATTGCCAGCAATGGCTGGATCTCCATTGTCTTCGATTTCAGCGTCAAGATAGGTAAAACCGCTGATCAATTCCAAACCGTCAAGGACCTCACCGGTAACCTGCAACTCGACGCCGCGATGAACCTGTCTACCATCTTGTACAAAGACATTTTGGCTATTCAGTAACTCTAAGTCTCTTTCGATCTGGAATATCGCTGCTGTGGCGAGCATCGAGCCCAATTCGACCTTTGCGCCCGCTTCAATTTGGCGGCTCGTGATCGGCTCCAAATTCTCAAACTCGTTTACAGCGCCAGCAGGCGCGATACCGCCGACTTCCAAGCCCTCGGTGTAGCTCGTATAGAGGGATGAATTCTCGGTGGGTTTAAAAGAAACCGTGGCAAACGGAGCAATCGCGTCTTGTTCATATTCATTGAAAAAGCCATCTTGGATATCGACCGCGCTGAAGCCGCCTATAACACCAATGCGATCATTCCACGCACGCAACTCTCCTTTGACGAGGATTGTATCGACGACACGTTCCCCACCACCGGAAAATCCACCGAATTCATCAAGGACTTCCCCAGGATCAACGGGTTCAGGAAAGATCTGTGGCTCAAGAATATTGTAATTCCCCAAAAAAGCGAAACTGAAACTCTCGAATAGCTGATCGACCTCTGAACGGGAGTATCCAACGCTTCCCGACAAATTGATTCCGCCGATATCGCGGGCTGTATTTGCTATTATACTGAAGGTCTCATTTTTCGTTGGAAAACGACCGACGTCGGAGAAAAAATCACAACGGCCGTCTTCCTCTACCCCAAAACACGTACTCACCACATAGGGATCGCCGTCTGTATCATAAACGCCATAGCCTGCTGTAACAGACGTATCATCGTTGATGGTCACTGTCCCATTGAACTGATACAGCCAACCGGTGCTTGCTTGAATCTGCGTCCAAGGCTGACCGTAATTTCGCCGCGGATCAGGCACGGGCGGCAATTGCGTCGCTGAGGCGCTTACAAAAAGGTTGTCTTGAAAGCCCGTCGTAACATCTACGATCCGCGCCACTTGAGCATTCAAGTCAATAATTTCCGTAGGCCGCCAATTTACATAGAGCGAGTATAAATCGTTTTGTCGCTCGACATTGTCTACAGCAAGCTCTCCATCTTGCGTCGAGATCACCAATCGGGCGCCGAACTGATCCCCGGGCCCAAAACGACGGGACAAATCACCGGAAAATATGTAGGCTGAATCTGATAGATAAGCAGCGCTGATTGAAGTAACCGGCTCAGCGCCCGGTCGTTTCGGAACAACGTTTATCGCGCCCCCGGGACCGGATCGGTTCGTTGTCGACGCGCCAGCGATTATGGAATTCGCGCCTCGAAATACTTCAACCCGCTCCAACTGCGCGGCATTTATAAATCCTTGCTCAGGGAGCAGATTTGGAAGACCGTCATAAATAAACGCGCCGCGTCCAACCGAAAACCCTCTAATCGTGAACTCATCAAGAAATCCCGCGGCTTGGTCTTCGCTGGAAACAGACGGATCGCGGGTCAAAATATCACGTAAGGATGCGCTAACTGTGGATTCAACAAGTTCTGACGTAAAAGAAGTAACGCTAAACGGCGTATCTAATATCGGTCGATTGCCCAGAGCGTTGAAATTCTGATTCTTGCCAATATTGCCCGTTGTCAATCGTCGGCCTTCAACAATTATCGTCTCGCCGACACGCGGTTTTAGATCGTCCTCTACGTAAGCGCCTTTTGAAGATTGGCGCGCTCGTTCCAATTGCGCAGCCTGTTGTGCGATGATGAACGCACCGTCGGTTGACGTATAAACCAGGCGCGATCCCGCGAGCGCCAGCCCCAGCGCCTCCCGGGCGCCCATCAAACCGGATATAACGGGCGCGGTTTTTCCCACGACGAGGTCATCTGAAGCAATGACGTTTAGCCCGTAAGCGTTCGAGATCGCGATCAGCGATTTGTTTAACGGTCCGGCAGGAACATAGAGTTGCCGCGCCGCCGCCTCCGCGTAAGCGTCCCGATCCTGATCTTCTTGAGCCATTGCCGCCGGAGCCGCTACGGAAATTGCGATTGCCGATGCAACACCAAGCGATGCTGTTTTACCCCATTGAATTTTTTCGAGTATGTTCACGATGCCGCCCCAAAGAAAATTTGCGAATGCGCCGCATGCGCAGCCCTCAAGGCTATGACCCTTAAGAAGTCGAAATCGACACCTTGCCGCGTAAAAAAAGTTCGGAACGTGTAGAAGAAATGCGACCTGCGCCGTTCGCCCTAGCCGTCTTTTGCCCTAGCCGTCTTCGCCCGAATGCGGATGACGTCCGGCTCGCTTCGGTCGATCTCGACCGGGTGGATCGCTTCTAGAGTATTGAGCATCCCGTCAATATCGCGCCCGTTGAAGGCGCCCGAAATTTTATAGGCTGAGACATATTCAGACCCGATAGTGAATTCGACGCGCGCATTGGCGTACCGATTGGCGTCGGCGACCAATTCGGCGAGGGATGCAGATTCATAGACAAGCCTGTCGCTTCGCCATTCTCCAACCCGCCCGATGTTTACTGAAACTGTAGATTGCAGCCCGTCGCCATCTATTGCGGCGATCTGGGTTCCAGCGCTCAGCGGGCGCCGCGTAACAAAATCTGACGCCTCGCCGTCGATAAGCATGGGATACCCAACTTCAACGCGACCTTCGGCGACGGCGACGCGCGTAACGCCGCCGGATCGGCGCACATCGAACTGGGTCCCGAGCGCCTTAGCCGTTAACCGGTCGGCGGTGACGGTAAACGGTCTTGTCGGATCGGAAGCGACGTCAAAAAACGCAGCGCCTCTTAGAAGCTCGACATCTCGGGCGTTGGACAAAATCGAAACAGCGATCTCGCTCGCCGCGCCCAGCGTAACCTTGGTTCCCTCATTGAGGGTTATCTCACGGCTTTCCCCGATCGCGCTTACGAATGTGACGGAAACGACCGCCTCGATTGCGTCAGGCGTGTCGCCACCTCCAAATATCGTCGGAATGGCGACAACAGACATCGCCGCTAGCACCGCGCCAGCGGCCGCCACTTGGAACAACCTGGCGTTTAGACCGCCTATTGCGACATTCGATAACGCAAAGATACGATCTTCCGAGCCGATCTCTGCAAAACGCTCGTCAATATCGTCGCGCGATAACCGGCCCATGGCGCTGGAGATTGTCGACGCACGTTCATAGGCGTCCTCATGGCGCGGATCGGCATTAATCCACTTTTCGAAAGCGGCCCGCTCGGCATCGCTGATCTCGAAATTGTTGATCCGGACCTGCCAGTCATGGGCGGTTTTTCGGATCGATCTCAACTCGTCGTCCGCATCACTCATCACCTCAGCGCTCCGCCTGTTCAGCGAGCATCGTATCAATGTCTTCGCACGCGCGCGCCACATGCTTCGCCGCCGCGGTGCGCCCGACCCCCATACGCCGACCGACTTCGGCCACCGACAATCCGTCGATACGATGCAAGATCAACGCGCGTCGTCGTCGTTCTGGCATCTTGCGCAGCAAATCGTTGATTGAGTTCAATTGCTGTTTCGCTTCCATGGCCCTTTCAGGCGTCCGATCGTCACCGACTTCCACGAAAAAAATTTGCTCAATGTCGAAAGCGTAGCGGTCCCGCACATCCCTCGATCGAATTTCCTTACGGAGGAGATTGCGCGCCGTGCTCCAGAGAAAGGCTTTCAAGTTACGGATCGAAGCCGTATCGCCACGTTCAAGGACCTTTTCAAACGCCGCCTGAGCGATATCGTCCGGGTCCGGCGGCCCATCACCGTACATTTTTCGCAAAGTGGCAGAAAGCTGCGCAGCGTAGTCTTCGTATAACCTCGTGACACGCGGCGGTGATTGTTCCGATGAAGGGCAATCAACAACCTTGCGCGGCCGGCTGGGCCTTGTAGCAAATATGCTTTGCGCATCGCGGGCGCTTAGCCGCGCGCTCTCACTCATTGTCGTCGAACGCCCGTACGCGATGCGATTTCGCTAAAGAGAAAAAAGAGTTTCTATCGTTCACGACGCACATGCCGTTTAATCTCCGGCCGCGCCAATGGACGCCCAGATAAGAATAATTCGCAGCTACATTAGCTAACCCGCCGGCATGTGCAACCCGATTTTGCGACGTTATGTAAATTAATTACTCTGCGCTTTAAGAGCCCGAATACGTTAGGCAAAAGTTTTTGTTGAGTAACTCATACTTTTGTATTCTGCAGGCCCGCAGTGCACAGATCTCTTATCGAGCTCAGGCGCTTGGCGTCAGATCATCCTCTAATTAACACATGGCTATCCTAAGAAGACAGGATACCGAGAGAGCGTGATTAGCACGCTGAGAGAAAAACGCTTAGCCAAAGACATTTTCCACAGCGTCAGAAGACCAAAAGCCCAAGCTAACAAAATGGAGTGGCGAATTTGGTTAGCTTGGTTATTTTTAGTCGCTGCTGTTAGCTAATCATGACACTTTCTAAGAGCCCGGTTCAAAACTCTGAAACTTGCGCAACACGAGAGGGTCAGACGTACGCTAGTCTTCCGACTATTCGGTTCCGGTTCTTATCTTTAAATTTTTAGAGCCCGAGACGCATGGGTTTCTTGCCAACTGACGTCTGTTTCGAGGGGGGGCAGCTTTGCATGAATTTCCAATCGGGCTCTAAGGCAGGATGGGGAGTTCGATCCGCGAAGGCATTGAACGGGAATGATAAACCCGGTTCGTCGCAACAACCGTTTCGCTTTCTGTAACGTTGTCGCCGCCAGTGTTCAAATTTCGTAGAAAACGCGGGAAGCTGCTGCTCGACACTTCAAGACGAAGCTTATGGCCGGGCAACAAAGCAATGTGGGTTGAAGGGAGAGGTAGCTCCACTTCATAAACCTCGTTCGGCGTCATCATATCCGACTGATCTAAACCATTTCGCCATCGCATACGAATGATTGTCTCGCTGATGTTAAGCGCCGTGCCGTCGGGCAGAACATCGACCAACTTCGCAGTGAAATCTGTATCGACTGCTGAGGATCCAACGTGCAGCACGACCTTAGGAGGTCCCGCGATTCTTAGGGCCGACTCCAACGGTTCAGACGTGTAAACCAAAACATCGTTCCGCACCTCTACACTACGTTGGTCAAAAGGCCCACTGGCGTCGCCGCCGCCATCATAAGAAATTGCACCACCAATTGTCGGCGCGGGCGCCAGTGGATTATAAACGAACTCATCACGACGAGATCGCCTTGGCGCTGTCATGCTCAACTTCCCGTCTCCGTAAAGAGAGTTAGCGCCCTCTTTGCTGTGAAGAAAGTAAGAGCGCGTCCGAATGTTCGCGGGCGGCCATTCGCGGTACGTACGCCATTGATTCGTCCCCATTTCGTATGCCTGCACCTTCGGCAGGTCATCCAATTCGCCTTTCCCCTTCAACCAATGATCAAACCATTGCCGCGTTACTTGTTTGAACGGCAGGCGAGCGTCGCCCATATCTCTAGCGCCGACAATCAACGGGTTCTTAAATGCCGATTGATGAGCGCAGTGCACTCCAGGATGCATAATGAGATGCTGATTATCACGGCTTATTTGAGTAGTGCTGCGCGATTTCATCAAATGATAACCCTGAACCGTGCCGTCTGAGTTACTGTCGTACCATGCTCCTATATGCAGCGTAGGCGTATTAAATTTGTCATCATCGGTAACATGGTCCCGCGTCGCCCATACTTCAGAAGCGGGATTGTTAAGCGCATAGTCAGACCACAACTGAAAATATGAGGAACCTCGATCTACGCTCTCAAGGTCGAGAAGCGGCAAAACATCTACTTTTCGCGCGACTTTTCGCGCGACGTCTTCCTTAGAAGTGGACGAAGATGCAGAAGACTGGCTATCAACAATTGACTCAAGCCACCCAAAATTTTGCGCCAACTCTAACACACCATTCTCGTAGGCCGCGCCGCGAATATACCGGTCCCCCACCCGACTTACACCGCCATGTCCCGATAAAACCGCCGCCCGGTGGGCAGGGTGCCGCATGGCGGCGGCGCTAATTTGCACTTGTCCCACTGCAGAACAACCCAACGTCCCAATACGCCCGCTCGACCAACTCTGCCGACTCAGCCATTCAATCGTATCATACGAATCGGTGCGGTCGCCGGAAGCGACTTTATAGACGCCTTCTGACTCAAACAGGCCCCTAAAGTCTTGTATAGCAACAACATATCCAGCTTGCGTGAAGTCTCTTATTTGAGTTTCTTTTATATCAGCGCCGATATTGCTCTTCCCATAAGGTGTCCGAATTAAAATGATCGGATTGTTACCCTTGTCCGGCAGAGGAAAATAAAGATCTGTCGCAAGACGAACACCGTCACGCATTGGTACGTAGACGTTACGTTTTACTTCATACGACTTATCGCTCTGATGAGATTGCGCCGACACAGGCGCAACGGCGCCAAAAATGAAAACAAAGACGCCAAAAAGGATGCGCACACCAGTGCGCGCTATCAGCCTTGCCCTTGACGCTACACAACTTTTCGTTTCTGGAAGAGTTGGAAGGTACATATTCTTACCTTTGCAATGATTATTGTAGACGGACCTAGTTTTCACGCTTTTGCGCCTAAGCGCCGTCAAGATCACGAACCAAGTCCGCTACCGCGCACACATTTCTCCAACGTTGTCGGCGTATAGCATCTAAATCTCTCCCATCCATCATCGCGCGACACCCCTCGACCAGCTTCTTCTTCAAAGCTGGGATATCCACATCATCGCCAAACCAATCTTTTCCCGGACCGTCCTCACTGAAGCAAAGCTCGGCATACGCCTCCATTCCACCGGTCCAACCTATTTCCGTCCCCTCCATGGGCCCATTGAAGGGCCAACGAAGGGCCGGCCCTTTCGTAATCGCCATGTCTACTTGTTCAACAGTGGCCTCGCCCATCGCCACCATACGTAACGCTTCCCTAAAGATGACGTCCTGAAGGTGATTGACAATCAGGCTTGGGCGCTCCTTCATCACACGCAGAACCGTTTTGTCGGCATAGGTATAAAATTCTTCCAGCCAGTCTTCAGCGGCTTTTGAGGTACGACTCCCACCACAAACTTCAACAAGGGGTATCAGCCAAGGTGGATTGAAGGGATGCCCCATCGCAAATCGCTCTGGGTATCTACAGTTCGCCTGCATATCCGTCATCAATAGGCCTGAAGTGGACGACGCCACAACAACCCCAGGCGAGCAATGCGCATCAATCTGTGCGAACAATTCTTGCTTGAGAGCCAAATTTTCAAGCGCGTTTTCTTGAATAAAGTCAACATCCTGAAGCGCATCTTCTAACTGGTCACAGACAAGGAATCCGTCCGGAGACGCCTTATCTTCTGAGTTTCGGACAGCTAGAGGCCATACGGCGTCGATTTTGTCTCGGACGCTCTCACGCGCTGCGGAGATAGGGTCCCAGCACCGGACTTCGAACCCGCAACGCAAGAAATGCACGGCCCAGCCCGAGCCAATCGTCCCTGCTCCAAGAACGGCAATACGGCGTACGTTCTTCGCTGACGTCTTCGCAACAAACTCCATCAAATCCTCCCTAATAGTCAGGCGCCGTCGCCATCAACGAAGCGGCGAGCGTTAAAACATCATAAACCGGCAAGCCAGAAGCGCCGCGAATATCGTCCGAGAACGGTAAAAAGCCAGGACACGCCGAAACAAGGACTGCGATGCGCGGCTGTTCTCTTCTAGCTTCAGCTAAACGATCCCCAACTCCATTTGGCAACGCCTGATAGTCCAGACCTCGCCCCTCCAGGAAGGATTGCGCAGCGGGTATCTCATCGCCGCCGATGATCACGACCCGACCTATCTCCTCCGCTTCACATGCAGCATACAGGTATTCTTCACGGTAATTTCGCGCATAACTCGTCAGCAAAGCAACACGGGCGCCGGGCGGCGCAAGCTTAAAAGCAAGAGACAGTTGAGAGACAGCTGATAGCGCGATCGGAATAGCCGCTCTTTCGGCTACTTCAGATTGAAGAATAATTGAATAACTACAGTTTGAGATCGCCGCTCGACACCCCTGATCCGCTAGTCGCTCACATGCCGCAATAAAGGAATGACATGCCGCATGGCGAACCTCATCTGTGAACGAAGAAAAGTCTATGGCGGGAATTGTCTCATATACGACTGGCGGCTCAAAGGTACTTGCGTTCCCCATTGTTCCACGCGTTGACAGAGCGCCCTCGCCAACCAGAACCACACCAAGCTTATTCCTATTTGACGCCAATTATTTACTTCCCCTTAGCCGGCCCGGACAACTTCACATGCGATACCGCCCAAGCGACGAAACCCTAAAACACATCGATATGTTTGCGCAAACACAATAAGAAAGAAAAAGGGTCCAGTCAATCGAAGCCTCACGCCGGCGTATCGGCGCTGCACTGAGTGACCCTAGGGCGTATCACTGATAGCCGCCCCCGCCAATCGCACCAAACCGTCGTTTAAGAACATCGTTCGTCCCACGATTCCGCATCTATATCTGCATATTGCAGATTAATATTGCTCTTTGGACGGCGGGGGAGCGACGGCGCACGCGTTAAACATATACCACGCCACGCTGCGGCTCATCACGCGAGTCCATTTCTTCACTCTCAGTATACTCGCCCTACGATAGCCAATTAACGTAGATCGATTTAACCTAGCGGCATATTCTGACGTTGACACGGCACGCCCTTCAAGCCAAAATGTTTGCGAAAACATTCATAGCGGGCTTCTACTGAAGTCCTGCATGCGCTTTACAGTAAACACAAACGACAAACAGCGCTGAACGCCAAACGCCAACAACGGCCTCCATCAAAACGTGACGCCAAAATTGAAGCGCAATGCTTGTACAGACAGGAATGTTACATTGGATAAGGAAGTCGACAGCGGTCGATCGAACGTAATTCGTCTCTATACGCTTTTTACTCTTGGAGCATCTAAGCAAGAGCAACAGAAGCAAGGAAAGAGATAGCCTTGTTGTCCTTAAAACAGGCTGATCGCATAGAATTCGACACTTACAACGTTGTAAAATATTGGATTTTTTCGCATGCGCGGTAACCACACTTCGCAAAACGGCTACGTCGTCAACGCTCCGGGGGGCACGCTGTTCGGCTATCCTAAAGGAATTTATCTTGTCGGCGGAACCGAGTTTTGGGACCGCTTTAGTTACTATGGCATGATGGGCCTAATGGTCCTCTTTCTGACCGATGCGACAGCCAGCGGCGGCTTTGCATGGAGTGAAACCTCCGCGCTACGCTTATATGGTATCTATACCGCCCTTATTTACATCACTCCCGTCTTCGGCGGATGGATCGCAAGCTCCTGGTTAGGCGAGCGGCGTGCAGTGGGATTGGGGGCGACATTGATCGTTCTAGGGCATTTCCTTTTGGGAGGGCCTGCTTATTTTCCTGCAATAATTGACTCTCTGTCCGGGTCTCCCGCCCATGACGCCCTAAAAGCCGCCCACATACCATTGGGAACATTGATACCGTCAAAGGACATGTGGGACGCCCTAGCACAGGCGGCCATCGCTGCTGGCGTTGAGGTTCATTGGGCCAACGCCGCTTATTTGTCGGTCAGCTTGAGCTTTTATACCGGTCTAGGCTTCATCATGGTGGGGACGGGCCTACTCAAACCCGCAATCTCCACAATTATCGGCGGTTTCTATCAGCCCAAAGACCCAAGAAAAGATCATGCGTACACAATTTTTCTTGTATGTATTTTCCTTGGCGGCTTTATGGCCAATTTTATCGCCGGCACCCTGGGGGAGAAGTATGGCTGGCACTATGGCCTAGGCGCCGCCGGGGTCGGGATGTTCATCGGTCTCATAATCTACTTTGCCAAACAAGGCGCCTGGCTAGGCGATATTGGCGATAAACCGAAGAATAAGGTCAAAAGCAAAACTACTACCGCTCAGCGCCTCACAGCAGAAGAAAAAAACCGCCTCGCCGTCATCGCTGTTACCGGAATAGCGGCCGTGGTTTATGCTGCAATTTTTTATCAGAAAGGCGGCGTGCTTCACCTCATTGCTAGGGAAAGCACCGATCGATTTGTACTAGGATTTGAGGTTCCAGCGACGTGGCTCCTAAGCATCAGTACTGGAGTTTTTATTTTACTGGCCCCTTTTTCAAATGGGTTTTGGACGTGGGCGGAAAAAAAAGGAGTAAACCTCGATTTACCCACAAAACTCGCAATTGGCCTTAGCCTTCTAACGATTGGGTACGCCTTCCAGATCTTCAGCGCAATTGATCGCGATCTCAGCTCCGACGGCGTCAGTTCAATATGGTGGTTTATACCGACCTATCTGTGTTTCGGGCTTGGCGACGTTTTCTTTTGGCCGGCCAGTTACGCAGCTGTCAGTCGTTTATCCCCGGAACGCATGACGTCTATATCATTTGGTGTGTATTACACCGTTTTCGGTATTGGCACATGGCTCTCAGCAGAAATTGGCGCGCTGTCATATGCGTATGAGCAAAAATTAGTATTTATCGGCTTAGCCGCGTTAGGTTTTGTGACGGCAGTTTGTCTTTTTTCAATTCGAAATATACTTAACCGGGCGAGCCAAGGAGAACCGATCTTTTTCCGCCGCGCCACCGTTGCACCTTAAAAACAAGCAGCATCGGGCGCGATTCAATCGAAACGCCCGATACCGCAGCCCCTTGTTTAAGGCCCGCCGTTGCGCCCTTCTAATTGGAAGGCTTTATCATTATAGCGGCTCAGCCATCCTAAGGCGTTGCCCTGTAAATGCATAAAGGTTGCCGCGTCATTCCCCCAGCCGTGGGACACGCCGTCCATTCGAAGCAACCGCGCATCGGCCTTACCAAGAAGCTTTATCGCCGAGTACAACTCAACTGTCTTCGACATGGGTGTTCGGAGGTCATCCTCACCAGTGATCAACAAAGTTGGTGTCGTTATTTGATCCGCATAGGTGATCACCGAACCCTGCATCCAAGGCTCAGGATTTTCCCACATATTTTGAGGCATACGTGACATCGCATATCCGACGTCATCGGTCTCTAGCGCTACCGATAGAAGATTGATCCCACCCGGTCGCTGTACAACTGCGGCCTGGAACATATCCGTTTGAGTGATCATCCAAGCCGTAACCCGCCCGCCTTGGCTAGAACCAGATATGAAGAACCGTTGGTCATCGACATATGGATATTGTTTTATATGCTCAATCGCAGAGGTAATATCCGCCGTCAGCCTATCGCTCGTTAAACTCGGTTCTAGCTCAAAGCGAAAGGCAGTACCGAAACTTGCCCCCGCTTGTTCGGATCTATAATGAACAATAAGGACAATATAGCCGTTTGCGGCAAAGTTCTGCAGTTCATAACTAAATCCAACATGCGCATCAGGGCGAAGCAACACGGGATAGCGTTTTGCGGGGTCAAAATCCGGCGGTGTGATCATCCAGCCAACCAAGTCCCTTCCATCAAAAGTCGACTTGAAATTCAGCTTACGAACACCCCCTAGCTGAACATTCTGGAACGCTGCCCCGCGAGGGTCTACCAACACGTCGGCAGAATGAAGGTCTGATAGACTTTTCATTTCTATTTGGGGAAAGGTCGACAACCCTGATCGTACGCCAACAATAGAGTCACCAACAATGTCTGACAGGCTCCAATAGTCTCCCACCGTGCTACAGTGGAGTTCTTCTGTACACCCAGCAACAGAAACGCCATAAAGGCAACCGTCGCCCCGCGTGGCCGCAGAGAACACAATCTCATCGTCAGACCGCCACCCCATATCAAAGAAGTACCCGATAGCGATACTATCAAGGTTGGTGAGCTGTCTTTGGACACCTTCATCACGGTCGATAATCCAGACCTCATTGGGGGTCTGAGTGTAAAGATCGTCGATACATCCTCCTAAAAGAGTGAGATACCGACCATTAGGCGACCCCTCCTGAAGTTCAAAGGAAGGAAAACCAGATGCGCATTGAGCCAGCTCTGTTACCTCGCCATTATCGAGGGATATTTCGAAGACTGATGAATACCACGCCCCAAGGTCATGATCTTCTCTTAAATCCCCATCAAAAAAGATGGATCGCCCATCAGGCGACCAAACAATACTGACAGGGTAGGCTAAGCCGCTATCAGACCACCCAAGCCGAACATCATTCCAACCGGAGAGCTGTTCAGTGCGGCCTGTTTTTATATCACCAATGTACAGATACCACGTCCCAGGCGGCACTAACTCAACCCCATCCCGCTGATGGTGCAGATCGGTCGTGTCAAAGGGGACGGGCAATGTTGCCGTCTTAGCAATATGCGGGGGAAGCGTATAGAGTTTCTCCAGCGGCGTTTCCACATAACGGCTGAAAGCTACTTTTTGCTGGTCCGGGGAGACAACAACGCCAACGGCATCACTCGGAAGGGCAAAGATCCTCTTTTTACGTTTCGTGCTGATATTATAGCGGACCAACCTACTCTCATTATCTATGAACCAAAGCAGCCCATTAGGTGTCCAATTTAGCAGATCGCCGCCACCTAAATGGGTGCGACGGTCGTCACCCAGCGTTTGAACGAAAATATCACCCCTGAACCGATATCCATCGCTCTCGTCCATTTTCGACTGTGTATAAGCAATCGATGTACCGTCTTTGGACAATAAAGCATCACCGACACCTTGAAACTCAGGGTACTTCTCAAGCGATAACAGCTCACCGGCCTTTGCCGCACTAGACCACAAAAGGCCTATCCCCAGCAGTAACACCGCCAACTTACTCGCTCCCGCCATCGCCAGAACTCCAGTTCTATTTTGAAGTTTTACAATGTAGTCAAAGATTGCTTGATTTCGACCAAAGATTCCACCCTTCCGCCAATCCTGTTAAGGCTTTCTAAGCAAGCTGTTTTCCAGAATGGTTTCAACCAAGGCTTCCCTCAACTCGCTCATCTCAGAGCACAGCTCATTGACGTCGCCCGCATATGCCTGATGCTCAGCGCCGATAGTTAGGCGACGTTTGTCCGCTTCCAGGAACCCCTTCGAGCAGGTGTAATTAAGGCTCTGTACGATGCATTACCGGCGACAAAGTTAGGCAATCGAATACTTACTCCAAAGACCGGATATAAAATTCCTGACCTTGCCTTCGCTCATGTACATCTTGCGCATTGCACTGAGGACGTGCTGATATGCTGTTCAACCGTCTCTTACAGCCCAGATCTTTACTTCACCTGCGCTCCTCCCGTGGGGCTACGATAAACCAGACACCCTCCTTCAGAAAAATCTCTCAAATGTCGTTCAGACCTGACGAGGAACAGATTACAACATCTATCTGGCATCCGCCAAATTGACATGATCCGCTCCCCGAAAACGCCCTCGAATCGGGGTTGAGTTTTCCGGTCGATTTTCGGCTGGGGAACGGAGTGGGAAACGATGAAGGCATCGAAGTTCACGGACGCGCAGAAGGCGTTCATCATCAAGCAGGGCGAAGAAG